>DASRSI010000023.1:0-264537 GCA_035695445.1 Candidatus Cybelea sp. | reverse complement strand
TCGTTGACGAGCGCGAAAAGCGTTTGCTCAATGCGGTGACAGGCATTCACTCGGAAGTCCAAGCTCGTCTTGACCGCGGGATACCTGGCGTCACTGGCGGCGAATTCAGCGCGCGTCTCTATCCGGGAGCCGACCCGACTTGGGGCGATGTCGCCTCGGCAGCAGCGGAGTTCGCTTCATTCATGCAAGATATTGTGCGGCGACGCGACCCGTCTGTGACTTTGTGGCCGGCCGATTCCGAGTATTCAACGCTGAAGAAGCTGGGCGCATGCCTGGCATACCTGAGTGCGGACAAACCACCCCGCTTCTTTCTGCGCCCGGCCCTGGTGACGTCGAATCACCAGGCCACCTTGCAGATCTTCGAACGACTCGTGACTAAGAAGAAGGCAAAGTTCGCTGATTATAGTGAGGGCTATCCAGTATGGCTCTCTATCGCTGTCGAGTCGGTCATCACTCCATTCCAAGCTCTCGGTTTCGTGCAGTTTCTCCAGGGCCTCGATTCGTTCGATCCCGCACCTTTTGAACGTGTCCTCGTCGGATGCTTCACCGCCGGCGTCACCTTTACGAAGTCTCGTCGGCGGCCGCGATATACCAGCCTAGATACCACCGGCTAGTCATCGGCAGTTGCGCAGCGCCGGCCGGTCGGCTCGCGCTTATCGCGCTACCTCGACTAGGCCCTCGCAGCCGAGCGTAATCGTACTTCCATCGCTCAACCAGATGCGAACGCCGCCGTCCTCAATGGACTTGACATCGACAACGACATGAAATCCGGCGAGGCGCCGGACGAGCATGCCACGCGAGATCTCACTAACGTGCGCGAACGTTGTGCCGTAAACCGAAATCATCTGGTCCTCGTGCGGCCCGACAGATGGGCTGCCGCCTGCCGGGGGGAACCGCGCGCGCCGGGACCCGCGCTCAAGGCCGAAGCGAAGGGGAGCCGCGTTAGCGGTCGCCTTGAGCGCGGCATGCGCTAGCGCGGTAGCCTCAACGGGTGGAAGGCGGAATGGGGGGCCGCTGGTTCGACCTCCGTGCGGCGCGGCTATACACGGCGTCTTGCGTTAACGCAGCTAGTTGACGGAGTCGCAGGCGCGTAGGATAATCGTGGTACACGACAACACGCGATTTACGCCCGCATAATAATGCGTGCAAAAAGCCCGAGCACAGCTCGGTTTTTTTATTTGGTAATGTCACAAGGCGATGCTCGCATTGGACTCGCCAAGATCACTCAGCACGACGAATGCTTATGAAATCAATTCGACACGGCAAGCGCACTGTGACGATCGCCGAGGCCGCCCAAATCCTCGGCATCGGGCGCAATCAAGCCTACGAAGCAGCGCGCGCCGGAACCCTGCCGACCATCGCCTTCGGTGAGCGGAAAGGCGACGGTAGGCCAACGCGCTACGTCGTCCCGATTGCCGCGCTTGAAAGGCTGCTCTCGAAGCAGAGCGAACTCGAGCGCACCGCTCCATCGAGAGCGGCGAAAGGAGAGATACCTTGAAAAAAGGGAGCGTAAAGCTCTTGCCATCTGGAAAGTGGATGCTCATCTACGACGAGCCCCGTGTACTCGATGGCAAGCGCAAACAGCACTACGAAACGATATCCGTAAAGAGCGAGGCGCAAGCACGCCGGCTTCTCGGAAAGCGCCTCGACGCGATCGAGGCGGGCGAGTTTGAGGCATCCTCAAAGATGACCTTTGGGGACCTGCTCGACCGTTATTTCGATGCGCGCAAAGGCCGCTTGCAGGAGACGACGCTCGCACTCTATCGGCGCACGATCAATCAACACGTGCGCCCGAAGATCGGCAACGTTCGTCTTGATAAGCTTACACGGGAGCACGTCGAGCGCATTCTGGATGATGCGCGCGATTGCTCAACGCGAAAGCGCAAGGGGCAACCGCTGTGCGGTCGCACGAAGCGGAACATTCTCATTCGGGTGCGATCTGTGCTAGCATGGGGTTCCAAGAACTACGAAGGCGTTCGGAACATCGCGCGTAACGTCGAGCCGCCGCTCATAGAAGACCGAGAGGACGTCGCGTTCGACGGCGAGCGCGTGCGGAAGCTTCTCAACGCCGCTAAGGGCACCGAAATCGAAGCCGCCGTGATAGCGGCGATCGGGACAGGGCTGCGGCGAGGCGAACTGTGCGCACTTCGTTGGTGCGACATCGACCTCGATAAAGCCGTGCTCCGCGTGCGCCAGTCCGCTGCTCTACTCGACGGTAGGATCATCACGAAGGCTCCCAAGACGAAAGGGTCGCGCCGTGACGTATCTATGCCGGGCTTTGTTGTGACGGCGCTCCGACAGCATCGCGAGCAACAGGAAGAGCGGCAACGACTCCTAGGCATTGGGAACCGAGGACCGGAGGGAGTCGTGTTCGACCGGTACGATGGCTCGCGCTGGAACCCGAACGAGCTCTCGCGTCAGTTCTCGCGTCTTGTCCGGCGCAAGAAGTTGCCCGCAACACGGTTCCACGATCTACGCCACGGATACGCGTCACTGGCATTCGCCGCCGGCGTCCCATTGAAGACGGCGAGCGAGCTGCTCGGGCACTCCGGGATTAACGTAACGGCAAACGTCTACACCCATATCATGGACGAGCAACGAAAGGCAGCCGCGAAGCTGCTTGACCACCACCTCAACAAGGCCGTCCGGAGCGTCTAGCTCCAGCGGTTCTGTGTAGTAAACGGTGTAGCGAAAACACCGTCGTCCCGCAAACCCGCGTAAAATAACGCGGAATCGAGCAAGTGGCGGGAGCGTGTAGGAATCGAACCTACCAGTCGCCTTGCGACGACCTCAGCGATTTTGAAGACCGTGCGAGCCACCAGACCCGTACGCTCCCATGTTGGCGGAAAGCATTGGGCCATCTCGCCGCAAGCCCTTTTGAGGCGAAAGCTTTTGCCCCGGGCTTAAGGACGGCATGGAGCGTTTTACCGGGTATCTGACGGGTGGCGCAATGGGCAGATTTAGATAAGACTCGTTGCTTCATGATTGGGTTGAGGCAATCGGGAATCCTGAGCCGCTAGAACACTGACGCGCGGCATTCGATGAGCACGTATGCGATGGCCAGCGCGTCGCACAGCGCACGATGGGCGGAGAGATCTTCGCCGTCGACGCGATCGATGTCGGAAAGAGCGTATTCCCCATTGACAAGCCCGCTCTGGAAAGCGCATGGTGGGCGTCTAGGAGACCTTGAAATGCAACGATTACATCGAATCGTCGGCGGTTGCATAGCTGCCGCGATCCTCATCGGGTGCGGTGGGGGCACTGACGGCCTTCTCTCGTCGCCCTCGAACGCAGCGCCAACGCTTCACCAGCAGTCGTTCCAGGAGAAAGTCCTTCACATATTTGCGGGTGGCACCGACGGCGCGCACGCCGAATCCACGCTGACCAACGTCAAAGGCATTCTCTATGGAACACGAGGGCGGGCGGAACGGGCTCGTGCGAATATGGATGCGGCACAGTATTTGCGATCACGAAACACGGCGCTGAAAATGTTCTCTACACTTTCCAAGGTGGGGCGGATGGCGTGGACCCGGCGGCGAGTTTGACCTATCTGCGCGGTACGCTTTTTAGTACGGCCGGCGGGGGATCGGGATGCGCTTGCGGAGTCGTCTTTTCGATCACGCCCTCAGGATCGTATAGCGTCGTCTACACCTTCAAAGGCGGCATGGACGGCGCGAATCCAACGACCAGCTTGACCAACGTCAACGGTATGCTGTACGGTACCACCGCCGACGGCGGTGATTACGATGAGTGTACCTCGGGTTGCGGAACCGTCTTCAAGATCACGGTCTCTGGTCGGAAAGTGGTACTCCACCGCTTTGCCGGCGGCGCCGACGGAGCGTATCCCTATTCGGCCCTAGCAAACGTTAACGGCGTGCTATACGGCGGGACCCTGGAAGGCGGCGCCGGCACCAAATGCAATTATCTTGGCTGCGGAACGCTTTTTAAGATCACGTCGTCTGGGAAGTATAGCGTGCTCCACACGTTTGCGGGTTACCCGAACGACGGCAGCAATCCGCAAGGTGGCATGATCGAGCTCAACGGCATACTCTATGGCACAACCGATGCCGGCGGAACAGGCTGTCCGACCTGCGGCACCGTTTTCAAGATCAGGCCATCGGGCAAAGGCTATCGCGTGATCCACAACTTTCAAGGCTACCCAAGCGATGGTGAGGACGTGTCGGCGGCCTTAACGCCCGTCAACGGCGAGTTCTACGGCGCGGCCGGCAACGGCGGCCATACGGCGCCGGCACGATCTTTCAAATGACACCGTCGGGAACCGAGAGCATCCTCTATAATTTTCAAAGTGGACCAAGTGACGGCGCCGATCCTTATGCAGCCTTGGCCTACATCAATGGCAAACTCTACGGCACGACCAACGAGGGAGGCACCGTATGCGATCACGACAACGGCAGGTGTGGTGCGGTCTTCTCGTTTAGAACGATCCCGAATGCCAGGCGGTCCGAAAGCAGCGTCCGGTTGCCGAAAAGCTAACCTCGCGCTATCATCTCCTCTAGGAGGCATTGCGATGAATCATATCCCCGTTGCGCGTTTCTTCGCGCTCGTCTTGCTTTTCGGTTGCTCGGAACGTGGCGCAGCCCCGGCTGTGCCCAGCACCATCACCGATCCGCAGGCCGGGACCGCCCCAGCCGCCGCTCAGCAGCACGTCTACTGGACGCTCTTTGCCGGTTCGCAATACCCGCAGGTCCAGATCGCCAACGTTCCGCTTGCAAAGAAGTCGAAGGTCACCAGCATCGGCGCACGCACGAAGAACGATCTCATCGAGACGAGCGGCGTGACGTTCCACCAAAATCGCCTCTGGATTTTGTCGTTCGGTCAGAGCAGCGGAGAGCCGACCTCGGCGCTGGTCTTCGATCTTCCGCTCAAAGAGACGTCGGCCCCGAAATACACATTCGTGCTCGGTAACAGCAATGGGGGCGACGCGCTCGCGTTCGACCCGTCCGGCGATCTGTGGATCAGTTCCCCGGGCTACCACACCATCTTGGAATACAAGGGCCCGTTCACGAAGAGCGGCACATTGGCGCCCGCGAAAACGCTGAACGGCGGGAACCTCTATTCATACGCAATCGCCGTCGATAAGAAGGGCGCGGTGTACGCCTCGATCCTCAACGGTGGCTTGAAGAACTCCATCGCCGTTTCACAGCCGCCGTATAAAGGGAAGCCATACTTCCTCACCGGTCTCACGTCGGCCGGCGCGCTCGGATTCGACAGTCACGGGAATCTCTACGCATCGAGCAACGGGCCGACCTCATCGCCGGCGCTCGTGCGGTATAGCGCCGACAATCTCAAGAAAGGCGCAAAGCCAAGCATCGCCGATTCAGCCGGATTGCCCGCCGACTCATACTTGGCAGCGCTCGACTTCACCGCCAAAGGCGATCTCTACATTGCCAATTGCGGCGGTCCGGGAAGCCCCGGAATCGACGTCTACCCGCTGAGCAGCAACGCGTTCAGTTCGAAGCTGGCTCCGTCGTTGGAGTACACCAACGACGATATCACCAGCCAGGGCTGCGCGTGGGGCATCGCGGTTCACTAAGCAATGTTGAAAGGAGCGCCTTCAACATCACCGCTGCTCGACAGCGCGTTATTGAAAATGAGGAACTGGAACGAGCTCGCCACTCATCGAGTCGGGCTGACGATTATGCCTGCCCGATCGGCTTGCTGACGCATTCGCATCCGCAAGCGATGCCAACCTTATCAACGTAAATCATCCCTACGAAGCCGCGACCTGCTTTGGGTTCATCCAGTCGAAGCTGCGTCTGAAGACGACGATCGCGACGATGAGCATAACGACCGACAGCACGAGCCGGCGTATCGCATCGTAGCGGGCATCGGATGTGAATCGAGCGCGCCGCGCGGCGATATCGAATCCTCGGAAGGTCGATACGGTTGCCGGCCGCATGGCGCCACGGTTCATCATCATGCCTCTCGCGGCGGTCGGATGCACGACGCGAAACGCGTTGTTGACTATTCCTCCCACGCTCGCAAAAAAGACGATGACGGCCAACAAGCAGACTAGATATCCGAATATCTCGGCGACGATTGAAGTGCGTTGCACGATGGTTCCTTCCGGTTCAGCTGTTCCTCAAATGCGATCACTGGTTAGACGGCGCGCCCAGGGATTGGATTGTGAGCGTTCCAGGGTCGAGCTCGTAGTTACCGGGAGCGACCAGATTGTTTGGATATGCGCAAATCACGCTGTTGTCCGGTCCCCAGATCACGACGAGAATTGGTGGGCCGCACTCCGTCTGCGTTAGCTGGTAATCCTCGAGCAACTGCGCACCCGGACTACTCGGGCCAGCCTCGTACGACGGGTAGATCTCCCGATCGTCGTAGTCGACGATCGAACCGTACAAAGGGATGCCGGTCACGCCGTTCGCCCATGGTCCCCAAGATCCGCCGCCCCAATAATACGGCACCGGATACCATATCACGCCGTTATTCCATCCCCACCATCGCCAGTTGTGCGGATTATGCAGCACCGGACCACGCCAGTTGTGATACGGACCGGTCGAATACGGAACATGCGGCGGATTACCGTGAACTCCGGTTTGTTGCGGCGCCACGTGATAGCCCGCCGGCGCGTGCACCGGCACCGGTTGAACCGGTGCCGGTGCTCCGTGAATATCGTGCGATGGAAATGTGAACCCACCGGGGTTACTCTGATGCACTGGCGCCGGCGCGGAATGATAGATCGGCACCGGAGCCGGGTGATACGCCGGGGCCGGATGATATGCCGGCGCCGGAGCAGTGTGTGATACGGGAGCCGAAGCCGGTGGATGCCCCGACACGTGCTGCTGGGCAAACGCCGCGACAGGCACCGTCACAAGGAGCGCGGACACCAACGCCGAGCGCGTGCCGCGGTTCATGTCTTCACCTGGTCGAGCGTCCCTTTGACCGTCACATACGTTCCGTGCGCCGTCTTGAAAAGAACGAGAACCGTGCGCGGGGCCAGCATGTCCGACGAGCGCGGTAGCTCGTGCGACTGGTTCGTGAGGTTCATGAAGACGGTTCCGTAGGAGAGCATGATCGTATGCGTTTTACCCGCCTGCGTCAGGGTCACCGAATAAGGAAGACAGCGCTGGACGTTCTTGTCGAACGAGCATGCGCCGGTTGCGATCCTCATGGTTCCCTTCCCATCGGCGCTGCGCAGCGTGAGCGTCTGCCCGACGACCGACATGTAGACGTCGCTGTACGTTTTTACCGTGCCGTTGCTCTCTTGGATCAAGGTGACGCCTCGGGCACTCGCGCAAAGGCCGCTCGCGAACCAAGCCGCTACCGTAACCAGCGTTGCAGCGACGAGGACGCTGCGCGTGTGGGTGTTCATATATAGATGCTACGCCCATTCCCAGAATTAGTCGAGAATAAAGCTTCATATTCAACCCGAGCAGAAATGACGATCACGCCGCGTACGCCGACCGGACGTACGGCACGTACTCAGCCTGTGACCGCGGAGTGCCGATTACGGTTGTCGGTGAGCTGCTCGGTATTCCGATGTCATCTGAATCTACGACACGGCGACGCGCCGCCGAAGAGGAGCGAGCTTCGCTCCGCCGGCGCTAACGCAGCGTATTGTCACCGACGACGCCGTCCACGGCCCGGCTTCTAGGGGTTCGTGCGCCGGCCGCCAATGGTCGCCCAATGCAACTTGAACCATATCTTTTGTTCCAAGGGAAGTGCGAAGAGGCACTCAATTTTTACAAGGAAGCCTTTGGCGGTGAGATCGATGGGCTATCGCGCTGGAGCGAGATGCCGAAGGACTCAGGTGGACCACCCGTGACGCCCGAAACCGCCAACCGCGTGATGCACGCGCGATTTAAGTCGCCCGGCGTTTCATTCATGGCCTCCGACGCTTCACCCAATAAGACCTACGGCGAAGGACCGATCTCGCTCTCGGTTGCCACATCCGATCTCGCGGAGGCAGAGCGCGTGTTCAATTACCTTGCACAGGGCGGGAACGTCGAGATGCCGATGGCCGACATGTTCTGGGGCGCGACGTTCGGCATGCTCACCGACAAGTACGGAATCGACTGGATGGTCAGCTGCCACAAGGAGTAGCGATTCCCGTTACGCGGTTTTAATGCAGCAGGGGCGGCGATATATCGCCGCCCCTGCTTCGCTATGGAAGTGTCGCGTGCGTCGTGCGACTACTCCTTCGATGCGGGACTATACGCCGCGCCTTCTACGTCTTCGCTACTCACCAGCCCGTTGTTGAAGCTGTACTGGTAGGCCAGCCCGGTGCGCCGGTACTTGTAGACGTCGATCACGCCGTCTGCATAGTCGCCTGCCACAAACGCCGTCGATGCCTGATTCAGGTGGCCGTAAATTGTTTCGCCCTGAAGCGGGAAGGGGCCGCCGATTTTGATGCAGGCGGGGTTGCATCCCTTATAGATCCACACCGCGGGGGTAAACGCGTCGATCGAAACAAGGTAGCCGTTCTTATCGATATCGAGGCCGCCATAGTAGGTGTTCATGAAACCGGTTGAGGTTTGACCCGCGCCGCTGCACTTCTTGAAGTACGTCAAGTTTGCCGTGCCGCCGCTGTTCGTCGCGTCGGCCCAGCAGTCGCCGTTCTTTGCCAGCGCGACGCCGGCGACTTCATACATGTTCGCGTTCGTTAGGTTCGCAGTGCAACCGCCGGATATCGTGCAGATCGAAATGCTCCCGCCGGTCTGGCTATTATCGAAGATGTTGCCGACGACGATCTCTCCGGTCTTCGCGTTGGCGCTCGCCGCGTCGGACGGTTGGCCATAGGGATCGGCGATCGGTGACCCGACCTCGGCGCCGCACAACCGGGGACCCTTGTAGACGATGACTGTGCGCGAGCCGCCATCGGGATCGATCAAATCGCCCCGGCGGTCGACGGCAATGTCGTTCGGATTGGTTGCGGTCAGCGTGCAGGTCGGCGGCTTGTTGTTCTTGTTACTCAGGGGATAGCCGTCGATTATACCGCCAAAGAATTCGCTGGCATAGATGCCGCCGGGTTTTTTCACCGCGTCGGGAACGAGCCGCCCCAGCGTACGCTGCGCGCCGAAGGGGCGCAGTTCCGCGGGGACCGCGCTGGCGAGCCTCGACCAATGCGGCACGAAGTGCCCGTTCACCAGGTGGGACGATTCGAGTCCGCCGGCACTCGGAACCGACGACGCAGTAGAGTTGAGATTGCCGCCGGCACAGCCCGCGAGCAATCCGGCAGCGATCGCTGCACTTACCGCTAGAGAAGTGAGACGCATTGAAACCTCCTTGCAATGGGTACCAAGGCATCCTAGCGGCGAATAGTCAAGAAATTGTCAAGATTTAAGGCGAGGGCCGCCCTTTTGATCGACCCGTCGACGAACGGAACGTTACATGTCGTTTCCGGCGATCTCGTTGTGAACGCTCCCGGGCTTCACGACGATGGGACGCCGCGAGTTCGGGATGGTCTTCTGGCCGCGGCCGTTTAAGCCGATCCAGTTGCCGATCACCGTGGTATAGCTGCTGCCGGGTCCCAGTGTTATCCCATTGCCGACGTTGCCGCTCACGAGATTCTTCTTTGGCTCGTCGCTATGGTTCGTTACGCCACCGATGCGATTGCGCACCGCATACGCGCCCACGTAGATTCCGCCGAGATAGTTCGAGAGCGCGAACCGCGCCATCACATCCACGCCAATGTAGGTGTTGAAGACGTCGTTGTCGTGCGCGCCGCCGACGATCGCGAGACCGTAGCCAAGGTTACCCGAGAACGTATTCTGCGGAATCACCGAGTGGTAGTAATCGCCGATTGTGTTGCCGTGGGCATTTCCGTCGATCAGCAAGCCGTCGTTACCGTTGGGAAGCAGGCCGCTGCCTTTGGTGTTCAGCCCCAGAATGTTCGGGCCGACCGTCACCCCCGAGGCATCCCCGGCGATTTCGAGACCGTTGTTCATGTTGCCCGAGAGCACGTTGGTGCGCACCGTTTGATTGCCGCCCGTCGCGGTGATGAGCACGCCGTCGTTGCCGTTGGGAGCCGCGCCTTTGAAGGCGAGCAGCCCGCCGAACGTGTTGAACGTAATGAAGCCGGAGGCCGTCCCCGCAACCTCGATGCCGTTACGTACGTTTCCGGCCGACACATTGCCGAGCGGAATCACGCCGCCGACTTGTGTATTTTTCGAAGAGCCGTCGATCAGGATACCGTCGCGATTGTTGGCGACGATGTTCGAATTGTTGGCGCCCGCGCCGAAGAAGTTCCCCTGAACGACCACGTCGTCGGAGTTGGTGATCCGAAGGCCGTTTCCACGGTTTCCGCTCAAAACGTTGTAATAGACGAACGGGTTGTTGCGGAACTTGCAGCCGGTCAACTCGTTGCCCGGCGAATCGATGATCCGCACGCCGTCGCCACCATTGGCGATCGCTGCGTCGCCGTTTGCAGAGGTGCCGACGAAGTTTCCGTTGAGCACGTTCTTCTGCGAGCCGGCATCGATGAGAATACCGTTCGAGCGGTTCCCCGAAACGAGATTTCCGTCGGGTGGAACGACGAAGACCGCCGGCTGCGTGCCTTTATCGCCGGTAGGATTGTTGGCTTGGCCGGTGGCGCTATCCACGAAGAGCCTACCGCCGATCTCGTTGCCGCTCGACGCGGCCGTGATCCAAATCCCATTGGCGCCGTTGGAGATCGCCTGCTTGCCGTTGGGGCTCGTCCCGATGCGATTAGCCGCGATCACGTTATCCGAAGATCCGTGAAGGCTGATGCCGTTACCGGCATTTGCGGAAACGACGTTGGCGACGGTGCCCGACGCACCCGACTTGTTCGTGCCGATCTTATTGTTCGAAGAGCCGGCCGAAACGGAGATGCCGTCGCCGGCATTACCGTACGGCAATCCCTTGAGGTTCAAGCCGATATAGTTGAGGTTCAGGGTAATCGTGCCGGCCTGCAGCGTGACGCCGTCGCCGTGGGCGTTGTCGATCGCGAGGGCCAATAGCTTCGAGCCATCGGAGCCTTTTGCGAACGTCACGCCATCGTGACCATTCGCGTCGATCTCGACGACGGGTCGCGACGCGTACCCAGGAGCGGAGGTTCCGTCAATGGTGACCCTTCGCGCAACCGCGGGAAGATCGGATGCCAGCGCGATCGCGCCGCTCACCGAAAACGTGATGGCGGCGTGCGCCTTGTGGCCGGCGTTGATTCGCGTAATCGCCGCGCGCAACGAGCCGGCGCCGGTGTCGTTCGTATTCGTGACTGCCACGACGATATCGGGCCGAATGCCGTCGTCGGCATCATCGGAGTCGAGCTGCGAGCGTTGCGCAGCACTCGCGTCCGGAATCCCTGCCATCGGCAGCGTGTGTGACGCGCATCCCGAAACGACCAACGCGCCGAAGAAAATGACAACAGGCCCGGCCAATAAATGGCGCAGCCGCTGTAAACGACCTTCCATGGTTCCTTCTCCTAACTCCGAAATAGGGCGCCCTCCAAGGCGCCCGGTGCGGGAACATCATACCGCATGGCCGGTTCGTTCGGCAAGCCGTTCGGCACGAGAAAATCGCGATGGGAGCGAAGTATCAAAGGATGAGAGCGCGCTCGACCCCAGCCCAATCGAGCGTTAACGGGATTTTCGTTAACGCCGTTATCGTTAACGCCGTTTTGATTCTGCTCGTTACCGGATGCTCGCCGATCGCGCCAACGCTGCCCGCCGATCTCGACCAGATCCGTCAAATCGGTTCGGCGTCGCCATCGGCGCATGCGGGGGCGAAGATCTGCGGCAACGCGTCGATCCTCGCTGGGCCGAGCTCGCCTCCCAAGGGTGCCGTCGTCGTTCCGAAGGGCGATAACTCGTCGCTGATTCCGGCGCCAAAGAAAACCTACTGGTTCGCACCCGGCACGCACACCTTCGGCGGCAGCGCGTACGGGCAAATCATCGCAGCCGACGGCGACGTTTTCATCGGCGCGCCCAACGCGATCCTCGACGGCCGGCTCAAGAATCAATATGCATTCACCGGAAATGCGTCAACGGTGACGGTCGAGTATCTCACGATTCGCCGCTTCGGCGCGGTCGGCAGCAACAACGGCCAAAGCGTCGTTAACCACAACTCCGGAAGAAACTGGTTGATTCAATACAACACCGTCGTCGACGATGCCGGAGCCGGCGTCTTTCTCGGGCCGCACAGCGCCACGCGCTACAACTGCCTTTCGCACAACGGCGAGTACGGCTTCGCTTCGTACGCCGCCCATGGCGATCGCGACGTCGTGCTCGATCACAACGAGATCGCCGGCAACAACACCTACGATTGGGAGCGACACGTTCACGGATGCGGTTGTTCGGGCGGCGGAAAGTTCTGGGTGACGAACGGCGGTACCGTCACCAACAACTGGGTGCACGATAACCGCGGACCCGCGCTCTGGGCCGATACCGATAACAACGATTTCGACTTCGAAAACAACGACATCGAAGACAACACGGCTGAGGGCATCATCATCGAAATTTCCTACAACGCGCTGATTCGAAACAACACCTTCGTCCGCAATGCGCTCGTCGCCGGTCCGAAGAACCCGGGCTTCCCGACCGGTGCGATTTATCTATCGGAGAGCGGTGGTGATTCACGGGTCGCAGCCCGCTACACCACGATATCGGTCGAGAACAACACCTTCGTCGACAACTGGAGCGGGGTCGTGCTCTTCGAGAACGCCGATCGCTTCTGCGGCTCGCCCGCGAACACCAGCTCGAAGTTCTGCACCCTGGTCGATCCGAAGGTGGCAAACCTCAAGACCTGCGTCCGCGGCAAGATTCGCAACGAACCATATTTTTCGGATTGCCGCTGGAAGACGCAGAACGTCTCAGTCAGCGGCAATCGATTCACGTTCGATGCATCGCAGATCGCCGGCTGCGAACCCTCGGTATCGTGCGGCCTTCAAGGTCTATTCTCGAACTGGGGCACCTACCCAAAATGGTCGCCCTACAAAGGCCCGCTCGTCGAAAAAGCCATCACCTTCCATCAAAACGATCTGTTCTCAAACAATGCCTACGCGGGACCGTGGGAGTTCATGGCCCACGATCAAAGCCGCGTGCTCACCTTCGCGCAGTGGCGTCGCCGCCCGTACCGGCAAGATCGCGGCAGCACCTACCAATAACGGTTAGCCCCAGAGAAGCCGGTCGGCCTCCCGGCGCACGCAGCGCGGCCACCAGCGAGTCCGCGCTCCGATTCCGATCAGAGCGTTCGCGAGATTGAGCGCCACATCGGGGCCGAGCGCGTACATGATGCCGGTAAGCAGATTCTGGGTGCGCTGCGTCGCGGCGATCGCCGGAGAACGCTGCCGCTCGATCGCCGACGAAGCATCGTCGAGCGAGGAGCCCGTTGCGAGCGCCGCGATGAGATGGCGTGCGGCAACGACGGCGTCGTACATTCCGACGTTGATGCCCTGCCCCATCGATGGCGACATCGGATGCGCGGCGTCGCCGAGCAGCAGCAGGCCGGGCTGCCACCACCGGTGCGCGACTTGGCTGACCGCGGGGTAGAGCGAGAGGTCCTGCCAACCCGTGAGTGTCTCGCGCACGGTGCGTTCCAACGGTTGGGGCACGTGCGCGGCGACGTGATTCACGATCTCGCCAAATGGCCGCGCGCGCAATCGCGCGTACGCGCCTTTGTGAACGAACCACCCGATCTGCAGTTGATCGGTGCGACTGGCAAACGCGACGAACATTTGATCGCGGGCGGTCCGAAGGTGGATGCGGTCGGGCAGATTGCCCGGATTCGGCGCGGAGAACCACACCAGATCGAATCGTACCGGGCGCTCGCGTACGCCAATCCCGGCGGCACGGCGCAGAGCCGAGAAGCGGCCGTCGCAGGCAATAACCAGCGGTGCTCGGATCGTCAACCGCTCGCCCCCGCAGCGTCGCGCGCACACGCCGCGAACGCGCTCCCCGTCGCGCACGAGATCGCGAGCGGAGCAGGCCATCACGAGTTCGAAGTTCGCGTGCCGCGCTGCCTCGTCCGCAAGCATTTCGAGAAGCTGCTGCTGCGGAACGATCATGATGCCGTCACCGCGGCGCGCATCGAAGACGGACGGGAGCTCGAAGCGAACCGTCCTTCGGCCGTCGCGAATATCCAACCCCGGCGGAAAGGCGTAGCCCAGCGCGAGGATTCGCTCGCGAAGTCCGAGGCCGGCGAGGATCCGGTTCGCGCCCGGCTGCAGCAATTCGCCTCGGAATTCGCGGGCAAACGTCGATCCACGCTCCAAAACGGTCACGCGCACGCCGCTGCGGGCGAGCAGCAAGGCGAGCAGCATTCCGGCGGGGCCCCCACCGACGACGATCACTTGACGATCGCTCATACGGGGCTATTTTCGCAGCTCGACATGAAGTATTTCTAAATCCGCCGCGCCGCGGCGATGAACGCCGGATTCGCATAGCGAAGATATCTGCAGTGAAGACCCGCTCGGATATCCGTAACGTCGCGATCATCGCGCACGTCGATCACGGGAAGACGACCCTCGTCGACGCCATGCTCAAACAGAGCGGCGTCTTTCGCGAGGGGCAGCACGTCGCCACACGCGTGCTCGATTCCAACCCGCTCGAGCGCGAACGCGGTATTACGATTTTGGCGAAGAACACCGCCGTCCGTCACGGAAACGCTAAGTTCAACATCGTCGATACGCCCGGCCATGCCGACTTCGGTGGCGAGGTCGAACGCGTGCTCCAGATGGTACAAGGCGTTCTGCTGCTCGTCGATGCGGCCGAGGGAGTCATGCCGCAAACCCGATTCGTTCTGCGCAAGGCGCTCGAGCTCGACCTGCGCGCGATCGTCGTCGTCAACAAGATCGACCGCAAAGATGCGCGCGCGCAAGAAGTGGTCAATCAAACCTTCGACCTCTTCGTCGAGCTGGGTTCGAGCGACGAGCAGGCCGACTTCCCGGTGATCTTTACCAATGCCAAAGCGGGCATCGCGAAACGCTCGCTCGACGATCCCAGCGACTCGCTCGAACCGCTCTTCGAGACGATCCTCGCGCGGGTTCCCGAAGCCCCCTCCGAAGATGGCCCGTTCCAGCTGCTCATCTCGGCGATCGACCACAACCGTTACGTTGGGCGCGTCGGCATCGGCCGAATCTTTCGTGGCGCCTCGCGCCGCAACGATCCGATCGTCAAGATCGCTCGCGATGGAAGCGTCACCCCGGGTCTGCGCCTGACGAGCCTGCTGACCTTCGCCGGGCTCGAACGAATCGACGTGGAGGAGGCTGCGGCGGGCGACATCGTCTGCATCTCGGGAATCGACGATCTGAATATCGGCGACACCATCGCCGACGCGAACGCGCCCGAACCGATCCACGCCGTCTCCGTCGACGAACCGACCGTTTCGATGTTCTTCAGCGTCAACAACTCGCCGTTCGCCGGCAAAGAGGGCAAATTTCTCACCTCGCGCCAGATCCGCGAACGCTTGATGCGCGAGCTCGAATCGAACGTCGCGCTGCGCGTTGCGGAGACCGACTCACCCGACACGTTCGAAGTGCGCGGGCGCGGCGAACTGCACCTCGCGATTCTGATCGAGACGATGCGCCGCGAAGGCTACGAGCTGGCCGTCTCCAAGCCGCGGGTGATCGTGACCGAGCGCGACGGGCAGCGCTACGAGCCGGTCGAGTATGTGGTCGTCGACGTTCCCGAAGCATATTCCGGCGCCGTCATTGAAGCGCTCGGGCGGCGCAAGGCCGCGATGTCGAACATGCTCAACGTCGGCGACTCGCAGCGCCTGGAATATACGATGCCGACGCGCGCGATCTTCGGGTTACGCGGCGAACTGCTCACGCTGACGCGCGGCACCGCGGTGCTCTCGCACACGTATTACGATCATCAGCTCTGGCAGGGCGAGCTTCCCGGCCGCACGATCGGCGCGCTCGTCGCAAGCGATACGGGAAGAACGACCGGCTACGCCCTTATGGGTCTCGAGCAGCGCGGCCGCTTCTTCGTCGGACCCGGCACCGACGTCTACGAAGGCATGATCGTCGGGCGTGCCAACGACAACTTCGACGTTGCGCTCAACGTCGTCCGAGAAAAGAAGCTCACGAATATGCGCGCCGCCGGCTCCGACGAGAACGTGAAGCTGCCGCCTCCCGAAGTGCTCTCACTCGAACGCGCGATCGAGTTCATCGAAGACGACGAGCTCGTCGAAGTCACGCCGGCCTCGATTCGGCTGCGCAAGCGCCTTCTCGACGAAGGTGACCGGCTCAAACTGCGTAAACGCGAAGCCGCCAAAGCCTAGCATTGGTCGCGCTGGGCGATGTGTCATGGTGAGCGTAGCGACCGCAGGGAGCGTAGTCGAACCACGAAGGTCACAGGGCATAGCGCGCTCGCCCTTCGACTACGGCACTACCCCGCCTACGCTCAGGATGACAGTCCTTGTGGCGCTGCGCTCAAGCGATGCTGCAGTGCGTGATTAGTGCGCTCCGAGGTGGCGCTCGAGGTACTGCGCGGTCGCCGTGTCGGCTTCGAGCCACGACGCGTAGCGAAAAAAGCCGTGGATCTCGTTGGGAATGACGATCTGCTCGAAGGGGACGCGCGCGATGCGCAGCCGTTCGACTATATCGACCATTTGATGAAACTCGACGTTGCGGTCGTCGTCGCCTTGAATCAAGAGCACCGGTGATTTCCAGGTGGCGATCGCCGAATCGGGCGAGGATTCCCAGGCGAGCTTCATCATCGCCCTCGTATCGTACTGCTGATAGCGTTTGAGCTGCGTGCCGGCCCACACCGGGTTTTCGATGTCGAGCGACCAGTCGTGAACGCCGTGATAATCCACCCCGGCTTTGAAGATGTCGGAGTTGCGCGCGAGCGCGAGCGCCGTCAGATACCCGCCGTAGGAGCCGCCCCAGATACCGATGCGCTGCGGGTCGACACGCGAGTCGCGCTGCAAGAATCGCGCACCGGCGACGATGTCTTGATACTCCGAGGCGCCGGTCGGCCCCCACTGCGGGGGGAAGTTGAAGTCGTGGCCGTATCCGATGCCGAGTCGATAGTTTACCGCCAGCACGACGAATCCGCGGCTCGCCAAGTATTGGTTCACCGCGTACGCGTTTGAATAATAATCCATATAGTGCCAGGTCAGCAGCATCTGTCGGGGCGGTCCGCCGTGCACGAAGACCACGCCCGGATGTTTGCCGCCGCCGGGCGGCGCAAAGATCTGTCCGGCGATCAGCCGTCCATCTGCGGCGTGGAACGAAACCAGCTCCGGGGTCACGAGCTCCGACGACGGAAAGTCGGTTGCGAGCAAGTTTGCATCGAGCGCGCGTTCCGAACCGCTCGAAAGGAGCGTCACCAGCAGCGGCTGCTGCGCCGTCGCGCGATTGAAGGCAACGGCTCCGCCCGCGAGCGCAACGGGCGCGGTTTCGCTGCTCGCACCGCTGGTGAGCGGCGTGATCGTGCCACTCTCGACGTCAACTCGGAAGACGTGCCGGCGATCGTCGTCGCCCGCGCTCGACCCGGTATTCGCGGAGTAGACGACCGACGCACGGTCGGGCGCGATCGAAACATCCTCGACCATGAAAGCACCCGGCGTGAGCAGCCGCGCGCTGCCGCCGTTCGCGGAGACCGCATAGAGATGCGGCCAGTTATCCGCTTCACTGTTGAAGACAAGGCGGTTACCGGCAGCCCACTCTAACAGCGGACCGCCGCCGCTCTGCGGTAGCGACCCGCGCGGCGAATTCGTGCTTGCCCACGCGCGATTCGATCCGGTGCCGCGCGCGTCGGCGACCCAAATCTCCCAGGGGGTCGGATTCCAATCGAGCGGATTCTGCGGCGGGCCACCGTCGCCGTGCAATCGGATGAAGGCGACGCGTGTGCCGTCGGGCGACCAGCGCGGCATGATATCTTGCGACGTCGTCGGCGCGAGAAATTGAAGCGGCGTCGTGTCGTTGCGGTAGATCGCGATAAAACTGTGGTCGGTGCGCGCCGAAACGAAGGCCAACGACGATCCGTCCGGCGACCAGCGCAGATCCGAATCTTGCCCGCGATCGAAGAAGAGCCGCTTCGCGGCAACGCTTGCGTCGATCGGCGCGCTCATCACCGCGCCGTCGGCGGTGAAAACGACCCGCGCGCCGTCCGGCGAGATCGCCGGAGCGTCGCCCGCCCCCAAGAGTTTCGGCGTGCCTCCGGTCGCGGCAACCGACCAGACCTGCATCTCCGGCTGCTGCGGCATAGCTGCGGGACCGGGCTGCAGTGCCTGCGACCAGTTCGCATCGTGATCGCCGCCGCGCACGTAGACCACGTGCGAGTCGTCGTTCGAAATCGCGAGGTTGCTAATCTCTTGCCCGTCGTCGCCCCCCGACGAGAAGAGCTGCACCGGCCCCCAATCCGGCGCACGGGCGAACCAGAGCGTCCGGACCCCCTGCTGGACCAACGTATAGGCAATCGCGGTTCCCCGTTCGTCGCGAACGAGCGCTTCGGGGAACGGATAGTTCAGAATCTGAGCGAGCGTAAAGACGGCGAGCATCATGCTGCTCTCTACGCCAAGATGCTGCGCTTAGCCCTTCGTGGTTCGCCCTTCGACTACGCGCCTACGGCGCTACGCTCAGGATGACAAGCGCTATACTGCTGCGGTTTGCGCGATGGAGAACGTCAGCTCGGCGCGGCTTTCGTCGAAACCCACGTCGACCGTGTCGCCGTCGTTGATCTCGCCGGCGAGGATCTTCCGCCCAATCGGCGTCTCCAGTTCTTTCTGAATCGTCCGCTTCAACGGGCGCGCCCCGTAATGCGGATCGTATCCAACCTTCACGATGTGCCGCTTCGCCGCGTCGGAGAGCTCGAGTGCGATGCGCCGCTCGGCGAGTCGCTTGCGCAAGCGATGCATCAGCAGATCGACGATCTTGAGAAGTTCGTCCTCATCGAGTGCATGGAAGACGATGATCTCGTCCACGCGATTGAGGAACTCGGGTCGAAAGTGCTGACGCAGCTCGTCGAGCACCGTCGCACGCATCACCGCATACTCGGCGCCGTCGACGGCGCCTTTGTAATCGAGGATCCGGTGGCTGCCGATATTCGAGGTCATGATCACGATCGTATTCTTGAAATCGACCGTGTGGCCCTGACCGTCGGTCAGCCGGCCGTCATCGAGAATCTGCAGAAAGACGTTGAAGACGTCGGGGTGCGCCTTCTCGATTTCATCGAAGAGAATGACCGAGTACGGACGGCGGCGCACCGCTTCGGTGAGCTGGCCGCCCTCTTCGAACCCGATGTATCCGGGCGGCGCGCCGAGGAGACGCGCGACGGTGTGACGCTCCTGATACTCAGACATGTCGATCCGGATCAGCGCGCGCTCGTCGTCGAAAAGATACTCGGCGAGTGCTCGTGCGAGCTCGGTCTTACCAACGCCGGTCGGTCCAAGAAAGATGAAGGAACCGATCGGGCGATTCGGATCGGCGAGACCCGACCGCGACCGCAAGACGGCCTGCGCAACGGCGTCGACCGCTTCGTTCTGACCGATGACGCGATGGTGGAGCTCGTCCTCGAGGTGCAGCAGCTTCTGCTTCTCGCCCTCCATCAGTTTCGTGACCGGAATCCCGGTCCAACGCGAGATCACGCCGGCGATGTCGTCTTCGTCGACCTCCTCTTTGGAGAGCCGGGCACCGTTTTTCTCTCTGAGCCGCTCCTCCTCGGCACCGAGCTCCTGTTGCAGCTTGGGCAGCGTTCCGTAACGCAGCTCCGCAACGCGGTTGAGATCGTACTGGCGTTCCGATTGCTCGATCTGCACCTTTGCCTGTTCGATCTGATCGCGGATCGTCTGCAGCTTGACCGCGGCGCTCTTCTCGGCGTCCCAGCGAGCCCGCAGCCGCGTCTGATCTTCGCGCAGCTCGGCGAGCTCTTTTTCGAGCTGTTCGAGACGGCGACGGCTCGCGGCGTCGTCCTCTTTGCGCAGCGCTTCCCGCTCGATCTCCAACTGCAGCACGCGGCGCGAGACTTCGTCGAGCTCCTGCGGCATCGAGTCGATTTCGGTACGCAGTTTCGCCGCCGCTTCGTCGACCAAATCGATCGCCTTGTCGGGCAAGAAGCGGTCGCTGATGTAGCGGCTGCTCATCGTCGCCGCCGCGACGAGTGCGGCGTCCTTGATGCGCACGCCGTGATGCGCCTCGTACTTCTCTTTGAGCCCACGCAGAATCGAGATCGTATCCTCGATGCTGGGCTGATCGACCATCACCGGAGCGAACCGCCGCTCCAATGCCGCATCCTTCTCGATGTACTTGCGATACTCGTCGAGCGTCGTTGCACCGATCATGTGCAGTTCGCCGCGCGCGAGCATCGGTTTGAGCAAATTGCCGGCATCCATCGCGCCCTCGGCCTTTCCCGCGCCGACGACGGTGTGCAGCTCGTCGACGAAGAGCACGATCTGGCCCTCCGACGAGGCCACGTCTTTCAGCACGGCCTTGAGGCGCTCTTCGAATTCGCCGCGATACTTCGCGCCCGCGATGAGCGCCCCCATGTCGAGTGAGACGATGCGTTTCTTCTTCAATCCCTCCGGAACGTCGCCGCGAACGATCCGCTGAGCGAGGCCCTCGACGATCGCCGTCTTACCGACGCCCGGATCGCCGATGAGCACCGGATTGTTCTTCGTGCGGCGCGAGAGCACTTGGACGATGCGGCGAATCTCTTCGTCGCGGCCGATCACCGGATCGAGTTTTCCGCGCTCGGCTTCGAGCGTCAAGTCGCGTCCGTACCGCTCGAGCGACTTATAGGTGCCCTCCGGATCCTTTGTGGTGACGCGCTGATTGCCGCGAACCTCACGCAGGGCTTGCAGCAGCGTCGCTTTCGTCAATCCCGCATCGCGGAAGAGCCGGCCGATCGCGCCGGAAGATTCCGCCATCGCGAGCAAGACGTGCTCGACCGAGGTGTAGTCGTCTTGAAGCGCCTTCGCTTCGTTCTCCGCGACGGTCATGATGCGCGCGAGCTCCGGCGAGAGCGTCACCTGCGCGCTATCGGCACTCGACCCGGTCAGACGCGGTAAGCGTCCGATCGCCTCATCCGTCGCGCGCGCGAATGCCTTTGGGTCGCCGCCGGCCTTGGCGATGATATCCGGTGCGATGCCGCGTTCTTGCTCGAGCAGCGCCGCGAGCATATGCTCCGGCGCCGTTTGGGTATTGTGCTCGTGAAGCGCGCGCGCGTACGCGGCATTGAGGCCGTCGCCGACGCGCTCGGTCATCTTCTCTACGTTCATTGTTCACTCATGATACAGCGCGAATGTGGTTCTTGGTTGCAGAAACGGCCGTTACAAGTTTCGGTACGCGGCGGAGAGCTCTTCGAGCTCCTTGGTATAGGAGGCTGCCTGAGCCAGCTGTGCGGCGGTCGGTGCTTGGAGCGACCCACTCAGCCTCGAAATCAAATCGAGCACGCCTTCGCGAATCTGCGCGGGGCCGGTCAGGTCTTCGATGTTGCGCGGATCGTACGTCAAACGGTGTTTGAACGCGCGCAGTGCGGCGGCGCGCGTACCCGACGCCGCTTTCAAACGCGCGTCGACGGCGTTGAGCATCGTGTCGATCGTGCCAAGCTGTGCGTTGAGTGCGGAGAGGAAATCGTAGCGGCTGCGCGCCCGGGCAAGATCGGGATCGCGAGGATCGGCTTTCACGATGAGCGGCTGCGTCTTGACGACGCCGTCGGCATCGATTCGCACTTCGTAGGCGCCCGGCAACACCTCCGCGCCCGTATCGGGGCCCTGATTCTCTTTGTACGTCCCGGTCCACTTCACCGGACCATCCTCGTCGAGATCCCAGCTCGTGCGGTTCGTGCCGGCGTCCTTCGGAGCGTCGTCGCCGGTTAAGCGCCGAACGAGCCGGCCGCGTGCATCGGCGATTTCGATCGTGGCGCGTTTCGGTTCGCGCGCGAAGTAGTACGTCAAGAGCGCACCGTACTCGGGATTCTCGCCGACGTACTCGTTCGGCGGAATCTTCGGATCGGTAAAGGTATTGAGGGGTGCCCACTGCCACATGCGATAGGTCTCGCGCGGAGCGAAGAGCACGACCGGCGATGAGGATGCCTGCGACCAGCTCTGCAAGGCCGTCAAATCATCGAGAATCCAAACCCCGCGGCCGTGCGCGGCGACCACGAGATCGTTTGCGTCGGGCTGAATCTCGAGATCGTAGATCGCGGTCGCCGGCATGTTCAGACGCAGCGACTGCCAGTGCGCGCCGCCATCCAAGCTCACCCAGACGCCGCGATTCGTTCCCGCATACAAAAGATCGGCATTCCGCGGATCTTGCCGAATCGCGCGAACGAATTGATTTCCGGGAAGATTTCCCGAGATCGAGCGCCACGTCGCCCCATAATCGTCGGTGCGCGCGATATAGGGACGATCGTCGCCGAGCAGATGGCGCTCGATCGCGACGAAGGCCGTACCCGCACCGAAACGCCCCGCATCGATGCACGCGATGCGTCCCCACGGCGGCACGAGCGAGGCAGGCGGCGAGACGTCGCGCCAGTGTGCGCCTCCGTCGCGCGTCAGATGCACCAGACCGTCGTCGCTCGACGTCCAGATGATGCCGTCGTCGAGCTTCGTCGCGAGATAGAGCAGGGTATCGTAGATCTCGGCGCCGGACTCGTCATTGCCGATCGGACCACCGGTCTCACGCTCTTTGGTTGCGTCGTTGCGAGTGAGATCGGGGCTGATGATGTTCCAGGTCTGGCCGCGATCGGCGCTCTCGAAGACGACGTTCCCTCCGGTGAGGATCTTGCCGTCGTTGGTAAACGCGATCGGTGTCTCCCAATTGAAGCGATAGCGCAGCGCGCGCGCGGGAAGCTCGCCGTTCGATTCCGCGTCGGGTGAGACCTCATCGACCTGCTTGGTGCGGCCGTCGAAGAGATAGACCTGACCCGTGTCGGAGTTCGTCGCCGTCGACCACACCAGGTTTGGATCTTTCGGATCGAAGAGCGCCCACATGCCGTCGCCGGGCCCGACCTGATACCAGTCGCGATTGAGCACGCCGATATCGTTATCGCTCGTCGAGGGTCCGCACCACGTGTTGTCGTCCTGCAATCCGATGCAGACGCGATAGTACGGTATCGCGCGATCGAAGCCGACGTGATACGGCTGCGCAAACGGTAGATCGTACGGCTGCCAAAAATGCGCGCCGCCGTCGGCCGAAAGAATGACGCCTTCGTCGTTGCCGTTGATAATGCGCCGGCCATTTGCCGACCACCAGACGTCGTGATAATCCCAGCCCGCGCCGGTCGCGATCGGATGGAACGAACGGCCGCCGTCGGTGCTCATCGAGAGAATCAGCGAAACGTTGATGAGACGGTCGCGATTCGCCGGATCGACGTAAATACTGCTGAAATAGAAGGCGCGCGCACCCAACAGCGGGCTATGCGGCATCCGCTTCCAGTTCGCACCGCCGTCGTCGGAGCGCCATAACTCGCCCTCGCGCGACTCGACGATCGCGTAGATCCTTCCGCGACCCGCCGCGGCGAGCCCGATCCGGCCGGTCGGCGCTTTCGGCAATCCATGTCCGAGCAGCTTGTGCCACGTCGACCCGTCGTCGTCGGAGCGATAGATTCCACCGAGCGTTCCGCCGCTATCGAGCCGCCACGGTAGGCGTCGCACTTGCCAGACCCCGGCGAGGAGCGTCGACGGACGATCGGGTACGCGCACGAGCGACGAGACACCGCTCGACGGTCCGACGTAGAGCGTGCGATTCCAATGCGCGCCGCCATCACGGGTAACGTAGACGCCGCGATTGGAATCGTCGGCGGAGATGCGTCCAAGGACGCCGACGGCGACGATCCGACGGTCGCGAGGATCGATGCTGATACGCGAGATATGTGCGGAACGTTCGAGGCCGGCATGACGCCAATGCGCGCCGCCGTCGATGGTGTGATAGATGCCGTCGCCCGATTCAACGGTATTGCGCGGATTCGACTCGCCGGTTCCCACCCAGACGTCGCGATCGTCTTGCGGCGCGATGGCGATTGCGCCGATCGGTGCCGCGGGTTGCGCGTCGAAAACCGGAATCCACGATGCGCCGCCGTCGGTCGACTTGAAGACGCCGCCCCCTGCGCCACCGGCAAAGTAGAGCAACGGATCCCGATTGCTGCCCGCGACGGCGGGACTGCGTCCGCCGCTGATCGCGGGACCGATCTCCCGATACTCCAAGTGAGCGAAGGCGTCCGAGCCCACGGCGGCAACTGCGGCGTGCGCTGCGGCGAGCGCGGCGAGGACGCTGCCCAACACTATCGCTCGAACGGCCATCGCTGATTCTTTAGCTTCTCGTCGCGTCCCGCCTGTGCCCGAGCGCTTCGTCTGCGCCGGCCGTCACAGCTCGAGCGCGACGGCGACCGCACCCTCTTCCGACCATTCGGCCCCGAGCGCCATGACGCTATCGAGACGCCGTCCGAGCATCCCGCGCAACGCCACGGACATCCGATCGTACTCTTGCTGCTCGGTGAACTCGCGCCGCGCTTCGAGCTCCGCGAGCCGGGCGTCGACGAATCCGAGGAGCATGGCCGCGCGTTCGAATCCTTCTTCGGCTCGACGCTTGTTGGCGTAGCTCGTCAGCGTGCCGACGGCCGCCAAATGCTGGAGTACGTATGCCGTGAGAACCGTCGCCTTACACTCGCGCGCCGCGAGCAATGCTTCGGACGCGTGACGTCGCGCATCGTCGAAGCAATCGAGTGCGACGAGGTACGCCGCCATGTTGCACAGGTCGAGCGCGTACGACCGGCGATTCTGCGTCGCTTCGTGTCCGGCGCGCGCCTCTTCGGCTCGCTGCAACGCTGCAGCCGGATCGCGGGCGGCGAATTCAACTTCTGCAAGATGTCCGGCGATCGATGCAGCCGGCCGTTCGAGGCCGAGCGCGACATAATACGCGAGCGCCTCGGCGTAAAAGCGCCGCGCCGCATCGACGTCGCCGCAGCGCGAACGCGCCGTTCCCAACTCGCCGAGGACGAGCGCGCAAAGCCGGCGGTTGTCGAGCCCTTGCACCTCCTCGAGCGCCTCGGCCAGCAGCTGCTCGCCCTCGGGGGCACGCCCCGTCGCGCCGAGCGCGCTTCCCGCGAGCTGTTTCGTCCGCGCGAGCTGCAGCTCGTCGAGAAGGCCTCGTAATGCGAGCGCCTGCTCTGCCGAAGCGAGCGATGCTTTGTATTCACCGAGCGCTCCGCAGAGCTGCGCGTCGGCGATGTAGAGGGCTGCCAGAACGTCGTCGGGCGTCGATTCGTTAACCGAATCCATCGCGAGTCGCACCCATCGCCGCCCTTCGACCGGCGAGAGCGAGTACCAGACGCGCGCGAGCGTTCCCGCGAGCAGGCACCCGGAGCGCAAATCGTGACGCTCGGAGAGCGACCACCCCAGCGCAGTGCGGCAGTTATCGAGCTCGGCACGAGCGTCGCGGAACCACGCACGCTCGCGCGCGGCGTACCAATCGGCGTCAAGGCGCTGGGCGAGCTCGAGAAAGGTGCGCGCGTGACGATGGGCGAGCGCCTGCCGTTCGCCGCGCTTTGCCAATCGTTCCAACGCATATTGACGCGTCGCCTCAAGGAAATTATAGCGAGCGACGCCGCCTTCGAAATCGACGGTGACCAACGATTGCGCGACGAGTGACGAGAGCAGCTCCAGCACATCCCGCGCCGGGAGCCGCTCGTCGGCACAGACGCTGGTCGCCGTTTCGATGGTGAATCCGCCGGCAAAGATCGCGAGCCGGTCGAAGAGCCGCTGCGCCTGCGAAGAGAGCAGCTCGTAGCTCCAATCGATCACCGCGCGCATCGTTTGATGGCGCGGAGTCGACGCGTGGCCGTTACCGGTCAGCAGTTCGAAGGCTTGGTCGAGACGCTCGCAGATTTGCTGCGGCGAGAGCACGCCGGCACGCGCGGCCGCAAGCTCGAGCGCGAGCGGAAGGCCGTCCAAACGCCGGCAAATCTCGACGACCGGCTCGACGTTCTCGAACGTGACGTGAAAGCGCGCATCGGCCGCACGAACCCGATCGGCGAAGAGTGCGACCGAACCGTACTTCATCGCCTCGGTGGGGTCCACCACGCGATCCGACGGAACGGCGAGCGACGGGATGCGATAGACGCGCTCGCCCGTCACCGCAAGCACCTCGCGGCTCGTGATCAAAAGCGCCACATCCGGGCATTCTTGCAGCAGCGAGCCGGCGACCCGGCGCGCTTCAAAGATGACGTGCTCGCAGTTATCGAAGACGATCAAACAACGTTTCTGCGCCAAGTGCGCGAGCAGCGTCTCCAGCAACGGCCGCTGTGGCGACTCATGGACGTGCAGCGCGCCGGCAAGTGCGTGCATGACGAACGCCGGATCGCCGATTGGCGCAAGCTCGACGAACCAAACACCATCGGGAAAACGTTCGAGCAGACGCGCGCCGACCTCGATGGCGACGCGAGTCTTTCCGGCTCCGCCGGTTCCGACGATGCTGACCAGCGGCGACGTTTCGACGAGGTCGCAGATATCGCGAAGAACCGCTTCGCGCCCTAAAAACGATGTGAGCTGGCGCGGCAAGTTGTGCGCGGGCGCCGCGTGCTGCTCGGCGAGGCGCTCTCCGCGCGCCCGGCGCGCCGAGATCTCGAGCGCAACGCGCGCGTCACTCGAAAGCGAGAGTGCGTCGGCGATGCGTTCGAGCGTTTTGCGATATGGCACCTTACGGTAGCCGCGCTCCAGCGCGCTGATCGCTTGGACGCTGATCAACGCCCGATCGGCGAGCATCTGCTGCGACAGACCGGCTGCAATGCGGAACGTGCGCAACAGCGCCGCCAGACCGCTCGACCCAGGCGCTTCGCTCGCGGCGGCTCGCAGAGGTTCCACCAGCCGATGCTAGCTGCCGGGCGCGGGTGCTATTCCGAAGGGCGGATCGCTCGATCCCGCGGCAGCTTTTACCTTATAAACAATCGCGCCGTTTTGCGGACTCACCGCATCGATGTAGCCGCTCTCATCGGCGACCCACAGATGCTTGTAGTCGCGATCGAAGTTAACGTTCGCCGGCGTTCCGTAACCCGTCGAAAAGAGCACGCACTTCGTGGCTCGATCGCATCGATAGATGCCGGTGACTTGATCGACATAGTAGAGATTGTCGTCCCGGTCGAGGGCGAGTCCGCCGACCATGGGAATCGCGGAGACGACCACCGTCCCCTTTCCTGCACAAGCGGTGAACTCGACGATCGAGCCGCTGTGAGTCTTCGGATCGTTGAAGCTCCAATAACAGTTGCCGAGGTGGTCGATGGCAACGCCCATGCCCGCAAGTATATCTTTCCCGTATGTGAGCATCCGCGCCGGCTCCGCGTTGCGATTCAGATAGATGCTGACGCTGCCGGCGCCGCCGCTCGTCGTTGCGCCGTTGGAGACCGCAACGAGGTCCCGGTTCGGCGTGAGGCCGACGTTGACGGGGCGCTGGCCGTAGTCGTCGAGCACTTGCGTGGGTCCCTGCGGCCCGTATGTCGTCGTTCGATAGACGAGCACGTTCGAATGGCCGCCGTTCGCGACGTACCATCGCCCATCGGGCGCCGTCACGGTTCCGGAGGGACTCGCGACGCCGGAGGTGAGCGTCTCGAAATAGGTCAGCGCGAGGCCGTTGCGGTGATAGATCTTCAGATCCTCACCGTAGAGCTGCGCGGTGAAGACCCACACGCCCAGACGAAAACCCGAAGGGCGCTGGCTCGCATGGGCCGAGCTTGCAAGCTCGGCGGGCAGGGTTAGCAACGGCTGCGAACCGCCGGAAGACGCGGCGCCGCAACCGCCGAGCAATGCGATCAGCAGAAACGCGGGAACCGCGCGAGTCGGCGTTGAGGGGCTCATTAATATCGGCGTTCTTCCCGCCGAAATGTTGTCCTTGCAATGGCAGGCCCGCTCCGTCTCTCGGCGAGGGAGAGAGACGGAGCAGGGCTTTCGCTGGGAGACAAAACCAGCTCCGGACGATCGTCCGTGTGAGGCGCATCATACCACCGAAACGGCGGCCGAAAATCATCGGCTCGCCACTGTGTGATCGAGTGTATGAGAAAGTGTAGGACTCGAGCGCTAGCGGGCCGCGGGGCGCTCGGTTTGCGCGAAACGCTGAGCGATCCAGGCGGCAACATCCGATGACGACGCCGAAAGCACCGAACCATGCGTCGCGCCGACGTAGGCCTTGAAATCGACCGGGGTCCCATGACGGCGCAGGTGCTCGCCGACCGTCATCGTGCTCTCCGAACTGACCTGCACGTCGGCCACGCCTTGCACGAGCAGCGTCGGCACCGCGATCGAGAAATACGCCGCGTCGTTCTCAACGAGATCGCCGTAGAGTGCGTCGATCGCGCTTTCGGCTTGCGGCCGAAAGAACCGGTCGGGGGGCATGTTCGCCCAATCCGAGTGCTGCATCAGTTCGGAGACGCATTCTTGGCCGAGTTCGGGCATGAGCCGCATCGCCTGAGGCTCGAGCATCTGCGACGGAACGATCCGCGAATCGACCGTTGAGAATCCGTCGACGAGCAGACCCAGGATGACGAGTCCCTCGTTGGGTGCGTCGTTATGAATCTCGTAGCGCAGCGTCGACTCCGGAAAGGCGTATGGAGCGAATGCGACGACGCCGACGAGGTTCAGATCCGGCGCTATCTGGTGGGCTATCGATGCGGTCGCCAGCGCGGCCGCACCGCCCTCGGAGTGGCCCATCACGACCCACGCGCGCCCGATCCGGGGGTCGACCGCGCGCGCCGCGATCGCCATATCCGTCACGTCGTGCGCCGCCACCGTCGCGACCATATACGGATGGATGCCCGGCGTTCCGTTACCGTCGTAATCGGTCTGCGCAACGGCGTAGCCGCGCCGAACGAATCCGTCGAGCATTCGCTGTTCGACATTCGGCGCGGCCGAACGTGAGGGCGCGCATTGCGGCGCGTTTCCGACCGTACCGTGCGCCCAGCTGATCAGCGGCCAACCTGCGCTTGGCGGCGTACCCGGCGGCAACGCGACCGTTCCCGAGACGGCGACGAGTGCGCCGTTCGGCATCGTGCTCTCGTAGAGCACGCGATAGTTCTTCGACGCCGAGGGCAACGCGGCTCCGTCGCTAAACGGCTGCGCACGAATCACCGTGCCTTCGTCGTTCGACGGTAGGGTTGCGGGCGGCTGATAGAACGCACTCCCCGCCGGTCCAGCCGGAATGCCCTGCGCGGCAGCGCTCGCAGTCACCGCTGCGACGAGCATCAACGCGAACACCAAGGAATTAGCAACGCGCGACCGCGTCATCGTGTGACGCGGCCGCGGCGAATCCGGTCGTTACTGCCTCACGGCCCGTCGGCGCACGCGTGATACTTGTTCGAGTACATCGGCTGCAGGCTGTACGCGGTTCCTCCGACCGCAATCTTCCACTCGAACGTTTCGCACAGGTCGGCGACTTCGTCGAAAAACGTGAAGTTGAACCACGCGAATGCGGGACCTGGATCGGTAATCGATTCGAACGTTTCGTGCCCAAGCGTCGATGAGGTGGAGTTGGTCAACGCGCTCGCGCCCGCCGACGCGCGCGACGCACAACCATCGATCATCTGGTAGGGCTCGATCGAGACGATCACTTCGTCTGCGACATCTTTGAACGCCACGCTCTCGTGATAGGCACAGAAGTTAAACGTACGCGGGTGGTCGGGTGAGTAGCAGGAACGAGAGCGATCGAAGCAAGTGTCGGTCCCTTTCGGCAAGAAGACGTGATAGATGGTCGCATAGCCCGCCTGGCCGCCGTTCTTCTCGAGCGCCGCGTGAACGACCGAGAGCAGATCGTTTGCATAGAAGAGCTTCGTATAGCTGTGATACTTCACCGCGAACGCGCCGCCGAACGTGTACGAGCTTGGTCCGGATTTCGTGTATTGCTGCAGCAGGGCTGCGAACGTGCTTCCGGTGAGCGCTCTCTGGAAGCCCTCGGGATCGCCCCAGCACGTCTCGCCTCCGGTCTTGCAGTTGACGTAGATGTTAAAGGAGGCCGCGGCCGTCATAACGGGGCCCTTCTTACGCACCAAGTCGGCCGGATATTTCTTTCTCGTCTCGTGCTCGGCCGCGCGCCCGCCGCGCGTCCGCAACGGCATGAAGTGAGCGGAAAGAATGCGTGCGTCGCGCGCGCTCGCCTCATCACCGGTGGTAACGACGAGCGCGGCGGCCGGGCGTAGCGGCGCTTGCGCCGCCGGTGCAAAGCTCTGCGGCGTACCCGTGCACGACGCAAGCATTCCCGCAGCGCAGAGCAGCGTTGCGAATCGCACTGCGATGCTCTCGATATTCATGATCTTCTCCTTCCGAATAACCTTCACGCGCGCACCTTGTTCTTTCGCAGCACCCGGTAATCGCCGTCGCGGATGGTCACGCCGTGCGAGTCGAGCCACTCGAGCAGCGGCACGGCATACTTTCTCGAGGTTCCGAGCATATCGCGAAACTCCGACGCCGTCATCCGCTCGCTCTGACGAAAATGCGCCTCGAGGCGCGTCTGAAGCTGGGCGATCTGGGCGGCACGATAGAGATCGTCGCCAACCTTCACGAAGGCGCCCCGAGCGAGCAAAGTATCGAAGGCCTTCGAAAGGCCGGCGACGTTTGATTGTTTGACTGCCGCGGCCGCGCCGGCGAAGGGAATCGGCAGCAACGGACGTGCGTCGTCGACCGGGACGAGGTATTCGAAGAAGGCGCTCTGCTTCGGGGTGAGCGACGGCCGGTGCTCGAGGGCAGCGTAATATCCCGCGCGGTTGGCGATCCGTCCGCTCTCGACGAAATGCTCGGCGACGCGGACGAGCGTCGGTTCCGGCACCGCGAGCGCGCGCGCAAGCGCGACCGACGTGACCCCCATCGCCCACGGCTCTTCCCGATGCGCCTCCTCGAGCGTCGCACGCAGGCGCTCGAAGAACGCATCGCCCGCAACGGCATCAAGGTAGGCCGGTGGCCTCGTCACGCGGATCGCCTCGCCTCGCTCAACGAGCGCGTCGGCAGCCTCGCGCGCCGATGGCTCGCGCAAATTCGCCGCAGAAGCGATCGCGCTCGGCTCGACCGGCGCAAGCATTTTTTCGCGCAGAACGGCGAGCACCGCTTCCTCGTCGGCGTTGCGGCCGGGAGCGCTCGTCGCCTCGAGAACGAGACCTTCCACGTAACCGCCGCCGAGGAGCGTCATCGGTGAGGGCCGCCGAACCACGAAGCGCAGCGTTGGGAAGGCCACCACCGGCTCGCGCAAACGCAGCTCGGCCGACATCTCACGCACACCGTCGAGCGTTTCGTGCAGCACGAGCGTGCCGAGGATCTCGGCGGATCCAACGTAGGCGCGCACCGGAGTCCGCCGGCGCAAGAACGGGAGCGCGGCCTCGAGCGGCGTGAAGCGTACGCCGAAGTTCGCAACTGCGGCCAGCTCCGGCCCGACGATAGCGTGGCCCCGCGCAAGCTCCGCGCGATCGATGCCGGGCAGATTCAGCGCGACGCGCGAACCCGCTTCGACGCGCGTGCGCGTCGTCTCGAAGACGCGGATGCTGCGAACGTTCGCCGGCTTTCCGCCCGGTTCGAGCACGAGCCGTTCGCCGGCCGTGATACTGCCCTGCATCAACGTTCCGGTCACGATCGTGCCGAGTCCGGTCAACGGGAAGGCGCGATCGATGGGTAAGTACGCCGGCGCGTTGAGCGGGCGCAGCGGTAAGGCCGCGAGTTCGTCGTGAATTGCGCGCCTCAGCGCATCGGTCTGCTCGCCGGTCGCGGCCGAAACCGCGAAGAGCGGCGCACCGGCCGCGATCGTCCCGCCCAGGCGGTCGCGAATCCGCTGGTACGCACGTTCGCGCTCCGACGCCTCGACGAGGTCGATCTTCGTCGCAACGACGAGCACGCGCCGCACGTTGAGAAACTGCAGAATCTGTAGATGCTCGAGCGTCTGCGGCATGACCCCCTCGTTCGCATCGACGACGAGCAGGAGCAGCTCCATGCCCGCGGCACCCGCAAGCATATTGTGCAAAAAGCGTTCGTGCCCGGGAACGTCGACGATTCCACCTTCGACTCCGTCTTCGTATCGCAGATGCGCGAAGCCGAGGTCGAGCGTCATGCCGCGTTGCTGCTCTTCGATCAGACGATCGGGATTCGTTCCGGTGAGCGCGGCGATGAGCGTCGATTTACCGTGGTCGACGTGTCCCGCGGTTCCGACGATGTGCACTGCGAGCCTTACCCGGCGCGTTGTAAACGAATTCGGTAATCCGCAAGAATCTCGTCGGCCGCCCGGATGCCCGACTCGGCTCCGCCCTCCATGAAGCCCTGATACTCAACCGACGTATGCTCGCCGGCGAAGTGCACGCGCCCTTGCACGCGTGCCTCGTGTCCGGCGATCGTCGTGTACTGTCCCACGAGCCAGCACGAGTAACTCGCCAAAATATTGGGATCGGCCTGAGCGTTGCCGAACGTCGCTTTGCCGTTCCAGGTCGCCGCGACGCCCGGCCAAATTTGATCGAGCTCGTCGAAGAAATGCCGCACGTGCCAGTCGACGGCGCCTGCCTCGCCGACACGCGCGTAGGGCATCGGCGGCGTGTCGATCATCGCCGGAGCGGCGGCGGTAAAGACTTCGATGAGACCCTGCTCGCCGCGTTGTCCGAGCGAAAAATCGAGCGCGCTCTGCACGTTGAGCGTCGTCCAAATCTGACCGGTTGTCGGCTCGGGCCAGGGATGAACGGGGCGCATCCAGGCGCGCCGGTCGAATTGCAGATGCAGTTTCGTATGATAACCGTAGCCGAGGTTCTCGATCGCGTTCGCTTTCGCCGAATCGAATCCGGCACTCGAATAATCGACCGCTCGAAGCGCGATGAAGGGCAGTGCGAGGACGACCCGATCGGCGTAGATCGTTTCGCGCGTACCGCGATGTTCGAAGCGCAGTTCGTAGGAACCACCCGGCCGCAACCGGATCGCGAGCAGACGACGCTCGAGCACGACGCTGCCGGCGGGAAGCCACGCCGCAATCGCTTCAGGGAGCGACTGACTTCCATTCGCCAAGATGTACTGCTGGTCGGAATATCCGAGCACGTTCATCTCGTGATTTTGGTCGTAATGTCGCTGCGAGCCGAGCTGCGCCACCAGGTTGAGCGCGCTGAGCTCGGCGATCTCTCGGCCATATTCGTTGCGGTACGACTCGGCAATGAGCCGCCCCAGCTGCGATTCGAGGCCGCCCGGCACGTAGCGCGCGATCCAATCCCCCATGCTCATCGCATCGAGGCGGCGCGCGGTCGGCGTTGCGTTCGCGTAGGTCGTGTTCGGTGCGACTTTGCCGAGTTGATCTTGCAGAATCGGATAGATCCGCGCGAAGTCTCGATCGGCCTGCGTCATGGTGTAGTAGCGGCCGTCGAGAAAACATGTATCCCGCGCTCGCGGCGGCCGGCCGGCGTACGTATTGAGAAGGCCTTGATGAAAGCGACGCGCCAAGCGATGGATGTTCATGTGGGTCGAATCGACCATCGCACCGCACCACTCGGTATGCTGTCCGGCATCCCAATAGCTGCGTTCGGAGTGCATGCGGCCGCCAATGCGTGCGGAAGATTCGTAGACCGTCGCGGCGACGCCGGCGTCGCGCAGACGCATCGCGGCAACCAAACCGGCAATCCCGGCGCCGACGATCGCGATTCGCTCGCGTCCGCTCGCGGCAGCCGCGGCGGCCCAACTGAACCGCGGAACGGCCGCCGCACTCAGGAGCGAAGCACCCGTGCCGCTCAGAAACGCTGCGCGCGACGTTGTCATCCCGAGCGAATCACCGCGACACTGTCATCACAGCTTGATGCTGAGGTCGGCGAAGAAGCCGAAGGGCTGGCGAACCGACGAGATTCCGACTTCCGTCACGTTAAAGAAGGTTCCGTACGGGTATCGCAGTTGCGGCGGTGGATTCTTCACGAAGTTTCCCGACGGTGCGAGAATATTCGACGGCAGGGTCGAGTAGACGCACGTCACCGAGTTGTCCCAGGCATAGCCGCGCTGAAAGCACTGATTGTACAGGTTCACCGCCTGCATCGTGAGCGTCAAGCGCGGCGTAAGATCGTAACTCGCCTGCAGATTTGCAGAGAGCTCGGACGGCTGCATGAAGGCACCGAGGTTATCGAACTTGCCGCTGTAGGGATCGGGCAAGAAGACCGCGCCGATCGTGCCGCCGGGGCAGCTCGCGCCCGGGGTTAAAGGCGTCAACGCCGGTTCCTTGGAGCACGACTGGGGCACGTATCCGGGATAGACGAGCGGCGATCCGTAGTTCGATCCGTTCGCGTAGTGGACCGACGGCGTCAACGCGAACCGGTTGTGACGATAGTTCAGAATGAGCGATGCAACGTCGGGAACCGAGTATCCGTTCGCGGCATTAAACGGGCTCGGGATTACGTCGTAGGGCGCGTACCACGCCGAAGTGTTGAAGAGCGGCTGGAGCGTCTGGTGGTAATAGGGATTGGGAATCTTGAGCTTGCCGTAATTTTTCGTTCCGGCGAGCGTGTTGAGCAGCGTCGGCGCGGCGTTGCCCGCGTTGGCTCCGCTGCCGCAAGCCTGCCAGTTTTGCGAGCTCTTCGTGACGCCCGCGCATGCCGCCGTATAGGAGTTGTAGAGCTCGATCTGCGTGTTGAGCGCATCGATAACGCTTACGCCGTTGATCGGGCTGAAGCGAATTTGGTTCTCCGTATGGGTATACGACAAGAGTCCCGAGAGCCCGTTGCGGCTGAAATCGCCGTACTGCATGGAGAGCTCGACGCCGTACGACTCCTGCGTTCCAACATTTAATCCGGCGAGCGTTCCCTGGACCGGGTTAATCGCCTGGAACTGAAGTTGATTGCTGGTGTTCCGGTAGAAGGGGGTGATCTTATACGAGAGTTGCGTGCCTTTCACGTGCTTCTCGAGCGAGAGATCGAAGTTGTCGGAAGTATCGGGTGAGATATCGTGATTGGGCGTGTGGTAGCCGTACGGATAGAATTGCGCGATGAAGGAGGCGAGGTTCTGCTGGAACGTGTTGTATTGATAGTACGACGAGCCTTCCGCGCGTGCGTACTTGCCGGCCGATCCTCGGATCACCGTATCGGGATTGAGCGTATACGTAAACGACAGGCGCGGCTGAAAGACGTACGAGGCAAAGTCGGCGCCCGTCGTGTTGTAGAGTCCGTTTCCGGGGTCGCTGAGCGGCTGCAGACCCGCCGCACAGTTGCCGAAGGAGTCGCTCCTCGGATTCCACGTCCACGACGTCGCTTTGCCGGGAGCACCGCAAAATTCGTTGTTGTAGGCGTCGAACCAAAACTGTCGCGCGGGATACCCCGCCTCGAGATTATTGGTGGTATATTCAAAGCGATCGAGACGCGCGCCGATATTGACGACGATGCGGTCGTTGGGTTGCCAGAGATCGGTAATCGCCGCCGAACCGAAGTGGGGCGTCACGTCGTCGACCTGCGCGCTCTGCCCGTTCTCGGTCATCATCCAACGCGCGCCGGCCCGTCCCGCAGGCGTATTCTTTTTCGCGTAACCGGGCGTCAGGTTAAAATTGTAGTTGCCCTCGCCGGGGTAGCATCCGAACGACGTTAAACACCCTCCCTGGCTGCCGGCGTCGAAACAACTCCACGGCTGACCCGTCTTATAGTTGTAGCATTTACCATTGGGCGTGCCATAGTTGGAGAGGATCGTTCCCAAGCCCGTGGGCGAAAGACTCGATGTGGATGGATCGGTCGAGCTAAAGCCGGCGTTATACGTCTGCAGACGCTGGGTCATATACGATGCCTCGACCGTGAGCAGGTTCTGAGTCGAGAGCTGATTCGCGTAGATCAGGTTGGCGCCGTAGCCGTGCTCGAGCACCTCGTAGTCGGCGGGGTCCGACCCGAAGATGAGCTGCGCGCTCTGCGGGCCGTTGATGAACCAGTTCGAGTATGCGCCCCAGACGAGCGCGCGCAAGTACGAGTGCGGGTCGATATTTTTTTGATACTGCAGTTTCTCGATCGAGTAGCCGTTCCAGTTTCCATCGCGGTCGGTGAGGCCGACCGGAGAACCAGGTGCGCGACCCGAGGGACTGCTCGGGAAGAATCCGACGACGAGATCTTGCGGCTTCGGCTTCTGCATGAGCGGGCCGCCGTAATAGAGCGAATCGAGATAGGGCATCGGATAGCCAATGCCGGTCTTCTTGCCGGCGTAGGGCGTGTACCACACGTCGTTCGCGGAGCTGTAAAACTGGTCGGCGATACCGCCGGTTACGTAGAGCAGCTGCACGTCGTCGCGCAGCCCCGAGTCGCGATGCGGAATGCCGATGTGGAAATTGACGACGTTTTCCCGGTCGAAGTTGGTACCTTGCGCGTACGCATAACCGGGAGAGAAGAGGAAACCGTAGTTCGGCTGTTTTGCCGCAGAGCCGTCGAGAATATTATAGACGTTATTGTTCGACGGAACGTTGAGCGGGTAAAAGTAGAGCGGGTCGCTCACGCCGCCGTACTGATCGCCGAAACGATAGGTTTGATTCGTTCCCGATAGGCCGACGTAATACGAAAAGAGGCGGTCGGGGGTGGCGCCCCCCACTTCGAGCGTCGCTTGATGGTAAAAGGCCGGTCCGCCGATGCCCAAGTCTGCCGAAGCGTATCCCGGAAACGTACCGGTCTTGATGACCTGGTTGATGTAGCCGGCGAGGCCCGACGAGTTCGAGGTCGCGGGGGTGCCGCCGGTATAGACCTGCACCTCCTGATTGCCGAGCGACGTCAGCGTTCCGATCGGCGCGAGATCCGACTGGCGCGTCATTTGAATGCCGTCGAACTCGTAGGCGACTTGATCGACGTCACCGCCGCGGATGTACACGCTCTGATACCAGCCCTGCTGATTCGATGGAATGTTGACACCCGGAGCGCTCGCAATCGCACCGTAGGCTTGCGTCATCGCGCCCGAGCCGCCGAGCGTTGAGGCCGCCTTCTGTCCGGCGGCGTTGACCGAATACACGTCGCTCGTCACGCCGGAGTGCACGAGCGACTGTGTCGAGCGCGAGGTGGTTCGCGCGATCGTCTTGAGCGTCTTTTGCAACTCGAGCGTGGCGTTTGCCGATTGGTCCGCGACGACCGAGATACCCGGCTGCGATTGCGGATCGTACCCCGCTTTACTCGCGCTGACGGTATACGCATCGGGCGCCAGAGAGATGAACGAGAACGCGCCGGATGCATCCGAGACGGTTTGCGCCGTCTGTGAGGGCGAAACCGCACTCACGACGGCACCCGCGATCGGCGCGTGGGTCGCTGCTTCGACCACGCGTCCGCGGAGGGTGCCGGTGGTGCCGGCTCTCGCCTCCCAGGGTATGGCAAGGAGTGCAACCGCGACGAGCGCGGCAATCGGCTTTGCGACGATGCGTTGTATCATAAAGAAGAGGGGCGTTAAACTCGCCGAATAGGCTTTCCTCGCCCCACCATGACCGTACGCGAAAAACCGTCGAGCTCCGTCTCTGAAACCTCGCTCTCGCAGCGCCGTCGGGCGAGCGTCGCGCGCGGCGTCGCGACCGTGCATCCGATTTGGGTCGAGCGCGCTTCCGGTGCGACGGTCTGGGACGAGACCGGGCGGCGATACCTGGATTTCGTGGGGGGCATCGGAACGCTCAATACCGGCCACGCCCATCCGAAGGTCGTTGCCGCGATCGCCGATCAGGCCGAACGATTCACGCATCTCTGCTTCCAAGTCGCGATGTACGAACCGTACGTCGCCGTGGCCGAAGAGCTGAACCGGCGCGCGCCGGGCTCGTCACCGAAGAAAACGCTGCTCTTGTCGACCGGAGCCGAGGCGACCGAGAACGCCGTCAAAATCGCTCGCGAGTACACACGCCGCCCGGCGGTGGTCGCGTTTACCCACGGTTATCACGGCCGCACCCTGCTCGCGCTCTCGATGACCGGCAAGAACGAGCCGTATAAGCAGCATTTCGGCCCATTTTGCAGCGAGATCTATCACGCGCCGTTCCCGTACGAACATCATGGCGTAACGACGGCCCGCGCGCTCGAAGCGCTCGACGAGCTCTTTTCGGCGGTGGTGGCACCGGACCGCGTCGCGGCGGTCATCATCGAGCCGGTGCTCGGCGAGGGCGGCTTCGTGCCGGCGCCGCGCGATTTCTTACCGGAGCTGCGCCGCATCACGCAGGCGCACGGCATTCTGCTGATCGCCGACGAGATCCAAACGGGGTTCGGACGCACCGGAACGTTTTTCGCCTCGGAGCAGTACGGCATCGAGCCCGATCTGATTGCGGTGGCAAAATCGCTGGGCGGCGGATTGCCGCTCGCAGCGGTCGTCGGAAAATCCGAAGTCATGGACGCACCCGAACCCGGCGGATTGGGCGGCACGTTCGCCGGCAACCCGGTCGCCTGCGCCGCAGCACTGCAGATTTTCGACCTCGTCGACGATGCGTTTTTGGCGCGCGCACGCGCGATCGGCGAGCGAATCGAGGGCGCCCTTCGTTCGATGCAGCGCGACTTCACGCACATAGAAGACGTCCGCGGACTCGGCGCGATGCTCGCGATCGAGTTGGCGTCGGGCGCACCCGAGATCGTCGCGGCCGCGCGCGAGCGCGGGCTTCTGCTGATGATGGCCGGTCATCGCGACGTGATTCGAATTCTCGTTCCACTCGTCGCAAGCGATGACGAGCTCGACGAAGGGCTCGAGATTCTGCGAGCGAGTCTGCACGACGTCTTTACGAGGTGACCGAAAATTACCGGTGAGAAAGCACAGCACGTTTACGACTACACCAAAACCGTTCTCGGACTGATCGAAAAAAGCGAGATCACGCCGGCCGACGCCGCCTGGATCGCGCGCGAAACGGTCGAGTCGTTCCGAGAGCACGTCAACCCCGGATTCCTGGAGTACCGCAAAGCGACCGATTCGCGCAACGCGAGCGCGGTGGTCGAATGGTCCGATGCCGGACCGAATTCATACCGCGATTTGAACGGCCGCACCTATCTCGACTGCTTGGGCGGCTTCGGCATCTTCAACGTCGGCCATCGCAATCCAAAGGTGATCAAAGCGGTGAGCGATCAGCTTCGACGACAGCCGCTTCACAGTCAGGATCTGCTCGATCCGCTCCGTGCGATGCTCGCGAAAGCGCTCGCGATGCTGACGCCGGAGGGACTCGAGTACAGCTTCTTCTGCAACAGCGGAACCGAGGCCGTCGAAGGCGCGCTCAAGCTTGCCCGCGCGTACGATCCGACCAAACAGACGATCGTCGCGGCGACGAAAGGATTCCACGGCAAGAGTTACGGCTCGCTCTCGGCGAGTGCCAAGGCCGAGTTCCGCCGCCCGTTCGGCCCGATGCTGCCGAATATCGAGCACGTTCCGTTCAACGACGTGCCGGCGCTGCGCGACATGATGACGTCGTGCAAAGCCGTCGGCGAAGACGTCGGTGCGGTGCTGCTCGAGCCGATTCAGGGTGAGGGCGGCGTCAACATTCCCGACGACGATTACCTGCCCAGCGTGCGCGCGCTCTGCGACGAGTTCGGAGCGCTCTTGATTCTCGACGAAGTGCAGACCGGCATGGGACGTACCGGCACGATGTTCTGCTGCGAGCATTACGACGTAGCGCCCGATCTCATGTGTCTCGCGAAGGCCTTCGGCGGCGGCGTCGTCCCGGCCGGCGCGGTCGTCGGCCGGCGCGAGATCTTCGCGCGGCTCTTCGACAATCCGTTCCTGCACACGTCCACTTTCGGCGGAAATCCGCTCGCCTGCGCTGCGGCTCTCGCGACGATTAACGTCTTGATCGAAGACCGCCTGCCGCAGCGTGCCGCCGTGCTCGGAGCGCGGATGCTCGCCGGAATCCGTGAAGCGATCTCCGGTCACGAAGCGATCGCCGTCGACGCGCGCGGAATGGGGCTCTTGATGGCGATCGAGTTTCGCGATCACGAAACCGGTTTCGAGCTGGCCAAACGTATGCTCGATCGCGGCGTGCTCGTTTCGGGAACGCTCGTCAATGCGCGCACGATTCGCATCGAGCCGCCGCTCACGATCACCGAGGAGGAGGCCGACTACGTCTGCCAAGCCCTCAGAGAGAGCCTGAACTCGATGGCCTCGCTGGCAAAGACAGGAGTGTAAGAGTATGCAAACGACCGCGCAGCCGGCGGCGAGCTCCGAAGAGATCCTTCGGAATCTGCCGCGCATCGACGGCGTCATTCCGATGTACGTCGGCGGCAAATGGCGGCTCGGAAGCGACGGCGGCACTCGCGAGTTGTACAATCCCGCGAACGGCCGGCCGATCGCGAGCGTTGCCGAAGCGACCGCTGCCGATGCCGACGCGGCGATCGCTGCCGCTCGCCGCGCCTTCGACGATGGTCCGTGGCCATCGCTGAGCGCGGCGGAGCGCGCCGCGCGGCTCTTTCGACTCGCCGACGCGATCGACGCACATCGCGATGAGTTCATGCGAATCGACACGCTCAACAACGGCAAGCCGCTGCGTGAAACCGAGTACGATGCCGTCGATGCGGCAAATTGCTTTCGCTATTACGCCGGTCTCGCCACCAAGCCGCACGGGCAAACGTTCGACGTTCCGGCGCCATCGCAAACGTTCACCGTCCGCGAACCGATCGGCGTCTGCGGACAGATCGTTCCCTGGAACTATCCACTGCTGATGGCCACCTGGAAGCTTGCACCGGCGCTTGCGGCGGGGAATGTCTGCATTCTCAAGCCCTCGGAGTTGACGCCGCTCTCGGCGATCCGGCTGGCGACCATCCTCGAAGAGCTCGAGTTTCCGCCCGGGGTCGTCAACGTCGTGCTCGGCTCCGGTGCCGTCGCCGGTCACGCCATCGCTGCGAGCGAGCTCGTCGACAAGATCGCCTTTACGGGCGGCACCAAGACCGGCCGCAGCATCATGCACGATGCCACGACGAACCTCAAGAAGATCTCGCTCGAACTCGGCGGAAAGTCGCCGAACGTCGTCTTTGCCGACGCCGATTTCGAGACGGCCGTCGATTACGCGCTCTACGGCATCTTCTGTAACGCGGGACAGGTCTGCTCGGCGGGATCGCGACTCATCCTCGAACGCCCGCTGCACGACCGCTTTGTGGAGCGGCTCGTGGAGCGTGCGGAGAAGATTCGCGTCGGCGATGGATTCGATCCGGCGTCGGAGATGGGCCCGATTATCTCTCCGGCTCACCGCGAGCGGGTGGAATCGTTCATCGAAGCCGGACGAGCCGAAGGAGCGCGGCTGCTCTGCGGAGGAACGCGGCTCGGCGGAGCGCTCGCGGAGGGCAACTTCATCGCGCCGACCATCTTCGACGCGACGACGCGCGAAATGCGCATCGTTCAGGAAGAGATCTTCGGTCCGGTGCTCGTGGTACAGACATTCGAGAACGAAGCCGAGGCGATCGCGCTCGCCAACGATACCGTCTACGGCTTGGCGGGTGCGGTCTTTACCACAGATATCGCCAAAGCACATCGCGTGATCCGCAAGATGCGCGCCGGGATTACCTGGATCAACACCTATCATCCAACCTATAACGAGGCGCCGTGGGGCGGCTACAAACAATCGGGGATCGGACGTGAGCTTGGCACCTACGGCTACGACGCGTATACCGAAGTCAAGCAGATCAACGTCAATCTCGATGTCGAGCCATCGGGTTGGTTTAGCGAATAAACTTCCCGGCCAACCTCGTCGGCAAGTAAACGAGCGCCCGTCGCCGAACGAGTGCGGCGGAGGTATTTCAAATTATGCGCCATCTTCGTCTCGCAGCGGTCGCGCTGCTCGTCCTTCCGCCCGCGATCGTCGCGGCCGCCACTCCGTCTTGGACAACCGCGACGGCAACGAGCGTCACCGCCGGCGTCACCAGTAAGTCCACGTTCCAAATCGTCGCCTACGTCACGTTGCCGCAACAGTGCGACATGTCCAGAATCCGAACGCTGGATATCACCTCGCAGCTGCACCGCTCGTTCATCGTCGAACAGATGCCCCCGTCGACGACGTGCTCCGGAAAGCCGGCCTATAAATGCACCGTCATGAGCCCGACCTTCAGATTACCGATCCAGCACAAGTTCGAAGTCGAGACCAAAGGCAAAACGTGGGAGGTTCCGCTCTCGATGGAATCGCCGCATCCAATGGAACCGATGTGCGGTAAATAGCCCTTCGCGGTTCGCCTTCGCGCTTCGCCCTTCGACGCCGGTGCTCGGCACCTGCGCTCAGGATGACATGGTGGTGCGGCGCGATGGGCTGATCCCCAGGCGCGATAGCGCGCGGTCGGCGAGCACCTTACCGCCGGTCTGACAACGCGGACAGTAGTCGGTCTCGTTAGCGGCGTAGCGGATTCGTTCGATCCGCTCGCCGCAACGCGGACAGGCTTTACCGAACCGCCCATGGACGGCCATGCCGTCGCGAAAGGCGGTGACACCCTCGGGAAACGTTTCGGCGACGTCACCGCTCAACCGATCGATCCATTCGCGCAGCGTCGCCCGCGTTGCGTCGAAGAGGCATTCCCACTCCTGCGGCCGCAGCTTCGCCGTCTGGGCGAGCGGTGAGAGCTGCGCCGCGTGGAGAATTTCATCGGAATAGGCATTCCCGATGCCGTCGACGATTCTCGGATCGGTGAGCGCGCGTTTGAGCGTGTGATTCCGGGCGCTCAACGCCCGGGTAAAGGTTTCGAAATCGCACGTGAAGACATCGATTCCCCCGCGGTCGACCCCTTCGAGCGCCTCTTCGCTGCCGAGCACCGAGAGCGACGCGCGGCGTTTACTGCCGGCCTCCGTCAGAACGAGCGATCCGTCGGCAAAGTCGAACGACGCCAGCATCCGACGACCGCCGAGTTTCGCACCGGGCGGACGCCAATGCAAACGACCCGCGATCATCAGATGGAGAACGAGCCAGAGGTCGCCCTCGAGTCCGATCGCGATGCGCTTGCCGATGCGGCGTATCTCGCGCACGACCCGCCCGTCTACTGAAGAGAGCGGCGGCTCCGCGGTGCGCAAGAGTGAAACGGCCGTCACGCGCACGCGCTCGAGCCGCTTTCCGATGATGCGCGGCTCCAATGCGGCGACGTAGGCCGCTACGTCAGGGAGCTCCGGCATCCGGATATTACCGCGGCGTCTTCTTCTGGAGCGATCGTGCGCAGATCGAGGAGCAGACGTCCTTGATCGATCCGCGCTACGATCGGCGGCGACGCTGCGCGCAACCGCGCCGCCAATGCCTCGGGCCGCTCGACGGCGATGGAAATCGCTACCGATGCGACGCGCTCCTGAGCGAGCGCGCCCCCGCCGACATAGGCGACACTCTCGACGATCGTCGCACCGGGGAGCGACTCGGCATACGCGCTCGCGCGCGCGCGCAAATCGTCAAGCGATGCGGCGAGCATTCGATAGACGGGAAGACGTTCGGCGATCGAGCCGCGTCGGTAGAGCTCCAACGTCGCACCGAGGGCGGCGAGCGTCATCTTGCCCACGCGCAGCGCGCGTAACAGCGGATTGTTCTTGAGCGGCGCAACGAGCCGCGCGCTCCCGGCAATAATGCCGGCCTGCGGACCTCCCAGCAGCTTGTCGCCTGAGAATGTGACGAGACCGACTCCGTCGTCGAGCGCCTCCTGCACCGTGCGCTCGTGCGCGACGCCGTACTGCGCGAGGTCGACCAGCGCGCCGCTGCCGAGATCTTCGATGACCGGCACGCCGGCGCGGGTGCCGAGCTCGGCGAGAGCGCGCCCGCCGGCGTCGTGCGTGAATCCTTCGATCCGGTAGTTCGACGGATGCGTGCGCAGCAGCAGCGCCGTGCGCGGCGAGAGCGCGCGCTCGTAATCTTCGAGGTTGACGCGATTGGTCGTGCCGACTTCCACCAGCGTAGCACCGCTGCGCGCGAGGACTTCCGGAAGGCGAAAGCCGCCGCCGATTTCGACGAGCTGCGTGCGCGCGACGACCACTTCGCGCCCTTTCGCAAAGGTATCGAGCACCAGCAGCACCGCGGCGGCGCAATTGTTGACGACGAGGGCATCTTGCGCACCGGTGACCTCGGCGAGAAGCGTGGAAACGCGTTCGTAACGCGATCCGCGCTCGCCCGTCTCGAGATCGTACTCCAGATTCGAATAGCCGCGCGAGCACTCTGCGACCGCAGCGAGGGCGTCGGAGGCGAGCGGCGCCCGGCCCAAGTTGGTATGAATCAGGATCCCCGTCGCGTTAATGACCGGCAGGAGCGTTTGACGACGAAGGCCTTCGAGGCGCTGCGCGAGCTCGTCGAGGATTTCATCGTAGGATCGATCGCCGGAAACGCGCGCGCGGCCGAAGACTTCTTCAGCCGCGCGCTTCACGACGTTCCTTCCCAATAGCAGATCGTACGGCGTTATACGCTCGTCCGCCAACACCCGGTGCATTGCCGGGATCGGCGTCACGCCACGTGCTTGCCGAGCATCGACGTTACGACGTTCTCAGGAACGTAACCGACGATCCGGTCGACCGGCTGGCCATCCTTGAAGAGAATCAAACAGGGAATGCCCGAGACCTGATACTGGCCGGCGAGCGTGGGATTTTCATCGGTATTCAGCTTGACGAACTTCGCCTTGCCGGAGTTCGCCGCCGCAACCTTCTCGACGATCGGCGAAAGCATTCGGCACGGCCCGCACCAGGGTGCCCAAAAGTCGACGAGCACCGGTTGGGTGCTCTTGAGCACCTCGGTTTCAAAGTTCGTTTGCGTTACGTCCGGCAATGCACTCATAGTTTTCTCCGTATCCTCCAGCAGAACTGAAACATCGGTATTGAGAAAAGAGTTGCGGCTCCCTTGCGGGAGCGATTCATCGGCGCGCGGCCGCGCTTACGGTGACACCGTCGAGATACTGGCTTCCGATTTTCCGGGTGGTCCCAGCTTGGGCGCCGCCGGCAGAATACTTCCAAAAACCGGCTCGACCTTTATGCGCACGAACTCCCTTCCCATTCTGATATGGAAATATAATCGAGCCCTGGTAGATTGAGAACCTCGAATCGCCCGAGAATACGCCGCGCGAAAGCGCGAACTCACGCTCTCCATCGATCCGTGCAACCCGTCCATCGACGCGTAGGCGCTTAACCTCATATTCGCGCCCGTAACCGTCGAAGTCACCGATTGCGAGATCGCTTCCGTCCCAAGCGATCGGCTCGAGGTCTGCGCCGCTCACTCTCCCCTTCACCGCGACGCTTTTGAGCGTCGTGCTGCGGGCCGCCAACTCTCCGAGCGCAAAGCCTCGATCGTTGACACCGGAGACGAAGAGATTGCCGCTGTCGTCGTACGTGCAATCCGAGATATCGGAGATGTTCGGATTGCGAAAGAGGCTGGGTGATCCGGCGGCGTTTCGATAGATTGCGATGCTTCCGGGCGATGAGTCGTAGCTGTAAATCGCAACGGCGAGGTCACCGGTCGCCGGATCGACGGAACAGCCGACCGGTTCGCCAGGGGCCGCGAGCGTCGCAATCGGTGCGGTCGCTCCGTGTGCGTACTCCACGACCTCGTTGCTGCCGAGATTGAAGACGGCGACGAACACGTTGCCGTTCCGATCGGAACAAACGCTTTGCGTATGACCGTCGAAACCGCTCAAGGTTCCCACGAGTGCGCCCCGCGGATACGAAAACACGTAGACCGCTCCGGAGTCGCCTCCGTCGGAGACGTAGAGCAGATCGGCACGATGCGCCTCGGGCGCCATCCACGACTTCGTGACGGAGGAACTCGACTGCCATGCGTTCGCGATCGCGGGTCGGGCGAACCCTTCCCCGCCACCGCAGGCAACGAGCGCGGGCACTGCTGCGAGCGCGATGGAGCCAAAGATGCGGCGCGTCAACACGTTGCTTTCCTTACAGCTCCGTCTGCTGCGGTTCTCCGGTGATCTCGGTGATCTGCTTGGCCTGTTTGCCGAGATTCGTGATCGCGATCACTTCACTGCCTTCGCCCAAACGCTGGAGCCGAACGCCCTTTGCGTCGCGTCCCGTCTTGCGTATCTCACGGACTTGGATGCGAATCACCTGGTTACCGGAGGTAATCATGAGAAGCTGGTCGTCGGGCGCCACGAGGATCTGGTCGACGACCTGGCCGATGTCGTCGCGTTGACGCGCGAAGGCCTTGACGCCCTTACCGCCGCGAGCGGTGTGCCGGTAATCGTCGATCGGCGTTCGCTTCCCGAAGGCGAGCGACGTAACGAGCAGCACCTCGCGGCGCTCGTCCTCCACTACGTCCATCGCAACGACCGTGTCGCCCTTTTCGAGCGTCATCGCCTTCACGCCGCGCGCCGCGCGCCCCATCGGACGAACGTCCTTCTCGTTGAAATGGACGGCCATCCCTTGGGTCGAGGCGAGGATGATATCGTGCGAACCATCGGAGAGATTGACCGCGAGCAGCTCGTCGCCCGCGTCGAGATTGATTGCGATGAGCCCGTTGCGGCGCACGTTGGAGAACTCTTCGAGCTTCGTTTTCTTGATGACGCCGCGCTTGGTGACCATCACGAGGTATCGTTCGCCCTCGAAGCGGTCGATCGGAAAGACCGCCGTCACCTCTTCGCCCGGCGGCAGCGTGAGCAGATTCACGAGCGCGGTTCCGCGCGCTTGGCGCGTGGTATCGGGAATCTCGTATCCGCGCAGCCGGTAGACGCGTCCCATGTTGGTAAAGAAGAGCACGTGATCGTGCGTCTTGGTGACGAAGAAGTTGCGCACCACGTCCTCGCGTTTGAGGTTCGAGATGCCGGTCACGCCGCGTCCGCCGCGGCTCTGCGTCCGGAAGGTATCTACCGAGACGCGCTTGATATAACCGCCGACGGTATACGTGACGACCACGTCGATATTCGGCGTGAGCGATTCGATCGAGATCTCGTCTTCCGCGGGCTCGACGGTCGTGCGCCGTTCGTCGCCGAAACGCTTCTTGATGTCGAGCGTCTCGGTCTTGACGATGCCGGCGATGCGGCGAGGGCTTCGCAGGATGTCTTGTAGCTCGGCGATCGTTTTGATCAGCTCGGTATACTCGTCTTCGATTTTCTTTCGCTCGAGGCCGACGAGCGTCCGCAAACGCATGTCGACGATCGCCTGCGCCTGCACCTCGCTGAGATCGAAGCGCTTCGATAAACGCTGTTTTGCTTCGTCGGTCGTCTGGCTGCCACGAACGATCTCGATGACCTCGTCGATGTGGTCGAGCGCAATTCGATAGCCCTCGAGCAGATGCGCGCGCTCCTGCGCCTTGCGCAGATCGTAGGTGGTTCGCCGGACGACGACGTCCTTGCGGTGCGCGATGAAATGCTCGAGGAGCTGCTTGAGCGAGAGCACCTGCGGTTCCACCGCAACCGATCCGTCGCTTCGCTTGACCGGTCCCGAGCCGGTCGTCGAAAGGACCGGCACGAGCGCGAGCATGTTGAAACCGAACGTCGCCTGCAGCGGCGTGTGCTTGAAGAGCTGGTTGAGCACGATTTTCGGAACCGCGCTCCTTTGCAGCTCGATCACCACGCGCATTCCCTTGCGGTTCGACTCGTCGTCCATGCGCGCGATGCCGGTGATTCGCTTCTCGGCATAGGCTTCCGAAATCGCCTCGACGATTCGCCCTTTGTAGACCTGATACGGAATCTCGGTGATGATGATCTTGTGCTTCCCGCGATCCTCCACGATCTCGGCTTTGCCGCGAATCGTGATCGAGCCGCGGCCGGTTCGATAGGCTTCCCGAATCGCTTCGTGCCCCAAGATCGTGCCGCCGGTCGGAAAGTCGGGTCCCTTGACGATCGTGCTCAGCGCGTCGTCGGTCGTCTGTGGATCGTCGACGAGCGCCGCGATCGCATCTGCAATTTCGTTGAGGTTGTGCGGCGGAATATTGGTCGCCATACCGACCGCGATGCCGCTCGAACCGTTGACGAGCAGATGCGGAAGACGACCCGGCAGGACGCTCGGCTCGACGCCTTGGTTGTCGAAGTTGGCAACGAACGGAACGGTCTCTTTGTCGATATCGGCCAAGACGTCGAGCGCAGTGCGCGCGAGTCGAGCTTCGGTGTAGCGGTACGCCGCCGGCGGATCGGGATCGATCGATCCGAAGTTGCCGTGACCGTCGACGAGCGGATAGCGCAGCGTGAAGTCCTGAGCCATGCGAACGAGCGCGTCGTAGACGGAGCCGTCGCCGTGAGGATGGTAGCTCTTGAGGACTTCACCGATGATGCCGGCGCACTTGCGATGCTGTTTGCTCGGATCGAAGCCCATCTCGCGCATCGCGTAGAGAATTCGCCGCTGCACGGGCTTGAGTCCGTCGCGGACGTCGGGAAGCGCCCGCGACGCGATGACCGACATCGCGTAGGAGAGATAACTCTCCCGCATTTCGTCTTCAACGTTGACCTGCGCTACGATATCGTTGTTCAATAATCACCTGTACTCATGGAGGACCATCTTCGACTGACTCTTCCCACCGAAGACGACCTCGGTAAATTCGCGGCCGATTTTGCGCGCCGTCTCCGCCCCGGCGATGTCGTCGCGCTCGGAGGTCCGCTCGGCGCCGGCAAGACCGCGTTTGTCCGGGCGGTCGTGCGCGCGCTTCACGGAAGCGACCAAAGCTGCAGCCCCAGTTTTACGTTCCGGCACCGTTACGACGGCGATCCGCCGATCGAGCACATCGACCTCTACCGTATCGACGATCCGCGCGAACTGACCGAGTTGGGCCTCGAGGAGGCCCTCGACGGTCGTTCGATCGCGTTGATCGAGTGGTGGCGCAACGCGCCGGAGGCTATTCCGGCGCAGCGGTATGAAATCGAAATTGAAGGCGCCGGAAACGAACCACGCAGACTCTCTCTTCGACCACCGCAATGATCGTTCTTGCCCTGGACGGGGCGCTCGGAGCATTTTCGACCGCAATCGCAAGCGGCGGCCGCATCGTCGCGTCGCGTAGCGAAGCAGGCAATGTCGCGCTCGAGCGCGGTCTCGCAATGACGTCGGAGATGCTCGCACAAGCACGCGTCGTTCCGCAGCAAATCGACCGCTTGGCGGTCGGCGTCGGCCCCGGCGGATTTACCGGCTTGCGGATCGCCGTCGCCTACGCGAAGTCGCTCGCGGCGGCCTGGGAGCGACCCCTCGTGCCGGTCGATTCGTTCGATCTTCTCCAGTTCGGCGCCGAGTTCGAGCGCGTGCTCGCCGTCGTCGTCGGCCGCCCGGGCGTGATCTCGGCGCGCTACCGCTCCGCGTCAGAGCTGCTGCGCGCCTCCGGACCAATCGAGGAGGTCCTCGACGTCCTTCAACTCCGGCCCCCCGGCCCGCTCGACGTGATCGGTGCGCCGAAGGACGTGCTCCACGCGCTCGCCGAACGCGACATGGTCGTGCGTTCCGTCGATCCGCTCGTCACCCCGGCCGCCGCGGCCGCCGCACTGGCCGCTGGGGCGCGCACGCCGCCGGCGAGCCCGCACGCGGTGCGCGCCGATTACGGCGAGCTTCCCGCAGCGAAGCCGCCGCGAGTGTAATTCGCCTATGAAGATGGAGCTCGACCGGCCGGCACAACATCCCAGCCGGTTCTCGATCCGCCCGATGGCGACGGCGGATATTGCGGCGGTCGCGCGCATCGAGCGCGCTTCGTTTTCGACCGTCTGGCCCGCCGATGCGTTTTACAACGAGTTGAGCACGAATAAGCTGGCACACTACTTCGTCGGGGCGTTCGAAGACCGCGTCGTCGCCTATGGCGGAATTTGGGTGATTCTCGAAGATTCGCACGTTACGACGCTCGCCGTCGATCCGGCTTTCCGCGGCCGCCGCTTCGGCGAAGTGCTGCTGCTCGCGCTCATCGACGAAGCGATCGAACGCAGCGCGGCCTGGATGACCCTCGAGGTGCGCGAAAGCAACATCGTCGCGCAGCGCCTCTATCGTAAATACGGTTTCACCACCGTGACGATGCGCAGCGGATATTACAGCGATGACAACGAGAGCGCCCTGATCATGTGGGCCGGCAGCCTGCGCAGCGAGCTCTACCGCAACCGGCTGCGCGTCCTGCGCTCGCGCGTCGAAGACGGCTCGACTCGCGGGTGACGTTTACGGAACTGGCGCGCAGAGTTCGCGAGCAGATCGGGCAAGAACATCGGTACGAACATAGCCTGCGCGTTGCGCGCTGCGCCGAAGCGCTCGCGCGCCGCCACGGCGTCGACACGCGCAAAGCCCGGATCGCCGGTATGCTGCACGATCTCGCACGTCTGTACTCGCCGCAGCGATTGATTGCGGAATCGGAAGCGCGGGGCTTCCCAATCGATGCCGTCGAGCGCGAACATCCGACGCTGCTTCACGCCCGGCTCGGCGCGGCGATCGCGCGTGAGCATTTCGGCATCGAGGATGCCGAGGTGCTGTCGGCGATCGAAAAACATACGACCGGCGCCGACGCAATGTCGCCGCTGGATTGCGTCATCTACCTCGCCGATTCGCTCGAGCCTCATCGCCGATTTGCCGAGCGTGGTGAGCTCTGGGAGCTTGCCCTGCGCGATCTCAGCGGCGCGACCCGCGAAACGATGCGCTTTAGCGCCGAACACCATGCGCGCAAGCGCGAACCTGCTGGAGTACGGGCATCGGCGAGCTGATCGACCTCGTCCGCGAAAGCGCGCTCGACAAAAAGGGCGAAAGTTTCGCCGCGCTCGATGTGAGCGGACGGACGATCCTTGCCGACACCTTCGCGATCGTGACGGGGCGATCGAAGGTTCAGACGCGCGCCATCGCCGACGCGATCATCGAGGCGGTTAAAGCGAACGGCTATGCACCTTCTCGTGTCGAGGGATATGCCGACGGTACCTGGATTTTGATCGATCTCGGCAACGTCATCGTCCACGTCTTTACGCCCGAGCAGCGCTCGTTCTACAACCTCGAGCGGCTCTGGTCGGCGTTCGACCTCGCCGACGAGCCGCCGAAAAGGAAGATGCACGGATCGTGAAACGCCCGCGACCCGCATATCAGACGCGCGCCAAACGCGCCCGGCGCGAATTTTGGAAACGCGCCGGCGTCTGGGTCTTCATCGTCTTCTTCGCGCTGAGCGTAGCGGGCGGTTTAATCGTGGTCTTCGGCAAACTCTGACCTCCTGATGAGCATGACGAAAACGGTTGAAGGCCCGACGGGTGCGGCGCACTCGCGCTACGTCCTCACGCCATGGGTAAGTCAAGGTGGGCGCAATCCGCCGGTGATCGTGCGCGGCGAAGGATCGTCGCTCTACGACGATCGCGGCAAGCGCTATCTCGATTTTTCAGCGGGGCTCGTCGCGGTCAATCTCGGACATGGCCATCCGGCGGTTGCCGCGGCGATCGGCGAACAGGCGCACCGTCTCGCCTACGTTGCGCCGACCTTTGCCAACGATCGCCGCGCTGAACTCGCGCAAGCGATCGTCGAAATCGCGCCCTGGGCGGAGGGCGGGCGCGTCTTCTTCACGGCCGGCGGCGGCGAAGCGAACGAAGACGCGATCAAATTCGCGCGAGCGCTGACCGGGCGGCACAAAGTGCTCGCCGCTTACCGTTCCTTCCACGGTTCCGCACCGGGCGCCGGAACGCTGAGCGGCGAGAATCGCCGATGGCCCAACGAACCCGGGATTCCCGGCGTCGTGCGTTTCTTTGCGCCATTTCCGTATCGCAGTCCGTTTCACACGCGCGATCCGCACGAAGAGATCGAGCGCGCAATCGAGCACCTCGATACGATCGTCACCTACGAAGGCGCGAAAAATATCGCGGCGCTGCTGATCGAGCCGGTCGTCGGTTCCAACGGCGTGATCGTCTATCCCGAAGGCTATCTCGGGCGGGTTCGCGAGCTCTGCGACCGCCACGGAATTCTGCTGATCTTCGACGAGGTCATGACCGGATTTGGGCGTACCGGTTCGGCCTTCGCCGCACAGCGCTTCGGCGTGACGCCGGATATCTTTACCTTCGCCAAGGGCGTGACGTCCGCATACGTTCCGCTCGGCGGGGTCGCGATTCGCGAGGGGCTCGCGGCGCATTTCGACACGAACGCCCTGCCGAGCGGCCATACCTTCAGCGGCCATCCGGTCGCGATGGCGGCGGGCGTTGCGGCACTGCGCGCTTACCGCGACGAGCAGCTCTTCGAGCGCGCGCTCGAGCTCGAGACGGAGCTGCGCACGCGCTTCGATTCACTGCAGAGCCGCCGGCGGATCGTTGGCGAAGCGCGCGGCGTCGGCGCCTTCTTCGGCCTCGAACTCGTCGCCGATCGGGAGCACCGCACGCCGCTGGTGCCGTGGCAGGGGACGGCATCGCTGCAAGGCTTCTTCAACGACTTGCTCGCGCGCGGACTCTACGTGCTCGGGCGCTACAACGTCGCGATCGTCGCGCCGCCGCTCACCATCTCGATGGCCGAGCTCGATGAAGCCTTCGCAATTCTCGACGAATCGCTCCAGCATCTCGAGAGCGCGACCTGATGCAGTTACACGTCCACGACAAAGCGACTCGAGAACTGATCGGCGAGCTCCCCATCGCCGGCGCGACCGAGACGGGACGCGCGGTCACACGCGCCCGCGACGCCTTTATCGCGTGGCGCGAGGTTCCGGTCGTCGAGCGCGCGCGGCTGCTCTTTCGCTACGCCGATGCGCTCGAACGGCGCCGCGACGACCTCGCGCTCTGCGTCTCGCGCGAGAACGGAAAGACCCTCACCGACGCGCGCGCCGAGGTCCGGCGCGGAATCGAAGCGGTCGAGTTCGCATGCGGGATGCCGTCGCTGATGATGGGCGATTCGCTCCCCGATATCGCGCGCGGGATCGATTCGATCTCGGTGCGCTACCCGCTCGGCGTTTGCGCGGGGATTACACCCTTCAATTTTCCGGCGATGATCCCGCTCTGGATGTTCCCAATCGCGATCGCCGCGGGAAATACGTTCGTGCTCAAGCCCTCTCCCCAGACACCGCTCACCTCGGAGATGCTGCACGCGCTCGCCGGCGAGTCCAAATTTCCCGACGGAATCTTCAACGTCGTGCACGGCGGCACCGAAACGGCCGAGTCGCTGATCAAACATCCCGATGTGGCGGCGGTCTCGTTCGTTGGATCGTCGCACGCGGCGCGGCTCGTCCAAGAGCGCGCCGTCCGGTATCACAAGCGAGTTCAGGCGCTCGGCGGCGCGAAGAATTATCTCATCGTCATGCCCGACGCGGCCGATGCGGTAACGTGCGACGCGGTGATCGGCGCGGCATTCGGCGGGGCTGGGCAACGCTGTTTGGCGGGCTCGGTCGTCGTCGCCGTCGGCAGCGCCGGCGACGCGCTCGTTCCGATGCTCGTCGATGCTGCGGCGAATCTGCGCCTCGGGCAGGGTGCCGACGAAGGCATCGAACTGGGCCCGGTCGTGAGCGACGAGGCGCTGGCGCGCATCGACGGCTACGTACGGCGAGCGCGCGAAGCGGGCGTAACGGTTCTGCTCGATTCTCGCCCGGTGCCTAGCGGCGGCTCGTTCGCGGCTCCAATCATCTTCGATCGCGTCGATCCGTCGAGCGAGCTCGCACGTGACGAAATCTTCGGGCCGGTCTTGGCGATCGTTCGCGTTCCCACGCTCGACGAGGCAATCGAGATCGCAAATCGCTCGCGATACGGCAACGCCTCGTCGATCTTTACGCGCAATGGCGGAAGTGCTCGCGCCTTCGCTTCCCGCATCGAGGTCGGAATGGTCGGCATCAACATCGGGGTCGCCGCACCGATGGCCTTCTTCCCGTTCGGCGGCGTGAAAGACTCAATCTTCGGCGACCTCCGGTGCCACGGCAAAGATGCCGTCGCGTTCTACACGCAGCAGCGCGTCGTGATCAGCCGCTGGCCTTCCTGAAACGGAACGAGCCCCATCCCACGACGATAAAGAGCAGGAAGAGATAGCCGAACCAGCGCTGCGGGGGCGCCGGCACGGGGTAGTAGAGCGTGACGGCCGCGAGCACCAGCAAGAGTGCTGCGACGACGGAGACCGCGATATCGATCGGACGCAGCTCGCCTAACTGCTTGCAGTAAACGATCGCACCGATCGCGATCAGCAGGTAGATGAGCAGAAACCCAAAGCTGCTCAGCGTGCCGCAATTATTGAAGATATCGATCGGCGCGACGCCGAAGGCCAGCGCGCCGAACGCCACCGCGAGCGCCGTCGCGGTGACCACGGTGACGGCGACGTTCGGCGTGTCGTGCTTGGGCTCGATCTGCGCGAACGACGCCGGGAAAAGGCCCGCGCCCGCCATCGCGTAGGCAATGCGCCCGGCGGTCGTAATGCAGGCGAGGCATACCGAGAAGGCGCTGCAGATCGCGCCGATGGTGATCGGGATCGCGAGATACCCCAGCCCGTATCCGAGAACCAGCGTCTGCAGTGGGAAGGCTTCCTTGTCGAGCGGCTTGCCCAGGTGTGAAAGACCGACGATCTCCGCGTAGGTCGCGATCACGAAAAAGGCTGCGGCGAATATGACGCTGCAGATGACGGCGCGCGGAATCGTCACGAGCGGACGCTTTGCCTCGGCACCGAAGGCCGTCGCGCTTTCAAAACCGACGAAGCTGAAGACCGCGAACGCGATTGCCAAACCGATACCGCCGGGAAATCCGCCCTTGACGTGAAGCTGATTGACGTCGAGCGAGGGCCCGTGCGCGTGAAGAACGATTCCCACGAGCACGCAGATGACGCTCACCGATATAAGTTCGAGCACCAGCATGACGATTGCCGAAACCTGCACGCCGCGATAGGCGGCCTGCCACGCGATTGCCGCAAGCACGACGACCACCAGCAACGCCGGCGCGTGCAATCCGAAATCGGCGAGCAACCCTTGCACGAAGAGCGCCATCGCACCGAGCACCGCGGTCGCGACGAATCCGTACGCCCAGAGCAGCGTCCAGCCGGCAACCGTGCCCGCCGCCGGCCCGAGGTGGTCGGCCACGTAGCCGTACATCGAACCGGCTGCGCTCGAGCGGCGTGCGAACTGGTTAATGCAGAATGCGACGAAGATCAGCATGATGCTGCCGAAGACGTAGGCGAGCCACGTGCCGTTTCCGGCGAGCGCGTACATGTACGGCGCGATCAAAATCGGGGTCATGCTCGGCCCGATCAGCGCGATCGAGGTCGCCAGGACCTCGACAAAGCTCAACGATCCCGCTTTCATGAGCCGAAACTTCGCCTTCGTGCTATGGTAAGACCCCGCATGAAGGCTATTTCGGTGCGAAGCGGCGCCGTCGGGGGAATCCTTACCGCGTTGCTCGGGGCTGCGGCCCTACCGGCCGGCGCGCGCGACTTCGTGCAAGACCAAGCCACGATGTTCTCGCCGGCGACGGTCGCCCAGCTCAATACGCGCATCTCGAGTTTCAATGCGCAGACGGGGAAGGAAATCGTCGTCGTCACGACGCCGTCGCTCGGCAGCGCGACGTTGCAAGATGCCGCCGCGTCGGCCTTCTCGCAGCAGAACGTCAACGGCATCCTCATCTTCATCGCACGCGAGGACCGGCGTGACATCATCGTGCCCGATCGCGCGGGGCGGCAAGCGGGTTGGTTTACGCCCGACGTCCTCCGCTCGATACGCACGTCGATGGAAGGGCAGTTTCGCAGCGAGAGTTACGACGCTGGAATTACCGGTGCGGTCGATGCAGTACTCAACGTCTACCGCGCGCATCTCGGCGGCCTGCAGCAACGCGCAGGTGGCGGCGCCGCGATTCCGATGCAGCGGCCATCCTCCGGAGGAATACACATCTCGATGTTTTTTTGGGTGATTATCGCGATCGTCGCCTTCCTGGTCTTGCGCTCGATCCTGCGCGCCCTGGCCGCGCCGCGGTATTACGGCGGCGCGCCCGGAGCGGCGCCGCCGGGGACGCCCCCCGGTCCAGGCTACGGCCCGGGCCCCGGGTATGGATACGGCGGCTACGGCGGCGGCGGAAGCTTCTGGAGCGGATTGCTCGGCGGACTCGGCGGCGCGTGGCTCGGCAACGAGCTCTTTCGCGGAGGCGGCGGCATGGCGCCGACCCAAGCCGGACAGCTTCCATCCGACATTGGTGCGGGCACGGCAGCCGACTCGGGTGGATGGCAGAGTGATGCCGGCCAGGCCGATCTCAGCGGCGCGAGCGGCGGCGACTGGAGCGGCGGCGGTTTCGGCGGAGATACCGGTGGCGGCGGAGATTTCGGCGGGGGAGGCGGAGACAGCGGCGGCGGATGGTAGGCGTCTATGCGCCGCCTTTTTGCCTGTTGCTTTTCCCTCTCGCTCGTTGCGCCGACACTCCCAGCGAGTGCGGCTCCGGCACAACGCATTCCGTCTGCATACTTCACGGCGCTGCACTGGCGATTGATCGGTCCTTTTCGCGGCGGACGCGCGCTCGCGGTTAGCGGCGTCCCGGGCGAAGAGAATCACTTTTATTTCGGCGCGGTCGACGGCGGCGTCTGGGAGAGCCTCGATGCCGGACGCACCTGGAATCCGATTTTCGACGACCAAGATATCGGATCGATCGGCGCGATTGCGGTCGCCCCGAGCGATCCGCGTACCATCTACGTCGGCACCGGCGAGGCCGACATGCGCTCCGACATCGCGTACGGTGACGGAATGTACAAATCGAGCGACGGCGGGAAGAGCTGGACGCACATCGGATTGACCGAGACGATGCAGATCGGCGCGATCGTCGTCGATCCGCAAAACGCCGACGTCGTCTACGTGGCCGCGCTCGGACATCCGTACGCGGCGAATGCGCAACGCGGCGTCTTCAAAACGACCGACGGCGGAAAGACCTGGAGCAAGGTACTTTACAAAAGTCCCAACATCGGCGCAATTTCGCTCGCGATGGAGCCGGGGAACCCGAACGTTGTGTACGCGGGTTTGTGGCAAACTCGGCGTCCGCCGTGGAACGTCTATCCACCGTCGAACGGTCCGGGTAGCGGGCTCTATAAGACGACCGATGGCGGCGCGACGTGGGCGCACCTCACGCAAGGGCTGCCGGCGCGCGTGGGACGCATCGGCCTAACGATTTCGACGGCCGCGCCGCATCGAGTCTACGCAAATGTCGACGCAGTGCCGGGCCAAGGCGGCGTCTACCGCTCCGACGACGCCGGAGGGACGTGGACGCACCTCGACGGCGACGAGCGCCTCTGGCAGCGTGGCTGGTACTTTATGGGAATAACCGCCGATCCGCGTAACCCCGACGTCGTGTACGTGATGAACACGTCGACGTACCGCTCGACGAACGCCGGAAAGAGCTTCGAGGTGATTCTGGGCGATCCGACCGGCGAAGACCATCACACGCTGTGGATCGATCCCGGCGATTCGAATCACATGATTCTCGGCAGCGACCAAGGCGTCATCGTCACCGTCAACGGCGCGAAGACGTGGAGCTCCTGGTACAACCAGCCGACGGCGCAGTTCTATCACGTCGCAACCGATAGCGCGTTTCCGTTTTCGGCATACGGAGCGCAGCAAGACTCGGGCGCAGCGATCGCGACGAGCATGAGCAAGTACGGAACGATCTCGCAGCAGGACTTTCGCCCGGTCGACGTCGGCGGCGAGAACGGCACGCTCGCGCCCGATCCCAAGCGCGCGTGGCTAACCTACGGCGATTCGAGCGGTCAGGGCGGCCCTACCGTCACGAAAGAAATTCCCACGACCGGCTGGGAGCAGAACGTCGATCCGGTCATCACCCATCCCGGAACGATCTGGCGCAACACCTGGACGCTGCCGCTCGCATTCTCGCCCGTCGACCGCGTCTCGCTGTACTTCGGACATCAAAACGTCTTTCGTTCGCGCAACGGCGGCGAGACCTGGAGCATCGTCAGTCCCGATCTCTCGCGCGCAAACGAGGGAACGCCGGCGAACCTCGATCCGACGACCCTGCGCAACAACAACGGCGTCACGCGGCACGGCGTCGTCTACACGATCGCGCCGTCGCCGCTGCGCGCTAATCTCGTCTGGGCCGGCACCGACGACGGCTACGTTTGGGTGACTCGCGACGACTCGCGCACCTGGCATAACGTCACGCCGCCTGCATTGACCGCGTGGAGCAAGGTTGGAACGATCGAGGCCGGCCACTTCGATGCCGGCACGGCCTACGCCGCGATCGATCGCCACCGGCTCGACGACTACAAGCCGTATATCTATCGCACGAGCAATGGTGGCGCGAGCTGGTCTGCGATCGCCGTCGGCATTCCCACCGGTTCGTTCGTCAACGTCGTGCGCGAGGATCCGCAACGGCGCGGCTTGCTCTACGCCGGAACCGAGCGCGGCGTCTACGTTTCGTTCAACGACGGCGCGCTCTGGCAGCCGCTGCAGCTCAATCTTCCGGTCACCTCGATCCGCGACATCGCGGTGCACGGCAACGACCTCGTCGTCGCGACGCACGGGCGCGCGTTCTGGGTGATGGACGATATCGCGCCGCTGCGCCGGATGACCGAAGCGGTCGCCGCCGGAGGCGCTTATCTCTTCGCACCGGCGACGGCGTACCGCGTGCAGCCGGGGAATCAGGAAGGAACGCCGCTTCCGCTCGACGAGCCGCAAGTCGACAACGCTCCGGTAGGCCTCTACGTCGACTACTATCTCCCCGATACGCCGAACACGCCGGTCGTTATCGAGGTTCTCGGCGCGGATGGTCGCGTGGTGCGAAGCTGGTCGAGCGCACGTCCGCAAAAGACGGCAAACCCAAAAACGGTTCCGTTCACGGCGCACTGGATCGAACAGCATCCCGTGCCGGTTGCAGAGGCCGGCGCCCATCGCTTCGTCTGGGACTTTCACGAAACCGATTCCCCCGGACCGCTCGTGCCCCCGGGCGAGTACACGGTGCGGTTGAGTGCTGACGGCAAGACGTGGACGCGAGCGGCGCGCGTGATGAAAGACCCGCGCATCGCTGCATCCGACGCGGATCTGCGCGCACAGTACGATCTCGCGCGGCGCGTCCAAGGCTTACGCGACGACGTTGCGGCGTCGCGCGCGAAGGCGCAGCTGACCCTCAAAGGTCTCTCCGGCGAGCCCGCGCAGGCCTACCGTCGCGATATCGTCGGCGAGGAACCGCCGGATAATCCCGACGACTCCGAGGGCGCATACTCGCACGACTTCACGAGCTTCCTCTACCTAGAAACTGCGCTCGACTATCTCGAAAGCGCGGTCGAGAGCGCCGACGCCGCCCCAACCCCGGATATGCGCTCGGCGTACGCCAAGCTCGACGCGATCTATCGACAGACCACGGCGCGCTCGGAGACGACGACGAAGTAGACCCGCGCGAAGAGACGCTGCGCGCGTCGCGCTCTCGGTCTTTCTCGACGTGCCCTTCGAGGTGTCGATTCCGCGCGGCGCGGCGCGAGGAGCCGGCTGGGGCAATCTCGATCCGGGAGCGCCCTCGAACCAGCGTTATATCGAGGGACAGCAGCGCTACCTGCGAGAGTGCACGCCGCGCGAACGCGCGACCATCGTCATCGACAACACGAATCTGCGCGAACCGCGAATCGTGCGGGAGAACTAACGACCGGCTTGGAGCGTCTGCGCGTACCAGCGCTCGAGATCGTCGTGGAACTGGCTCAGCGCGGGCGTGTGCAGATAGACCATGTGGCCCGATTCGTAGAAGCCGTAGCTGATGTTCTGCTGTAGCTGCTGCGGAACGGTGAGGTGATTCAGCGTGTAGACCGTCGCATAGAACGGCGTCGCGAAATCGTAGTATCCGTTTGCCGAGAAGATCCGCAAGTTCGGATTGAACGCCATCGCGTTTGCGAGATCCTGTGCCGTGTTGGTCGGAAGCGCGCCGTTATGCTTCCAGTCCCACTGAGCGAAGACGTTGGTGGTCGGCCGGTAGATGAGCGTCGTCTGGTATCCCAGCACTTGACGCATGTAGTAGTTCCCGCTGCCGACGAAGGCCGCGTCGATCGCCGAATCGGTCGCATCGAAATTGCCCCGGTCGTTGACCCGGTCGAGATTGTACGACGTATATCGCGCGTCGTACCGTCCGAGCATCACACCATTGTCGCGATAGAGCTCGGTCGTGAACCGCGTGTACGGAATGCGCAGATTCGAGAGCCGGATATAATTCTCCGAGAGACCCGTGTATTGATGGAGTTTCGCCACGACGTCGTTATAAGTACTCGGCGAAAGCTTCGCACCTTGCGCGAGCGCGTTGAGGTACTCGTGCATCGCAAAGTTCTCGACCTGCGGCAGCAGCGCGTCGAGCGTCGTCGGCGGTCCCGGCAGCGCGTGATGATACCAGGCCGATGCGGCTTCGGTCGGCAGATAGAGCGGAAAGGCCCAATCGCCGCCGCCGATTGCCGTCGGCGTGAAATTGATGTCCCAGTCGAGCGAGAAGTCGAGAATCGAGGAGAGCAGCACGACGCCGTTAATCCCGACGCCCTGGCGCTGCAAATAGTTGACGAGCATCGCCGAACGCGGCGTGCCGTAGGATTCACCGAAGAGGAACTTCGGTGAGTTCCATCGCCCAAACGTCGTGAGATAGCGTTGGACGAACTGCCCGAAGGCGCGCACGTCGGGATCGGCGCCGAAGAAGTCACTCGGCTTTCCCGCGCCCATTATCCGGCTGAAGCCCGTATCGGGAGCGTCGATAAAGACGAGGTCGCTGCGATCGAGCAGCGAGTATTGATTCTCCACCAAATTGAACGGCGCGTTCGCGGTCGGGGTCGCATCGCCCACGAGCACGCGCATCGGTGCAAAGGACCCCATGCGCAACCAAATCGTCGAGCTGCCCGGGCCGCCGTTATAAAAGAACGTTACCGGACGCGTGCGCGGATCGGCGCCGTCGGCGGTGAACGCCGTGTAAAATATTCGGCAGGTCGGATCGCCCTTCGCGTCCTCGAGCGCGATCGTTCCGGCACGCGCCGTGTATGGATAGACCTTGCCGCCGAGGGTAATCGTATGCTGCGTCACCGCGTCGTGCGCGACCGGACCCGGTTCTTCTTTCGGCGCGGCTGCGGGCGGCGGCGCCGCACCGAGTAAAATGGCTGCGGCAACGACGCAGATCAGATTACGCATTGGAGAGCACCCGTGCGTACCAGCGCTCCAGATCGGCGTGGAACTGCGCCAGCGCCGCCGGATGGAGATAGACCATATGTCCTGATTGATAGAGTCCCCACGTAATGTTGCGCTGCAATGCAGGCGCGAGGTAGAGATGATCGAGCGCGTAGACCGTCGCGAAGAAGGGCGTTGCGAAATCGAAGTATCCGCCGGCCGAAAAGATCTTCAGCCGCGGATTGTACGTCATCGCCTGTGCGAGGTCCGGCGTGACGTTGAGAATCTGTGAGTTCGCTCCGTGCTTGAAATCCCACGACTCGCCGTCGGCGTAGATCAGATCGTAGATCTCGCCGCGGTAGAGCAGCGGGGTGTTGTACTTCAGCACCTGGCGCAGATAGTAGTTCGAGGTCGAGACGAACGCCGAGTCGATCGCGGCGTCGGTCGCATCCCAGTCCGGCGAGACCTCGGGGCGATCGAGCACGTAGGTTTGGAACCGGGCGTCGATACGTCCGACCGTCATTCCGCGCTGGCGAAGCAGCTCGTTCTCGAACCGGTCGTACGGAATGCGCAGGTTCGAGTTGCGGATGTACTGCTCCGAGAGCCCCGTGTAGCGGTGCAGCTTCGCGACGACGTCGTTGTAACGGTCGGGCGCGAGCTGTGCGCCTTGACCGAGCGCGTCGAGGTATTCGTTGAGCGCGAAATTCTCGACCTCGGGCAAGAGCGTGGACAAGGGCGGGCCGCCGCGCAACGCTCCGTGGTACCACGCCACTGCGGCTTCGCTCGGAAGATAGAGGAGGTACGCCCAATCTCCGCCGCCGATCGGCGCGCCATCGTTGTAGTCGATGTTCGAGTTCAAGAACGAAGAGAGCAGCACCACGCCGTTGAGCGAGATCCCCGCATTTTGAAGGTAGTTTGCGAGCACCGACGAGCGCATCGTGCCGTACGACTCGCCGAAGAGAAAACGCGGGGAGTTCCAGCGATTGAAGTTGGTGAGGTAACGCTGGATGAACTGTCCGAACGCGGCAACGTCTTGATCGACGCCCCAGAAATCTTTGCGAGTTCCAACGCCGATGATGCGTCCATACCCGCTTCCCGGCATGTCGATAAAAATGAGATCGCTTCGATCGAGCAGCGAGTACTGATTCGAGACGAGCCGGTAGGGCGGCGGACCGGTGATCCCGCCGTCGGCAGTGGCGACCCGAACGGGTCCGAAGGAGCCCATCCGCAGCCACATCGTCGAGCTTCCGGGGCCGCCGTTATACATAAACGTTACCGCACGTTTCGATGGATCGGCACCGTCGAGAGTGTAGGCAGTGTAGAAGACGCGCGCGGTCGGTTCGTCTTGACCGTTGCGCAGCGTGATCGTGCCGGCCCGCGCCGTATATGCGAGCGTTCGGCCCGCGAGGACGATCGTGTGGTGGGTAACGGCATCGGGCGTCAGTGCCGGAATAGCCGGCGGCTTCGCAACGGCTCGGTTGGGGATTCCCAGCGCGAGCACGGCGACCAAGAGAAGACGCAACGCTTTCAAGGGCAAATGAGAAACCTCCGACGCGAACGCGAATTATTGCAGGCGTGGCGAATCGATCCTGCCGCGAGGCGTTGCAGCGCCATCAAAGTTCCGTCAAAGCCGTTCGTAGAGCTCCGACTTCAGTCGCTCGATCGCCGCGGAGATCGAATCGAGATACGGCAGCATCAGCGCCTTGATCCGATCGAGCCGTTCTCGTCCCTGCTCGGTGATCGCATAGACGCGGCGCGAACGTTTGCTCGGATGCTCCCAGCTCGCGGTAAGGAATCCGCGTTCCTCGAGGCGGCGCAGTAACGGATAAATCTTATTCGTGTTCACGGCGACGAGATCGCCGCAGACCTCCTCAATACGCTGCATCAAGCCGTATCCGTGGTCCGGCTGCCTGTCGATGAGGTGCAGAATCAGCGCCGGAAAGAGCGTCTTGCTCTTGACCGGACCGCGGACGAAGTCGTCGATGCGGTGCATTAGAGCGCCGCGTGCACCGGTAGCTCGCCTCCGTACGCAGCTTCGATCTCCTTTGCATAGCGCGCTTCCACGACGCGCCGCTTCACCTTCATCGACGGTGAGAGCTCGCCGCCGTCGACGGTAAAGTCTTGGGGAACGACGATGACTCGGCGGATCTGTTCGTAGCTCGCGAGTCCGTGCGTTTGGCGATGAACCTCCCGCGCCAGGAAGGCCCGGACGTCTTCGCGCGCCGCGAGCTGGCCGGAGGGTGGGTCCGCGGGGAGCGCCGGGAGCTCGAGCCGTACGAGCGCCCAGTTCGGAGAGATCAGGGCGATCGGGTACGGCCGGCCGCTGCCGAGCACCATAACGTTAGCAACGTACATCGATCGTTTGACGTTTGCCTCGATGCGTGCCGGCGAGACCCACTTGCCGGTGCTCGTCTTGAAGATCTCGTTTTTTCGGTCGGTGATGCGCAGAAAGCCGGCCGCATCGAGCTCGCCGATATCGCCGGTGTGTAACCAGCCGTCGACGATCGCCGCGGCCGTGGCCTGCGGATCGCGGTAGTATCCTTGCATCACGTTGCGACCGCGGATCAGCACCTCGCCGTCATCGGCAATGCGCACCGTGACGCCGCTAATCGGCCGGCCGACCGTGCCGTATTCGTTTGCGCTCAGACGGTTTACCGAGACGACCGGCGACGTCTCCGTGAGGCCGTATCCTTCCATGATCGGAATGCCCAAACCGAGGAAGATCATTGCGGTATCGATGTGCAGCGCCGCGCTTCCACTGTTGAGAAAGTGCACGCGATCGAGCCCGAGCGCGTGGCGAATTTTCGAAAGCACGAGCCTCCGTGCGACGGCATACTGGAGGCGAAGCCAGGGCGAGATGCTCTCGTTGAACGTCTTTGCCGCGGCATATCGCCGCGCGGTGCGCAGCGCCCACGGTACGAGCTTGGCCTTCAGGCCGCCGGCCGCTTGGGCTTGCCCTCGTACGCCGCCGAGCACGCGCTCGAAGATGCGCGGAACCGACGTCATGCCGGTTGGACGAACCTCGCGTAGGTCGGCGAGCAGCTCGCCGGGATCGTGGCAGATCGAGTAGCGCACCCGGGCGATCAAGTAGATGTAGATAACGGTGTGCTCGTAGATGTGCGAGTACGGCAAGACCGATATGACGTCGCCGCCCGCGTCGATGCCTTCCCAGCCGCACTCGAGCGAGACTTGCGCGTTGAAGCCGAGATTGTCGTGCGAAAGCATGACGCCTTTCGGCGATCCGGTCGTTCCCGAGGTGTAGATTAGCACCGCCAAGTCATCGGGGACGAGCGTTGCCTCGTACGCGCTCGGCAAATCTGGGCGCGCGGATCGGATCTCGCCGCCGCGCGTTTCGAACGCGGCCAATCCATCGGAACCTGCCGACTCGAAGAGAATGGTCTGCAACGGTGCCGCGCCGGAGTCGTGGATTCGCGCCGCCGTCGCCGGCGAATCGACGAAGAGCAGCCGGGCACCGGAGTCTTCGAGGATGTAGGCGATTTGGTCGAGCGCTTGGGTGGGATAGATCGGCACCACCACGCAGCCCGCGAAGAACGTCGCAAAATCGCAGACGATCCAATCGACGCAGTTGTGGGCGATGAGCGCGACGCGATCGCCGGCGCTCAACCCTGCGTCGCGGATCGCACAAGCAACGTTCTCGACGCGCTCGAGCAGTCGTCCGCTCGACGTCGGCACCCACACCTTTCCGGCGCGTTCCACGAGCGCTTCGTCGCGCGGCTCCGCGAGCGCTCGCCGAATCAGGTTCGGCAGCGTCTCCTTCGCGGGAAGCGCCGATGACTGCACAGGGTTAGCCCAATGCGCTCCGCGCGTTAGGCTCCCCTGTTGGGGAACCTACGGCCGGCGAAGATACGGACGCGCGCGCTCGAGCCGCGTCTGCGTCATGCCGGCAACGTCGAGCAGCTCGTCGAGCGATGCAAAGCTTCCTTCGCGCTGGCGCAACTCCACGATCCGCTCGGCGATCGCGTGCCCGATGCCCGGGACCACCGCGAGTTGCGAGGCGTCGGATCGGTTCACGTCGACGGAGCTGGCCGGCGGCGCATGCACCGAGCGCCGGCGCGCGTGCCGCTCGCTCGAGCGCGAGTGCGGCGCCTCGCCGAGAATCGGAACGTCGATCTCGTCGCCGTCATTCGCGCGTTGCGCAAGGTTGACGGCGCTCGCATCGGCGGCGGGGCTGAGGCCGCCTGCAAGCCCGACCGCTTGAGCGTTGCGATCGCCGAAATGCAGATGATAGAGCCCCGGCCGCTTGACCGCGCCGGCGAGATAGACGACGACCTCGCCGTCGCTCGCCTCGAACCGCCCACGGTGACGGCGCGGCCGGCCGGCGGAAGCATCCGGGAAGGTGCTTGCGACCGGAAATGCCGACGCGGCCGCCGCGGCCTGCTCGACGACCGGCCGGCGGGCAGGATGCCAAATGAGTACGGCGGCGAGCACGATCGCCGCCGCGATGAGCGCGTATTTTACAAACATGCGGTTCTATCACGCGCACCTCGCACGCCGAAAAGGGTAGCGGGCGGACCCGCGAGCGTGTACGATGCTCCACATGTACGAGTTCGCGCCGATCGAGCGGAAATGGCAGGAGCGCTGGGAGCGAGAGCACCTTTACCGCGCACCCAACGAGAGCGCGAAGCCGAAGTACTATGCCATGGAGATGCTGCCGTATCCGTCGGGCGATCTTCATGTCGGCCATGCGAAAAACTATACGATCGGCGATGCGGTGGCGCGAATGATGCGCATGCTCGGCCATAACGTCCTCCATCCGATGGGATGGGACGCTTTCGGCCTGCCCGCCGAAAACGCCGCGATCGATCGCGGCATCGATCCGGCCGCCTGGACGACCGAGAATATCCTCAACATGCGCCGGCAGATCCGGCTGATGGGAACCAGCTACGACTGGTCGCGCGAACTCGCGACCTGCGAGCCCGAATACTATCGCTGGAATCAGTGGCTCTTTCTGCAGCTTTTCCAGCACGGTCTCGCCTACAAGCGCCACGCCCCGGTGAACTGGTGCCCGCACGACCAAACCGTGCTCGCTAACGAGCAAGTCGTCGACGGCCGCTGCTGGCGCTGCGCTCACCTCGTCGAGCGGCGCAATCTCTCGCAGTGGTTCTTGCGAATCACGGCGTATGCCGATCGTTTGCTTGCCGATCTCGAGAAGCTCCCCGGATGGCCGGAGCGCACCCGAACGATGCAGCGCAACTGGATCGGGCGCAGCGAAGGCGCGAACGTGGCCTTCGTAGTGGATTCACTCGACGCGACGATCGAGGTGTTCACGACACGGCTCGATACGATCTACGGCGTCACGTTTCTCGCGGTCGCGCCCGAGCATCCGATCGTCGAGTCGATCAAGCGCGTCGTTTCCCCCAGCGACGCCGCGGCGATCGATGCGTTCGCGGCGAGCTTGAAGTCGAAATCCGAGCTCGAACGCACCAGTCTGATGGAAAAACAGGGCGTCTTCACGGGAGCCTATGCGATTCATCCGCTCTCACGCGAGCGCGTTCCGATCTGGCTGACGAACTACGTGCTTGCCGAGTACGGCGGCGGCGCGGTGATGGGCGTTCCCGGTCACGACGAGCGCGACGCCGACTTCGCGAAACGCCACGCGCTTCCAAGCGCGCAAGTGATCGTTCCGCCCGGCGAAGTGGACCCCGAGCCGCTTGCCGGGCCCTATGTTGAAGATGGCCTGCTGGTCGCGAGCGACGAGTTCAGCGAGATGTCGAGCGCCCACGCGCGCGAGGCGATTGCCGAACGACTCGTCGCTATGGGAGCCGGCGCGAAGAGCGTGAGCTACAAGCTGCGCGATTGGCTGATCTCGCGCCAGCGGTATTGGGGAACGCCGATTCCGATCGTGCATTGCGCCGCCTGTGGCGAGGTTGCAGTACCGGCTGGTGAGCTTCCGGTACTCCTTCCGCCGCGCGAGCACGTTGCCGGTCGGAGCTCAACGCTCGCATCGAACGCAGCGTTTCGGGAGACGCAATGCCCGGCGTGCGGCGGCCCGGCAGAGCGCGAGACCGATACGATGGATACGTTTTTCGAATCGTCCTGGTATTACTTACGGTATCTGGACCCGCATAACGACACGGCACCGTGGGATCCGCGACGCCCGGCATATTGGATGAACGTCGATCAATACATTGGGGGTGCCGAACACGCGGTGCTCCATCTGCTCTACTCGCGTTTCTTCTACAAGTTTTTTCACGACCAGGGCTGGGTGGCCGGTTCCGACGAGCCCTTCGAGCGCCTCTTCCATCAGGGCTTGCTTTTGCGCGACGGCGAGAAGATGTCGAAATCGCGCGGCAACGTCGTCGGCATCGACGAAACCGCCGAGCGCAACGGCGTCGACGCGATGCGGCTCTTTCTGCTCTACGTCACGCCGCCCGAAGAGACGAGCAGCTGGACCGACGACGGTATCAGCGGACGGGTTCGTCTGCTCAACCGCATCTGGCGCGCCTGTGAACCGCACTTCGAAGTCGCGGGCGACGAGCGAACGCTCCCGCCGACGCCGACGCCCGCAGAGAAGGCGTTGCTGCGCGCGGTGCACCTCGTCGCGAAATCGGCCATCGACGAAACGCTGACGCGCCGCTTTCACTACAACACCACGATCGCCAAACTCGATGAACTCGTGAATGCGATGACGGCGGCATCGGCGACGCCGCCATCGCCGGCGCTCCTCTATGCGGTACGAGCGCTGCCGATTCTCATTGCGCCCTTCGCGCCGCACATCGCCGAAGAGCTCTGGGAACGTCTCGGGCACCAAACGTCGGTTCACCTCGAGCGATACCTCGAGCCCGACGACCGGGCCCTATCCGTCGACGAGATCACGCTCGTCGTTCAAGTCAACGGCAAGGTGCGCGCGCGAATCGCCGCGCCGGCCGGCATCGGTGAGGAGGATGCTATGGAACTAGCGATGGCCGACGCCAACGTTCGCGCGTATCTCAATGGTAAGGCAGTTCGCAAGCGAATCTACGTTGCGGATAAACTGCTGAACGTGGTGGCGGCATGAGCGACCCACAACGGCGCTCGACCGACGTGTGCATCGTCGGAGGGGGTCCCTGCGGCGTGATGCTCGGCGTGCTGCTGGCACGCGCCGGGGTCGACGTGACCGTGCTCGAGAAACACGCGGATTTCTTCCGCGACTTTCGCGGCGATACGGTCCATCCGTCGACGCTGCAGCTGCTCTTCGAGCTGGGGTGGCTCGACGATTTTCTGGCCCTTCCGCATAACGAAATCCACGACGTCAGCGCAACCATCGGCGGAGAAATCGTCCACGTCGCCGATCTGTCGCACCTGCCCACGCATTGCAAGTTCGTGCTGCTCATGCCGCAATGGGATTTTTTGAACTTTCTAGCCGACCGCGGGCGGCGTTATCCGACCTTCCATTTGATGATGCAGACCGACGGGATTGCTCTGATCGAAGATGCGCGCCGGGTGACCGGTGTACGCGCGAAGACGCCCGACGGTGAGGTTGAGATCGCGGCAAAACTCGTCGTCGGAGCCGACGGGCGTCATTCCACCGTCCGGGATTTGGCGGGCTTCGTCGTTGACGATCTCGGCGCACCGATGGACGTGCTCTGGATGCGCATTCCAAAACACGCGGACGATCCGGTGCGCCAGCTCGGCTTCATCGAAACCGGACATATGATCGTCTTGCTCGACCGCGGCGACTATTGGCAATGTGCTTATATCATTCGCAAAGGCGGATTTGAGGAACTCAAGGCCGCCGGTATCGAAGCGCTCCAACGCGGGCTCGTGCAACTCGTGCCGGTGCTCGCCGACCGCATGGCGCTGCTCGACGATTGGTCGAAGATCTCGATGCTGGAAGTTCGCGTCGACCGGCTCGAACGCTGGCACCGTCCGGGGCTGCTTTGCATCGGCGACAGCGCGCACGCAATGTCGCCGATCGGCGGAATCGGCATCAATCTCGCGATTCAAGATGCGGTCGCGACGGCGAACATTCTCGCCGAGCCGTTGCGCGCCGGCAAGATTCCGAGCGAAACGGATTTACAGCACGTGCAAGACCGCCGCATGTTTCCGACCAAAGTCACGCAAGCGTTCCAGATCTTCATACAAGACAAGGCGATCGATCCGCTGCTCCATGGCAAAGCGGTCGACGGACCGCCGCTCGTCATACGCTTGATCGACGAGTTTCCATTTCTTCGACGCCTGCCCGCGCGTCTGATCGGCATGGGGGTGCGCCCCGAACACGTCCACACGACCGACGCCTATCCTTCTTCACGCGAAAGCATTTCGCGATAGATCGCGCGGACGCGTTCGACCGTGTCGATTTCCTCGGGCGGCTTGTCGTCGCGAATGCGGACGATGCGTGGAAAGCGCAGCGAGAAACCGCTTTCGTGCAAATCGCTCTCTTGGATAACATCGAAGGCGACTTCGAGCACGATCGTCGGCTCGACGGGAATCTCCGACGCACGCGCTTTCTCGCGCCGTTCGCTTGCCGGTAGACGGTGTTCTAAAAACCAGCGGCTCAGCTCCGCGATCTCGACGTCCGTCAACCCCGAGTAGGCTTTACCGATCGTTTCGAGGCGACCGCCATCGGCCCGCACCGCAAACGTATAATCGGAGAGAACGCTCGCACGCTTTCCGTGTCCCCACTCGACCGCAACGACGGCGACGTCGAGCGTCGAAAGCTCCCGCTTGAGCTTGTGCCACCACTTTCCGCGGCGCCCCGGAACATACGGCGAGTCGGCGCGCTTGAGCATCAGGCCTTCGTTACCGCGCGCCCGCGCCGCCTCGAAGCGAGCGTTGACGCCCACGGCAGCGAGCTCTCCCTCCGCTTCGAACGGTGCGTGCAGCAGATGCACGTTTGGTTCGAAGAGATCGGCAAGCCGTTGGCGCCGCGCCGCCAGCGGCTCGTCGAGCAGTAACTCATCGCCTGCGGCGAGCACGTCGAAAACCACGTAGGCAATCGGGACCTCACGCAACAGCGATTCGTCGACGATCTTGCGCTGCAGCCGCGCCTGGAGCAACCGAAACGGCATCACCCGCCCCTCGCGCATTGCGACGATCTCACCGTCGAGGATCGCATCGGCACGTAGCGAGGCGAGCGCATCGCGCACTTCCGGATAGGCCGACGTCACATCGTTGAGTCGGCGCGAAAAAATTCGGACGACGCCGTTGCGGACGTGTGCCTGCGCGCGAATGCCGTCGTACTTATCTTCAACGTACCACTGCACCCCAGCAAGCTCTCTGTAATCGTCGCCGTAGGCGATCGGCGTCGCCAGCATGAAGCCGATCGGCGCCCCGTACTCGACTCGTAACTCGGAGAGCGTGCCGTGCTTGGCGGCAAGCGCGACCGCGCCGACGTCGCCCGCAGCCATCATGCCCCGCCGCACCCCGGTCGCATCGGCGTCGAAGGCCCGCGCGATCGCATCGAGCACGAGGCCTTCGCGCAGCCCGACGCGCAGATCGCCGGTGACGATCTTCACAACGTAGGTGGCGACGAGCGGATCCGTACAGGCGCGCAGAATTCTTTCGAGCACGGCCTCGCGGCGCCGATTCGAACGCTTCCCCGAAGCATCGGCGATCTCTCCGAAGAGCGCGTCGAGCGTCGCCGGCGTCAGGTGGTCGGCGAAGAGCATCGCATCGCGCGGCGGGCGAACCAGCGGCGCGAGCGCGGCGCCCAGGTCGCCGGTCGCGCGATAGCTCTCTCCAAGCGCCGCATCGTCGAATCCCCAAACGCGACGCGCCGCCGCGACGATCGTTCGTCCTCCCACCGAGAGCGCGCGGTGATCGCGTGCCGCAAAGGGCGAGCCGGTGAAGAAGCGCGCCGCCGCAACGAGATCGGCATCATCGAGACCTTGAAAATATTCGGCGAGGAGCGCGACTTTCTCGAGCTTAGCAGGATGCGCTGCAATTCGTTCCGCGGTCGCCGCAAAGCGCTCCATCGGAAGTGGTTACGTCGCGGGCGCGAGCCGTTCGAAGTATTCGTACGTCTTGCGAATGCCGGCATCGAGCGGCGTTGCCGGCGACCAGCCTAACTCCGCCTGCGCACGCGACGAGTCGAATTGCGCTTCTCGCGCGTCGCCGGGGCGCTGCGGCGCGCGCTCGATCGGCGACTCGAAACCCGTGATCGCAACGAGATTGCGGTAGATCTCGTTCACGCTCGTCTTCACGCCGGTTCCGATGACGTACTCCGCACCCGAGCCGCGCCCCAGTGCGGCGCGGTTTGCCTCTGCAACGTCTGAAACGAATACGTAATCGCGTGTCTGTTCGCCGTCCCAATCGATGCGTATCGGCTGACGGGCGAGAAACTTTCCGATGAAAATCGAGATAACGCCCGCTTCGCCGTTGGGATCCTGGCGCGGACCGTAGACGTTGCCATACCGAAGCGCGGTGTAGTCGAGGTTACGATTCTCGCGATAGAAGCGCAGATAATGCTCGGCGACCATCTTCGTGATGCCGTATGGCGAGGTCGGGCGCTGCGGGGTCGTTTCGTCGATCGGAAAGCGCTCCGGCGTTCCATAGGTTGCGCCGCTGGAAGCGAAGATGACCTTGCGCGCGCCGCTACGGCTCGCGTTTTCGAGCACGTTGAGCAGGCCGACGACGTTGACTTGTGCGTCGTAGATCGGATCGCGCGCGGAGATCGCGACGGAGTGCTGCGCGGCATGGTGGCTGACGATCTCGGGTTTGAAGTCGGCGAAGATTCGGCCGATCGCTTCGTCGCGGATATCCATGTGCACCAAAGAGATGCCGCTGGGCACGTTTGCGCGCCGTCCGCCGCCGTGCTCCCAGAGCGAATCGACCACGAGCAGCTCGTGGCCGGCCGCTGCGTATGCGTCGACGATATGCGACCCGATAAAACCGGCGCCTCCGGTCACGATAATCCGCACTACGATCCTTTCCCGTAACGAACTCTGGACGGCGTGCCGTTTTGTCGCAAGAGAACGGCAATGCCCTCGTTTGCGCTCCTCCTCTGCTCGATAGGGGCAGTACTCGGAACGCTGGCTGCGACGCCGGCCGGCCCCGATCTTCGCCTCGTCGTCGCGCTCGGCTTCGGCGTGCTCTTCGCCTTCGTCCTGGCGAAAGGCTTGCCCGCACGGCTGATCGCGCTCGTGGCGATCGCTCTGCTCGGCGCGGCGGGGAATGCCGCGTTACGCGAGCGATCCGTCCACGACGTTGTGGAGCAGCGCACCGCACGATACGCCGGAACCGTGCTCGACGTATCGACCGCGGAGGACGGATCCGCGTCGCTTACCCTGGCGCTCGACGACGGCCTCTGCGTTCTCGCACGCATCCACGGGCCACCACCACAACCCGGTACGCGGGTGATCGTGCGCGGACGGCTCGAACCCTTCGATGAGGCACGCAATCCCGACGAACCCAGCGAACGCGAGATCGAGCGGGAGCGCGGACTCGACGCGCGGCTCGATGCGGCCGCAATCCTCGCCAAGCGCGAAGCGAACGGATGGAATTCGCGCATCGAATTGGCGCGCGCGCACGCGTGGGCACACGCACAGCTTCGCGAACGGCTCGGCGAACCGGCGGCGTCGGTCGTCGCCGGCGAGCTCTGGGGAGAACGGTCGACGCTTCCGCCCGATCTGCGCGCCGAATTCCAAGAGACCGGCACGGTCCACGTCTTGGTCACGGCCGGATTGCACCTCGGCGCCGTCGCCGCGCTCTGCACGGCCCTGCTGACGCTGCTCGCGCTTCCGCGCTGGACGACGTGCCTCGCGGCGATTGCGTTGGTATGGATCTTCGTCTGGTGGAGCGGCGCCCAACTGCCGGCAACCCGCGCCGCATCGATGGCGACGGCGGCACTCGCCGCGAGGGCATGCGGTCGCGCAACCTTTTCGTGGAACGCGTTGGCGATCGCGGCGATCGTCGTTACGTTCGCTCGCCCCGCGAGCGTCGCCACGGCTTCGTTCGCGCTCTCCTTCTCATGCGTTGGAGCGATCTTTGTATCCGCCGCTCCACTCGAACGGTGGATCGAAGCGCGGGTCGCCCTCCCCGATCGCGTGCGCGAAGCGCTCGTTCTCTCCATCGCCACGCAGATCGGCGTCTGGCCGCTGGGCGCCTCGGTCTTTCTGCAGTTCACACCATACGCCGTCGCCGCGAACTTCGCGATCGTGCCCTGAGTCGCGCTGACGATGGCGCTCGGTGCCGCGGAGCTGCTCTCTTCACGTGGTGCGTTCCCGTTGCCGACGCACTGGCAAACCTGAACTCGTGGCTGCTCGCGTGGATGCTCGCGGTCGTCCGAACTGTCAGTGCGCTGCCTTTTTCGACGATTCCGATGACGCCGGCGCCGGCGTGGTGTGTCGGAGCCTACGATGCCGCGCTGGTCGCGGCACCGCTGCTCTGGCGACGCGGCGCGACGACGCTGGCAGTTGCGGCGGTCGCGCTTGCGAGCCTCTACGTTTTGTGGCCGCCGCGGCCGTTCGATTCACGTCTGCGCATCACCGTCCTCGACGTGGGACAGGCCGATGGGATCGTGGTGCAAACGCCGCGCGGACATACGTTTCTGGTCGACGCGGGCGGCCGTCTCGAGCGCACCACGCAGGCCGGCGGATCGGTCGCCGAAGCGGTCGGCGAGCGCGTCGTCGTGCCGTTCTTGCTGCGCCACGGCATCCACGCGATCGACGCGATCGTTTTGTCGCACCCGCACGGCGACCATGCAGGAGGTGTCGCGCCGGTCTTGCGCCATCTTTCGGTCGCCGAGCTTGCCGACGGCGGACAACGATATTCGGGACACGCCTATCAAGACGCGCTCGCCACGGCGCGCAGCGAAGGCGTTCCAATCGTGGAGCAGCGCGCCGGAATGATCTGGCGCACCGGCGACGGCCTGACCCTCCACTTCCTCGGCCCGTCGTTGCCGTTCATCGCAAACTCGCGCAACGACATCAACGAGAACTCGGTCGCATTCACGCTGCGTTACGGTGATTTTTGCATGCTCTTTACCGGCGACGCGGGCGCCGCGGCAGAGCAGCGCTTCCTCGTCGAGGGCGTCGACCTCCGCTGCGAGGTGCTCAAAGTCGGCCACCACGGATCGTCGTATTCATCGACACCGGCCTTCATTGGGGCGGTTCATCCGCGGTACGCGATCATCTCGGTCGGCCGGCATAATCTCTTCGGCCACCCGGCCTCGAGCACGCTCGCGACGCTGAATCGCTTCGGCGTGAGGGTCTACCGGACCGACGAAAACGGTGCCGTGACGATCGCCGCCGACGGAACCGGCACAACCGTCTCGCCCTTCCTCTAAAACCAAGCGAGCGACCTCAGATCATGCGAACCCAGGAGGAGCGCCCGGAATATCTGCAAATCATTTGCATATATATGATTTGCAAACGAATGGCAAATATTGCGGCGCTCGCGCTGGCTTTGCTGCCGGTCGCCGGCATTGCCTCCGGCGGCGCCTCGATCGCCGGCGCGACGGTCGACGGCGCCGGAAAACCGGTGGCGGGGGCGCGCGTGACCCTCTCCGGGAGCGGTCTCGAACTCGAGCGGAGGACCGATTCGGCGGGTCGGTTCCGCTTTTCAGGTCTGGTTCCGGGCGCCTATCGTCTCGAAGCTCGAACCGATACGCGCGCCGGGTACGTGGTGCTCGACCTTTCGTCCAGCGGCGCGGAGGTGAGCCTGGAACTGCTCTCGACCGTTGGCCACGTCGTGGCCTCCGGATCGACTCCGCCGTTGAAGGGCTCCGGCACGGACGTGACCGTCAATCAGACGCTGCTCGATCGCATGCCCTACCAAGGGTCGATGCCGGCCGCGTTGCTCCAGCTGCCGGCGGCGGCGCGGGGGGCCAACGGCGTCGTGCACATCAACGGCGATCACGGCGACATCAACTACTACCTCGACGGCGTCCAGGTCCCGCAAGAGCTCAACCGCGTCGTTGGAAACGAGATCGATCCAAGCGACGTCGCCTTCATGGACGTCATGGAGGGCGCTTTCCCCGCGCAGTACGGCGGCCGATTTGCAGCGGTGGTCAATGTGAATACGCGCATCGCGAGCGGCCCCGCCGGCGTCTCGGGATACGTGAACGCCGGCTCGTTCGGGACCTACTCTTCGTTTCTCAACGTGCACTCGCCGGCTGGATCCGGGCAGCTCTCGGTGGGATTTTCGGCATCGCAAGGCGACCGGTTTCTCGATCCGCCGGACTTCTCGGCGGTCCACGATGCCGGCGCGCAGACCAATGCGTTCCTGCGCTACGTTCTTCCGATGGGAGCGGATTACGGCAACGTGACGTTCATCCACTCGTTGCAGACGTTCCAAATCCCCAACGACGTCGCCGGCGGCGAACCCGCCTCCACCGACGACAGCGAAAGACAAGACGACACCTTTCTTGCGACCCAAATCCATCACTCGCTCGCCTCGGGAGGAGCGCTCACCTACGGCTTGGGCTACAAGCAGTCGCGCATTCAAGATTTCGGCGACGCGGCGAACGACTTCATCTACGGTTACAACCTCAACGCCGCCAACGGCGGGTCTGCGCAAGACTGCGCCGGCGGCGTCGTCAGCGCTTGTGCGTACTCCCTGAACGCCGATCGCACGGCACGCGATCTCATCCTGAACGTCGACGATCTGCTCGACGACGGACGCCACACGCTTGGATACGGTGCGTCGTACGACATGACCAACGTCTCGAAATATTATGCGGTGACGTTACAACCGGGGAATTTTTTGGCACCGATCTTCACGCCGGGCACGCCGGGAGCGGCCTATACCGTCGTCGACGACGCGCCGAACGTCGGTCACACCGAGAGCGCCTACTTCGAAGATTCGTATGCGATGTCGCCAATCTGGACGCTCGACGCCGGCTTGCGACAGGACGCGTTCCAAATTTTTTCCACTCAGTTTCGCGATGCCTTCGCACAGTTGAGCCCGCGCCTGAAGATCACTCGCTCGTACGGCAACCGCGCGAGCGTATATTTTTATGCCGGGAGGTTCTTTACGCCGTTTTCGTTTGAGAACGTCTCGCCACGGGCCGCGCAGCTGCTCAATCTACCGAATCAGCCGACGCCCTCCGCGTTCGACCTCGAACCGCAGCGCGACACCATTTTTGAAATCGGCGGCCATCTGCCGGTCGGCGGCGGCGAGCTCGGACTGCGGGTGATGCAAAAGGACGCGGTCAATCTCATCGACGACACGCAGGTCGGCGTAACGGCGTTGCATCAGGACATCAACTACGCCGCCGGCAATATCTCGGTTCAAAGCGCGTACTATCAACTCGCGTTGCCGGCGGCGAGTCGCTTCTATCTCTCCCTGACCCATGCGCGCTCGGTCAATGCCGGGTGCGAAACCCAACTTTTGGCGCCGTGTTTCGGGGCGCCGGCCGGATGGACGCCGGCCGACCACGATCAAAACTGGGACGCGGCCGGAGGCCTTCTGATGAACGACCGGCGAGGCGGCTGGCTCGGGATCGACGGGGAATACGGTTCGGGCCTCTCCTCCGCCTACTGCCTGCCCGTCTCCGACGATTGCAAGGTGCCCCCGCACACGACGTTCGACGTGGTCAAAGGCATCGCCATCGGCCGACGCACCGCACTGACGCTCTCGATAGAGAACGTGCTCAACGATCGATACCGGATCACGTTCGAAAACGCTCAGGGCAACCACTATGCCGCCGGACGGACGTTCGAACTCGGATGGCGATTTTCCGGAGTGCCGGCGTACTAAGCAGCTCGTAAGCTACGGGCGTTCTCCGCGACAAACGCACGTAACGCGCGAACGGCCGGAGACCGCGAGGCGCGGGACGAGCCATTACAGATCTCGATAAAATCTTCGAGACTCGCCAGCGCCGCGTCCCAGCGAGCGTCGTCGGGATGACCCGCGGCGTGATGAATGGCGTCGGCAAGATCGCGCGTTGCGGCGGCAGCGCGCACGGTCGCTACGACCGTCGGGCGTTCCACCTCGAGCAAGGCATGCGCAACATCGTTACGCAGATTCTCGTAGGCAACTTCGTATTCCACGGCAGACTCCTCAGATGAGCGTTTAGGTCTTCTTGCGGGCTAAAAGCAGCACCGCCGGTGAGACGACGAGCGCGAAAACTCCGGCAACGACGAACGCATCTGCGTACGCGAGCGCCGAGCTTTGCGCCGCGACCTGCACCGCGAGCGCAGCCGGGCCGTCGTGCTGCAGAAACTGCACGACCGGTAGGCGAGAGAGCGTCATTTGCGCGGCGAGGATCGTTTGGTGAAACTGAAGCCGCTGGTCGAGAAAGGCGACGATCGACGCCGACGAGATCGAGCCGCCCAGCTGAAAGCAGAGGACGATGAAGGACGACGCCTTCGCGCCCGCTTCGCGCGGAACGGCGCGCATCGTCGCGACGAGTAGCGGCGAGTAGACGAAGGCCGAGCCGGTGCCGATCACCAGCAGCGGCCACGCGAGCGCGGCCAAGTCGCTCTGCGTCGTCACCCGCGAGGAGAGCCACAGCGTGCCGAACCCTGCGAGCACCAAGCCACCGCCGATCGCCCATCGCAAATCGAATCGCGCAATGCCGGCGAGTCGCGCGACCGGCATCGTCAAAAGCAATACCGGCAACGCGCGAATGCCGATCAAGAGGCCCGCGAGCGTGCTCGTAAACCCGAGCGTCTCGACCGTAAACTGCGGCAAGAGCAAGAGCGCCGGAAAAATGATGCCGGCAAAAGCGCCCGCAATCAGCAGGCCGGCAGCGACCGCCGGCTGACGCAGCACGCGCAAATCGACGATCGGCTGAGCCACTCGTAACTCCCACCAGACGAACGCGCTCGTCGCGGCCAGCGCCAGCACCGTGCAAAGCTGAATCGATTGGTCGGAAAACCAATCGTCGCGCTGACCCTGATCGAGCACGTACTGCATGCAGCTGACCGCAACCACGAGCAGTGCGATCCCCGCGACGTCGACGGGCGCCCTCTGCGGCCGCGCGTTCTCTCGCATATACCGCCACAAGAGTACGAACGCAAGCGCACCGGGTACCAAATTGACGTCGAATATCCACGGCCATGAGAGATTGTCGACCAGAATGCCGCCGAGCGTCGGTCCAACCGATGGGCCGACGATCGTGCCGAGAGCGAAGATCGATTGACTCATGCCGAGATCTCGCTCGGGAAACGTATCCCGGAGCACGATCTGCGCCGTCGCGAGCAGTCCGCCGCCGAACGCACCTTGGACGACGCGAAAGAATATCAACGCATCGAGCGACGTCGCCATGCCGCAGAGCATCGATGCGAGCGTGAAACCCGCAATCGAGGCGAGGAAGTAGTTCTTGCGCCCAAAGCGCAGCTGCAGCCACGGCGTCATCGGAATCACGACGACGTTGGCAATCACGTAGGCGGTCAGCACCCACGTGCCCTGATCGACCGTCGCCCCGAGATTGCCCTGAATCGTCGGGAGCGCAACGTTGACGATCGTCAGATCGACGGTCTGCAAGAGCGCGGCGAGCATCACCCCGGCGACGACGAGATAACGACGCGCGCCATACTCGACGAGCGACGGCACGGCCGGCGTCCCCGGAGGGACAGGGCGTTTGCGGGGAGCGACAAGGCCGGTAATCCCGGCAGGCCTGACGGCAACCGACATTGGGTTGAGTGCGGTCCTTGGGAGAGGAGTTGATTTGAGGATAGACTCTATGCGATACTATGACTAGAACCTATCTTATCCTAGCACTGTTGCAAGCACCTTACAGGATTTACTGAAGCGATGAACTCGGCGCCCGAACGACGCGCGGAACTCTCCGACTTCCTGCGGACCCGCCGCGCGAAGATCGTCCCGTCCGACGTCGGCCTCGCTGACGGCGCCCGGCGCAGAACCCCGGGACTGCGGCGCGAAGAGGTTGCGTTGCTCGCGAATATCGGTGCGACGTGGTATACGCGGCTCGAGCAGGGGCTTCCGATCAACGTTTCGGCCGAGGTGCTCGGCGGCATCGCTCGCGCGCTGCGCCTCACCTCCGAAGAGCGCCGCCATCTCCATCTCCTCGCAGGGGTCACGCTCGAACTGCCGCCGCAAGCGGAAGAGGTCGTCGGCGATCTCGTCCAGCGCGTCTTAACGGCGCTCGAACCGGCTCCGGCCTACGTACGCGGGCGTCGCTGGGACGTGCTCGCCTGGAACCGCAGCGCCGACGCGCTCTCCGCGTTTTCGAGTAAGGAAGGGCCCAGCCGCAACCTCGTGTGGCGGCTCTTCCGCGATCCGACCGTGTCGTGCCGGCTTGGAGATCCCGATTGCATGAAACGGCGCGTGGTGGCGCAGTTCCGCGCCGTCGCCGCGAAGTATCCTGGTGACCCCGCCTTCGTTGAGCTCATCGACGAGCTGCGCGCAACCTCGGATGAGTTTCGAGAACTCTGGGCCCAGCACGACGTGCTCGGATCGGTTGACGGACTGAAACGGTACGTCCACCCGGAGCTCGGCGAGCTTACCCTCGACTACACGGCATTCGCGCTGCAAGGCGACGGCGATATTCACATGGTCGTTTTGACTGCGGCTCCCGGCTCGGAGAGCGAGCGCAAACTTCAATTGCTCGCTGCGCCGGCCGCGACCTGAGGGTTTCCTCGGCGATTTAGACGACGTCTTTTCGCAAGAGCCCACGCGCCGTTTGAAAGAGCGCGGCAATCGCGATGACGAACGCGAGCGTGCCGAGCACGGTTGCCGTTGGTGCGAACGCATCGCCGACCACCCCGAGCGGTTCCGCTTTACCACTAAAGACGATGATCGCGGCGAGCAGCACGCCGAAGAGACTCTCGCCGACGATCAATCCCGACGCAATGAGCACCCCGAGTTGTTTCGCGCGTTCACCGTCGCGCCGCCGCGCGGCCCAGCGATTGTAGGCCCAACCGAGTATCGCGCCGACGACGACCGGCGCGGTGGTCGAGATCGGGAGATAGATGCCGAGTCCCACCGCGAGCGGCGGCAGTTGGAGCTTGCGTTTGCGCAGCAGCTCGTCGATCGCAACGACGATCGCGCCGGCGATCGCACCGGTCCCGATGAGATGCCAGTCGAGCTGACCGCTGATTACGCCTTTTGCCAGCGCCGAGATCAGCGTCGCTTGTGGCGCCGGCAACGGTTGCGCGACCCCGCTATGCGGCGCAACCGAACCGGCAAAACCGTACGCGCGGTTGAGCAGGTCGAGGATTGGCGGAATCACCACCGCGCCGACCGCGACGCCCGCAACCAGCGCGACTTGCTGGCGCCACGGCGTTGCATCGACGAGCTGACCCGTCTTGAGATCCTGCAAATTATCGTTGGAGATCGTTGCGACGCAGAGCAGTACGGCCGTCACCACGAGCGCGTAGGCAATCATCGGTAACGCCGCAACGTGGGCGATACCGCTGCCGATTGCGAGCACCACGAGCGCGGCGCCGATGACCGAGAGGATCGCAAGACCCGAGACCGGGCTGTTCGACGAGCCGATCAAACCCGCCATATAACCACAGGCGGCCGCGACGAAGAAGCCGGCGACGACGACGTAGATGACGCCCGCCGCGGTCATCGGACCCGCGAGCGGCGCGAGCCGGCCGCCGGCCAAAAACGACCAGAAGAGCACCGCCAGCGGAATGAGGCACGCAAGGCTGACAAGCGCAACGATTCCGATTGGAAGGTCGCGCTCGGTGCGCGGCAGGTCGGCCGCCGCTTCGCGACGCCGGCGTGACGCGGCGAGCGCGGAAGTAACGCCGAGCACGACCGGGCGCGCGAGCCGCCCGAGCGACCAGAGCGCCGCAACGCCGATCGCCCCCGCGCCGATAAAACGCACTTGATGCGACCAGACCGCCGTCGCAACGTCGACCGCCGCTCCCGGCATGGGATGGAGTGCGGTGAGAACCGGCGTAGCGATGCCCCACGCGATCACGAGCCCAACAAAAATTGCGGTGCCGACCGATATGCCGATCAGCTGCCCGGCACCGACGAGCGCGAGCGAAAACGAAAAGCCGGCACCCGTCGCCGCGGCGCCGGCGCGAAAATATCCCGCGAGTTCTTCGGCAAAGATTCGCGTTGCAATAATCGCCGCAAAGGCCGCCGACGCCACCGAGCCGGCGAGCAGCGCGAGTAGGCCCGACCGGTTACGCTCCACCGAGGATCCCCCGCCCGTTCCGACTTTGAGGACTTCGGCCGCAGCGACGCCCTCGGGATACGGCAGATCGGATCCCGTCACCAGCGCGCGCCGCAGCGGAACGCTGTACATCACACCGAGGACGCCGCCGATCGCGCAGATCGCAAACGACTCTAGGAACGGAAAGCCGCTCCACCATCCGATCATCACGAGCCCCGGAAGTACGAAGATGATCGCCGAGAGCGTTCCGGCGGCCGAGGCAATCGTTTGAACGATGTTGTTTTCGTAAATCGTCGCGTTACGAAACGCACGCAGCACCGCCATTGAAATAACGGCGGCCGGAATCGACGATGCGAAGGTTAGTCCGACCTTGAGGCCGAGGTAGACGTTCGCGGCGGTAAAGACGAGCGTAATCGCGGCACCTAATAGGAACCCGCGAAGAGTAAGCTCCGCCCGGCTATCCACCAAGCGCTTCTTACATACAAAGCCCGCAGCACCTACGCTGCGGGCTTTGCTGTACCGCCGGTCATTTTCGCCTGTTTGAAGCCGTTGAAAGCTTCCCACCGACGTCTCTCGGTTTCGAACGACCTCACTCGGATATGCCGCTTGTGGCGACGGATCGTCTACGTGCTGCCGTCCGCGGTTCGATACAATCCGCACTCCGTCATTGGGCGAAGTGTTTGCATGCTAGCAAACCCAATAATGGGTTTTCAAGAGACGTAACCGCGAGTCCACAACGCCTCCACAAGAAATTTCGGTTACCCACAGGCTTATCGACACTCACGTGCCGTACGCCGCATGCAACCCTATGAATGCGGCGTTACGGCCGCATCGTCGACGCAGGTGTCGGCGAGGGGGATACCATTGGCGAAACCATCGGTGACGGTGTCATGACGGTCTGCGCTCCGGCGGCCAGCGTCGTCGCCGCTCCCGCGATAACGGCCCCACCCAGAACGATCCCAGCGAACCACTGTTTCATCGAATTCACTCCTTCTCAAGATCCGCGCTTCATGCGATGAAGAACTCCTACCCGCACCGTCGGCGGACGTAACCACGAGAAGCCGCCGCCGGGCGGCCGCTCGCGCCGTGACGACGCGCGCAAACCCGTGCGGGCGCACCGGGTCGTAGAAAGGGGAGAAGCGGCGCTGGGGCCCGCAATCATCCACAGGCAAATGGGCGTTATTGAATTACCCTTCACCGAGAGCGTGGCGGCGGAGACCGACGCGATCTTCGAGCGCGCCCAGCGCGTTATTCCGCGAGTCGAGTGGCCTCTGCACGCCCCCTATGTGGCGGCGATCAACCGCCTCAAGCGTGAGCGCAACGCCGTCATCCTCGCGCACAACTACCAGGTGCCTGAGATCTTTTACACGGTCGCCGACATCGTCGGGGACTCGCTCGCTTTGGCGATGCAAGCGGCCCGGACCGACGCGGATGTGATCGTCCTCTGCGGCGTGCACTTCATGGCGGAGACCGCCAAGCTGGTCAACCCTTCTAAGAGGGTCCTCGTTCCCGATCTCAAGGCTGGGTGCTCGCTCGCCGAATCGATCACCGCTGCCGACGTTCGGCTCTTGCGCGAACGCTATCCGGGGACGCCGATCGTCACCTACGTCAATACGTCGGCGGAGGTCAAAGCCGAATCGGACGTCTGCGTGACGAGTGGAAACGCCGTGCAGATTGTCGAGGCCCTCGGCGTGCCGCGGGTCGTTTTCTTGCCCGACGAGTACCTCGCGAAGTATGTCGCGTCGAAGACGAGCGTCGAAATCGTCGCCTGGAAGGGTCACTGCGAAGTGCACGAACGCTTCACCGGCAACGACATCAAACGTTTCCGCGAAGGCGATCGTTCGCTCGTCGTGCTCGCCCACCCCGAGTGCCCGCCCGACGTACTCGCCGCGGCCGACTTCGTTGGGTCGACCCAAGGCATGACCGAGTACGTGGCCCGGCTCGCGGAAAAACCGCACGCGCGCGTGCTCCTCATGACCGAATGTTCGATGGCCGACAACGTTTCGGGAGCATATCCCACCGTCGAGTTCGTCCGCCCGTGCAATCTCTGTCCGCACATGAAGCGCAACACGCTGCCGAAAGTGCTGCACTCGCTCGAAGCGATGGAGTACGAAGTGACGATCGCGCCGGAGATCGCGGATCGCGCGCGCCGCGCGGTCGAACGCATGCTCGCGTATAGCCGGCAACCCCGCGACTGATCGGGACGAATGGAAATCCACCGCAGCGACGCACTCGTCATCGGCGCCGGCATCGCCGGATTGATCGCCGCGCTCAAGCTTGCTCCCGCGAAGGTGACGGTGCTCTGCAAGACGCGGCTCGGCAAAGGCGCGGCGACCGATTGGGCGCAGGGCGGCATTGCCGCAGCGATCGGCAAGGACGATTCGCCGCGACTGCACGCAATCGACACGCAGCGCGCGGGCGCCGGAATTAGCGATCGCAAGATCGTTGAAATTCTCACGCGCGACGCGCCGGCGCGCGTCGAAGAGTTACTCGAGCTCGGTGCGGCGTTCGACCGCACCGAAGCCGGCGAGCTGGCACTCGGGCGCGAAGCCGCTCACCAGCGCCGTCGCATCGTCAAAGCCGGCGGCGATGCGACCGGTCACGAAATTCTCAACACGCTGATCGACGCGGTGCGCGTCCATCCGTCGATCGAGATCGTTGAAGAGGTCACGGCCTCGGATCTTATCGTCGACGGCGATCGCGTCGGCGGCGTCTACGCACGCGACAATGCGAGCGACGCGGCAATCGCGTTCACTGCGAATGCAGTCGTGCTCGCGACCGGCGGCATCGGCCGCCTCTATCGCTACACGACCAATCCGATGGAGGCGACCGGCGACGGCATCGCAATGGCCGCACGCGCGGGTGCCCTGCTCGCCGATATGGAGTTCGTGCAGTTTCATCCAACCGCGCTTGCGATCGGCCGCGACCCGATGCCGCTCGTCACCGAGGCGGTGCGCGGCGAGGGTGCGACGCTGGTCAACGATCTCGGCGAACGGTTCATGCTCGCGCAGCACCCCGACGCGGAGCTCGCCCCACGCGACGTGGTCGCGCGGGCCATCTTCGAACAGCAGCAGCGCGGGCGCACCGTTGGGCTCGATGCGCGCAGTGCGATCGGCGCGAAGTTTCCCGAGGCCTTTCCGACCGTCTTTGGATTCTGTATCTCCGCCGGCATCGATCCGCGCGTGCAAAACATCCCGGTGGCGCCGGCGGCGCACTATCACATGGGCGGCATCGCCGTCGACGAGTGGGGAAGGACCTCGCTCGAACGCCTCTGGGCGTGCGGGGAGACGAGCGCGACGGGCGTGCACGGCGCAAATCGGCTCGCGAGCAACTCGTTGCTCGAGGCGCTCGTCTACGGCTCGCGAGTCGCCGGCGACATTGCGAATGCGGAGCCGGCACAGCGCATCGCCGGTTCGCTTCACGCGCCATCTCGAACGCGGTCGCGTCGCCCGAGCAGCACCGCGGCGCAGGCGCTCAGCGACGTGCGCAACGTGATGTATTCAAACGTCGGCTTGGTTCGCCACGAATCCTCGCTGCGCGAAGCGCTGGCCCGCATCGAGGATCTCTCTGCCGAATTCGGCGAGACGCCGGAGCTGCGTAACCTGCTCGTCGTCGGACGTTTGATCACCGACGCTGCGATTGCGCGGCACGAAAGCCGCGGCAGCCACTATCGCAGCGACTACCCGCAGACCGATGAAGCCTTTGCGAAACGCTCTTTCACGCGATTACGCAGCGTCGCCTGAGCTCGCCGCCGAGCCGATCGTTCGGGCGGCGCTGCTCGAAGACGTCGGTCGCGGAGGCGATCTTACGACCGAAGCGATCGTCGCTCCGGAACGCCGCGCGACGGCGAAGATCGTCGCGCGCCAGGGCGGTATCGTTGCGGGCCTGCCCGTTGCGCTGATCGCCTTCCGGCTGCTCGACGACGCCGTTCAATCGAGCGTATGCGTCGGCGAGGGGGAGCGCGTCGAGCCGGGCGCCGTCGTCGCCGAGATCTCCGCGCGGGCACGCGCGATTCTCACCGGCGAACGGACCGCGCTCAACCTGCTCTCGCGGCTCTCCGGAATTGCAACGGCGACGCGGACGCTCGTCGATCTCGTCGCGGGAACGCGTGCGAAGATCGCGGATACGCGCAAGACGACGCCCGGGCTGCGCGCGCTCGAACGATACGCGGTTGCTCGCGGCGGCGGGAGCAATCATCGCTTCGGTCTCGACGACGCGGTGCTGATCAAAGACAATCACCTCGCGCTCGTCGGATCGGTTCGCGCCGCAATCGCCGGAGCGCGCGCTCGTGTCGGACACACGATCAAGATCGAGGTCGAGGTCGAGAACGTCGCTCAGCTGCGCGAGGCACTCGAAGAACCGATCGACGCCGTCCTGCTCGACAACATGACGCCGGGGCAGCTCACCGAGGCCGTTCGCATCGTCGACAAGCGCGTCATCACCGAAGCGAGCGGTGGCGTGACGCAAGCCAACGTTGCCGAGATCGCGCGCACCGGCGTGGACGTCATCAGCGTCGGCTGGATTACGCACAGCGCGCCCGCGCTCGATTTCAGCTTAGAAATGAATGCCGATTAGCGGCAGGTTGACGTAATGCCGAAGAGGCTGCTGACCGACGAGCGTAGCCATGGATGACGAAGCGAGGAGGCAGCGCAGCAGGAGCGCAGCCGGACGCGGAGCGACGAACGTCTCTGAGGCGTTATGTCAACCTGCCGCTAATTCGGTGACCCAGCTAATCCGCTCACTTGTACGAGACGAGCGCGAAGGCGACGACGGCGCCGATGGCAACGACGAAGAGCGAGATCGCGTAGCCGGTTAGGCCCGCCAGCGCGATGACGCGACCCTCGCGCAAGCCGCGATCGGTGCGCGCGTAGCGCCACGCGCCGAGCAGCGCGACCACGATGCCGAAACCGGCCATTGCCGTTCCGAAGGCGGTAGAGACGCCGGGTTCCGGGCTACCGCTGTGAACGAGCACCGAAAATTCCCGCGCGAAGAGCGAGAAACGCGCGATCACGAACCCGAAGGCGATAAAGGCAAGGGCGGTCCGGATATAGGCCAGGTAGGTGCGTTCGTTGGCGAGCGTGTCGGTGGCGTGTATGGGCTCCGGCATGACCCGTCGTCGCTTCAGCGAATCTTCCGCAAACCATGTCTGCCGAACGAAACGCTCCCCTCCCGACCGATCCGTCCAAGACCAGCTACGATTTTACTCCGCCGCAGCCGCTCGTCGAGTTCATGGCGCGCGACTGGATCGATCGCCCTCCTGCCCGGGGAGCGCATCCGGAGACCGCGCGGTTCGCGCAACGGCGCGATGCGTTGGGCAAGGCCTATCCCGGAACGTATCTGGTCATTCCGGCCGGCCGCGAGCGCGTGCGCGCGAACGACACGTCGTTCCGCTTTCGTACGTCGAGCGATTTTGCGTATCTCGCCGGCAACGGTGAGCCGGGTTCGGTGCTCGTGCTCGAGCCGGACGGCGCGGGGCATCGCTCGGTGCTCTTCGTTGCCGCGCATAATCGCGGCAAGGCCGAATTCTTTACCGATCGGGTCTATGGAGAGCTCTGGGTCGGACGACATCGCGGGGTCGAGGAGAGCCGCGAGTATTTCGGCGTCGACGACTGTCGCGCGATCCAAGCAATCCCGGAGTATCTCCAGGAACTGCGCGACGCGAAGTATCCCGTCCGCGTGCTGCGCAGTCACGACGACGACGTCGATCGCCGCTTCGAAGAGAGCGACGGGGATGCCGATCTCGCCGAGCATCTCTCCGAGATGCGCCTGATCAAAGATGAATACGAGCTCGACGAGTTGCGCAAGGCGTGCACGATCTCGAAGCTCGCCTTCGAAGACGCGATCCGCGCGATGCGCACCGGCAAGAGCGAGCGCGCGATCGAGGCGGCCTTTTGGGGACGTGCGCGCATCGAAGCCAACGATGTCGGCTATCTCACCATTGCGGCGGCGGGCGAACACGCCTGCACGCTTCACTGGTCGCAGAATCACGGTGCGCTTCGTGCCGGCGAACTGCTGCTGCTCGACGCCGGCGTCGAATGCGACTCGCTCTATACCGCCGACATCACGCGAACGCTCCCGATCTCGGGACGCTTCTCGGCCGAGCAGCGGACGATTTACGAGCTCGTCTGGGAGGCGCAGCGCGCCGGCATCGAGGCGGTTGTCGCCGGCAACGATTTTCTCGAACCGCACCGGCGTGCGACGCGCGTACTCGCTGAAGGCCTGATCGACCTCGGCATTCTGAAAGCCTCACTCGAGGAAGCGATCGATCCGGATCGTTTGCTCCACCGCCGCTACACGCTTCACGGTGTCAGCCACATGCTCGGGATCGACGTGCACGATTGCGCCAACGCGCGGGTGCAAGAGTATCGCTACGCCACGCTGCGCGAGGGAATGGTGCTCACCGTCGAACCGGGCTGCTACTTCCAGCCGGATGACGGTACCGTGCCCGAAGCCTTCCGCGGGATCGGCGTGCGCATCGAGGACGATATCGCCGTCACGAGTGGCGCTCCGGAGAATTTCTCCGCAAGCCTGCTGTCGAAAGCCGGCGACGTCGAACGCTGGATCGCGGAGCTCTGGAAGAGCTAACCTCTACGTCGTCATGACTGAGCTGCCCGGCGGGGCCATTGGCGGCACGACCGGCGGCGGTATTGCCCCGCCTTGCAGTGCGGCGAGTTGATCTTCGATCGGCCAGCGCCCGAATGCCAAGATGATCACGCAGATCAGCGGACCGACTCCCGGTATGAAGTTGAGGAGCGAGAGCGCACCGTTGTAGCCCGCTTTGGAGAAGATCCGCCAATAGACCCAAATCGTGAAGACGATGAGCGCGCAAATCACGATGATGTACACGAAGGCGAACGCGGCGATCGCACTCGCCGCGGCCGCTGAACTACGATCCATTCTCAAACCTCCGTAAGATAAGCAACGAAGGGCTCCTTCGCTGCTTGCCGCGGTATTCACTTCGTCGCGCCGACCGGCGCGCTAGTGAACCGTTCAACCGCGCGGCGGCGTGCCCCATCCCGATTGCACGTATTCGCCGTTCACGATGATTGCCGGGACGGTCGGATCTCCCGCGCTGTAGGCGAACATTCGCTCGCGCGCAGCGCGGTCGTTCTGTGCGTCGTACTCTTTATATGGCGTGCCTTGCGAATCGTAGTACTCCATTGCGCGCCGGCAATAGGGACAGTTCGGCGAGATGTAGAGCTCGAGGGTTACCCCCGGAGGTATGTGCTGAACGTCGAAGCTGCGTGCCATGCCGCTGGTCTTCGTACCGACGCCGCTCGGCAACCTGCGCGACGTGACGTTGCGCGCTTTGGACGTCCTCCGCAACGCGGAGCTGATCGTCGCTGAAGATACGCGCGTCGCGCGAAAATTGCTTGGCGGACTCGGTCTTGAAGGCCGCGAGATCTGGAGCTACCGCGAGGCGAATGCGCGCCGGGTGACGCCGGCAATTCTCGATCGCGCTCGCGCCGCGCTCGTCGCGGTGACCAGCGATGCGGGGATGCCGGGAGTCTCCGATCCCGGAAGCGATCTGATCGCCGCCGCCCGCGAGGCCGGCGTCGCCGTCGAGGTGCTGCCGGGACCGAGCGCGGTCACCGCGGTCGCGCTCCTCTCGGGATTCTCGCTGCGGCGATTTACCTTCGAGGGCTTTCCGCCGCGAACGCGCGCGGCCCGTCGCGAGCGGTTCGCGCATGCGCTCGCGGGCGGCGCGACCACGATTTGGTATGAGTCGCCGCAGCGCATTCGCGCGGCACTGACCGACCTTGCGGCCGTCGCACCCAATTCGCGGATCTTTCTCGTTCGCGAATACACCAAGCGTCACGAGCAGCAGATCTGGGGAACGCCGCAGCACGTGGTCGATCGCCTCCCCGAGCCAATACGCGGTGAAGTCGCATTTGCCGTCGCTCCCTGCGAGGACGCCTCCGAGCCGCCGCCCTCAACCGAGACCGCGAGCGAGGCGATCGACGCAATGCTCGACGACGGCAGGCGCATCGGCGAGATCGCTAAACTTCTCGCGGGTCGCGGGCTGGGCGAGCGGCGCGAGCTCTACGCACGTGCCACGGCGCAGAAGGCGAGCCGCAAAACCTCGATTAAAGAACGCTAGGCCCATGGAGCGCGCCTACTACGTCACCACGCCGATCTATTATATCAGCGGGAATCCGCATATCGGCCACGCATACACGACGATCGTTGCCGACGTGCTCGCTCGCACGGCGCGCACCTATCGCCCGACGTTCTTCTTGACCGGAACCGACGAGCACGGACAGAAAGTCGCCAACGCCGCCGCCGCCGCGAGGAAGACGCCGCAAGAATGGTGCGACGAGCTCGTACCGCGCTGGAAGGCGCTCTTCTCGGCCTATCACGTGACGTACGACGACTTCATCCGCACTACCGAACCGCGGCACGTCGAGAAGGTGCAGCGCGTTTTCAAGCGGCTGCGCGATAGCGGCGACGTCTATCGCGGTAAATATGAAGGCTGGTACTGCGTCAACGACGAGACCTTTTGGCTGGAATCGAAGCTCGTCGACGGCCGCTGTCCGACCTGCGGCCGCGAGGTGCAGTGGATCTCCGAAGAGGACTGGTTCTTCCGGCTCTCCGCCTATCGCGATCGTCTGATCGAATTCTACGAGCGGCATCCGGATTGGGTGCAGCCGCGCAGCGTCTACAACGAGATGATGGCAATCCTGCGTGAGGGTCTCGAGGATCTCTCCGTGTCGCGAACCAGTTTCGATTGGGGCGTCCCGATTCCCGACGGCGGCGTGATCTACGTCTGGCTCGACGCGCTGCTGAACTACATCACCGCAATTGGGTGGAGCGAAGACGAAGCGCGCTTTCGAACCTACTGGCCGGCGCAGACGCAGCTCGTCGGCAAGGAGATCGCTCGCTTTCACACGATCATCTGGCCGGCGATTCTCTGGGCGCTCGGCGAAGCGCCGCCGGAGCTGGTCTTCGCGCACGGTTGGATCACCGTCGACGGGCAGAAGATGGGAAAGAGTCTCGGCAATGCAAGCGATCCGTTCGCGCTCGAGCAGCGATTCGGCGCCGACGCGATCCGGTATTTTCTGTTGCGCGAAGCGCCGTTCGGAAGCGACTTTTCGTACTCCGAAGAAAAGATTGCGCAGCGCCGCAACAGCGATCTCGCCAACGACCTCGGCAATCTGCTGCAGCGTACGCTCGCGATGCTGCGGCGCTACCGCGCCGGCATCGTCCCCGATGCGCGCAACCCGGCTGGGGAACTCGCGCTACGCTTTGCGCCGCAGGCGGCGATCGTTCGCGAGCGCATCCTCGATCTACACTTTCGCGAAGCGCTCGAGTCGATCTGGGAACTCGTCACGGCGCTCAACCGCACGATCGACGAACGCAAACCGTGGGAGCTGCACAAAGCCGGGGATAACGAGGCGCTCGATGCGGTGCTCTACGACCTCTGCGAGGGCTTGCGTCGAATCGCAATTCTGCTGCATCCGGTGATGCCCGAGCGGATGAGTGAGATGTGGCGTCAACTCGGCTCGCCGGGCCGCATTGACGACGACTGGGCCTCGACGCTGCGCGATTGGGGAGGGTTGCCGCCGCAAACGCAAACCGCGCCCTCTGCGCCGCTCTTTCCAAAAGTCGAACTCGAGCCGATCGCCGCACCGTGATCGACACGCACTCGCACGTCCACGATCGCAAGTTCGACGAGGATCGCGACGCGGTCATCGCGCGCGCGCGTGCGGCTGGAGTCACCGCAATGGTGACGATCGGCGAGAACGTCGAGGATAGCCGCGAGGCGATCGCGGTCGCACAACGGTACGGGATTGCCGCCGCCGCCGGCATCCATCCGCACGAAGCGAAGAACGCCCCTGCGGATATCGCCGGCGAGCTGCGCGCATTGGCCGAAATGCTGGGCGTCATCGCGATCGGCGAAACGGGGCTCGACTATTACTACGACAATAGCCCTCGCGAGCGGCAGGCGGAGGTTCTTCGCGCTCAGCTCCAACTCGCGCGCGAGCTCGCGCTGCCGGTAATTTTCCACCAACGCGACGCGGTTGAGGATTTCTGCGCCGTTTTACGCGATGAATGGGTGCGGGGAATGCGTGGCGTCGTGCACTGCTTCACCGGCACGCCCGACGAAGCGCGCGTTTTCGTCGACGAGTTCGATCTCTACCTCGGAATCGGCGGCGTGCTCACCTTTCCGAACGCGCACGCGCTGCGCGAAGCCGTCCGGGCTGCCGGCGCGCAGCACTTGGTGCTCGAAACCGATTGCCCCTACCTTGCCCCGGTGCCGATGCGCGGTAAGCGAAACGAACCGTCGTTCGTCATCCACACGGCGGCGAAGTTGAGCGAGGTGCTCGGAATACGCCTCGACGAGATCGTCGCGACGACCGACGCAAACGCCGCTAAGCTATTCGGGATCTCGGCGCTCTAAAATCGCGCGCGGCGCTCCATTCGGATTCGAGTCGTGTTCGAACGGCGGAGGCGATCTGCGAGTTGCCGGTGCAGAGCCCCCAATCGGGCATATCCCACGGGCCGCCGGCATAGGTCGCGTTGGCCGACCCGAGCCACGCGCGATCGCCGGCGATTGCCAGTTTTGCGGAGTCGTCGCAGACGCGCACGCGGACGCCGTCGTTGACCAGATTCTCGAGAATAGTACGTTCGCGCGCGCTGCCGCGCAGGTCGCCCGCATTAACGAGCAATCGTGGCGCCGCGCCGGCCCGACCGAGCCGTTGCAGCGCGGCATAGGCATCGTTCCCCGCTCCGAACGATTCGCTCTCCGCGATAACGCCGTCTGTGGATTGCGCGCCGGCGAGCAGCTGCGCTTCTTGCGCGAGGGCGTCGCTCTTGCGCATCGGAATCGAGGCGGCCTCTTTCGGATCGTCTTCGCGCAGCACCAGATCGCCCGAGCGCCAATTCTTCTCATCGAGATAGAGCGTGCCGTCGATCGAGATGGTCTTGGCGTGAGTCGGATCGACGAGCGCAGCATCGGCGCCGGCCCGGCGCAGCTGCGCGGCAATGCGTGCGTTGAGTCGGCCGAGCCGGCCGCGCGCGTCGCCGTAAGGAGCTCCCTCGAGACGCACGGTCACGTGCGCGCCGCGCTCGGCAGCGCCCTCAAGTGCCCGCACGACCGGACCTCCCAGCGTATACGCGGCGACCTCCACGTTCTTGGCGCCGGCAAGGCTTCCGATCATTGCGGCGGTAGACGTGAGCGCAAGCATCGCCCGTGCCATCACGACGGAGGCCGGCGACGGCTAGTCGAAGTCCCGGCGGCAGCCATGACTTCGGCACCAATGCGCGACCGCGCGGATCGCGAGAAAGGCACCTTCGTGCGCGAAATGTTCGCGCGCATCGCTCCGCGCTACGACCTCGCCAACCGCCTGCTGACGATGGGACTCGACGAACGCTGGCGACGCCGCGCGATTCGTCTGCTCGCTCCGCCACGCGGGGGCCGCGTTCTCGATTGCTGCTGCGGAACCGGCGATCTCGTCTTCGGCTTATTGCGCAGCGACCCGGCGCTCGACGTCACGGGCATCGACTTTTGTCGTCCAATGCTCGATCGCGCGCAAGAACGCTCCGCCCGCGGGTCTCGCCGCGCCGCGCATTTCGTCGAGGGCGACGTCATGGCGCTGCCCTTCGAGGAGAGCGCTTTCGACGGTGCGACGATGGGCTTTTCGCTTCGCAACGTCGTCGACGTCGATGCGACCCTGCGCGAGATTCTGCGCGTGCTCAAACCCGGGGCTCGATTCGTTAGCCTCGACGTCACCAAAGCGCCGAATCGCGCCTACAAACGCCTCTTCGACCTTTACTTTTACGGCTTCGTGCCGTTGCTGGGCGGAATCGTCGGCGGTTCGCGAAGCGCTTACGCATACTTACCGAACTCGCTCACCCATCACCCCAACGCGCCCGAGTTGCGCGATCGTTTCGCTCGCGCCGGTTTTCGCAACGCCGGCTACCTGCCGCTGATGGGAGGAGCAATCGCGGTGCACTACGGTACGAAACCCACGCTATGAGTACCACCGATTTGCCGAGCACGTCGGCGGACGATTTGCACGCGCTGGTCGAGCGTTTCTTCCGCGACACGTTTTCGACCGATAATCCGATTATTACCGAGGCCATTAAGCGCATGCTGGCAGCCGGCGGCAAACGGCTGCGGCCGCGCATCACGCTGCTCGCCGCCGAATGCTGTGGGGGCAATGCGCTCGAGCACTTGCATCTCGCGGCGTATATGGAGCTCATTCACGTCGCGACCCTGATTCACGACGACGTCGTCGATAACGCCGCCACACGCCGTGGCGTCAATGCCACCGCGGTCGACTACGGCAATCGGGTGAGCGTGCTTGCCGGCGATTATCTCTTCGCGTGGATATTCAAGAACGTGACGCTCAACTATCCACACCCCGTACCGAACGTGCTCTCGGCAACGCTGGCCGACATTTGCGACGGCGAGGTGCTGCAGCTCCAAGCGCTCGGCAATCTCGATCTTCCGTTGGAGACCTACGTTGAAGTCGCTCGCAAGAAGACGGCTTCACTCTTCGCCGCCTCGGCGCAGTGCGGGGCAATTATGGGCGGAGGCCGCGAACGTGACATCGCGGCCCTACGCGACTTCGGCGAAGCGTTTGGAGTCGCATTTCAAATGAAAGACGATCTGCTCGACATGATCGCCGACGAACGCTCGCTCGGCAAACCTGCCGGAAACGATCTAACCGAGCGCAAGACGACGATCCCGCTGATTGCGGCGCTTGCTTCCGGCAATCGCGGTTTTCGCGCGGAGGTTCGGCGCTTTTACGAGGGCGGCGCAAACGACGCGATTCCCGCGATCGTCGACGCAATCGGGCGGGAGGGCGGTTTAACTGCGACCCGTGTAGAGATTGCCCGCTTCGTCGAGCGGGCCAAGGGCGCTTTGGAGCCGATTGCGACGAGCGCGGCGAAGACCGAATTACTGAAACTGACGGAGGCCCTTGAATTATGATCATCCATCCGCTGCTCGCGATCATCGACGCACCGATCATCATCGGAATTCTCGTCGTTGGAGCGTTGCTCTTCGGAGCCGATAAACTCCCGAAGCTGGCGCGCAGCGCGGGACAGGCAAAGAAAGAGTTTCTCGTCGGTCAGGCCGAGGCCGACGAAGCCGCCGAGAGAGCGCGCGAAGAAGCGCGTCAACGGGCCGCTGCGGCGCGCACCGACATCATGAGCAACGTCGAAGCCGGATCGATCTCCGGTGAAGCGATTCCGCCGCCGACCCCCGGCCAGGGCACCCCTAGTTCATAATCCTTCGACTTCGCTCGCTACGCTCAGGATGACACGGTTGAACGCAGAGCAGAGTGAAGACGAATCGCTCTGGGATCAGAAAGAGATGCCCTTTACGGAGCACCTGCGGGAGCTCCGTAATCGTCTTTTGATCTCGATCGCGACCGTCGGCGCCATCGCGGTTCTGCTTTTCTGGCCGTCGCAGTTCGTCATCCGCTGGATGATGGACGAGTACTTTCACGGCATCGAGCTGCACGCGTTCGGTCCGGCCGACGTCATCTTCACCGAGTTCAAGTTCTCCGTCATCGGCGGAATCGTCATCGGGTTGCCGGTGCTTCTTGCGCAACTCTGGCTCTTCGTCGTTCCCGCGATCCATCCGCGTACCCGGCGGATGGTCTATTCCTTCATCGCACCATCGCTGCTGCTCGCAGTGGTGGGTCTCGCATTCGCGCACTTCGTCGTGATACCGCGCGTCGTCTCCGCACTGCTGCACATAACCGACGCGGTCGCGACGCCGACCTTCGGCATCGCCTCAACCCTCAGCTTCGTCATGATTTTGCTGGCGCTCTTTGCCATCATCTTCCAAACCCCAATCGTGCTGATCGGGTTGGCGCGTCTCGGCATCGTGAGCGCGAGCTCGCTGAAACAGTACCGCCGTCACGCGATCTTCGCATTCTTCATCGCGGGCGGGCTCGCCGCACCCGACGGTAACCCCCTGACGATGGCATTGCTCGCGCTGCCGATGTATGCGCTCTACGAGATCTCGATCTGGATCATTCTGCCGCTCGAGCGGCGGTGGTCGTCGTTAGCCAAGTCGCCGGCGTGACGCTCGCCATTCGCAATCTTTACGCAGAGTTCGTGCGCACGTTCGGCAACGTGCTCTTCGCCGTCTCGCTCTTCATCGTTTGGGGACTGCTGACGCTCGTCGGCGTCGTCGTCGATCAAGGCGCAGATCCGCCGCTCTACTTTCAGAGTTATACGGCTCCGATCGCGCGCGCGATCCTGCGCCTGAACTTCGACAACATCTACCACTCGCCGTGGTACGTCGGCATCATCGGCTTGATCTTGCTCTCGCTCGCGGTCTGCACGTTCAAGCGCGTGATTCCCGCGCGATTGCCGCCCCTGCGCCCGGTGAGCATCGACAAGATTCCGCTGCACGCCGATTTCGAAGCCGCCGGCGACGCGAACGACGTGCGCCGGCGCGTCGGCACGCTGCTCGCCAAGCGCGGCTGGCAGATGCGCGAGCGACTCTTCGGCGGAGTCGAATGGAGTTTTGCCGACAAACACAACTGGGCGCGACGCGGCGTGCTCGTCGCGCACGCCGGATTCGTCATCATCGCGGCGGGCACGACGCTCTACTGGGCGCGTGGCTTTTCGGGAGAGGTCGCGCTCCTCACCGGCCATACCGCCCAAATCGCCCAGACCCACGCGCTGATCCGGCTCGACGATTTTGCTTACAAAATCGCTCCGATTATGACGAAGAGCGGCATGGTCTATCAGCCGGTCGATTACGTCTCCCACGTTACGGTCACTGGAAATGACGGCATTCCCAAGCACCTGACCGTGCGCGTGAACCACCCCATCGATATCGACGGAACGCTCTACTATCAAGCGAGTTACGGATTCGGGATGCAGTTCTTGGTTTCGCGGCTCGGGCTGCGAAACGCCGAACTCTCGAACCGCACGCTGCTCGAGGGCGATACGTTCGACCTTCCCGGAACGCAGCGCACCCTCGTCTACGAGCGGTTCGCCCCGACGGTCGATAAGCAGAGCGGCATGCCGACGGCCGATCCGCGAGTGAACGATCCCGCGGTTCTGCTGGGTGCTTCGGAGAGCGGAAACTCGCTCGGTGACGCGCTCGTTCCGCTCGGCGACTCCGTAGACGCCGGCGGCGGCTGGCGCGTCATGCCGAAGAGATACGTGCTCTACAGCGGCTTCCAGTACCGCTACGATCCGGGCGTGCCGCTCGTGGGCATCGGGGCGTTCGTCTTGCTCGCGGGATTGGTGATCTCGTTCTATTTCCTGCCGGCACGCCTTTACGTTCGTGTCGACGAGATCGGGCCGAACCGTTCGCGGGTCGGAGCCGCGGCAACGACCGTCAAAGGATACGACGTATTCCAGAGCGAGTTCGACCGTCTGATGCTATCGTTAAAGGCGGAGGGTGTTTGAAGATGCCACCCGATGAGATCCTCGTTGCCGTCGCGCTCTGCGCCTACGCACTTGGCGCGCTCGCATTGCTGACCTATTTCTTTTCCCGAGCTCCATGGCTGCGCGACGTCGGCATTCCGCTGGCGATTCTCGGGTGCGTCGCACAGTTCGCACAGCTCGGCGTACGCTTCGAGCTGACTCACGTCTGGCCGCTGCTCAATCTCTACGGGTCGCTCTCGCTCTTCTCGGCGATGTCGGTCGCGATCTACCTCCTCTTTGCCTTCCGGTACAACCTGTGGTTCGCCGGCGGCTTCGTCTTAGCGCTGGCGGCGATCTTTCTCGCTTATGGCGTCACCTGGTACGAAGGAACGATGCCGCCGGTGCCGTCGCTGCAGTCGTACTGGGCGAAGATCCACGTACCAATCGTCGTCTCATCGTACGCCGCCTTCCTCGTCTCGTTCGTCTTCTCGTGCATCTACCTGCTGAAGTATTACGCGCAGCGCCGCGTTACGCGGGTGCATGGCGAGCAGCGCGAGCCCGGCCCGGTCGGGCGATGGCTCGCCGCGCTCCCAAGCCTTCCGCAGCTCGACGTGATCGTCTACCGTGCGGTTGCGATTGGCTTGCCCCTCATCTCGGTCGGCATCATCACCGGCGCGATGTGGGCAAAAGAGGCGTGGGGCGCCTACTGGCAGTGGGACCCAAAAGAGACCGCGGCGCTCTTCTCCTGGATCATCTACCTTGCGTACATGCATCTGCACACCCGTCACGCTTGGCGCGGTCTGCGCACGAGCTGGGTGAGCGTCGTCGGCTTTCTCTCGATTATCTTCTGCTACTTAGGCGTCAACATCTGGATCTCGGGGCTGCATAGCTACAAGATGTGATACGAGCGCGCTACGCTGGCGAGCAACGATCGCATCATCACGTCGGATGCCGCCACCGTGCTCGTAATGAGCATGGACCGCTGCGCGAGCGCGGAGCGAACGCGTTCGGAGCGAGCGTGCTCGGTCGGCGCTCGCGCGATCAAATACTCGGAACGCACCCCGTCCGCGGCCGCGAGCGCGTCGCGTGCGCGTGCGAACTCCTCCAACGCCAAGAAAAGCTCGCTTGCGGCTTCGAGTGCGATCACCGCGATCTCGGTATCGGAGCTCTTTAACGATATCTCGGCGGCGCGCGCGGCATGGGCTCGCGCACTTCGCACGTCGTTCCGATCCAAAGCGACGAGTGCCAGCCCAACCTGCGCGTGCCCTTGAACGTAGAGATTGCTCGAGGCCACGGCTCGCCCGAGTGCGCGCTCGAGCAGCTCGCGTGCTTGTGCGAGTTCGCCGAGTGCAAAGGTGCACCGTCCCACGTTCACGATCATGAGCGCTTCGTCGTCGCCGGCTCCGACCGCCGCGAAACCCGCGCGAGCGCGCTCTAAATAACTGCGCGCCGATTCGACATACCCAAGCGCGTATTCGGCAGTGCCGAGGGCGCTGCACGCGAAGGCGATAAGGTACGGATCTTCGAGCGCGCTCAGAATGGCATGACCTTCGGCCGCGAGCGATCGTGCCGTTTCGAGCCGGCCGGTCATTCGCGCGGCATTCGAGCCATAGAGCATTGCCTTGGCCAGTGTCGTACGATCGCCGGCGACTCTCAGTTCTCCGATCGCTTCTTCGAACGCCGGCAGATTATGCTCGGTGCTGCCGATATTGCGTCCCACGATTGCACGCAGATAGAGCGCCTCCGAGCGAAGCGCCGAGCGTTCCGATAGGCGAGGTAGAGCGGCCTCGTACCAGCGCAGCGCCTCGACCGAATGTCCGCGATCGAAGAAAAACCTCGAGAGAGCCGCCAACGCGCGGACGCCGAGCGTGACGTCGCACTCACGAACGATCGAGGCGTCGAGCGCTTCCCGGATCTCCGGCATACGGCGTTCGATTTCGTCGAAATGGCGGCCGGCATTGGCGCCGCGCAGTACGTCGCCGGCCTCCACGACCGGTTCCAGGATACGTCGTGCCGCGTCGGATGGTAACTCTGCCGCAAAGAGCAGCGGTCCGGCTTCGGCGTCGGCCTCTTGGCGCACGCTCTCTTTAAAGCGATCGAGAAGACGGCGCGCGCGATCGTTTTCGCCGAGCGCCGTGAGTGCGGCGACCGCCTTTGCGACGCTCTGCTCGCTCAATGGATCGAGGCGCATGATTGCCTCCGCCCGGTCCGCGATCTCCGGCGGATCGCTGCGACGAATCGCCGCCTCGAGTAGACGCGCAAGCAGTTCCATCTGCGCCGCGCGCATACGCCGCCGCTCGCGCTCGAGCAGATCGTCGTCGAAACCTGGGAAGATCGGCTCCTCGTAGAGGGCTGCGGCGCGATCGAGTTGCGCCGGGTCGCACGCGAGAACTCGGTAGCGAGCGACGTCGATTGCCCACCGCGTCGCGGGCGCCAGCGCGACGTTACTTCGCGTGCGCTCGATGGCGGCGTGCAGACCGACGCTTTCGAGGGCGCCTTCGAGCTCGTGTAATCGCCGCCGCAAGCTGCCGAGTGCGCTTCTCTCCGAAGCATCCGGCCAGAGTTCGGCCGCTAAGGTCGTTCGGTCGAACGCCTCACCGTGCAGCGCGAGGTGCGCGAGACATCGCAGCGCGCGCGGCGAGAAGGCGGCGGTTGTATCCTCGCCGCCGCTCGTGATGGAAAATCGGCCAAAGCCCGTGATGGCTACGCCCCGGCCCACCCATGGGAGTTAGGGGCCGTAGAGCGCTAGCCCCTTCGGGCCGGCGGAGCCGCTGCGCTCGGGGAAGGGGGAGCCGGCAATCTGGCTGATGCGCCCCGAGCTGGCGATGGCGTAGACGGCGATCGAATTGGTATTCGAATTCGTTACAAAGAGCTGCTTGCCGCTCTTATCGATGGCGAGCGCGTATGGAGATACGCCGCTACCGTCGGAAAAGGGCGATCCATGCACCTTTACGAGCGCACCGCCGCCACCCACCGAGTACCCCGAAATCGTGCCGTCGGCCGAGTTGGCAACGTAGACGTGCTTGCCGTTCGGAGTGATCGCGATGCCGAGCGGCGTGCCGCCTGCCGCAAACGGCGAGCCCGCGAGCGGCGTCAGGACGCCCTCGGCGACGCTGTAGGCGCTGATGTCGGCCGAGGCGCCGTTGGTCACATAGAGCGTCCCTCCTTTCGGGGTCATCACGGCGTCGGTGGGGCCATAGTGGGTCGCATAGCTGGAGAGCTCGGTCAACGCGCCGTTCTTTCCAACCGAGAACGCCGAAACGTACCAGCCGTAGGTATCGACCGAATACATATACGATCCGCTCATCACGAGTGAGCTGGGGTTCGACGTGCAGAATCCGGGGCAGCCCACGCCGAACGGCGCGCCGGGAATGCTTTTCAATGCGCCAGTCGCCTTCTTGACGTTATACGCCTCGATCGAACCGCCGTTGACTCCGTCGATGACATAGAGCCGCTTTTCGCCGGGCGCGAAGAGCAGAAAGCCCGCACCGGTTCCGGCATCGGTCGAGCTCTTCCCCGGCGTCAGCCGACCGTTGGAAGCTATATTGAAGAGCGCGACGTTCGCCGACTCGGTGCCCGTGACGTAGAGATACGGGCCCTGCGGATCGACCGCGATCGAATAGCTCGATGGGCCGGTCGTATTCGAGTCGTACGGCGAATCGGAGAGCTCGGAGAGCGCTCCATTCGACGCGACCGCGTACGCGGAAATCGTGCTGTTGTTATTCTCCACATAGAGATACTCCACAGCCGCGTTCGGCCGCTCGTTCGAGCGCACGGATCGCTCCTGCGCGGAGGCACCACTCGCCAGCGATAGCGGCAAGGCTCCCCCGCCGGAGGTGGGATTCGGCGAACAGGCGGCAGAGGCAAGAACGGCGCCGACTGAAACGAGCTGTAAAAGTCGTAATGGTGTCATGCGTCGACCGTACCAATCGCGCGTCCCGAAAGCGTCCCGATTTCACCGCGCGCGGTGGCGCCGGGCCGATTTTCGTCCTGGCGTACTCTGGAGGGCAGGGTTACAATAGCGCCAAATGAGCCTGCGACCCGTTCCCGCAGCTTCTATGGAGAACGAACTTGTCTGATTCGCAAGGCGACGTGTCACAAGGTGCCGCGCGTCACGTGGCGAGCGCTTACGACCTTCCTCAGACCGAAGAGGAGATCACGCGCCGAACCTTCATGGCCAACGCCACGCTGGCGATCGGAGGCATCGTCGGTTTGACGCTCGCGGTGCCGATCGTCGGTTCGCTCCTGCCGCCGAAGAGCTCGTCGGCGGGAAGCTGGTCGCCGCTGAGTCCGCAGGAGCTCGACGCCCTTCAGAAGGCGACGGCGAAGCCCGTCAAGCTCACGTTTACGCTAAAATTTACCGACGCGTATCTGCCCGAGCAATCGGCCGACGAGTACTGCTGGGGAATCCGCGTCGACAATAACGCCAAGTTCGTCGCCGCTCGCCCCGATATTTTCAGTCAGCCCGGCGGCAAGGCCGACGTCCCTTACGACGTCGTCAACATGAACTTCGTGCTCTTCAGCCCGATCTGTCCGCATCTCGGATGCTACTACAGCTGGCACGACGAGCAGAACCGCTTCATGTGCCCCTGCCACGGGTCGCAGTACACCTTCGACGGCACCCACGTCGCCGGCCCGGCGCCACGCGGTCTCGATCCGTTGCCGCTGCGCTCGCAGAGCGGCAGCGCCGACGTTATGTGGATCGTCTATCAATCGAACATCCCCTCGCGCATCGTCGTCTCGTATCAGGCATAGGTAACGATCGATGTTGAATTGGATCGAAAAGCGCACCGGCTTCATCTCGTTGGCACAAGATTTCCTCACGGAAGACGTTCCGGGAGGCGCGAGCTACTGGTACGTCTTCGGCAGCGCCACGCTCTTCACGATGATGATTCAGATCGTGACGGGCATCTTCCTGACGTTCTTCTACGCACCGTCCGCAGCGACGGCGTGGGAATCGACCCGCGCGATGTATCTCAATCCATACACGCACTTCCTCATCGCCGTCCACTATTGGGGCGCCTCGGCGATGATCGCGCTCGTCTTCCTGCACCTCTTGCAAGTCTTGATCTTCGGCGCCTACAAGGCCCCGCGCGAACTGCAATGGGTCGTCGGCGTGCTGCTCCTATTGGTCACGCTGGTGCTCGGCCTCACGGGATATCTCTTGCCGTGGGATATGGACGCCTATTTCGCCTCGCAGGTCTCGCTCAACATCGTCGGCCTCGCGCCGATCGCCGGTCCGGTTATGCAGCACATCGCGCAAGGCGGCGGCAGCATGGGAACCGCGACGATCAATCGCTTCTTCGGCCTGCACGTTTGGCTGATGCCGGCCGTTCTCGTGGCGCTCGTCGGCGCACACTTGGCGATCTTCCGCCACAACGGTTCGGCGGGTCCGGTCGTCGAGGACCCGCGCACCCTGCGTCCCGGACGCTTCTGGCCCGATCAGTTCTTCATGGACGGCGCGTTCTCGCTCATCATCTTTGTCATTATTTGCTTCCTCGCGTTCGCCGCGCCGCCGTATCTCGACGAAAAGGCGAACCCGACGAAGTTCTTCGTGCCGTATCCGGCGTGGTATTTCTTATCGCTCTTCGGACTGCTCGCGCTCGTTCCGCCGGAAATCCACCTCGGCCCGCTCTCCATCGGAACGGAGCTCATCGCGACGATCGTCGGCCCGACGATCTTCTTGCTCGTCGTGCTCTTGATTCCGTGGATCGACCGCAGCAAGAGCCGAAGTTTCGCTTCACGCTCCGGGCTGCTGTGGACCGCCACGCTCGTCATTGTCGGAATCGTCGCGCTTACCGCGTACGGACAGATCACGACGATGATCAAGCAGGCCGCGGCACCTCCCTCGCCGCCTGAAACGACCGTGCTTGCCGCGGCGCCGGCCGAGGCGGCGGCCGCTCCGAACCCCTCATCCCAGCAGAGTTCTCCCGGTGCGCCGGTCTTTGCCGATAACTGCTCGAGTTGTCACGGAGCGCAGGGACAGGGCGTTCCCGGCACCTTTCCGCCGCTCGCAAACAACCCCGTCGTAACCGGCGACGCAACGAAGGTGATCGCGATCGTTACCGGGGGTCTGCACGGCGTCATCTCCGTCAATGGCCAATCGTATAACGGTCAGATGCCGGCGTGGAAGGGAACGCTGACCAGTAAGCAGATCGCCGACGTGATTACCTACATTCGCGGATCGCTTGGAAACAATAAGGCATCGGCGGTCACCGAGGCGCAAGTCGCGGGCTACAAACCGTAACCCGAGTCGTTTAGCGGCAGGGCGGCCCATCGTAGAGTAGGAGCGCGGCCTTTCGATCGACGGCGACGACGCGTACCCTCCGTCCGTACGACGCGTCGCCCGCCGAGCGCTCCGCGGGAACGATCACCCATGCGCGCGGCGCACCACAGATAAGCGCGCGGGGATCGACGCCGTCGCTCTGCGGATCGGCGCTACCTTCGGCGGCAAGCACGTGCACGACGGGCTGCGTGTAGAAGAGCAGCGCGTTTCCTCCCGAGACGTTTTGGATGCCGACGGCGTCGCCGCGCTTGCGATCGTGCTCGATACGCGCGGCGAGTCTGGGTACGGGCTTGAAAGCCTCGGTGCGCGGCAGCACGCCGACGGCGAGGACGTCGGTCGCGACGATCGCGGCAAGCGCCAGCGCGTAGGGCGCGAAGCGCGCGCCGTTCTTTGCGGCGACGAGCAACGCCGTCAGCAGCGAACCGGCAAAGATCGCGACCCCCATTGCGAGGAGCGGCGGGACGGCGCCGGCGACTTCGAGCGTCAGCCGATTGTTGCGCGTAAAGAGCGCGATTGCCAGCGCGAGCGCGCCGATCGTGAACGGCACGGTCGCCGCCGAAAGAATCGCCGAGCGAGTACCGCCCTTGCGAGCAACCGCGTCAAAGTAGAGCGCGGTGATCACGGCGAGCGCCGGGAACTCGAGCGCGACGTAGTTCGGGAGTTTCGTGCGCGCGAAGCTGAAGAAGAGCAACGGCATCACGATCCAGAGGATCCCCAGACGCACGAGCGGCGCGAGTTCGGGAACGGGCGCATGGTCGCGCACTTGCCGAATGGCGTACACGAGCGCCATCGGCAAGAATGCAATCCAGGGAAAGAAGCCCAGAATTATAACCGGCACGTAATACCAGATCGGACCCGATTGATTCTCGACGACGCTCGTATACCGGCCGATCGTGTACTCGCCGATGAGCTTCTCGAGCGGGAAGAGGTGGTAATGCAGCACGAGCGCGAGCGGCCAGGGAAGGACGAGTGCCACGAATATCGCGGCACCGGCAATCCACCCGGGCGCCGCGAGCCGGGGCATCGCGACGAAGCGGCGATTCCATAGGTAGAACGGAACGATCGTCAGCAGCGCGACGACCGGCGCCACGAAGCCCTTGGCTAAGAACCCGGCCGCGGCGGCGATCCAGCCGTAGATCGCATAGCGTGCTCGGCCGCTCTCGAGCGACTCGAACCACCAAAGAATCGACATCGCGACGGCAAGATCGAGCAGCGCATCCATGATCGCAAGACGCCCGATGACTGCCTGCATCAACGACGTTGAGAGAATCACGGCAGCGTAGATCCCCGAGCGAGTTCCCGCGCGGCGCGCGATTGCGTAGCCGGTAAACGCACCAAGCGCGATCGTCGCGAGCGCCGACGGGAGCCGCAACGCGAATGCCGTCGGGCCAAAGAACAGCGCGAATACGGCGCCGAGCCAGAAATAGAGTGGTGGTTGAACGAAGTACGGTACGCCGTTGAGATGCATCACGATCCAGTCGTGCGTGAGCAGAATTTCACGCGCGACCTCGCCGTACGCCGTCTCGCTGTTATCCCAGAGCGTTCCGACCCACAGGCCGGGCAACGTTATGAGCGCGGCGACGAATGCACCCGCCCAAGCCGCTCGGGCAGGTTCCTTCGAGGATCTCGTCACCAATCGCGGCCCGTCACCAGGCGGTTTTTAGCTGCCGGGCGCGGAACTCTTTGTCTATTCGTATGCTCCCCATCTCACTTCGGCCGAATGGTCGCCGAGCCGTTATCGTCGGCGGAGGCGACGTCGCTGCACGAAAGGCCGAATCGATTGCAGCTGCCGGCTTTCCGATCCTTATCGTTGCCGTACGAATCGGCGAACGGTTGCGTGCCTTGCCGATCGAGAACGGAAGTTCGCTCGTAGAGCGCGCCTACGATACGCGCGACATCGCCGATGCTGCGTTCGTCATTGCCGCAACCGACGATGCGGAGGTCAACGCTCGCGTCGTCGCCGACGCGCACGCCGCCAACGTCCTCGTCTGCGATGCGCGCGATGCCGCGCTCGGCGACTTCACGATGCCGGCAACGCAGCGTGTGGGCGAGCTCACGATCGGAGTCGATTCGGGGGGAGAGGCTCCCGCCTTTGCGCGACGCGTCGCGCGCGAAATTGCGGGAAGGCTGGGGACGCCATACGCGCAAGCGCTCGAGAGGCTCGCGCAGATGCGTACGCACGTGAAGGAGAACTTTCCGCCGCACGAGCGCGGCGTAATTCTCCGCGCGCTGGCGGAACGACCGATCGACGAGCTCGTCGCATCCTCGACGACGCTCGTCTGCGCGACGCGCAAAAGCGCGCTCGCCATGATTCAAAGCCGCCGTGTCGCCGCGCGACTCGCCGAACGCGGCATCGCGACGACGATGTTGGGGATCACGACGGCGGGAGATCGCGACCGGCGGACGCCGATCGAGCAGATGGGCGAGGTGAACGTCTTCGTCAAGGAGCTCGAAGAGGCGCTGCGCGAGCGGCGCGCCGACTACGCCGTTCACTCCTGTAAGGACCTGCCCGGTCTGTTGCCGGAGGATATGCGAATCGCCGCTTTCTCTTGCCGGGAAGATCCGCGCGACGCGTTCTGCAGCGAACGGTACGCGGACTTGGCCGCGGTGCCGGCCGGTGCCGTCGTCGGCACCTCGAGCCCGCGCCGGCGCGTTCAGCTCGAAGCCTTGCGCCCCGATCTACGCTACGAACCGTTGCGCGGCAATGTCGACACGCGGCTGCGCAAGCTCGCCACCGGAGAGTACGATGCGATCGTCTTGGCGATGGCCGGGCTCAAGCGTCTCGGCGCACGCTCGACGCACGTCGTGCCATTCCCAATCGAAGAGATGGTGCCGGCGGTCGGACAAGGCGCGCTCGCCGTCGAAACGCGCGCAGACGATGCTCGGGTCGCAGACGCTCTCTTGGCAGCAATCGGCGATCCGGTCACCGAGATCTGCGTCACCTGCGAGCGCGAAGTGCTGCGCGCGATGCGCGCCGGCTGCAGCGCGCCGCTCGGCATCCATGCCTCGCTGAGCGACGGAACGATGACCGTGTACGCGGCGTACTCGCCGGAAGGCGGCCTCTTGACTCGAATGAAGGTCGAGCGGCGAGTCGATTCGCCCGAACAGATTCGAGGACTCGGGGTCGAAATTGCCGAGCGCTTGAGAACGCCGGAGGTGGTGAACTGATCCTCGTACGCCCGCGGCGCCTGCGCCGCAGCGAAGTGGTGCGCGGTCTCGTCCGCGAGCATCGTATCCACCTCGAACAACTCGTGCAGCCGCTCTTCGTCGCCGAGCGCCGCGAGGACGCGCGCCCGATTGAAGCGATGCCCGGCATCGCCCGGCTCCACGTCGACGGAGCGCTCGCGGCGGCTCGCGAGCTCTTCGCACTCGGCGTCAAGAGCGTACTGCTCTTCGGAATTCCGGCGCGCAAGGACGACGCGGCATCGAGCAGCTACGATCCCGAGGGAATCGTCCAGCGAACGATTCGGGAGATCAAATCCGCAGTTCCAGAGATGGTAGTGATGACCGACTTGTGCTGCTGCGAATACACCGCCCACGGCCACTGCGGTGTGCTGAACGCGCGCGGGGAGGTCGAAAACGACGCGACGGTCGAGCTCCTTTGCCGAATCGCGCGGACCTACGCGCAAGCCGGCGCCGACGTTATCGCCCCATCCGATATGATGGACGGGCGCGTCGCGGCGATTCGCGCCGCGCTCGACGGCGACGGCGCGACGGACGTCGCCATTATGGCCTATAGCGCAAAGTATGCTTCCGCATTTTACGGACCGTTTCGCGAGGCGGCCGGGTCGGCGCCGCAGTTCGGCGATCGGCGCAGCTATCAAATGGATCCGCCGAACGCACGCGAGGCGCTTCGCGAGATTGCGCTCGACATCGCCGAAGGCGCCGACATCGTCATGGTGAAGCCGGGGTTGCCCTATCTCGACGTGCTCCGCGCGGCGCGCGACCGTTTCGACGTTCCGCTCGCCGTCTACAACGTGAGCGGTGAGTATGCCATGCTCAAAGCCGCGGCCGCGAACAACTGGCTCGACGAGGAACGCGCCGTCGACGAGCTCTTGACGTCGTTCGTTCGCGCCGGTGCGGATATCGTCATCACCTATTTCGCCCGCGAGTACGCGCAGCGCCATGGATAGCACGGCGATACTCGTACTCGCCGGTGGCCGAGCGCGCCGCTTTCCCGGCAAGCTCGAACATGCAATCGACGGCGAAGCGATGCTGCTGCGTTGCTACCGGCGGGTCCGCGAAACCGGATGGCCCGTCTACGTCGCGGCGAACGGATCGTTTCCGCACGAAATCGATTCGAAAATCGACGCCCCGATGTTGATCGATCGCCGGCCGGGACGCGGCCCGCTCGGCGCGTTCCTCGACGCCTGCCTCACGATTGGCGCGGCCCGTCTCTTTGCGGTTGCGGCAGATCAGCCTCGAATCGACGCGGCGGTGCTGCACGCCATCGCCGCGTCGTGGGAAACGGGCGACGAGGCCGTCGTTCCGCAACACGCGGGCGGAATCGAACCGCTTGCCGCGCTCTACGGCCGCAAGGCGGCGCTTCGTGAAGGGTTTGGGCTCGCAAAGGGCAAGGACGCGATGCGCGATCTTATTGGACGCGTCGCTTCGCGTTTCGTCCAATCCGATCCGCAATGGTTTCACAATGTCAATCGAATCGGGGATCTGCAATGAAAGGCGCTCTGCCGTGAGACTGGAACGATCGATCGCCGCCTTCGCTCGCGCGCGGCGTGTGATCGCCGGCGGCGTGAACTCGCCGGTGCGGGCGCTCGGAGCGGTCGGACTCTCGCCGGTCTTTATGAAGAACGGCTCCGGCGCGATGCTCTACGATCTGGACGGTCACGAGTATATCGATTACGTGATGTCGTGGGGGGCACTGCTGCTCGGACACGCCTATCCCGCGGTGACGCGCGCGATCGGCAATGCCGCAGCTCGCGGAACCTCGTTCGGAACGCCGACCGAAGTGGAAAGCGAGCTTGCCGAGACGATCGTTTCGATGGTGCCCTCGATCGAACGGCTGCGCTTCGTCTGCAGCGGAACCGAGGCGACGATTTCGGCGGTGAGACTCGCGCGCGGCTTCACGCGACGGCCGAAGATCGTGAAGTTCGCGGGCTGTTATCACGGTCACGGCGATGCATTCTTGATCGCCGCCGGATCGGGCGCGCTCACCCACGGCGTTCCGGATTCTCCGGGCGTGACGGAGGGCGTCGCGCGCGACACGATCGTTCTGCCCTTCAACGATGCGGCTGCGGTTCGGCAGACATTCGAAGCGCAAGCCGATACGATCGCGGCCGTGATCGTCGAACCCTATCCCGGTAACATGGGCGTGGTGCTTCCGCACCCCGGCTATCTGCAAACGCTGCGGGAGCTCTGCACCGCATCGGGCGCGCTGCTCGTGTTCGACGAAGTAATGAGCGGATTTCGCGTCGCGCGGGGCGGCGCACAAGAACGCGAAGGCGTCGTGCCCGATTTGACGACGCTGGGGAAAATCATCGGCGGCGGACTTCCCGTCGCCGCCTTCGGCGGCCGTGCCGACGTCATGGCCTACCTCTCGCCCGAAGGGCCGGTCTACGAGGCCGGTACGCTCGCAGGGAATCCGATCGCGATGGCCGCGGGACTTGCCGTTCTCGGCGCCATCGCAGATGATCCGACGCTCTACGATCGGCTGGAAGCGACGGGCGCCGCACTCTGCGAAGGTCTCGCCGGCGTCATGCGGCATTACGGCATCCCGCATCACTGCGCGCGCGCCGGGGCGATGTTCACGATCTTCTTCACACCCGAACCGGTCCGCGATCTCGATGGCGCGCGAAAATCAGATCGGGCGCTCTTCGCGAAATACTTCGGCGCAATGCTCGACCGCGGCGTCTACCTCGCGCCGTCGCCCTTCGAGGCGAACTTTCTCTCGGCCGCGCACACGATGCGCGACGTCGAACGCACGATCGCGGCGGCGGACGCCTCGCTCGCGGCACTGGTAGCAACCGCATGATCGATCCGAAGCTCGAGGCGAGCCGCCTCGAGTCGGCCGAGCCGCTGGTCGAGGTCTCGATTCCACGGCTCTATGCCTACCATCGAGTGCTTCGCCAAGCGCATGCGAGTGGAAAGCGAACGATTACTTCGCACGGGCTCGCCGCACTGCTCGGCCATACGATCGCCAGCACGCAGATTCGTAAGGATCTCTCCGCGCTCGGTCCCCTCGGCCGTCGCGGCCAGGGATATGCGATCGATCCGCTTGTCGACCAGCTCGCCTGGGTCTTAGGATTGGAGCATGACTGGCGGATCGCGATCGTGGGCTTCGGCTACTTGGGACGTGCGTTTGCCGCCTTCATCACCGCGCGCGAACAGCGCTTCAACGTGGCGGCGATCTACGACCGCTCGCCCGACGTCATCGGGCAGCGGTGGCAAGGCATCACGGTACGCGATGCCGCCGATTTGGAACGGACCCTTCCCGAAACGGGTTGCAACATAGCGGTGATCTCCGTTCCAGCCGAAGCCGCACAAGAGAGCGCACAGCGCGTTGCCGATCTGGGAATTCGGGCGCTTCTCAACTTCGCGCCGATGCCGCTCGAGCTGCGCGGATCGGTGATCGTGCGCAATATCGACCTCGCCGGTGAAATGGCGATTCTCACCCACCGGCTGAGCTTGGAGTAACGCCGTGCCGATCACCTGTATCGGGCTTTCGCACCGCACCGCGCCCGTCGAAGTCCGCGAACGCCACGCCTTTCCGCCTTCGCGCATGGCCGAAGCCCTGGTCGCGCTGCGCGACTACGAAGCGGTGCGAGAAGCCGTCATGCTCCAGACCTGCGGCAGGTTGGAGATCTACGCCTCGCTTGACGACTACGAGAACGGGGTCGCGCAAATCAAATCATTTCTCGCGAACTTCCGTCATGGAACGACGGGTTACGACATCGAGTCGTATCTCTACACGTTGCTCGGCCGGCAAGCGGTAGAGCACCTCTTCCGCGTCTGCACGGGCCTCGATTCGATGCTCATCGGCGAAGCTGAAATTCTCGGGCAGGTCAAAGATGCATACGTTGCGGCGACGCGCGCGAAGTCGCTCGGACGCACGCTCCACCGGCTCTTCCGCGAGGCGATCGCCGCCGGCAAGACGGCCCGCGCACAAACGCGGATCGGCGGCGAATCGGTTTCGATCGCGACGGCCGCCGTCGAGGCGGCGCGCGCGCGACTGCAAACGCTGGAGGGCACGTCGATTCTCGTCGTCGGCGCCGGCAAGATGGGTCGCGCCGCCGTCAAGCGGCTGCGGCAAGAAGGCGCGGGGCGCGTCATCGTCGTCAACCGCACGCTCGCGCGTTCGCGCGATCTCGTCGGTGAGGCCGGCTTTGGCGAGGCGGTCGAGATGCCCGAACTCGCCGCCGCGCTCTCCGAGGCCGACGTCGTCGTTGCATCGACCGGTTCATCCGACTTCGTGCTCGACGAAGCGTCGGTACGCCGTGCGATGGAGGGGCGGCCGCAGCGTCCGCTCTTCATCGTCGACATCGCGGTGCCGCGCGACGTCGATCCGGCGGTAGCCGAGATCCCAAGCGTTTCGCTGGTCGACATCGACGGACTCAAATCGGTCGTGAACGAACGGCTCGACCTGCGCCGAGAAGCGATTCCGGCGGCAGAGGAGATCATCGCCGAATACGTCGAGCGCTTCGAGAATTGGCATCGCTCGCGCGTCGCGGTTCCGGTGATCGCGAGGCTGACGCAGAAAGCCGAAGCGATTCGCGTCGCGGAGCTCGAGCGGCTCTTCGCCCGCTGTGCGAATCTCGACGAACGCGAGCGCATGCTGGTGACCGGCATGACGATGACGATCGTCTCGAAGCTGCTGCATTCGGCAATTTTGAAGATGCGCGAACAGGCAACGAGCGATCACGCCGAGTTGCTCTCGAGCGCCCGCGTGCTCGAGGATCTCTTCGAACTCAATCTCAGCTCGGAATGATGGCCGGCCGGGTTGCACTGATCGGCGCAGGCCCGGGCGATCCGGGCCTGCTGACGTTACGGGGCGCACGACTGCTGCGCGAAGCGGAGGTCTTACTCTACGATGCGCTCGCAAGCGACGCGATCGTCGCGCTCGCCCCGCAGACGTGCGAACGAATCTACGTCGGCAAACGCGCCGGCGACCACGCCATGCCGCAGGACGCTATTGAAGCGCTCGCGATCGCAAAGGCACGAGCTGGCCGGTTCGTCGTCCGTTTAAAGGGCGGCGATCCGTTCGTCTTCGGACGGGGCGGCGAAGAGGCCGAGGCGTTCAGAGACGCGGGCGTTCCGTTTGAAATCGTGCCCGGTATCAGCTCGGCACTCGCGGCGCCCGCCTATGCGGGCATTCCCGTAACGCATCGCGATTTCGCCGCGTCGTTTACCGTGGTGACCGGGCACGAAGACCCGGCCAAACCGGCGTCGACGCTCGATTGGGAACGCCTTGCCGATCCAACGCGAACGCTCGTCATTTTGATGGGAACGGGGAATCTTCGCAAGATCGCCGCGCGTCTCGTCGAGCACGGGCTCGCGGCAACCACCCCGGTCGCCGTCGTACAGGACGGCACGCGTCCCACTCAACGCACCGTGCTCGGAACGCTGGCGACGATCGCGCAAGCGGTCGCCGATGCGAACGTCGGGTCGCCGGCCGTCATCGTCGTCGGTGAGGTCGCGCGTCTGCGCGAACGACTTCATTGGTTCGACACTAGCCCGTTCTTCGGCAAACGCGTCGCGATCACACGCGCCGGCGAACAGTCGGAGAGTTTTGCCCGAGCGCTCCTCGAACGTGGAGCCGAGCCGGTGATCGCGTCGACGATCGCCGTTGTGGCACCCGATGATCCGGACATCGCCGAAAAGGCAATCGAGGTGCTCCCATCATTCGCGTGGCTCATCTTCACGTCGCGCAACGGCGTGGACGCGTTCTTCGCAAGGCTCGCGGCGCGCAATCTTGACGCGCGCGTCCTCGGCCACATGAAGGTCGCCGCGATCGGCGAGCGGAGTGCCGAGCGCCTGCAGACCTACGGGGTCGTCGCCGACGTCGTTCCCGAAACGTTCGTCGCCGAAGCCGTGGCGGAAGCGGTGATCGAGCGGGCAAAACCCGGCGAGCGCGTGTTGCTCTACCGCGCGCAGGAAGCGCGCGACGTGCTGCCGCGCAGGCTCGAAGCGGCCGGCTTGAGCGTTACGATCGCGCCGGCATACAAGACGATCGTTCCGCGCGACCCCGGCTTCGCGGAAAAAATTGCGGGCGCGGACGTGCTCACATTCACGAGCGCGAGTACGGTGCGCGGCTTCACCGAGTTGCTCGGCGGTGCGAAGCCGGCGGTAGCGGCCGCAACCGGCAAGTGCATCGCCTGCATCGGCCCAATCACCGAGGAGGCCGCACGTGCAAGCGGTCTGCACGTCGATGTCGTCGCAAGTCGCTACACGACGGCCGGATTGCTCCACGCGCTCGGCGCGCACTTCTCGCAAAGCCGGTGACGCAGATTGCGCTCGCCGTTGCCCTCGCGGCTGTCGTCGCCGTGCTCGCATATCGCGCGCGCGCGCTCTCGTTCGGCGGCGCGGTGGCAGCCTTTGCGGTCGGCGCGGCGATCTTTGGTCGTGGAGGATGGCCGGCGGCCGCGGTGCTCTTCGCGTTCTTCCTGCCTTCGACGTTGCTCTCGCGTCTGGGCGCATCGCGCAAGCGCGCGCTTACGGGCGAGCGCACGAAAGCGCGCAGCGCGTGGCAAGTGCTTGCCAATGGCGGCGTTGGGGCGCTCTGCGCGCTGGGTGGATTGCATGCCGCAACGCCGCTCGCGGCGGCATTTGCGGGGGCCTTCGCCGCGGCATCGGCCGATACGTGGGGAACCGAGATCGGAATGCTCTCGCGCCGGCCGCCGGTATCGATCCTGACGCTGCGTCCGCTTCCGCCGGGACGATCCGGCGGCGTGACGCCGCTCGGCATCGCGGCGACGTGCGCCGGATCGCTCTGCGTCGCGGTCGTTGCGGCGCTGACCGGTATCGTGCCGCTCTGGAGCGTCGCGCTCGGCGGCGTCGCCGGAGCAGTGGCCGATTCGGTTTTGGGCGCGAGCCTCCAGGCGTTGCGCTGGTGTCCGGTCTGCGCGTGCGAGTGCGAAACGTTGCGCCACGACTGCGGCGAGCGAACGGTGCTCCGGCGCGGCGCGAGCTGGCTGGAGAACGACGGTGTCAACTTCGCGGCGACGCTCTGCGGCGCGCTCGTGGCATTGATAGCGTGAACAAACATCGCGCGAGGCTCGCGCGCCGGAGCGTTGCGGGCCGACACGAACATCTTCCGCCGTTTCCCACCAAAACGTACGAGATCGTCTATGCGGATCCACCCTGGTTTTACTACGGAAGCCAAATCAAGGACGCGGCGGCGGCGAAACACTATCCGCTGATGAGTCAGGAAGAGCTCGCGGAACTGCCGGTGAGATCGATCATGACCAAACGCGCCGCGCTCTTCTTATGGTGCACTGGGCCGCGTCTGAACTTTGCGATCGAGCTCATCGAGCGCTGGGGCTTGCACTATCGAGGCGTCGCATATGTTTGGGTGAAGATCAACAGCCGAGGCGAGCCGATTCGTGGTCAAGGCGTGCCGCCGACGTTCACCAAGCCGACGACCGAGTTCGTGCTCGCGGCAACGACGATGCCGACCGGAAGACCCTTTCCAATTCTGGATCTGAGCCAGGCCCAGGTGCTCCTTGCGCCACGCTCCGCTCACAGCCGTAAGCCCCCGATCGTCCGAGAGCAGATCGAAAAACTCTGCGGACGACGTCCACGCATCGAACTTTTCGCGCGCGATGCCGCGCCCGGCTGGGACGCATGGGGAGCCGAGCTGCCGACGGTTCGGCCAGACAACCCAAAGGTAGCGAAACGGTCACGCCCGGGGTCGGCCACGCGCTGAAATCGAAGGGGACATTACGATGGTGGCAATGGCCGGAGCCCGGATACGAATGGGGCGAGCAACGCTCGCCTCAGTGACGTTGCACGTGCTCGTGGCCCTTGCGATCCCCGCTCTCGCGTGGACTGCATCGACCGCAACCCCCGCCGAAACGGTCAGCTTCTCGCATATTCTGCACATCCAAATCGTACCGCCGCCGCGAGCTCCCCACCCCGCTCCGCGCGCGGTCGCACCAGTTCACAATCTCAAGACGGACATCTCGTTTACGGACCACATCCGGCTCGTCGCCGCGGTCGCCCATCGCAACGCATCGCCGGCTCCGCACGTCGCGACGAACGCGCCGGCCGCCCCCGCCGTCGGCGCCGTCGCCCGCGCCGGGAATGGGACCGCGAACGGCGATGCCGAGCCGAACGTTACGCCTTCACCTGCCGCGCGCGCCGTCGCAAGCGTCGGAACCCATCGAACCGGCGGATATCTGCCGTTTGGCGCGGAGCAACCCGACCCGGTGCTCGATCCCGGCGTGCTCAAGCAACTCGGCGCGCTCGGCACGCACGTCACGCTCGTGGTGACGGTTGGTGAAGACGGGCACACTGAGAGTATCGTCTTTCAGCCGCCGCTCGATCCGCAACTGGAAACGCGCATCCGCTCGCTGCTCGCCGACGCGAGCTGGGATCCGGCAGTCTGCGGCGGCGGCGTTTCCTGCGAAGCGCGGGCTACGATCAAACTATAGAATCGCCCTTCGCCCTTCGCCCTTCGCCCTTCGACTACGCGCCTACGGCGCTACGCTCAGAATGACAGATGCGACGGCGCACGAGCAGGATGACAGATGCGACGGCGTTACGCTGGCCACGCGGCGACTAGAGTATCGACTTGCCGAGCGCCGAGCAGATGAGGCCGACGGCGAGCGCAGCGGTTTGATTGCGGTGGTCGAGGATCGGATTGATCTCGACCATTTCGATCGAACCGAGCCGGCCGCTGTCGTAGAGCATCTCCATCACTAAGTGCGCCTCGCGGTAGCTGAGGCCGCCCTTCACCGGCGTTCCCGTTCCCGGTGCTTCGCTTGGGTCGATCGCATCCATATCGAACGACACGTGAATCGGCCGTTCGTCGCCGCCGGCGATCGCACGCGCTTGTTCCATCACGTGCACCATGCCGAGCTTGTCGACGTCGCTCATCGTGAACGTCTTGACTCCGAACTCGCGTAGCAGCTGCTTTTCGACCGGGTCGACGTCGCGCAAACCGATCTGTACCGTCTGTTCGGCCCTCGCAAAACCTTTCTTCAATGCGAAGTTAAGCGGCATGCCGTGCACGTTGCCGGTTCGCGAGCTTCCCGGCGTATTGATGTCGGCGTGCGCGTCGATCCAGATGAGTCCGGGCGGCGCGCCGCGCGCACGGCTGAGACCCTCGAGCGTTCCAACGGCGATCGAATGGTCGCCGCCGAGGACGATCGGCAGACTGCCGGCGCGAACGGCCTCCTCGACGACCGTCGCGAGCTCGCCGCAGACCTCGCTGATGACGTCGAGATACTTCGCCGATGCATCGTGCGCGTCGGCCGACTCGCGAATCGGCACGTGCAGGTTGCCACGATCGACGATCGTCGATATGCCGAGCCTTCCCAGCGCATCGTGCAGCTTCGCGTAGCGCACCGCGGAGGGCCCCATGTCGACGCCGCGACGGCTCGCACCGAGGTCCATCGGAACCCCGACGATGTCGACCCGCCGCGCCGGAGATACCGTACTGCTCACGACGGCGGGACTTTCGATTTCGCCGCCTCGAGCACCCTCGTTACCACGACACGCACGACGCCGGCGACCGGCACGGCGACCAGCATGCCGAAAAGCCCAGCCATTTCGGCGCCGATCAGCAATGCGATGATGACGACGAGCGCGCTGAGCTTGACCTCGCGCCCGACGACGTTGGGCGCGATGAGATGCCCTTCCACTTCGTAGATCGCGACGAAGGCGACCGTGACGAGCACGGCATTGAGCCATCCATTTGCCAACATCGCGGAGAAGAACGCCGGCAAGAACGCGAGCACGGCGCCTACATATGGAATTAAATCTCCAAAGAAAGCGAGTACTCCGAAGAGATACGGATAGGGTACGTGCAGCAGCATCAAGGCGATCGTAATCATCACGCCGACGAAGAGCGCGACGAGCAGTTGACCGCGAATAAAACCGCCGATCACGCCGTCGATTTCTGAGAGCAGGCTCATGGTGGCGCGCCAGCGCTCCGCCGGCACGACCGCCGCCAGCGTCGCCTTGAGATGGTCGAGATCGAGCAGCAGATAGGCGGTCACGACCGGTACGACGATGAAGAGCGCGACGATCGCGACGGTACCGGCGAGAACGACGACGACGCGCCCAAAAACTTGCAGGCCGCGCAGCTTGAACCAAACAATCACTTGCGCCGGCATGCGAACCAGCTCGTCGCGCACCCACGGTGGCAGATGCGCGGCGATCGGATCTTTCGGATTCGAGATGATCGCATTGTATTTGGCAACGAGGTCGGGATATCGTGCGACCAGCATTTGGATGTCGCTCGCGACGTGAGGGGCGATGAAGAACGCGACGACGACCAGGGCCAGCACGATGCCGGCGTAGACCAAAGCGATCGCGAGCACGAGGGGCATACGCCGGCGCAGTCGCGAGACGACGGGATAGATGAGATAGGCGAGAAAGACCGCGGCGACGACGATGTAGACGACCGAGCGCAACCGCCCGAGTATGTCGAGAATGAACTCGCCGGCGTAGAAGGCCAAGACGAGAAGCATCAGCACTTTCAACGCGTAGGTCACGCGCGCTTCCGTCATCCATCGCCACGGATTGCGCCGGGTGCCTCTCATCTCTCGCCCTTCACCATGCAGGCGACCAAGCCTCGTATATGCCGCGCGGCAGGAGCCGGCGAGCTTGAGAAGACAATCGGCGACAATGGTGCGACCCGGCGCATCCTGTTTAGCGCTTCTTCTTTGGATCGGCCTCTTGCCGGCGGCGCCCGCGCGAGCCTATCTGCCGCCGCCGCTTGCCGGCCTGAACCACGCAGTACGATCGCTCGCGCGTCACGTTCCGGCCGCGATTGCACTCGACGTGCTCGACATCAACACCGGCTACGCCACCGGCTTCAATGCCGCGCAGAGCATGCCCGCGGCCTCGACGATCAAACTCCCCGTCATGGTCGAAGTCTTTACCCAGCTCGAAGCTGGGCGCTTCGACCTGCAGCGACGAGTTATGCTCGAAGGTTCGGACAAGGATTACGGCTCGGGCGAGCTCTGCGATGCGCCTGCCGGTACGACCTATCCGGTGGCAGAGCTGATCGACAAGATGATCGACATCAGCGACAACACCGCGACGAACATGTTGATCCGGCTGGTGGGCAGACGCAATATTAATCGGCAGATGCAAGATCTCGGACTGGCGCGCACGCATCTCGCCGGCGACGTGCGGACCGACGGTTGGGCGATTCGTCAAACGCTGCGAACCTCACCCGCCGACCTCGTGCATCTGCTTTCGCTCATGGCGCGCGGCGAGCTCGTCGATCAGTGGTCGTCCAACGAGATGATCGCAATCCTCAAGGCCGACGAGTTCAATACGCTTCTGCCCGAGCCGTTGCCGCCCGACATCGCGGTCGCGCACAAGACCGGCTCGCTCAACGATACGCTCAACGACGCCGGCATCGTCTTCGCAAGCGACGCACCCTACGCAATTGCCGTCATGACGACCGGGTTGCGCTCGAAAGACCTCGGCCGCTCCTTCATCCACTCGGTCTCGCGAATGGCCTACGCCGAGGAGCTGCGCCTCGCGCACTGGCGCGAAAAATACGGAGCGGCGGCGAGCGCCGACGTCTCGCCCGACACACAGTATTGGAGCGGCGGCTCGCCCGAAGGCGCCCCACCGCCGCGATCGTTCTAAGCCCCGCTAGGCGCTGATCTTTGCCGACGCGTACGTGCGCGTCAGCCACCCTTCGTAACGGCTCTCGCGCCCGGTCACGATGCGATCGTAGAGCGCGCGCAGACGTCGCGTGATCGGTCCGATCGCGCCGTCGCCGACCTGGCGGCGATCGACCGAGGCAACCGGACAGATGCCGACGGCCGTTCCGGTGAAGAAAATCTCGTCGGCGGCGTAGAGCTCACCCCGATCGATCGAGCGTTCGATGCTCGCGACGCCGAGCTCGTCGCGAGCGATCTCCATGATCACTCGGCGCGTGACGCCTTCGAGAACGTTTTGCGACGGATCGGGCGTATAGAGCACGCCGCGTCGAACCAAGAAGATGTTTTCCGCCGAACCCTCGGCGACGTGCCCGTCGTGCGAGAGGAGGATCGCCTCGTCGTAACCGTTCTGAACCGCTTCGCTCTTGGCGAGCGCCGAGTTGACGTAGAGGCCGGTGATCTTCGCGCGAGGCGGGGCCATGGTGTCGTCGGCACGGCGCCACGAGCTCACGCAAACGTCGAGCGGACGATCGCCATCAATATACTGCACGAAGGGAATCGGCACAATTGCGAAACCATCGGGTACGTTGTGCAGCCGAACGCCGACATCTTCGGCAGCCTTGTAGGTGAAGGGACGAATATAGACGTGGCTCTCGAATCGATTGCGTAAGCAGAGTTCGACCGTGATCTCGGCGAGCTCGTCGATGCTTTTGGGCAACGTCATCGTGAGGATTTTCGACGACGTCGCGAGACGCTCAAAATGGTCGCGAAGCAGCACCAGGAGCAGCTCGGATTCCTCCGGCACCCAGTATCCGCGAATCCCCTCGAAACAGCCGGTCCCGTACTGGAGGCCATGGGTGAGCAACCCAACCTTTGCATCTTCGTAGCGCTGGAACCGGCCATCCGCGTAAACGACGATCGACGAAAGATCCACGCTTCTTCCTCCTGTGTTCAGGCGAGGGTTCTTGCCTTCGCCGTTCCGGAGCTCCTTTGGCCGGGCGAAGCACCGGGGCAGGCCGTTGGGTTAAAGCTTCTAAGTAGAGGGTGTGACGCGCAAAGTGATTGCCGTCCTCTTCCTGGCTGCCGCCTTCCCGGCAAGCTCAACCTCTGCGCAATCGCTCGCCGATCCCTATCAGATCTTCGCTCGCGCGCGTGCCTATTGGCACCAGCAAACATACCCGCCGCTCCTCGAGTACACCGTTGCCGTCACCGTGTTTGAGGGCGGCTCGGTCAAGACGGAGCGCTATTGGAGTGCTTACGACTCGGTAAACCAACAGGTAGCAGTCGACTCCGTCAGCGATTACGAGCAGGCACATCCGACGTACGCGGCCCGGGGCTTTAATTTTGCGGGTCACGGCCAGGGGTACGACATTCCGTTCTTATCGCACCTACTCAAACCGCAACCGCCGACCGATTATCTTGGAGTGCCGGTCCTAACCCCGAACTATACGTTCGGCTTGGCGCAGATACCGCCGACGAACGCGGTGACGCCCGATCCAATGGAAGTCGTCGGTGAAGTCCGAGCGTCGTTTCGCGATCCGTCTCCGACCGATCGACCCTCGCCAAGCGCTCCGCCCGGCACGCTTCCAATTATTGAAAAAGAGACCGCCTACGACCGCACCTATCGGGTGACGCTCGATGGAGTAGAAGCGATCTACGGCGTTTCCGCGTATCATTTGAAGTTGCAGGCTCTGCGCGACCCCGGGCGTTATCGGCTTGAAGAACTCTGGGTTGATACGCGCACCTTTGCGCCGATCCAGCTGGTCGAACGCTTCAACTTCGTCGAGGGGCCGGGAACGCGAGTGCCGTGGCGCGTGCGATTCGCAAACGTGGACGGCGAACTCTACATTTACGACGAAGCCGCCTTGGCGCCGATGCGCTATGACGGTCTCGTCTATCCGCAGGCAAGCGTGGCATTCGAAAACATTCACGGCGTCGACCAACTCAGCCGGCCGCCACCGCCGCTCGCGCCGTCGGCGCCCCTGATCATGACCGAGCCCTAGCGGTCTGCTCGGTTTCTCGCAGGCGGGGGTCAACCCACGCGCGTTCGAATCGGAACGTCCATGGGCCAACCCTACCTTCGGTTGACGCATCCGCTCGTACGTGACGGCGAACGTCTGCGCCGCGCATCCTGGGACGAGGCACTCGATCGTGCCGCGTCGGGGTTGCGTGACGCAGGCGAGCGCGGCGGTACGCGGACCTTCGGGATGTTCAGTTGCTCGAAAGCGACCAACGAGATGAACTACATCGCGCAAAAGTTCGCTCGAACGGTGCTGCAAAGCAACAACATCGATAGCTGCAACCGAACTTGACACGCCCCGAGCGTCGTCGGTCTGACGGCGGTCTTCGGGGCAGGCGGCGGCACGAGCTCCTACGAGGAGGTCGAGCAGACCGACCTGATCGTGCTCTGGGGGTCGAATGCGCGCGACACGCATCCGATCTTCTTCCACCACGTCCTACGCGGAATCCACAACGGCGCAAAACTTTACGTCGTCGATCCGCGACGAACGTCGAGCGCGCAATGGGCCGACGGTTGGCTCGGACTCGACGTTGGTTCGGATATCGCGCTCGCCAACGCCGTCGGCCGCGAGATCCTCGCTGCGGGATTGGAGAACCGCGAGTTCATTGCGCGAGCCACGAGCGGATTCGACGAGTATCGCGAGACGGTCGAAGATTATACGCTGGAGTACGCGGAGAAGACGACCGGCGTTGCGGCTTCGCTCATCCGCGAGTTCGCACACGCCTACGCGCTCGCCGAGCGCGCGCAGCTCTGCTGGACGCTCGGCATCACCGAGCATCACAATGCGGTCGATAACGTTCGCGCGCTCATTAATCTCGCGCTGCTCTGCGGCCACGTCGGACGGTACGGGTCGGGCGTCTGCCCGCTGCGCGGACAGAACAACGTACAAGGCGGCGGCGACATGGGCGCCATTCCCAACAAATTTCCCGGCGGCCAAGACGTCGAAGATCCGGCGAGCGTTGCCAAGTTCGAACGCGCCTGGAACGCGACGCTGCCGCACGGACGTGGATGGAATCTCACCGATATGTTCCGTGCGATCGAGCGCAAGGAGCTCGATACGCTCTACATCATCGGCGAGAATCCGGCGCAGTCGGAGGCCGATCAGCAGCATGCTGTTGAGTTGTTGCGCAGCCTCAAGCATCTCGTCGTACAAGACATTTTCCTCACCAAGACCGGCGAGCTGGCCGAGGTGGTGCTGCCCGCGTCGGCGAGTTGGTGTGAATCGGAGGGGACCGTGACGAGCAGCGAACGGCGCGTGCAGCGCTGCCGCAAGGCGCTCGATCCGCCCGGCGAAGCGCGCGACGACATCGCGATCATCTGCGAGCTCGCGCGGCGGCTCGGCCACGACTGGCCGGAGTATACCGCCGAAGGAGTCTGGGACGAGTGCCGCTCGATTTCGCCGTGGCATGCCGGCATGAGTTATCGCCGGCTCGACGAGCTCGGTGGAATTCCGTGGCCTTGCTACGACGAAACGCATCCCGGCGAGCTCTTTCTCCACGGACGGCTTTGGGAAGCCCCGATTCAAGGCGAGCGCGCCCCGTTTGCCTCGGTCGATCACGATCCGCCGGTGGAGGCGCTCGACGATGAGTATCCGGTGCGTTTGACCACCGGACGCCGCCTCGATTCGTTCAACACCGGCGTGCAGAGCGGCGGCTACGCATCGCCGATGCGGCGCGGTCACGGGGAGACGCTCGACATCTCACCGGAGGATGCGCGGCGCTACGGCGTCGGCGAGGGTGAATCGGTGCGCGTCACCTCGCGGCGAGGCTCGATCGTCGTTCCCGTTCGCATCGATCGCGGCTTGCGCCCCGGCCTCGTCTTTACGACGTTCCACTTCAACGATGCCGTCGCGACGAATCTGCTCACGATCGACGCGACCGATCCGAAGTCCGGAACCGCGGAATTCAAGGCCTGCGCGGTAAGGATCGAAGCGGAGACGTCCTTCGACTCCGCGCCTACGGCGCTACGCTCAGGATGACAAACTAGCGGTGGATCTGCATTTTACCGCCGACGTGCCGAGCGACGCCGAACGGGCTGCCGTCGACAATGCGCTCGCTACGATATCCGACGGGGCCGCACGCAAGCGCGCACGGCGTCATCTCTTGCTTCCGGTACTGCATGCGATCAACGACCGCATCGGCTGGATCAGTCGGGGAGCGTTGAACTACGCGGGCGAGCGGTTGCAGGTCGCGCCGGCCGACGCATATGGCGTCGCGTCATTCTACGCACTCTTCTCGACGACACCTCGAGCGCCGCGCGTTCTGCACGTCTGCGACGACATCGCTTGCATCTGCGCCGGTGCCGAATCCCTCTGCGCGACCCTCGAATCGTCGTTTGGTGCTCCCGGCACGAGCAGCGCGGACGGAACGACGATATGGCTGCGCTCTCCGTGTCTCGGTCTCTGCGACCGCGCTCCAGCAGCGCTCGTTACCGCAGCGGGGAATCTCCCGTCGGCGCGCGCTCTCGCACCGGTGAACGCCCATCGACTGGCCGGCCTGATGACGAGCGACGGACACGCCGGCGAGCAACCGATGCCGCACGTCGGCGGAACGGAACTTCGCTTGCTGCGCCGCGTCGGCAAGATCGATCCGGAGAGTCTCGATGATTACCGCGCGCATGACGGCTATCGCGCGCTGCGCGAGGCGCTCGAACTCGGACCCAATGGGGTGATCACCGAAATACAGGCTTCGAATTTATTGGGACGCGGCGGGGGGGCCTTCCCCACGGGCCGGAAGATGGAAGCCGTCGCGCACGCACCGGCGCACCCGCACTATCTCATCTGCAACGCCGATGAATCCGAGCCGGGGACCTTCAAGGATCGTGTATTGATGGAGTGCGATCCATTTGCAGTCGTCGAAGCGATGACGATCGCCGCGTATGCCACCGGCTGCGAACGGGGATACATGTACATCCGCGGCGAGTATCCGCTCGCAGCGCAACGCATCGCCAACGCAATTTCGCAAGCGCACAAGCACGGGCTGCTCGGCGACGACGTGATGGGGCGGGGTGTCCGCTTCGACATCGAGATCCGCCGCGGTGCCGGGGCATATATTTGCGGTGAAGAGACGGCGCTCTTCAACTCCATCGAAGGGAAGCGCGGAGAACCGCGCAGCAAACCGCCGTTTCCAGTCGAGTCGGGGCTTTTTGGGAAACCAACGCTCGTCAACAACGTCGAAACGCTCGTCAATCTTCCGCTCATCATGCTCCACGGGGGAACTGCCTACGCCGGCATCGGAACGCCCGGGTCGACGGGGACGCGGCTCTTCTCGCTCTCGGGCGCGATCGAGCACCCGGGCCTCTACGAAGTGCCGCACGGAATCACGCTCGGCACGCTGATCGAGTTGGCGGGAGGGGTCGCCGAGGAAGACCGGCTGCAAGCGATTCTGCTCGGCGGCGCGGCGGGTGCGATGGTTTCCCCCGATGCGCTTTCGATGCCGCTCACGTTCGAAGATGCGCGCGCGGCCGGAGCGACACTCGGGTCGGGCGTCGTCATGCTTTTCGCCGAGGGTGTCGATCTCGTTGGAATCCTGCGCCGTATCGCGCGGTTCTTTCGCGACGAATCGTGCGGGCAGTGCGTACCGTGCCGAGTCGGAACGGTTCGTCAGGAGGAGGCGCTCGAGCGCCGCGACGTGGTGCTGCTCGACGAGATCGGCCGCGCTATGCGCGACGCCTCGATCTGCGGACTCGGTCAGACCGCCGCGAACGTCATCGAGTCGGCGCGCAGCAATTTGAAAATCTTGGCGAAGGTGCCGGGATGAAACGCGGCCCGATTCCGCAGGCGCCGGCGCCACCGCCGGTGCGGCTCGTCGAGCTGACGATCGACGGCGCTCCGGTGAGCGTCCCCGCGGGTTCGACGATTCTCGATGCCTGCGAAAGCCGCGGCATCGAGACGCCGACGCTCTGTTTTCTCGAATCGCTCACACCGGTCAACGCATGCCGCGTCTGCGTCGTCGAGCTCGAGGGGTCACGCGTTCTCGTACCGGCGTGCGCGCGGCGCGTCGAATCAGGAATGACGATTCGTACCGATTCGGAACGAGTACGCCACAGCCGCAAGATGGTGCTCGAGTTTCTCGCTTCGTCGGTCGAACTCTCGACCGCGCCCGACGCGCAGCGCTACTGCGAGCGCTACGGCGCCGATCCCCACCGCTTCGGCGAAGGCTCGGCTACGGTCGCACAGCCGGCCAAGATCGATAACGCGCTCTACGTGCGCGATTATTCCAAGTGCATTCTCTGTTACAAATGCGTCGAAGCCTGCGGCACCGACGCGCAGAACACGTTCGCGATCGCGGTTGCCGGGCGAGGTTTCGACGCGCATATCTCGACCGAGTTTGATGTTCCGCTGCCGGATTCGGCGTGCGTCTATTGCGGCAACTGCATCGGCGTCTGTCCGACCGGCGCGCTGATGTTCTCTTCCGAGCACGAGTTGCGCGAGCGCGGCGAATGGAAAGAAGCGGAGCAGAGCGTTACCGACACGATCTGCTCGTACTGCGGGGTCGGGTGCACCCTTTCGCTCCACGTGCAGGATAATGCCATCGTGAAAGTGCTCTCGCCGATCGAGAACGGCACCACGAGCGGACACCTCTGCATCAAAGGCCGCTTCGGCTACCAATACGTCCAAAACCGCCCCACCGAAGATGGACGCGACTAGAGCCGGCCGCACCGTCGAAACCGACGTCGTCGCGCTCGACGGCGAAAACCGCGCGCGACGGCACGACCAGATCGTCGGTGAGGAACCGCTCGAGCTGCGCCTCGTCGCAAACGGCACCGCGCAGACGCTTGCGGTCACGATGCGCACGCCCGGGAACGATTTCGAGCTGGCAGCCGGGTTCGTTTACGGCGAGGGCATCGTGAAAAGCCGAGACGAGATCGCGGAGCTCACATACTGTCTCGACCCTACGGTCGACCCCGAACAGCGCTACAACATCGTCAGCATCGAACTGCGCCCGGCGGTGCGCGTCGGCGATCTCGCGCGGCTCGAGCGCCATTTTACCGTGAGCAGTGCTTGTGGTGTGTGCGGACGGGCGCAACTCGAGTCGCTGCGCGAGCTCGGCGCAAAACCGATTGACGACGACGTGACGGTGAGCGCGCCGGTGCTCTACTCGCTGCCCGAGCGGATGCGCGAAGCGCAGCGGGTCTTCTCGACAACCGGCGGTCTTCACGCGGCCGGACTCTTCAGCGCAACCGGCGATGCAGTCGTCGTACGCGAGGACGTGGGCCGCCACAACGCCGTCGACAAACTCGTCGGCTGGGCGCTGCTCAACGCTCGCCTACCGCTGCGGGGCGGCGTGCTGATGGTGAGCGGTCGCGCGAGCTACGAGATCTTACAGAAGGCGGTCATGGCAGGAGCCCCGATCGTGGCGTCGGTCTCGGCACCGAGCAGTCTCGCCGTCGATCTTGCGCGAGAGTTCAACGTGACCCTTGCCGGCTTCGTGCGCGAAGGCCGCGCAAACGTTTACAGCGTTCCGGAGCGGATTCAATAAGGACTCCCGCTATTTGATTACCCCTTGGATCGGGGTTGCGGTGCCGGCGTTTCCAAGGGGCTTGACGCCAAAGATATCTTCGATGGTCCGTAGCACGCTGTAGTGATTGATGTCCTGGGCGAATTGACCGGAGTACACGTTTCCCGCAAGGATGGTCGGAATCTGGTTGCCGTAGGTTCCATCGTTTTCGTCCCAGGTTACGATCAAGACTCGTCGTTGGCTTGATCCCATGCGATGAGCTTCGGAAGATTTTTCGCCGCCCATTTGTCACCGGTGGCGATCGGACAGTCGTGCATGTCATTGCACATGTTCGGCGTGATCCAGACAAATCGTGAAGACGGCGCCGAAAGTACGTGACGGTAGACGATGCTATCTTTTTTCGGCACTTTTTTGAAATCGGCCCAGGGTACGTGCTTGCGCATGTAGAGCCATCCGCTCTGGAGCTTATCGGGATGCGCTTGACAGCCTTCGAAGCCGTCTCTCGGCATGCTCTCGGCGAATGCCGTAAATGAAATTCCGGCTTTCGCAAGCTCGCTGCCGAGACTCGCCGTCTTGAAGTTCACCGGGCAGTTATCGCTCGTAACGCCTTGCGTCGAACCACTGAAAAGCGCGAGATAATTCGGCTGGCTCGGATGGGTGATCGCGTGGCTGTCGGTCATGTCGGCCCACTTGGCGGCGAGTCCCGTAAGGTAGGGCGCTTGAGGATTGCCGATCACGTTCTCGTACGACTCGTTTTCGAAGATGACGAGCTGCACCCATTGCGTAGTATACGAGCCTCGATGCGCGGTTGCGGACGGACCTTGAGACGCGCCGGCGTTGATGGGCACGGCCGGGCTGCTACAACCGCCGAGGCTTGCAGCGACGAGCATCGAGACGAGCATCGAAAGGAAGAGACTCTTGCCGTTCATGTTTACTCCTTCGAGAGTTGCGTCTTGCGCTGTATCTTAAGCCTCGACTCGCTCGACGAACGCGCCGAGCAACGAGTTGAATGCTCTCGGCGCATCGGCATTGGCAACGTGTCCGGCACCGGGGATCTCCACGAGTTCCGAGCCGGCGATTCCGGTAGCGATCTCTTCGGCTAGCGTACGCGGCGCGACGACGTCGCGCTCGCCGTACGCGACGAGCACCGGCACCACGATGCTCGGCAATACATGGCGATAATCCCCGGTCCACGTCGCGTGCGTCGATGCAACGAACGAGTCGACCGACTTGCAAGCGAACTGCTCGACCGTTTCATAGAAACGGTCAGACGGCAACCCAAGCTTGGCGGCACGCTGCTCTCCATACGCGCGCATCGAGCCGGCGGCTCGCGCCTCGGCGGAGATTCGTTCCGCCACCGCTTCGCCGTCGGGATAGCGGGCAAAACTCCCGAGGATAACCATCCCCGCAATGCGCTGGGGCGCTCGTTGCCAAAGCTCGAACGCGACCACGCCGCCAAGACTGCAGCCCACCAGCGTAAAACGCTCGGCGCCGAGCGCGTCGGCAACGGCCAGCACGTCGGCGGCAAAACCGGCACGCGTAATCGTCGCCGGCTCGGGATCGGGCTTGCTCGCGCCGTTGCCGCGCAGCTCGATCGCCGCGCAGCGATGCTCGGAGGCAAACGCGTCGAGCTGATAATCCCAGATCGCCGCCGTCGATCCGACGCCGTGCACGAAGAGCAACGGCGACCTCTCACGCGGGATCGCCGTCCGGCGAGAACCGGCAACGCGCGCGCCGGCGATCACGACGCCTCGCGTTTGCGCGCGACGAACGCGCGCACGGCTTCGAGTGACCGCGTGTTGAGCACGTCGTCCTTGGTCAATCCGGCCCGGCGCGCCTGTCCGACCGCGAACTCGACGGCGGCTAAGTCTCCGGTGCGATGCGCGTCGCTGTCGAGCGCAAAGGTCACGCCGAAACTCTTGGCCTTGCGCGCCAGCGGCGCGGGAAGATCGAGCCTGGCTGCCTGTCCGTCGATCTCGAGGGCCGTGCCGGTTCGCGCCGCCGCCGCGAAGACCGCGTCGTAGTCGAACTCATATCCTGCGGTATGTGCCGACGCCGACGACGCGCCGAACCGGCGTCCGGTCGGATGTCCGAGAATCGTCACGTAGGGATTCTCGCAGGCGCGAATGATTCGCGCGGTCATCTCGTCGCGCGACTGATTCGTCGCAGAGTGGACCGAACCGATCACGACATCGAGCCGAGCGAGCACTGCGTCGTCGAAATCGAGCGAGCCATCGGGAAGGATATCGACTTCGCTCGCGCAGAGCGTCGCAATTCCATAGCGTTTGCCAAGCTTCTCGATCTCGGCGCGCTGCTGCAGCAGCTTTCCCGGATCGAGTCCGAAGCGACGCCCGCCCAGGTGCGAATGGTCGCTAATGGAGTGATACGCATAGCCCCGCGCCGCGGCCGCGGCGATCATCGCTTCGAGCGAATCGTCACCGTCGCTCCAGGTCGTATGCATGTGGAAATCGCCGCACAGGTCGGCCACTTCGACCAGCTCGGGAATCGCGCGGGCACGCGCGAGATCGATCTCGTCGAGTCCACTGCGCAGCTCCGGCGGAATGTACTGCATCCCGAGCGCTTCGTAGACGGCGGCCTCGTCGGAACACGTGATGACCTCGCCGTTCTCCAGATTGAGGATGCCGTTCTCGCTCACGCGAAGGCTCGCGCGCACCGCTTGTTCGCGCAGTTTGATGTTGTGTTCGCGCGAACCGGTGAAGTGCTGCAGCAGGTTGCCGTAGAGATGGTCGGGCAACACGCGCAAGTCGATCTGCAGGCCGCCCGGAAGCCAGATGCTGGCCTTCGTCGGCCCCTCGGCGAGCACCGCCTGGGCGCGCTCCCAGGTGGTGAAGTGCGCGATCACCGCCGCCGCGTTCTGCGACGTGCAGACGAGATCGATGTCGCCGACGGTTACCTCGCAACGACGCAGACTTCCGGCATAACCGAGCCGTTCGATCGGCGGTCCTTCACGAACGTAATCCATCGCTTCGCGCGCGATCACCAGCGCGAACGGAAGCGGCGTGCGCCGCTGGCGGCCCCGATAGGCGAGGATGCCGCGGCGCCAATTCTCGATCGTCTTGCTTCCGAGGCGCGGCACGCCCGCGAGGGTGCCCGAAGCAATTGCGGCCTCGAGATCGGCGAGCGATGCGATGCCGTAGTCGGCGAAGAGCATCGCAGCGGTCTTCGTACCGATCCCGCTGACGCCGAGCACTTCGAGCAGGGAGGGCGGGAAACGCTCGTGGAGTTGATCGAGTTGGTCGGCCCGGCCGTCGCGCACGAGCTGTTCGACCACGCCGCCGATGGACTTTCCGATGCCGGGGAGCTTGAGGTGCTCGCCCGCGACGACGAGATCCCCGAGCGGGGGAGCATTTTCGACCGATGCCGCGGCCTTTTCGTAGGCCATGTATTTATAGAACGAATCGCCCGCCATCTCCATGAGCGTGCGGATCTCGAGCAGCTTCGCTGCGACTTCGCTATTGGTCAACATATGGGCGTACGGTGGACTTGGCTCCGGCCTGCCGAATGTACTTCCTGCAAATGCCGCTGCTACGCATGCGGGATGCAACGTTCTCGCGCGACGCGCTCGGCGCCGGTCCGGTCACCCTCGACCTCGAGCGAGGCGAGCGTGCCGCGCTCCGATTCGCCTCGCCGCAGGAGGCGTCGATCGTCGCGCTGCTCGCGACCGGTATCGTTAAGGCATCGAGCGGATGCGTGCTGATCGGCGATTACGATCCGCGCGTTCAGTCGGTCGCGTGCAAGCGCATCGCGGCGCTCGTACCCCACGAACCCTTCCCACTCGACGATCGCGAGTTCGAGCGCTACGTCGAATATCGCGCCGAACTTTGGAATCTCGCACCGCAGCGGGCGCACGCGCACGCCGCGCTCCTTCGTCAACGACTCGCGAGCATGCACGAGGCACTCGCCTATCCGTTAATCGGCGCGCTGCTCGGCATGCCGCAGCTGATCGTACTCGATCGCCCCGAGGCGGCGTACGCGCAACAAATTCTCGCCGCGGTCGGGCGGCGAGCGCTGCTCTCCGTGCATACCGACGCCGCGGCGGCGCGGGCCTTTGCACCGAGCGCGCTCGGCGGACTTCGGAGACCGGGTGCGTGAGAAGACGCACGCTGATCGGGGTGCTTCGCGCGCGCCTCTACGCCCAACGACGCATCGTCTTTTACTCGTGCGCGGCGGCCTTCATCGCCGGGCTCTTCCAGCCCGCCGGCCTTGCAGCGCCGCTCTTCCTGCTCTCGCTTCTCGGTATCGCGATGGCGCTCGCTCAGAGTCCGGGGCTCCATCCGCATCTCGATCGGTGCGAGCAGAGCGCGCCGCTCTACGGGCGCGAGCTCGCGCGTGCAAAGGCGCTGGTGCCCTGCGTCGCCGCGATCTTTGCGGCGCTATCGTATGCTGCCGCGCAAACGCTTCGCGATGCCCCCGCCGTTCCGCTGACGCTCGTGGTCGCTCTTGCCGCGGTTGCCGCCGCTACGCTCATCGCGCTCTCGGCGACGATTCGGCGCGGCGGAGCGCGCGTTCTCTACGTTCTGCTAGCGGCTGGAACGAGCGGCGCAGCCTATGCGCTGGTCGCGGCGGCGGGATCGATTCTCGCAGAGCTCGCCTTTTGCGGGATCGTTGCGTTCTTCGCGGTGCGCCAGTACGGTGAGGCGCTGGCCCGCTACGATCCGATCTGAACGGGGGTCGCGGTCGCGAGCTTCTCGAGCATCGCGCGATTGAATTGCAGCAGGTCGTCGCTCCCCCGCGACGTGACCCAGTTTGAATCGGTAACCGTCGGCTGATCGCGATAGAGGCCGCCGGCATTGCGAATGTCGTCGGCGATCGAATGGACGCCGGTGACCTGCCGCCCTCGCACGATTTGCGAAGAGATCAGCACCTGCGGCCCGTGGCCAAGCGCGAACATTGGCTTCTTGACGCCGTCGAACTCACGGACGAAACGCTGAACGTCGCGATCCATCCGAATTCGGTCGGGCGATGTGCCGCCGGGAATCAGCAGCGCGTCAAAATCTTCGGCGGTGCAATCGGCGACCAGCTCTTCGGCACGGAGGCTCTGAGCATCATCGAGGCCCCGCTTTCCCCGAATCCGTTGCCGTGCACGCTCGTCGATGCCGACGACCGTGACTACCGCACCGGCTTCTTCGAGCGCCCGGCGCGGCTCCGCCAGTTCGATCTCCTCAAACCCGTCGCCAATCAGAGCGGCAACGCGCTTTCCTTCTACTCCCTGCATATCGGCCGGGTCATTCGCGCCGGTCTCTAGGCTACCTTTGCTAGTACGACGTGCGTCGCACGCTCCGCGGCGACCGCCTGGGTGACTATGTAGCCGAGCGCCGGTACGTCGATCCCGGCAAAGAGCGGCTCGCCGGCACCGAGGAGCTTCGGAACCACCGCCAGGTGCATCTCGTCAATGAGCCGAGCGCGAAGGTACGAGCGAACCGTCGCTGCGCCGCCGCCGATGCGAACGTCCCGCTCTCCGGCCGCTTCACGCGCTCGCACGAGCGCCTCCTCGATTCCCTCCGTAACGAAGTGAAAGCTGGTGCCGCCCTGCATAACGACCGGCGGCCTCTCGTGATGGGTCACAACGAAAACGGGCACGTGGTAGGGCGGCTCGTCGCCCCACCAGCCCTTCCACGCGTCGTCAAGCCACGCTCCCCGGATCGGGCCGAACATGTTTCGTCCGATGATCCATGCGCCGACGTTTTCAAAACCGCGTCGCGCGAACGCGTCGTCCGTTCCCGTTTCGCCGCCATCTCTGCCGTGCAATGCGCGCCACGTCGATGTCTCCACGCACCATTCGAAGAGCGCGTCGCCGCCAACGCCGAGCGGATGATCGAGGTCCTGCCGCGGACCCGCAGCATATCCGTCGATGGAAACGCCGAAACTCTCGACGCGCACCTTCACCCGAAGAGCCCTCGCACGAGTCCGCCGTCCACCGAGATCGTCTGCCCGGTCACGTAACGCGCCGGTTCGCTGCAAAGGAAGGCGACCATCGGCGCAAGCTCTTCCGGTGTCGCGATGCGCCCGATCGGCACTTCGCTTCCGGCTTGGCGCAACCGCTGCTCGTCGCCGCCATAGAGCGCGCGCAGACGCTCGGTATCGATACGTCCGGTGGCTATGCAATTCACGGTCACGCCGTCGCGCGCGACTTCGGTGGCGAGCGTGCGCAGTGCCGCGACGAGCCCCGTTCGAAACGCGTTCGAGAGCACCAGCGTTTCGATCGGCTGCTTGACCGAGCTCGAGGTGAGTGCGACGATTCGCCCCCAACGCCGCTCGCGCATCGCAGGAACGAGCGCCTGCGCCAAGACCAACATGCTGCGCATGATCAGCGCGTATGCGGCATCCCAGTCTTCGGGCAACATATCGCTGAATCGGCCGGCTTTGGGACCGCCGCCGTTGAGCACCACGATATCGATCTCGCCGTACGCCGCGCGTACTCGTTCGAGCATCCCGGCAATCGCGGCGGGATCGGCCAAATCGAGCGCAAAGGCGCGAGCATCCGCCGCCCCAGCGTCCCGCGCCCGGCGGACGACGGCTTCGCTGCGCCCGGCATCGCGCGCGGCGACCGCTAGATTGACGCCCTCTGCCGCGAGTGCCAGCGCGACCGCTTCGCCGATTCCGGCGTTCCCGCCCGTGACGAGTGCCGTACGGCCCCGAATTCCCAAATCCACTCTAGAGCCCCGGTTTTGCAGCGATGGTCGCGTACCTTGCGCGGCGCCTCGGCCTTTGCTATCCTATGCCGGTCGCCGGGACGGGTCGAGCAACCTGTACCCAGGCGAGACCATCCTGCTAAAAGGAGCTTGAATTCGTGCCGCTCTCCAAGGAACAGAAGGCCGACATCGCCGGCAAGTACGGCCGCGGATCGAACGATACCGGATCGGCTGAAGTGCAGATCGCGATGCTCACCGCCTCCATCAATCAGCTCACCGAGCACCTCAAGATTCACAAGAAAGATCATCACAGCCGCCGCGGATTGCTGCTGCAGGTGGGACAACGACGCCGTCTCCTGAACTATCTGCATGCAAAGGATCTCGAACGCTATCGCGGTTTGATTTCCGCACTCGGATTGCGCCGCTAGCGGCCCTTCCGCTCCGGCCATGGGGTGACGCTCGTGCCGACCCGTCCGCACCGGTTTGCACTCGCCGCAGCGTTCGTAACGGCAGCGTGTTCCGGTCGCTCCGGCGTCGTCATCCCGCCCGCGCCGCCGCCGCAAGTCACGAGTTCGAGCGCGCTCTACGTCGCGAATCGCTGGGGCGATTCGATCCTCGTTTACGAACCCGGAAGCGATCGGCCGTCGCGCAAGATTTCTCGCGACATCGCTTCGCCGGTCGCGCTAGCGCAGGATCGCTTTGGGAATCTCTTCGTCGCGAACTCGCCGCTTCACAAACCCGGCTGGGTAAGCGTCTATCCTCCCGGGACGACGCAACCGGCGCGCAAGATTACCGGCAGCATCAAGCTGCTCTCGTTCATGGCGCTGGGGCCGCGGGGAAACGTTTTCGTCACAAACTTTCGCGGAAAGGCCGTCTACGAGTACGCGGCCGGCGGCACGTCGGTCGCACGCACGATCACGCAAGGCGTCATTTGGCCGGCGGGGATTTCGGTCGACGCCGCGGGATATCTCTACGTTTCGAGCTGCGTACGCTGCGTCGATCCCTTCAGCGACAACACCGTGACGATCTACGCCCCAAAGAGCACGCTGCCGCTTCGCACCATTCGAACGAGCTACCATCAACCCGGCGAGATCGATTTTGACGCGAACGGGAAAGCGTATATCGACGTCGACCGCGACGTCAACGTTTACGCCAAACACTCTGCCAAGCGGCTGCGCACGCTCGGCGGAGCCGCCGGGACGATGCGCTTCGACGCCGCCGGCAATCTCTACTCAGCGCAGCAGAAATACGACGGTAGCGGAGGGCGCGTCTTGATCTTCGCGGCGGGTGCGATGAAGCCGTCATACGCCATCACCAAAGGGATCTACAGTCCCGGTGCGCTGACCATCGATGCCGCCGATAGCGACTTATATGTCGCGAATTCCTCACATAACGACATCGCCGTCTACGCACCGGGCCGACGGGAGCCGTCACGAACGATCGCGGTCGCAACCGGCCTGGAGGATCCACAGGCCATTGCCTTCGATCGCGACGGCAATCTCTATGCGGCAAACACCTACGAGTCGACGGTCACCGTTTACGCCCCCGGCAGCAGCAAGGCGGAGCGCACGATCGTTAAAGGCGTCGTAAATCCATCGGCGCTCGCATTCGACTCGACCGGCAACCTCTACGTTGCAAACGTTTACGGCAACGAGGGCGGAGGCGAGGTTGGGGGGGCGATCAGCGTCTATGCACCCGGCATCTCCAAGCCGTTCCTCTCGCTCGTGGCACTCCGTGGCGCAAAGTACTCGCTGGGCTTCGACCGCGCGCAGGATCTCTACGTTGCCAGCGGTTGTCCGTATCAAAATGAGCCAATCGCCGTCTACGCGCATACGAGCCCAAGCGTCTTGCGCACGATCGCGCACGGCGTCTCATTTCCCTGCGCGATTGCGCTCGACGCGTCGGACAATCTCTACGTTGCGAACCTCGGATCGAATAACGTGCTCGTCTATCCGCCTGGCGCCTCGGTACCCTCGCGCACGATCGTGCGCGGCATCGACGACCCCGAAGGGCTGGCGATCGATCGATCGGGGAATCTCTTCGTAACGAATGCGCGCGGCGCCGGCGCCGGTAAGAGGTGGGGTTCGGTGACCGTCTATCCGCCGGGGCGCGACGCGCCGTCGCGGACGATCACGCGAGGATTCACCGGCGGCGACGGGCCCTCAAACCCGGTCATCGGTCCCTCGGGCGAACTCTGCGTCGTCGATTGGCCGAAAATCGTCATTTATCCGCACGGCGGCAGCGTGCCGATCGTAACGATCGATCGCGGCCTGCACGCGCCCACGTCGCCGATCTTCGATCGAAACGGTAACTTGTACGTCGCAAATCAGAACGGCAGCACGATCGTCGAATACGCCGCCGGAACGAACAACATCGTCCGAACGATCCCCGCGGTAAAAGCCTACCCCGACGCGCTGATCTTCGCCCCGAACGGCACGTAGAACGTTTTTGTCATCCCGAGCGCAGCATCGCGAAGCGAACTGTCATCCTGAGCGCAGCATCGCGAAGCGAACTGTCATCCTGAGCGCAGCATGGCGAAGCGAACTGTCATGGTGAGCGTAGCGACCGCAGGGAGCGTAGTCGAACCACGAACAGCGAACCACGAAGGGCAACAACGACGAGATGCGCTACATCAAGGCTTTCTAGCGAGAGCGCGGCGGGCGGCAGCTTCGATCGCTCCGGCCCCCATACCGTAGAACTCGATCAGCTCGACCGGATCGCCGGATTGTCCGAACGTATCCTCAACGCCGACGAACTCGATCGGCACGGGGCGGCGCTGCGCGAGAATCTCCGCGACGCGCGAGCCCATGCCGGCGTGCTTCTGATGCTCTTCGACGGTGACGACCGCGCCGCACGATTGCGCCGCATCGACGATCGCCGCTTCGTCCATCGGCTTGACGGTGTGATTATTTACGACGCGGCACTCGATGCCGTCGCGCGCGAGCCGGTCGGCTGCAAGCAGCGCGTTGTAGACCAGAATGCCGCAGGCGACGATCGCAACGTCACCCCCATCGCGAAACGTCTGCGCCTTTCCGATTTCGAAGGGCGTTTCGTCGGTCGTGATCACGGCCGATTTCTCGCGCCCGAATCGAAGATACGTCGGGCCCCATTTTTCCGAAAGCGCGAGCGTGGCTTTCTTCGTTTGCACGGAGTCGCACGGTACGACGACCATCATGTGAGGAATCACGCGCATGATCGCGATATCTTCGATCGCTTGATGCGTCGCACCGTCGGGTCCGACCGAGACGCCGGCGTGCGCTCCGGCAATCTTGACGTTGGTTTCGTTGAGCGCCATGATCGTGCGAACTTGCTCCCACGACCGGCCCGGGTTGAACATTGCATAGCTCGCGATCCAGGGAATCTTTCCGACCGCGGCGAGGCCGCCGGCCATCGCGACGAGCATTTGCTCGGAGACGCCGATCTCGATGTACTGCTGCGGATGCGCCTTCTTAAACCCTTCGAATCGCGTCGATTCCGAAAGATCCGCGCAGATGCCCAGCACGTTGCCGTCGCGCGTCCCGGCCTCGATCAGACCTTCGCCGAAGCCGTTGCGGGTCGGAACCTGTTTGAGTTCGCCATTGCGATACTCGACCAAGTGCATCGCAGCAGCCGCAGCGTCGGCCACGTTCGTACCGCTATGCATCGGCCGCAATCCCCTCTCGTTCCGCAGCGAGTTCGCGCAGCGCCTCTTCGGCTTGTTGTGCGTTCGGAGGCTTGCCGTGCCACGTATAGTCGCCTTCCATGTACGAGACGCCCTTGCCCGGAACGGTGTGCGCGATGATGACTTGCGGTTTACCGGTACAGCGCGTCGCGCGTTCGGCGGTTTCGACGAACGCGGCAAGATCGTTGCCGTCGCATTCGAGCACCTCCCAGTTGAAGGCGCGATATTTATCAGCGAGCGGCTCGAGCGGCATGACGTCTTCGGTGCTGCCGTCGATCTGAATGAAGTTTCGATCGACGATCGCCGTGAGATTATCGAGCGCGAATTTCGCACCAGTCATGACCGCCTCCCAATGGAGGCCGCACTGATGCTCGGCATCGGAGGTGACGACCCAGACGCGAAACTGCTTGCCGTCGAGCTTCGCGCCGAAGGCCATTCCGACGCCCTGCGCGAGACCTTCTCCGAGTGGACCCGAGGTCGTCTCGACTGCCGGAAGACGCACGCGTTCGGGGTGACCTTGGAGCCGCGTTCCGAACTTGCGCAACGTCAGCAACTCGTCGAGTGGAAAGTATCCGAAGTTCGCCATCGCGGAGTAGCGAACCGGCGCGATGTGGCCGCAGGAGAGCAGCAGCCGATCGCGGTCCGGCCACTCGGGATTGGCGGGATCGTGACGCATCAGGTGACCGTAGAGTGCGGTAAAAACGTCGGACATATCGAGCGGACCGGCCGAATGGCCGGAGCCGGCTGCAAGCAGCGATCGTATGATGCCTTGGCGCACGTCATTGGCCTTGAGCTTGAGCTCGGTCAAGCCTGCGGGGGTAAGCGACGACATGAAGGGGCCGTTTTGGGCAGGTCGCGGCTCGGCCCTGCCGAATCCCGCGAGGCAATCAAAAAGATAAAATAGTTCGAAAATTAGGAGAAACTGTGCCCGAATCCGTAAGTTTAACGGTCGGCGGGCGCACGATGACCATCGAAACCGGCGAACTGGCGAAGCAAGCAAACGGCTCCGCGTTGGTTCGTTACGGCGATCAAAACGTCGTGCTCTGCGCCGTCACTGCCTCCGAGAAACCTCGTGAAGGCATCGACTTCTTCCCCCTCACCTGCGATTTCGAAGAGAAGATGTACGCCGCCGGTAAAATCCCCGGCGGTTATATCAAGCGCGAAGGACGCCCGCCCGAGCACGCGGTGATCAGCTCGCGTCAAATCGATCGCCCAATTCGTCCGCTCTTTCCCGACGGCTTTCGCAACGACGTTCAAATCGTCGCGACCGTTCTGTCGATTGATCCGCAGCTCGACGCCGACGTTCTTGGCGTCTGCGCTGCGGGCGCGGCGCTTGCGTTAAGCGACATTCCGTTCGAGAAAAGCGTTGCGGCCGTCCGCGTCGGACGCGACGAGCAGGGTGAATACATCTGCAATCCGACGCTGCCGCAGTACGAAATCGGCGGAATGGATATCGTAATCGCCGGAACCGCCGATGCGGTGATGATGGTCGAGGGCGGCGGTAACGAAATCAGCGAAGATGATTTCCTCGGCGCCGTCGAGTTCGCGCATGGCGAGATCAAGAAGATCATCAAAGCGATCGAACAGCTCGCGAAGAAATTCGGAAAGGCCAAGCGCGAATATCCAGTCTCCGCCGTCGACGAGCATCTCGGAGCCTGGGTGCGCAAAGCGTTCGCCAAAGACGTCGCTAAAGCGATGCGAACGGTCGACAAACAGAAACGCGAGCTCGCATTCGGGGCCTTGACGGTCGAAGAAGCGCTGGCGCGCTGCGGCAAGAAGGACGAGAACGTCAAAGCGCTGCTCGAAAACCCAACCGCTTCGAAGGAATTCAACAAGATCCTCAAGTCCATGGAAGAGGACGAGTTGCGCACCATGGTCGTCGACGAGAAAATCCGGCCCGACGGCCGCAAGCCCGATGAAGTTCGTCCGATCTGGTGTAAGGTGCACTACGTTCCGCGCGTGCACGGATCCGGCGTCTTTACTCGCGGTCAGACTCAGGTCTTTACCGCCGCCACGTTGGGTTCGAAGAGCGACGCCCAGCGGCTCGACGGTATCGTCGAGCTCGAAGACAAGCGCTACATGCACTTCTACAACTTTCCGCCGTACTCGGTCGGCGAGACGCGGCCGATGCGTGGTCCTGGACGGCGCGAAATCGGCCACGGTCACCTCGCCGAGCGCGCGCTCGTACCCGTTCTTCCGCCGAGAGAGGAGTTTCCGTACACGCTGCGTTTGATGAGCGAAGTGCTCGAATCGAACGGATCGTCGTCGATGGCCTCGGTCTGCGGTTCGACGCTCGCGCTCATGGATGCCGGCGTACCGATTCGCGACCACGTCGCGGGCGTTGCGATGGGGCTTATTCTCAAAGGCTCCAAGTATGCGATCCTCACCGACATTCAGGGCCTCGAAGACGCCCTTGGCGAGATGGACTTCAAAGTCGCGGGTACCAAGAAAGGTATTACCGCGATCCAGATGGACATCAAAGTCCAGGGTGTCACGATCGCAATCATGCGCGAGGCAATGACGCAAGCCCGTACGTCACGCCACGCGATCATCGACAAGCTCGCCGAGGCGATCGCCGAGCCGCGCGAGAAGCTCTCTGACTTCGCACCGCGGATGATCGTCATCAAGATCGATCCTGCGAAGATCAAAGACGTCATCGGACCCGGCGGCAAAATCATCAACAAGATCATCGCCGATACCGGTGTCGAGAAGATCGACATCGAGGATGACGGCAGCGTCTTCATCACGTCGCTTGACGGCGCATCCGGCGACAAGGCCAGAGAGATCGTAGAGAACATCACCAAAGAGGTGGTCGTCGGCGAAACCTATCGCGGCACCGTCACACGCATTATCAACATCGGCGCCTTCGTCCAGATTCTTCCGGGCAAGGAGGGACTCGTTCACATCAGCCAGCTCGCACCGACGCGAGTCGAGAAGGTTGAGGACGTCGTCAAGCTCGGCGACGAAGTTACGGTGAAGGTCATGGAGATCGATGGTCAAGGACGCATCAATCTCTCACGAAAAGCCCTCCTAGGAGGCGCCTCGGGCAACGGCGATTACGGACGTCCCCCGCGCCCGCCGCGCGACGCGCGCGACTCGACGCCGGCATCGGCTGGGGGGCGCGACTCGACCCCGGCACCGGGGGGACCCAGTGCACCGCCGACGCGGCGGCGACGCCGCCCGCACGCACGGCGCGACGAGGAATAGAGCGCGTCAGCGCGCGGAGAAACGGATGCCCGCATCGATGAAGGTGCGGCGCATCCGGTCCTCCGCGCCGGCATACCATCGTAAGCGCTCTGCGATCGGTCCGGAGATAGCGCCGTCGAAGTGGTAGAACGGCAGACCGTTGAGCAAATCGCGGCGGTAGATCGCATCGGCGCGAATTGCGCTTCCGGTATCGTACGTCAACCACACCGCGTTGACCGTCGGCGCAGGGCCGTACGGCAGCGTCGTTCCGTACATCGGCGCGGTGTCGGTGACGTGCATCGTCCACGTGCGTATCGAGATCGCCGGCGCGACCTGCCAGATCGCAGAGAACCCCACCGACGAGATCTTTCCGGTCGAAGCGCCGCTGACGTTTTCATTTGCGCCTTCGAACTCGAGCCGGACGCGCGAACCGTCGGTATAACTCAAAATCGCGGCTTGCAGTGAGTTTCGCGCGAGCTCGACGGGCATCGGTTGCGCTTCCGCGTAAAGATACTGCTCGGTGAACGTCGGTAGCGAAAACGACCCGCTCTCTTGAAGGTCGAGGCCCCACTTCCCATTGGGGAAGAGCTTCGCTTCGACCGACGGCACCGCAAGCGACGCTCGCGCCGGCTGCGATACCCCGTACGTTCCGCCGGCGTAATTAAACCAGAACGCGCCGACTCCGGCCGTGACCGCGTAGGCGGGGCCGGTCGCGACGAGGCCGGCGTCGGCGCGCGTTTGATCGAGCGAGGCGCCCACTCGCTCGAGACCAAGCGATTGCGCGTCGTAGAGACCGGTCGACGCGCGGACCGCCGCATCGGCAAACGCCGCGATCGGACCGCTCGTGTGAATGCCCGCATCGAAACCCGAATCCGACCACGCCGTCGAAGTCGGCCATATCCCGGTGTTTGCCAGGTAGTTTCCGCGATCGAGTACGGTGGAAATCGATAAGTTCAGCGCGCGCGGATCGCTAAAGGCGGCATCGGCAAAAGAAAAGCTCCCCGCGAAGGCCGATGTCGGATCTTCGTAGTCGCGACCCTGTTCGCTCCCTCCGGCAACCGTCAGCGATTGCCCCGCGCCCAGCGGCCAGTTCGCCACGAGATCGCCGCGCTGGCGCGACTCTTCGTTATTGCTAAACGTTCCGAGCGCGACCGCCGAAGAATCCGATCCAACCTCGGCGCGCGCGATCGCCTCGCTGCCGATCGTTGCAGCCTCCGCGCTCGAGCCGGCAACGAACGGATCGAGTTGGACGATTCCGCCCGCCGCCTGATCGCCGTAGGCAAACGCGTTGGTGGCATCGCGCAGAGCAGCGCTCTGCTCGTAGAACGCCGGAATGAGCGCGTAGGGAGATTCGCCGGCAACGATATCGTAATTCGGCGCGCCGTTGTCGACGAGCAACGATCCGCTCGCCGAGAGGCCGCGATCGCTCAGGCTCGAGCCGGGATAGGGCGTCGTGGTCTGCGCCAAGAGCGTAAAGGGGTGCAGTGCGGCCGCCGATTCGACGTGCGCGTACGGGAGGTTCGCCAGGTCGTTCGGCGAGGGAGCGTCATCGGCCAGCGCATCGTAGCGCCGGACGACGGCGACCACCGGCTCGTCTGGTTTCACCGCCACGACCGATCCCAGGCAGTACCGGCAGGTAATTCGGACCGCGACAATCCCGGCTTCGTGCAGCGCGAAGGTCCCGGCAGCATCGGTGGTCGCCGCAGCTCCGGCTTGCGCGCTCGTCACGGCCACGACGGAGGCGCGGGCGATTGGCGATCCGTACTGATCCCGGACCGACCCGACGACCAATGGGGCCTGGGCGCAGACCGGCCTCGCCCACAGCACGGCCAAAAGGAGCACTCCAAGGCCGGTGAAGTAGCGATTCACGGATTCTTTAGACTTTCGGCTATGATAGAAGGAAGTGTCAAGAACCCTGCTCCTACGCCTACTCGCGACCGGTCTTCTCGCCGGCGCGCTCCTTAGCGGTCGTTTGGCCGTTGCGAGCGCCGCCTCGCTCGAGGACCTGCTCACGGGGGCCCTGACCCCATCGGCTGCGCCGGCGCTCCTGGGACCGATCACCGCCGCTGGGCGGGTCGGATGGGAGTGTAAACCGGAACGCGCGGCCGCGGCCGGCTCTTGGCACGAGGCCGAATTACCTCCCGACGGCACGCAGTGAACGATGCGGGTTCTGCTGCTCATCGCCCTTCTTATCCAAGTCGAGGTGACGGTGGGAATGGCACAGACGTATTCGACCCCGAGCCCCGAGCCCCGAACGACTTCAGTGCCGCAAATGCGGGCGCTCGCCATCCGGCGCGAGATCGAAGAGCGTTTTACGATCGGCATCAATGCGCAAGCGCGGGGCGACTCGGCGGGCGCCGCTCTTGAGTTCGAACGCATCATCGCCTTGCATCCGCCCGAACCGAAAGGTTCGACGGCGCATTACGATCTCGCAAGCGCGTACGCGAACTTAAAACGATACGACGATGCGGCGCGGGAACTACGGGCCGCACTCGCACTCGATCCCGGCTTCCTCGCCGCAATGGCGAATCTGATTTCGGTCGATATCGCACGCGGCGATCTCACCGAAGCGCGCGGCATAGCGAATCGATATCTGATGCTCGCACCCGACTCGGCTCGCGCGCTGTATTCGCGCGGCATCGTCGCGCTGCAAGGCGGCGACCCCGCAACGGCGCGCGAGGACTTCGGTAAGTTGCTGCACGCGAATCCGTCGTACGCCGTCGCTCACTACGATCTCGCGCTCGCCGAAGAACGCTTGAATCGGTATCAAGAGGCCGAACGCGAACTTCGCACCGCGCTCACGCTTGCTCCGGGATACGCGCGCGCGCGCTTCGCGCTCGGCGTCGTCCTCCTCCGAGAGGGGGACCATGCCGGCGCACGCGCCGAATTCGCGCAAGCGACGCTCGATGCGGGGGGCGATCCCGCGCTGCAGAACATCGCAGCGTCTATGCGCGACTCGATCAAACCCCCGTAGCGCTTTAGACTTTCTTCATCATCACCCGCTAGCCTAAGCCACATTCCCACGCCCTCTGGAGGTTATATGTCTAGAAAAATTGCGGCAGTCGCGGTGGCGCTTGCCGCCGCCGCACTCGCGGCATGCTCAGGCCACTACGGCAGTACCGGTGCGAATAGTAGTTCGTACGTGCTGCCCGGAATGCCGGACCTCAAACTCACCGCCACGTATCCGGACGGAAAGACGGGATCGGCCATGGAGGAACTTCCCGGTGAAGGCCTCGGCACGATCGACGATCCAACCTGGAAAGCAACGCTCGGCGGCTTCTCGCAACAGCAATTTTCGCAAGCGCTGGGCTTCCCGCCCGGCACGAAGCTGACGATGACCAATATTTCGAAAAGCATTCACCACACGTTCAACGTCGTTAAAAAGATCAAAGGACCGCCCGCGAATTTCCCGGCCAATCCGACGCTCTCGACGACGCCGTCGGGCGGCAATCTCAAAAATGGATATGCAAGCGGTAGCATCGCCCCGGGCAAATCGGTTACCGTTCTGGCCAAACGCGCCGGAATCTATTTGATCGGCTGCGCCTTCCACTATCACGAGGGAATGCAAGACGTGCTCGTGATCAAAAGAGGCGCGACCCCGGGCCCGCAGGCGACCCCTCCGGCTCGATGAATCCTCGCAGCCCGGCATTTTGGCTTGGCGCGCTTGCAGTCGCAGCCGTTACGGCATGCACGAACGGCGGCGGTTTGAGCAACATCGGCGGCGGAGGCGGAGGCACGCCTTCGCCGCTGCCCTCCTCGTCGGCGATCGGCCTCGGCATACCGACTGGAAAGATCGGTGTCGAGAACGATCCCGTCTGGGGTACCGTGAGCGGGTACACGCAATCGAAGACGACGCAAGTGCTCGCGTTTGCTCCGGGCTCGCAACTCACGATTGTCAATCTCTCGAAAACCTCGCCGCACACCCTCAACGTGATCGCAACCACGAACGGGCCGCCGCCGCATTGGCCGGCAAGCCCGAGTCTCTCGTTCTATGCCAGTGGAAATGGCAAACTCGCCCCTGGATATGCAACCGGAACGATTAATGCCGGCGCTTCGGTCACGGTAACGCTTTCCAAGATCGGTACGTATCTCATCGGCTGCGCCTATCACTATATCGAGCTCAACATGCGCGACGTGATACAAGTCGTTGCGGGCGCTACTCCCGGACCGACGGCATCACCGGGACCCGGCGGTTATGCCAGGCGGCGCGCGGCGACGACGACGATTCTCCACCAGCCGATTCTGGTCGATCAACGCGGCCGCTCGTTCACCCTCGCGTCGTTGCAAGGGCGCCCGCTGGTCATAACGTTTATATCGGCACACTGCACCGATGCGTGCCCGCTTATCGATGGACAGTTTGCCGACGCCGCGCTACGGATTGCGCGTTCGCATCTCGCAGCGCGGCTGCTCACGATCACGCTCGATCCTGAGCACGATTCGCCTCGAACGATGCGCGAGCTTGCGTCGCGCTTCGATCCAAATCCGACGTACTGGCTGCTCGCCAGCGGCTCGATTCACAACGTCCACGAGGTCATGAATGAGTTCGGCGTTCTTTCGGTTGAGGGTAAGCGCGGCTATCGCGACGAGCATACGACGTTCGTCTACGTGATGAATCGCAAAGGTCAACTCACGCAAACGATGCTCGCATCGAGCGCGCTGAGCGACGACATCGTCGAGGCGGCGCGCGACCAAAGACTGGCGGCGACACGGTGAAGTATCCTTTTTTAGCGCTCAGTCTCACGCTGGCCGCGTGTACGGCCGGCGGCATTCCGTCATCGTCGGGTGGAAGCGGCGGCGTCACGATCGACGTTAGCCTCACGCAGTTCGCCCCATCGCAGACGCCGTACGGTCAGAGCGGCGCTTATTCGCCGGCGGTGACGACCGTCTCCGTCGGCACCCAGATTCACTTCGTCAACGTCGATAGCTTCGCGCACACGGCGACGGAGATCGTGGGCGCGTCGAGCTTCCCGGCCGGGTCTCCATTTAACGCTAGCGCTCTGCAGCAGCACGGTTCAACGCTTTCGGGAACCGGCTTCGGCAGCGGCGCGCTCCAACCGAATGCCTCATCGCAGACGATCACCGCCGATCAGCCGGGAACCTATCTCTTCGGCTGCTTCTTCCACTACGGCGCGCCTATGCGAGCGGCGATCGTTGCGCAATAGACTCGTTGTCGCGGGCCTCGCGCTCTTCTTCGTCGCGCTGGCAAACGCGCCGGCGCGCGCGATTCCGATCTTTGCCCAGCGCTATCATTTTAAGTGCGGTCAGTGCCACAGCGTTCTGCCGGAGCTCAACGCGTTCGGCAACTACTTCCGCTCGCACGGCTATCGGTTGCCGTTGCCCGAGCACGGCACCACGATCTTCGCGATTCGCTATCAGCTCGAGTACGACAAGCAGCCGGCGACCGACAGTCCCCGCTACTCGCAAGGCGGTATTCTGCTCGGCAGCGGCAACATCGGACCGATCACTGCCTATCTCCACTACAATTTCGGCTCGGGCGGCGGACCCGCCGCGACCTACTTGCTCTTCGCCGCCGGATACAACGAGCATACGCAGACGCTCTACCGCGGCGGACTCTTCGAGCTTCCGCTCGCGCAATCACCGGGCCAGCGTCTCGACGACTTACAGGCCTACGGGTATTACGGCGCGCACGTTGGCCTGAACAATCTGCCGCTCTCCTCGCCGCGATGGGGTGTGATGGCGGAGCGAACCTTCGGGAACTTTCGCGTGGACGGCGTCGTCGACATGGGGTTCTACGCCGGCTCCGCCTACGGCGGCAAACCCGTGCCGACCGGCGAGTACACGTGGATGAAGAGTCCGGAGATGAGCGTTTGGCTGCGTGAGATGCTCTACCAAAAGAAGAAGGGCGAGTTCGACATCGGTGCGACGGCGCTCGGCGGAACGCTCGGCGTTCTTCCCACCGGACGTCTTCCGTTCGCCGACCTCTACGAGCGGTACGGGCTGCTCGCCCATGCCGGCTACGGCGATCTCGATTTCCAGGCCGAACAGTGGTATGGCGACGACCATGACGCCGACGGCTTTCTCACCAACCAGCACTCGTCGGGCGGATACCTGCGCTTGAAGTACTACCCGATCCCGCACGCGTACTTCGGCCTTCGCTACGACGCGTTCGCCAATCCGTTCATCAACCGAGACTTCGTCTACTATGGAGCCGTTCAAATCGCGCCGTTCCGCATCTTGGCCCAAGAGGTTCAGCAGCCTGGACAGCATCCGTACTTTAGCGCCGCGCTGACAGTAGCTTTCCCGGGGCCGTTGAAGAACTAGCGCGAAACCTATGAGAGTTCTGGTGGTCGAGGATAACGCTCCGGTTGCCGAATCGATCCGGACGATGCTCGAAGCGCGCAAGTATGCCGCGAACGTCGTCACCGATGGTGCGGCCGGACTCGATCATTTGCTGCGCCGTTGTTACGACGCCGCCGTCATCGACGTCGGCCTGCCCGGCATGGACGGCTTCTCGCTCGCCCGTAACGCCCGGGCCGAGGGCGTGCAGACGCCGATTCTGATGCTCACGGCTCGCGATGCCGTCGAGGACCGCGTCGCCGGCCTCGACTGCGGCGCCGACGATTACCTCGTCAAACCCTTCGTCGAAGAGGAGCTGGTCGCGCGGATCGGCGCGATTCTGCGCCGCAGGGACCGGCCGATGCTCGGCGTTGTTGAAGCCGGCGCCTTGCGCATCGACCTCGCCGCGCGCAACGTCTTCTTCGAAGGACGACCCGTCGTCTTGGGTGAGACGGAGTTCCGGCTTCTCGAATTCCTCGCACGAAACGCCGGAATCGCGCTCTCGCGCACCCAGATCGTCGAGCGTATCTGGGATTACGACTTCGAAGGCTCCAGCAACATCGTCGACGTCTACGTCAGCCAGCTTCGTCGTAAGCTCAAAGGACTGGGAGCGAGCGGTGTCATCGAAACGGTATGGGGTATCGGATACCGCCTAAAAACGGGTTGATTCTTCGGGCCGCGCTCCTCTATCTCGCAATCTTCGTCTGCGTGCTCCTCGCGCTCAATGCCGGGGCGTACGCGTTTATGGCGCGGGAGTATGCCGCGCTGCTCGCGCCTGCGCTCGGCACACCCGAAGGGTCGCGCGGGCTTGCGGCGGCGATGCGCCGCGTTGCTTTGACGCTTGTGGCGGTCGACATTCCAATCGTGGCGATCGTTACCGTGGCTTCGTCTTTGCTCGCTCGCGCGACGATCGCACCACTCGAGGCGGCCCGCGAGCGCGAGCGCGTCTTCGCGGCCGACGCGGCGCACGAACTGCGCTCGCCGCTTGCGGCAATTGCCGCGATCGCACAGGCGGCGCGCACGCGTACCCCCGAAGAGGCGCCGGCAGCCTTCGAGGCCGTCGCACGCAGCGCGTTTGAAGCCTCGGCCGTGGTCACCGATCTGCTAACGCTGGCGCGCGATCCCGGGCGCGGCGCGCTTCACTGCGAGCCGGTCGATCTGGGAGCGGTCGTCTCCGATTCATCGATCGAGACGCAACCGATCGCGAGCGCGCGCGGAATCCGTCTCGAGAGTTCCCCTACGAGCGCAATCGTCGACGGAGACGAACGGCGACTGCGCGAGCTCGCGCGTAACCTGCTCGACAACGCTATTCGCCACGCACGCGCAAGCGTTGCAATCGCCTCGCGACGCAACGGGGGAATCTGTGAGATCGTCGTGGACGACGACGGCGAGGGCGTTCCCCTGCAGGAGCGCGAGCGCATCTTCGAACGCTTCTACCGGCGCGCGAACGACGGCGCGGGAACCGGCCTCGGACTCGCGATCGTACGCTGGATCGCCCGCGCGCACGACGGCGCGGTCTCGGTCGGAGAGGGTCCGCTGGGCGGCGCGCGCTTCGTCGCCACGATTCCCGCCCACAAAGAGTAATGCCGCCTTAACGTGTAAGTCAGGACGCCATGCCCTTCGCGTCCTTGGGTGATTTCGTCGCCGCGCTGCGGCGCGCGGGAGAGCTGCACGTCGTCGATGCAAGCGTCGATCCGCACCTGGAAATCGCTGCGATAACCGACCGCGTCGTCAAAGCCGGCGGCCCGGCTCTGCTCTTTTCGAACGTGAAAGGTTCGAGTTTCCCGGTACTCACGAATCAGTTTGGCACGCGACGGCGGATGGCGATGGCGCTCGATGCGGCGACGCTCGACGAGGCCGGCGCACGGGTGCGCTCGCTGATCGACTTCGCGCCTCCCGGCGCATCCTTCTTCGGAAAGGTCCGTGGCGCGCTGCGTCTCGCGCCGCTCGCCAACGCGGTTCCCAAGGTCGTCAAAGAGGGAAGCGTCCAGGAGATCGTCGTTACGCAGCCCGATCTGACGAAGCTTCCGGTGCTCACCACGTGGCCGCTCGATGCCGGTCCGTTCATTACGCTCCCGCTCGTGATCACGAAAGATCCAAAGACCAAGCGATTTAACGTCGGGATGTATCGAATGCAAGTCTTCAATGCAACGGAGACGGCGATGCATTGGCAGCGCCACAAGCACGGGCGGGCGCACGCCGATGCTTGGGGCAAGCGAATCCCCGCCGCCGTTGCGATCGGCACGGAGCCCGTTCTCACCTATGCGGCGACGGCACCTTTACCGCCGATGCTCGACGAGTTCGCCTTTGCCGGCCTGCTGCGCGGAAAGCCCGTCGAGCTCGTTCGCGCGAAGAGCGTCGATCTTCTCGTTCCGGCACAAGCGGAATTCGTACTCGAGGGCTACGTCGACAACGACGATCTACGGCTCGAAGGACCCTTCGGGGATCACACAGGCGTCTACAGTCTTGCGGATCGCTATCCAACCTTCCACGTGACATGCATCACTCACCGCCGCGATCCGATCTACGCCGCGACGGTGGTCGGAAAGCCGCCGATGGAAGACGCGTGGCTCGGGAAGGCGACGGAGCGACTCTTCTTGCCGATCCTTGCAGCGATGCTTCCGGAAGTCGTCGATATGAATCTACCGGTTGAAGGCGGCTTCCATAATCTCGCAATCGTTTCGATTCGAAAATCCTATCCGGGACAAGCCAAGAAGGTGATGAACGCGTTGTGGGGGCTTGGGCACATGATGATGCTCACGCGCGTCCTGGTGATCGTCGATGCCGACGTGGACGTGCAGGATCCGCGCGCGGTTGCATGGTTCGTTCTCAACAACTTGGCTCCCGAGCGCGACGTCGTGACAATGCCGGGTCCGGTCGACGACCTCGACCACGGTTCGTACAGCATTGCCTACGGCACCAAGATCGGCATCGATGCTACCCGCAAGGATGCATCGGAAGGTTACCATCGTGAATGGCCGCCGGAGATGGTCGCGGACGAGGCGACGCGCCGGCTCGTAAACGAGCGATGGCCGGCATACGGACTCGATGCCGTCAAAAAAGCGTTACAGCCCGACGACTGGTCGGGACAGGGTGCCCAAGCTTACGACCGGCTCGTGCGCATGCCGGACGAACCACGCCGATGAAGGCGATCGCACTCTTCCTGCGCGAGATTCGCATCGAGCATACGCTCTTCGCGCTGCCCTTCGCCTACGTCGGCGCGATATTGGCTGCTCGGGGGATTCCTTCGCCGGCCGCACTCCTTTGGATCACGCTGGCCGTTTTCGGCGCGCGAACGGCGGCGATGGCGGCGAATCGCTTCCTCGATCGGGAGATCGACGCGCGCAATCCGCGCACCGCGCGGCGCGCGCTCGCCACCGGCGCGCTCGCGCCGGCGACGATGCTGTGGGCGAGTGCCGCGGGCCTCGCGCTGCTGCTCGTGTCGGCGTGGATGCTCAATCCGCTCTGCGTCAAACTCATGCCGATTACGGCGCTGCTGCTCTTAGCCTATCCGCTCTGCAAGCGCTTCACGTGGGCCACGCACTTCGTGCTCGGCGCCGTCGACGGCCTCGCACCGCTCGGCGCCTATATCGGGATTGCCGGGAGGATCACACTGCCGGCCCTTCTGCTTTTCGCCGCGGTGACGATATGGGTCGCAGGGTTCGACATCATCTACGCGCTCATGGATCTCGGCGTCGACCGAGCGCAAGGGATTCGCTCCCTGCCGGTGAGATTCGGAGAAGCGAGCGGGCGTGTCCTACCAATCGTCCTGCACGGCGCGATGCTGCTGCTCTTGGGCGCCGCGGGGATGCTCGCCGGTGCCGGCCGCACCTATTTTCTGGGCGTGTTCTCAGTCGCAGTTCTCATCATCTACGAAGAGTATCTCTTTCGAAGCGGGTCCAATCTTTTCGTCATCAACGAACGAATCTTCATCTCCAACATGACGTTTTCGGTCTTCTTTCTGATCACCACCGTCGGCGGGTACGTGTGAAGCGACGCGGATTTATCGCCGCGGCTGCCGCGGCGGTCGCCGGCGGCGCCGCCGCGCCCGGGCGCGCGCAGATCGCCCCGGGTCCGCCGATTCAAACCCAGCGATACTTACCGCAAATCAATATCGCGGTGAACGTCACGCTCTCCGGTCCGCTGCAAAAGTACGGCGAAGAAGTCGTCAAAGGCGTTCAAGCCGCGGTCGACGAGCAGAATCGCTTCAACACGCTGCTCTCCAATGCGTGGGGTTCGCGTCCCTACGACGATCGCAACGATCCGGGCGTCGCGGCCTCGAACGCCAACGTCGCCGCGGCGGATTTCAACTGCATCGGCGTCGTCGGCAACTTGACCGCACCGATGACGCTCGCCGCGCTTTCGCGATACGCGAACGTGGGATTTGCGGTCGTCGTTCCAACCGTGACCGCCGACGCGGTGACGAAGCGCGGCTATCACAACGTCTATCGGCTGCCGGCGCGCGACAGCGCCTCCGGCCGGCTCTTCGCCGGTGCCGCGCTCGAGGGCAAACGCGGCGTAACCGCAATCGCCGTCGCGTTCGACGGGGATTACGGTTACGAGGTCGCGAGCGGTTTCGTCGCGCAAGCGACGACCGACCATCATCCAGCCGATGTTCTGCTCTTTCCGATGGGGAAGACCGACCCGGCGCAGGCGGCGCGGACGGTGCTCGACCGCTCTCCGGGCTTCGTCTTTCTCGCCGGGAAGACGGCCGAGCTGGGACCGGTCGCGCAAGCACTCCGTCTCGCCGGATATACCGGCGACTTCGGAGCGGCCGACGGCTTCTATAACTCCGAAACGATTTCAACCTACGCCAAAACCCTCAACGGCGCGTACGTCGCTTCGCCGATGCCGCCGATCGATCGCGTCCCGAGCGCGGTCCAGCTGGTGACCGATTTCGAACGCGAAGTCACCCAGATCACGACGCAGTCGGCGTTCGGTTATGCGGCCGCACAGCTCATCATCGCCGCGTCGCTGCGGGGAAACGCGACCTCGCGCTCGGCGCTCTTGCGCACGTTGCAAACCGGAGGCACGTTCACCACGCTGGTCGGACAGTTTGCCTTCAACATCAGCGGCGATCCGCTGATTCCGAACATCTATCTCTATACCGTCGGGGCCGACGGGTTTACGTTCGCCCGCCCTGCCGTGCGCAACGGCTTCGTGTACTAGCGGACGTATTCGTCCTCCGGGACGACGCGCAGGCGATGCGGGGGACGCACCTTTTCCTTTGGACGTTCGTCCTGTTCTTCGATCGCGAGCACGAACCGCAGGCGCCACGCGCCTAGCGAGAGGGTAAGATTCGTTCCAATGATTTCCACGGGATTAGGCCTCCACGCGCTGCCACTTGATAATGGCGAGCGCACCATAGACGATGAAGAAGAGCACCTCTGCCAAGAACCGCAGCCCGAAGTTCGAGTCTGCATAATCCAGCGTACCGTCATCGTTCGGCGATGCGAACGAGACGTACGTCAACGGGTCGATCCTCGAGATTACCCAGGCGATATCGTGAATGAAGAGTGCCAGCAGGTTGCTGGGATGGACGAGTGTGAGGACTCCAACGAGAATCGCTATCGGCCACGCGAAACCGAGCACCGCGCCGTAGGAGCGCCCGATCCAGCTCGTTGCCGCGCAGAGCATCGCGTACCAGGCAAGCGGCATCACGATCCCCATAGCGATGGCGCGTGCGTTGATTCCACTGAAATCGAGTCGCGCCGATTCGAAGAGCAACTGACAGGCGTAAAAAGCGATGACCGTCATGACCGATGCTGCAACGATGCCGGCGACGTCGGCGGCGAGAACCTCGAGAGCGAAGCGCAGGCGCGAGCACGGCCGGGTCAGCGCGACTTCGAGGTGGCCGTCCATCTCGCGTGCCAACGGTGCGGCCAGGATCGTAGCGACGATGAGCGCGACGACGTCGGCGATCGCCATGTAATAGATCATGGGAACCGCGCCGTTCGTATCGATGACGGTCGTGGTCGTATTGCCGTGATTCGTTTCGATGACTCGAATGCTGCCCACGCTGATATGCGAGTGGTCCGAGTGCGCGCGCTTTGTCGGCTCGGTGACGACGATGTGCTTCCCTTTATAGCCAAAGTCGTCGATGACGACGTGCGTATCTTGATTCGGGTCGTCCATGATCACCCGTTTCGTACCGTCGGGCAGGACGCTGCGGGTAATCTTCACACCGGGATCCATCGAGATGTGCGATACCCAGGCATCGGGCGACATGTAGCGCGAAACGGAGACCCGCAGAACGACGGCGAGCGCGACCAGAACCACGAGAACGATCGCGACGATCTTTAAGAGATTGCGGACGCGAAGCCATTCGACGTAATTCATGACGAGCTTTCCTTTACGACGATGTCGGCGGTCGCCGTTGCCGGCGATACCGCATATAAGAAGATATCTTCAAGGTTGAGATCGAGCACGCGAACGCCGACCGCGCCGGCGGCCGAGAGGCGCGACGCGATCTGGTCCGCGCCGCCGGTGACCATCAGCCGTACGATGCGCTCGGTGCGGTCGACACGCGCGACGTTCGGATCGTTTGCAATGCCGTCCAGCGTAAATCCAAGGTCGGGAAAGACACCTTCGACGATCTTCCGGTCGGCCTTGAGGTCGTCAACGAGTCCCTGCAGCACGAGCCGTCCGCGGTCCATGACCGCGATGTGCTCGGCAGCGCGCTCGACCTGTCCGATCTGATGCGACGAGAAGATCACGGCGTTGCCTTTTGCTGCCTCGTTGATCATCAGGCTCAGCACGTGCCGCTGATTCACCGGGTCGAGGCCGCCGGTCGGCTCGTCGAGCACGAGGATCTCGGCGTTGCGCGCAAAGGCGAGCGCGACCATGACCGCGGTCTTCATGCCCTTGGAGAGCGTGCGCGCGCGCTTTCGTAAATCGATATTGAAGGTCGCCAGCAACTCACGCGCCCGGCCGGGGTCGAAGTTGTGAAACGCACGCCGATTCATCTCGACGTGTTCGGCAACGGTCATCCAATCGTACAGCACGCTGCGCTCCGGAAGGTACGCGATTCGCTCGAACATCGCGGGCGCGAGCGGCTTGCCATCGTAGAGGATCTCGCCGCTCGTCTGGCGCGCCATCCCGAGCATGCACTTGAACGTCGTCGTCTTGCCGGCACCGTTGGGTCCCAACAAACCGAAGACGCTCGCACCAGGAATCTCCAGCGAGAATCCGTCGACGGCTGCGGCGTTGCCGTACAATTTGCGCAGGTTCGTAATCGTGATACTCATTTCACTCACTTTTCAAGGTCTCCGTACCAGCGTTCAACCGCGGCCTCGAAGAGCCCGAGCACTTGCATGCGCGAGAGTCCGACCGACTTTGCTTCGCGTAGCGCGACATCGAGCGCATCTCCGCCGATCTCCGCAGCCACCTTCGGGATATCCGTGACGCCGTTGGCGCGCACGAAGGATCCTCGGCCGGGGGCAGTCTCGATCACCTGGTCGCGCTCCAGGTCGCGATATGCACGCGCGACGGTGTTCGGATTGACGGTGAGGTCGACCGCGAGCTGCTTCACGGTGGGAAGCTGCTCGCCCGCCTGCAAGACCCCAAGCGCGATCGATCGTTTGATCTGCTCGATGATCTGCAGGTAGATCGGTACACCGCTTCGCGGATCGACCGTTAAGACGGCCGGCATCGTATGAGACCCCTACTCGCTTCGCGAGGGCCTTAGAACTTCGGGCCCCAGCCGGGGAAGAGCTCGGAGGAGCGGCGATCGGGAAGCCGCACGGGCGTCCGCGTCTCGCGGATCGAGTCTTGCTGCGTCGTGTGAATCATTTCGGAAATCCTTTCAGGCGATCTAGTACCATCAAGCTGTCGTACTAGTACACTAGTACAATAGCTTAACAGTATGAGCCTGTCAACTGGTCCGAAAAGATTTTTTTCAGCCTAGCCGTTCGAGGCGCGCCGCAGCGTTGCGAAGCGCGGGTCGGTCGCGATCTCGACCGAAGCGTAGCCGCTCATGCGTGCGCGGCGCAGCCAGGTTAAGGCGGCACCGCGCTCGCCAAGGGCCTCGAAGGCAACCGCCAGATTCGCAGGTTCGACCTGCCCGACGTTCGCCCGGGCGATCGCGAGCTCGGCTCTTGCGAGAGCCATCCGGTTGCTGCGGGCGTAGAGCTCGCTGAGCAGCGCGGCCGATTCGGCGCGGCATTCAGGGCAGGTCTGAGCGAGCCGGCGGAAACTCTCTGCGGCCCCCTTGCGGTCGCCGATCGCCTCATCGGCGAGCCCTAAGGTTTCATAGGCATCGGAGCGTTGGGGTGAAAGATCGAGCGTCTCCTTGGCGTAGGCGATCGCCTCGCGATAATGCCCTTCGTAGTAGGCTACCGTCCCCAGCCACGCGGTCGTGGCGACCGAGAGCGGATCGAGCTGAGCGGCCTTCGTCAGCTCACCGTAGGCTTCGGCCACACGACCTTGCTCGAGGAGCGCCTCGCCATACCATTGGTGAGCCGTGCCGCTCGACGGATCGAGGGCGATTGCGTGACGGAAATCGCTCACTGCCGCCGCTAGATGAACCGAGCTCCCCTTTCTCCACGACGCGATGAAGCCCAATACCGCGTACGACTCGGCGTTTTGGGGATCGGCATCGAGCGCTCTGCGGGCGTAGAGGCCGGCACGTGCGATGTCGACCTTCGGCGAATCCGGGCCGTATTCGTAGTCGGCCATAATCGCGTTTGCCGAGGCCAAGCCGGCATACCCGCGAGCGTCACGCGGATCGTTCGCGACGATGCGCGAGAAGTATTCGATGCTCTTGGCCACGCCGTCGCGCGTTCGCAAGTTCCAATAGTAGCGGCCAATCGCATAGAGACGCGTATCGCGAACCGCGACCTGGGCCTGCGATTTGACGACGGCGGGCCGCTCCATCGAGGGTGCGGAGCCGCCCAGGAGCGCGAGCGCGAGAGCGGCTGCGAGGATGGAGCCTCGGCGCAGCGGCGGCGCGGGGAAGGAGCGAACGGGTTCGCGCCGGGGCGGATCTTCGCGGCGTGTAACGGGAGCGACGAAGCGATAGCCTCGCCGCGGGATCGTCTCGATGGCATCGGCGTTCCAGCTTCGGCGCAGCGTCTTGCGCAGCACGTAGATATTCTGCGCGAGGTTCGCTTCGTCGACGTAACCCTCGGGCCAGATGCGCGCGAGCAGCTCGGACTTGGGGAAGAGTTCGCCCGGATGCTCGAGCAGCGCCAACAGCGTCTCGACGACCTTCGGACCGATCGGGATCGGCGCACCGCGATCGAGCAAGAGCAAGCGCGCTTCATCGAGCTGAAATGGGCCGAATTCGTAAAGGCTCATGCCGGCACTCCTACTGTGAGCGTGATCTCCGTCTAAACTCTTATACGCCCCGGCGCCAGGAAAGTTTTCACTGCCGCACGCCCGGTTGCTTAGCGTTCGGGAACGAAGACTCGTAGGGCCCGAGGGAGCACTTCGAAACGAGCCGGCGTCGCGCCGGCGGGTTCGCCGTCGGCGCTGATCCGGTGCGCGCGGCGCGTTCGCACTTCGAAGCTTCTCGCGCGGAAGGTTCGCAATCCCGCCACGGAATGGCGCCGTCCCGTCACGATCGCTCCCACGATCGACATCAAATCGAAGGGCGTCTTCACCTCGACGCAATAGCAGTCGAGCCAGCCGTCGTCGATCGCCGCATCGTCCACCGTAATGACGCCGCCGAAGTGCGCGCTGTTCGCAATCGTCAATTGCATCGCTTTCAATCGTTCGCGTCTGCCTTCATACGCGACGTCGACGTGAAAGGTTCGCGCATACCACGCGACGCGAAAGAGGCTCGCTACGATTGCCAGGAAACCGAAGCGCTGCTTATCTTCGACGCGCTGCAGGCGCGCGAGCCGGCTTGAGAGACCGATGCTCGCTTCGGTGGCGTAGTAGGCGTCATTGACCCGCGCAACGTCGATCGGGCGCGTACGCTCGGCGGCGATGAGCGCACAAGCATCCGCGACGTCGAGCGGTATCTTCAGCGCGTGCGCAAGATCGTTGAAAGTGCCGAGCGGCACGATACCGATCGGGATGCCGAGAGCGAGCGCGCGCGGAATCTGCCCGGCGACGGTGCCATCACCTCCGGCAACGACGATGGCGTCGAGGCCGCGCGCAACCGTCTCATCGGCAGTGACCTCGATGCCGCGGCGCACGAGCTCCGCGGCGACGGCGTCACCGAGACGCGACCCGCGGCGCGCAGCGCGATTGACGACCAGCCGCACGCGCACCGGGCTATCGATCGCGCCGAAGGAGCAGCAGATATGCGATGCCCGCCCACGCCGCGATCGCGCCGAGCACGAGCGTGCCGCCGACCATCGCAACGTAACCGAGACCGATGAGCACCTGTGTGAGCGAATCGACGTATCCGATCGCCTTCGCGGTCGCGCTCAAGTTCTCGTAGACCGCGTGGAAGATCGCCCAGACGATCGCCGCGCTTGGCGCGGCGACGAGAAAAATCGTCAGATGACGGATACGTTCGTCGCGGAGCCCCACGCTTGCAGCTTCGCCGCAGCCCAGCGAAGAAACCCTCAGAACGATGCAGCTTCCTACACGGCACCCGCGTCCCCATAATCCGATCCCCGAATCACCGTACGAGGTGCTCGCGCTCTTTACCGGCGCAATGGTCGGCGCGTCGATCTTTATCGTTGGCACCGGCTCGCTCATGACGTTCTTCGGTTCGGAATTGCACATCGAGCAGGGGCAGTTGGGGTTGATTCTCTCGGTTCAAATGCTCGGTTCGGTGGTGATGACGTCGGTCGCCGGCCTGCTCACCGACCGGTTCGGCGACAAGACCGTCGTCTTTTGGAGCGGCGTTTTCATGGGTCTCGCGCTACTCGCGGCATCGCTGGTCGCGAGTTTCACGTGGCTGCTCTTCTGGCTCCTGATGTACGGAATTGGATATGCGGCTGTCACGCCGGCCGGCAGCCATGCGATCATCTTTTTCTTCAAAAAAGCCGACCGGGGCCTGGCGATGGGTGTGCGGCAATGCGGCGTACCCCTTGCCGGCGCGATCGGCTCGATCTTGCTTCCCGCGATCGCGGCACGCTTTGAGTATCGAGGCGCGCTCGCCGCCGCGGGAATCCTCACGCTCGCCGCGTGCTGGATCGCCTCCGCGCTTTACCGCGAACCCGTGGAACTTCAAGGCGAACGCGTCTCAGTGCGGGCGATGCTGCTGGAAATGATTACGATCGCGCGCGAAAGCCGGCTGATCTTGCTGACGATCACCTCGATGGTCTTGATCTGCGCGCAGTTTGCGCTGATGGGTTTCCTCACGCTCACCTACGTTCACGTCTGCGGCTATCCGGTATCGCTGGCCGTCGCGCTCTTTACGCTCTCGCAGGTCGCCGCCATCGGCGGCCGCCTCGCCTGGGGCTGGGTCAGCGATCATATTTTCGGCGGGAGCCGAACGCTGCCGCTCGCCGTCGTCTGCCTGCTCGTGGCATTCGTCGCTCTCGGAGTGGCCGGCGTAGGAGCGACAACGCCGCTCTGGCTCGCGGCACTCTTTGCAATCGTGCTCGGTTTCACGGCCGAAGGGTGGCTGGGCGTCAGCGTCATCGGTTTCGCCGAGATCGGCGGTGAAGAACACTCGGGAAGCGCACTCGGCGTCGGACTCACGTGGACGCTCTTGGCGGCGATGCTGACGCCGGCAATCTTCGGAGCGGTCGGTCAAACCCACGGATTCGTCGTCGCGTGGCGCGGATTAGCCGGGCTCGCGGCGCTCGGCATCATTCCGGCGCTGCTCGGAAGCACTGCCTTGATCGCGAACCTACGCGGCACCGAACGGAGCTTGTAAATGGAACGCTGGCCGATACTCCGGTACGAGGATTGGAAAGAGACGCTGGCGACGCTCCAGCTCTGGACGCAGATCGTCGGCAAGATTCGCCTCAAGCTGGAGCCGCTCGTCAATCACTGGTGGAACGTGACGCTCTACGTTACGTCGCGCGGCCTAACGACTTCGTCGATGCCATACGAAGACCGCAGCTTCGAGATCGCGTTCGACTTCATCGACCAGCGCCTGCTGATCGTGGATTGCGACGGCAAGCGCGCCTCATTTGCACTCGAGCCGATGACCGTCGCGACGTTCTATGACCGCGTTATGAGGAGCCTCGGCGAGCTGGGGATCGCCGTTGCGATCAACAAGAAACCCAACGAGGTCACCGAAGCGATCCCGTTCGACCAAGACACGACCCATCGCACGTACGACGGCGAGTACGCGCAGCGGTTCTGGCGAGCACTCATGCAGATCTCGCGCCTCTGCGAGATTTTTCGCGCACGGTTTCTCGGCAAGGCGAGCCCGGTTCACTTCTTCTGGGGAAGCTTCGATCTCGCGCAATCGTTCTTCTCGGGGCGGCCGGCGCCGCCGCATCCCGGCGGTTTTCCGAACCTGCCGGATTGGGTGACGCGCGAAGCGTACTCGCGTGAAGTCTTCAGCATCGGATTCTGGCCGGGAGGGTTCGGCCTCGAACCGATGCTCTACGCATACATTTATCCGATTCCCGAAGGCTTGGCGGGGTCGACGATACGCCCGCAGACGGCATCGTGGAGCGACCAGCTGCGAGAGTTTCTCCTACCGTACGAGTCGGTGCGAGGTTCGGATGATCCGGACCGCTGCGTGCTCGACTTTTTTGCAAGCACCTACCAGGCCGCAGCGACCTGCGCGGGCTGGGATCGCGCGGCGCTCGAACGAAACTCTTAGGAATCTAGTTGACAAAGCGATTTCGATCGCCTAGGATTGACTCCTATGAATCTAGTTGTTCGAGAGTCTCTCCGTGCCGCGTAAGCGCTCGCCGATTCTGACCGATCACGAACTGCGGCTCATGGAGGTGCTTTGGCACTCGGAGAGCGCGACGGTCGGCGAGATTGCCGCCCGGATCGGCGCGCCGCCGCTCGCCTACAACACCGTACTTTCAACGATGCGAACGCTCGAGCAGAAAGGCTACGTCGCGCACGAAGAGGATGGGCGAGCCTTCGTCTATCGTCCCCTGGTCGCGCAGAAACAGGCCGCCGATTCGGCGGTGCGTCAGCTCGTGCGGCGCTTTTTCGGAGATTCTCCCGGCGAGCTCGCCGTACAGCTGCTCGACGATACAAAGCTGACCGATGACGACGTCGCGCGCATACAAAAGGCGCTCTCCCGCAAACGAAAGGTATCGAGATGACGCTCGCCTTCATCCTGAACGCACTCTGGCAAGACGCGATCGTCGTCGCGCTCACCGCAGCGACGCTGCACTTCGTCTCGCCACGAAACGCGACGACCCGGTACGCCGTTTGGTTTGCGGCACTCCTCGCGCTGGTTGCCGTCCCGATGCTGACGACGTTCTCGCAACTCGGGACTCATCTCATCACCATGATGGAACCGCAGGGGTACGGCCGCGCGCTCTTTACGTTCGTTCCGGTCGGCGCCGTGGTCGACCGTGCAACGCAGTGGTTTGGGTGGCCGGCGTTCGCGATGCACTCGATCGACCTCGCCGCCGGCGTCCTCTGGTTCGCGGGATCTGCACTCGCACTCGGGCGCCTCGCGCTCAGTTTCGCGCGGGTTGGCCGGATCCGTCGAAGCGCATCGACACACTCACTCGTCGACGGGATAGCGGTACTCGCCTCTGAAGATCTCACGATTCCAATTGCAACCGGGCTTGCATCGCCGGCAATCGTTCTGCCGAGCGGCCTGATCGCGAACCTAAGCGAAGACGATTTGCGATGCGCCGTCGAGCACGAACTCGCGCATCTGCGCCGCGGCGACGTCGCCGGCAACGCGGTGCAGCGAATTCTTGAAGCCGTCTTTTTCTGGAATCCATGCCTTCGCCTGGTTGGACGGCACCTGGTCTACGAACGCGAAGCGGCGTGTGACGATTGGGCGGTACGACGCATCGGCCAATCGATCGAATACGCCTCGTGTCTCGCCACACTCGGACGCTCTCTGACCCGATCGAGTGCGCCGCTCTTGACCCCGAGCATCGTCGGATCGCGCAATGCGCTCGTCGCGCGCATCGAGCGCCTCTTGACCGGAGACCGGAGACCGAGCGACGCGAAGATCAACTACCTTCCGATAGGAGCGGTCACCATGCTTTTCGTGCTGACTACCCTCATATTTCAGGCGGTATCGCCGGCGCAGGTCCATGCCGCGCCGTCGCTGTCGGCCCTCGGCGCCACGACCGTTGCGAGCAGCGCCTGCAAAGATCCCAATGCCGACGTGAAGGCGATCGCTCCCGTCGCGCCCGACCTCCCGAAGCCGGAGTGGCCGCGAAAAAAGGTTTTTGCTCTCGTCGAGGTTACGGTTGCGCCAAGCGGCAAAGCGACCGCGGCTCGCGTCTACAAATCGAGCGGAGATGCTAACGTGGATCGCGCCGTCGTGACGGCGGCCGTGAAATCAACCTACTCGCCAAAGCTCGCGAACTGCGTCGCGATCGAGAGCACGTATATGTTTAGGGCCGATTTCGCTCCGTAGCGTTACTTCGATCCGTCGACGATGCGCGCGGTCTTGATGTAATCGAGCGCCGGAAAGTCCTTCGTGAGGTAAGCGTTACCCCGCTCCCCGATCATCGTCTGATCCGGCGTCTCACCGTAACCAGGATAAATATCGTCAATGGCCGCCATACCGCTCGTGACCCGGCCGATCGGTGCGAATTTCATCGCGTCGAGCCTTGCGTTATCGCCCAAGTTGATAAAGAGATGGGTTGTGCGGCTGTTCGGATCGCCTGTCGCGGCGAAAGTGACCGTTCCACGCGTGTTCGACGCTTTGACCGGATCGTCGGGAATCGTGACGTCCCATTTTTTGGTGACCGCGGGCGAGGCCGCCGCACCCCATTGCACGACGAATCCCGGAACCACCCGGTAGAACCGCGAACCATCGAAGTACTTCGCTTTCACCAGGTCGTAAAATCGCTTCGCTCCGTTCGGCGCGAGCGAGCGATCGACGTCGATGACGACCGGGCCTCGGCTCGTATCGAGCAGAACTTGGTAGGTCTGGGGCGAAGAAACATGTGCGGTCGACTGCTTCGCGGACTGGCTGCAACCGGCGATTGCCAGCGCCAAAACGGCAACGATCGGAAAGTGCTTCACGAATTTCTCCTGCTGTGTACGGTACGCCGGTTGCGTGATTCTCCTGCCCCCCTGAGAGAAGCCTGCCCTCAACGAAGAAGGCGCGTCGCACGCGCGACACGCCCCCTTCAGCGCTAACGGTCCTAGCTACCGATTGCGCACGTCACGCTTGCCCGCGTCGATTTCAGCTTGCGTGCGGTGCTTAGCCTCGTTGAGTACCGACTTCACCTTCTCCGAACCCGTCAACTCGTCGCCCAAACTCTCCCGACGAGCCTTCTCCGCGTCGGCAGCCGTGCGATGCTGCCCTTCGTGAATCGCGTCCTTGACGTTGTCGGTCGTTCGTTTTACCGCATCTGCTGCTTTGTCGAGCGTATCTTTACTCATCATCTACCTCCACGTATCGTTCCTAAAGCCTATCCAAAGCCGTGCGGTTCGAAACGCGGAGCACTTCAAATCGGCGCTAGCCGGCGCGAATGCTGGTGATGTAGTGCCACAGACCGAAAACCTTCAATATCCATACGATGAGGGCGATCACGACCACTGCGTTCAGCAGCGACTTGACGGCACTCGCCATTGGAATATATGCGTTGATCAGCCAGAGCAGAACTCCGACCACGATCAACACGGCAACGACCTCGACGAGCGGCACGGCGTGGATCCCGCTTAACCGAGTCCGCTTTGGCCGCGGTCGTTCCCTCGCGCCAGGGTCAAGCTCGCTGCACTCTCGCTCTCTTTGCTTCCGGCCAGAAGAATTTCGACCGAACCGCGATAGCCGCAAGGATAGCTCCGCCGCACGGTGGCCGTGGTGCCGGAGCAGAGGGTCACCTCTTCGCCCGCCGTGACCGATCGAGCGAGGCCGGATTGTACAATGCCGCGCGTCATTTGGCACGTTCTACCCAAAACGGCGGCCTACCAACACGCCGGATACTTAGCCGCCGGCCAAGCGCCCAACGGCGATGCCCTCCCGATAATGCGAGCCGTTACGCCTTGGTGCAGGTCATCGTCCCAATCGTCATCTTTGCATCGGCGCCCTGACCGAATGGACCGTTCACGATATACGGTCGGTTCGAGGCATGCGGGTAGACGATCAGAAAGGTCGCCTTGTTCGGATCGCCTGGGCCGACCGTGCCTTCGGAGGCACTGTAACCATCGGATCCCACCGCAAAAACGACCCACTTTTGACGCTTTGAATCGAAGGTGATAACGGTCGTGCCACCACGCGTGTCGGTATCCAAAATAGCGTTGCTGCGGCGTGTGTAGGTATCGGTCTCCGTCACATCTCGCAACCGGCCGCAGCAGCGATCAGCGAACATCAGCCGGCACGCTGAGCGTCGGCTGCACCGTTCGCGATCGACTGATTGATCGGTACGTGCAGAAATGCCGCGCGGGTCGCCTCATCGCCAATCCGCTCGGCGAAGGCTTCGAGCTCGCGGCGGGAACGCACCATTGCCTCGCGAGCTTCGTCCTGCGCACCACCTGCAGCGAGCCCCTGTGCAGCCGCCCACCATGCGTACTGCGGCCAGAAGGCGCCGTCGAATGAAATTGCACCGATCTCGAGAAGCTCTCGCGCGGTTGCCAGGGCCCGATCGCTCCGACCCGCATCGACGTATGCGAGCGTCAAGTCAGCGAGGTCATCGACGAAGTCGCGCGCTTCCTGAACGCTTCGGCGAATGGCCATTCCCGCTTCCATGTGTTCGATCGCGTCGTCGATCTCGCCGGCGAACCGCTCCGCGTTTCCGAGGTTCGCCAGGGCCGCCGCTTCAAAAACCGGGTACGCCATCTCGCGCGCGGTCGCTAGCGCCGACGCCGCGAGCGTCTTGGCTTGCGAAGCATTTCCCAGTTGCAGGTTCACGAAGCTCGCATTCACGCGATTGACGACGAGCGTGCGCTTCTCTTGGACCCTTTCGAAGAGCTCGTTCGATCGTTCGATCGAACGCAAGGCTTCGGTGAAGAGTCCGACCCGAATGAGGAGGAGCGTTCGATTCGCGTAAATGACGGCAAGCCCACGTTTGTGGCCGAGCGATTCGTAGATTCGCATCGCCGACTCGAACTCGTGCAAGCCGCCGGTATAGTCTTTGAGCCATGCGGCGGTAACGGCTAAACGGGCGCGCGATGCGGCTTCGCCTTCGCGATCGTTGAGCTCGATATAGCGCGTAAGCGAACGCTCCGTTAGCGAAAAGCATTCCGTATAATCCTGACGAAGCAGCGCAGCGAGTCCCGCGACTCCGAGCGCGCGGGCTTCAACTCCACGATCGCTCAGGCTTCCCGCACGCTCGGCGATGGCGTTCAGATACCCACGCTCGGCCTCCAAATCACCGATGTTTGCCGTCGCCTCGACCAGCAAATAGAGACAGTCGAGTTGACCTCGCAGATCGCCGCATCGCTCGTAAACGACGAGCGCCCGGCGCGCCGGTTCGATCGCCTCCGCGGAGCGGCTGCAAAGGCTGAGATGCGTGGCGGCTTGCGTCGATGCTTGCGCTCGTTCGGCGTCGCCGAGCTCGGCCGCCACGTCTTCGAGTCGCTCGATATAGCGATACTCATCGTCGGAATCACCTAACGCGCGCGCCAGAAAGACGCGGCGAAGCAGCACATCGAAGCGGGCGCGCAGATCGTTCTTTGCAAGCTCTTCGAGCGCGTCGATATCATCGGCCTGTCCTCGGCGATCGCCGCGACGGCTCCGCGCCGTCTCGCGCACCTCGAGCGCCGCGCGGCAGAGATCGTTCTCGGCGGCATTTTGGAGCGCACGGCTTGCAAGCTCGATCGCATCGCCATGGGCGTGCACCGTCGCGGCCTCCCGTGCCGCGCGCAGATACCACTCCGCCGCGGGCGCATTCGCGGCAGCCGATTCGTAATGGCGTGCGATCTCACGCGCCGAACCCGATCCGCTCGACTCCCAAATGGCTTGCAGACATTCAGCGACGCGATGGTGCCGTTGCTCTCGAAAGGCCGGTTCGATTTCCGCGTAGACCGCATCGGCGATCAGATGATGGCTAAAGACGTAGTCGTAACCGGCTCTGGCACCGGCTTCACGGAGAATCCGGTGATCGAGCAGTTCGTCGATTCCGCGCGCGATCGCAGCGCTCGAAAGGTTGGAAACGTCGCGAATCAAGGGCACGCTGCATCCGGAACCGGCAACGGCTGCGATTTCTACGACCGAGCGGCCCTCGCGGCCGAGTCGTTCGATTCGCCGGCCGATGACGCTCGAGGTCGTTGCCGGTCCAAGAATAGGTTCGCGATTTTCGAGGATCGCGCTGATCGCCTCATCGAGAAAGAGTGCATTGCCCTCGCTTTGTGCGTAGAGCGACCTCGCGAGGCCGTCGCGTTCTCCGCTCAAACCTTCGACCCGTTCGACCAGGTCGCCGACGTCCGATTCGTCGAGGCGCTCGAGCTCGAGCTCCTCCACGTTAAAATGGTCGCGTAAGGAACGCTCGAGCGCTCGTAGTGGATGGGCAACCGGCGTTTCCTCTTGTCGGCACGTCGCAAGGATCAATATCGGCGAGCGCATTGCGTCGCGGAGAATGCTCCCGAGCGCTTCGATCGTGGCGAGTCCTGCCCAATGCAGGTCCTCCAGAACGAGCAGCAACGGGCGCGGCGACGCAAGCGTTCGAATTGCGAACGAGAGCGCTTCGTAGATGCGCGCCGTGGCGCGCTCCGGCGACGTCTCCGAAAAGACAACTTCGGGAACGTCGGGATCGCGCAGCTCGGGTAAGAGTGGTGCCAAGACGGTACGGCGCTCCGGCGAGATGTTGCGTGCGAGCAAGAGCGGCAGTCCCGAGCGCAACGCTTCGACGATTGGTTGATACGGCATCGATTCGGGAGCGGCGGTCGTACCTACGAAGACGCGGCCGCCCTCGGATTGAACGATCCGCGCGAGTTCTGCGGCGAGGCGGGTCTTGCCGACGCCCGCTTCACCGGCAATGACGACGAAACCGGCGGCGCCGCGCGCAGCTCGACTCCACGCCCCGTAGAGAATCGCAAGCTCCTCCGTGCGTCCGACGAATGGCAGAATCGCGGCGGCGCCGCGGCGGATTTCGGCGACCGGCGCACCTGATGAAGGGCGAACGGCGCCCGGCACGGCCTCCTGACGCAGAATCGATTGGCGAACGGCGACCGTTTCGGGCATCGGCGTGACGGCCAGCTCGTCTCGCAGGCGCTTTGCAAATCGTTCGTATTCGGCGAGGGCGCCGGCGGTATCACCCATTTCGTAGCGCAACGCCATAAGAACGCGAAGCGTGTCCTCACGCCAGGCATCGTCGGTAAGGATGCGCTTCGCGCACGCAATCGCCTCGGCGTAGTTTCGCTCGGCCCGATAGCGGCCGATCAAGTCGTCAAGCGCGCCGAGGTAGATGCCGCGAAGACGTTCGCGTTCGGCGACGACCCAATCTTCGTAAACGTTTTCGAGCAGATCGCCGGCGTAAAGAGCGACGGCTTGCGGCTCGGTTTCGCTGATGGCGGCAAGCCGCTCGAACTCGAAGACGTCGACGAACGCGCCGGCCGCATCGTTCCAGCGCACCGTTTCCGCATCGCTGACGAACCACGGCTCGCCGCCGGTTGCCGGGAGCGCTCTGTTCGCCAAATAGAGATATCGCCGCAACTCGGCAAGCGCGCCGCCCTCATCGGTTTCCGGAAAGAGCGTAAATGCCAGCGAGTCGCGAGCGACGGCCTGTCCGCGCTTGAGCACCAAAAGTGCCAGCATGGTCAGCGTCGTCGAACGCTTTGCGAACTTGACGGGCGCACCGGCGTGGCGAATGTCGGCCTGGCCGAACAACCGCACGTCGAGTCTTACGTCATCTTCGCAACTGATCGGTTCGCGCTCCAACACGGTCCGAGGGCGGAAAGTAGCCGCCCATCGGTTTCGGTTCTGAGCATCGTACCGCCCTGCCATGCCTGCGGCGTGCTACGGCACGATGGCGGCACGCCGGCCGGCTACGCTTGGCGAGTGAACCCCAAACGGCGAGACGTCACCTTCCTCGTTCGCATGTGGCTGACCGAGGGATCTGATGGGGACGCGCACTGGCGCGGCTCCGTCCACGAGGTAACGTCGGGCAAGCGTCTCTTCGTGACGGAGACCCGCGACGTTGCCGATTTTATTGCTGCGCGCCTCGCCGACGCGCAAGCTCAGAAAGTGTGAGAAACATGCTGCGAATTATCTGCCTCATCGCGCTTTGCACGGCCCCGGCCGTCGCTGCGGAGCGAACCTATTACATTGCGGCCGACGAGATCGTCTGGAACTATGCTCCAAGCGGAACGAACGTGCTCACCGGCGCACCGCTGGCGCCGAACAAGCTCCAGCTCGGTTATCGTTACCGTAAAATCGTCTATCGTGGTTACTCCGACGCATCGTTTCGCATGCCCGAGGAGCGCGCGGCTGACGAACGCTACATGGGCACGCTCGGGCCGCCGATCCGTGCCGTGGTCGGCGACACCGTGACCGTCGTCTTCAGAAACAACTCCCACCTGCCACTGAGTTTTCACGTCCACGGGTTACGCTATCTCAAGACATCCGAGGGCGCGCCGTACCGCGACGGTACGGGCCAGTCGGAAAAACCCGGCGACGCGGTCGCTCCCGGCGCGACCTACACCTATCGCTTCGAGGTTCCGGAGCGCTCGGGCCCGGGACCGATGGACCCAAGCTCGATTCTTTGGATGTACCACTCGCACACGGATGAGCTCCGCGACGTAAACACCGGCCTCGTCGGACCCATCGTCGTCACTCGACGCGGTTCGGCAAGGACGGACGGCACCCCCAACGACGTCGATCGAGAAGTCTTTACGATGTTCGCGCAGATCGACGAGAGTCAGAGCCGGCTTTTCGCCGAGAATCTTGCGGACCCAACGATCAATCCGCACGGGGTGAAGACCACCGACAACCAAAATTTCGTCGATGCCAACTCGATGTTCTCGATCAACGGCTTCGTTTTCGGTAACATGCCGATGATCGACGTGGTTCAAGGGCAGCGCACACGCTGGTACGTGATGACGACGATGAGCGACTTCGATTTCCACGCCCCGCACTGGCACGGCGAAACCGTCATCATCAACGGCATGCGCACCGATACTGCGCAGCTCGGCCCGATGGGCATGGTCGTTGCCGACATGGTTCCCGACAATCCGGGCGTCTGGCTCTACCACTGCCATCTCAACGTTCACTTGGAGGCCGGCATGGCCGCACGTTTTCGGACGCTTCCGGTCGCAGCGCAAGGGGCCCGTCCCTAGGCGGCAAAGGGCGGCAGCAATCCGTGCCTGAAGCGCAGCGACATGCGAATACTAGCTTCGATAATTCTCGTGCTGGCGTGTTTCGCGCCGGCCGCCGCCGCGATCCCTGGTCCCGATGACGCCATCGCGATTTCCGGTATCGTTCAAGATCGCCTAAAAGCCACCGACATCAACGTCAGGATCGTCGAAGAGAGGCCGTACGCGATTGCATTCTGGAGCGGCGGCAAAGGTTACGCCGCCGGCGAGGCGTTGACGAAGAAAGAAAAGAGCGGCTGGACTATTCTCAAGATCGCGAGCGAAAAGTTCACCGGCGCAACGCTCCTCGCGCTCGGCGTTCCCGATTCCACTGCGAAGGCACTCGTCGCCGACCTCGACCTCGCGAATCGATAACCGCCCGCTCCAAGCTACATCCCCGACGTTGGCTCTGGCGCGGTCGTGCGAAACGCATCTGCCCAGAAAGGGACTCGAACCCCCTTTGAAAACCGCTTCGCGCTTCGCGCTTCGCGCTGCGCTGTGGTGGCAACACCGTGCGAAATGCATCTGCCCAGAAAGGGACTCGAACCCCCACGGTGTTGCCACCACTGGTACCTGAAACCAGCGCGTCTACCAATTCCGCCATCTGGGCGCGGAACTGACCACGATTCGGGGCGGCTGACTCCCCGCCTCTCTCTTCGAAACCCCTCGCCGCCGGCGACGGTTTGGAGGAGCCTCTATGGTTCTTCCTCTCGTCTCGATTGAAAGCGCGTCCACGCTCGATCCGTACTCGCAGGCCGTCACTGCGGCAGCCGAGCGCGTCAGCCCTGCGGTTGTCAGCATTGAAGTGCACGACGGTCGCCGCGGTGGCAACGGGAGCGGATTCGTTTTCACGCCTGACGGATTCGTCGTTACGAATAGTCACGTCGTGCACGACGCCGAGCGGATCGGCGTTGCGCTGCTCGACGGCCGCGAGTTGCCAGCAGCGCTGGTCGGAGACGATCCCGATTCGGACCTCGCCGTTCTGCGCGTCGACGCACCGGATCTCGCGCACGCCGCCCTCGGCGATTCGTCGACACTGCGGCCCGGCCAACTCGCCGTCGCGGTCGGGAATCCGTACGGCCTCGCCTACACCGTCACCGCCGGCGTGGTCAGCGCACTCGGGCGGTCGCTGCGCTCTCGCTCCGGAAGGCTCATGGAGAACATCATCCAAACCGATGCAGCGCTCAATCCCGGTAACTCCGGCGGTCCGCTCGTCGACGCGCGCGGGGAAGTGATCGGCGTCAATACAGCGGTCCTTCCCGGTCAAGGCCTCTGCTTTGCGATCGCGATCGACACCGCGAAGCACATCGCCGGCTTGTTGATGCGCGACGGCCGGGTGCGCCGCGGCTATCTCGGCATCGCCGTGCAGGATATCGTTCTAGCGCCTCCCGCCGCGCGCCGGCTCGGCCTGGAGGACCGGCGGGCGATCGTCGTCGACTCGGTCGAACCGGCGAGTCCAGCACAGACGGCGCGTTTGCAAACCGGCGACGTGTTGCTTGCGTTCGAAGGCCGGCGCCTCAACAGCGTCGATGCGCTGCATAAGGTACTGACCAGCATCGATTTGAGCCGCCCGTATAAAGTCGACCTCGTGCGCAAGAGCGAGCGGCTCTCGCGGGTCGTCCTACCGGTAGAGTCGTCTCGCTAGGGAGCCTCGAATGGAGGCCCGAGCATGATCCGTAAGCTACTGCCGATTCTCGGCGTCACGTTCATCGACATCGTCGGGTTCAGCATGCTGATTCCGATGCTGCCGTATTTCGTGACGCACTTCGGCATGTCGGCATTTGTCGTCGGCCTGCTCTTCGCGACGTTCTCGGCCTGCCAGCTCGCCTCAGCCCCACTCTGGGGTTACATTTCCGATCGAATCGGACGCAAAATGGTGCTGATCGTCAGCCAGATCGGCGCGACCATCGGCTGGGCGCTCCTGGGCGTTGCTCCGAACGTCGCCGCCGCAATCGCGGTTTCACCGATCGCGGTCGTCTTCGGCGCGCGAATCATCGAAGGGATTTCGGGCGGAAACATCAGCATCACGCAGGCATATGTCGCCGATCTCGTCGCTCCGAAGGAACGCGCGCGCGCTTTCGGCTTGATCGGTGCTATGTTTGCCGCGGGCATGGTCTTCGGCCCCGCGGGCGGCGGCCTGCTCTACGCGCGTTTTGGATTCGCGGTGCCTTTCTTAGTCGCGGCAGCGCTGCAGTTCGTCACCCTGCTGCTCACGATCGTGATGCTTCCCGAGTCGCGAACGCATACCGCCGATGAAGAACGGCTTGGCATCGCCGCGATCTCGCAGAGCTTCCGCAATCCGCGACTCGCGCGGATCCTCTGGCAGAAGCTGGCGATCTCGCTCGCGCTCTACGGTTGGTTTGCCGTTTTTGCGCTCTACTTACAGCGGCAACTCAGTTTCGGACTGGCACAGACCGATTATCTTTTCTCCGCGTTCGCGGCCTTCAACGTCGTGATCAACACCTCGCTGGTCGGGCGGCTCTCCGCGCGTCTGGGCGACCGTTGGATGTCGAACGTCGGCTTGACCTTTCTCGTCGCCGGCTTCGCGCTCGTTCCGTTCGTGCACAGCATCGTGCCGTTCTTGGTTATTACGATGATTCTCTTCGGCCTCGGCATGGCCCTGACGAATACCGGCGTCACCGCGCTGATCAGCAACGCGGCGTCGGATCGCGATCAGGGGACGGTGTTGGGAGCGAGCTCCTCGCTCGACTCACTCTCGGGGATCCTCGCACCGCCCTTCTCGACGAAATTCTTGGCCGCGTACGGTCCGCGCTTTGCCGGAATCGAATCGCTAACGCTCGCGACCGTCGCGCTCGTCATGGGGCTGTTCAACGCGCGCGGAGAACGAACCAGCGCGCAGGGCGAGAGTGGGCTGACGCTCGCCGCGGAAGTCGAGGCCGTCAAGATCGCCGACGGCTAGCGATTCTCGTTCTTGATTCGATAGAGCACGTGCGCGCGTAGCGGATCTCCCGCCTCGAGCCTGGGATGATCGAAGTCCGCGCCCGGATCGTAGGTTATCCCGAGGCGATCCATCACACGCCGCGAGCGAAGATTCGACGCCGCAGTGAACGCGACGACTTCGCGCCAGCGTAGCGTCGCGAACGCGTGCACGAGGGCCGCTCTCGCGCCTTCGGTCGCGTACCCCGCTCCCCAGTGCTCGAATGCAAAGCGCCAGCCCACCTCATACGCCGGCGTAAAGGCGGCCTCAAATGGAACCTCGTCGAGCATGATAACACCGGCGAAGCGCGCACCGGCGCGAACCTCGACGACCCACCAGCCGTAGCCCTTGCTTTCGAGAGTACGCCGAATCTCGCGCGCGGTCGTTTCGGAACGCTCGCGCGTGTACGGCCCGCGTAAGAACTCGGCGACGCGCGGATCCGAATTCATTCGCACCCAAGGCTCGACGTCATCGTCACGCCAGTTGCGCAGAATCAAGCGCGCCGATTCGATGGTCGGCACGTCGGCCACGGCCGGCGTTACGCTGCGGTCTTCTTGCGGCGCTTCGTGGTGGCCGCTTTTCCGTTCGTACCGGTGCGGCGCGACTTGCTCGCCTCGAGACTCTGCGCCAACACATCCATGAGATTGACCACCTTCGATCGCGCCGGCGCCTTCTTTGGCGTCGGGAGCTCTTTGCCGGCGGCGCGCGCTTCGATCATCGCGAGCAGCTCGTCATGGTACTTATTGGTAAACTTCTCCGGCTCGAACTCGTCGACGCTCATGGTATCGACGAGCATGCGCGCCATCTGCAGCTCCTTCTCGGGAAGCTTCTCGCGGCCCGGAATCTCGAGCGTATCGGAGGGAACGATCTCGCTCGCCCAATGCATCAGCTCGAGCACCAGGGCTTCGCCGATGGCCTTCACCGCAGCAATATACTCCTTGGTGCGAACGACGACGCGTGCGATCGCGACGCGATTGCTGTCTGTCAGCGTCTCGCGCAGCAACGCGTACGCGTGGCGCCCTTGTTTGGTCGGCTCGAGATAGTACGGTTTGTCGAAATACATCGGATTGATCTTATCGAGCTCGACGAATTCCAAGATATCGACCGCTTGCGTCGCTTCGGGATTAACCTTTTTGAAATCGTCATCGGCAAGCAGCACGTACTCGCCTTTTTCGTATTCGTAGCCCTTGACGATCTCGTCCCAGGGAACCGGCTTGCCGTCGACCGAGCAGATGCGCTCGTACTTGATGCGTCCCTCGTCCTTGGCGTGAAGGAGATTGAACGATAGTTCGTCGGTCTTGACCGCAGTGAAGAGCTTAACCGGGATCGTTACGAGCCCGAAATTGATGGAACCTGACCAGATTGCATGCGCCATAGCCCGACTATTCTACCCAAGGCACACCCCCTACCACAAGCGCTGCGCCCGGCGAATTGCGGGCTCGAGGCGCTGTTTTTTCCAATACTTTCGACCCCAAAGGTCACCTTCGCGCTCGAGGCGACCGGGCGTCGTCGCGATCGTATGCTTCGCAAACTCGTCGGCCGGGGCAGCCGGGGTACGTCGCCGTTCGAGAGCTTCGACCTCGGCCCAATGCAGTGGCGTCGAGACCGGAGCCCCATCCCGCGCGCGCGCCGAATAGGGGGCGACGATCGTCTTCCCGTGCCCGACCTGCACGTAATCGATGTAGACCGCCGCCTGCGGACGCTTGGCGATCGTGCGCTGCAGCGTTGCAAGTTCGCCGAGTTCCTCGGCGGCGCGCCGCGCAACGATCTCCGCGAAAATCTTCGCGGTATCGTAGGAATATCCCGATGCAAGCGGCACGACGACGTGCAAGCCGTAGCCGCCGGTGGTTTTCACGAGCGGCGTGAGCCCGATCGTTCCCAGCAGGTCGCGAACGCCGAGTGCGACCGTTGCAAGCGACTTGAGCGTGCATTTCTCCCCGGGATCGAGATCGAAGATCACGAAATCCGGCTCGTCGATTGCGGGCAGACGCGACGTCCAGACGTGCAGCACGATCGTGGCGAGATTTGCGAAATACACGAGGCTCGGAGTATCGTTGCAGATCGCAAACGTAACGTGGCTGCGCGAGCCGCCCGGCGTCGGCAGCGTGATGCGTTCGATCCAGTCCGGCATTCCGCGCGGCATCTGTTTTTCGAAGAACGTCTGCCCATCAATGCCGTTGGGATAGCGTTGAAGCGTAAGCGGACGACCGGCGAGGTGGGCGACGGCATATGGCGCGACGCTCTCATAAAACTCGATGAGATCGCCTTTGGTATAACCGTCGCGCGGCCAGAGAACTTTATCAAGGTTCGAGAGCGAGAGCGTCCGCGAACCGATGCGCTTGGCAACCCGCTGCTCGGCCATCAGGCCTCCGCCGGGCGCTCGGCGACGACGTCGCGCGCGGGCTTATCCAGACGAAGTCCTTGATATGCGGGCTGACGCAGGTATCCGTCGCGGGTCCACTCCGAGAACCGCACCTCGACGACGAGTTCGGGCGTGGCCCAGTGCGTGGGTGCGTTCGCATCGACCGGATTGGAGAAGGGCGATGTTTTTCGTTCCATGCGGCGCAGCCGTACGTGAAGCTCGCGCAAGAGCTTTTCCGTGAACCCGGTTCCGACCGAGCCCACGTAGCGCAGCGTTTTCTTCTCGTAGACACCTAAGAGCAGCGCACCAAAGCCCGTGCGGCTTCCCTTGGGCTCCGTCCAGCCGCCCACGACGAACTCTTGCTCGCAACCGGTCTTGATCTTTACCCAATCGCGGCTTCGCCGTTCCTGATACGTCGAGTCGCGCTTCTTGCCGATGATGCCCTCGAGGCGCTGCTTGCGCGCGCTCTGGTAGAGCATTTTTCCTTCGCCGACGATGTGTTTGGAGTAGAGCACGAGCTCCTCGTCGCGAATCAATCGTTCGAGCAGCGCTTTGCGCTCTTCGAGCGGTTTCGAGCGCAGATCGATGCCGTCGGCGTAGAGCAGATCGAAGGCGGCATAGGTCAGACCGGCCGGTTTTTTCTGCGATTCCTGCAGACGCTGAAATTCCGAGCGCCCCTTCGCATCGAGACTGACGATCTCGCCGTCGACGACGACCGGGAGACTCGCGAATGCGCGGTGGAGACCTTCGAGCTCCGGAAAGCGGCGCAACATATCCAGACCGTTGCGTGAAACGAGCGAGAATTGCTTCTCGTCAATCGTGCAGAGCGCGCGATACCCGTCCCACTTGATTTCGAAGAGCCACGCGGAATCGTCGAAGGGTTCGGAGACGAGCGTCGCGAGCATCAACGACTTCGGATGTGGGACCGGGTCGCGCTTGGCCTTCGACTTGCCCCGGGCTGTGGCGGCATGACGCGCGCTTGGCTTCGACTGCCAGGTCTTCGCGCGCGGATCGCGGGCGATGTCGGCAAGTGTCTTTCCGCTCTTCACCGATTCGGGGTGATCGGCCGGATCGTACTTCGGATCGGCGTGCTCGTCCCGATCCTTGATGAGCAGCCACGGATCGCCGCTCTCGTGTTCGCGCGGCTTGATCTTGACGAGCGCGAAGACGCCGTGCAGCTTCTTGCCGTGGAGTACGAATTTGATCTTTCCGTTCGCGATCTCATCGCCGGGATCGTCGCCTTCGGCGAGCGTGTACGTACCTTTATCCCAAACGATGACGCTGCCGGCGCCGTACTGGCCTTCGGGAATATTGCCTTCGAAGTCGCGATAGTCGAACGGATGATCCTCGACGTGCATCGCCAGACGCCGGTCTCCCGGAGCAAGCGTCGGTCCTTTCGGCACTGCCCATGAGGCGAGAACGCCGTCGGCTTCGAGCCGAAAATCGTAATGCAGCCGCGTTGCGCGATGCATCTGCACGACGAATCGTAGCCTCTTCCCGCCCGAACGAGCGGTCTTTCCCTTGCCACTCGGCTCGGGCGTCTTCTCGAAATCTCGTTTCTTGTGATACGTCGCGAGCGAACCGGGACGCGCCGACGTCGTACGAGTCGCCATTGGGATTGGCTTTCGACGCACCGCCACGGTATTCTTAGAGCAGATGCTTTGGAGCCTTGCCGGATTGGCGATCGCGCTCGTGCTGGCGGTGGTCGCGCTGCGATGCAGTCGTTCCCCCGGCGGCTTCTACGATCGCGAAATCTACGGGATGTCGGCGCCGATGCACCGGCGATACGCTGCGGTCAGTTTCGCTTTTGCGCTCTTTTTTTCCGCATCGTCTCTACTGCGGCTCGAAACGGCAGGCATCGTGGGTCTGGCGCTGTATGCGTTGATCGCCATCTTCTATGCGTCGTCTTTCCTGCGAGGAGCCTCCGATGAATGAGTTTCGATTCTCCCCGCGGCGCAATCGCGCAGCGGAGATCGACTGGATGGGCTGGGGCACGGAAGCCTTCGAACGCGCGCGCTCCGAGGAGAAGCCGATTCTCCTCGCGATCTCCGCCGTGTGGTGCCACTGGTGTCACGTGATGGATGAAACGTCGTACTCCGATCCCGGCGTGATCGAGACGATCAATCGCGATTTTGTTGCAGTACGCGTCGACAACGACCGGCGCCCCGACGTCAACGCTCGCTATAACATGGGCGGCTGGCCGACGACCGCATTCCTCGCGCCCGATGGCACGACCCTCACCGGCGCGACCTATCTGCCGGCCCTCCAGATGCGCCGCGCGCTCGACGAAGTCGCGCGATTCTACGCCGAACGCAAAGACGAGATCGCGCAGCGCAGCGCCGAGCTGCAGGCACGCGTCACGCCCTCCGCGACGGACTCCGAGAACGAGCTCGACGAGGCGCCGATTCGCGACCTCATCGATCGTCTCGAGCAATCCTACGACGACGAGTTCGGCGGATTCGGCGACGCACCGAAGTTTCCGCAACCCGAAGTGCACGAGTTTCTGCTCGCGCAATGGCGTCTTTCGGGCGAAGAGCGCCTCTACGAGATAACGGCACGAACGATGCTCGCAATGGCGCGCGGCGGAACCTACGACCACGTCGAAGGCGGCTTCTTTCGCTATTCGACGACTCGCGACTGGAGCGTTCCCCATTTTGAGAAGATGGCCGAAGACCATGCCGGACTGCTCCGCGTGCTCGCGACGCTGGCCATCTTCGCGCCCACGGACGACGTTCGAGCGACGCTGGTTTCCGCGATGGGGTACGTCCGCACCGTCCTGCGCGACCCGCAGACGGGATTCTTTGCCGGTAGCCAAGACGCCGATGAGGAGTATTATGCACTCGCGCTTGCGCAACGGCGCACGCGTGAGCGACCCTACGTCGATCGCACGTCGTATACCAACTGGACTTGCGGACTCGCCGGCGCAGAGTGCCTCGTTGCGCGCGCACTCGATGACGACGCGTTGCTGCATGAGGCGCTTCAAACGCTCGATGCCGTCGATCGGCGGCTCGTCGGCAACGACGGGCTGCTCTACCACGTCCTCGCACCGGATTGCGAGCCCGAGGTACGCGGCCTGCTCGTCGATCACGCTGCCTATCTGCGAGCACTCCTCGATGCGCACGAAATCTCGGGTGAAGCGCGCTTTCTCGATCGCGCGCGCCGCGCCGCCGAAGTCACGATCGAGCGGTTCGAGGCACCGGGCGGCGGATTCTACGATCGCCTCGTCGGCGAAGAGGCGCTCGGGCGGCTCGCCCTTGCCGATCGTCCGATCGGCGAGAACGGTCTGATGGCCGATGCGCTGCTCCGGCTCGCGGCGCTCACCGGCGATTCGACCTTCCGCGAGCGCGCGAAAGCGACGCTGCGGCTCTTTGTGCAGACCGCGCACGCCGCGGGCCCGTTCGCCGCGACGTACGCGCGCGCGCTCTGCCGGTTCCTCCGCCCCGACCTGAGCGTTCGCATCGTCGGCGACGCCCGGGCAACCGATGGGTTTCGCGAAGCGGCGCTGCGCCTTCCGGCACCCTTCGCAGCGATTCGAACGCTCTCACCGAAGGAGGCCGCCGATCTGCGCATGCCGGGCGAACCGGCCGCGTATATCTGCATCACGGGAACGTGCGGCGCGCCGGTTCGCGATCCGGCCGGTCTCCGCGAAGCGTACGACGCGATCGTTGGATGAAATCGCGCCTTACGTGCGCACGTAGGTCAGCCAGTACCAACAGCCCCAAAGGCCGACGGCAATCGAGTAGGCGACGAGTACGTATCCCCAGCGTGGGAAGCGATTGCGGACCGCGAGGATCATGAGGGCGACCAAGAACGGCTCGAAATCGAGGGCATGGCGCATGCCGAACTGCGCGTAGCCGTTGACATAGTAGAGGAGGTTCGGCACGGCCGTGAGCAGGACGGCAGTCCAGAGCGCGATGACCCACCCAACGGGGCGGCGCGCGAAGAATGCGAGCAGCAGAGCCGGCGACGACCAGGTCAGTGCCACGCCCGAAAAGTCGGGACGCAGCCATGGAAAATCGGGCACGCGCACCGGCATCTGCACGAAGAACGACCACAATTCGAAGGAGAGATAGTCGAGCCGAAACGGCGACCCGGTCGGAGAACCGGACGCATCTTGATGATACCAGGTCGTATAGCCGATGTCGTTCCACGTTCCCCAGCGCACGAAATTGTAGATCAGCCACACGACGCCGACACCGGCAAGCACCGCCGCAAAGGAAATGAGTCCGCGCCGATTGAGAGTGCCGGCGGCATTTGGCGGCGGCGAGGCGAGCAGATATCCGTAAACCGGAACGGCGGCGAGCATCGAGAAGCGTGATTCGAACGCGCACGCCGCAAAGAGCGCGACGAGCCAGCCGCGACGCTTCCCGGCGAGCTCGACGAGCGCAAGCAGCGTAAAGCAGACAACTGACACGTGCGCGAGAAACCACACGTCACCCAGCATCGCACACCACAACAGATCGGTGCCGGCGAGCAAAAAGCCGCAGATCCAGGCGGTCGCGGAGCGTCGCAAGCCGAAGCGCTCGCCGAGCTCCCACGCCGCGCCGATCGCAACGGCGGCGAGCACGGCCGCGAGCAGCGTTTGATTCGCGTGCGCCCCAACAATCGCGACGAGCGGCAGAATGAGCACCGCCGGAAGCGGCCCTTCGATAATATAATATCGGCCGCCGTAGTTGAGCGCGTCGATGTACGGACCCGGCCAGTCGATCCATGCGCGCCCGTGCAAGAGCGCCTGCGCCAGCAAGACGAAGTTGTTGTATAGCGTTGGACGCAGATGTGAGAGGCTTGCCGTAACGAGGAATGCGATAAGAGCGGCTGCGTATGCGCCACTCGCTCGCTCCGCCGGGCGCGAGTCTACGGCGACCGCGTCTTCTCCGGCAGCGGCTCCGGTGCTTGAAAGGTCGATGGCGGCAGGCTCTCCGGAAAGCGGTAATCGCTCCAGGTGATTCGCTCCCGCGCCGGCTTGCCTTTCACGTGCGCCTGCGCCGAGGCAGCGACCGGCATCCAATACCTGCCGAATGGCGCAAACTCGATATTGCCGGTTCCCGCGGCGTCGAGGCCGTTGCTATGAAAGTGCACCGCACGCGGCAGAAAGCGCAGCCCGTCGATGGCGATCCGGTCGATCCAGGCGCCGGCCGGATGGCTCAACGGCGTGGCTTCGTAGACGTAATCGAGATGATGCCCGTCCTTCGCCGTCCCGAGAAAGAGCAGTTCGTACGCGTCGGTGCGGGGGGCGAAACGATCGACGGTGTAACGATCCTCGCGGCGCGAAAAATGGACGACTTTTCGGCTGAGCGGAATTCCGTCGACCGCGAGCGTCTCGTCGCGCACGTCCGTTCCGCTTCGATAGATCTGATGGCGCTGCTCGATATCGCTCGGCCCGACTTGCGCGACCGTATACGAGTAAACGACGACCTTGGGCGCGGTGAGCCCGGCGAGCGCAATCGTATAGCGCTGCAGCACGTACTCGGAATCGAGCGCCGGCGGCCCCGCGCCGATCAGCGCCACGAGCGCAAGCGCGCCGAGAGCACCGCGCACCGTTATGTGAAGACCGCGTCGCGAATCGCGCGCACCGCCGCCGTCGCGCCGGAAGCGTCGCTTCCACCGCCCTGTGCCTGCGCGGCTTGACCGCCGCCCTTCCCCGAGACGAGCGGCGCCGCAAGTTTCACCAGGTTCCCCGCATGCACGCCGGCCTTCACGAGGTCGTCACTCGCACTGACCAAGAGGTTGACCGACCCGTTGTCGACCCCGGCAAGCGCGACGACACCGCTTTTCAGGCGGTTGCGAATCGCGCTGCTGAGATGGCGCAGCGCTTCGGCGTTCGCCTCGCGAACCACACCGCCGACGAACGTGCGATCGCCACTTCGCTCGGCCTTCGCGACGTAGGTTTCGGCTTCACTCGCGGCGAGCCGCGCGCGCAACTGGCCGAGCGCCGTCTGCAGATCTTTCACGTCGCGCTGCATCCGTTCGACGCGTTCGCCCAACTCGTCGGGCGACGCGGCGAGCGCCGACGAGAGGCTGCCGATGAGATGGCTCTGCCGCGCGACGTACTCTTCAGCCGCATCCGAAACGCACGATTCGATTCGACGGATGCCGCTGCCGATCGAAGACTCGGAGAGAATGACGAACATGCCGAGCTCGCCGGTCGAGTGCGAGTGGGTGCCGCCGCAGAATTCGACCGACGGCCCGGCCTGCACGACGCGGATTTGCTCGCCGTACTTCTCGCCGGCCATCCAAATCGCGCCGGTCTTCTTCGCCTCTTCGAGCGGCAGCACGCGCGTTACGAGATGCGCGTCGTCGCGAATCATCTCGTTGACGCGGTGTGCAACGGCACGCTTTTGCTCCGGCGTCAGCGCTCCGCCGGGCCAGCGGAAGTCAAAACGCATGCGGTCGATGCCGACCCACGACCCGGCTTGATTGACCTCGTCGCCGAGGACGTCTTTGAGCGCGCGCTGCAGCAGATGGGCCGACGTGTGATGACGACGAATTTCGCGCCGCCACTCCTCGGAGACACTCGTGCGAACGAGATCGCCGGCCGAGATCTCGCCTTCGGCGACGACGCCGTGATGAGCGATCGCCTCACCCATATACTGCGCGTCGCGGACTTCGAAACGGCCGCTCTCCGAAAAGATCGTTCCGCGATCGCCGATTTGTCCGCCTCGCTCGGCGTAAAACGCGGTGCGGTCGAGCAGAACCGTGCCCTCCTCACCGCTGCGCAACGACGGAACGGTCGCGCCGCCCTTGAGTATGGCCACGACGCGGCCTTCGGCTTCGAGGCCCTCGTCGTAGCCGGTAAACTCGCTGCGCACCGCGGGCAGATCGGTCAGTTCGACGACCTCACGCTTTGCCGCCGCGTCGCGCCGCGCGCGTTCGCGTTGCTCTTCCATGAGCCGGTCGAATGCGAGCGTGTCGACGACGGCGCCGCGCTCGCCCGCAATCTCACGTGTGAGTTCGACCGGAAAGCCGTACGTATCGTGCAGAGTAAATGCAGCCTCCCCACCGATCGTGCCGTTGTGACGTTCGATCGCTTCGTCAATGAGCCGGTCGAGCATCGCCATGCCGCGTTCCAGCGTCCGGTCGAAGGTCTGCTCTTCTTGACGAATCGCCGTAACGATGCGTCCTTCGCTACGCCGAAGCTCGGGATAGCCGGCTTCGAGCGAACGGACCACCGCGGGTACGAGTCCGGCGAGAAATCCGTCGGGATAGCCGAGCAGCCGGCCGTTGCGAACCGCGCGGCGGATCAAGAAGCGAAGCACGAATCCGCGATCGGTGTTCGACGGGTAGATTCCGTCGTTGATCAAGAAGGTCGCGGCACGCATATGATCGGCGATAATGTTCTGGCGTGCGGTCTGTTCGAGTGGCGTCAGCGTGGTGCGGCCGATCGCCGGCTGCGCCGCGACGAGATCGGTAAAGAGGTCGGTCTGGTACATTGACGCGACGCGATTGCAGATGGCGAGCATCCGTTCGAATCCGGCGCCGGTGTCGATCGCCTTACGCGGCAGTTCTTCGAGCTTGCCGTCGGCCGTTCGATTATATTGCTGAAAGACGACGTTCCAGATCTCGACGTACCGGTCTCCGCGGTTTGGCCCGGTGTCGTCCGGCCCGCTCGCGTATTGCGCTCCGGTATCGTAGAAAATCTCGGTGCAGGGACCGCACGGGCCGGTCGCACCCATCGTCCAGAAGTTCTCTTCGTCGAACCGAGTGATGCGCTCCGGCGCTAAACCGATTTCATCAATCCACAAACGCTCGGCTTCGTCGTCGCCGGTATGCACGGTAACATAAAGCCGCGAGGGATCGACCCGCAGCACCTGCGTCATGAACTCCCACGCCCACGCAATCGCTTCGCGTTTATAATAGTCGCCGAAACTGAAATTCCCGAGCATCTCGAGGAACGTCCCGTGGCGACCGGTTCGGCCGACGCTCTCGATGTCGCTCTTCGCGCCCGCAACGCGCAGACAGCGCTGCACCGTCACCGCCCGAGGCGCCGGCGGCGGCTGCTCGCCGAGAAAGACGGGAACGAATTGCTCCATACCGGCGATGGTGAAGAGCGTCGTCGACATCTCGTGCGGAATCAAGCTCGCCGGCGGAAGCAGCTTGTGCTGCTTCGCCACGAAAAAGTCGATCCACGCCTGCCGCAATTCCTGACTCTTCATTACGGTCGTGGCGTTCGACGCGACGCCTCGGAACCGCTCGTCGCTCCGCCCTCCGGGCTGCGCTCCGGCTGCACGGCCTCCTCGCTCTCGCCCTCCATGGCTCCCCTCCTCGGTCCGAGCTTCCTCGGCATCGTGTCGAGCGCCACGGCCTCTACTACGAGCGCGCTACTCAGCCAATACCGAACGGAGTTTTTCGAGGGCCTTGGCCTGCAGACGCGAGACGTGCATCTGCGAGACGTTGAGACGCTTGGCGATCTCGGTCTGCGAGACCGATTCGTAGAAGCGCAGATAAATGATCACGCGCTCGCGCCCCGAGAGTACCGTAAAGGCGCGCTCGAGATTGGCGCGGTCCTCTAAGAGCTTGAGGCCCTCGTCGGCGACGCCGACGGTGTCGGCGAGCGTCTGCGACTTCTTATCGTTCTCGCCGGAGACTTCGCTATCGAGCGAGAGCAGATTGTACGCTTGTCCGAGTTCCTGCGCTTCGAGAATCTCGTCCTCGCCGGCACTGAGATGCCTCGCGAGCTCGGCGACGGTGGGGCTTCGGCCTAGTTCGATTGCGAGCTTGTCGCTCGCTCGATTCACGGCGAGATTGAGCTCCTGCAAACGGCGTGGAACTTTGACCGCCCAGCCTTTGTCGCGGAAGTAGCGCTTGATCTCACCGACGATCGTCGGCGTCGCGTAGGTCGTAAACTCAACGCCCCGCTCGGTGTCGAAGCGATCGATGGCCTTGAGCAATCCGACGGTACCGACTTGAATGAGGTCGTCGAGCGGCTCCCCTCGATTCGCGAATCGCACCGCGAGAAAACGCACGAGATTCAAATGCACGACAACGAGTTCGTCGCGCAGCCGCTCGTACTCGGGGTCATTTCGCTCGGGGTTTTCGGCATGCTGGGAGCGCGCGAGCATGAAGCGTGCGAATAATGCCCGCGTACGTCCGCGGTCCGGGCGGGTCTCCTCCCGTTCTTGCACTATTCGGGCCGGCCGGCCAGTCGCTTCACCATCAACAGATCGGTACCGTGTTGAGGATGGACGTCGTAGCTCACTTCGTCCATGAGAGTTCGAATCAAGAAGATCCCGAGGCCGGCGACGCGAGCCTCTTCGAAGTTCATGTGCCGGCTGCCGGCCGGCGCGACCCCGTGGCGACCGCTATCGTGGACTCGAATGCGCAACGCGTCCACGAGCGCTTCGCAGGTGAGTGAGATAAACTCGCCGTGGCCGTCGTGCTGGATGACCGCGGCGCACGCCTCCGCAACGGCGAGCTTGACGTCCTCGATCTCTTCGATCGAGAAATGCAACCGGTTTGCGACGGTCGCAGCGGCGAGCCGAGCGAGTGCAACCCATTCGGCGCGAGCCGGGACGCGGAGCTCGACGAGGTCGGGCGTGCTTTGCTCGACCGCTTGATTCATACCAGCGCTTTCATCGCAGCATCCTCGCTATCGAAGATGCCGAAGATTTTAACGAGACCCGTGATGTCGAAGATCTTCTTGATCTGCAAGTTCGTGCAGACCAAGTTAACGGATCCACCATGCTCGCGCACGCGCTTGAGGCCGCCGATCAACACGCCAAGTCCCGTCGAATCGATATAGCGCACCTTTTCGAGGTTGATGACCAAGTGATAGACGCCCCGGTCGATCAAGGTGCCGACGGCATCTTTCACTTTCGGCGAGGTGTAGACGTCGATTTCACCGCTGAGGTCGACGATGTAGCAATCGCCGGGAGCTTCGCGGACGTTTACTTTTATATCCAACGCGCTACCCGTCGGCTTTCCGCTGAAGATCGTCGGCGGTCTCTTCCGCCGCGGCGCGCCCTTCGGCGACCGCGGCGTCGATATTCGACCGCGCGCTCTCAACGACTTGGCGACCGCGCTCGTAGAGCTCGGAGACGCTCGACTGCCACTGCGACGTTACGTCACCGACCTTACCGCGAATGTCGCCGGTCGCACCCATAGCGAAGTCTCCGGCCTCGCGCGCCTTACCCGCCAGCCGGTCCAACGTTTCTTCTTGCGTGAGCAGTACCGCCGCGGCACCGCCGATGACGGCGCCGATAAGAAAACCGGCGAAGAATCCACCGCCTCCGCCTTTGCCGTTACCCATCGTTAATTTTACTCCCCGGTCTTTCGGTCTTTTCCAGTAACCAAGCGACGTAAACCGGCGGTTACACCCCCCAGCGTCGCACCAACATTGACGATCGCGGGAACGACCGCACTCTTTGTTAAGTCGGCAGTCTGCGCGAGGGTGCCTGCCGTCTCCTCGAGAGATCGCGTTACTTCGTCGATGTGAGCCAGGGTACTCGTCGCCGGCGTACCGATATTCTCCAGCTGCCGGTCGACGCCGTCCAGGGTCGTGCGGACCCGCTCGAGCGTCTTGGCGAGCGCCATGGCCGCGACGAGTACGCCGATCCCGATCAAAAGTGCTCCCACACCGGCGAGAACGTCGAGGACCAAAGGTCCCCACTCAGTACTGCTCAACCTTAAACCTCCAGCGGCGCGCCGTTCGTGTATCTACTCTACCCATCCCCCCGCAGCAACGTTGCAGGGGCGCGAAGCCCGGCGACGATCGACGGCAAGGCGGCCACGACGCGGTCGATCTCCGAGGCCGAGGTCGTCACCCCGAGCGTGAACCGGATTGCGCCGGTCCGCCAGCGTTCGTCCAGTCCCATAGCCCGGAGCACGTGGCTGGCCTCGAGGCTCCCCGAGGTGCACGCACTGCCCGCCGAGACGGCAATCCCCGCCAAGTCCAGAGCAATCAGCAACGCGGCCGCATCGGTACCCGCGAAGCTAACGTTGAGATGGTTCGGCAGGCGAGGGGCCGCTCCATTGACGCGCACGTCCGAAACGGCGGCCTGGATTCCGGCTTCGAGGCGATCGCGCAACTCGCCGGCCCGCCGCGCGTTCGCGATACGCTCCGATTGCGCGAGCCCGAGCGCACGCGCCATCCCGGCAATGCCCGGGAGATTCTGGGTCCCGGAGCGACGTCCGAGTTCCTGGCCGCCTCCATAGAGGATTGGCGAAAGGGCCACGTCACTACGTGCGTAGAGCAGCCCCACTCCGCGCGGCCCCCCGAATTTGTGCGCGGAGAGCGTTAGCAGGTCGACGCCGAGCGTTTCGACGTCGAGCGAAAGCCAGTTTCCGGCCTGAACCGCGTCGGTGTGAAACCATACTCCCCGGCGACGCGCGATCGCGGCGAGCTGGGCAATCGGCTGGATCGTCCCTACTTCGTTGTTTGCGTACATCACCGAGGCAAGCACCGTCGACGGCCGGAGCGCCGACTCGAACTCCTCCGGATCGACCCGGCCGCCGGAATCGACGGGGAGTACGGTGGTCTCGAAACTCTCCTCTCCAAGGCGCGCGAGGGCACCGAGGACGGCGTGGTGCTCGATCGCGGTCGTTACGACGTGTGCGCCGGGCCTGCCGGTGCGCGCGACACCCAAGAGCGCAAGGTTATCCGATTCCGTTCCGCTTGCGGTAAAGACGATTTCGTTTCGCTTCGCGCCGATCGACGTCGCAACGAGCTCGCGGGCCGCATCGAGGGCGGCGCGCGCTCGCCGTCCTTCGGAATGGAGTGAACTTGGGTTATACTCCGCCTCGGCTTCCCGCACGGCCGCGGCGGCTTCGGGGCGCAGCCGCGTGGTCGCGGCGTTGTCGAGATAAATTCGTTCCGACTTCACAGGTCGCTCACAGTCTGCCGTTCTATTATCTGGTTGTGCGAAGCTCCAACGCACACTCCGAGAAGTAGCAACGGGAAAACTGGCGGTCCGAGAATCACTCGGACCGCCTTTTTTTGTAGTACTTTCGGCCGTTCAGCGCCGGTGGTACATTGAGCTGGGTGACGCTGTAATCGTCGTGCGCCCTTCGACTTTGCTCAGGGTAAACTTCATGATATCCCTCACCGTATCCTAACCTTCGCATGAGCTGTGTCGGAGCGTTGCGCAGATGCATTGGAACCGGATCGTTGCGCGTCGCAACGACGTCTTCCATGGCCGCTCCGTATGCGCGTCCGACCTCGTTGCTCTTCGCCGCGGTCGCGAGATAGAGCGTCGCGTGCGCGAGCGGGTAAAATCCCTCGGGCATTCCAACGAAGTGCACGGCCTGTTGCGCCGCCACCGCCACTTGCAATCCGTTTGAGTCGGCGAGCCCCACATCTTCGGATGCGAGAATCACGAGCCGGCGCGCGATGAAAAGCGGATCTTCGCCGCCGTCGATCATCCGCGCGAGCCAGTAGAGCGCGGCGTCTGGATCGCTTGCGCGAATAGATTTGATGAAAGCGCTGACCGTGTCGTAATGCATCTCGCCGGCTTTGTCGTACTGCGAGCCGCGCCGCTGCAACGCTTCGTAGACGAGCGGTGCGTCGATCGCGGGAGGCCCCTCGCGCGCAATCGCCGTCGCGGCGGCAAACTCGAGCGCATTGAGCGCGACGCGCGCATCCCCGTTTGCAAGTGAAATCAGTAGTGCGCGGGCATCGTTCTCGAGCCGTATTTCGCGTTCGCCGAGGCCATTTTCACGGTCCGCGAGCGCGCGGTCGACGATGTTGCCCACATCTTCGTCGGAGAGCGCATGGAGAACGAAGACGCGGGCGCGCGACAAGAGCGCTGAGTTGACTTCGAACGATGGGTTCTCCGTCGTGGCTCCGATGAACGTTACCGTCCCGTCCTCGACGTAGGGCAGCACCGCGTCTTGCTGCGCTTTGTTAAACCGGTGAATCTCGTCGATGAAGAGGACCGTCCGTTTACCGACGCGTTGACGCGCCTTCGCTTCGGCCACGACGCGCCGTAGATCCGCAACCCCCGCGCTTACCGCGGAAAGGCCTTCGAAGTGGGCGCCGGTCGACCGCGCGACGATCTGCGCGAGCGTCGTTTTGCCGCTCCCGGGCGGCCCCCAAAGAACCATAGAGGGCGCCGCGTCGCGCTCGATCGCCGCGCGCAACGCTCGTCCCTCGCCGAGCAGCTCCTGTTGTCCGACGAACTCCTCAAGCGTGCTCGGCCGCATGCGCGCGGCCAGCGGCATCTCCTGGCGAAAGAAGCCGAGCATTGGGGACGTTCCTTTACGGCGCCGCGCTCGAGACCGGCTGCGTTATCGCATTCTTCGGCACTTTGATCGGGCGCGGCGTGGCGAGTTTGCGATGCACCTCACTGGGAAATTGCATCGTCACGTCGCCATCGGCGTGAGCGGTCCCGGTGGCCGTATTGTAGAGTACTTTTCGCGCAGTCATGCTACGCGTGCCTTGCGTAATGTGCACGGCACCCTCGAGCAGTAACGTGTGCGCCAGGTCGTCGAGCGTTCCGGTGTTGGCGTTGACGACGGTATCGGCTTGCACGTAATGGACGTTTCCGATCGCTTTGTACACCTTCGCGGCTCCGTTGATCTGCGCCTGATCGGCCGTCAGCGTGGAGGGGCTCGGTGCGTGCGGCGCCGCGCCCGCGCCGGCCGCGGCTTCGGCGCTCCCTTGTGAGTCGTGCATCACGACGTGGCCGTTGAGATAGAGCGTCTGCTTTTTATAGTTGCCGTTGGCGCGATCGGCGCTGACGTCACCGCCGCTGCGGGTCATCACGAGTTTGTTCGGCGTGCTGAAGTCGCCGTTTTTGAAATTTGCATCGAGCGAGCTTGCGTGCACGGTCCAGACACCGAGATCGAATGATGCCGGGGCGGGGGCGCCCGGGGAAGCGGGGGCGCCGGGCGAGCCCGAAGGTCCCGGGCGCGACGGCATTGGATGGGCCGGCGACAGATGCGGCGCCGGCGTGATCAAAACCGGCGGTGCGGCGCTCGCAAACGGCGTTGCGAGCGCGATAACTCCGGTCAGTGCGAAGAGTAAGCGAATCATTCTTAAGCGATATCTTACGTTGTCAACCTGAGCTGTCATCCTGAGCTTGTCGAAGGACGAAGGAGCGTATCTTTACGGTCGGGCGCTCGATCGGTCCGAGCAGTTCGGTAAGGCGCTGCTCCGAGACGATGCCTTCACGCAGCAAACGAGCGTGGCCGCCGGAGAGATCGACGATCGACGATTCGCTATTATAGCGCGTCGGGCCGTGCTCTACCAGAAGATCGGCGCTTGGGAGCATCGAGCGGTCTGCTCCCCCGAGATAGCGCGGACCGCCGCGCGGACTCGCGGTCGTCCCCGCTATCGGTCCGCAACGATCGAGGAGACGGCGCGCGAACGAGTCGTCGGGAACGCGAAACGCGAGCGTCTGTAAGCCTGCCGCCAGCTCGTCGCTGATGAAGGCCGGTTTTCGAATGAGGAGGATCACCGGGGCCGGAAGCAGCCGTTTGGCAGCGTGAATCGCGAGCGGATTATCGGCGGCGTACTCTAAAAACTCCGCGGCAGTCGCGACGTGCATCGTGAGCGGCCGGTTGTCCGGACGTCCCACCGCGGCATAGACGCGGTCGACCGCTTCGTAATCGTAGGGATCGCATCCGATCAGATAACTCGTGTCGTTCGACAGGATGACCGTCCCACCGGAGAAGATGGTCCTCGCAACTTCTTCGGCGATCTCGTCGAGCTCGACGTTCTGCGCGTCGAGGATGCGTCCAAAACGCTCGGGCGCCATCCGCTACGTCTAGATCCGTAGCCTGGCGCCGGTACCTATCGCAACGCACGAGAGCGGATCTTCCGCAACGATCGCGGGAACGCCGGTCACTTCCGAGAGCAGCTTCTCGAAGCCGCGCAGCAACGCACCTCCGCCGGTCAAAATGATGCCGCGGTCGATGATATCGGCTGCGAGCTCCGGCGGCGTCTTCTCGAGCACCGATTTGACCGCCTCGACGATCGCACCGACCGGTTCCGCGAGCGCTTCGCGGATCTCCTCGCTGGTAATCTTGACGGTCTTCGGCAAACCGTTGATCAGATCGCGGCCTCTGATCTCCATTGCAAGCTCCTGTTCGAGCTTGTAGGCCGAGCCGATCTTGATCTTGATCTCTTCGGCGGTGCGCTCGCCGATCATGAGATTGTAGACGCGGCGAATGTACCGCACGATCGCCTCGTCCATCTTGTTGCCCGCAACCCGAAGCGATTGCGAGACGACGATTCCGCCGAGCGAGATCACCGCAACGTCGGTCGTTCCGCCCCCGATGTCGACCACCATGCTTCCGGAAGGGCCGCCGATCGGTAACCCGGCGCCGATTGCGGCCGCCATCGGCTCTTCGATGATTCCGACGTCGCGCGCCCCGGCAAGCTTTGCCGCGTCTTTGACGGCGCGTTCTTCGACGCTGGTAATTTCAGCCGGCACGCAGATCGTGACGTGCGGCTTTGGTTTCACGATCGAGGACCACCACGACCGGTCCTTCATCACTTTCTTGATGAAGTACGAGAGCATCGCTTCGGTGACTTCGAAATCGGCGATCACTCCGTCGCGCAATGGACGAATTGCCTGAATGTGCGAGGGCGTTCTGCCGAGCATTTGCCGTGCTTCCTCGCCGACGGCCAGCACTCGGCCGGTGTTGACGTCTTTGGCGACGACCGACGGCTCGCGCAGAACGATCCCTTTGCCTTTGACGTGGACGAGCACGTTCGCCGTGCCGAGGTCGATCCCGATATCCAAGTTACGGTTCCTTCACTCCGGAGGTTAAAAAAAAATTATCCCGTCGCTGAGACGCGCGGGTATTCACTGGTCTCGAACAATCCCGTCGGCTCGACGAGCGGCGTCACGCCGCTGCTGCGCTGCACTTGACCGCCAAGCTCCGAGAGCAGCTCCTCGAGACGCTCGTAACCGCGATCGACGTATTCGAGCCCGATGATCTCCGTTTCTCCGACCGCCGCGAGTCCGGCGATGACGAGCCCGGCCCCCGCCCGAATGTCGGGCGCCTCGACCGGCGCGCCCGAGAGTTGTTTGGGCCCTTTGATGACCGCCGCATTGCTCTCCATCGTAACTTTGACGTCGGCGCCCATCCGGGCGAGTTCGTTCACGTACGAAAAGCGCGCGTTGAAGATCGATTCTTCGACGACGCTGGTGCCCGGACACGTGCAGAGAAACCCGACCGCTTGCGGTTGCAAGTCGGTCGGAAAGCCGGGATAGGGCGCGGTCAAAATATCGGTGCCCCCGGTGATACCGTCGGCTTTCACGCGAATCCAATCGTCGCCGGTCATCGTCGCGACTCCGCACTCGACGAGTTTGTCGGTCAACGCCGCGAGATGATCGGGCCGGCATCGTTTCACCGTCACGTCGCCGCGCGTGACGGCGCCGGCGAGCAGCAGCGTTCCGGTAACGATGCGATCGGGGATGATCTCGTACTCGACGCCGATGAGTTCGTCGACGCCCTCGATGAGAATGGTGTCGGTTCCTTGACCCGAGATTTTTGCGCCCATCGAAACGAGGAAGTTTGCGAGGTCGACGACCTCGGGTTCCATCGCAACGTTGTTCAAACGCGTCGACCCCTCGGCGAGAGCGGCCGCAAGCATTGCGTTCTTCGTCGCGCCAACGCTCGACATGCGAAATTCGATCTCGGCTCCGCGTAGCCGCGCTCCTCGCGATTGTGCGATGAGATAACCGTGAGCGTTATGGACGTCGCATCCCAGCGCGACGAATGCCTGCTCGTGCATGTCCGTGGCTCGCGTACCGAGCACGCAGCCGCCCGGCAGCGGGACCTCCGCCCGTCCGAATCTGCCCAGGAGCGCTCCGACCACGTCGAAGGACGCGGCAAGCTTGCGAACGAGCGCATAGGGCGCACGGTACGAGGCAACGTTGCTCGCATCGATGGTCACCGTGTTATCGCCTTCGTATCGAATGCGCGCACCGAGCGCCTCGAGCAGCGACGACATCACCGAGACGTCGGTAATGCGCGGCACGCGACGGAGCGTAACCATGCCTTTGGCCAGTAGCGATGCCGCCATGATCGGCAGCGCGGCGTTTTTCGCGCCGTGCGTCGTCACCGAACCCTCCAGACGCACACCGCCGCGGATTCGCAGCGTCGTTTCAAGCCGATCGAGCATACTACGGAATACCGTTCGCGTAGGCGCTCGGCTCGCCTACTAGTAACCTCTTACTTATGGCCGGTGAGCCGCAACTTCGCATTGGCGAACTCGATCTTGGCCTGCTCGCGAGCATAGAGCTCGCGATCGGCGCCGGCGCCCTTCTGCCGCTCCGTCGCTTCGGTCAGTTCCTGACGTACCTCGGAAAGGACCACGTCCTCGAAGCGCACCGCCTCGTCGACGAGAACGGTGACGCCGTCGGGAAGCGCTTGCATGAAACCTTCGCCGGTTGCGAGCTCGAGACGTGAAGTCGCGCCGCCATCGTCGGCTCCTTGACGGACGTTCGCCCGTAGAATGCCGGGTTGCAGCGCCGCGAGAAACGGCGCGTGGTGAGGAAGTATGCCCTCTTCGCCCTCGGTCGTGACCGCAATGACGAGCTCGGCAGCGCCGTCGAAGACGATCTGCGCCGGCGTAACGAGCCTAAACGGGACCGTGCGCGCGTATTCAGCCACGCGACATCCGTTCGGCGTTCTCGCGGACCTCATCGATCGTTCCGGCGTAGAAGAAGGCGCCCTCCGGCAAGTCGTCCACCTTTCCTTCCAGGATTTCTTTGAACGAAGCGATCGTCTCCGGCAGCTTCACGTACTTACCGGCCCGGCCCGTGAACTGCTCCGCCACGAAGAACGGTTGCGAGAAGAATCGCTGGATGCGACGCGCACGCGCCACCGCGATCTTATCGTCTTCGGAGAGCTCCTCGACGCCCAAAATGGCGATGATGTCCTGCAGATCCTTGTAGCGCTGGAGCACCTCTTGGACGCCGCGGGCGACGGCGTAATGTTCTTCGCCGATGATCTGCGGATCGAGGATGCGCGAGGTGGATGCGAGCGGATCGACGGCGGGATAAATACCGAGCTCCGAGATCGGGCGTGAGAGCGCGGTCGTCGCATCGAGGTGCGCAAACGTCGTCGCGACTGCCGGATCGGTGTAATCGTCGGCAGGCACGTAGACCGCCTGCACCGAGGTGATCGAGCCTTTGCGCGTCGAGGTGATGCGTTCTTCGAGCGCACCCATGTCCGTGGCGAGCGTCGGCTGATATCCAACGGCCGACGGCATGCGTCCCATCAGCGCGGAGACTTCAGAACCCGCCTGCATATAGCGGAAGATGTTGTCGATGAAGAGCAGCACGTCGGCCCCGAGCTCGTCGCGGAAGTACTCCGCCATCGTTACGCCGGTTTGGGCCACCCGAAAGCGGACGCCCGGCGGCTCGTCCATCTGCCCGAAGACGAGCGTCGTCTGCGCGAGCACGCCCGACTCTTTCATCTCGAGCCAAAGATCGTTGCCTTCGCGCGTGCGTTCGCCGACGCCGGTAAAAACCGAAAAGCCCTTGTGGACGTAGGCGATATTTCGAATCAGCTCTTGGATGAGCACCGTTTTCCCTACGCCGGCGCCCCCAAAGAGCCCAACCTTGCCGCCGCGCGTGTACGGTGCCATCAGATCGACGACTTTGATGCCCGTTTCGAAGATGCGCGCCGTCGGCTCTTGATACTTCAGGAGCGGCGGGGGACGGTGAATCGGCCATCGTGCCGCGGCGTTTACCGGCGCATCGCTATCGATCGCCTCGCCGAGCACGTTGAAGATGCGCCCGAGCGTGCCTTCACCGACCGGAACCTCGATTGGGCCGCCGGTGCTGGTGACGGCCGCACCGCGAACCAGTCCATCGGTCGAGCCCAGCGCAAGGCAGCGAACTTGATTGTCGCCGAGCTCGTCTTGCACTTCGAGCGTGAGCTCGCGTGCGGCCATCGCCGTCCCTCCGAGCTCGGTACCCTGTGCGGCGCCGTTGTCGGAACCTTTCGCCGCGCCTTCGTTGACGCCGACGTGCAGCGCGTCGTTAATGTTCGGCAGCGTCTCGGGCGTAAACTCGACGTCGACGACGTTGCCGAGCACTTGAACGACCTTACCGGTAGCTGTGGGCATTATTTCCTTCGTTTCCTTAAGTACTGACATGCTTATTTCTTAACCATAGGATTTTAGCAAGTGAAGCGAACGACGTTCCGCTTAAGGAGCGTCTCGATTTTCGGACAACACAGGATGTGTTCTTCAAAGCTCGCTCTTCCGAAAATCGAGTCGAGCGAGCGAAGGACACGACGTCCGCAGCGAGCGTCTCCGAAGCGGAATGTCGTTGGGGTCGCATCGCTAAACTCCTAACGCCTCTGCGCCGCCGACGATCTCTAGGAGTTCCTTGGTGATCGCGGCTTGGCGAGCGTTGTTCATCTGGATCGTCAGCTCGTCGATGAGTTTCGAGGCATTGTCGGTCGCATTGGTCATCGCAACGAGCTGGGCGGCAAAGAAGGCGGCGTCGGTTTCGAGCATCGCCGAGTAAATCGTGAACTCCAGGTACTTCGGGAGTAAGCGCGAGAGCACGAACTCCGGCGATGGCGAAAACTCGATGGCTCCCTTCGATGCGGCGACGTCGCCCTCGGGAGTGCTCTCGCTGCGCTCGTTTGCCGACACGGTATTTTCGATCGGCACGAGCGTGCGCGTCTGCGGGCGCTGCGACATCATCGTGACGAGCTGCTGCGACACGAGCACGATGCTCGAGATCTTGCCGTGGCTGAAGTCGTCGCTCGCCGCTTGCGCGACCTCCCGGGCAGTATCGATCTTCGACGATCCTCCGAGCGTCCAGCTCCGATGGTCGGGCATTCCCATACGGCGCACGGCGTTGCGCGCTTTGGTTCCCACCGTGTAATACTGGACGGCGCTCTGTTTGCGCGCGAAGCTCTCAGCCGCCGCGATCGCGTTGGAGTTGAAGGCTCCCGCGAGTCCCTTATCGGCGGTCATTAGGATGAGCCCGGCGGGCGCGCCTTCCCGGCCCGGCTTCATGAAAGGATGGTCGACGCTGCTGACCGCGGCGATCAGATCGGCGAGCATCTGCGCGAGCGCGTCGGCGTATGGGCGCGCGCGCTTCCGCGCGGCCTCCGCGCGACGGATTTTCGCCGCGGCGACCTGCTTCATCGCCTTCGTGATCTGCTGCGTATTCTTGAGCGACCGAATCCGGTCGCGCAAGTCTCGTACGGTCGCCACGCGCTACGTCTGCCTCAGAAGCTTTTGTTGAAGGCGGTAAGCGCCGCATCGAGTTGCTGCTTGGTCTCGTCGGAGAGCTGACTACTCTCGGCAATTGCTTTGAGAATCTGCGGATACTTGTCGCGCAGAAAGTCGATCAGCGCCGAGGCCCAGTTCTGCAAACGCGCCGTCGGGACATCGTTGGCAAACCCGTTCGTCGCGGCGTAGATAATGACGACCTGGTCTTCGGTCGGCTGCGGCTGGTATTGCGGCTGCTTGAGGAGCTCGGTCAGCTTCTCGCCGCGCATCAGTTGATTCTGGGTCGCTTTGTCGAGGTCGCTGGAGAGCTTCGCAAAGGCCGCGAGATCGCGATACTGCGCGAGCTCGAGCTTGAGCTGTCCCGCCACCGACTTCATCGCCTTCGTCTGTGCGGCACCGCCGACGCGCGAAACCGAGAGCCCGACGTCCACGGCCGGGCGAATGCCTTGGAAGAAAAGCTGAGGCGTCAAGTAGATCTGGCCGTCGGTAATCGAGATGACGTTGGTTGGAATGTATGCCGCGAAGTCTCCGGCCTGCGTTTCGATGACGGGCAGCGCGGTCAGCGAGCCGCCGCCCATCTCGTCGGAGAGCTTCGCGGAGCGTTCCAACAGCCGCGAATGCAGGTAGAAGACGTCGCCGGGATAGGCTTCGCGACCCGGTGGCCGCCGCAGCAAGAGGGACATTTCGCGATAGGACTGCGCGTGCTTGGTGAGATCGTCGTAGACGATGAGCACGTCCTTACCCTCGTACATCAGCTCTTCGGCCATCGCGCATCCGGCAAAGGGTGCGATCCAACGCAGCGCCGCAGCCTCGGAGGGGCTCACCGCGACGATCGTCGTGTAGGCCATCGCGCCTTTCTGCTCGAGAATCTCGGCGAGGGCCGCGACCGTCGAATTCTTTTGGCCGATTGCAACGTAGACGCAATAGACGTTGCGCCCACGCTGATTGATAATCGTATCCACGGCGATCGCCGTTTTGCCGGTCGAGCGGTCGCCGATGATGAGCTCGCGCTGTCCCTTGCCGATCGGAATGAGCGCGTCGATCGCACGGATACCCGTCTGCAGCGGCTGTTTGACCGACTGGCGCTGCACCACGGTTGGCGCAACGTTCTCGATCGTGCGAAAACGGTGGGTCTCGATCTCACCCTTTCCATCGATCGGCTGACCGAGCGGGTTGACGATGCGGCCGAGCAACGCTTCCCCGACGGGAACGGAGGCGATGCGACCGGTACGCCGCACCGTGTCGCCCTCTTTGATTCCGGCATCCGGGCCCATGATCACGACGCCGACGTTATCCTCTTCGAGATTGAGTGCGACGCCTTGAAGACCATTTGCAAACTCGACGAGCTCGGAAGAGCGCACGCCGCGAAGTCCGTAGACTCGCGCGAGGTTCGCTCCGACCGCGATGACGGTGCCGACCTCGTCTTCCTGAATGCCGGTCTTGAACTGCTCGATCTGTTGTTTAAGGATACCGGAAATTTCGTCTGCGTTTATCATTCGTCAACTTTCATCACGTTAGTTTGCTTCCGAGAGCTCTCGTGCGAGGGCGGCGAGGCGCCCCGAGATGGATGCGTCGATCCGCCGATCACCCATCATGATCCGCAGGCCGCCGATCAGACGGGGATCGACGACCTCGGTGATCTCGAACTTCTTTCTGTAGCGCTCTTCGAGCCCCGCGACCAAGCGCGCGTACTCCGAGCGATCGAGGGGGCGCGCCGACTCGAGCGTCAGGGTTTCGACGCCGCGCGCCGCACGCTGCAGCGAAAGATATTCGTCGACGATCGCCCGCAGCAAGACCTCGCGTCGTTTGCGAACCAAGAGCAGCAGCGCGTGCAGCGCGAGCGGGTGAATTTTCCCGTCGAAGACGCTCGTGAGCAGGCGCTCCTTCGCGGGACGGTCGATCACCGGCGACTCGTAAAAGTCGCGAATCAAACCCGGCGCGCCAATTGCACCGGAGAGCGCTTGCAGATCTGAGGCGACCCGCTCGACGACGCTCTGTTCGCGCGCCAGCGAAGCGATGGCGACGGCGTAACGCCGCGCGAGGGTGCGATTAACCACGCGGCGCGCCTTCCAACGAACCGGTGAAACGCTCGATGAAGCGCGCATCGAGCGCCGGACCGATTCGGCGTGCGGCGTCTTCGCGTGCGATGTGCAGAGCGCTCGCGACGAGCTCGTCGCGCAGCCGTTGCCGCGCTGCGGCGCGAGCGCGTTCGAGCTCCCGTCCGGCTTCGGTGAGGGCCCGCTCCCCCGCTTCGTCTGCCTCCCGCACCAACGCTTGGCGCTCGTGTTCGGCGCGGGTGGTCGCACGCTCTTCGATGAGGTGCGCGTCGTGCCGAGCAGTTTCGATCTCCGCCCGCAACGAGTCGAGTGCCGCCTTCACTTCGTCGCGATGCCGCTCGCCTTCGGCGATTTGACGATTGCTGCGTTGCTGTGCAGCCATGACGACCGGCAAGATCCAGCGGACCCACATGTAGCCGAGAACGGCGAGGAATATGATCGACGAGACGACCTGACTCCAGATGGCAATTTTGATGTAGAACTGTGCGTCGTTCACTGGGCCGCCTCGGGAATCACTCGATCGAGCATCGACGAGGCGAGTTGCGTCGCCTTCTGCACCTCACCGGCGCGCGCCGCTTCCAGCTCGGCTTGCGCCGTTTTTTGAGCATCGTCCACGATGCGCTGCGCTTGCGAAGCGTACCGGCTCGAGGCTTCAGCCGCCTCGTTCGAACCTTGCGCCCGCGCCGTCGCGACGCGATGCTCGGCTTCGCGCCGCGCCACGCCGCGAATCGACTCGGCCTCGGCCCGCAAGCTCCGCGCTTCCTCCTGATAGCGTTCGTAATCGGAGGCTAAGCTATTGATGTACGCGCGGCGTTTGGCAATCGCTCGCCCGACGGGCCGCAAAAAGACCAGATTCAACAGAGCGAAGAAAATCGCAAAGTTGGCCAGCTGAACGAAGACCGTCCCGTCGAGCGAGAGAAACATCGTGCTGCTTAGTGGCCCGTGACCTTCGCCATGAGCGCGGCGAGCGGCGCCAAACCAAAGATCATGTAGAACGCCAGGCCCAGCGCGATGATCGGGAACGCTTCCAGCACGCCGACGCCGAGGAACATGAACGTCATGATGTTCGGCCGCGCTTCGGGTTGACGGGCAATTGCCTCGACCGCTTTGCTCGCGACGATACCGTCGCCGATGGCCGAGCCGAATGCCACGCCGGCGACGATGATGCCGAATGCCAATAGAGTAAACGCGGCTACTAACGCTTCAGAGCTCAAGAGCGTAACCTTTCTTAATGACTATCGCCGATCGCCAGCGAGAAGTAGACGATCGCCAGGAGGGTAAAAACGAACGCTTGGACGGTGCCGACGAAGAAGTTGAAAAATTGGATGAAGAAGGGGACCACCGTTACCGCGAACGAGAGATTCAGCACACCGATCGTGATGTGCGCTTCGATGACCGATGCGACGATCAGGAAGAGCAGCTCGCCGACAAAGATGTTGAAGAACAATCGGGCCGCGAGCGTGAGCGGTCGCGAGAGCTCTTCGATGAGATTGATTGGCAGCAGCCATGCAAACGGCGCGACCAAATGCTTGGCGTGCGTCTTCGGGAACAACACCCACGTCGCGAGCCAGACCGTCAGTGCCAGCGGAACCGTCGTATTGAGGTCGGCGGTCGGAGAGCCGCCGACGGGGAGCCCGAGCGCCTTGAAGGGCAGCATCCCGAACTGGTTGAGGAGGAAGATGAAAACGAAGAGCGCGATGAAGAACGGCACGAAGGGTTCGCCGCGCTTCCCAAGCGTGCTGGTCGCGAGATCGGCGACATAGTCGACGACGCCCTCGACGATGACTTGGCGTTTCGTTTGCGTCGGGCGGCGATAGCTGGCCCCAACCCATGCAAAAAATACCAACGAGAGCGCCATGACGATCCAGGTCGTCACAATCGTGTCGGCATGCACGGCTCCCAGCACCGGCAGGTGCCAGAGAATATGTGCGCCTAGGTTTTCTTGCACGAAGGTGTTCTCGTTCTACTTTCGGTCGAATGCGTGCAGCGCGCCAACTGCAAATAACGCTAAGGGGAGGAAAAAACCGGCGAAGTACCAGGCCATCGACCACCAGGGACCGTGCACGGCGAACGCCACCGGGACTATACTGAAGACGCCGATTCGCAGGAAACTACTTAAGACGAAGAGCCCTACGGTCCGGTTCTTCAAGAGCAACTCGCCGCTGCTTCCGGTTAGCTGGGCATTGAGCACCCCGCACAGCCCGCCGGTTGCAAGCGCCAAAGCCGGGATGGGCAGCCAGCGAACCACCAAGAGCGCCACGACGGCGACGCTTGCCAGAGACCGAATCGAAACTGCTCGCCTGAGCGCTAAGTAAGCAGCGAGATCGGCCGCCGCATCGGCGTCGCTGTAGCTACGCCCGCCGCGCTCTTCCTCCTGCATCGCCGTTACATCGACCGGAGCAGCAGCCGGTAGGCGGAGTAGCCGCCGAGCGCCAGCCCGGCGAAGAGCCCGGCGGCTGCGACGATCGGCATCCGCAGGCGCTCTGCAAGCCATACTCCCGCGAGCAGCCCCGCCACGGTCGTGCCCGCGAACGCGCCGCCTGCCCCCAGGACCGGCAGCAAGGGCTTCATTGGCCGGTGGGCGCGGGTTGAGCCGGCTCGTCGCCCGAGAACGGCGGAGGGTAGCCACCTCCTTGAAGCCGTGCCGAGAGCCATCCGGCGATACGCTCGCCCGCGCGGCCGTCACCATACGGGTTTGCGGCTCGGGCCATGCGTTCGTACGCGGCGGGCTCTTCCAGGAGGCGGCGCGCGGCCGCGACGATCTTTTTCCGATCGTGACCGACCAGCTCCAGCGTACCTGCGGCGAGGCCTTCGGGACGTTCCGTCTCCTCACGCATCACGAGCACCGGCTTGCCGAGGCATGGAGCCTCCTCTTGGAGACCGCCCGAATCCGTCAGCACGAACGACGCGCCAGCGACCGCCGCAACCATCTGCGCGTAATCGATCGGGTCGACCAGCACCACACCCGGAACCGCGTCGAGAACGGCGTGTGCGATCGGCGCGACGCGCGGTGACGGATGCACGGGCCAATAGAGCTGCGGACGCGACGGGAGCTGGGCAATCTCGCGCAGCGCTTCGCAGATCTCTTGCATGAATGGATGGTTTTCGCGGCGATGCGCGGTGATGACGATCGCCGGTCGTTGCGGTTCGAGCTCGTTCCATCGCGGAGGCATGGGCAGGTCGCGGCGCGCCGCCGTCTCCGCGAACGCGTCGATGACGGTGTTACCGGTGACGATGACGTCGTTTGGCGCGACGTGCTCTTGCAGTAAGTGCTCGCGCGCGAGCGCGGTCGGCGCGAAGTGATAGGAGGCAATCGCCGCGGTAAGCCGGCGGTTCATCTCCTCCGGGTAGGGAAGCCATCGGTTTTGAGTTCGCAAGCCTGCCTCGACGTGACCGACCGGAATCTGCTGATAAAAGGCCGCGAGCGCCGCCGCCGTGCTCGTCGTCGTGTCGCCGTGCACGAGCACCACGTCGGGACGCGCGTCGAGCAAAACCCGCTCCATTCCGATCAGGACCCGCGTCGTCACCTCCGTCAACGTTTGGTCCTCGGTCATCACGTTGAGGTCGTACTCCGGTCGAATAGCAAAGAGCGCGAGCAGCTCGTCGAGCATCGTGCGATGCTGGGCCGTAACGCACACGAGATCGTCGATCTCCGGGTGCAGACGCAGCGCCCGCACCACCGGCGCCATCTTGATAGTGTCGGGTCGCGTCCCAAAGACGCTCATGATCTTGAGCTTGCTCATACGACGGACTTAGGTGGCGTGACGAAAGACGTGTGTGAACTCACCCGAAAAGGCCAGTGCGACCGCCCCGAGCACGAAGCAGACTGCGTAGAGCAAGAGCACCGCTTGGCGCACGTTGAGTCCGAACCGAAAAATCAGCTGGTGGTGGAAGTGACCGCGATCCGCCTCGGTAATTCGCTTGCCGCTCGTTGCGCGGCGCACGATCGCCGCCGCGGTATCGAGCACGGGAAGCGCCAGCACGAGCAACGGCACCACGACGCTGATCGCAATTGCGGTTTTGCTGGCGCCGATGATCGAGACGGTCGCAAAAACGTAGCCGATGAAGAGCGAGCCGGCGTCGCCGAGAATAATCCGCGCCGGATTGAAGTTGTACGGGAGAAAGCCGAGGGCCGAGCCGGCGAGCCCGACGACGACGAGAGCGACGACGGGATTACCGTGTAAGACGGCAATGACGAAGAGGAAGAGGCTCGAGATTGCCGTGACGCCGGCGAGCAATCCGTCGAGACCGTCGAGAAAGTTGATCGCGTTCATCATGCCGACGTACCAGAGCAGCGTCACGGGCACCGAAACCCAAATCGGAAAATCGATCCAATTCGTTCCCGGATTGTGGTCGAACGGGACGGTGATGCCCGGAATGATGAAGCCGTAGAGCATCGAGACCAAGGCGACCACGATTTGCGCGATAAGTTTATTGCGCGGACGCATCTGCATGACGTCGTCCCAGATGCCGACGCCGAGAATGAGCAGGCTTCCGAAAAGAAGCCCGACGAGCCGGTGTGCGGCATCGAATTGATCCGTCGAGGGAAGAAGTCCGAATCCCGATGCGAGGGTCACGCCGAGCACGGTAAAGAGCGCGAAGGCAAAGCCGAAAAAGACCGCGATGCCGCCGACGCGCGGCTTCGGCGAATCGTGCATGCGGCGGTCGTGTCCATCTTTGTCGACGATTCCCAGCCGGTTCGCCAAGCGCACGACCAGCGGCGTCGCCAGGGCGCTCACGACGACGGCGATGATGAAGGTCGCGGCATAGACGATGCCCGGACTTACGTGATGCAGGCTCATCCCCGTGCCCCTTCGAGCGCCGCGTATGCGACGAGGGCGACGCCAGCCTCGGCGAGCAACTGGCTCGCGACCGCGTCGGGATATGCCTCGTCGTAAACGATCTTCTTCACGCCCGCACTGATGAGCAGCTTCGAGCAATTGACGCAGGGCTGATGGGTGCAATATGCGGTCGCCGCCTGCAGGCTAACGCCGTGCAGCGCGCCTTGAACCACGGCATTCGCCTCGGCATGCGTCGCACGCAGGCAGTGTTCGTTGACTAGCGTGCATCCCACCTCGGTACAGTGCGCGACGCCGCGCGGCGCGCCGTTATAGCCGGTCGTGAGGATACGATGGTCGCGGGCGAGCACGCACCCAACCGCCGCGCGCGGACAGGTTGCCCGCGTCCCCACCGTGCGCGCTATTTGCATAAAATACTCGTCCCAACCGGGGCGCATCACGGGCTACGGCACGTCGAAGTGCGAGGTTAACTCGCGGACACGTCCGCGCAGCCGGTCGATTTCCGTGCGCTGCTCGATGTCGGCCAGAGCCTCACAGACGATGCGCGCGACCTCACGGCACTCGTCAACGCCGAAACCGCGTGACGTGATTGCCGGCGTTCCAAGACGGATGCCACTTGCAACCATCGGCTTTTGCCGGTCGAAGGGGATCGCGTTCTTGTTGACGGTGATGCCGATCTCGTCGAGATAACCCTCTACCGCTTTGCCGGTCAGACCCTTCACCGAAACGTCGACGAGCATCAGATGCGTATCGGTTCCCCCCGCAACCAGCCGCAAACCGGCCTTTGCAAACTCGTCGGCCATCGCCCGCGCGTTTTCGACGACGTGCCGCTGATACGTGGTGAATTCCGGCTGCAGCGCCTCGCGGAAACCAACGGCCTTTGCGGCAATCGTATGCATCAACGGGCCGCCTTGGATGCCGGGGAAAACGCTCTTGTCGACCGGCTGCGCCCATTTTGCGGTACAGAGCACGAACCCGCCGCGCGGCCCGCGCAGCGTCTTGTGCGTTGTCGACGTAACGAAATCGGCAAGCGGAACCGGCGACGGATGGAGTCCCGTCGCAACGAGCCCCGCAATATGCGCGAAGTCGACCATTAATGCGGCGCCGACCTCGTCGGCGATCTCGCGGAAGGGCGCGTACTCCATGATGCGCGGATAGGCGCTCGCACCGGCAACGATCAGCTTCGGTCGATACTCCAGCGCCTTCGCGCGTACGTCGTCGAAGTCGATCAGCTCCGTATCCTGCGTCACGCCGTATGCAACGGCGTTGTAGAGCTTCCCCGAAAAACTGACTTTGGTGCCGTGCGTGAGGTGGCCGCCGTGAGCGAGCGACATGCCGAGGACCGTCTCGCCCGGCTGCAGCACCGCCATGAAGACCGCCATGTTTGCTTGCGCGCCGGAGTGAGGCTGCACGTTGGCGTGCTCGGCCGTGAAGAGCTCTTTGACGCGGTCGATCGCGAGCCGCTCCGCGATGTCGACCCACTCGCAACCGCCATAGTAACGCTTTCCGGGATAACCTTCGGCGTATTTGTTGGTCATCACGCAACCCATCGCTTCACGAACGGCCCGGCTCGCGTAGTTCTCCGACGCAATCAGCTCGAGATTCTCTCGTTGCCGGCGCTCTTCGCCGGCAATGGCATCGGAGATTTCCGGATCCTGCGCTTCGATCGTGGTGCGCGCGAGAATGTCCATCGCGTCCCCTTCGCTATGGCTTGCCGATAAGCTCTTTCGGCGTCTGCGCATCGGTGACTTCGCCGCGCTCTAAATCCTTAAGCGTACGTGCACGCTGCGAGTCGCCAAACTCGAAGAGCTGCTCGGTGCGATACGCGTGGCGGCCGCCGTCGAAAGGCGTATCGAGATAGACGTCGAGCATTCGCTCGATCATCTCCCACCCGGTGAGACGCTCGGAGAACGCGATGACGTTCGCATCGTTATGCCGGCGCGCGAGCTCGGTCGAGTACGGTTCGGCAACCGGTGCGCAGCGTATCCCGGGCACTCTATTGGCGGCTATCGCAATACCGAGGCTCGATCCGCAGACGACGATCCCGCGCTCGGCTTGGCCGGTCGCGACCGCTTCGCCGACGGCGTACCCGTATTGCGGATAGTCGACGGGCGTCGCGTCGTGCGTTCCGAAGTCGAGCGTTTCGTGACCGCGATCCCGAAGCAGTTGACCGATGCGATCCTTGTATTCGAAGCCTGCGTGATCAGCGCCGAGAGCGATTTTCATCGTTTCATTTACATCCTACGGGTGAGGAGCGTCGCACGGTCGAAGCTCGGACGCCGATGAAGCTTGCTTGCGCGAGCGGTTCGTTTCACCGCGATATCGAACGCGGTGAACTCACGCAACTCGAGTTTTTGGACCTCTGCGCGCGCGAGCTCGCTTGCGACGGCGTCGTCTTAGACGTGCGGCACTTTCCGCGAACCGACGACGACTACCTCGCCCAAATCAAGAAGATGGCGGCCGACCGTGGACTCTCGATCGCGGCGCTCGCCGATGCCGAGTTTTTCTCTGCGACGCCGGCGCGAATGGCGGAGCTCCTCGCCCAGGCGGTCGCACTCGGCGCACCACTCCTCGCCGCGCCGCTCGCCGGCGAGACCGAAACGTCGTGGAGCGAACAGCTGACCAGGCTCGGCACCGCGACCGCGCTGGCCAAGGAGCGCAACGTGACCCTTGCGCTGCGCAACGCCGCCGGGACTTTTGCCGCAACGACGCACGACTGCAAGCGCGTTTCGAAAGAGACCGACTCGGCATGGCTGCGTTTTGGGCCGGAACCCGCGCGGCTCGATGCCGCAAGCGATCCGCGTCTGCTCGAGCCGAACACCGTCCTGCTCTGGAGCGATATCGCAGACGCGAGCGCACGAACAATCGAGGAAACGATCGCCGTATTCGGCGCCTTTCGTGGACATCTGGCGCTCGACGAATCGTCGGGCAGCGCGACGGCCGCCGGCATTGCCGCCTCGGTCGCGGCCTGGCGAATGGTAATACTCAACCACAAATAGCGTCTTGCGTGCGAGGATCGAACCTGCGGTCTCGCAGGTGGGTGCGGCCCGGGCGCCGGGCCGGCAGGCATCGCGCCCAAGCTGGTCCGTCGTATCCGGAGCTGATGCTCCCGAGGTCAAATAAAGCGGTTCGGTACCTACGCGCGCTGCGCGCTATGCGCAGTCGAGCCCCTCTACAGTACCACCGCCAGTCAAGCACCACCCGAGCCGGGGAAGGCGGTGCGTGCGGTTGAAAGCGAGGCTCGTGCTCTCCCTTTCCGTTTCGCCGATCGAACTGCCGCTCCACTACCCGTTCACCATTGCACGCGGCGAAGAGCTCGTTGCAGAGTCGGTAATTTTTCGGGTCAGAACTCGGGAATGCGAAGGGCTCGGTGAGGCCACGCCGATCGAGCGGTACGGCGAATCGGTCGCCAGCGTCGTCGCCTATTTCGAATCGCACGCGCTTGCTGCGGACGACCCGTATCGCCTCGAAGCACTGCTGCATCCCGGCATCCCGCCCGCGGCGCGCGGCGGCCTCGATTTGGCGCTCCACGATCTCATCGGAAAAGAACTCGGCAAGCCGCTCTACGCGCTCCTCGGTCTCGATCCGGCGGCAACGGCGACGACGTCGTTCACCATCGGCATCGCCGATCCGGAGACGACGTTGCGGAAACTCGATGAAGCGCGCGAATTCCCAATTCTCAAAATCAAACTCGGCCGTGGAACGCCGGCCGAACAGGTCGAGACCATTGCGGCGATTCGCGAGCGGTACGGCGGCACGCTCCGCATCGATGCAAATGAAGGCTGGAGCGTCGAGGACGCAGTCGCGATCTTACGCAACATCGAGCGTTACGAGATCGAGCTCTGCGAGCAGCCCGTTCCGGCCGGACGCCCCAACGAATTGCGCGCGATTCGCGAACGCGTGAAGATTCCGATCGTCGCCGACGAAGACGCACACGTGGCGAGCGATCTCCCCCCGCTTTTGGGCTCCGTCGACGGGGTGAACGTGAAGCTCGCAAAGACGGGCGGCATTCGCGGCGCTCTCGAAATGATCCACACTGCGCGCGCGATGGGAATGAAGGTCATGCTCGGATGCATGGTCGAGAGCGCGATCGCGGCGACCGCGGCGGCGCATCTCTCGCCGCTCGTCGATTGGGCCGATATCGACGGGCCGCTGCTGACCTCGAGCGATCCTTTCGCCGGCGTGCGCTACGACAACGGCAAGTTGCTCCTGCCCGAGGCGCCCGGTCTCGGCGTGCGCGAAGCGGCCCTGGCATGAACCGCCGCTACGCGATCCTCGCACTCGACCGGTTCGCGACCGACGCGAAGACGGCACACGGCGTTATACGCTACGGCGACGACGACGTGGTTGCGGTGATCGATCCGGCGAGCGCCGGACGACGCGTGCGCGACGTGCTTCCGTACCTCGAGAGCGACGCACCAATCGTGGAGAGCGTCGAAGCGGCACTCCGCTACGCGCCGACCGCGTTGATGATCGGAACGGCGCCCAAGGGCGGTGGACTCCCGCCCGCCTGGCGGGGCGCCGTGCTCGAAGCGATTGCCGCGAAGCTCGAGGTCGTCAGCGGTCTTCACGAGCAGCTCGCCCGCGATCGCGAGTTCCTGGTTGCCGCTCGCGCCGCGGGAACGACGATCTGGGACGTGCGCGAGCCGCCTGAGGTTCCGCTCTTCTGCGGCGACGTGTATGCGATCGCCGCGCCGGTGGTACTGACGGTCGGCAACGACTGCGCGGTCGGCAAGATGACGGTCTCGCTCGAGCTCGTGCGGGCTGCAAACGCCGCGGGAAAGAGCGCGCGTTTCGTTCCGACCGGTCAGACCGGCATTCTGATCGCTGGATGGGGCATCTCGGTCGACCGGGTGATCTCCGATTTTGCCGCCGGCGCGGCCGAGCAGCTCGTGCTCTACGCGGCGCGCGAGGGCGCGGATTGCATCGTCGTCGAGGGACAGGGCGCGATCAATCATCCTGCCTACGCTCCGGTGACCCTCGCACTGATGACCGGATCCGCACCCGACGCGCTCGTCTTGGTCTGCGATCCTCGGCGCGCGCAGATCGAAACGTACTCGACCCCGACGTTGAGCTACCGCGAATCGATCGCGATCCACGAAGCACTGCTCGAAACCGTCAAACCCGCGAAAGTGATCGGTATTGCGCTCAACACACAAGGCCTCGCCGAGCACGAAGCCCGAGCCGAGGTCGAACGTGCTCGCGACGAAACGGGATTGCCTGCGGCCGACCTCGTTCGTTTTGGAGCGCAGGATTTTTACGCAGCGATCGCTCCGGGCATCGTGAAGCGTTCCGCACGAACTGCGGCCGTACCGTAGTTGAGCGTATTCCGCTGCGCCGCCGCGGCGCTCGCGCTTGCAACACTCCTTTGCGGCTGCGCACGACCCGCGGCGCCGAGCCACGGCGAGCACAACGCATGGACGGTACCGGGCGTGCTGCGACTCGGAGAGGACGAGGAGCCCGACAATCTCAACCTGATGTACGCGCACACCAACGCCGCCGACTCGATCGTTGGATTGCTCTTTTCGTTTCTGCTCCGTTACGATGCGCGCGGCAATTACGTACCCGATCTCGCGACGCAGGTCCCGTCGATTCGCAACGGCGGCATCAGCCGCAACGGCATGCACATCGTCGTCCACTTGCGCCGCGGCGTCGTTTGGGCCGACGGCGCGCCGCTGACCGCGGCCGATTGGATCTTCACCTATCACGCGGTGATGAATCCGGAAAACAACGTCAAGACGCGCTATGGATGGGACGCCATCGCATCGGCGAGCGCACCCGACCCCTACACGATCGAGATCCGCCTCAAACGCCCGAACGTCGGCGTCCTCGGCATCCTGGCGATGGGCGGAGCCGGGTATCCGCCGATGCCGGCGCATCTGCTCGCACGGCTGCCGAATCTCAACAACGCCGCATTTAACGCCCAGCCATTATCCAGCGGCCCCTACGCGCTCAAAGAGTGGAGTCACGGATCGTCGCTCGTCTTCGTCCCGAATCCGCGGTATTTTCGCGGGCCGCCGAAGTTGCGCGAGCTGATTTGGAAAGTCATCCCCGACGTCAACACGCTGGCGAACCAGCTCTCCACGCACGAGATCGACGTCTACCCGAACGTGACGCCAAATGAAATTGCGCGGCTCGGAGGCATCGCGGGAATTCGCGTCGACCGGCGGCTGGTCGCCGAATGGCGTCACCTCGGCATGAACATGAGCCGTCCTCAGCTCGCCGACGTGCGCGTGCGCCAAGCAATCGCCGAAGCGATCGATTGGCGTCGCATCGAGGATACGGTCTTTCACGGAGTCGACCGGCTCGCCGTCTCCGATATTTTTCCGGAGTCGTGGGCTGCCCCGTCGCTGCCGCCCTATCGCTACGACCCCGCCGATGCAAAGCGCCTTCTCGCGCAGGCGGGTTGGAGACCGGGGGCGGACGGGGTGCTCCATAAAGGCGCGTTTGAGATGCGATTGACCATCTATGCGACGAACGGCCATCAGGAGAATACCGAGTCGCAGGTATTGATACAAGCGATGCTGCGCACGGTCGGGATCGACGTCGCCGTTCGTAACTATCCCGGCAGCTTTCTCTTCGCGATGGACGGCCCAATCTACACCGGTAAGTACGATCTCGAGTGGTCGATCGAGACCAACGGTCCCGATCCGGATAACTCGGCGAGCTGGAACGGCGCTTTCATCCCGCCTCGCGGAGCCAATACGTCGTGGCTGAACGATCCGGTCGTGAACGTGACGAGCGCGGCGGCGGCGAGCACCTTTGACGAGGCCGCGCGAAAGCGGCTCTATCAACGCGAGGAGATGCGAATACGCGAACTCGTGCCTGCGGTCTTCTTCACCTGGCGGATGAACTACACGGCGATCAACGACGACGTTAAAAACTATATACCCGCAGCCTTCATCGCCGATAGCTGGAATGCGTGGCAATGGCAGATTTGAGCCAATCCGCGTTCGCACAGACGCTGCGCAGACGCGAATCGGCGTCACTCTTCTTCGAGCCGGCTCGCAGCGGTGTTCTCAGCTGGAACACGCATGCCGAGAGCGGGCGCCTCGCCTTTCGGCTGCTGCGCGCGCACAGACCCGCGAGCGACTGGCTCGATCACGCCGAGTGGCGGCAGGGGGGCGCGAAATCGTTCAGCCCGGATCATGAGGGTACGCACGTCGACGTCGACGTCATCCGCGCCGCACAGCCCTTCGACGGCATCGAAGTGCGCGCTCGCGATGTCGAGTTCGAGCTCGTCGCGTTCTCGTCGCCGCTTCGCGCTCGCCCGTCGCTGCCGTACGCGCGCGACGCGCTGATTCTCGACGTTCCGGCCCGTTCGCAATATGACGGCGCCGGAAACGAACGCGGCTGGTGCAGCCCGGCAAGCCTTGCGATGATCCATGCCTTTCACGGCATCGACCACTCCGTCGCGCAGACCGCCCGCGCCGTCTTCGACCGCGCGTACAACGGGACGGGAAACTGGGCGTTCAACGTCGCGCATAGCGGCACGCTCGGCTTTCACGCCGTCGTCGCGCACTTGTGCAACCTCGACCACGCGCAGCGCCTGATCGAGCGGAATATCCCGATCGCAATCTCCTACTCGTGGAGCGCGGGCGAGCTCGCCGGCGCGCCGCTCGAGCACTCCGACGGTCACCTCGTGGTTCTCTGCGGCTTCACGCACGACGGCGATTGCGCGATCAACGACCCGGCCGCGCGCAACGTGCGCGTCGTCTATCCGCGCTCGGCGATCGAACGAATCTGGCAGCGCAACGAAGGCGTCGCCTACGTCGTCGCACCGGCCGGCGTTGAATACGCCGACCTCCTGCAGTGGATATAGAGCAAATTCAAGCCGCGGTCGTCAGGTGTACGCGCTGTCCGGAGCTGCGCGCCTACACCGCGAAGATCGCGCTTGAGCGCAAACGCGCACATCGCGAATGCGTCTATTGGGGGCGGCCCGTTCCGGCCTTCGGCGACCCGCGCGCGCGGATGCTGCTCGTCGGACTCGCGCCCGGGGCACACGGAAGCAATCGAACCGGACGTCCCTTTACCGGCGATTCGTCGGGCAACTTTCTCTACCCGGCGCTCTACCGCGCCGGTTTCGCATCGCAGCCCAACGCGGTCGATCGTGACGACGGCCTGCACCTTGCGGATTGCCTCATTACTGCCGCGGCGCGATGCGCGCCGCCGCAGAACAAACCCACACCGTCGGAGCTTCGTAATTGCATGCCGTATCTGCTCGAAGAGTTCGACGCGCTGCGCCGGCTGCGCGTCATGGTCGGACTTGGTGCCATCGCCTTTACGTCGATTCTGAAAGTGTTACACGAACGGGGTTTCGCGCTCGACCCGCCACGCCGACTTTTCTCGCACGGAGCCGAACTGACCGCAACGAAGGGCGCGCGCAGCATCGGCGTCATCGCTTCGTATCACCCCAGCCGGCAGAATACGAATACCGGAAAGCTTACCGTTACAATGTTCGACGGAATCTTCGCACGTGCGAATCAGATCTTGTCGGGAAAGTAGGTCGGCGAGCGGGCCAAAACGAAGGCAGCTTGGTGAGAGATCAATCGGAGATTATGAAATTTTTAAGCCGCCCGCTCTTGACGGTCGCACTGCTTGGAGTTGTAATTCTCCCGCAGGTCGCGCACGCGCAGGAGACCCCGGCATCGCCGGCGCCGACCGCAACGCCGCAGGCGGCAGTTACAACGCAGCCGACGTTCATGGACCGCCAATACGATGGCAGTACGCACGTCATGGTCGCGCCATACGTTTGGGGACCGACGATCAGAGCCGACTATCAATTCTCGGTGCCGCGACTGGACCGCAGCGGCGCAGGCGCGGCTGCCAAGAAGGTCGTCGGCAGCACCGTCCTCGTTGGTCCGAGCGACTATCTATCGAAGCTGAACACGGCCGCTATGCTCGCGTTCGACGTCAGGAAGGGTAACGTCGACGTCTTTGGCGACGGCATTTATCTCAATGCCTCCACGACCGCAACGATTGCGACGCAGCTCTCGGCCCTCAAGGGACGCGTCACGATTCCCGTCACGTTCGACGCCTCGGCGCACGTGACGACGGCGATCTGGGAGCTCGCGGCGGGCTATGCGATCGCTCACGGACACAATGCCGATCTCACCGCCTTCGTCGGTTTGCGCGAATTTCCGATCAACCTCGACGCCGATTATAATGCAACCATCTCCAAACGAAACATCGTCACCCCGACCGGAAGCATTTCAAGCTCACAAAGCACGAACGACGTTATCGTCGGGCTCAAAGGGCGAGCCTTCATCAACGATCATCTTTACGCGACCTATTACGGCGACGTTGGCAATGGCACCGGCAACTCGACGTGGGAAGGCTACGCCGGCGCCGGCTACGCTTTCGACCACGGTCAAACGATTATCGCACTCTGGCGCGCGCTCGATTATTACTCGTTTCCTTCCGGTGCGAACGTGCAGAGATTCGATATGAGCGGGCCACTCCTGGGATATACGTTTGGCCTCTAAAACGATCGTACGGCGGATGCGATAAACGCGAGCGACGATGCGGTGACAACCACCGTAATCACCCAGCCCGCACAGGCCAACGGTATTCCGATCGGCCGCCCCCGCATCGCACGAGCATCGCGTGCCACCAACAGCATCAGCGCAAGAGTCAGCGGAGTCGCGATACCCGCCGCCACCGAGACCCAGTAGAGCAGCGCCAAGGTAGGAACCGGCAGAAGTGCCAGCGCTGCGGCGAGTGCGAGCGATCCGAAGACGATGTTGTAAAAGAATGGAGCCTCGCGCGGTCTCAGCGCCAAACTCGCCGGGAGCGCGTACGCCTGCGCGATCACGTATCCGTTCGTCGCGGCAATAACGGGGATCGCGATCGCCGCCGAGGCGAGCAAACCGATTCCGAAGAGCCCTTGGTCGAATCTGCCCGCGAGTGGGCGCAGTGCGGCGGCTGCTTCCGCGGCGGTCTGGATCGGCAGATGATGCTTGCCGATCGTCGCGGCCGTCGCGACCAAAACGAAGAGAAAGCTCGAGCCTGCCACGCACATTCCCAACGCGGCGTCGGCGCCCATCGTCCAGACTTCGGAGAATAGGGGCCGGCGCTCCGACACCTCGATCGATTCCCAAAAATAAACGTATCCGGTGAGGGTGGTGCCAAGCAATGCGACGGCACCGGTCAAGAAGATTGGAGAGAGCTCGAATCGCGGCACGACGATGCTATGCAGCACGGCGCCCCAATCCGGCCGGGCGTAGATCGCGCTTGCCACGTAACATAAAAAGACGAGTGTAAACGATGCGAGAATTCGTTCGATCCGAAGATAGGACTTCGTCGCCAAGAGCCATGCCGCGACGACGACGAGCGGCACAACGAAGTAATAGTACGGCAGCCCGACCAACAGCGTGAGTGCCTGCGCGCCGGCTCGCACGTCCGCCGCAAGCGTGAAGAGGCCGATCGCTACGATCGAAACCGCGGCGAGCATCGCGGTCTTCCGTCCGAACGTGCGCGCAATCGCCTGCTGCACGCTCGTCTGGGAGAGCGTCGCGACCGAAGCGGCAATGGCCTGAACGATGGCGAGCATCGGGAGCAGCAAGACGACGAGCCATGCGAGACCATAGCCGGTACCGGCGCCGACGATGGCGAGAGAGCCGACCGTTGTCGGATCGTTGGCCGACGCCCCCGAGACGAGTCCCGGTCCGAAGCCGCGGACGAACTTGTGCTTCGACTTCGCCGCGCCTGCGCGACTAGCCACGGAATTGATAATCGTGCTTCAGAAGCCGGATCATCACGTAGAACAGAAACGCCGTACTAATGCCGAAGAGCAGCATGCCGTCGCCGGCCTCGGCGGCCCCCATCATGCGCCACTCTGCGGAAGGGACGAGCCCCGAGGCGCCGCGCGTCGTCATCGAATCGAGCGAGTAGAGCACCGCATCGGCGGGCGTTGAAAACGCACCGAGCCGCAAATAGGCGACCGCCCAAACCATCGACTCGGCGGCGTGCAAACACGCCAGCCACAGCGCAACCCCGACGATGGCGACGATGATTCCGGCAGTGCTCTGCTGCACGCGTGCTCGCATTCGTTCGATCGCAATTCCAATCAGAACGACGCCCGCAACGTGTGTCGCAATCGTGGCCGCGACGAGCAGCAGACTCCACGCCCAGTTCGAACTCCAGGTTCCCCAGCCCATCGAAGACAAGCGCTCGAGCCTTCGTTAATCGCGGACGCAGCGAAAACCGAGGTGCGACATTCCCGTGTCGACCATCTGCGGCGACCGCGCGGCCGGACGAAACCGCAAGCAATACTCCGGCGAGCAGAGAAACGATCCGCCTTTGAGCACTTTGCGCGGAATGCGAATCTGGGGCTGACACGGATCGTAACTGCGCTCGCGCGGATCCCCCGCACAGCATGGCGATGCGACCTCGGCGGGGTCTCGAACAAACCAATCGGCCGTCCACTCCCAAACGTTCCCCGCCATGTCGTAGAGCCCGTAACCGTTGGGCGCAAAGCGTCCGACCGGCATCGTCCCGGGCCCGCGGCGCGCGGTGCTGCGCCAGGGAAAGTTGCCTTGCCACGTATTCGCAGCGGGCTTTCCGCCGGGCATCATCTCGTCGCCCCAGACGAAATCCTTACCGTCGAGGCCACCGCGTGCGGCGTACTCCCACTCGGCTTCTGTTGGGAGGCGCGCACCGGCCCAACGCGCGTACGATTCGACATCCTCGTTGGCAACGTGCACCACCGGGTGATCGGGTTTCGACTCGACCGAGCTTTCCGGGCCGTAGGGATGTTTCCAACTCGCGCCCGGAATCCACGACCACCACTGCGTGTAATCTCGAAAATCGACCGGTCCCGGCGTCATATGGAAAACCAGCGAACCCGGAACGAGATTCTCCGCGGGAGCGCCCGGAAAATCTTGGGGATTCGGCGGTCGCTCCGCGACCGTCACATATCCGGTCTGGCGAACGAACCGCGCGAAGTCATCGTTCGTCACCGCGCACGGCGCAATCGAAAAGCCTGCGACCTCGACTTCTCGAATCGGGGACTCCTCCGGATAGAAGCGATCCGAGCCCATTGCAAAGCTTCCGCCTTCGATGCGGACGTAACCGTTCTGCGCGCCGCTCATGCCTGGTAATGGTAAACCTTCACGCGCTTGGGCGCAAGAAAACGCGCACCGTTAAGCGGTCTTAATGCAGATTTTGTCGCCAGGTGAAAGGCCGCGCGCCTATGAATGCCCTTAGCCCCCATTCACTTCAAGCAGAGGGAGTTTCACATAGGGAGGTCCACGAAAATGTCTGCCAAGAAACCGAATATCCTCATCCTGTGGGGCGACGATATCGGCATCTGGAACATCAGTAAGTTTAGCAACGGCATGATGGGTTACCGGACACCGAACATCGATCGCGTCGCCAACGAGGGTGGGCTCTTTACCGATTACTATTCGCAGCAGAGCTGCACCGCCGGCCGCGCATGTTTCATCACGGGGCAGAACCCGATCCGCACCGGTCTCACCAAGGTCGGCATGCCCGGCGCAACCGTCGGACTGCAAAAAGAAGACCCGACCATTGCCGAGCTTTTAAAGCCGCTCGGATACGCGACCGGACAGTTCGGCAAGAATCACCTCGGCGATCGCAACGAATTCTTGCCGACCGTCCACGGCTTCGACGAATTCTTCGGCAATCTGTATCATCTCAATGCCGAGGAAGAACCGGAGCTGCCCGATTACCCGAAGGATCCGAAGTTCAAAGAGATGTTCGGACCGCGCGGCGTGCTGCGCTGCTGGGCGACCGAGAAGGACGATTCGACGACCGATCCACGGTGGGGGCGCGTCGGAAAACAAAAGGTGACGGATACCGGTCCGCTGACCAAAAAGCGCATGGAGACGATCGACGAAGAGATCACGGCGGCCGCCCTGGAGTGGATGGAGAAGCAGGCCAAGGCCGATCAGCCGTTCTTCCTCTGGTACAACGCCACTGCGATGCATTTCCGGACGCACGTCGCTCCGAAGAACCTCGGAAAGAGCGGTCAAGATCCGTACAGCGATCGCATGGTCGTGCACGACGAACAGATCGGCATGATGCTCGACAAGCTCGACGAGCTCGGGATCGCCGATAACAGCATCGTTATGTACTCGACCGACAACGGACCGGAGAACGATACGTGGCCCGATGCGGCCAACACGCCTTTCCGCGGTCAAAAGGATTCAAACTGGGAGGGAGGCTGGCGCGTTCCGTCATTCATTCGCTGGCCCGGCGTGATCGAACCGGGGTCGGTCTACAATGGGATCGTTTCGCACATCGATATGTTCCCGACGCTGCTCGCCGCCGCGGGAAATCCCGACGTCACCCAGCAGCTGCTCAAAGGCTGCACCGTTGACGGAAAGAAGTTCAACGTCCACCTAGACGGCTACAACATGATCCCGTACTTCTCGGGCGAGACCAAAGAGAGTCCGAGAAATGCGATCATGTATTTTAGCGACGATGGCGACGTGATCGCGGTGCGCGTCGGCGACTACAAGTTCAACCTAGCGCTCCAGCTAGCCAACCAGATGAATCAATGGGCTGAGCCGTTCGTCAAGCTGCGCGTGCCCCACATCGTGAACTTGCGTCGCGATCCGTTCGAGCGTGCCGACTTCAACTCGAACACGTATTGGGACTGGATGGTGAACCACGCACCGCAAATGTACCTGATGCAAGCCGTCGTGGCGCAGCAAATCGAGGACTTCGAGAAGTTCCCGCCGCGGCAGAAACCGGCGTCGTTCAACCTCGACTCCGTGATGGAACAGGTCAAGACTCCGCACGGATAACGACGTCGTCGGTGGCTTTTACGAACGCCACCCGTATCCGCCGCCGGCGGATGACGTGGACCTGTATCGGCGCGCCTGGGACGAGAGTCGCAGACGCGCCGAGTCGCATCTTTTTTGGCCGGCCGAGCCATATCGCGACGACCGCAGCATTCTCGTCGCCGGATGCGGCACGATGCAGGCCGCGCATTACGCCGCGCGCTGGCCGAAGGCGCGCGTCGTCGGAATCGACGCGAGCGCCGCGAGCATCGCCTTCACGCAAGGACTCAAACGCAAACACGGGTTAGAGAATCTCGAAGTGCGGCAACTCGCGATCGAGCGCGCCGGCGAGCTGGGAGAGCGCTTCGAGCAGGTCGTCTGCACCGGCGTTCTGCACCATTTGTCCGACCCGGATGCGGGCCTGCGCGCGTTGCGCGACGCGCTCGCACCGGCCGGCGCGATGCACCTGATGCTTTACGCACCCTACGGCCGCGCCGGCATCTACCTACTTCAGGAGTACTGCCGCCGCATCGGCGCAGATTGGAGCGATGCTGACGTCCGCGAGCTGCTCGCGACGCTCAAAGCCCTCCCGCCGGATCATCCGCTCGTCCCGCTGCTGCGCGCGTCGCCCGACTTCGCAACGAGTGCCGGAGTCGCCGACGCGCTGCTTCATCCGCGCGACCGATCCTACTCGGTGCCGCAGGTTCTGGATTTCCTCGAACGCGCCGGTTTAATTTTCGGCCGCTGGATTCGGCAGGCACCCTATCTACCGAACTGCGGAGCGATTGCAACCACGCCGCACGCCGCACGCATTTCGAAGCTGCCGGTACGCGAGCAATACGCCGTGATGGAGCTCTTTCGCGGTTCGATGACTCGTCACGCGTTCATCTGCCGTCGCGAAGACGGCCCTCAGGCGTCTGCAGTCGAGTTTGACGATAACGCGTGGCTGAATTACGTTCCGATCCGCCTGCCGGATACGATCGCGGTGCGCGAGCGAGTGCCGGCCGGATCCGCTGCAGTGCTGATCAATCGCAATCATACGTATACCGATCTCTATCTCTCGATCGATGCCCGCGAAGAGCGCATCTGGAGCGCGATCGATGGAGAGCGCCGAGTTTCCGCGATCGCTGTGAGCGAAGACGACCGCGCGCTTGCGAAGAACTTCGTCTCCCGGCTCTGGCGCTGGGACCAAATCGTCTTCGACATCTCGCGATCTTGAACGAGCGGGCGTTCGAAGCATGAAAAAAGAGCGAGCGCCCTTCGAAGGCGCTCGCTCGAGCCACTTACCGTGTGCGGTTAAGAGCCGGTGTGAGAGGCCATTGCCTTTTCGATGCGCTCCTTGACCTCTCCGAGGTTGAACGAAGCGCCCTTTTGCATCGGCGGAAACTCGATCGCCGTCTCAGCGAGCTTTCCAACCACTTCTTGCACCAGAACGAAACGCCAGAATTGATAGGCGAAGAAGTGATAGTAGTTGAGCGAGCCGCTGATGCCGGTTCGCTCGAACGGATCGAGTCGAAGGTTGGTGAGCAGCGGCCAGTCGACTTTCACGGTGCCGCCGAGCCATCCGCCCGGCTGATCGATGAACCGGTACTTGTAGTCGTTGACGCGAACCGCGCCGAGCGTGCCTTCGGCAAAGTAGAAGATCTCGTGCCGGTTCGACGGGCCTTTCCCAGTAATGAGGTTGGTCTGATCGTAGCCGTCGAGGTGCACTTTGTAGGTGCGATCGCCGAGCTTCTTTCCTTTCTTGAGCTCGTCGGCGATATTTGAATTGCCCGCGGCAGCAACGAACGTTGGGAACCAATCCATCCCCGAGAAGATGCCGTTCTCGACCTTTCCCGCCGGGACGTTGCCGGGCCAGCGCACGATGCACGGCGAGCGGAAACCGCCTTCGAGAACGGTTCCCTTGCCGCCGGCAAAGGGCGTCTGGCCGCCATCGGGCCAGGTGAAATTCTCGGCGCCGTTATCGGTCGTGAACATGACGATGGTGTTGCCTGCGAGGCCGTCGTCGTCGAGTTTCTTCATGACGCTCCCGACGATGTCGTCGAGCTGCGCCATTCCGGCCTCCGATTCCGACCAACCGTTTTCGGGCGTGCGCATCTTCTGGTACTTGTCGGAGAGATGCGTGACGACGTGCATGCGCGTGGGGTTGAGCCATACGAAGAACGGCTTGTTCTCCGCCTTTGCCTTGTCGATGAATTTCAGCGCGTGATCGAGGATCTCGTCGTCAACGGTCTCCATGCGCTTCGGATAGAGCGTGCCGGCGTCTTCGATCCGTTGCTTGCCGACTTTTCCCCACCGCGGGTCGACCGTGGCGTCATCCTTGTCGGTCGCCCAACTATGCACCATGTTCCGCGGGCCGATCTTATCCTTGAGGCCGGGCGGATAGTTGGGGTGCGCGGGATCCTCCATCGCGTCGAGATGATAGAGATAACCGAAGAACTCGTCGAAGCCGTGCACGGTCGGCAGATATTGGTTGAGATCGCCGAGATGGTTCTTACCGAACTGACCGGTCGCGTATCCCATCGACTTGAGCGCCGTCGCGATGGTCGGTGCTTCGTCGGGCATGCCGACCTTTGCGCCGGCTTGTCCGACCGTCGTCAAACCCATTCGAATCGGAAGCTGACCGGTAATGAAGTTCGCGCGTCCCGCGGTGCAACTCGCCTCGGCATAATAGTCGGTGAAGCGCATCCCCTCGGCGGCGAGGCGATCGAGGTTCGGCGTTTTGCTCGCCATGATGCCTTGATGGTACGCGCCGACGTTGAACCAGCCGATGTCGTCGGCCATGATTGCGACGATATTCGGCGCACTTTGATTAGCCATAAATTCCTAATCTCCTAACGTACGCTGGCCGACGACGCGTCCAACCGGCGGCGTCGAGTCGGCACCCTTGCCCCAAATACCGTTGAAGCTGTTGTTGTCGTCGTTGAACCAGAACGAGAACCAACCCGAACCGGTCGGACCCGTCCAGGTCGCGCGCACCTTATCTTTTGCGCGGAACTTTCCATTGAGCAGAATCGGACCCGCGTGGCAGACGACTGAAGGTCCGGATTGCGTGCAGCGCATCTTTCCGATGAACGCGGTTGGACCGCCGGCGCCCGTTACTTTCCAGGATCCGGCGGCGGTGACCGGTGAGGGCGGCAGCACCTTATTGCCGACGAACGAGCCGTTTGCGGGGCGTCCGTTGTAACCCCAGGTTCCGTTGAAGCTGTGACCGTTCGCGCTCACGTAGACCGTGAGCCAGCCCGCTCCGCCGGGACCGTGCCACTTGCCGTCGATCTGGCCGTCGGTGACGAACGTTCCCGTAAAGCCGTTTCCGGTCGATGCGTTATTGCCGACAACGCCGGTGCCGGATTGCGTGAGCGTAATGGTTGAGTTCGACGTCCCGTTATTGCCCGTCTGCTGGATGCTCCACGTTCCGGTGATACTCGGCGGGCTCGCGCTCGCCGCCGAACTCGATGCAACGACGGCAAGCGCGCAGAGAAGTGAAATACCTAGGCGTTTCAAGATGGAACTTTCCTTTCTCAACAGAGGAATCTCGAGGGTGGAAGCGGCGCTACGCGCCCGTATCGCCGTAAATGAGTGCCGTTTTCGTCGTTCCGTCGGAGAGATAATCGTGCAACGGCACCTGCAGTGCTTTGAAAAATTCGTCGGCCGCGCGCTGGCCTTTCTCTTCTTTGTCGTCGCCGGTGCGAACGCGGGTTGAGAACCCGAACTCCGCCACCAGCGGCTCGAATCGGTCCGGCACCGGCCGCGCCCACACGGCGAGCGTGGCGTGCGCGGTAACGCCGCGGCCGAACGCAAAGTTGCCGAGCGTGGATTGGATTTCGAAAATCTTCGCGCCCGCGACGACCGAGAGCGTCTCGTTCATGTCCAGGCCGAGCGTCGCGAGATGTGGAAGCGCGTGGGCAAGCCTCGAAAGCGGAAACTCGACGTCGATCTCCGGGTATTCGACGATCACGTTATTCGAGAATATTTTTGCGATCGTTCCCGGAGAATCGCCGCGAATCAGCTCTTCCTTGAACTTCTTGCGCTGCGGCTTCGAGAGCGTCGTATCCGTATCGAACGCAGCAGCCTTCTCGTACTCCGGCGCCCGGCACTTAAAGGTGAGCTCCCAACTCTCGTCGGGCCAGCCTCCCTGGCGAATCTGGCGGATGCGGAAGATCAGCTTGTTCTTACGCAGATCTTCGTTCTTCGTGTCGTAAAACTGTACGATCCGCAGCTGGGAGTCGAGCGACTCGACGGGCTCGTAGCGGACGCCGAGCTTCTCGGCGCTCTTTGCGAGCAGTTCGTTAAATGCCAACAGCGATCGCCGGTTTGGGAACTTCTCCGGCTTGAGCAGCAGCTTGAATTCGCGATGCGTTACGAGCGACGCGGCTTGGGATTTATCGGTTACTTTCGACATGCGTATCCTCTCACGATTTGGAATCGAACTCGTTCTGGAGACCATCACCGAGGCGCTTGCGCGCTTTCTCGCCCTGCTTCAGTGGATCGGGTTCCCACGGTTCCCACTCTTCCCAGCCCAGCGCTTGCGAGGCTAAGCGGAAGCCGAAACCGACGAAGAACGCAACCGCCGTCGAGGCGATCGTCGACATCGCGAAGATTTGATTGCAGAGAAGGTACGCGATGGCCGTCAAGCCGGCGGCGGTGACGAAAAACTCCCCTCGCACGAGTTGCTTCGGAACGACGTTGCACGCAATATCGATGATCCATCGGCCGGCGGTCGTCGCGATAATGCCGATTAACACCGCCGCTGCATAGCCCAGATGAGCGGCCAGCGCAGCCTGAGCTCCGACGATGGCGTACCACGGTAGCGAGAAGGCCGTCATGAACTGAAAGAGGCCATCTTTAAAGCGCTGCTCGGTGCTGTAATCGACCATCAGCGCGATCGCGGCGGCGAGAAAACAGAGAATCAAATACCACGGGTTGATCAGCGGCGACGGAACTTTGTTGACCAAGACGTCGCGCACGATGCCGCCGCCGATCCCGCCGGCGTATGCAAGAATGATGACCCCGATCAGGGTGAAATGTTTGTAGTGGTCGGGCCGGCGCGCCAGCAACGCGCCGTTGAACGCGTTGGTCGTGGCTGCAATGAGCGAGATGTAATCGACGACGTTGAGTTTATCGAAACCAAAATCGGATAAGATGAGCGGGGTCACGGCGTCGACTCCCGTGCGGTGCGTGCGAAATAGACGCCGAAGAGCATGGTAATCACGAACTGGAACAGGAAGTACGTCAGCACGGTGGCCGCTATCAACGGGTCGCTGAAGCTCGACGTCGCTGCCAGCGCGCAGAGACCGACGTTCCGCAAGCCCGTCCCGATGGCGAGTACCCGGCGATTCTCGGGCGCCGGCGACCCCAGGAGCCAGCCGGTTGCCACCGAGAGCAGCACCAGGCAGAGCATCGCCCACATCCCGTTCGAGCCGTACACCGAGGCGACGCCATGGGCTATCTCAGGCGCGAGCAAGGCGATCAGCGCTAAAGCCGACGCGAAGAAGGCGATTTGAAGCGGCCGCCCCAATCGCCGCGGCAAGCCGGGCGCGAGGGCACCCGCGGCGATGCCGGCGAGCAGTGGGAGTAACTGGAAGAGCAGCAGCGTCACCACGAATCGCGATATTGGCAAATCTGCTTTCGCCGCCGTCGGTAGAACGAGCGCCGCCGTCGCCGGCACCGTTACGATCGATAGCAGCGGAAGCATGAACGCGAGCGCGACCGCGAGGCCAAGACTTCCACCGCGTTTTCTCACGGAGGCGAGGACAAACGGAACTCCCGGAGCGATCGCCATCAAAAGGAACCCGGTCGCGACCTGCGGTGGAAGCCGGAAGAGCTTCACCAAAAGCAGACCAAGCAGCGGCACGATGATGAAGTTTGCGAGCAGCGCCCGCCCCAGCAGACCGACGTTACGAAGTATCGCCCGTAAGTGATCGCGATCGACTTGCAGCCCCGCCCCAAACGTCAGGGAAACGAGCATAATTATCGAGAGCAGGCGCTCCCAATTCACCGAAGTCCGCGCTCCGCCGCGGGGTCGGTCATAAGCCGAACTCCTTCACATCAAGTAAAGCCTCGGAGGCCTGTCGGGGCTTAAGAGTGTAGCACCCAGGCAGGCCCCCCGTCCATAAAGGTAATGTAATGCTCGAAACAAAGGCGGTCGACCGCGTGGTGGACGTCCTCTCGGTCGTGCTGATCTCGGCTGCGGCCGTGCTCACGGCGCTCTGCGGCTATCAGTCGGGCCGATGGGGCGGCGAGCAGTTGCGCCTGTACAACGATGCCAATGCGAGCCGCATCGAGTCGGCCGAGGCGGGCGATCGGGGACTCGCAACCAACGCGATTAACGTGAACCTCTTCTTGAACTACGTCGACGCCGTCAGCACGCACGATACGGTCCGGACGCACTTCATCTTCGACCGCTTCGGACCCGCGATGCGCGGCGCCATGGTTGCGTGGCTCGCCACGAAGCCGCTGAAGAATCGGCATGCACCTTCGTCGCCCTTCGTGATGCCGCAGTACGTGGTGCCGGCGAAGGCCGAGGCGCGGCGACTCGAAGCCGCGGCATCCTCGAGCTTCGCGGCCGCACAGATCGCGAACCGTAACTCGGACGATTTTTTGCTGCTGACGGTCGTCTTCGCAGCCGTCTCATTTCTTGCCGGCATTACCACGAAAATGACCTATCCGCGCCACGCCGTCGTCGTTGCCGTCGGCACCGTGGCGCTGATCTACGGCCTGATCCGTCTCGTCCAGTTGCCGTTTCTCTAAGCCGCATGTCGACCTCGACGACTTCTTCGCTCAGTGCGCAGCTATGGCGGCTTCTGGTCGGCATTGAATGTTTTCTTCGAACCGCAGCCTCAAGTTTTGACGCGACTGCGGCGCTTGCGGCGAGCCGGTTACCGCTACCGGCGGCGCGAAGAGCCGCCGGCGCCTGCGAACCGCTAACGCGATTCGGGCGGCCGTTCCAAACGCAGACGCAAATCGCGCAACAGTTCCGCGGGCACGGCGCTCGGCGCATCCATCATGACGTCCCGTCCAACCTGATTCTTCGGAAAGGCGGTCACTTCGCGTAAATTCTCTTCGCCGCACGCAATCATCACGATCCGGTCGATGCCCAGCGCCATGCCGCCGTGCGGGGGCGCCCCGTACTCGAGCGCGCGTACGAAGAAACCAAAACGATCCTCGACCTGCTCCGGCGTCAGGCCGAGCATCTCGAAGATTTTGCGCTGCTCCTGCGCTTTATGGATACGAATCGAACCCGAGCCCAGCTCGTAGCCGTTGAGCACCATGTCGTAGTGCTGCGCTCGCATCTGCTGCGGCGCGCGATCGATCAGCTCCCAATCGCCTGGCGCCGGCGCCGTGAAGGGATGGTGGGCCGGCATCGCTTGGCCCGTCTCCTCATCGATCTCCAAATACGGGAAACCCGTGACCCACGCGAAGGCATACGTCTTTGGATCGCGCAGTCCGCAACGTCCGCCGACTTCGTTGCGCATCTTGCCGGCGGCACCGTACGCAACGTCGCGGACATCGGCGAAGAGCAGCAGCGCATCGCCGGTCTGCGCGCCGAGCGCGTCGCGGACGCTCGCTATCTGCGAGTCGGTCAAGAATTTCGCCGCCGAGGATTTATGTGCGTCGGCGCCGAGCGCGATCCACACCATGCCCTTCGCACCGCACTCTTTGGCCGTCTCCGTCAGCGCATCGAAGTCGCGCCGCGATAACGCCGCGCCGCCGGGATAGCGCAGCGCTACGACGGCGCCTCCCGCGTCGATCGCCGTGCGGAAAACGCCGAACTCCGTTCCTGCGAACGCCTGCGAAACGTCGGCGAGCTCCAGACCAAAGCGCAGATCCGGCTTATCGACTCCGTATCGCGCAAGCGCCTCCTGATGGGTGAGCCGCGGAAATGGCGCGAGTTCGATGTCGAAGACCCTCTGCCAGACGTAACGCATGCACGACTCCATCACGTCGAGCACCTCTTCTTGCGTGCAGAACGAGAGCTCAACGTCGAGCTGTACGAACTCTACGAGGCGGTCGGCGCGCGGATCTTCGTCGCGCATGCAGCGCGCGATCTGCATGTACTTTCCAAAGCCGCCGATCATGAGAATCTGCTTGAGCAGTTGCGGTGATTGCGGCAGCGCGTAAAAGTTGCCCGGGTAGATACGGCTGGGAACGAGATAGTCGCGCGCACCTTCGGGCGTCGACTTGATCATCATCGGCGTTTCGATCTCGAGAAAATCGCGCGCGTCGAAGAAATCGCGCATCGCCTTGATGATGCGGTGGCGCACGCGAAGGTTCCGCTGCATGCGCGGACGCCGCAAGTCGAGGTAGCGGTACTCGAGGCGAAGATTTTCGTCGACGTCCTCTTCTGAGTTCACTTGAAACGGCGGCACTTGCGAGCGGTTGAGCACCTCGAGGGCGCCGATCGCGACTTCGATCTCGCCGGTATCCAGACGCGGATTCTCCGTGCCCGCGGGGCGTCGCCGCACCCTCCCCTCGACACGCAGCACGTCCTCGTGCCGAAGATGCTCGGCTTCTGCGAAGCTTGGATGCTGCGGATCGAAGACGATCTGCGTGACTCCTTCATGGTCGCGCAGGTCGACGAAGATCAAGCCGCCATGATCGCGTCGGCGATTGACCCAGCCGTTGAGCTCGACAGCGGCACCTTCGTCGGCGGCGCGCAGCGCGCCGCACGAGAATCTACCCGGCATCGCGCGCCTCTTTGATCCCGGAGACGTAGTAGTATTGCAGCAAGAGATTGCGCGCAAGCCGCGAGCGCTCGGCCCGCCGGTCGATATACCCCAGCACCCGCGGCAAGTGCGAAAGCAGCGCGTGCGCGCCCAGCGAGACCGGCGTCATGCCCAACTTGAGCATCACCTCGAAATCGGGATGCTTGCGGTAGAAGCGCGCGGTCGAGCGTCCGGCGAGGCGCATCTTCTCCTTTTGATCGTCATATCCGACGTCTTGACAATGATAGTTCACGGCCAGCGGCTCGTAGAGAATCTCCACGCCTTCGCGCTGCAGTCGATAGCCGAGCTCCAAGTCCTCGTGACCGTACCCCGTGAAGCTCTCGTCGAAGCAACCGGCGCGCAGCACGTCGTCACGACGCACCGATGCATTTCCCGTGAGAAAATAAAGCCACGAGAGCTTTTTTCGGGACCGTGGATGGAGATGCCCGCGTGATTCGGGATGGTCGCGCTTGAACTCGTAGTCGGCGAGGTCCTTCACTTGCACTTCGAGCCCGACGACGGCGATGCCGCTGCGCTCGCGATGGCGTCGCGCGTGCGTCGAGAGCAGATTCGGCGACGCCAAGATATCGGCGTCGTTGAAGAGCACGATCGCGCCCGCGGCGGCGGCGATTCCCGCGTTCCTCGCTGCGGCGCGGCCGGTATACGCGCCGGGGAGGTGACGCACGCCGGGATGATGCGACTGCATTTCGGCGAGATATTCCGTCGTGCCGTCGGTCGAGTTGGAGTCGCAGACGAGCAGTTCGTATTGCGTCGCGGGCAGATCTTGTTTCAAGAGCGTCGGAAGCACGTGCGCCAGCGTTTCGAGACGGTTGTAGGTCGGTATAACGACCGAGAGTTCCGGCTTCTCAGGCATGCGCCAAACGAGCGACGCCGGCAACGATCTGATCGACGAACTGCGCGATCGAACCGGCATCGTCGTGCGCCGGCTTTCGAACCAGCACGTGCGGCACGCCGTACGGCGACCATTCTTGCGAATTCAAGCGGAAGTAGCGATGTTCGAAGGCGACCACGGTCGGCCTTCCAACGGCGCTCGCGACATGCGTCGCACCCGTGTCGACCGTCAAGACCGCGCGCCCGCGTTCGAGTACCGCGGCCCACTGATGAAAGGGCAGGCCGCGGAGAAAGGCGGCGACCGCCGGACTCGCTTCGAACGCAGGCGCCAACTCCTCGCAGTCACGCGCGCAGGTGATGACGACCGGCGCAAGCTCGGAGAGCCGTTCGACGATTGCGAGCGTTCCTTCGAGCGTGCTCCCCTCCGAAAACCAGCGGCGGCCAAGGTGCATCACGATTGGATCGGCGGGAAGCGAGCCCGCGAGGATCCGGTCTTCGTCGGTGACGTCCAGCCGCAGTGCACTCACGCGGCGGTTCGCGCCCGCAAGCGCGACCAAGTCGAGCAGTTGCACGACCTCGTGCCGAACTACCCGATTCGGCTCGCGCTCGCAGAGCTCCGGATCGGCCTCCGAGATCATCACGCGATTGACGTAGAGCCGCGCGGTCAGGCGCGCAATCCAGCGCCGTTCGTACGTGTACCCGACGCGCAAAGAAGCGCGCGTCGCGCCGACCAGACGCAGATCGACGGCGCGTGGCGCGAGCGCGATCGCAACGTCGTAGGGGCCGAGCCGCCGTCCGAACTCGCCGGCACCCACGCCCTTGCGCAGCACGATGAGCTCGTCGACGTCATCGTTGCGCTCCATGACAACGCCGTTGTACTCGCTCGTGACGATTGCGAGGTGTGCCTCGGGGAAGGAGGCTCGCACCGTCGCAATCGCCGGCGTAGAGAGGATCAAATCGCCGATCCGATCGGTTCGCGAGAGCAGGATTCTCACGCGCGTTCCTTCAGCGCGCGTTCGAGCTCGCCGAAGTAGGCCTCGTTCGCCAGCACTCTCGCGGCGCGCCACGCTCCGCCCCGCAACTCGTCGTTCGGCGCGAGATCGCGAAGGCGGCGGCGAAAACGCTCCTCGTACCGCAGCGCTCGCAGCACGCCGTGGAAACGGCGCTGCACCGGGTTGATCCCGGTGGCAAGGTAGGCCCGCCAGTCGGGATGGCGGCGAACGAGGCGCACCGCGGTACGCGCTTGCGCCCGAGCCTGCGCGACCATCTTTTCAACGGCGGCTGCGCTCGGGCGCGGTTTCACGTGATAGACCAGCGCGCTCGGATGAAAGACCGCGCGCACGCCGGCGGCGCGCAGACGCAAGCCCACGTCGATATCTTCCCAGCCGTATTCGGCGAAGGACTCGTCGAAGGCGCCGATTCCCCGAATCGTCGCAAGCGGCACCGAGACGTTGGTCGTCCAGAAGTAATTCCCGCTGTAGTTTTTGATGCTCCAGATCGGCGGCGGCAAAACGTCGCAGTCTTCGACCTCGATCGCGCCACCGCGGACGATCGCTTCGGGCCTGCGCGCGGCCGCGCGCAGATGCTCCTCGACGAAGTTCGGCAACGGCAGAACGTCGTCGTCAATAAAGATGATACGCTCGCCAAGCGCGCGCGCGATACCGGCATTGCGGGCTCGCGCGAGACCGCCGTTGGGCTGAGTAACGACGGTAAAGGAGCACGTCGCGCGAGCCCGCGCCGTCGCGATGACGCTCGCCGTCCCGTCGGTCGAGCCGTCGTCGACGAGCACCACCTCGTATGCGTCGTCCGCCGTCGTTTGGTCGAAACACGCCTCGAGCGCCCGTTCGAGCAACGCCGCGCGATTATAGGTGCAGAGCTGAATCGTCGCGCGAATCATGCGAGCAGCGACGCCACGGCCGGTAAGACTCGCGAGGGGTCGAGATTCGCGATGCAGGCATAATCGCGACAGTTCTCCTTGGTATCGTTTTTGTGGCACGGGTAGGAAGCCCGCACGACCGCGGTTCGCTCGCCGAGCGGCGCCCAGCGGTCGGGAACGTCGGATTGGAACGGAAAGATGCCGACGGTCGGGCAGCCGACCGCAGCCGCGACGTGCATCGATCCGGTCGTGATGCCGACGAAGGCCGCCGCCTTCTTGGCGAGCGCACCGAACGCACCGACGCTCGTTTCTCCTGCGATCGAAACGATTGCTTTGTCGCCGCAGAGACGCGCGATTCCGTCGGCCATCGGCACGTCGGCGGCGGAGCCCGTGATAAGGATCCGTGCGCCATGCTCCGCGCGCAGCGCGCGCGCGAGCGCGGCCCATCCCTGAAGCGGCCAGAGTCCGCGTCGCGAGGCAACGGCATTACACGGATTTAGTATGAGAAAGCGTTCCGCTGTGCTACCGAGTTGCGCGGCCTCGCGTTCGTCGTCCGGCGTCGGTACGAAACGATAGGCCCGCTCCTCAACGTCGCACCCGATTGCTCGCGCGTAATCGAGGAGAATCTCCGACCAATGAGAGGTCACGTCGCCGTCTTCGCTGCGCACCACGACTCGATTCGTGAAGCGAAACGAATAGATCCGGCGCGCTTGCCCAACGCGCACGCCGATCCGCGCCAACGCGGGAATGCGCGCCGTACGCGGCGTCGCCCAGGTGACGACGCAGGCCTCATACCCACCTCGCGAAAGCCGCTCGGCGATCTCGCGTTCCTCGCCCTCGTCGACGAGAACGCCGTCGACGTCGGGGACGCGTTCGAGCACGGCTCGATGGGCGGGCAGCGTCAATGCATCGACCCTCGCAAAGCGCGTGTGGAGCGCGCGCGCGACGAGCGTCGCGACGAGCGAGTCGCCGATCCCGCCCCCGGCGCAATAGAGAAGGGCCCGGCTATCCGCCATTATCCGAATCGAGCGTACGCACGAGCTCTCTCGAGTAGAGCGCATCGAGCAGCTGAGCGCGCGCCAGCGCGCGCATCCAATCCGGAAGACGCGTGCTCGTCGCGAGACCCGCGTAGAAGGGGAGCAGGCGATCCGGCAAGAGATGACGTGCGCGCAGCAGGTTGATCGCGTGTGCGCCGGTCGCGAGCCGCGCGCGCCGGGACGGATGTTTGGCGAGGAACCGCCGGGCCATTCTCGCCTTTTCGATTGCCTTACGGCTTTCGACGGCGAGTGTGTTCTCTTCGGGCGGCTTGACGTGCCAGAGATAGGCCTCCCACGCAAACTTCCACTGCAAACCCGCCGAACGCAGACGCACGCCGAGCTCGGTATCTTCCCAGCCATAGAGGTCGAAGTTCTCGTCGAAACCGCCCGCCGCAAGGAAGGCATCCTTTGCGAGCGAGGCGTTACACGTGCAGAGAAAGGCGCGCGAATAGTTCGCTGCGCGTGGTTTCGGACGGCTTTCGTAGGATGGAACGTTGAGGATCGGGCCGTTGACGACCAGGTGCGAGCGCTGCCCGTGCGCGGCCGCGTGCGCGCAGATCCATGCTACCGGCAGCTGCACGTCGTCGTCGCAAAAGAGCAGGTAGCGTCCGCGCGCGATCTCGACACCACGATTGCGGGCTTTGCCGCGATTCGGCTCCGGCGCATACAGGTAACGTACCGGTGCGGATCCGCCCGCGTAGGCCCGTGTGACCGCCGCGGTCGCATCGGAGGAGCCGTTATCCACGACGATCGCCTCGAAGGCGGGTGCACCGCGCTGCGCGCTCAGGGATTCGAGCGCCCGTTCGAGATACGAAGCGCGATCCTTCGTCGCGATGATCACGGAGATCTCCATGGCGATCTACGCGGCGAGATCGAGCAGCGACGATGCCATTCGGTCCGCGGCACCGATGTGATCGCGATAGAGCCGCGAGAGCGCTTCACCCGCCGACGCAAGCCACTCGCGGTCGTCGTACGAATCGAGCGCAACGCGTGCGATTCGCCCGGGCGTGACCGTTCCATGCACTTCGCGAATCAGCGGCGCGCCTGCATCCATGTTCGGTTGCGTGTGGTGCGGGAACCGATGCGAGACGCCGACCGCGACCGCGCGTTTGAGCGGAATCCCGACGAAGGGAATGCGGTTGAGATACGTCAGCGGACCGTTGATCGTGACGACTTCGGGAGCGTTGAGCGGGGTCATCGCGATCGCCGGTTTACCGAGCACCGCCAGCTCGATCGTCTTCGTGCCGGGAATCGTCAGCACGAGACGCGCCCGAGCCGCGGCGGCCAGGGCGTTCGTGAGCACCGGAATGCGCACGTCGTCCTGCTCTGTGGTCAAGTAATCCCGCCCGTTTTCGCTGACGAGCCGGCCGGTGCGGCCGAACATGCGCGGGTGCCCCCCCGTTTCGATCGCACGGCGCACCTGGTCGCGCGGCGTGAACGGCGAAAGCGCGAACGCAACCGGCAGCTGCGGCCGTTCGCGCAGCATTCGCAACGCGACGGCAAAGTAGAACGGAACTAAATTCTCGATTTCGTACGAACGCGAGCCCGGCATTACCACGATGCCGTCGGGTGAGAGATCCGGATCGGAGGGCAGGCTCGCTTCAGCGAGCGCGCCGTCGATCGCAAGATTTCCGACCTGCTCGATGCGCTCGGGCGCGGTTCCCCAGGATGCGAGCTCTTCGGCATTACGTTCGTCGACGGCAAAGGCGCGATCGAAGAGCGATCGATACCGCCGCCGCGAAAACTTATAGGTTGCAGCCCGGCCTTTCAGCCGCGCGTGGAGACGCGCGGCGTGTAGAAGATCGCCGCCGAAGTACTGGACCGCGTCGACACTCGATGGAATGCCGTCGACTCGGCCGCCGAGCGCGAACGCTACGTAACGCTTCGGTTCGAATACTTCCGCTTGCGGAAAAGCGTCGCGCACCATCTGGGCTTCGAACCCGGTCGCGTAATCGTCGGGAACGAGGAAGATCAGTGCCTGCAGATCCGGATGCCGCCGGTAGAGTGCCCGCAGCAACGGACGCAGCCAGCCGGCGACTTCACCCGGCCCGTTAGTGGTGAAGGCTATACGCATCGAGGATGCGCGCGATGAGATCGGTCGTACTCGACCGTGGAACGTGCGGTGCGAGCGCGATCCGGCCGCCGTGTTGGAGGACGACCGTCCGTTCGGGCAGCTCCTCCTCGCGATATTGATCGCTCTTGACGTGCACGTCGGGCCGAATGCGATCGAGCAGCACCTCGGGCGTGCGCTCGGCAAATCCGACGACCGCGTCGACGCTGCGCAGCGCACGCAAGACCGCGGCACGCTGCGCGAAGGGGACGATCGGACGTGAGGCGCCTTTGATCTTGCGCACCGAATCGTCCTCGTTCAGACCGACGATCAGCGCGTCGCCTTGAGCCCGTGCCCAGGCGAGATACTCCACGTGTCCCGCGTGGATGAGATCGAAACAACCGTTGGTAAAAACGACGCTGCGTTGCTCCGCGCGCATCACCTCGCGCCAGGCCACGGCCTCGTCGAGGGAGAGGAGCGCTCCGAAGAGGGCGCCGGTCATGACGCGGGATCGAGCAGCGCGAGGATCTCCTGCGGCGACGCGGTTGCCGTGCCGAGCTTCGCGACGACGGCGCCCGCGGCGAAGTTCGCGAGCTGCATTGCCTGTTCGATCGGCGCACCCGCCGCCAGCGCCAACCCCAGCACGGCGATGACGGTATCGCCCGCGCCGCTGACGTCGTAGACGGTACGCGCGACGGAGGGAATCTGCAACCGCTCCCCGTCGCGGCCGAAGAGGGCCATGCCGTGTTCGCCCCGCGTAATGATTGCATAGCGGCAATCGAGCAGCTCGATCAATCGCATGCCGGCGCGCTCCAAGCTGGCCTCGTCGACGATCGGCACGTTCGTGATCTCCGCCGCCTCGATCGCATTGGGCGCAACGCATGTGACGCCGGCGAAGAGCCCGATGTTTTGCGGCTTGGGATCGGCGAGCACCAACGGGCAGACGGCGGCGGCCTCGACGATCTCCCGACAGAGCAATCCCTTAGCATAATCGCTCAGAATGACCGCATCGCACTGCGCGGCACGCCCGCGCACGAAATCCGTGAGCTGCCGGCGATCTGCGGATTGTAACGACGCGGTCGATTCCCAGTCGGCGCGCACCACCTGCTGGCTGTGAGCGACGACGCGCGTTTTGCGCGTCGTCGGCCGGTCGGCGCTCCGGAAGACGCCTGCATCGTCAACCTGCTCGCTGCGCAGCAGCTCGCGCACGTGATCGGCGAAGGCGTCGTTACCGACGCTCCCGGCAAAGACGACGTCGGCCTCGAGGGCCCGCAAATTATTCGCGACGTTCCCGGCGCCGCCGAGCGTGAATGAGTGGTCGGCGACGGCGACGACCGGAACGGGCGCTTCGGGCGATATGCGCGTGACGGTGCCCCAAATCCATTCGTCGATCATCAGATCGCCGACGACGAGAATGCGCCGGCCCGCGGCCCGCTCGAAGAGCGTCCGCGCGTCGGGAACCATCAGTGCCGGCGTCACACGTGCACTTCCGGCAAGCCGCCTTCGAAGATGAGCGCCTGCTCGACGAGATCGCAGACGATGTGGGCCATCACCTGGTGCACTTCCTGAACGATCGCGGCGTAACCGTCCGGTCCGATCAGGACAAGATCGGCAAACTCGGCAACTTTTCCGCCGCCGTTTCCGGTAAATGCCACCGTCACGGCGCCGCAGCGCTTCGCCGATTCGAGCGCGAGCACGACGTTGCGGGAGCCGCCGCTCGTCGTCATTGCGATGACGACGTCGCCCGGATCGGCGAACGCCTCGACTTGCCGCGAGAATATGTAGTCGTATCCATAATCGTTGCCGATGCACGTGAGCGTCGACGAGTTGACGGAGAGCGCTTCACTATGGAGTCCCGGGCGTTCCCGTAGGAACCGTCCCGAGAGTTCCGCAGCCATGTGCTGCGCCTCGGCGGCGCTGCCGCCGTTACCGCACCACAAGACTTTCTTGCCGTTGCGCAGCGCTACGACGATCGTACCGGCGATCGCCTCGACTTGCGCGCGATAGTGTGGCGAATCGAGCAATCCGTGCCGTTCCGCGATCAGCTCGTCGAAACTCCTGCGACCGTATTCGTTCACGGCTCGATCCAAAAGAGCTCCTGGCCCTGCGAGACGAGCTCGCCGTTATCGGGAACGATGCGCACGATTTTTCCGGCATCGTCACTCTGGATCTCGTTGAAGAGCTTCATTGCCTCGAGCACGCAGAGCACGTCTCCCGTTTCGACGCGGTCGCCGACTTCGACGTATGACGGCGCGTCGGGCGAAGGGGATCGATAAAAGACGCCCGTCAGGGGCGCGAGGACCTTCGTCACGTTTGCATCGGCGGCCGGGCCGGTGGCGGACGGCGCAGCGGCAACCGCCGGCTGCGGAGATAGGCCCACGGATGGCGATTCAGAACGCCGCCGCGAGAGCTCGTAGGTCGCGTCGCCGAGCTTGACTTTTATCGTCTCGAGGTTGTGCTCGTGCATAATCGCCAGCAGCTCGCGCAACGTCCGCGTCTCCGCAGCGTACCGTTCTTCCATTCCGCTACCGTCGTCCATCAAAGGCCCGCTTCTACGAGGAGCTCGGCAACGACTCTTGGCTCGCGCAATGCCAGCCGCCGGTCGCTTCGGTCCTCGAGGTCGCGCAACACCAACTCGCCGGAGGCGAGTTCGTCGCTCCCGACGATGAGCGCGTAGCGTGCGCGGTTGCGATCGGCGATCGTCAAGTGCGCGAGTAGTTTTCGATCCAGATAATCGACAAACGTCGGGGCATCGAGCCGCCGGCGCAGTTCGGCGACGATCGGCGTGACGACCGTGCGGGCTTGCGGACCGAGCGCGATCGCTTGTATTCCGCGACGCGGCGGTTCTGCCCGTTCGCCGCGCGCCTCGAGCATCATGAGCAGCCGCTCCATGCCGAGCGCAAACCCGACGGCCGGTGTCTCGGGTCCGCCGAGCGATCGCACCAGTCCGTCGTAGCGGCCGCCGCCGCAGACGCTGCTCTGTGACCCGAGCACGCTCGACGTGATCTCGAAGACCGTTCGACCGTAGTAATCGAGGCCGCGTACGATCTTTGGATTGACGGTGAACGGTATCTTCGCCAGATCGAGATAGGCTTTGAGGGCCTCGAAGTGCTCGCGGCACTCATCGCAGAGAAAACGCTCGAGCGGCGGCGCGCTCGCGACGTACGGCAGGTCGGCGGGATCCTTGCTGTCGAGCAGCCGGAGCGGGTTGCGCGTCGCGCGTTCGCGCGCTTGCGCGCTCATCTGCGCGAGATGCGGTGCAAAATGGTCGAGCAAGGCTTCCCGATACCGCGGGCGGCAGCGCGCGTCGCCGATCGAATTGATGTTGAGCGTCGCATCGTCGAGTCCGTGGCTTACCACCAGTTCCCATGCCAGCGAAATGACCTCCGCGTCTGCCTCCGGTCCGGCGAATCCAAAGCATTCGACGCCAAACTGATGCGATTGCCGATAGCGGCCCTTCTGCGGACGCTCGTAGCGAAAGATCGGTCCGATGTAGTAAAGGCGGAGCGGCCCGGAGGCAAAGAGATGGTGCTCGAGCGCCGCACGGACCACCGGCGCGGTCCATTCGGGACGAAGCGTGAGCGACCGCCCGCCGCGGTCGTCGAACGTATACATCTCTTTCTCGACGATGTCGGTCTCTTCGCCGACCCCACGCACGAAGAGGTCGGTCGACTCGAAGAGCGGCGTGCGAATCTCGCCGTAACCATAGCGGGCCGCAAGGGAATGGATGCGCCCCTCGAGCGCGCTCCAGCGCTGCGATTGCGGAGGAAACGAGTCGGCGGTGCCGCGCGGCGCGCTCAGCTTTTCAGACATGATCTGCGTTCCCCTTCGCTGCGAGCTCGCGCTAGCCATTGCCCGCGTGCGCGTGATTGGGCTGGAGTGCGCGTTACTCTCTACGCGATCGCCGTGCTCGCACTCGCGATGCTCTGCGCGCCGGAGACGCTACGCATCGCGCTCGCCTCGGCGGCGAGCTCGCTCTTCGAAACGGCGCCATTCGTCTTTGCCGGCTTCCTTTTCGCGCGCCTCTTTCGACGACGCTGCGCGCTGCTCGAGTATCTCTCATGCGGTTGCGGCCGCGGGCCGTCGGCGCGCTCGCTTCCGGCCGCCGCGGCGACGTGGATTCTCTTCGGACCGTTCGTTGCAGCCGCGCGATTTGTTGCGGCGATGCTGGTCGCCGCAATGGTGCGCCGGCGTTCCTCGCCGCACGCCGACGGTTCCGAGAGCATTTCGAATCCGCTCGGTGAACTCGGCGCCATCCTTCCCTGCGCGCTCATCGCCGGAGGTGCGCTGCAACTCCTCGATGCGATCGAACCAGCGCGCCTCTCCGCTCCGGCCAATGCCCTGCTTGGCGCGATATTGGGATTCGTCGCATCGCCCTGCGCACTCGGTGCCGTCGCGCTCGGGGGTGCGCTGCGCGTTCATGCACCGGTGGCGGCGGCGACGTTTCTCTGCATCGCCGGCATCGCAGATCTCCGCGCGCTGCGCGGCACGCGAGACGCGGCTCAGAGCGACGACGCGTTTGCGTACGCAATGCTTGCGCTTGCGCTTGCAATCGTGGCGTGGCGTCACGGCGGCGCGCTCGTCCACCCGGCATTCGCGGGCGCGCTGGGATGCTGCGGCGGTCTCGCGCTCGTCTGCGCGTGCGTCTACCGCCGTTCGCGTTTCACACCTTCCCGCGCCGCGCCCGCGCTCATGCTTGCCGGCGCGATGCTCGGTGCTCCGCCACCGCAGTACCATGCCACGGAGACGACCCTCTCCGATCTCTTCGCCGGCGAACGACTGACGTTTACCGGAGTGCTCGCGCGCGAGGGGGCGGCGAGCAGCATCGTGCGTTATGCGATCACCTGCTGCCGCGCCGATGCCGCTCCGATTGCCGTACGCCTCGACCGAGCACCACCCTACCTGAACGGCACGTGGCTGCGCGTCGAAGGGCGCATCACCGGCGACGCCGGCGATCTTCGCCTGATCGCCGAACACGCCGAGCGCGTTGCGACGCCGCCCGATCCATTTCTCTATCGATGAACGATCTTACGAAAGAGATGGCTTCTTGCGCGGCTCGAGCAGCTCCACCGGAATGCCGTTGGGATCTTCGACGAATGCGATCGCGCGCGTTCCGCTCGGTGACCGGTAGACGTCTTTGAGAACGCGGACACCCTTGCGTTTGAGCGACTCGACATACTCGCCAAGATCGCCGTCGCTTTCGATCGCAAGATGTTCGTAGCGGCTACCCAGCTCGTGCGGCGGATGGTCTTCGAGATCGTAGACGAGCTCGATATATGAGTCCCAATCGTTTCCCACGAAGGCCATGTCGGCGTTCCCCGGATAGTGATGCGGACCGTCGAGCAGCTTCAGTCCGAGTTTCTCGGTGTAGAAGGCGACCGATTCGCTCATGTTGTTCACGAAGATCGACGTGTGCAAGAATCGCGGCATCAGAACCTCACGGGTGACGGCGTTAGTGCAGGAAGTACCGATAGCTCGAAAAGACCAGAGCGGCGGCGTGGCGGTCGGCGGCGGCGATTACTTCCTCGTCGCGGATCGATCCGCCCGGCGCGATGATTGCGGTACACCCGCCGTCGACTGCGGCCTCTAAACCGTCGGCAAAGGGAAAGAACCCGTCGCTCGCGCAGGCCGCGCCCTTCGCCCCCGCACCCGCGCGGAATGAAGCGATCTCAACCGCGCTCACGCGATTGGTCTGGCCGGCACAGATTCCGCGCGTCGTACCGCCTTTCACGATCACGATGCCGTTACTCTTCACGTGGCGCACGACGTCCCATGCGAGGGCCAGATCGTGCCACTCCTGCGGCTCGGGATGACGCCGGCTGACGACTCGCCACTCTTCGGCTGGGGCGTCGGGATCGTCATCTTCGGCCAGCACGCCGCCAAGCGCGCTCCGCAGGCGCAGCTCGCGTGCCAACGCGTCGGGCAGCTCGCGTGCGAACTCCATGATGCGCAGGTTTTTCTTCGTTTCGAGGATCGCGCGTGCTTCGTCGTCAAAGCTCGGCGCCGCCACGATTTCGAGAAAGAACTCACGCAGCGCGGTTGCCGCCTCGCGATCGATCGGCGAGTCCGCCGCGACGATTCCACCGTATGCCGAGACGGGGTCGGCCTGCAGTGCTTCGCGCACTGCGAGGCCGACGCTCGAACGCTGAGCGACGCCGCACGGAACCGCATGCTTCACGACCACCGCGCGCACGAAGCGCAGGTGCTCGCTCCCGAACTGCGCGCCGAGCGGCGCACGCGAGAGCAATCGCAACGTCGCGTCGAGGTCGAGCAGATTATTGTACGAGAGCGCCTTACCATGGCGCTGCTGCGGCAGCCGTTCGACGCGGTCGAGATAGAAGGCCGCGCGCGCCTGCGGATTCGTACCGTAGCGCAGACGCTTGGCGAGCGGCAGCGTTACTGCGAGCGCGCCCGGGAGCGCGCTCGGTAAGACTTCACCCGAGGTGGCGAGGTAGTGCGAGATCGCGACGTCGTACTCGGCGGTGCGCTCGAACGCGGCGATGGCAAGCGTGCGGCGCAAGATTGCCGGCACGTCGTCCGCTTCGAGGGCGGCGCGATATTCGGCGTATTGCGATGGATGGGTCAGCACCGCGACGTGCTCGAAGTTCTTTGCCGCCGCGCGCAGGAGCGCGACGCCGCCGATGTCGATCTGCTCGATGGCTTCTTCGAGCGTCGCGCTTCCGCGCGCGACGGTCGCCTCGAACGGATAGAGGTTGACCGCGACGGTTACGATCTCCGGAATTGCATACTTTTGCGCCTGCGCCGCGTGCTCGGCGTCGACGCGGTCGTAAAGAATCGCACCGAAGACCTTCGGATGCAGCGTCTTCACGCGGCCGCCGAAGAGTGCCGGGAAGCCGGTGAGCTCCTCGACGTCGCGAGCCTCAACGCCGCGCTCGCGCAGAAACGCTCGCGTTCCCCCGGTCGCGTAGATCGCGATCCCGCGCTCGATCAGCGCAGTCGCGAGCTCGGCCGCGCCGGTCTTGTCGGAGAGTGAGAGCAGTGCCGCCTTCGGATGCGGCAGCGAGCCATCAGGCAAGCAATGCCTCGGCTTCACGCACCAGTTCGGCGGAGACGATCGCGCTGACACCGGCTTCGCGCGTCGTGACGCCGTAGATTCGATCGGCCATTTCCATCGTTTTTTTGTTGTGCGTAACGATCAGCATCTGCGACTCCGCGGCGAACTCGCGCACCATTGCGCAGAAGCGATCGATGTTTGCGTCGTCGAGTGCCGCGTCGACCTCGTCGAGCAGGTAGAACGGCGCCGGCTTCGTCGCGATCAGAGCGAAGATCAGCGCGGCAGCCGTCATCGCGCGTTCCCCACCGGAGAGTGCCGCGAGCGGCATCGCCTTCTTCCCGGGGGGTCGGACGGCGATCTCGATGCCCGTCTCCGAGAGATTCTCGGGCTGCGTCTGCCACATCTTCGCCTCTCCGCCCGCGAAAAGACGGCCGTACATCTCGGCGAACGCGTCCGAGACGCGCTCGAACGTCTCGTTGAACTGGCTCTGCGTCTCTTGTTCGATCTCGCGTATGGACTCGAGCAGCGTTTCGCGCGCCTTGGCGAGGTCATCCATTTGCGTGCGCAAGAACTGCTCGCGCTCCGCGACTTCTCCGCGCTCTAGTTCGGCATTGAGATTGACGTTCGCTTGCAGGCGCGCGAGCTCGTCGCGCAGCCGCGGAAGCTCGTCGACGACCGCATCGGATTCGTCTTTATACCGTGTTTCGACATCCGCGCATTCGTCGTTCGTCGCCGGGTTCTGCGCGAACTGCGAAACGAGCATTCCGAGCTCGGCTTCGACCTGGGCTAAGCGCGTACGGTCGCGTTCACCGCCGGCGGCCGTCTCGCGCTCGGCCTGCTCCGCGGCTCGCGCGGCCGTTTCGAGTTCCGCCTGACGCGCCGCAAGATTTTCGCGTTCTTGACGAGCCGTTTCGAGCGAGCCGTCAACCTCGCCAATTCCCCGCCGAAGGCCCTCGACGTGCGCGTGCACCTTGCGCGTCTCGTCAACGAGCGCGGCGATATGCGCGAGCATCTCCTCGCGAGCCAAACCGCCGCGTTCGCGATCCTGGTCGAGCATGCCCAGTCGCGCCTGCGCAGCATCGCGCTCGGCGGTCAGCGCGGCCGAACGTTCGCGCAACTCGGCCCCGCGCGCGTTTGTTGCTCCTTGCGCCGTTTCCGCGGCGGCAATCGCTTCTCGCACGCGCGCAAGTTCCGTTTCGAGCCGCGTTCGCTCTTCATCGCCGCGCCGGGATTCCGGTTCGTCGCGTTCGCGTTCGCGCTCGAGCTCGCGCGCTTTCATCGAGCGTTCCTGGAGCTCGCGCGCCGTTGCGCGAGCGCTCCCCAGATCGGCATGCGCTCGTTCCACTTCGGCAGCGAGTCCCGAACCCTCGGCACGCAAGCCGACGAGCTGCGCTTCGACCCGGCTCTGCCGGTCGCGCGCCGAGTCACGCTCGCCGATCGCGGTACCGGCACGCAAATGTGCGGCGCGCAATGCACGCTCGGACTCTTCCAGCCGTTCACGCATCTCGACGAGCGCTTCGCGGAGACTCGCCGCCTGAAACCGGCGCGAAAGAATCGAGCGTTCGCGTACGAAGCGTCCGCCCGTGATCGCGCCGCCCCCGGTTATTTGCTCGCCGCCGAGCGTCACGATCGTATCGCGCAGACCGCGTCCGCGAACGAGCTCGATGCCGACCTCGAGCGTCGTGACGATCAGGACGTTACCGACGAGGAAGTTGACGATTCCAGCGAACTGCGGCGCGGTGCGCACGAGCGTGTGCGCGTAACCCAAGACTCCCGAAACGCTCGCCAAGCGATCGTCGAGCGTGCGTCCTTCGCGCGTCGCCAACGTGTCGAGCGGTAAGAACGTCGCTCGTCCCGCCTCTTTACGATTGAGAAACTCGACGCACCGTTCGGCATCCTCGGAGCTTTTTGTGACGACGTTGGAGAGGCGCGCGCCGAATGCAACGTCCATCGCGCGGGCGTAGCGCTCGTCCGTCGTAATGAGGTTCGAAACGATGCCTTCGATGCCGCGCAACTCGCCGCGCTGCCACGCATCGACGATCGCGCGGGTACCCGGGACGTGTCCTTCGAGCGAGTTCTCGAGCTCTTCGATCGTATGCAGCCGCGATTCGGCCGCTTTGGCTTCGACGGAATGGTCGCGGTGCGCGGCGAGAGCGCGCGAAACATTCTCCTGCGCGAGGGTCGCTTCGCGCTCCGCGTCTTCGGCACGCCCTCGCGCATCGAGTAGCTGCTCCTCGGCGATCTCGAGCCGGCGTCGCCGTTCGCCCTCGCGATGGACCGCGCCACCGGCGGCGATCTCCAGCTGTTCGGCGCGCTCGCGAGCGGCACGCTCTTCGGTATCGAGGCGTTCGGCTTCGGCGCGCAGACCCTCGGCCTGGACGCGGCGCTCCGCCTTTCGCGCCGCGAACTCGGCGGCAGCCGCCTCGACCTCGCGCAGGCGCGTAAAGATTGCCTCGAGGCTCCCGCGGGCCTGCGCGAGCGCGGCCGCAGCCTCCAGCTCGCGCTCCCGCGAGCCGTCGATCTCGCCGGCGAGCGGCGCGAGTCGCGTCTGCAGCCCGTCGATCGCCGTAACCAGCGAGGTTCGTTCGGCCGTTACCCGCGCAGCATCCTCACTCGTCTGCGTCGACTGGCGCTCGAGTGCTTCGCGGCGCGCGAGCGCCGCGGCGTACTGAGCCTCGAGCGCAGCGAGCTCGCCGCGTTTCGCTTGCGCTTGCGAACGCAGTTCCTCCAGCTGCAGCTCGCACCGGTAGAGCTGCGTGCGCACCCGCGCGAGTTCGCCGGCGGCCTGTTCGGCCGCGGCGGCATTCGCGCTGCGCAACTCTTCGTTCTTGGCGATGTGATCGCGAAGCGTCACCGACTCGGCGCGGCGCGTTGCACTCGCCCGCAAGTATCCCAGAATCTCGAGATCGCGGACGCGCGTACCGACCTTGCGGTAGCGGCGTGCGCGGCGCATCTGCGTCTCCAGCTCGGGTATGCGCCGCTCGAGCTCCGAAATGAGATCGCTAATGCGAATCGCGTTCTGTTCGGTTCGTTCGAGACGCCGCATGGATTCGTTCTTGCGGGAGAGGAACTTTCCGACGCCGGCCGTCTCTTCGAAGAGGGCGCGGCGTTCGGCCGGCTTGCTCGTGAGGATCGCGTCGATCTGTCCCTGAGAGACGATCGCGTACGATCCGGGCCCGAGGCCCGTGCCCATCAAAAGATCGACGATGTCGCGTAAGCGCACTTGCGTGCGATTGATGAAGTACTCGCTGTCGCCAACCCGATAGGCGCGGCGCGTGACTTCGACTTCCGCGAACTCGATCGGCAGCTTTCGATCGGTGTTGTCGAAGAGGATCGATACCTCGGCTAACCCGAGGGGCTTGCGCGCTTCGTTTCCGGAGAAGATGACGTCTTCGAGCGCCCGCCCGCGCAGACTCTTGCTCGACGTCTCCCCGAGCACCCAGCGAAACGCGTCGACGAGGTTCGATTTCCCCGAGCCGTTGGGACCGACGATCGCCGTGATCCCGTCGCTGAACTCTAGCGCCGTCGGTTCGGCGAACGTCTTGAATCCAAACGACCGTATACGCCGCAGCTTCACCGGCCGGGCACGCTCGCTTCGAGATCGCCGGCGATCGAGAGCAGCGCCGCTTGCGCTGCGGCTTGCTGGGCAGCCTTCTTCGAGGCGCCCTCGCCCTTGCCCAACACCTTGCCGTTCACGCTGACGCGCGATTTAAACGCTGGTCGCTGCGGCGTTCCGCGGCTCGTCTCGCGATAGACGGGAGTCGCGGCAAGGTGCTCTTGGGTGTAATGCTGCAAGCGCGTCTTGGCATCGAGCAGCGCTTCCGACGAGTGCTCGAGCTGTTCGACGTGTTGTGAGATCACGAAGTGCGTCGCCTTCTCCAGCCCGTAGCGCAGATAGAGCGCCCCGACAAAGGCCTCGAACGCGTCGGCGAGGACCGAGGTGTTCTCGTTGCCGCCTGCCGAGCGCATTCCCACGCCGAGCCGCGCCAATTCCCCAAAACCGAGACGACGCGCCGTTTCGGCAAGCTGCGCGTCGTTGACGATTGCCGCTTTTCGCAGCGTCAGCAGGCCCTCGGGTTCGTCGGCAAAGCGATTGAAAAGCCAGCCCGCGGTGATGCAGCCGAGCACCGAGTCGCCGAGAAACTCCATCCGCTCGTTCGACCCGCCGCCGCGCTCTTTGGCGTAGCTCTGATGCACGAATGCGCGCTCGAAGAGGCTCAAATCATCCGGGCGCGCGACGCCCGCGAGACGGAGCAGAGCGCGTAGACGCCGCCGATAGTTCTCGCCGCTCACGCGTAGAGATTTGCGTTCACTCAGACCGGACCTTGCCGAAAACGATCACGCTGTTGTGGCCGCCGAACCCAAATGAGTTCGAGAGCGCAACCCGGATCGGTGCGTGGCGCGCGACGTTCGGAACGTAGTCGAGCCGGCATTCAGGGTCGGGGAACTCGTAGTTCGTCGTCGGCGGCATCGTATTGCGAAGAACGGCTAACGCCGTCGCGACGCCCTCGATGCCGCCGGCCGCGCCGAGCGCGTGACCGTGCATCGATTTGGTCGAACTCACGCCGATCTTGTAAGCATGCTCGCCAAAGGTTTTCTCGATTGCTCGCGATTCGGCGGGGTCGCCCACCGGCGTCGACGTGCCGTGCGCGTTGATGTAATCCACGTCGCCGGGACCGATACCGGCGCTGACAAATGCGCGCGCGAAGGCGAGCAGTACGCCGTTTCCGTCGGGATCGGGCGCGACCAAATCGTACGCGTCGGAGGATTGTCCGTAGCCGAGCAGCTCGCAGTAAATCGACGCCCCGCGCGCACGGGCGTGCTCGTACTCCTCGAGCACGAGAATTCCGGCGCCTTCGCCGAGCACGAACCCGTCGCGCTCGCGATCGAAGGGACGGCTGGCGCGCGTCGGGTCGTCGTTCCGCGTGGAGAGCGCTCGCATCGAGCTGAAGCCGCCGATCGCCAGCGGCGAAACGGTCGCCTCGCTCCCTCCCGCAATCATCGCGATGGCGTCGCCGTGCACGATCGAGTTGTACGCGGTACAGATAGCGTCATTTGCGCTCGCGCAGGCACTCGCTGCGGCAAAGAACGGCCCGTGATAACCGAAGGCCATCGAGATGTGCGCCGGCGCGGCATTGGCCATCAGCATCGGAATGAAGAACGGCGTGACCTTCGACCACGTCCCGTTCTCGTTCGCCTTGTCGGAGTTCCGCCAAAAGGTAATGATGCCGCCGATCCCCGTGCCGATCACGCCGCCGACGCGCGCCTTGAACTCGGCATCATCGGGAAGTTTCGCATCTTCGATCGCTTCGCGCGCCGCGACGAATGCAAACTGCGTGAAGCGGTCCATGCGCCGCGCTTCCTTGCGCCCGATCAGCTCTTCGGGTTTCCAGTCCTTCACTTCGGCGGCGATGCGCGCGTCGAAGAGGCTCGCGTCGAAGGCAGTAATCGGCGCGACACCCGATTCGCCGGCGATCAGGCGCCTCCAAAACTCGTCACGGGTGTTTCCGACCGGGGTAACCGCGCCGAGCCCCGTCACGACGACGCGCCGGCGGCCGGGCGGCTGCATACTCGATACGCTCAAAACTTCAGCAAGTTACGGCGACCCCGCGGCGCATCCCCGCCGTCCGATTCGCTCGACCTCCGTGCAGGGTGCTTGCGCCCCCGGCGGCTCGCTGGCTATAATCAGGGGCTGTCTGCCACCAGGGCGTGGCGCACTACTCTTTTCCGAACAAGGGACGTTATGAAGCGGACGTATCAGCCGCATAATCGCCGCCGCAAACGCGTGCACGGCTTCCGGGAGCGCATGGAAACCAAGGCCGGACGTAAGGTTCTGGCGCGGCGCCGGAAGAAGGGACGTCATCGACTCACGGTCTGATGCGCTCTTTCGCGAGCCTGAGCCGGCAGGCGGATTTTGCCCGCTTGCGCCGCCGAGGGAAGCGCGTGTCGACCAAAAGCCTCGTCATTTATCGCAGTGATCCGCTCGCCGGCGATCCCGCCTCGCTGGTCGGTATCACGGTAAGCAAGTCGATCGGAAAGGCCGTCATCCGCAACAAGCTCCGCCGCCGTCTGGCGGCAATCGTCGGTGAAGCGCTCGGAGAGTGCCGCTCTATGCGGCTGCTCGTCGTCGCCCGTCCCGGAGCGGCCGAGATCCCCTTCGGCGAGCTCCGTGCCGAGATTACCTCGGCGCTGGAGCGGGCCTAGCCTCACGATGCGCCTCTTGCTGGTCGGACTGATCCGGCTCTATCAACGGCTCCTCTCGCCGCTCTTACCGTCGGCCTGCCGGTTCTATCCCTCCTGCTCGCAGTACGCCTTGGTGGCGATCCGAGATCGGGGCGTCTTGCTGGGACTGTGGCTCGCGCTGCTGCGCCTCGCCCGGTGCCATCCGTGGAACCCGGGCGGGGTCGATCTCGTCCCCGTGCCCGCTCGCTCGCTTCCCAAGGGAGGCGGCCGGTGCATCTGATCCTCGCGGCCTCCTGGCTTCAGCCCATTGTCGATGGGCTTTATACAATCGTCGGGTGGATCGACACGCCGATTCACAATCTCGGCTGGAGTCTCGTCATCCTTGCCGGACTCATCCGGCTGCTCTTCTGGCCGCTCAATACGATGCAGTTCAAGGCCTTTCTTTCGATGCAAAAGATCGCGCCGCAGATCAAGAAACTGCAAGAGAAGTATAAAGACGATCGTCAGCGGCTTCAGGCCGAAACGATGGCGCTCTATAAGGAGAACAACGCCAACCCGTTCGCGGGATGCTGGCCGATGCTCGTTCAGTATCCCGTGATCATCAGCGTCTACTACGTGGTGATGAACCACCGGGCCGATTTCGAAAAGCAGAGCTGGCTATGGATCGGCAGCGCCTTCTCGCACCTGCACGCGACGCTGGTCCCGGTGCACGCGGCTGCCGCGCATACGGCAACGGCAATTACCCAGCACTGCATCGGCTGGTGCGTGCTCGACAAGCCGATCTTCGGCGTCAATCTGGCGTCGCCCGATTTTATCCTGATTCTCTTCTACGCACTCTCGATGTATCTGAGCGTGCGATATGTCAGCATGCCGGCCACCGATCCGCAGCAGGCACAGACGCAGCGAATGATGGCCTTCATCTCGCCGGTGATGCTGGGATTCTTTGGTTTGAAATACGGCTGGCCTTCGGCGATGGTGCTCTACTGGTTTTCCTATAACATTTTCACGATGGCTCAGCAGTTCTATCTGCTCCGCCGCTACCATCAACCGCTCGCGTTGATCGATAGCGAACACGTTCTCACCGAAACGGTTCCCAGCGGCGGCGCTTCATCGAAAGCACTTACCAAGGCCTCCTCCAACAACGGGGTCGCCAAAGCCAAGCCCGCGCAATCGGCGCGGTCGAAGCGCAAGAATAAACGAGGCGCATAAAAAGCTACCATGCTCTACGAAGACGATTTCGAATTTGAAGAACAGCCTGCTGACGTGCGGGATCGCACGATCGGCGGACGGCCCGGCGGCGGACGCGGGGGCGGGGGTGGAATGCGACGGCGGCGCGAGCCTCGCCGCGGAACCACCGAGGTGCGGGATGCCGGAGAGATTCCGGAAGACGCAAAGCCGGCACGCGACCTGTTGCGCGAGATTCTCTCGGGCATGGGCGCCGGTCCGGTGGAGATCGGCTATGTGAGCCGGCCCGAGGGCGAGTATCTCGAGGTCACCGGCCCACACCTCGGCATGCTGATCGGCCGTCACGGGAACACGCTCGAGGCGCTCAATCTGATCTTCAACAATGCGTTCAACGCGGGCGTACGCGCCAATCGCCGGTACTACACGATCGATGCCGAAGGCTATCGCGCCCATCGCGCCGATCAGCTCAAGCATCTCGCACTGGCAACGCTCGATCAATGCGTTCGCGAAGGCAAGCCGCAGCGACTCGAGCCGATGCTCCCCTCAGAGCGCAAGATCGTTCACCTTGCGATCGCGAGTTCCGAGCTGGTACGCACCGAATCCGAAGGAGAAGAGCCCGAGCGGCGCGTCGTCATTCATCCTCGTTGAGCCTTCGCTCGACGGGCTGCGATGGATGACACTATTGCGGCGATCGCGACGCCGCCCGGAAAGGGCGCGATTGCGATCGTTCGCGCGAGCGGTCCGATGGTGCCCGAAATCGCCGGCCGCCTGATACGAACGAAATCCCCACTTCGGGCGCGCGTCGCGACGCGCGCGACGATTCTCGACGATCGTGGGGCACCGCTCGACGCCGGGCTCGCGATACGATTTACGGCACCCCAGAGCTACACCGGCGAGGAGATGCTCGAGATGCATCTCCACGGGTCGCCGGTCGTCGCGCGCGACGTCGTTCGCGCGATGCTTGCGTGCGGCGCCCGGCTCGCCGAGCCGGGCGAATTTACCCGTCGAGCCTTCTTCAACGGCAAGATGGATCTCCACGCGGCGGCGGCGGTCGCCGACGTCATCGACGCCGAGACGAGCGCGGCAGCACGGGCGGCGCTGGCCAATCTCGACGGGGCGCTGACCGCCGCGGTTCGAGCCTTGCGCACCGCCTTGGGAGCCCTCCTCGAGGAGCTCGCCGCGGCGATCGACTTTCCCGACGAGGTACCCGAACCCGATCGCGCGGGGTTGGAGCAGCGGCTCGGCCCGATTCTCACTGCGTTGGAGAAGCTGCTCCGCGACGGCGAAATCGGGCGCCTGGTCCGCGAGGGACTTCCCGTTGCGATCGTTGGGCCGCCGAATGCGGGCAAGTCGTCGCTGCTCAACGCGCTGCTCGGGGACGACCGCGCGATCGTTTCGGACCTTCCAGGGACGACTCGCGATACGATCGAGGAGGGCATCGCCATCGAGGGGGTCTCGGTGCGTCTTATCGATACCGCCGGCATTCGCGCGCACGCCGACCGCCTCGAAGCCGAGGGCATCGAGCGAAGCGGCCGCGCGCTCGCCGCGGCGCGCATCGCCCTCGTCGTTCTCGACGGCTCGCAACCGCTCGGCGCCGACGCCGAGGCGCTCCTCGAACGAACGCGCGATCGCGAGCGGATTCTCTTCTTCAACAAAGCCGATCTCGGAACGCGCGGCGTTCCGGCCGCTGCGGGGAGCGAGACGGTCGTCGGGAGCGTCCGCGAGGCCTCGACGCTCGATGCGCTTCGGCGCGCCATTGCGCGGCTCGGATGGGGCGGGGAACGGATCGACGCATCGCGTCCGCATCTCGCGGCGCTTCACGAGTTCGACGCGGTGAACGCGGCGGTCGAAGCCCTCACCGCTGCGATCGTAACGCTGCGCTCGGACGAGCCGCTCGACTTCGTTACGACCGGCGTGCAGCGCGCCTTTTCGGCCCTCGGGCATGTAACCGAGCAGGTTGCCGCCGAACAGATCATCCACGCAATTTTTTCGCGATTCTGTATCGGCAAATAAGGGGGAAATGATCGAATGAAACGTGCGCTCTTGACTCTTGCGGCGCTCTGCGCCGCCGCAGCGCCCGCCGCTGCATCGAAGACCGGCTCCGCCTATGGCATCACCGTTACGAGCTGCGTCGTCAACTCAAACGGCAGCAATATGACCAATGGCGTCAACGTGGTCTATTACAACACGCACGACTCGCCGGCGACCGAGGTCGACTTCCTCGTGAACTATCAAGGCCACAAATACATCCTCATCGACAAAGGCAGCTTTAGCCGCGGGTCGCAGATCAATCACAACCTGACCAACGCGCTGACCGGTCAGGCGTGGGACGGACCGACTCCCAAAAAGTGTGCGGTTCAGCGCGTCTACCTCGCGGACGGCACGGTACTCCCGAGGCGCCAATGATTGGGGCACTCAGCCGTAACTGGTGGACGTGGCTAATCCGCGGCATCGCCGCGATCGTCTTCGGCGTGCTCGCCTGGATTTGGCCCGCGCCAAGCTGGATTGCGATCGCGATTCTCTTCGGCGCCTATGCATTCGTGGACGGCGTCTTTGCAATCGTCGCTGCGATTCGCGCCGCGGAGACGCACCAGCGCTGGTGGCCGTTTTTGATCGAAGGAATCGTCGGTCTCGTCATTGCGGCGATTACGTTTTACGACGTTCGAATCACGCTCTATGCGCTCTACTTTACGATCGCCGCGTGGGCGTTTCTCACCGGAATTCTGGAGCTCGTCGCGGCCGTACACCTGCGCAAGCATCTATCGAACGAAATTTGGCTGATCGTCGGCGGAATCGCTTCGATTGCCTTCGGCGTGCTCATGCTCTGGTTTCCGCTCGCCGGCATGCTCGCGGTTATTTGGATTATCGCGGCCTACGCAATCATCTTTGGCTTCACAATGATCGGCTTCGCGCTGCGCTTACGCTCGCACGCGCAAACGGCGACCACCTAACGTGAGCGACGACGCCGGCACGATCGTCGTCGGCGGCGGTCATGCCGGCGTCGAAGCGGCGCTGGCATCGGCGCGCCTTGGCGTTCCGACGATGTTAGTGACGGGCGATCCCGAGAAGATCTGCACGCTGCCCTGTAATCCGTCCATCGGCGGAAGCGCAAAAGGACAACTCGTGCGCGAAATCGACGCGCTCGGCGGCGCAATTGCGGCGATTGCAGACCAATGCAACCTGCACGCGCGCTTCTTGAACGAAAGCAAAGGCCCCGCGGTGCGGGCGCTGCGCCAGCAGATGGATAAGCCGGCCTACGCACGCACGGCGATCGCGCTGTTGCGAGCGCAGCCAAACCTGACGATCGTCCAGGAACTCGTCGAGGATCTCATCGTGGAAGGCGGCGCGATTCGGGGCGTTCGCGGCGCCGGCGGCACCCGGCTCTCCGCGAAAAGGGTGGTCCTGGCGACCGGGACGTTTCTTGGAGGGAAGTCCTTCCAAGGCGACGTCGTTCGTGCGGAGGGACGCTTTGGTGAGGCGCCCGCCGTTGGGCTCGCGGCGGCGCTGCGCCGGCTGGGATTTCCAACGGCACGCCTCAAGACCGGGACGCCGCCGCGCATTGATAAGCGCACCGTCGATTATGCAGCGATGGCGATCCAGCCGCCGAGCCCGCGACCACTGCTCTTCTCTTATGCAAGCCCGGTCCGGTTCGGCGGACCGCAGCTCCCATGCTACGTCACCCAGACCGATGCGCGCACGCACGCGCTCGTGCGCGAGAATCTGCACCGCTCGCCGCTCTACGGCCTCGATTTAATTCGGGGAATCGGCCCGCGCTATTGTCCCTCGATTGAAGACAAGGTCGTTAAGTTCGCTCACAATCCGAGCCACCAGATCTTCATCGAACCCGAAGGCTGGGAGGAGCCGACGCTTTACGTCGGGGGTTTCTCGACCTCGCTTCCGGCGGAGGTTCAGCTGGCGATGCTGCAGACGATGCCGGGATTGGAATCCTGTGCGATGCTGCGCGCCGGCTACGCGGTGGAGTACGACATGGTTCCCCCGACCGAGCTGCGCGATACCCTCGAGACGCGGCGAGTGGCTGGACTCTACCACTGCGGCCAGCTCAACGGCACGTCCGGGTATGAAGAAGCCGCGGCGCAGGGACTCGTCGCCGGGATCAACGCCGCGCGCGCCGCTCGCGGAGAAGCGCCGCTGCGCCTCTCGCGCGCCCAAGCCTATATCGGCGTGCTGATCGACGATCTCGTTACCAAGGGCGTCGACGAGCCATACCGGATGCTGACCTCACGCGCCGAGCACCGAATCGTCCTGCGCCACGATAACGCAGATCTGCGCCTCACGCCGGTCGGGCGTTCGATCGGACTCGTCGGCGACGAAGCCTGGGAGGCGTTCGAGGGCCGCCGCGCGGCGCTCGCCGAGGCACTGACGTACGCCGAAAAGACGCGCCTGTCGAGCGATTCGGTCGGAGCGGAGCGCTTCGAGGCCGGAACTACGCTCGCCGACGCACTTCGGCGCCCACATCTCACCTACGAGCAGATCGCGGCCGACTTTCCGCCGTCGCTCGATGCCGCAATCGGCGAGCGCCTCGCGATCGAGATCAAATGCGAGGGATACGTTCGGCGCGAGGAGTTGGCGATTGAGAAGGCCGCACGCTCCGAAAGCGTCGAGATTCCAGAGCGCCTCGATTACGCCTCAATCCCCGCGCTTTCACGCGAAGCGCGCGAAAAGTTCGCCGGCCGGCGGCCGCGCACGCTCGGCATGGCCTCACGAATCTCGGGCATCACGCCTTCCGACGTGGCGATTCTGGCACTCTACGTGCACAAATACGAGCGCGAAGCGCTCCCGACGTGACTCCCGAGGAGAGAGAACTCGAAGCGCTGATCGAAGAGACCGGACTCGACTCGGCTGTCCGTATGCGGCTCGCCCGTTACGGCGCGCTGGTGCTGGCCGCCAACCGCCGTCTCAATCTGACCGGCGCGAAGACGCCGGCGGAACTCGCCGAGCATGTGCGCGATAGCCTCACCGTCATCCCATACGTTCGGGAGCGCTACGTGGATGTGGGATCCGGTGCCGGATTTCCGGCGATCCCGATCGCGCTCGTCACGGGGCTTGAGGTGACGCTCATCGAGGCAACGGCGAAGAAGGCGCACTTCCTCGAAAGAGCGCTCGAGGAGTTGAACCTGCGCGGTTGCGTCGTCGCCGCCCGCGCCGAGAGTGCCGCGCGCGATTTACAACTGCGCGACGCTTTTTTCTCCGGCACGATCCGAGCCGTCGGATCCGCTTCGGCGGTTGCCGAACTGCTGCTGCCGTTCATCGCACCCGGCGGCGTTGCTGTGCTGCAGCGCGGGTCAACCGACGATCCCGAACGCGCTGCGCTTTCAGATGCCGCACTCGTATTAGGCGGCGAGATCGAAAGCGAGCACCCAGTGGGCGATCGGCGCTGCATTTTTCTCGTGCGTAAGAAGCGCGCGACGCCCGAGCGCTTTCCGCGACGCAACGGAATTCCTCAAAAACGCCCGCTCTGCGGGTGACTAATAACCGCTGCAACCGGCAGCGAAACGCCGTTCGTCGTCGAGAATAAGAACGTTCCTTGCGGATATGAGTACGTCTGCACGCGGCTCCCGCTGTAATCGGGAACGATCACCACTTCCGACGAGCCGGAACCGTACGTGATGAACTGCCCGATCGAGTAAATGTTGCTCAAGGGCAGCGTCGCGACGAGCGTGGAGGTCGAGCCCGTGATCTTCAACTGATCGATGTCCACGTTGAAGGTGTCGCCCCATAACGTCACTGCACCGCTGGGCTCGAGTCCCGTCGGTTCGTACTCTTTTTTGCTGTCCAAGCCGCTCCACGCAAGCGTCTTGATCTTTTTGCCGGTCGGTCGCAGTTCGGCCATGACGGGATCGAACGACGTGTCGTAGGCATCAACGATTAAGTTCCCGCGCCGGTCGAAGGCGCAAAAGAGCGGCTCGTTCATCGTGGAGTTCGAATATTCGACCGGGGTGCCGGTTGGCGACGGATAGACGAGGACGTTGCCGGGTTCGTTGCCGCTTGCATCGGTGAGATTCGTGACGGCGATACGGCCGCTCGCCGTATCGATCGCACAGGCGTACGGCTCGCCGAGCGTGTCGGTCATGACGTTCTCCGGCACGATGCTGCCGTAGGCAAACTCGTCGACGACGCGCGCGGGACCATCAGAGACGAAAATGTTGCCCTGCGCGTCGGTGCACGCGCCGGTCGGCCCTTGAAAGCCGAAGATCTCTCCGACCAGCGTCAGCGCCGAGCTACCAAGGCCGGAGTAGATGGAAACGCTGTTGGCATTGGTGATGTACAGGAGCGGCTGGCGACCAACGTCCCGCCGCACCCACGAGGCGCGGGGCGGCGTTTTTGCAGGTATTTGCGGTCGGCGAAACACGCCGGCCGCTGAAGTCGCAGGATTCCGCATTGCCGGCATCTGGGAACAGGCCGCAAGCGCGACGGAAAGGCCGATCATCACCACACAACGAGAAGTCACGGAAGATCCCTCCAATCTCTTGTGACCGAGCATAACCGGCGCTTATACCGGCAGCGTGCGCGCTCACGGGGCCGAATGGTTTCACGTCGAACTTCCCGGTGAAACAAGCGGAGGAATGATTGGAATCAGCACTCTCGGACGTCGAAAAAGGGATCATTCTCGGCCTGCTAATGGGCGAAGGCCATTTCGGCGGTGACGGAAAGCAGCCGCAGGTCACGCTCCGCATGCACGTGCGGCACGAACGCTTGATGCGCTGGCTCAACGACCGGATTGCCCAGTCGCGGCTCTACGGGCCGTATCACCACGGCGGACGCCACTATCTGCAGTTGATGATCCGCGGGGAGGCGCTGCGCTCAGAACTCGGCCCGATGCTTGCGGCGCTGCGCTGGAATGAAATCGACGACCACTCGTACGGCCGCTTCGCCGAAATGCTCGAGCGATACGCGCGGCCGACGGATGCTGTTTCACCGGGCAGTTCTACGTGAAACCCTCCTCACTCGATGGGCGGTTGAGCGGCGCTCTGCCGGCGGGCTCGCTCTTCGTCGTCGGCGGACGCGTTCGGGATGAGATCCGCGTAGAACTCGAGCAGATTGCCGCGCCCGCGTCCGACTCGGATTACGTCGTCGTGGGCATCGGACTCGAGGACTTAGCCAGCCGCCTTCGTGCGATCGGCCGGGTCGACGTGGTCGGAGCCTCCTTCGCGGTGCTCAAACTGACCGTCGATAACCAGACCGTCGACGTCGCGGTGCCCCGTCGCGAGCGATCGGTCGGCGTCGGCCATCGGGATTTCGCCGTCGAGAGCGGAGCCGGCGTAACCCTTGAGGATGACCTGGGCCGCCGCGATTTTCGCATGAACATGCTGGCGCGCGCAATTCCCTCAGGAAAACTGGTAGACCCCTACGGCGGCGAGGGCGACATCCGGGCTCGGCGGATTGAGATTCTCACGCCCGCGACGTTCCGTGAGGATCCTTTACGGATGCTCCGGGCGGCACAGTTTGCGGCGCGCTTCGAGTACGCGGTGACGCCGGCGGTCCGCCAGGCGATGAGCGACGCCGCGTCGCTGGTAACGACCGTTTCGCCCGAGCGTATCCACGACGAGCTCGTGAAGCTCCTTGGCGCGAGGAAGCCATCGATCGGCCTCGTGTTGCTCCAGGAGACGGGCGTGCTGGGCCACCTATGGCCGGAGCTGGTGGAAGGGGTGGGGGTGGAGCAGAACGAGTGGCACGCCTTCGACGTCTGGAACCACAGCCTCGCCACGCTCGACGCGTCGCCCTCGGACGAACTCGCCGTCCGCCTCTCCGCCCTTCTCCACGACGTTGGAAAGCCCCGAACGAAGGATGGGCCGCATTTCTATCGCCACGAGCTGGTCGGAGCCGAGATGGCGCGAGCCATGCTCGAGCGCTTTCGCTTTTCCAACGAGATCGTTCGAACGACCGAACATTTGGTTCGAAGTCACATGTACACGACCGATCCGGACCTGAGCGACTCGGCGCTCCGTCGCTTTATCAGGCGCGTCGGGCCCGAGAATATCGAACATTTGTTCGATGTTCGTCACGCGGATATTGCCGGGAGCGGTCTTCCGAAGCGCGATGGCGCTAACGAGCTCTTCGAAGCCCGGGTTCGCGAGGAAATTGCGCGCAAGCCGGCCTTTTCGATTCGCGAACTCGCTCTCAACGGCGACGACGTCATCGCGGCGTTGGTTGCACGTCGTCGCGTCGCGCCGGATTTTAAAGGCGATGCGCGCGTCGGTGCCGCGTTGCAGTGGCTCTTCGAGCAGGTCACTGACGAACCCGAACGTAACGAGCGGTCCTTGCTGCGCAATCTCCTCGAGCAGTATCTCGATACCGTCGCCGCTCCACAAGCCGCGGGAGAAAGAAACTGAGCCGCATTATCGCGCTCGTCAATCAAAAAGGCGGCGTCGGAAAGAGTACCACCGCCGTCAATCTCGGCGCAGCGCTCGCGGTCAACGGTAGACGCGTTCTCGTGATCGATACGGATCCGCAAGGAAATACGACGACCGGCTTCGGCGTCGACAAAACGCGGCTCACGCACGACATTTATCACGTGCTGATGCAGGAGATTCCGTTCGAGCAGATCGTCGTGCCGACGGAAGTTGAAAATTTGTGGCTCGCTCCCGCCACGATCAATCTTGCCGGCGCCGACGTCGAACTCGTCGCCGCCCTCAGCCGTGAAACGCGCCTGCGCCAAGCTCTCACGGAGGTCCGCGCTCGTTACGACTTCGTTTTGCTCGATTCGCCGCCGTCACTCGGCCTGCTGACCATCAACGCGTTGACTGCCGCGGACGAATGCATCATCCCGGTTCAAGCGGAGTTCTACGCGCTCGAGGGCCTCGCGCAGCTCACCGGCGTCATCTGGCGCGTGCGCGACGCACTCAATCCCGGATTGCACGTGAGCGGCGTACTCGTCACTATGTTCGACGGTCGCACGCGTCTTGCGATGGAAGTCATTCGCGAACTCGAGAAATATTTTCCGGAACAGATTTTCAAGACGCAGATTCCGCGCAACATTCGGCTTTCGGAAGCGCCGTCGTACGGGAAGCCCGCGGTGCTCTTCGATCCGAAGAGCCGCGGCGCGCAAGCCTACCTGGCGCTCGCGCGCGAGATGCTCGAACCGGCGCGTCAGCCCGCATGAGCGAGCCGAAGCGCGGCTTGGGCCGCGGCCTGGCGGCGCTGCTCGGCGACTCCGCAGTACCGGTTGCCGGCACGCAGGAAGTTGTTCGAGAGATTCCGGTCGCTGAGATCACCCCGAATCCGTTTCAACCGCGCAAGAGCTTCGACGCGAACGCACTCGACGAGCTGAAAACGTCGATCGCCGAGTACGGCGTGCTGGTGCCGATCATCGTGCGGCGTCGGGAAGGCGGCTACGAGCTGATCGCCGGCGAGCGGCGCTGGCGCGCTTGCGCGGCGCTGATGCGGCCGACGATTCCGGCGATCGTCCGCGCCAGCGACGACCGGCAGACGTTGGAGTTTGCGATCATCGAGAACCTCCAGCGTGAGAATCTCAATCCGCTCGAAGAGGCGGCCGGATTTCAACATCTCATCGACGAGTACGAGCTGACGCAGGAAGAGCTCGCGCGGCGGCTCGGCAAGAGCCGGCCCGCCGTTGCCAACACGCTGCGGCTGCTCGGACTCTCCGATGCGATCAAGTCAATGCTGGTCGACGGCCGCCTCTCCGCCGGCCACGCCCGCGCTCTGCTGACGGCCCCGGAATCGGCTCGCGAAGCGCTCGCCCGGCGCGCGGCAAGCGAAGCCCTATCGGTGCGCGCGCTCGAACGGCTCGTCGCTTCCACGACGGCGGCGCCCAAAGCCGCTGCGCCGACGCGCACGCTCTCCGCCGACGAGCGCGATTTCGAACGCCGGCTGCGGGAACGCTTCGGCGTGGCCGCCGCGTTGGTGCGGCAAGGTCGCGGCGGACGGATCGAGTTGCGTTTCACCAGCGAAGACGAACTGCAGCGCGTCGCCGATCTTTTGCTCGGCGAAGAGCGTTAAATCACGCGTGTTTTTTCCGTTTTCGCGCATTATTGCGCTTCTGATGGCGGCCGTGCTTTGCTTCGTCCTGCTCGTGCCGATGTCGCTCGCAACGCATCACGGCTGGATCGCCGTGGTCGTGGTGTTCGTCTATCTCGCATATCTTGCGGCAAACGTGATGCTGTGGCAACGCACGCGCAGGGGCGAATAACTCGAGCGCGCCGCGCAGAATTGCTCGGTGGAATATACGTTATTCTCAACGACGAGCCGCGCGCGATCGAGCTGGCGCAAGCCGTTCTCGCCGCTGGCGTTCGCATCGTGCAGTATCGCGCGAAAGCCGGAATATCCGGCGAGCGCGTCCGATCGCTGCGCGTGTTGACGCGCGAACACGATGCGCTGCTGATCATGAACGACGACTGGCAAGCTGCGTTCGAGTACGATTGCGACGGTGTGCATCTCGGCCCGGACGACGCCGGATTCGCGCGCGCCGCCGAGGTACGCGACGCACTAGGGGAACGGCTCGTCGGGCTTTCGTGCGGCACGCTGCACGAAGTGCGCGCGGCCAACGCCGCGGGCGCCGATTATCTGGGCATCGGCTCGGTCTTCGCAACGGGTTCGAAGGCCGACGCGGGCGCGCCGATCGGGCTCGGAGGCCTGCGCGTTTTGGCCGCGGTGAGCGCAGTACCGGTCGCGGCGATCGGCGGGATCACGGCGGCGACCGTTCCGTCGGTGCGCAGTTGCGGCGCCGCGATGGTGGCGGTTATCTCAGCGGTTGCCGCGTCGGCGCGGCCAGACCGCGCCGCGCGCGAGCTGGTTGAGGCATGGAACGCTTGATCGTCCTCTCGATCGGCACGACGCACCCGTGGAACGTTGCCGGCGTCGGGCGCGACCTGGTCGTCGGCGCGGACCTCGACGCGCGCGTCTTTACGGCGGTCGCGGCGGTGAGCGCACAAGACGGCCGCGGCGTCATCGCACTGCACGCCGTTCCGCCGGAGGTGCTCGACGCGCAGCTCGCTGCGCTGCCGTGGGATGCCGCCGGCGCCGTCCGCGTCGGTGCGCTGCCGACGCTCGGCGCAGTGCGCGCGGTGGCGGAGTGCCTGCACGCGCGGCCTTGGCTGCCGGCCGTCGTGGATCCAGCCCTCCGCGCGAGCCGCGGCGGCGAGCTTGGCGACGCGAGCGCCGCGTACGCTATCCGCGACGATCTGGCGACGCTCGGGAGCGTCGTGCTGACGCCCAATCTGGACGAAGCCGCGTTCCTACTCGGGCGCGAGGCGATCGAGCGCGACGGCCTCGCCGAGGCGGCGGCGGAGGTGCGGTCGCGCGGTCCGTCGGCGGTGCTGCTCAAGGGCGGCCACCTCGGCGGCGATCCCGCCGATGCGCTCGCAACCGAGAGCAGCGTGGAGATCTTCAGCGAGCCGCGCATCGCCGGCGCGATGCACGGCACGGGCTGCACGCTGGCGATGGCGCTGGCCTGCGAGCTTGCTGGCGGCAAGCCGATCGCGCTCGCGGTCCGCGCGGCGCGGGCATACGTTCGCGCGCAGCTTGCAAGGCATTGAGCGGCGCGAGGTAACATTCACGCGCGAATGACGCAGAGTGCCACGCGAAGAGCGCGCGTAATGTCCGGCATGCGCCCGACAGGAGAGCTGCATCTTGGGCACCTCGTCGGTGTGCTGACCCAATGGGCGCGCTACTCCGAAACCGCCGACGCCTTCTTCGAAATCGCGGACTTGCACGCGTACACGACCGACTTCGAAGACCCCGCGAAGATTCGCGGCGCGCGTAACGCCATGGTCGCGGCGTGGCTCGCTGCCGGCGTCGATCCGGAAAAATCCACGATCTTCCTGCAGTCGGGCGTTCCGGAGATCTGCGAGCTCGAGACGCTGCTCGGCATGATTACGCCGCTGTCGTGGCTCGAACGCGTGCCGACGTTCAAAGGCCAAATCGAGGCGCTCGGCGCGCAGATCGCGACCTACGGATTCTTAGGCTATCCGCTGCTGCAGCTCTGCGACATCGCGATCTTCCGCGGAGAATACGTGCCGGTCGGCCGCGATCAGGTAGCGCATTTGGAGTTCGGACGCGAGGTGGTGCGCCGCTTTAATTATCTGTACGGCCACGGCGAAGAGGTGCTGATCGAACCGCAGCCGACGCTCTCGGAGTTTCCAGAAGTGCCCGGCACGGACGGGCGCAAGATGAGCAAGTCGTACGACAACGCGATCCTTATCAGCGACGACGAGGAGACCACGACGAAGAAGGTTCGCGCGATGGTGACGGATCCGCTGAAGGTTCGGCGCGGCGATCCCGGACGTCCGGAGATTTGTCCGCTTTTTGCGTTATGGCGGTTCGTCAATCCGCTCAAGCTCGACGGTGTCGCTGCGGAGTGCCGCTCAGGCGCGCTCGGCTGTGTCGCCGATAAGACGGACTTCGCCGAGCAGCTCAATGCTTATGTGCGCCCTGTTCGCGAACGCTATGCGACGTATCGCGACGACCCCGCGCTCGTCGAGCGCATCATCGCCGACGGCACAGCTCGCGCAAGACAGATCGCTGCCGACGTGCTGGCTGATGTGAAGCGGGCAATGAAACTTTAGCTGCGTCCTGGGCTAAGCCCGACGACCCGAAAAAGTCAGGGCTGCGGCGTACGGCTGATTTTGTACCGCTAGGATAGATCAATCCAGATCACTGCGGCCAGCCGTCTTTGTAGGCGACTATCTCCTCATCGAGCCATCCGATCAAGTGGGTGTAAATCATACGCAGGTCACGGCCCTCCTCCGACATGTCCACGGTCTCGTCGACGGACGGATCAAACGCCCATCGGTATCATCGAGGCCCGAAGCCTGAGCAGTTTCTTTAAGCCGTCGGATGTCGCCGGGGCGCACGGCAAATCCCGGATCGTGGGCAAAATGATTCCGAATCTCGCCTAAAGCGTTAATCAGCTTCACGTATTCCTGCGGAATCGCGTCAAGCGCGGCCGCTATTGCCACCGTCTGACGCAGCTCTAACCGTACGCTTTTTCCTAGCCTTTCCGGAAACGCCAATTTCATTCGCATCCTGTCTCGCACTCGTTGCTCCACCTCGACCTGCAGACGAAGTACGGCCGTAAAGTCGTCACCTTGAGCGAGAGCCGCGTTAATGCTATGCTCACGCCGCCCTTTCTTCTCGTCCGCTGGGGCAAAGACATTCCGTTGAAAGTCAGCGTCGATTGGCTCTTGAAATTCCTGCAGTTTAATAAGCCAACGGGAAACGTCGTCGTCCGTAAGATCCACATACTGGCCACTTAAGAGCCTATTAATTATTATGATAGGCCCCCGTATGGCGCCCGTGTAGAACCATATGTGTTCGGGATACCGTAAGGCTCGGGCCGTCTCCTGATGTGCACAGATCACGGCGGGTCGGGCCCCAGCCATCGTCGGTCCACTAAGGTCGCGTTTCATGGGTGCAACCGACTATTCCCTGATGGCTTCGGTCGCGTGTGGAGATCTGCCGCTCCTCGGGCCTTGCCGACGGCAGCTTGTAAAGGATACGTATCACCGGGCGCCCGGCGCAACGTCAGCCTCGGAAGACTTGCGCGTATGCAATTTTCGTGGCCTCAGCTACTAAGAATCTTTAAAGAGCCTTCTGTTTGTCCCCATCTCAGTGAGGCCGGCCACGATAGCGCCGACCAAATGTTCTTGGCCTGACGCATAGAGCCAACGAATTGCATCGAGTTGGCCGCGTTCACGCTGGTTCAGTCGCTTAGCGCCGGTTCCTCTCACCGAATTTAGTCTCTTCAGGCGCTTCGTAGCTTCCTTAACGACCGGCGACTCATCACTGGCGAGCAGCTGCGCGAGTGGCCCAAGCTCGGTCAGCTCACTTGCAGCTTGTTCGTAGACAAACTTCTTCACCGAAGAAGCCAGTGCTGATCTGTTTCGGTGCAGCTCCTTCTCAAGGCGATTGAGTAAATCGTTAACCGATTCTAATTTCTTTGAGAGCTGCCGCCTCTTAGATTCTAAGCGGCACTGCTTAGCAATAGCGGCGCCGTATGGCGCTAGCTGATTGAAGAGATCATCTACAGCGATAGATGGCTCGAATGCGTCTCGTCTCGCGTTTGGCCGAAGCCTCGGGTCGAACACGTGAAATTCCCCGATGGACCAAGCGTTGAAGCGCTCCTCGGGAAATGCGTGAGCCAGTAGACTATCTTCTCCGACTTGGAGGTTTCCACTACGAACTCGAAGGCCTCTTCCGGCATAGTTCTGCGGTAGAGCCCCGATGTAGTCAGTGTGCGCAATCCATCCAAAAGCCGCCGTAGAGTCTTCCGTAGATGGGACTTCTACGAATTGTACGTGGCGTACTCGGGAAAAGCGACCCTTGCGTACTTCGATCACGTCCTCATATGGCTTGAAAACGTTGTGTTTTCCCACCGTGACACTTACCTCAAGGAGCGGTGACCTGCGCGAGAGTTCGCTCTTAACATACTGGCCAAAAGATGCTGAGGGCGAGAACGGAACCGGGGCGACCTGTGATAGGTAATTAGCGATCTTGTTCGGGTCGAAGAGCCGGTCGTCGGAAAGCCGGCGTACTCCCTCCAGTCGGACTTCAAAAAAATGGTCGGGTTCGCCACTTGCAACTGCCCTTTCCACCGTCACCGCATTTCTTATTACATCACCGAGCGGAAGAATGTCTGGCCTAACGATTGCTTCTCTGACCCGCAATGCATCCCACGACGCCTGATAAACGAAGTGGTCATCGCTAGAACGAGACTTGAACACGAGTTTACGGCAATTCCCTAGGCCTGCGAGTCGGCCGATGCCGCGAAAACCGCGGTACGTTGTGCTTCTCTTGGAGCTAGCGCCAAGTGAGAGCATCTGCTGCTCAAAATCGTCGTTGCAAAGGCCAAAGCCATTATCCCGTATCACAACGACGCGCTGAAGGGGTTCGAAGGTTATCGTTATCGAGCCGTCGCCAGGAGCAATAATCTGTTCCCTTATGGCCCGTTCGATGGAGTCAGACGAATTCTGAACGAGCTCTCTGTAGATCACGAGCGGTTCGGCATACATTGCAATGCTCATAATATCGAGCACGTCCGCCCCTACAAAAACCGTCGCACATTCATCCGCCATCTATACTGCCTCCAATAGCCCGGCATCTTCAACGATTTCTTCCGGCCCCAGTCCCACGCCGACACTTCGTTTTATTGGAGAATCCCACATTTCTCTTTCGATGTCGCGTGGCGGCGGTTCGTAATAGCCTAACACCGATCTTAGTTGATGATCAGTCGTTTCATTCGGTAACGTATGAAAATGGCGAGGGGAAACACTTGATAACAGCTCTCTAAGCTCGAAGCGCTGCGGCTCAGAAAAGCTGCGGAACTCTTTCATAAAGGCCTCAAACTCCGCTCGACCTGGCCCTATCTCGAACCAGTCACGATTGAAGATATAATGGTGCGGCCGCAACAAAAGATCGCGGAACTCCTCAACTGAGGATCCGAACGCGTGACGGAAAAAGTCAGGTTCACCGCTGACCACTCCTCCTGTCGCCTGCAATATGAGCTGCAGCGACCTCAGCTCGTATCTGGACCATTTTTCGCCAACGAATGTTCGGTCTGGACGGTCGGTCGGTTGATATCGCATCGGAAAAGACCAAATCCGTATTCCCAGCTCTTCGTTGAGCTCAATGTTAAGCATCATTCGTTCGTATAGATCTGGCGGGGAGTCGTGAAAGTTGTAGAGCATGTAATTGGACAGATGGTCTAATCCAAACTCATGAGCGAACCGGATTGATGTTTCATACGGCTTTCGGAGGCCAAGATGGTCAAATGCGATCCTAAGCGGGCTTAGCGCGATAGTTGCCATCTCTCGGAGATACATTCGGTCCTTCGCTAGTATGCGAGCGTCAACTCCTTGGTTAAAATCGACCCTCCTAGGATATTCTGTATCGCGCAACCGATGTCGGCGAAAAGGCTATTGTCTGGACGACCTTCGTCGACAACAGTTTTTACCTCGCAAGAGCACTCGACGACTTTGGCTCTACCGTGATCAACGGTGACATCGATATTGATACGAGAAATGCGCGAATCCAGCTCTTTAAGACCGATCCAGACACCAAGGTCCTTGTGGCTACGCCCGGATCCGCGAAGGAAGGGCTAACTCTTACTGTTGCAAATCACGCGATTTTTTTCGATCGCTCGTTCAGTCTAGATGATTACTTACAGGCACAGGACAGAATTCATCGGATTTCTCAATCGCGCTCGTGCTTTATCTGGAATCTTATCGCGACGGCAACCGTAGACGAATGGGTCGATACCTTGATCTCCGCCAAGACATTCGCCGCTCAACTGGCGCAGGGCGATATTTCCTTAGCGGAGTATCGGACCCACCAATCCTACGACTTCGGTGAGGCAATACGCAAGGTGCTTTCGGCAGATGAGGATTACTAAGCTTCGGAAAGGCTAGCTGCATGCTCCAGGAACTGACCACAACATCGACTTCGCGCAATGGGATCAACAAAGGCACATTAACTATTAGGGGCCGCGAACTAGAGACCGAGACCCGTCTATTCGATCAGAGCAACCTTCGCTTTTATGTTCAAAATCCCAGAGTCTATTCCGTGGTTCGTGAGCCGGGACAAGAGCCCACACAAGAAACGATTGAGCAGAAGTTAGCGGACATGGAGCACGTCCGCGAACTGAAAGAAGATATAAAACGAAACGGCGGCCTTATAGACCCGGTAATCGTAAAGCCCGAGACCAGGGAAGTACTCGAGGGGAACAGCCGGCTCGCCGCCTACCGGTTACTAGTTCGGGAGAATCCAGTGAAGTGGGGGCAAATAAAGTGTATTTTTCTACCGGAAGGCTTAGACGATAAAACCATTTTTGCGCTCCTCGGTCAATACCATATCAAAGGCAAGAAGAACTGGGCACCTTTTGAGCAGGCTGGATTCTTATATAGGCGCTACAAGCAGCACAACATTGGCATTGACGAGCTCGCAAAGGAAATCGGGCTTCGGCAAGCAGAGGTCAAGTTACTGATAGATACATACGATTTCATGATGCATCATGACAAAAACACCGACCGATGGAGCTATTACTATGAGTATTTGAAGTCTCGTAAAATAAAGAAGGCAAGAGAAAATTATCAGGACTTTGATCAGCTAATTGTTGACAAGATCAAGCATGGTGAAATCTCTAAAGCGACAGAGGTTCGTGACGAGCTGCCAAAAATAACTGCCGGGCCACCTAGAATCTTGTCGCGGTTTGTCGCTGGTACATTGGATTTTGCCGGAGCCATTGATAAACTCGTCGATAGCGGTGCGGACAACAGCGCTTACCGCAGGATCAACAAGTTTAGGATGTGGTTCGTTAGAGATGATGTCAAATCGGCAATCAAAGAAGGGACGCGTGAGGAGCGCAAGCGGGTCATTTTTGAACTGAGGAAAGTCCAAAGCAGACTCACGGCACTACTTGCCCTTAAAGAAGCGCGCGAAGAGTAAGCGTCTCGCACGCGCCAAGAAATGACGTCGCTAGCATGCTGAAAGCCGGTGGTAAGGAACGTCCCCGCCAGCGGCCGATTGAAGAGCACCGCGTCCGGCGTTCGTCCGCGACTGGCTGAATGCGGTCGCTGTCCGTTGTAGAAACGCGCACAATGCCCGACGTAGCGCTTGGCGTCCGAAGCGAGCTTGTACGCGCGAAAATAAAATCCTCGCACTTCAGCGGCTTCCAGGAACGCTCTACAAACACGTTGTCGCGCCAGGCACCTTTACGCCATGCCCGCAAAAGTCGGTGGATGAGGCTGTTGGAAAGGCGCCCTGTCAAGACTTTGCGCGAGAACAGATTTCTGGGAGGCGGATATCATCTAAAGTCCCGATGCTTTCGCGGATTTCTCTTACTTAGCCGCGGTGCTCGACCTGATTCGGGCGAATCGATGACGAGGTTTCTCCAAAGCGAGTCGGACGACTTCGCGCGCGGCCGTGGGAACGTTATGTCGCAGACATTTTTGCTAAGGGATGGCCGCCAAAACGCTCGTTGGCTGCGGCGCCGGCATAGTTGCCCAAGATGTACTCGATGCTCTCTCGAAGATTTGCCGTGAGTCAACTCTCGTTACTCCGCAACCCTTGGCTTGTAGCCAGAATCGCGTAGCTCGCTTTCCATTTTGCGGATCTCTTCGGGCTCAAACAACTGCCGAAACGCGAGTGATTCAACGATAGTGGCCTCGACTGAATAACCAAGAAGACCAGCTAAATAGAGGTCATTCCAACCGCTAGTCTCCTCGTTCCTCATGCTGCGCAAGCCATCGACAACTCCAAGGCTGGAGATGATTTGCATCATTCGTGTCCGCGGGCCAATCTGTTTACCGATCGTCGTGAGGTTTTCCATGACCCGGCGTTGACACTTAGCCTCGAGATCTCTTCGTTCATCGCTGGTCACCTGACGTGTCTCTTGAGTGTGGCGGCGACTGACTGGAGGAACCTTCGCATCTTTGCGTCGCTTAGCCGATCCACGTACCTGATGCCCATGTGCCCGCGATAAGGTGGGCTGCCGGTTATGCGTTTTAGTTTTCCAACGACGATGTAACTATAAGCTGCTGGTTCTTTGGGCCGACCCCGCTCCAGATACTCCATATCGTCTTTTTGGTCAACAGCCGGAATCTTCAGGATAGGAGCCGCGCCAACGATCTTGCCACCGTAAGCAAGAAAGAGCAGATCGCCGGCATCTGGTTTTACTCGTGACGGCACGCCTTTGTAGGGAAAGCGGTTTTCTAAAAACTGGAAGTTAGGCTTTGCGCCATCAGGCATGCAACGTATGATATGCATTTGTTCACCTATTTAGATTGTGGGTTGTTATCTGATTCAGACTTCCTACTCGCGAGCAGCTCCTGCAGTCGCCAGCGGCCTTGCCAAACACTTTCCGTCATCGTTCTGCCTCCTCAATCGCGGAGCGTCTAAATAGTTCAAAATCACGTTCTTAGAAATCCGACGGTACCTTTTGTTGTCCCATGGATGAGCTCGCTGCGTGGTGCTGCTGAAATATCGCAATCGAACGAAGGTAGGATCGCGTCACGCTCGTCGCAACTGTCAACGAGAAAACAGAGCGGTTTTACACAGTCGCGAAGGTAAATGAGTATCTTGCGCATCTCTCGGTTCCTTTCGGAGAAAGCAAAACGCCTGCGGCCATATGAGCGGCGCGGTTCTCTCGCAGTCAGCGTACCGCATGGCCGATGGCAATACTACGCCAAATCCAATATGCAAATGCTTCGCAGTTTTGATAAGCAGAGCACTTGCTTGGCATTTGAACCGCGCCGGCACTCCACTCCGATGCGTGTGGGTGCTATCAGCCGATAGATTCAGGTTGATATAGATGCCGGATCGCTGGGATCAAGACCCGCCGTCCAACGCGGGTCGACTGGATCTGGCGTCTGCGGATCAGCCGGTAGAACTTGGATCGACCAATGCCCAGCACGCTCGCCGCCTCATTGATTGAGATTAGGGCCCGTCTGGCATGCGCGACTGGGGCGGGATGGTCGGCCAGAAGCCGTTCGATCCGTAGTAGGGAGTGACAGATCCCAAAGAGGTAATCCGGCCGCGCATTTAGCTGTTCATTCATCCTCGCCAAATCGGCCCAGCCGCCGACCTCCTTCCGGCCCGGCCCTGGCCCCGACGCGAGAGTTCACATTTTTGCAGACTCTGTTTTTACATGCGCTATTTTTCCATGTTTTATTTTTATTGGTGATATTTTACAAAGAGTATTTTTTATTCCAAACAGATTTATCGAATCGACTCTCGTAGTCGCAACTAAAGTGTGTTTGTAATAGCGTAAATCACAACGCGAAAACTCCTTGCATTCACCAAGCGCGCGCGAGCCCAAAAAGGGTTGACGCGCGCGCGAGCACCCGCTAAGCTAGCACGTGGACATCGCGAACTTTCGCACACGAGCCAAGGTCGAGCGCGCGAGGCCTCGACGCTGGGAGCCAGACATGTCGCCTGAGATCGATGCATACAACAAGCTGATGATCATCCAACTCATGAGCCGCGCCACGCGCCCAATGCGCGGCGGCGAGCCGGACATGCACGCCGCATTGATGTTGATGACCACGGCGGTTGATAAACTGCTGACGTTAATCTATGTCCGACTTTGCGAGGAGCAGCTCATCAATCCATTGCCCGGAGAGCCAACGCTACAACAGCGCTGCGAGATCGTTGCAGAAACACTCGCCGCAATAGGCGTCGAGACCCAGGCAGTCGATGTGCCGACCTTGCGAGAGCTTATGCCGATCCTTGGGCGCGTAAAGCACAGCATCCGACCGCGCGTTGAGCGCCCGGTAGAGATGTTTAGCATCGCGCAGTTCGTTGTGAATGACCTTTACGAGTATTACTTCGGTGAGAGATTTTGGTTCGATGATGATGAAGACCCTGATCCCGAGCCCACGCTTCGCGAACTTCCATACGATCGGTTTGAAGAGCTCAAGCGCGAGCGGATTAGACATTACATTGCCCCTCATTTGTCGCCCGATGAACTGGGGATTTTCGATGTGGTGCCTGATCAGTTCATCGCTGGAATCGTCGACTCAGCGACACTGCGACGAGCCACCGGATGGAGCAACTGGCTTGACTTCGGCGCGATCCCAACGATGGAGCTGTGGGCAAAGATGCTTCCAGCGACGTATGGAGATGCCGAGCTGATCTTTTGCGAGAAGGCCGTGCAGGTAGTATCGGACCTTCGGGCATTCGTTCGAACGGAAGCCTGGAGCTACCGAGCTCGACTCAACATTCCGAGTGATCAGCGATCGGATATTGAGCTGTGTCTTTCGGCGCTACGCGAACGCATCGAAGCGTGGCCGGATGAAGGCGAAGAGGCGGCCTGAACACGCCCCATGCACTCGCCACCATACGAAGCCGTAGACGATGCGTACGCAGCTATCGTGGCGGCATTAGAGTCCTTGCCGTGGGACGACGTGCCCGAGGTTACCTTGATCCGCCCGATCCCGCGCAAGCATATCGACTTTTTCCCGGGACACCGGGGACATATAGGAGCACGATTTCCCGTTGGCGGGATCATGGTCGTCGGTAACAACTTCAGCAGTCTAAAGGGTTGGGGAGATTACATCGGCAGTCCGGATGTAGCAAGCCCAACCTCGACGTGGCGAAAGGTACGCCTGATGATCGAGGGCTCCGGGCTGTCCTGGGAGGATTTCTGGTTCACGAACTATTGCTTCGGCGTGATGGATCGGAAGAAAGAGTCGTATGACTTCCCCCGTCGCATTATTAAGGCGCTGGAGTTTGAAAGCATGTTCTCGAAAAGCGTAGCAGCTATGCGTCCACGCCTTATCGTGTCGCTAGGTCGGCTTGCGGCAAAGCATCTGAGAACAGACTACGATCTCCGCGGGCGGGTTGACGAGCGTGTTATCGGTGGTCATCCAGCGCGGCTGCTCGCTGCCGTGCACCCTAGTGCATGGACGTGGAACGGTAAGGGATTTCGCGATGAGGACTTTGTTGGCGAAGGTGCGCGCATTCGTTACGCAGCCAGCCGGCGATAAGCTCCCTGGGGCGGATGGCTGAGAGGACTAAGCGATTGTGGACGCGCCGACCGCGTCTCATCGGTCATGATGAGCGCATCTCATCGAGCGCCATTTGCAAAAGGCGGCTGATCGTCGGTTCGGCGCCTGCCCCACTAAACATCAGCTCGGCGGCCTGGAGCGTGAAAGCAAACGCCTGCGTCCAGGGACCATGCGTACACCCGAACAGTTCATAGTGCGTTTTCTCGTCAGCCGCAACCATTTCGCTGGCATACTCCATCGCCTCGTTGCGAAGCACGAGGGGATCGGTCAGTTCCTCGTCTGTCAGCATTACGGTCCCAAGGCCATCACTCGGCGCCTGCATCCGGATCCGTGCCTCTCTAGCCATGCGGATGTAGGCTCGGAAAAACTGCTGCGTTTTATAATCCGTTATATTGTCGCCGGTCAGCAGCGTGTCATCGTAGTCGATAGGCACAATAAGCTACCCCCTTTAACCTGGCTGCTCTGCTTCGACCTCGATGCCGTTGACCTTGCCGCACTATCCTTGACCAACCCCAGGCGCTAACCGCCACGTTAGGACCAAGCCTCATCGCGAGGCGCACTCACCAACTCACGAGACCGGACCTTCCAACGCCCCTATGTAGTGTCCCGCGGCAAACGCCGGTGTGCATCCGACGCATCTCTGTCGCGCCTTTCGACGATTTCGCGGCCACACGATCTTCGACACCGTCATCGGCGCGCACGTGCAGTACGTCGCGCGCGCCGGCTCGACTCAGACGTTTTGCTCCCGGAGATCGGGGCCGACGCGGGATTTACCAACCAAAGCCACATGAAGCACGTTTTCAAAACGCGTTACCGGCTCGTCGCCGGGCGCCCACCGGAGCGTCTCAGCGGCTAAGGCGTCAATTCGAACGCCGTACCTTTGCTATAGCCGCCACCGGCGAACGTCGTGCCGTAGAGCTTGCCGCCATTCGCGATGAGCGCTGCGCGCGGTCCGCTGCCGTCCTTCTTTTTGAAGTCGTGCAGCACCGTCAGCGTGCCGCTGACGGTCACCGAGAAGACTGTTCCGGCTCGGTTCGCCCGCCGTCGCTTGCGGTGCCATACAATAAATTATTTTGGTTCAGCAGCCCGACGTACGGGGCAAACCCACTCTTAAGAGCCAAGCTGTAAATGACGCGCTCGCCGCCGCCGGGTTTCACTTCGTAAATCGTTCCAACGCCCTTCGCACCGCCGAGCAGCGTCGTGCCGTAGAGCGCGCCGCTTATTGCTGTGAGGCCGCTTGGGGGCCGGCCGCGTCCATAGCCGTGGCCCCAAAATTGTAAATCACCTTTCGGATCCGTCATCCGAAAGCCTGAAGACGACCCCGTGGTCGTGCGTGCCACCGTGAGACGTCGTACCGTAAAAATGGCGATTGAAGTGTCGCACGCCGCCTTCCGGACGGCGTCCATCGTTCTGTCGCCGGCAAAATTATAGAGCAAGTGATACTCGCCGGCAGTCGTAATTTCGTAAACGGTCCCGGCGTTGTAGTTTCCGCCCGTGTTCGCCGTGCCGTAAAAAACGCCATCGGCCGCGAGGAGGCCGCCCGTCGGATGTACTCCGCCTTGCTGCTCGAAGCTATATAACAGGTGGGGCGTCCCGTCGGAATTCAACGAGAAGAACGTCCCCAGATTCGAGGCGCCGCCGTGTTCCGTGAGGCCGTAGAGCGTTCCGTCGAGCGCGACCAAACCACTGCTCGGGTTGGCGCCGTCGTCCATTTCGCCCGTGAAGCTAAGCAGCAGTGTCTCTTTTCCGTCGGGCGTGATTCTGAAGATCGTTCCGCGATTCTCTTTGCCGCCTTTCGCCGTCATGCCGTAGAACGCGCCCTGGAAGGGCGTAAGCGGTGCGAAAGGTTCTGCGGCGTCGGGCTTGCCCTTGAAGCTGTAGAGCTCTTTGAAATTCGAATCCGGTGTTTGCGATTGGGCGCTCGATCCCGTGCCGGGCAGCGGTGGGATAGGCCCTGAATTGGGAGCCAAGGATTACTGTGGATTTCCGGCCTAACCGGCCATGAAGGAGATCCACCATGCGCAAGAGCCGCTTCACCGAGGCGCAAATCGTTGACATCGTACGCGAGTACGATGCCGGCGTATCGCCCAAAGAGCTCGCCCGCAAGCACGGAATTCATATCAACACGATCCGACTTTGGAAATCGAAATATGCCGGCATGGACGTCAGTGATGTTGTTCGGCTCAAACAGCTCGAGGGCGAGAACACACAAATGCATCGGATCATCGCGAAACTCACCTTGAAGGTCGATGCGATGGACGAGCTGATCCGAAAAAACGGATGGGGCCTTCGCAGCGACAAGAAGCGGTGAAGGCCTTGCAGCAGTCGGGGCTTAGTCAACGAGCGGCCTGCGCCATCATGCGGGCCCGGCGACGATCGCCTCGCGAACACTCCGGCGTCAAGATCGCTCAGGACGCGCCTTTGGTCGTTCGGCTGACTCAACTCGCGCAAGAGCATCCTCGATACGGTTGTAAGCGTCTGTACGTCATTTACGAGCGACAGG
>DASRSI010000022.1:0-82799 GCA_035695445.1 Candidatus Cybelea sp. | reverse complement strand
ATTTTCGACGGAGATTTGGAATTTCGCCTTCGGCCCAAGCGAGAGTTCCAGATTCGAGTTGAACGTGGCGAACGCCGGCTGCGCGTATGGGTTGTTCGAGCCCTCGTAGAGCATGCCCAGCGATAGCCGAGAACCGCGCGGCCACTTGTAGCTGATTTCGCCATACCCTTGCGCGTACGGCAGCCGGATCGGCGCGACGTCGTTCTCGCCCGGCGCGAAGAACGCGCCGCCTGCAATGTTCTGTCCGGGTAAGATCGCCAAATTCCCACCGCTATAGAAGCCCGGCGAAAGCGAACCGACGACGTAGGTGCGCGGAAACGCCATTTGTGCGATGAACCCCATCCCGATCGGCTTGAATTGAACGAGCGAGAAGAGCACGCCGGCGTCGCGCATCGGTGGACCGTTGAACCAGCGATCGGCGATGCCCGAACCCTGCGGTTGGTTCTCGAGGACGTAGGCGGCGTGCGTCGAGCTCTCGTACCAGTCGGCCGAAAACGTCGTGGTCTCACCGTGTAGCCGCCATTCCACGCCGACGTCGGCGCCGGTCGCGCGCTCGAGCTGGGTAACGTCTGAGGCAAAACTCACGGTGCGGCTCGGAAAACCAACGTACTCCTGGGTCACGGTTGGCCCGCTCGAGAGCGCCATCAGCGGCGGGGCGACGGTACTGAAACCGAGCGCACCACGCAGCGAGAGCCGCGGGCGGAGCAGGTGCGCGTAGCCGACTCTCGCTGCGGACGGCGTCCACGCATATGACTTGAAACCCGCGGTGGTCGGCGCAGCCCACTCGCGCAGCGAGCCGGCCTCGGCCGAAAGATCGAGCTCGTCCGCGCTGTCGGGATGGAGCGCGGCGCTCGCTCGAAGCCGAAGCGCGTTCAGGCTCGAGCCGGCTGCCACGGGCAGAGCATAGACGTCGTTCTGCGAGGCATTTCCCGACGAGTCGAGGAGCGCGAGTGAGAAGAGATTGTGCGCTGCTTGGTGGTGCCACGTGATTCCCCCGCCGCGCTCGCGATCTTGACCGTTCGAGACGATCCCGGGCAGACCCGATTGCGTGCTGTTCGCCAAATCGACCCCATAAAGCCGCGCATCGAAGCCGTCGCTGCCATGGTCGAGGCGTGCCTGCACCTGCGCGAAGCGCAGAGATTCGTACTGCGTGGTATCGAGCGATGGAACCAATCCGGCATAGGTATCGTCGGGTAAAAGAACGCCATACTCGGCGGCGAGCGCTCGTTCGAGATTGACGCCAAGGAAGCTGGCGGTGACCGTGAGCGACGGATTGGGCGTCATGCGCAGCTTGAGCAAGAGCGCCTTCCGGAGGGCGTTACTCGGCACCGCCGCGGCGCAGCACGTGCCCGCACCCGAGCCCGGCAATGCGAACGTCATTCCATGCAGCGGTCCGGCCGAACCATCGATGGAGGCCATCGTTGCAAAAGCAAACTTGCCGCCCGGCACAGTTCCGTCGTAAGCAAGGTCGGAGAATTGGCCGCCCTGCGAATCGCCCTCCACTTCCAGCATTCCGCGGATGGGCAGGGTTGGTTCGGCGGTTCGCAAGTTCAAGGCTCCTCCGACACCGCTCCCCGCTCCCGCCGGATCGCCCGGTCCTTGGAGAACTTCGACTTCTTGCAACACATACGTCGGTATCAAAGAAATATCAAACGTGCCCGTCGACGGAAGTGAGAGCGGCGCGCCGTCGAGCAAGACCGGCGTTTCGAACGGCAGGCCGCCGCGCACCAGCGGATTTGCCGGCGCAAGCGGCGCGGCATCGTTCACCGACGTCGAACGAGCGACGAGCGCTCCCGGCGTTTGGTCGAGCACCGTTGTCGTCGCCGGTTGTCCTTGATCGCGGTAGGCCTCGCGTGGAAAGATGCGCTGCGCAAGTGGCGTTGCATTGAACGGCGCGCGCGCAACGCCGGTCACCGAGCCGATAACCGGAAGCGCGCTTGCTTCAAGGACGATATCGATTGCGTGTGCGTTCGGAATCTCAACAAATTGGTGATACGGAAGAAAGGCCTGGGCACGTATCGTTAGCAAATATGCACCCGCCATAGCTACCTGGAGATGAAATCTGCCGCGGACGTCGCTCTGCGTCGTTTCGCTAACGCCCTGCCTTGAAAGAGTCACCGACGCTGCGGCGACGGGCTTTCCGGCCGCGGTGCGCACGACGCCGGAGAACTCGACGCTCGCCGCAGGCGCTGAGTTTGGAGTAAGGCTGATGAGAATAGCTGCAATCGCCGCCAAGAGTATCGTAATCCGCCGAGTGCAACGCGCGCGCATGCGAATTACTCTCCGGCTTTTGATTGCGCTCACCCTTTTCTGCGCGCCGGCAGTCGTTGCGTCGGCGCAGCAGCCTGCGGACGTTCTGCAAGGACGCGTGAGTGCGGTGAGCGGCGTGCCCCTGGCTGGTGCGCGCGTCACGGTTGCGCCCCATGGAACGCGCGTCGTCACCGACGGCGACGGCCGCTTTCGAGTGACCGGATTGAGCCCGGGCTCGTACTCGATTACGGTCGAGAAAGCGGGCTATGCGGCGCGCACGCTCGACGACGTCACCGTCGGCGCACAGGGCGGCTCGATCGACGTGGTCATGGCGCCCGCGACGCTCTCGACGCTGCAGCAGATCGCAGCAGTTTCGGCGCTGGAACACGCGAGCTTCAACGCGAGCTCGTCGTCGGTCACCTATCTCGCACGGCAAGACTTCATCGATCAGCTGCAGCTGCAGATCGGCCACGTGCTCGATCAAGTGCCGGGCGTCATCTCGGCGCGTCCGGCCAGCGCCAATCCCGCGGCGCCCGGATCGATTACCTCACCGAATCTTCGCGGTGCGCTCGACTACGAAAAGGCGACCTTGATCGACGGGCATCCGCTCATCAACGGCTCGCACGGCGATTATCCGACGATGCTCGTCAACTCGATGCTCTTCAACGACATCGAAGTCGTGAAAGGACCGACGGCCTACGCACCCGAGATCGATTACGGCATCGGGGGAACGCTGAACTTCCGTACGGGGGAGCCCTCCTCGACGCTCGCGGAGAGCACGCTCTACGGCGTCGACACCAACGGCGGACAGTATGCCAGTCTGCGCCTCTCCGATACCGTCGATAACGGCAAGATCGGCTACCTGGTCGGTTTCGTCAGTTACGGAACGCAGGGCCCATTGCAGAACTACCCGAGCCTCGTCTTCCTGCCGGTCGGCACGACAATCGGCAATCTCGGCGCGATTCAAAAGAGTGCGCCGACGACGAGCGGAACGCCGATCAACGGTTATACGGGCATCTACCCGATCAAGTTCGCGCTCGGAAATCCATCGAACGCGTACACGTCGCTCGTCGCCTGCTGTCAAAACGTTTCGTCGGATTATCTCGTCCACGGGGAGTTGACGAAATTGCAGTACAATTTTTCTCCTACGACGTCGTTTACCGCAGCTTATATCGGCATCCAGGGCTCGTACGACGGTGCGGCCTCGAGCTTCACACAGCTCAACTCGACGTTCGCGCCGGGCGCCGGCTACGGCGGAGGGAATCTGCCCTTCGCGGGCGGCCAGAACGTGCTGCTGAACAATACCACGATGCTTCCCGATACTCGCCTGCTCGACAACGAGCCGATGTTCGAAGGCGAGTTTCGCACGGCGATCGGAAACGATACGCTGCTCGCACGCTATTATAGCGCTGTGCTCGGGCGCATTACCACATCGAGCCTGACCAGTCCGTCATCGAACTATACGACGCCGCTAACCCTCTACGGAACCGCGCTGCTCGGGACGAGCGCAACGCCGGCGGTCTTCAACGGAACGACGACGAACGTTACGATCCCGACGCCGTATACGAACCAAGTCGAGCACGACGATCTGCACGGCACGTCGCTCGAGTGGGACCATCCGATGGGCAGCGATCAGCTCACCTTCTCGGTCGACTCGAATACTTCGCTCACGAACGTCTATCGCGTGGCGGGCAGCGCGACGGATGCAGCGGGGAATCTCTCGATCTCAGTCCCCGGCGGTACCAGCCAGGTCTTCACCACCTATCTCTTGCGTGGAATCCTCAACTTCGGCGCCAAGACGCAGCTGACGCTTGCGAATTATTTCAGCACGTTCAGCAGCAAGTACGCGGTCGGAACGACCAGCACCGACGACGCAATCTTTCAAAACGCCTTCACCACCCACGACGACCCGCGTATCGGGCTCTCGTATCGCGCGTCCCGCGACGCAAACATCCGGCTCTCGGTCGGCTCCGCGATCGCGCCGCCCTACCCGGCGCTGATTAGCGTCTTCAATCAGACGCCGGCGCAGGTCTATACGCCGGGTGCGAGCTCCGTGACCGTGACCAAAAACGCCGGCGGACTGCTTCCCGAAACTTCATTCGGCTACGACCTTGGCACCGACGTGCGTCTCGACCCCAACGGGGTGCTCTCGGGTGATCTGTATCTCACGAACATTCGCAATCAGTTCGTCGGCGTGATCTATCCAAGCGGATCCACCAATCAAGGTGTACCGGTCTACATCAACACCAACGAAAATCTTGCGCAGAGCCGGTATGCCGGCGTCGAGGCGAACTTTCTCGAAGATCCGCCGCAAGGCTTCGGCTACACGCTCTCGGCTGCGCTGCAGCGTGCCTATGCCTATAACATCTCTCCGGGATTCTATTACGGTCCGGCGGGCCCGTTCACCCAAAATCTCGGCGTCGTTTCGGGCCTGAACTACTACGGCACCGCGACCGGCTTCAACGGCATCTCGAACAAGAGCGAGGCATACTCGCAAGCCTACGCCGCGATCCATCGGCGCGGGAGTTACGGACAATACGCAGAGTTGGGCCTCACGTACTACGGCTCGAACAATACCTACGATATCCCGGCGTTCATCGTAGGAAGCGCGAGCTACCGGCAGCCCCTCGGGCACGGCACCGCAATTCAAATCTCCGCCGATAATCTCTTCAATACCGATTCGCGATCGTATCTGCTCTTCGGCGGGGGGATCGCCGCACCGCTCGCCAACAGCGACGAGGGGCTTCGCCCCATCATTCCGTACGGACCGGCAACGATTCGCTTTACGCTGATGCAAGGCATCGGACCGAGGATTTCACCGTGACCAAGACGATCGCTCGCAGCATCTCTGCAATGCTCTCGGTTGCGCTCATCGGCGCTTCACCGGCGGCCGCCGGAGCTGGGAGTGCCGACGCCGCCTACGTGGCGCTCGCTCAAGCCTATTACGCGCAAACGTTCAAGCTCAGCCCGATCGAAGCGACTCAGGTCGGCGTGCACGATTACGACGATCAGATCGGCGACTTCTCGGCCGCCGGGGTCGCGCAGCAGCTCGCCGCCGATCACGACTACCTCGCCAAGCTCGATGCAATCGACGTAACGCAGCTCTCGCCAAGCGTCGCACTCGACCGCACGCTGCTCGAATATACCCTGCGCGACGATCTACTCCTCAACGAGACACTGGCGCAGTGGAAGCACAATCCCGACGATTACACCGAGTCGGCAAGCGGTGCAGTCTTTAGCGTGATGAGCAAAGATTACGCGCCGCTCGCCACGCGTCTGGGCTATGCGATCGCGCGCGAGCGCCTGATTCCGGCGATGCTGCAAGAGGCGGAGAAGAACATTACGTCGGTCGATTCCGTGACGCGGCGTATCTCGGCCGAGGATGCCGCCGGCTCCGTCGATTTCTTTAAAGAATCGGTTCCGCTGGCGTTTGCCGCAGTTCACGACCCCGCGCTCCAGGGGCAGCTCAAGAGCGCGAATGCGGCCGTCATCAATGCGATGGGCGCCTACGCGAAATGGATCGGCACGCTCAAACCGAGCGGCACCTTCGCGATCGGCGCGGATGCCTACCGGCAGCGCCTGCTTTACGAAGATGGTCTCGACATGCCGCTCGATCGGTACCTCGCGGTCGGGCAACGAGCGCTCGCGCAGACGCGCGCGCAATTCATCGCGACGGCGAAGAAGATCGATTCCAAAGCGACGCCGCTTCAGGTCTATCTCTCGATCACGCGCGTCCATCCCGCACCCGACGCGCTGCTCTCCACTGCCCAGCACGATCTCGTGCGGTTGCGCAGCTTCGTCGAGACAAAACACATCGTGACGCTGCCGCCCAACGCCAACATCAAGGTTATCGAGACGCCGCCGTTCGAGCGATCGACGACGTCGGCCGCCGAGGACTCGCCGGGTCCGCTCGAGACCGTTGCGACGCAGGCATACTATTACGTCACGCCGGTCGATCCGGCGTGGTCGGCAAAGCAGAAAGAAGAGTTCCTCGCGCAGTTCAACGATTTTGAGTTTCCGATTATTTCGGCGCACGAAGTCTATCCGGGACATTTTACGAACTTTTCGATCGACCGCGGGCTCGATCTGAGCCTCACCCGCAAGCTTTCGGTGAGCTCGGAGTTTGCCGAAGGCTGGGCGCACTACAGCGAGCAGATGATGGTCGACGAGGGCTGGGGAAACGGCGATCCGCGCGTGCGGCTCGCACAGCTCGACGAAGCTTTGCTGCGCGAGTGCCGGTACATCGTGGGTGTCAAGCTGCACACCCAGGGTATGACGCTCGAGCAGGCCGAGAAGCTCTTCACCGGCCAGTGCTTTCAAACGCCTCAGGTCGCCGTCGAAGAGTCGCTGCGCGGCACGCAGGATCCGATGTACGGCTACTACACGCTCGGCAAGCTCATGATTCTCAAGCTTCGCAGCGATTATAAAAAGAAGATGGGCAGCGCCTTTACGCTCGAGAAGTTCCACGACGAGCTTCTCTCGCGCGGCGATCCGCCGATTCCGCTGCTTCGTCCATTCATCCTCGGCTCCAGCGACGACGGCAAACCACTGTAGAATCGCCGTATTGTCGTGGTGAGCGTCGCGACCGCCGCCAATCTTGTCATCCTGAGCGTAGTGAGCGTCGCGACCGCCGCCAATCTTGTCATCCTGAGCGTAGGCGCGTAGCGCCGTAGTCGAAGGGCGAAGGGCGAAGGGCTGACCGCAGCATCGCGGTAGGCATCGCCGGGACGTTTGAGAATTTACGTATTGCTATGCTTCGGACGGCGTTCTGGTGCTTCGTAACGATGATGGTCATCGGGCTCGCCGCCGCGGTGACGGCGAGGCCGCTCATCTTTCCGTCGCTCGGTCCGACCGCTATTATGCTCTTCACGCATCCCCTCGACCGCTTCTCGTCACCACGCCACGTGCTGCTCGGGCACTTCATCGGCGCGGCGTCGGGTTACGCCGCGCTGGCCATGACCGGCCTGCTCGGCGTAGCGCTCTCTTCGGAGGTCGGTATTCCCCGCGTCGTCGCTGCGGCGATCGCGCTCGCGCTCACCGCCGGACTCATGCTGTTGCTCGACGCCGAGCACCCGCCGGCCGGCGCGACGACGCTCATCGTCGCCTTGGGCATCTTGCCGAGGCTCGAGGACTTCCTATTCCTGATGGCGGCGGTCTTCGTGCTCACGCTGCTCGCCTTCACCGTGAATCGCTTGAACGGCATCCGCGTTCCGGTCTGGCGGCCAAATGTCTAGAAACTTCGTGGTTGAGTGCCCGCGGGAGCGGTAGGGTCGAGATACCCCACTTCTCTCAAAACGAAAGGCGCTTCCCATGAGCTTTCTCAATCCCTCGCTGCGCACCGTCACGGGCGTCGCGATCGCTCTCTTCCTCGCGCAACCGCTCGCCGGGTGCAGCGGGACATCTTCCTCGCTTCCCTCCGTTCCCGATTCGCCCAGTTCGGTGCATCTCGACGTGCCGGCCGCCGTTAACGCCAAAGGCTCGGCCGCCCAGCGCGCCAACCCCGACGCCGGCGGTCAGCAGCTCTTTGTGAGCGATAACGAAAATAATCGCGTTCTCGTCTATAACGCAGCGAGCAAAACCCAGAATCCGCCTGCGGAGCGCACGATCACCCAAGGCATCAAAACCCCCAACGGCATCGCAACCGATCTTTCTGGAAATCTTTATGTCGCAAACTATCTCGCCAACACCGTCACCGTCTACGCAAAGAACGCCAGCTCGCCGAAGCTGACGATCAGCCAAGGTTTGAACGGACCGTGGGACGTCAAGGTCGACGGCTTCGGAACCGTTTACGTTTCGAACACGCCGCTCAGTGGGGCGACCAACTACATCGCGATTTACCAGGCCGGTTCGGGGTCGCCGAGCAACAGCTGGAGCGCGCCGCAGCAGAACATGGAAATCTCCGGCTTTACCCTGCTCAATGCCAACCAGCAGGGCCAGACTTCGATCTACGCGCTGGAGTATGAGCTCGACCGCAGCGGCCTCGCGACCGGTGGCGCGTTGACGTGTTACCCGGGGCCCTCGACGTGTACGCAGCTCGGCGGCTATTCGTTCGGCCAAACCGGCGGTATCACGATGGTGAATTCACCGGGGCCCAGCAAGCCGTTTGAGTTCCTGGCAGTCGATCAGTACATCCCGGGTGTTGACGACATCACCCCCGGACACGCGACGACGCAACTGGTGACCGGCGGAACGCCTGAGTTCGTCACCCTCAACAGCAAGGGCACCCGGCTCTTCGTTGCGGACCGCTTCTACGGGCGCGTCGTTGAGTACACCTATCCGAAGAAGAAGCGGCTCAACACGTTCAACGCTCCCGGCGATTCGCAGATCTATGGCGTCGCGACGAACCCATCAGGAAACTTCCACTAGTTCGGCGATCTCAGCCACGAAACGCACCCGAATGCCGATTGCGGTCTGCCGCAGTCGGCACTCGCGTTTGGCGTGCCTCTTCTAGGGCGCGTTCGAGCGTGATGCTCGTGCCGATCCGCCACTGCGCATCGAACGCATCGGACCCCAGCATCGCGCGCGTCGATTCAACCGCAGCCTCGTATTGAGCCCGTTCCGAGGGAAACATCGGCGAATGAATCGTGCTGCGCAGGGCGTCGGCTGCCCCGAATAGCCGCGCGCTGCGCAAGGGATCGCCGAGGTCGGCGCAGGCCGCTGCGATATCCTCCAGCGTCTTGACCAGTGCCGCCTTGTTCGGCACCGTCTTGAATAAATCGAGCGCCTCGTGATAGCGCTCCATCGCCACGGCGGGCTCGCCGCGCTTGTGTGCGACGGCCCCGAGATTCACCAGGGAGTAGAGAACGCTTCCGGTGTTTCCGACCGCACGCTGCATTCGTAGGCACTCGATGAAGAGCGCTTCCGCACGATCGTACTCTCCCTTGTTCGCCGCGACCAGGCCGAGTTTCATGAGCGCGTGGGCGAGGCCCGATTCGTGGCCGAGGCGGCGGTAGATCGCGACGCTCTCGCCGCCGAGCTCCTCCGCACGCGAGAGATCGTTTTTGCTGTAGGCGACCGCGGATAGGTTCGAAAGTGAGGTCGCGACGCCGGATTCGTCGCCGATCCGGCGGCGAATCGCGAGCCCTTCCATATGTGCGGCTTCGGCGCCGTCGTACTCGCCGCGAAACTGGCGGGCGACGCCGAGCGAGGTGAGCGACGCCGCAAGTCCCGGCTCGTCGCCGATGCGCCGCTGCAGTGCAATCGCTTCTTCGCAAGACGCGACTGCTTCGTCGAAACTTCCGAGCGCCGAGAGCAGCACGACATAGCCACGCAGCACCTTGGCGTAGAGTGCGTCGGGGACGGGGGCCGGCGTGCCACTTCGCAGCGCCAAAAACCGGCGAATCCAGGCAGTGCCTTCGTTGAGATATCCTTGCAGCCACCAGAATCGCCAGAGCTCCGCGAGCAGACGGAAACCGATTTCGGCCTCGGCATTGCCGGCAGCCCATTCGAGCGCGGCTTGCAGGTTCGCATGGTCGCGCTCCAAGTTCGCGAGCCGCTGCGCTTGCGCGGAGCTCGTGAGCGTGCGTTCGGAACCGGAGACGAATTGCAGCAAGTACTCGGCATGTCGGCGTTGCGCGCCGCTCAGCTCGCCGCTTTCGACGAGGCGTTCGTTCGCGAACTCGCGCAGCATGCCGAGCATCGATACGCGGGGTTCCGCCTCACCGTCTTCCGCGAGCCAGAGCATATTTTTTTCGACGAGCGGTGCGAGCCGAAAGAGAATAGAGCGCTCGTCGCGCGTGTCGGCAGCGACGGCCGCGGCCGCATCGAGCGTGCCGCCCGCCTGCAATACGCCGAGCGATCGAAATAAGCGCTGCTCGCATTCGGATAGCAAGTCGTAGCTCCACGCGATCGCGCCGTGCATCGTTCGCTGGCGTTGAGGACGGTCGCTCGCGCCATCGCCCAACAACGGAAGACGCCGCTCGAGCCGTGCCGCAAGCGCCTTGGGCTGCAAGAGCAACAGCCGCGGCGCGGCGAGCTCGATCGCGAGCGGCAACCCGTCGAGGTGGTCGACTATTGTGTCGACTGCCTCCGCGTTCGCCGGGTTCAGTTGAAAATCGGGCTGCACCATCCGCGCGCGCTCGACGAAAAGATCGATGGCCGACTGCTTGTCGAGCGGCCGCACGGAGTAGACGCGCTCGGCGCGCAGATGCAGCGGCTCGCGACCCGTTGCAAGGATGGTCAACCGTGGCGCTTCTGCGAGGAGTGCCGCGATCCACGACGCCGCCGGCGTCAGGTGCTCGAGGTTATCCAAGACGAGCAGCACCGCGCGGTCGCGCAAATATGCCGCGACGGCTTGCGTCGCCGGCATTTCACCCGACTCGCGGATTCCGAGCGCCCGGGCGACCGCGTTCGGAACGAGCGCGGGTTCCGCGACCGTCGCCAGCTCTGCAATCGCGACACCGTGCTCGAAGGCGCCGGCGGATTCAACAGCAACGGTCGTTGCAAGCGTCGTCTTTCCGACGCCCGCCGGCCCGACGAGCGTGACGAGCTGCACGTCGTCGCGGTTGACGAGCTCGGCGACGTGTTCGGCGTCCGGCTTGCGGCCGAAGAGCGCCGTCACGCGCTGCAGGGCGCATGGCGGCAAGCTGGTTCCGGTCGCGGGTGCCGCGGGTTTTCGCGAGGCGTCCTTCAGCCGCGAGCGATCGGCTTCGGAGAGGCCAAGCGCTTCGGCGAGCAACATCACCGTGATCAGCCGCGGCGTACGGGCCGAACCCGTTTCGATGTCGCTGACGGTGCGCGTGGAGAGGCCCGAGCGCTCCGCAAGCGCTTCTTGCGAGAGCAGAGCGGCGGAACGCAGCGATCGCAGTAACTCTCCGAGCGGCTCGGCCACGGTACGAAGGCCTTTCGGGGCGAAAATGTGAGTATCTTCGTGGTTCCGAGCGACCCCCGAAGCGAGAATGGGCTTATGAGAATCGCACAGACGCCCGCCGTCGAGGCGGCCTTCGCCCAACCGCTGACCGAAGAGCTCTTGGCTTGTGCGGGCATCGGTCCCGGCATGCGCGTCCTCGTGCTCGGCGCCGACCTCCCCGACCTCGCTCTGCTGGTCGCCGAACGGGTCGGACGCACGGGGACGGTCATCGGTCTCGATGCCGAGCTGGCCAACGTCGACCGCGCTTGTGCCCGAGCTGAAGCCGAGGGTTTCGAGCGTATTGAATTTCGTATCGGCGAGCTACGGAATTTACATCTGGAGGCGCCCGTCGATGCGGTCGTCGGCCGGTTCTTTCTGATGAGCGAACGCGATCCAGCCGAGGCAATTCGTCGTGCAGCCGGCTTGGTTCACGACGGCGGCCGCCTCGTTTTCCAGGAGTGGCACTACGACTCGATGCTCTGGCCGCAAACCTCCGACTGGCCGCACGTGCCGCTCTATCGCCGCTTCGCGCAATGGTCGATCGAGACGATGCGCGACTCCGGCGTGCGCGTCGACATGGGATTGCGTCTGGTGAATCTCTTTACCGAAGCGGGATTGCCGCTGCCGGGAATGCGCAGCGATTTCCGTATCATTGCGGGTCCGGGTTCGCTCGGTTACACGTTCTTCGAATCGGCAATCCGCGAGCTGCAGCCGGCAAGTGCGCGAAGAAGGGCCGCCGGCGCAGATCTCGACGCCGAGAGCTTCGCCGAACGCCTGGAGAACGAAACGACGGCCGCGCGCGGCCATCTCTTCCTGCCGCTTCAGATCGGCGCGTGGACGCGCGTGAGCGTGCGCGAGGGGTTTCGCGCAAGCTAGCAAGAACTCGCCGGGAGAATGGAGCTTCGCCCGCTAGGATTCGGTGAAATCTTTGACCGGTCCGTAACGCTCTACATTCGGAATTTCGTGCCCTTTGCGGCGATCGTAGCAGTGCTGATCGTGCCGCTTGCGATTCTGCAGTACGTCATCGATCTCGCCGCGCAGCCGCAATTCGACGTGATGCTGCACCAGATTCAACATCCCGGAAGTCTCCCGAGTTCGCCGATTCCAACGTTTCTCGACTCCCCCTGGATCATTCTCGTCGTCCTCGTGATGATGTTGATGGCCTATATCATGTGGCCGTTCGCGCTCAATGCCGTCGCCGTCGGCGTGGCACGTCTTTACCGGGGCCGGCGCGTGGAGTTTCGCCAGTGCTACGAAGTGGCGTTGCGCCGATGGCCTCAAATCTTGGGCATGATCGGCATCGATGTGCTGGTGCTGAGCGGATGGTACGGCGCGTTTCTTGCCGTCGCGATGATCGTCGTCTTTCTCGCGATTGCGCTGGGAACGCTTTCCAGCGTGCTGGGTATTTGGTTCGGCGTTATTTTCGGCATCATCGGCGTGCTCGCCATTATACCGGTGCTCGCGCCGCTCGTCGTCGCGCTCAGCTTCGCGATGTATGCCGCCGTCATCGAGGAGCGCCCAGTGATCGCGTCGCTCGTGCTCGGGTTCGCGCGGGTTTTCAATCGCGCCGAGTTTTGGCGTTCGGTGCTCTTCTCGGTTGCGGCCTTCGCCGTGCTCGCCGGAGGTTCGGCGGTGGTGAGCGTCGTCGGTATCCTTGCGGCCTTCGCGCATCTGCCGATTCTCGAGGCGGGAATCGACGCGCTCGCCCGTTTGATCGTTGCCCCCTTCGGAGCGGTGCTCATTGCGGTCTACTATTTCGACGTGCGAATCCGCCGAGAGGCGTACGACCTAGAGGCGAGCCTGGAGCGCCTGGCGGCGATAGAGCCGGCGTGATCGTTGCGGCGGCGGCGGTGCTCGCACTCGCGACGCCCTCGCGCGACGTTTTGGTCCAGCGATGGATGAACGCAAATCCGGTGAATACTCTCGTTCGCCTCAATTCCGGTCCACCGGCCGTGCCGAGCGCCGCGGTGCCCGATTTGCGTGCGCTCGCCCAGCGCGAGTTCGCGGTGGCGGGACGCTATCAACTCGCGAAAGCGCCGCCGCCTCATGCGTCGCTCTGGTCGCGCTTCTGGAGCTGGATCGGCGATCGCTTGGAGCAACTCTGGCGAACGCTCTTTGGACGCGCGCACGTCGGGCCGCGCACCGCTGCGAATATCGGCGACGCGCTGCTGGTCGTGCTCGTCGTGATCGTGCTCTACGTGCTCGTGCGTTTGCTCGGAAGCGTGCAGCTTGCGCGCTCGCGGTCGCTGCTACGGAGCGAGCCGCTTGACGAACGCCCCTCACCACTCGCGCTCTACAATCTCGCGCTCGCTGCCGCGAACGCCGGCGATTACGGCGCGGCCGCGCTGCTGCTCTTCGCCGCAACGGTCGCACTGCTCGATGGCAAAGGTGCCGTCGAGCTGACCTCGAGTTCGACGGTGGGAGATCTCCGTCGCGCACTGCGCAAGCGCGATCCGGCGTTGGTCGACCCGTTCGACGCCGTTGCCGCGCCCTTCGTGCAGTGCCTTTATGCCGAACGCTCGATCGATGCGCCGCAATGGCAGCACGCCCTGACCGCTTTCGACCGGCTCGAGGCGGAAGGTTCTCTATGAAGCAGCGACGCGTCGAACTTGCAATTCTCGCGTTCTGCGCCGTTGCGATCGTCGTGCTCGCCTACGAACGCGGTGCGATCCAGCGCCGCGAGCCGGCATCGGTCTTTTCGACCTACGACACGGGGCCGAACGGTTATCGCGCCCTCTACGAAGTGCTGGCCTCTGCCGGCGTTCCCGTGCACCGTTTCGAAGAATCGATCGGCGAAATCGATCCTTCGGTAAAGACCCTCGTCATCACCGGGTACGAAAACGACCCGAACGCCCAAGGTCTCGACTGGCGCGAGTCTGCGTTGCTCCGCGACTTCGTGCTTGGCGGGGGGCGCCTCGTCGTGATCGACGAGCAGTTCGCAGGCAGCCAAGACATCACGCCGGGCGTCGGGACTTCGCTGCCGGCCATGCCCGGGCGCGATGCAATTCCGCTCGCTCGCAACGCCTGGACGCAAGGCGTCTCGCACGCGATCGGTCCGATCTACGCGCTCTTCCCGTTTAAAGATACGCACGGTATTCCGCTCCTTGCCAGCGCGAGAGGTCTCGTCGCCGTGTGGTATCGCTTGGGCCGCGGCCGGGTGATTGCGATCACCGCGCCGGCGCTTTTCAGCAACGCGCAGCTGCGCAACGCCGACAACCTGCGCTTTGCGTATAACGTTCTCACCGGACATGGCCCCGTTGCCTTCGACGAATACGTCCACGGCTACAAAGAGGATCCGACGATGTGGGGCGTGCTGCCGGCCCCCGTGCGTGCGGCCGTCTGGATCGTCGGCGCGCTCGCGCTGATCGCGCTCATCGGTGCGAACGTGCCATTCGCGCCGCCCTATCTCGCCGAGCCGCTTGACGAGCGCGACTCGTCGCACTACATCACCGCGGTCGCCGAACTGATGCGCCGTTCGCGCCGCCGACCCAGCGACTACCAGGTGGTCGCGCAGGCGATCGACGATTACTGGTTGCGAAAGGAGCACGTGTGAGCGAATCGGTTCAAGAACTGGCCGGCCGCCTCGAAGGGGGGATGGAACGCGTTCTGGTCGGAGCCGATCGGTTGACGCTCGGCTTGACTATAGCGCTGCTCGCGCGCAGCCACGTACTGATCGAAGGCGTGCCGGGCACCGGTAAAACGCTCGCCGTGCGCGCGCTCGCGCTGCTGCTGGGTTTGGAGTTTCGGCGCATCGCCTTCACCCCCGATTTAATGCCCTCCGACGTGGTCGGCACGACGGTCTTCAATCCGCAGACGGCGCAGTTCACTACGCGCACCGGCCCGATCGTCGCGAACGTGGTGCTCGCCGACGAAATTAACCGAACGCCGCCCAAAACGCAGTCGGCGCTGCTCGAAGCGATGGAAGAAGGTCGCGTCACCATCGACGGCGTGCCCTACGTGCTGCCGCAGCCATTTCTGCTCGCCGCGACGCAGAATCCGATCGAATACGAGGGAACCTATCCATTGCCCGAGGCGCAGCTCGACCGCTTCATGATCAAGGTCGAGTCGTCGTATCCGCAAGAGGCGCAGGAGCTCGAACTGCTCGCACGCACGGCCGACGGCTTCGACGCGCGCACGCTCGAGGCGTCGCACGTCGCGGCAATTACCAATGCTGCTGAGGTAATCGAAGCGCAGAACGCGGTGCGCAAGGTGCACCTCTCCGAAGGCTTGCGCGAATACGCGTATCGCATCGTCGCTTCCACCCGCTCGAATCCGCGGCTCACGCTCGGTGCATCGCCGCGCGCCGGAATTCAGTTGCTCGTCGCATCGCAAGCCGCCGCTGCAATCGCCGGCCGCGATTTCGCGACGCCCGACGACGTGAAGGATGTCGCCGATTTCGTCATTCCGCACCGTTTGATCGTCGCGCCCGATGCCGAAATCGAAGGCATCTCGGCTCACGCCGTGCTGCACGACGTCCTCGGTTCGATCCCGGTCCCCCGCGGCGAAACGTAATGCAGCGCGGCAGGGCGCTCTGGTTGCGCGCCTGGGTGACGGCGCGTTTTCTGTGGGTGCTTGCAGTTATCGCGTTGCTGCTCGCGCTCTCGCCCGGCGTCGCGCTCTTTACACCATGTGCAATCCTTCTCGCCATCGCGCTCGCCGTTGCGACGATCGCCGACGCGATTATCGGGCCAGCACCGTCGGCGCTGCGCGTCATCCGCATTCCGCCCGAACACTTCGCCCTCGGCGTTCCAAGCGCCATCACCTATAGCATCGAGAACCGCTCGCCGCGCGCCGTCCGTCTGGCAATCATCGAAACGCCGGCGCGGACGCTGCGCTACGAAGCCGACGAGCTGGTCGCGAACGTTCCGCCGCAGAGCCGCGCGACGATCGAGCGTCCCGTCACCCCGATATTCCGCGGTTCCGACTCGCTCGGAACGCTCTATGTTTGGTACGAAAACCCGCTCGGTCTCATCCGCCGCCGCGTGCGTATTCCGACGCTGCAGGCGATTCGTGTCTTCCCCGATCTCGCAGCGATCGAGCGCTACGGCAAACTCCACCTGCGCAACCGCACGATCGAAGCCGGGCTGCGCCGCATGAAGCTGCGCGGCGCCGGCACCGAGTTTGAATCGCTTCGCGACTGGAGTGATGGGGATGCCTTCCGCGCGGTCGATTGGAAGGCAACGGCGCGCCGCGGCAAACTGATGGTCGCACAGCACGAAGTCGAGCGCAGTCAGAACGTGATGCTGCTGCTCGACTGCGGGCGACTCATGACACCGCGCATCGACGCGGGCCGAAAACTCGATTATGCGGTGACGGCTGCGCTCTCACTCGCGACGATCGCGGGATTTGCCAGCGACCGCGTCGGCCTCGTCGCCTTTGCGCGCGAGATTCTCGCTGCGAGCGCTCCGCGCTCGACGCGTTCGTCGATCGCGCACCTCACCGATCGGCTCTACGGCCTCGAGCCGCGTTTCGAAGAATCGAACTACGCACGCGCGTTCGCCTATCTGCGCCATCACCTGCACAAGCGCTCGCTGATCGTCTTTCTCACCGACGTCATCGACCCGCTCGCGCAGGCCTCGGTTATGGCGGAGGTCGGTTCGCTTGCGAAGCATCACCTGCTCATTTGCGTCTTTATGAACGATGCCGCTGTGAGCGACGCGCTCGCCGACCAGCCTCAAGACGTTGCCGAGGCCTATCGTGCGACCGTCGCGGTGGGATTGGCCAACGAGCGGCGGCTCGCCCGGGCAACGCTCGAACGCGCCGGCGTCATCGTGATCGACGTCCCGGCAAAGAAACTCACGACCGCGCTGATCGACGAATATCTCCGCGTCAAGCGGCGAGGCCTCGTGTGAAAAGTATTCCAACCTATCGTGGAGCCGTTCACCCGTGGCACTGCGATCACATGGGGCACATGAACGTGATGTACTACGTCGGCAAGTTCGACGAGGCGACGTGGAACTTGCTCGCCGCCATCGGCATCACCGCAAAGTACATGCGCGAGACTCAGAGCGGAGCCGCGGGCGTGCAGCAAAACATCACCTACAAACGTGAGCTCTTTCCGGGCGACGTCGTCGAGATACGCTCGCATATCGTGAGCGCCGGCGATCGGAAGATGACGTTCGTCCACGAGATGCGCGACGCGGCAAGCGGTGAGCTCTGCGCCGTCAGTGAGTTAACCGCGGTGCACATGGATCGCGTCCATCGGCGCGCGACGTCCTTCCCTCCCGAGGTGCGCCGGCGCATCGAGGAAATGCTCGCGGGCTAGTCCGGCCTTTCGGTCTCCTCCGGCGCTCGTCGCCCGGCGCCGGCAAAGTACCAAATCATCACCACCGCCGTCAACGCGCCGACCGCGATGCGCACCGACTCGGGCAGGCGTCGCGGCGTGACGAAGGCTTCGATGGTGCCCGCGACGATCAGCATCGAAGCGACGCCGAGGATCAACGTTCCGGCACGCCGTGCATTGGCGACGATCAGGTCGCGTCGCCGCATTCGTCCCGGACAAATCATCGCGGCGGCAATGAGCAACCCCGCGGCGCCCGCGATCTGAATTGCGGTGAGTTCGATCACGCCATGCGGCGCAATCGTCGCCCAGAAGTCGCTCCCGAACCCGGCATTGGTGAAGAGCGCGCCCATGCCGCCGAGCATCAGGCCGTTCGTTGCGATGATGTAGATGGTCACGGCGCCGAGCGTGATGCAGCCGGCGAAGGCAACGATCGCGACCTTCACGTTGTTGGCGATGATCGCCGCCGACATTGCGGGCGCGAACGTCGCCTCGACGGCGAAGTTCGAATCGTGCAGGCTCTTGCGGATCTTTTCCGAGACGAGAAATTTCGGCAGCAGCGCGAACGCGTCGTTCGGATGGCTGCGGACGAGCACGTAGGCGACGACCGCGCACGCCACCGTCAAGGCGGTGCAGATCGCAAAGAACGGCAACGACCGGCGGAACTCTTTCGGAAAGGTATGGGTATAGAAATCTGCGATGCGCGCCATCCCGCTCTCGGGGGCTTTCGCGTAGACTTGTGCGTGCGCGCGCGCGACGCAGCGGTTTAGATACTCGAGCAGCGCTGCGTCGAATCCGCGGCCCTGTGCGTAGGCGAGATCGCTCGTCGTCGCGCGATAGAGCCGCCCGAGCTCCACGATCTGCTCGGGGCGCAAACGGCGCGTGCCGCGCCGCAGAAGCCGGTCGAGTTCCTCCCACGTCGCCGAGCGGCGCGACACGAACGTACTTTGATTCAACGGTTGAAAAGTTGGCGGGGCGGCGTCGTCGAACCTACGCACGCAGGTATATGGATCGGACGCTTGAGGTTCGGACGCCCGAAAGCATCGCATTTCACTACGAGCTCGCCGGTTTGGGGAGCCGCTTTCTCGCGGTCATGGTCGATCAGGCGATTCAGATCCTCACGATCCTCGCGATCTTTGCCGGGCTGATTCTCGCCGGCTCGCGCATGGGGGCGGTTCGGCACGCTGCCTCCAGCGACTCCGACAAGGTCGCCACGAGCATCGGCATCGCGTTGCTCGTGATCGTCGTCTTCATCGTCTTTTTCGGCTATTTTATCGTCTTCGAGGCCGCCTGGAACGGTCAGACTCCCGGCAAGAGACTCCTCGGGCTGCGGGTGGTGCGCGACGGCGGCTATCCGATTGACTTCGGTGCCTCGCTGATTCGCAATCTGATTCGCGTCGGCGAGTGGATCATCGGCTACTACGTTCTCGCGGCGATCAGCGCGCTGCTATCGCCGGAGAACAAACGTCTCGGCGATTTGGCAGCCGGAACGATCGTGGTGCGCGACGCGCGTCTCGCCGCCCCGCGCGAACTCCTTCGACGGGCCGAAGAGACCACATACGCGCCCACTGCGTACCTCAGCGGCGATGAGCGCGCGCTCGTAAAGCGGTTTCTCGAACGCCGCGATGAACTCAACGAAGAGCGCCGCCGCGAAATCGCAGCACAGCTCGCGACGCGCGTGCGTTCGCGGGTGCCCCAAGAGCTCGCGCGCCTCGACGACGAACCCTTATTAGAGCGACTCTAATCCCTCGTCATTGCAACCCTTCGACTCGCTACGCTCGCTCAGGACTGCCCCTTCGACTCGCTACGCTGCCCCTTCGACTCGCTACGCTCGCTCAGGACTGCGCTTCGCGCAGGCGCTAAGGAAGTTGAAGTCGTCGAAGGGCGAACCACGACGGGGCTCTAGATACGAAAAACTTGTGCGAAGCGATCGAAGAGTTTGCGGGTTCCCGTGATACGCATTCCGCCGCTCGCCAGCGCTTGGCGCGGCGTCATCGCGCCGGCCAGGAGCTCCTTGAGGGCAGAACTCGACTCGATGATGAGATCGGGCTTTTCGAGGGGTCCGCGACCGACGGTGATCTGCGGTCCGTCGACGATCGCGTGGAGCACGATCTCACCGGCGTGCAGCTCGTACCGCGCGCGTAGATCGCCCGCAGCTTCGGGGCGGAAGGTGGTGCGCAGCGCCATCGCCAGCGAATCGACGGTAACGATCTCGCCGTCGCGCGGCGCGTCGAGCATCTTGGCACCCCAGCGTCCGATTGCGATGACCGCTTCGTCCAACTCGCGGCCCCGCGTGGTTAGGTCGTAGGCAACGCCTCCGGTCGGGCGCGGCATCGCGCGCCGCTCGACCACCCCTGCCGCCTCGAGTTGCTTCAAGCGTGAGGTGAGCACGTTGGTCGGAATCTTCGGCAGGCCGGCGTGCAGATCGCTGAAGCGCTTGGGACCAACCAGCAGGTCGCGCACGATCATCAGCGCCCAACGGTCGCCGAGCGTTTCCAGCGCCCGGGCGAAGCCGCAAAACTGCCCGTAACCACGCTCGCTCACGGGTCCAGCATAGCCGGGTTTCTTTTATTTAGCAACGATACTTGCTTTTTACAAGTAAATCGGATACGCTCCCGGTACGCGACCGCGATCGTGAGCCTCTGGAGGGCGCGCGATCGGCCTCGTCCAACTCGCATAAGCCGCGAAAGGAAGCAACGTCACCATGGTACGCACCGAACAGAAAATCACGCCGCTGCTCTGGTTCAAGAGCGAGGGCGAAGAGGCGGCCAACTTTTACGTCTCGATCTTTAAAGACTCGAAGATCGACAAGGTGATTCCGTACGGCGACTCGGGCCCCGGTGAGAAGGGGAAGGCGATGATGATCGAGTTCACGCTCGAGGGTCAGGATTTCATGGCGCTCAACGGCGGCATGGTGGGCGAAGGGCCGGAGTCCGACGTTCCGCCACGCGGCGGAGTTGCGCTCTACGTCACCTGCGAGACGCAGACCGAGCTCGATGTCGTTTGGGATCGTTTAGCCGAAGGCGGAGAGATCATTCAGTGCGGCTGGCTTCGCGACAAGTTCGGCTTCGCATGGAACATCGTTCCGCAAGGGCTGAGCGATTACGTGGGCCACGACGATCCCGCAAAACGCGAGCGCGCGATGAAGGCGCTGCTGCAGATGAAAAAACTCGATATCAACGAGATTCGTCGCGCTGCCGAGGGCGAGTAGCCGCAACGCTCACCGCGATCGTCGCGGCGACGGTCACGGCCACGACGCCGCAAAAGACGAGGGCCGCCGCCTGCAGGTTCCACGCGGCGGCCAAGACGCCGACGCCGATCACCGGAAAGGCGAGCGCCGCGTAAAGCATCACGAAATAGGTGGATCCAACTTCGCCGCGCCGCTCGCGCGTCTCTTCGTTGATGGCGGCGAGGCCGGCACCCATCGCGAGCCCTTGCGCGGCGCCTTCAATTGCTGCAGCAGCAAACGTTGCTTCCAGCGACTTGAAGAGTACTGCAATCGCTAAAACGCCGGTCCCGACGATCAAGGCACCACATGCAACGAGCAGCGCTCGCTCTTTTGGAAAGCGCCCGACGCTGAGCTGGCCGAGTGCGGTTGCGGCAAAGAGGACGAAGACCACGGTGCCGGTGAGCACCGGTCGCGGCCGATGAAGCACCCTGACGAGCAGCGACGGGACGATTGCGCTGAATAATCCAGAGACGGCAAACGCACACATTCCCGCAACGGCCGCGCTCCAGAACGTCTGCTTGATCTCATGCGGAACGTGCAAACGCGGCACGCGCAGGCGCAGACGGTGCGCCGGCTGCTCGATCGTTTCGGGAACGCCGAGCATTGCGGCGAAGGCGCAGAGCACCAACGCGAGATCGGCGGCGAAGGGTAGCCGTAACGGCCATCCCGCAAAGGTTGCCAGCGTCCCCGAGAGCAGCGTTCCCAAACCAAGGCCGCCGGTATTTACGGCGACGGCAATCTTAGCCGCCGTACGCCGATCGCCAGGTGCGAGCTCGACGAGCGCAGCCGTCGCGGTGCCGGTGAAAATGCCCGCCGAAAGACCCGAGAGAATGCGGCCGCCGAAGAGCTCGCCCATCGAGTGCGAGAACAGGAAGACGATCGCACTGACTGCCGAGAGCGCGAGGCCGGCAACGAGGACGGGGCGCCGCCCGATCTCATCGGATAAGCGGCCGAAGAAGAGCAGACCAGCGACGACGGCAACTGCGTAAACCGCGAAAATGACCGGAATCCAGACCGGCGCAATTGCGAAGCGTTCTTCGTAGATTGGGTAGAGCGGCGTCGGAAGCGTCGTGCCGACCATCGTGATGACGAATGCCGTCGCCGCTAGAACAAACGGCTTAGCTCGCTTGCGGTCGATAGGTACCAAAGCTCCAGATGTGTCCCTCGAGATCGCGCGCTCCGAAATCGTGCGAACCATAATCGGTATCGCTCAGCTCGCGGATAATCTCGACCCCCGCAGCCTTTGCGCGACCGTAACAGGCGTCGATTTCGCCGGCACTTCCAAGCGCGATATAGATGGTGCCGGTAACGGCGCCGAGCGTCGCCGGGCTCGTGCCGTATGAGTCGTCTTTGACGTTGCCGAGCATGACCAGGTTTCCCGCAAGGCGCAACTGGGCGTGAACGACGCTGCCGTCGTCGGCCGTGTAGACTTCTTGGGTTTCGAATCCGAAGGCCGACTCGAGCCACTCAATGGCGGCTTTGGCGTCGTTGTACCGTAGGCCGGGATAGATGGTTTGCATCGTTTTTTCCTCAGATTAAATGACCTGGGTTAGGGTTGCGTCGGCGTGCCGGAACTTCTCGGTTCGACGAAGCGTTTTACCTTATGGAATATGATCAAATCAGTAAAGCAACCCCAAATCGACATCCTGGCACTCGCTCTCGGCGCATTCTTCATTTGCGCCGCAGTTATGGTGCTGGCGCGCTAGATCGCGCTGCCGCGCGAGTCAACACATACTCGTGCGAAACCACATTGCCGTCATAGTGCGGCTCGCTGATCGCCTCGAACTCTTGGCGTATCGCGTCGAGCCGCTCCGGCGAACCGGCTAGGCTCTCGACAAGTTTTTCCATCGGTCCGACCGAGCGCTCGACGAACGCGCGATAATGCGCCAAACTCAGGGCCGGAATGATCATGGTGCCGCGATCGAACGTGACGTCATCGAAGTCGCGTGCGAGTCGCTCGGCGATGACGGTCCGATCGCCCCAGAGTGCGGGCGGCGAAACGCCCGCAGGCAACGGCGGCGAGTTACGGCCGATGAATTGAAACGTTCGGCCGATAAGCGTATCGGGCGGCCACGTTGCAAACGCAACCCGTCCCGACGGTCGTAGAACCCGTCGCATCTCCGCAACGGCGAGATCGGGGCGGGGAGCGAACATGTGGCCGAACTGGCTTATCACGACATCGAAGGAGGCGTCGGCGTATGGAAGATGCTCGGCGTCGCCTTCATCAAATCGAACGTCAGTCGTTCCGGCGAGGAGCGCGTTCTCTTTTGCCATTTCGAGCAGCGCGGGAGTCAAATCGATCGCACGCACACGCGCGCCCGCGCGCGCTGCGGTGAGGGCGGCGACGCCCGTTCCCGTTCCGACGTCGAGAACCGACTCGCCTGGAGCAACGCCGGCAAATCGCACTAAGTGCGCCGCAACCGGCGGGGTAAAGGCTGCGGTAGGCGCAAACGACGCCCACATTTCGCGCTGGCGATTCTTAAACGCCGCAAACGGATCGGAAGTCATGAGGCTTCCTCGTTCGCCACGCGAACCGTGACGTCATGGAATCTGCCTGCGTTGGGCTGCCTAAGATCCGGGAGCGAGCTTAAAGACGACCCCGCAGCCGCGATTGCACGGGCCCGGGCCGCCACTGACCGTCGTGCCGTAGAGATTTCCCGAAGCATCGCGTCGCACGGGACCGTACGGGACCTCGCCGTCCTTCTTTCCGCCGGTGAACGTGTGCAGCACCGCTTCGCGACCGCGCGAATCGACTTCGAAGACCGCAGCGAAACGGGCGAAACGGCGGTCTTTCCCGAGTTGGCGTTACAAGAGGAAGGGCACGAGCATCTTCGTGCGGCGCACGTACGGCGGATACTGTACGGGGAATTGCTCCCGCATCGCCCGCTCCTCCACGATCGACGCATAAATAAAATATATGAAAAAGACGACGAGCAGCGCGAGCCACCAGCGCTGTTCCACTACGGTCGTTCCCACGGCCGCGAGCAGGATACCAGCATAAATCGGATGACGCACGGACGCGTACGGCCCACTGGTGACGAGGTCGGGGTTTTCGCGTACGGACATCGGCATGCCCCAGTTGCGCCCCAAGTGCACGCGCGCCCAAATCGCGAAGGCGAGGCCGAGCGCACAGAGCACCGCGCCCACGATCGCGAGGCTGGGATTTACGTTGATGAGGCCGCTCGCGTGCCGCCCGTAGTGGTGGGCCAAGTAGACTTGAAGCAGGAAGCCGATGGCGATAATCGCGAGTGCGCGAAAGCGCGTCGGCCTCACCGACCGGCGAGTGGTGCGCTTCGCGCGCGTGGCCTCGACGACCCAGAACAAGAAGAAGGCGAGCCACATGGCGCCGATGGCGAGGGCGACGTCGCGAAGCATAAACGGCACTTCCCGGGATGGTTACCGAGTCATGCTGAAGATTGTTGCCGGAGGAAGAGCAATCTTTGAATCACCTGCGGCGCAGCCGTGCAATCCTCGGAATGGTCGCTGTGGGGGCAGCCGTGCGTCGGAGGCAGCTCGACGGGCGGCGGAGCTTGGGGCCTGTGGAAATTGCGGTAAGGCCGGCGTGCGCAGTCTGAGGACGCGAGCGACGGGATTCCGAGTACGCGAAACGGAGCGCGGGCGATCGAACCTGGAGTTTGATTATCGCATCGTCGCGCATCCGATCGACGCGAGCGGCAAACGCTTGCCGGTGGCGTCGCGATGAAGACGGCGGTATTGGCGGCCGCTGCCGCTCTCGCGACGGCGGTCTTACCGCGAAGCGCCGTGCTCGATCTGGGCACCGTGCAGAAATACTTCCCGCAGGTAACGCGCGAGGAGTATTCTGGCACCAATCGCACGTCCTCGGGGGATCCGACCGCGACGCGCATCGTCATTTTCGTCAATGGCGATGCCTCGAAGAAAGTAACGATCTCGGTCGACCGGTATGCGACGGGCCGCGACGCGCTTGCTGCCTACCATCAAGCCGTGGAGAAGAGCAAGATTCCGGGATTCGCGCCGATCGGAGTGCCGGTCGTCGGCCAAGCGGCGTTTGCGGGCAAGGTGACGCGCGGCGCTGAAACGCACCTCGGTATCGGCGCCGTTAACGGAAAGCTCGTCATCGGCGCGACGCTCGCCGGCTATGCCCCCACGGACGCCAACCTCCACAAACTCTCGTCGCTTCTGCGCACCGAGTCCACCGTCGCACCAACTCTGTCATCCTGAGCGTAGGTGCGGAGCACCGGAGTCGAAGGGCGAACCACGAACGGCGAACCACGAAGCGCGAAGGCTACTTCGTAGGGCTGGGCAGCGGCACGACCAGCACGTGCGGATTGAACCCGGGCGGCGGCGCGTCAGACGTGCCCGCCGGCGGCGCGACCGGCGCAACGCCGATTGACGTGCACGACCACGGACTCGGAATCGAGCGAACGACATCGTCGGGAATCTCGGCTTGCGCTGCGGGAATCGGCGGTGTATCGCCGCTGAGCCGCCCAGGATCGAGGCCGCCGGCTAAGTCGCCCGTTTCGTCACTCGCATCGCGCGGACCGAACGGCATGTAACGCGCTTCGTCGGGAAGTTGCGCGAGCGGCGTGCGCCCGAAGAGATGCTCGACGAATTTGATGACCGATGCCTGATCGTCGTACTCGTGCACGACTGCGGTCTGCGCGTAGGGCGAGATAAGCAGCAATGGAACACGCTGACCGTCGCCGCACGGATTGCCATCGGGACAGATGAGCCACTGCGGCGGCGGGACGTGATCCCAGAAGCCCCCCGGATCGTCCCAGGTGATGACGATGGCTGACTGACTCCAATACTTGCTGCGCGCGATCGTGTTGACGAGTGCGGCGACGTCGGCCTCGGCGATCTGCGAGTCGGATTCTCCGGGATGATCGTCGTCGCCGAGATACGTATGCGGCGCGGCGCTCGCGGGTTTGAGCCCCTGATTGCTGCCGAAACCGCCCTTGAGATAGAAGAGTCCGCCGTCGCCGAGTTTGCTCGTCGCGACATCGGATGCGAACTGCGTGATGTCGGCGACGTGGCGGTCCATGATCGTGTTGTTCGCAACATAGCCGAAGTAATGCGGCGCGAGGTGATGCGTCACGAGGGTGACGCGTCCTGGATCGGCGGGATTGGCGTAGCCTTGCTGATACCAGGTCCAGTTGACGGGCGCGTCGTTCTGCCCGCGCAGAAAGGCGATGTCGTCACCGATATCTTGTGCGTAGTTCGTCACTTTGCCGGCCTCGGCACCCTCGAGGTTGAGCAGCACGTTGGCGTACGTTTGATCGACCTGCCGCTCCTTGCTGAAGTCGGCGGTATTATACGGGCCCCATGCGGGATCGAGATCGACCCACATCGGCACGCCGCGTCCTTTACTGCCGACGGGCTGCGCTGTGTAGGGCGGGCCGGCACCTCCGTAGCGCTTGTACTCCGTCTCGCCGTTTTGCGCCGCAATGATCTCAACGTTGCTCGGTGCCGACGGCGCTCGCGCGCCTTGAAAGAACGAGTCGTAGAGCGCAAAGCGGCTCGCGTAGGTCCAAAGATAGGGAATCGTATCGCAGTCGAGGTGTGCCATCGACTCGTCGCCGACCGACGCGATCTCGGCGGGATCGGTGAGACCGAGCGCTTTCTTCGCCGCGGGCGAGAGCGCTAGCGCCCACGCGGTCTGCGCGCCGACGAAGCCGTCCATCGCATTGTCGTGAATGCCGGCATCAACGACGGCGCGGGCATTGTTCAGCAGGCCAACCTCAGGAGCTGCGATGCGAAACGCTTGGGTGCTGCGCTTGGCGACGGGATTGTATTGCACGAAGCCGTGTGAGCGCGATGCATCGGTGTAGATCCCGTTCGCGCCCGGGAACGTGCCGAAGTAGTGATCGAACGAGCGGTTCTCCTGATAGATCACGAACACGTAGCGCACGCGTTGCCGAATCAGACTTTGCAACGACGGACCGTTGGCCGGCGGCGCTGCCGCGACGAGCGTTGGAAGCGTCGCGCCGAAGAGCATGATGCGCAGCGCTGCATTCATCGCACTTGTTCCCAGAGGGTCCAGACGTTCGAAGGCTCCATGCCTGCCCGTTCGCGCCGCCGGTGCTCGGCACCTTAGACGAGCAAGACGGGCGTCCTGACAGCGATAGGCGCTGCAGCGATTCTGTCGAAGTTTCGAGAAGAAATTTCGGGCTCCCGAGCACGCTATTATCTTGGAGGAGACTTTGTTGCGCTGCGCTCTTTTTGTTGCTATCCTCGCCGGCGCGGTGCTTGCGGGCTGCGCGCACCAAAGCGCATTGACGCCGTTTGCCGGCGCTTCGTCGACCACGCAAGCACGCACCGAAGCTGCTTCCTATCGGTTGATCTACAGTTTCCAGGGCCAGGGCGATGGCGTCAAACCGGAGGCGCGGCTCGCTGCAGCGGAGGGCAAGCTGTACGGCACGACCTACTCCGGTGGCAAGAGTGATCGGGGCTGCGTCTTCGTTGTCGAGACCGACGGCACCGAACGGGTGCTCTACAGTTTTACGGGAGCTTATGGCGACGGAAGTTCGCCGCTGGCCGGGTTGATCCACTACGGCGGAGCATTGTATGGTACGACTGCGAGCGGCGGATCCTTCGGCCACGGCACGGTCTACGAAATCAAGCCGGATGGCAAATATCACATCATCTTCAACTTCAGTGGAAGCAACGGTGCGTTTCCACGCAGCGATCTCGTCAACGTTTTCGGCACGTTTTACGGCACGACCGTGGAGGGCGGCGCGCATAACCTGGGCACGGCCTTTTCGGTGACGCCCGATGGCAAAGAGCAGGTGCTGCACAGCTTTGCCGGCGGTGCCGACGGCGCGAATCCGCATGCGGGTCTCGAACTTCTCGACAACCATTTATACGGCACGACCACCCTTGGCGGTGCCGACGATCTCGGGACCGTATTCGAGATCGAACCGAACGGGAAGGAGCGCGTGCTGTACAGTTTTGCCAAGGGCTCCGACGGATGGGATCCGGAGAGCAAGCTTGTCGCGCTCGATGGCGCGCTTTACGGCACGACGCGTGCCAGCGGCGTGCATTGTTGCGGGACCATCTTCGAGGTGAAGAAAGACGGCAGCGAGACGATCGTGCACGATCTGAGCCATAATGACGGCAGCTCTCTGATCGCCGGGCTCGCCGTGCGCAACGGCGCGCTCTACGGAACGGCGCCGAAGGCGGGATCGAAAAACCAGGGGACGATTTTTGAGGCGAAGCCCGACGGAACGTTCCAGGTGGTGCATACGTTTGCGCTGCGCGAGGGCAGCACGCCGCACGCGAGCCTGATCGTCGTCAATGGCAAGCTCTACGGCACAACCGCCGCCGGCGGAAGTAAGGGCAAGGGAACGGTCTTCGAACTAACGCCCTAAAAGAGTTGCGCGCGCCTGCGCGCAGGCGATGAGGAATTGAAGCGCCGAAGATGCGTGCATGAAATGGCTCGTTGTAATCCTGTTGCTCGCTGCCGGTATCGGCGTATGTGCGGCCGACGCTCGGCTCTCCAGCGAGGCGCTGTTTTTGCAAGGTCCGAGTGCCGCGGGTGCACGAGCAAGCTCGCAGGTCATCAACTCAGTTCCGCACTATCCCGGAACGCCGGGCGATTATCGCCTTGCCGTGTGGATGCGCGACGCGTTGCAAGGTTTTGGCCTGCGATCGTGGATCGAACCGTTCAGCGCGACGGTCTACACGCCGCGGATCTTGCAGCTGCAGCTCCTCACGTCGCCGGTCGTGACGTTCGATTTGCACGATCGACCGATTTCGGCCGATCCAGATGGCTCGCGCCCCGGCATCGGAATTCCCTTCAATGCCGGAAGCGGCAATGGCGATGTTCGTGCGCCGGTGGTCACGGTTGGCCGCGGCCTCGAAGCGAATTACGCGTCGCTCGCGAGTGCCGGAGTGCACGTATCTGGGCGGATCGCGCTCGTTCGCTACGGTGCGGAGTACCGCGGAAATCTTGCGGCGCGAGCGGAACAGCACGGCGCTGCCGGCGTCATCTTCTATTCGGATTCGGAAGGTCGCGGGGCTTCGCGCGGTACCGTTTACCCGAACGGCCCGTTTCATCCGCCGGGCATCGTGCAGCGCGGCGACGTGATGGGCGACGACCATCGTCCGCTGCGCATCCCAACCTTGCCCGTCACTGCGATCACCGCGGGGCGCCTGATCGCCGATATGCGCGGATCGCCGATGACGCACGCGCTCGTGCGTCTCCACGTCGAGATGAACGCGCGGACGACGACGCTCTGGAATACCGTCGGCGAAGTAACCGGCAGCGACCCGCAGCAAATAGTCGTGCTCGGCGCGCATCGCGACGCGTGGGTCTACGGCGTCACCGACGATGGGTCGGGCATTGCAACGCTCCTCGAAGTCGCCCGCGGCTTGGGGAACCTGCATCGCACCGGCTGGACGCCGAAGCGCTCGATTCGCATTGCCGGCTGGGACGCTGAGGAGATCGGCGAGCTTGGATCGCAGGCCTACGTTGCCGCACATCGCAGCGAGCTGCAACGCGGCGGCGTTGGATATCTCAACGTAGACGAATCCGCTTCGGGCCCGACCTTCGGTGCCGCCGGAGCCGGGGCATTGTTGCCGGTGCTGACGGCGGTCGCCCAAAACGTGATGCGCGTTTCAAACCCGAAAGTCGACGCGCCGGCCGGAGGCTCCGATTTCGAGTCGTTTATTTATTCCGTCGGAACGCCGGTCGCCGATCTCGGCTACTCCGGTCCGTTTGGAACCTATCACTCGCCCTACGACGACCTGCATTTTGCATCGACGTTCGCCGATCCAGGCTTCGTCCATCATCGCGCGGCTGCGCAGGGCGTCGGTGTGCTGGCGATGCGCATTGCCGAATCCGGCGCGGGCGCTTACCGCTTCGCACCATATGCCGGAGTTCTCGACGATGGCCTTGCGGCGATGACGAAGGTGGCGGAACGTTCGGGACTCACGCTTGCTCCCGAACTCGGCACGGCGATCGCGCGTTTCGATCGGAGCGCACGCGCATACGACGCATTGCCGGCACGCGATTCCAAAGAGTCGTTGCGGGCGGTGCAACAGCTCGATCTGCTTGCCTATTCGGCGAACGGATACGCGAGCGTCGCTTTTCCCCACGTTGCCGCGGCCCTCGCGAGTGGAAACCAGCCGCGGGTCGACGCCGCGGTTGCTTCGACAAGCGCGACCTTAAACAATGTCAGCATGCTGCTCGAAGAGTCGCACGCACCGCCCGGCGGCATCAAGCTGCCGGCAACGGCCGGTCCTTCAGCTAAGTTCCGCTAGCGCCGCGACGATGGGGGCCAGTTCGGCGGCGATTGCTCGCACGCGATCGTCGGTTGAGGCGGCATAGACCTCGAGCAGCACCTCGTAGTTCCACAGCGTGCCGTCGCGGCCGCCGTTGAAGCGATCCCAAAGGGCAGGTCCGAGCCGCTGCCGGTCGGAGAGCATCGCGCGAGCGTTGTGAAGCTTGTCCGCGGCGCTGACCAGCAGCACTGAGGCGTTCGATGTTTCGCGAACGTGGTTGTGGTAGCGCTCTTTGCGCGGACGCCAGGCTTCTTTTGCGAGCGGGTCTACCTCCAGGGAATCGGAGCAGCCGTCGACGATCTCGGCGACACGATCGCCGAACCGGTTGCGTATCTGCTCGAGTATGGGAGCGCCTCCGCAATCCTCCGGCGCGTCGTGCAAGACCGCAGCGATCGCTTCATCTTCATCACCGCCGCGCTCCAATACGATGCTTGCGACAGCCAGAAGATGGCTGACGTATGGAATCTCGGTTCCCTTGCGCGCCTGATTCCGATGCACCAGATTGGCGTAGCCGAGGGCCTCAGAGAAGCGGTCCGAGAGCGTCACGATCAAGTGGTGCGGGCAGTGGGCTATTCGAAGAGCTTGAGGGCGTTTTGAATCGTGACCGCGACGCCCCACGCGAGTGGAATCCCAACCCAGAGCCACGCGAGCACGAGCATCGTCGTGCTGCTGTCGGCAGGGCGCATCTGCTCTTCGAGTCTATCCATCGTTCGTTCCCTACAGCTGAGCCGGCGTAGCTTCGAGGTGATGCCGTTCGTGCACGGGACGAACCGCGAGATTGCAAAGCAGCCCAACAACCAAAAGCGCCGCCATGATATACATTGTGATCGAATACGCATCGGCTTTGGCGACGCCGTGATCGATCTGGTACTGCCGAATGTAATTTATGAGTACTGGGCCAGCGACCCCGGCGGCCGACCATGCCGTTAGCAGCGCGCCATGAATTGCGCCGACGTTCACCGTGCCATAGAGATCGCGCAGGTACGCCGGGATCGTCGAGAAGCCGCCGCCGTACATGCTGAGGATGACGCAGAACGCGAGCACGAAGAGCGCAAGCGCCTGCATGTGTCCGAACGTCGGGACCACGAAATAGAGCACCGCGCCGAGAATGAAGAAGATCGCATAGGTCGTTTTGCGCCCGATGAAATCGGAGAGCGACGCCCAGAAGATCCGTCCGCCCATATTGAAGATGCTTAAGAGACCGACGAAGCCCGCCGCGGCGATGGCCGTGACGCCGAACATCTCCTGAATCATCAGGGATGCCTGTCCGAGTACGCCGATTCCGGCGGTCACGTTTAAGCAGAGCACCGCCCAGAGCAGATAGAACTGCGGCGTGCGCAGCGCGGACTCGAGAACGACGTTCTTATTCGTGATCATGCCTTGCGAGGAGGCCGAAGGTACGTATCCCGCGGGGCGCCACCCGTCGGGCGGCAAGCGCACGATCAGCGAACCGACGCACATCCAGATGAAGTAGATGACGCCGAGAACCGCCATCGTCTGCGCGACTCCGGTTCCGGCAGTATTCGCAAAGTGCTTCATCAAGAGTACCGATAATGGCGCGCCGATCAGCGCACCGCCTCCGAAACCCATGATCGCCGTTCCGGTCGCGAGGCCGGGGCGGTCGGGAAACCACTTAATCAGCGTGGAGACTGGAGAGATATAGCCAATGCCCAAACCACACCCGCCGATTGCGCCGTAACCGAGATAGACGAGCCACAGCAGGTGCCAGTTGACACCGAGCGCGGCGACGAAGAGTCCGAGACTGAAGCACGATGCGGCGAGGAACATCGCGGCGCGCGGACCGGCGCGTTCGACCCACTTGCCGCCGAACGCCGCCGAGAGCCCGAGGATCGCGATCGCGAGGCTGAAGATCCAGCCGAGTTGCGGCACGCTCCAGTCGACGCCCGGTAACGGCGCGGTGACGCCAATCGCTTGCGCCATCGGTTTGGTGAAGACGCTGAATGCGTAGGCCTCGCCGATACAGAGATGGATGCAGAGCGCGGCGGGCGGCACGAGCCACCGATTGAAGCCCGGTTTCGCAATCGAGTTGGCGCGATCGAAGAAGGCCACGATGGTCACGTTCAGCGTTTTGACGCAACAAGCCTCGCGGTCTGGAACGGCCGCCATTTCTCCCGGACGCGGTTCTGTCGAGGCCGGGCTACACGATTCCCAGAACCGCTCGTGCGTGCGAGCCGCCGTCATAGCGGGGTGTCACGTTGAAGTCTTCGGCGAGCGACGACACGATGTAAAGCCCGCGGCCGCGTTCGCTGAAGGGATCCGCCGGGAGCTTAGGGGCGAACCGGAATCCGGGGCCGCGGTCGAGCACGTGGAGAACCGGCGCACCTTTGTGACTCCGATCAAAAACGATCTCGATCGGTCCAGGTGCGAAACGCACGACATTGCCGAGCAGTTCACCGAAGATGGTCTCTGCGGCGTCGAGTTGCCTCTCGCGAACTCCGGCATCGCGTAACGCGCCAACAAACGTGTGGCGCGCCGCGTGCGCGAGCTCTTCGCTCGGCGTGTCGAACGCCCAGTGCAAGGTGCTCGGCGCATTCGTCCCGTCCACGCCGCTCTCATTTGCCGTCTCGAGCCGCGCCGTCAACACGACCACATCGTCGCTACCGCCGCGCTTGAGAAGCGCGCGATAGAGCGCGTCGGCCGGATTCGCGTTGATCGCAATATCGGGCCGCGCGATCGCCGTCGCCAATTTGTCGAGACCGCGAACGACGTTGCGATCGGCTTCGATCAAACCATCGCTGTAGAAAACGAGCAACCCAGATTCCGGTAGTACCGTCGTCGTCGCCATCTCGCCGCGAACGCGCAGACCCACCGGCAGGCCGCTGGCTCCAAGCGGCGCCACCGTTCCGTCGGCATCGCGAAGAAACGGCGTCGGATGTCCGGCCGAGGCGTGTGTGAGCGTTCGCGCGACCGGATCGAGCACGCCGACGAACGCGGTAACGAACATCTCGGGATACTCGATCTTCAGCGTGCGGTCGGCCGCGTCGAGCATCGCGATCGGATCGGCATAGACTTGCGCGACGCCGCGGATCACTTGGCGCATTGACGACATGATCACCGCAGCATACAGACCGGTTCCGGCAACGTCACCGATCGAAATGACGATCCGCCCGTCACCCAGACGCAGCGCATCGTACCAGTCGCCGCCCAGCAACTCGCGATTGCTCGCCGGCACGTAGATGCCGTCGAAACGAATGCGGGGCACCTCGGGCAGCGAAATCGGCAGCGCCGCGCGCTGAAACTCCGTGGCGATTTCGCGTTCGCGTTCGAAAAGCTGCGCGTTCTCAATCGAGACGGCGGCGCGCCGCGTCAGTTCTTCGAAGAGCGGTAAATCGGCATCGCGGTAGCGTCGCGGCGTCTCCGACCAATACGCAACGAGCGACCCGATCGTTCGTCCGCGCGAACGCAGTGGAATCGTCACCGCCGAGCGGGGCGCGAGCTCGAGAATGAGGGGCAGCAGACTCGGCGCCGCCGCTTTTTTGAGCAGTTCGTCCTTCACCTCGCGAACGACGATCGGCCGGCCCGTTCGCAGCGCCCCGGCGATCGCGGGATCGTAGCGCGGGTCGTGCGTGTAGCGTCCCACGAGCCGCCTGACAAGACGCAACTTCTGCGGATCGGCGTGAATCGCGGCGGCCGTTTGGAGTCGCTCCTCTTCGTCGAAGAGATCGATTGCCGCCCAATCGCCAAACTCGGGAACCATGATCGCGAGCAGCCGGTCGAGCGTGGCTTGCAGATCGAGCGACTCGGAGAGCACTTCACCGGCTCGTGCCAGAAATGCAAACCGCTGACCCTGCCGCTTGTAATCGTCGATGTCGGTGCAGATCCCAAGCCAGCCTGCGGCGCCGGGCAACAGGCCCCCGTCGATCGGCGAGACCGCGACGCGAAACCAGCGAGCGACTGCATCGGCGCGCCGCAATCGCAACTCGAGCTCGAAGCCGGCGCGCGCCTTCACCCCGTCGAGCAGCGCCTGTCGGCCACGCTCGCGATCGTCGGGGTGCACCGCCGCCCACCAACGCTTCCCCATGGTCGCCGGCGTCGAGTTCGCGCGCTGCTTCAGGCCGGTGTAGTCATACCATTTGCGATTGAAGCCGAGCATTGCGCCGGACGGAGTTGCGGTCCATGCGATCTGCGGGATGTCGTCGGTTGCGAGGGTGAGTGAATCCATGGCCTGCTCGGTTTTTCGCCACGTAGACCCATCCGAACCCCCGATGGGAGCGAGGTTTGCGTTAACGCGTTAACGTTAGCGCGTACAGACCGTGTCGAAGGTTCCGGCCATCGGGCCGCCTGTCAGCACCTCGTGCACCGTCACTTTATTCGCCGATACTTTACCGTAGGTAATGGTGTCCTGCATCGACATCGGCCCCATCGAGCTGGTGCCGCTGTAGGTTTTGCCGTCACCCGAAGTGAGAAAGCTGTAGCCGCCGATGTTGTCTGCACTCGTCTGCCAATAGCTGCCCATTCGATCGGTATAGCCGAAATAATAGTCGCCGACATACGAGGCCGTCTGCACGCGGTTGTGCACGACGTTTCCCGGCACGACGTCGAAGGTGCCGGTGCCTTTGTCGGTGCGGGCGGGCTGATCGCCCATCGCCGGAACGTTGGTGGAGCAGTTCCACGGTGCTCCGAGCAGGTAACTAAACGCCGCCATCTGTCCGGTCAGATCGTCGGCTCGTGCGGGGCTCGCCGCGAAGGCCGGCGCGATCACCGACAATGCAATCGCGGCGTAAAGAGAAGCGCGCATTTTCAGAAGTCCTCAACGGGGGAGAGGGTTGTTGGCGAGCCCTTCCGCCGTCGCGTCGCGCTATTCCTCGCTGCCGAGGCCGGCGATACGATCCCGGGTTACATCGGTGGATAGCCGTCGAACTTCGTGATCGCGGGATCCATGTGGTCCCAAGGCTGTGCGTCGGCGACGTAGATGTCGCACTGCGGATGAAAGAGCGTCGGATCGTCCAAGCTCGCGGCGGCGACGCCGATGCCGCGTTCGGTCTCGCCGCCGGTTATGCGGCTTCCACACTCGGCGCAGAAGCCGCGCTTATGCTGGCCCATCCCTTCGCTCGTCGTGAAGTGGTGTCGCAGCTCACCCTTTGTCAGCGCGAACGCTTCGCGCGGAAAGTACAGCACCGGGATATACGCACCGCCCGAAACGTGCTGGCAATCGTGGCAATGGCAGTTGAACGTCATGATCGGATCGCCGCTGCACTCGTACCGAACCGCTCCGCAGATGCAGCCGCCTTGAAAGGTGCTCATGAGCGCCGTTTCACTGCGGAACGGCGATGACGTCGAGGTTCTTAAAGCCCTTGTAGGTCGCCAGCAGTTTGGGTTGGCCCGAAAGCCATCCCTTCGCCGGGCGTGCGAAGGCGTAGACGACCTCCTTGTGCGCGTCCGCCACGTACCCGATCGAAGCGTCGCTGTTCAGCGCAATGCCGCCGATCGAACCGAGCCGGTCGGGCACGGTGAATGACGATCCGCCGGTCGGCGACGAAACCGAGACGAGGCCGGGCGCACCGTCGACCGGCGTGATGATGTCTTCCTGATCGTCGACGGCGCCGCCGATCAGCGCGATGGTGCCGATGCCGAAACAGCTGCCCGGTGTGTAGTGCCCGCGCGAGGCCCGCGTATAGGGCCGCACGCTGGCAAAACCGCACCCGCCCGATACGAAAACGTTGGTTCCGTCGGGAGTGGCGGCGACCGATGCGGCGTTCGTCGAGTCTTGCACCACGACCGTTGGGCCGCCCTTCGTCATGCGTCCGTGGCGGAAAAAGTAGACGGCCTGTTGACCGTAATCGCTCACGTAGACGTTGTCGTGCGCGTCGACGGAAATATCGGTCAACGACGGTGCGCCCGCTGCGCCGCTCAAAATCGGCGCCTCGAGCCGCTTCATGAGTTTCCCGGTGTCGGAGAAGATCTCGACGCACGCGGTGCATTTCTTCGCCTTCGAGTTGGTGACGGTCGTGTAGATGCGTCCGTGTGCATCCGACGCAAGGCCTTGAGCCAGCCCGTGGCCGGGTTTGAAGATCTTGGTTGCGGTCGCCTTATTACCGCTGATGGAAAAGACGGTAATTGATCCGTGGGAGTAATCGAGATTGTAGAGTTCGCTCAACGAGCTCGTGGCGGAACGTTGCAGCGGAGCACCGGCCGACGCGGACTCGGTCAGCGGAAGCGCGCGTTGCGTCGATGTAGCGCCGGAACAACCGGCGAGCAAGAGAGCGATGATAATGGCGGGATAAGCAGCAAACTTCATGCGGGGTGCTTTTGCTCTCGAGGTGCGAAATCTTGCGGGGCTAGGGCGCCCTTCGTCGTTCGACTACGCGCCTACGGCGCTACGCTCAGGATGACAAGGTGATTGGGGCGTGTTATGCGTGGCATGGGAAGCTCGTTAGCTATGCGAAGCGGTCAAGCGAAGCGTCGGCGCGTCACACTTACGGGTGCGATCCCGTCTAAGGGACGGAGGTTCGAAAACAACATGTTCAACTGGTTGGTCAAGAAACAGCTCGGTGCGTTCTCGAAACGTTGGGGATACGACACGGGATTCTGCGGCGCTGGGGGCGCCGGGCTCGTCTCGCTCGCCTATGCCATCGTCGGCGCGCAAGCCTATCCCGCGTTCAAATACGCGATCGGGCACGGTCACGCGTGCGTGCGACTGAGCGTCGGCGGCGAAACGATTGCTATGCAGAGCCCGCAATACGCGTGATCGCACGGCGTGCGGAGCGGTTCGAGGCGCTGCGCCCGGTGCTCGTGCGCCACGCGTATCGCATGCTCGGCGAGTACGGCGAGGCCGAGGACGTCGCGCAAGACGCCTATCTGCGCTGGGATAAGGCGCTCGACGGGTCGCATGTCGATGACGAGCGCGCGCTCGCGCGCACGATCGTGACGCGCCTCTGCCTCGATCGCCTCCGCTCCGCGCGCGTCAAGCGTGAAGTCTACGTCGGACCGTGGCTTCCCGAACCTGTCGTTTCGGAGGGAAGCGACGATCCCGAGGCCGCCGCAACGCTCGCCGACGACATCTCGTTCGCGCTGCTGCTCGCGCTCGAACGCCTCGCGCCGCTCGAGCGCGCTGCGTTCCTGCTGCACGACGTGCTCGACGTGCCGTTCTCTGAAGTCGCGGAGACGCTCGGCCGCGCCGAGCCCGCGGTGCGCAAACTCGCCAGCCGCGCACGCGAACACGTCAGCGATGCGGCACGCCGCTCGCGCACCGATCGCCGCGAGCTCTTACGCGTGCGCGACGCGTTCTTAGCGGCGATTCAAAGCGACGACCCGGCCGCACTCGCGCGCCTGCTCACCGACGACGTGGTCTTCACCAGCGACGGCGGCGGCAAGGCTCCGGCGGCCACGGTGCCGGTAATCGGCCGCGAGCGCGTGACGAAGCTGCTCTTCGGACTCAAACAGACGCAAGGCTGGCGCAACGTCATTCGCATGGAAACCGTGATGCTCAACGGTATGCCGGGTATGGTCACGTTTACGGCCGACGGCGTGCAGGATGTGACTGCGTTCGAGATCGTCGATGGACGCGTTGCTGCAATGTACGTCGTTCGTAATCCCGAGAAGCTCAAGGCGGTGGAGCGCAAGGTCTAAAGGCATCGGCCAGGGATGGCCGCGCGCCACCGCGCAAACGGTGCCTATGGCAAGCGGCCTTCGATTCGGCGTGGCGACCGCCGACCATCAGTGCGAGGGGTACGACGGCCACGACGAGATTCGCGACGTTTGGGAACGCGTACGCGGCATCGTTCCGCGCGGGACGGCCACCGATTTTTGGAACCGCTATCGCGAAGACGTCGAACTCGCGCGCGGCCTCGGCTGCACGCTCTTCCGGCTCTCGCTTTCGTGGGCGCGCCTCGAACCGGAGCCCGGGGCTTGGAGCGACGAGGCTTTCGCGCACTATCGCGAGGTCTTGCAAGCCATACGCGATGCCGGCATGACGTCGATGGTGACGCTGCTGCACAACACCTGGCCGCTGCACGTTCAAGCCGCAGGAAAGGGCGCGGGATTGCTCGACCCAGGCTTTCCCGACCTGCTGGCGAGGTTCGCGCGCGAGGTCGCTCAGCGGCTCGGCGACCTCATCGACGATTACGTGACGCTCAACGAACCCGATCAGCTCGTCTACGGCTGGATCAAAGGCTTCTGGATGCGCAGCTACGCGATGCCGCCGGGGCAACCGCCCTACGCGACCGCCGAAGAGCAGATGGACGACGTCCTGACGGTCATTCCGAATCTTTTTCGCGCGCACGCGCGGGCGCGGGCGGCGATCCGGCAGATTCGGCCGAGCGCGCGCGTCGGCACGAATCCGCTCGTCCTCGGATTGCCGCGATGGATCCAGCGCATCGTCGATCGCAACGCCACGCATTTGCAGTCGCCGGAGGCGGCGAAACGACAGGCGGCGCGGTTCGCAAACTACGGCATCGTCGAGAGCGGCCGCGTCGACTGCACGCTCGCGCAGCTCACGCTCACGCTCGAACGCGGCGAGCACGCCTTCTTTTCGGAGCCGTATTACTGCACGTATCTCGCGGTCTTGCACGCGAAGAGCACGGCGCTTCCGGCCGACCTCGAGCATTGGAGCGCCAGAATGGCGGTCGTCGCTCAGACGCTCACCGCCGAGCGCGTCGGAGGCTGGTTTCCGGCCGCGACTATTACGTATGTGGATACGATGACCGAAGCGGTCGAAGCGCTTCGGCGGGGCGACGCCGACGCAATCTTCGACGACGAGGTCAATCTTCGCGCCTATGCTGACGATGCGTTACATCTTACGCGGTTACCGCGCTCGGCGCAGTACTTTGCGGTGGCAATGGCGATCGGCAGCCGGACGCTGCTCAATCTGGTCGATCGCGCGATTCGCGAGCTGCGGCACGAGCATCCGGAGATTCCGAACGCGCTCAACCGCAAGACGATCGCCAACATCGGACGCGAGGCCGATGCGAAGTCCGATGGAAGCGGAGCGGTGCCCGATATGGATTGCTCTGTGGAGCGCATTCGCAAGCGTGGGAAGCTGCGGGTGGGAGTTCACGCGGGCATTCCGGGACTCTGCACCGTTCGCGGTACCGATCAGTACGAAGGGTTGGAGCCGGAGATCGCGCGGCGGATTGCGCAACTCATTTTCGGCGATTCCCAGCGCGTGGAATTCGTTCCGGTGCACGGCGAGCAGCGCCTGAATGCGACGCGATCGTGGCTGCACGCGTTCTTTGCTCTGCGTAAAGGCTTCGCGGTTTTTGGGACGCTCCTCGGTACGAACTGGTGGAACCTCGGCCTCGCCGGAAAACTGCCGGAGTTTCTCTGTCCACGCGAGTGCGTCGGCACGATCGATTACGTTGGGCTCGATTATTACTGGGGCGTGCCGTCGTTCTGGCCGCAGGAGCTGCACCGGCTCAGCTCGGCCTCCGATTTCGAATATGCAAACGCGCCGGTTTGGCCCGACGCGCTCGAGATGATCATCGGCGAAGCCGAGCGCGATTTTCCCGGAAAGCCGATCATCGTGATCGAGAACGGCTGCGTCACGCGCGTCCCCGGCTTCAGCCGTGCCGATTACCTCAAGGCGCACGTCGCGCAAGTTCGCAAAGCCGTTGCCCGCGGCGCGCCGGTTGAGGCGTACGTCTGTTGGAGCATCACCTCCAATCGCGAGTGGGGCCTGCGCTTCGACGACAACAGCGATTTCGGGCTCTATCACATCGATCTCGATGCCGATCCCGCGCTCAAACGGGTGCCGACCGATTCGAGCCGCATCTACGCGCAGCTCATCGCCGGCGCAGACTAGCCGACGGGCCGATGTCCTAAATCGTCGGTTGGGCGACATTGCGGCCATGGGCGTCCGCGCTTACACTAAAGGGCATGAAGGTTCGCCGGATCGGTATTGTGGGGTACGACGGCGTGCAGGCGCTCGACATCGCCGGACCGGCCGACTCGTTTAGTCTCGCCAACACCGTCGTCGCGCGAAAAACGCCGCCGTACGAAGTCGTGCTTCTCGCCGCGACCAAAGGGCCGCTCTCGACCGAATCAGGAATCGCATTTTACGCGCAGGCGACGCTCGGACGATGCGGGCTCCTTGACACCATCATTCTTCCAGGCGGCGGCGCCGTACGGGAGCATCACGAGCTTCGCGGCGCGTTGGCGCGCTGGCTTCGGGCCAACGCACGTCGCGCGCGTCGCGTCGCATCGGTCTGCACGGGCACGTACGCGCTCGCCGACTCGGGGCTTCTCGACGGCCGGCGCGCCACTACCCACTGGCGCTACGCACACGATCTCCAGGAGCATCGCCCACGAGTGAATGTCGACGCCGACGCGATATTCGTCAAGGACGGGAAGTATTATACCTCCGCGGGCATCACGGCGGGCATCGACTTATGCCTAGCGTTTATCGAAGAGGACCTCGGCCGCGACGTCGCAATGGCGGTTGCGCGCGAAATGGTCGTCTATCTCCGCCGCTCCGGCGGCCAGCTCCAATACTCCGCGCCGTTGCTGCTGCAGGTCAAAGGCAAGGACCGCTTCGACGACGTTGCGCAATGGATCCGCGGACACTTGAACGACGATCTCAGCGTCGAAGCAATCGCCGAGCAAGCCAGTCTGAGTCCGAGGCACTTCACACGGAAGTTCAAGGCGGCATTTGGGATCACGCCCGCAGATTTCGTCGAAGAACTGCGCTTGGACGAGGCACGCTGGCTGCTCGTAAATGCGGCCGACCCCGTCGAGCAGGTTGCCAAAGATGTCGGGTACGCGAACGACGAAACCTTTCGGCGCGCGTTCGTCCGCCGCTTTGGCGTCGTGCCCAGCGATTATCGTAGCCGTTTCGGCGGAGCCGCTGAGCCGTAAACGATTCGTAAGGGCATTGACAGTCGTGATATCCTGACCCCTTATGGATTTTGCATCTGATGCGCCCTTCAACCGCGATGACTACGTTCAGCCCGAGCGATTTCCCGACGGAGCTGAAATCCGCAAGTGCCGCTTCTGCGGTCGATGGCTTGTCGTGCCGACGGGTGATGACGCCGATTGCGGAAGCCATCGGAATTGAATGAGTCACACTTCGGAGCCGCCGAGCGTGGAAAGCGTTCATGAAGCGTATTGCGCCCTTTGCGCTGATCTGCGGCATTCTCGCGGTCCCCGCGGCTGCCGCGAGCGTTCCCACGGCGATCATCAAACCCAACTATCCCGTCGCTGAGACCACACGAGACGGCAGCCACGATTTCGACTTCGAATTCGGCACTTGGCGCACGCATTACTGTCTACTCAAAGACCGCCTCGTCGGCAGCCACGAGTGGTACGACTGCTACGGTACTTCGGTGATTCGTCCATATTGGAACGGCAGCGGCAATCTGGAAGACGGCGATTTGACCTGTCCGAAGCGGCACATCGGCGGCATGACGCTGCGCATGTACGACGCGCGGACGCATCAATGGACGCTCTGGTGGGGTACGCGTGCACTCGGCGTCGCTCCGCCGCCCCAGATCGGACATTTCAATGCCGGCGGCGTCGGCGAGTTCTATTCGCACGATTCCTGGAAGGGCAAACCCATTATCACCCGCTTTCAATGGACGAAGCCGAACGGCAATCCGCATTTCGCGCAAGCCTTTTCGACCGATGGCGGCCGAACGTGGGAGACGAACTGGACGACGGATTACGAGCGCGTGTCGGCATCGAGCAAAGGTGTGTGGAATGCGATCGAGCCGCGAGATGCCGGCGCACGCGGGTTCGACTTCCTCGTCGGCCGCTGGAAGACGCACTACATGCGCATGCGTCACCCGCTCTCAAGCGATCGGGAGTGGTATTCGTGCGACGGAACGTCGGTCGTAACGACGTTCTGGAGCGGAAGCGCGAATCTTGAGGATGGCGACCTGCGTTGTCCCACGCAATACATCCGCGGCGTCACGTTACGCCTCTACGACGCCGCGACGCGTCGATGGATGCTCTATTGGGGCACACAGAAGAATGGCTTGGCGACGGGTCTCCCGCAGATCGGGCGCTTCAATACCGCGGGCGTCGGGGATTTCCTCGCGCCCGACACGTTCGACGGCAAACCGATCGTCGTTCGCTATCGCTGGTTCGCGCTGCGAACCAATCCGCGCTTCGAGGAAGCCTTTTCGTCAGACGGGGGTAAAACGTGGCAAACCGTTTGGACGACCGTCTACACAAAGGCGTAGTGCCGTGCGCCCTTCGCCCTTCGCGGTTCGTGGTTCGACTACGCTCACCATGACCATCGCTGCGCGATGCTACGCTCAGGATGACGGTGCTAAGCATGAGCCGGCGCGTGGCGAGCGAATCGTGAGGACATGGCAAACGCTATCGACGCGGCTATTGATAACACGCGCTTGGCGTACGAGCGCACCACGCTGGCGTGGGTTCGCACCTCGCTAACGCTGATCAGCTTCGGGTTCACGATCGACAAAGTTCTTCGAAGGCCGCGAGCCCAAGACGGGTGTGGGTGCCGTCATCGGTCCACAGACCGTCGGCGTCACGATGATCGCGTTCGGACTGATCGCGCTCTTCCTCTTTCTGATGGAGTTGCGGCGTTTCCATAAACGCCATCCCGAGGTGCCGCGTTCGGCTGCCGGTTACGTCGCCGCGATGATCGCCGTGCTCGGTATCATGGCGCTGGTCTCCACGGTCGCCAGCTGAACGCTTCGGTCCCGGATTGCGCTCCGGGGGTTCGGGGAAGAAGCTCGGGGATGCCGACCCGGCGAGGCCTTCTCTTCCGAACTGCGCTCTCGGCAATCGCCGCTGAGATCTTGCTCCGGTTGCGAGCGCGCGCGAAGAGCGTAGCCGATGCTACGGGCGCGGTTCAAGCGACCGCGCAAGCCCGGGAGATCGTGTTGAACGTCAACGGTGTCGATCGTCCGGTCAGCGTGGAACCGCGGGTAACCTTGCTCGATGCTCTGCGCGACCGTCTCGGACTAACCGGTACTAAGAAGGGCTGCGATCAGGGAACCTGCGGCGCATGTACGGTGATGGTGAACGGACGCCGGATCGATTCTTGCTTGACGCTCGCCATGATGCACGCGGGCGACCGCGTCGTCACCATCGAGGGCATCGCGCCCAACGGCGAACTGCATCCGGTTCAGCGCGCGTTTATCGCGCACGACGGTTTTCAGTGCGGGTTCTGCACGCCGGGACAGATCATTTCCGCCGTTGCGGTGCTCGCGGAAGGCAAGCAGCTCGATCGCAGCGCCGTGCGTGAGGCGATGAGCGGGAACATTTGCCGGTGCGGGTGCTATCCGCACATCGTCGATGCCGTGCTCGAGGTCGCCGGCAGCTGGTGAATCCTTTCGCCTACGTTCGCCCCGAGGCCCCACCCGATGCGACAGGCGCCGCTGCGCGCGACCACCGAGCGCGCTATATCGCCGGCGGAACGAACATTCTCGATCTCATGAAGATCGCGGTCGAAATGCCGCCGGTACTGATCGACATCAACGGGTTGCCGTTGACGGCGATCGAGCTGACCGGCGAAACGATTCGCATCGGGGCGTTGGCGCGGCTGACCGACGTCGCGGCTGATGCGGGCGTTCGGGCGCGGTTGCCGCTGGTCGCGATCGCGCTCGAGCAGAGCGCGTCGCCGCAGTTGCGAAATATGGCCACGATCGGCGGCAATCTCTTACAGCGCACGCGCTGTCCTTACTTTCGCGATGTTGCCACGCCATGCAACAAGCGCGCGCCGGGAAGCGGTTGCGGGGCGATCGGCGGAGAGAACCGACGCGAAGCGATCCTCGGAACGAGCGAGCACTGCATCGCCACTCACCCGTCGGATCTTGCGGTCGCCTTGGCGGCGCTCGACGCGACCGTTCACGTTGCGGGGGCGCGCGGCGATCGCGATATCGCACTGCACGAATTCTACCGGACGCCGGGCGATACGCCGCAGATCGAAACCGCACTGCTGCCGGGCGAGTTGATCGTTGCCGTCTCGCTGCCACTGCTGAGCTACGGTTCGCGTTCGACCTATCTGAAAGTGCGCGATCGGGCGCAGTACGATTTCGCGCTCGCCTCCGCTGCCGTTGCACTCGATATCTCCGCCGGCACAATCCGAGAAGCGCGCATCGCGCTCGGCGGCGTCGGCACGATTCCCTGGCGCGCGCCGCAAGCCGAGGCGATGGTGAAGGGTGCTCCGGCGACGCGCGCGACCTTCGAGCGGAGTGCCGTCGCGGCGCTGGCCGGCGCGCGCGGCTACGGCGGCAACGACTTCAAAGTTGCGCTTGCGAAACGCACGCTCGTGCGAGCGCTGGAGATTGCATCGGCATGAGCCAGCCGCTCATCGGAAAGCCACTCGATCGCGTAGAGGGCCCGGCCAAAGTTACCGGCGAGGCCGTCTACACCGGGGACGTGCCGGCCGCCGGATTGCTGCACGCCGTCGTCGTCGAGAGCACGATCGCCAACGGGCGGATTCTGTCAATCGACGAAACGCGAGCTCGCGCGGCAGCGGGCGTCGTCGAGATCATGACGCATCGAAACGCTCCGCGCGTCAATGCAGCGAAAACGAGCCCGAACGATTCGATTCTCTCCTTGCTCCAAGACGATCGCATCGATTTCGATCGCCAGCCGGTCGTGGTCGTCCTTGCAGAAACGTTCGAGGAAGCGACCTATGCCGCGCAGCTCGTCCGCGTGCATTACGACGCCGAAGCGCCGCAGCTCGATTTGGCGACGGCGCCCCGGTTCGTTCCCAAAGAGATTTTTGGCCGCCCCGCGAAGCACCGGCGCGGCAATCCGCAGCGGGCGCTCTCGAATGCGCCGGTGCGCATCGAGCAGATCTATCGAACGCCGACCGAGCATCATAATCCGATGGAGACGCACGGCACGCTGGCGGAGTGGAACGGCGACCGGTTGACCCTGCACGACTCGAGCCAGTGGGCCTTCGGAGTGCAGCGGCGCATGGCGAAGATCTTCGGCATCGAGCCCACGCAGGTGCGCGTAATCGTGCCCTTCGTGGGCGGCGCTTTCGGTTCGAAGGGGCAGCCGTGGTCCCACGTAGCGCTCGCCGCAATGGCGGCGAAACTCACGGACCGGCCGGTAAAACTCATCGTCGCCCGACCGCAGATGTTCGGCTGGGTCGGGCATCGCCCGCAGACCGAACAGCGCATCGCGCTCGGTGCCGACCATAGCGGACGCCTCCTCTGCGTCACGCACGACGTGCTGAGCGAAACGAGCGTTGCCGACGAGTTCGTCGAAGCCTGCGGCGTCTTCAGCCGCGATTTGTACGTCGCCGACGCGTACGGCATGTCGCACGCCCTCCCGCGCCTGAACATCAGCAAGCCGACCTATCAGCGAGGACCCGGTGAGTCGACCGGCTCGTTCGCGATGGAGTCGGCGATGGATGAACTTTCCTACGAGCTCGGAATTGATCCGCTCGAGCTTCGGTTGCGCAATTACGCCACGCACGATCCCGATCAGGGCAAGCCATACAGCAGTAAACGCTTGCGTGAGTGTTACGCAAAAGCGTCGGAAGCATTCGATTGGCGCCGGCGAACACCGGCGCCGCGTTCGATGAGCAACGGACGAATGCTGGTCGGGCTGGGAATGGCAACTGCCTCGCGCGCGACCCACCGAACCGGCGCAAAGGCGCGAATACGCCTCAATGCCGACGGCAGCGTCGTTGTCGAATGTGGGACGATCGAACAAGGCTGCGGCTCGCCGACGGTCTACGCGCAGCTCGCGGCAGAGATCCTCGACCTACCCTTCGAACGAGTGCGCTTCGCTTTCGGCGATACGAATTTGCCGGAGGCGCCGCTCGCCGCCGGATCGCAGACTTCTGGAAGCGTCGGCTCCGTCGTCGTTAAGGCGGCAAATGCACTTGCCGAGAAACGCGCGGCGCTCCGCGGCACGATACCGAACGGCGGCATTGTGCTCGACGTCGCGGAGGAGCCCGATGAGGACGACGAGCCCTACGCGACTCAAGCCTTCGGCGCGCAGTTCGCGCAGGTCGAAGTCGACCCCGATCTCGGCGAGGTGCGTGTGGTCCGATTCGTAGGCGCTTTCGACGGCGGCCGTATCCTCAACGCCAAAACCGCCAACAGCCAGTTCGTTGGCGGCATCGTTTGGGGCATCGGTATGGCGCTCTTCGAAAAGACGCGTTACGACGCGCGCACGGCGCGAATCATGAATGCGAACCTCAGCGATTATCTCGTGCCGACGAACGCCGACATTCCGAATCCGGAAGTCATTACGATCGAGGCCGACGACGAACATATCAATCCGGCGCACGTGAAGGGGATCGGCGAGGTTGGAATCACCGGTGTTGCAGCTGCCGTTGCCAACGCGGTCTATCACGCGACCGGCGTGCGCGTGCGTGAGCTTCCGATTACGCCCGATAGACTGCTCAGTTAGCCGCGGCATAGGACGCCCAAGCAACCGCTACTTTTCCGAAACGGCTCAACGGTATTGCCCGGAAAATTGTAGGGAAACCCCCACTATCCAAACCACCGGCGCTGCCTTAGCATAGCGCCTATGAAGCGACGTATTGCGCCCCTTGTGGCGTTGGTGCTCGGATTGCCCGCGTTGACGGCGCTCGATGCGTGCGGGGCTGCGATGCCCGCGGGGTCGGCAGCCACGCAAGCGGCTGCGCCATTTGCGGTCGATCGGGCCGCACCCGTCTATAAGTCCCTCCATCTCTTCAAGGGTGGCGGCGACGGTGCCAATCCCTACGATGCGCTGACGCCGCTGAACGGGTCGCTCTATGGCGTGACCTACGGCGACAAGCTTGGTTCGAGCGGCTTGGGTACGGTTTTTCGCATCAGCGCAAGCGGTGAAGAGAGCGTGCTCTACCGCTTCAAGGGCTCGCCGAGCGACGGCGCCGAGCCGGTCGGTAAGCTGGTCGCAATGAACGGCATGCTCTACGGCACCAGCTACAATGGCGGCGCGAAAAATTTAGGCACGGTCTTCGCGATCAGCCCTGCCGGCAAAGAGCATCTGGTCTACAGTTTTCAAGGCGGATCGGATGGAACGAATCCCGCTGCGGGGCTGACCGTTGCCGATGGAAAGTTCTACGGAACGACCGTGGATAGCGGCGGCGCCTCACAAGGTGACGGCACGGTTTTTGAAGTGACGCCGGCCGGCGCCGAGCACGTACTCCATACGTTCCAAGGCTTCCCGACAGACGGCGAAAGCCCATACGGCCAGCTGCTGCTCGTCGGCAACGAGTTGTACGGTACGACGCAGAACGGCGGAGCAAACCACGACGGTACCGTTTTTGCGATGAGCACCGCGGGCAAAGAACGCTTCGTCTACAGCTTCGCGGGACCACCGGATGGCGGACTGGCGATCGGCGGCCTCATCAAGGTCGGCGCATCCTTCTACGGCACGACCGAAGATGGCGGAAGCGCGAACGGCGGCGCCATCTTCAAAGTCTCGAATGCGGGCAAGGAGCAAGTCGTGTACAGTTTCAAGGGCCAGCCATTAGATGGTTCGACGCCGCGCGACTCGCTCGTCGAGGTGAAAGGATCGCTGTACGGCACCACCTACGACGGTGGCAAGAACAGCATGGGCTCCATTTTCGAAACGACCACCGCGGGCAAAGAACAGATGCTCTACAGCTTCAAGGGCGAGCCGAAGGACGGTGCCAATCCGTTCGGCGGTCTGGTGGTGCTCAACGGAGTGCTCTATGGTACCGCGCTCAGCGGCGGGTTCCATACCGGCGGAGCGAATCACCCTTACGGCGGCAGCGTTTTTAAACTGACGCCCTAGCCGCGGCGTAGGACGCCGAAGAGCTCGCGAACAGAGTATGAGAAGCCGATCATCGCTTCATGTTGGATCGTGTGCGTCTCGTTGAGGTCTGTGGAGCCGTGGCAGTCGTGCAGTTCAACGATACGACGCTGTGGATCGACGACGATGACGAGCGACGAGCCGGCGCACAAGTAAACGCCGATCTTGTCGTCGACATCCGCACGGCGATCGTCGGGCGAAAGAATCTCAACGGCGACGTCGGGCGCAAGTGGCGGTATTTCAACGTCACTGTCGCTAAGCGAGCGAAGGCGTACGTTCGAGACGTAGGCGACGTCGGGGACGAGCGGCCGCCGGACTTCACCCGGCGGGGCAACGCGAAAGCGCCATTCCGGTCCAACTTCACCACGTCCGGCTGCCCACTGCGTTAACACGATCGTGAGCGCTCCTTGAAGCCTCGCATGCGTGCGCTGCGGGCTCACTTTTTGCAGCGGCCTTCCGCGTACCCATTCAGTCTCGGGCTCGGTCTCGGGGAGAACGATCTCGTGTAACGCCATGGTTGCACCCTACTCTATCACGCGGGTTGACCCGCGAACAAGCTACGCTGCGCTTACGATACGGCGGTTTTCGAGCGCACAGACCAGCGAGCGATTTCTGCGTCAAGATCGAGCGGACGCGTCGGCGCAGCGTCTTCGTACTCGCCCCACTCTTCCCGCGGGAGCATCCACATCACTTCGAATTCGTTTCCGTCGAGATCGTATCCGTAGATCGATTTCGTAGCGCCGTGATCGCTCATTCCGCTTAGCGTTCCATAGCGTTGAAGTGCGTCGCGCGCTTCGCGAAGCGATTCGATCTCGGCCACCTCCCACGCAAGATGATAGAGCCCAACACCGCGCTCGTTCGGCGGCGGCGCTTGCGGGCCAACCGAGGCAAGGCCGAGATCGTGATGATTTTCTGAACCGGGAGCGCGCATAAAGCCCATCAGGTTTCTCATCCGCGAGATTGTTTCGAGCCCGAGCACGTCTTGATAAAATGCAAGGCTGCGTTCGAGATCGCGCACCCGCAGCACCGCATGATTGAGTCTACGAACCTTCATGGGGCCTACAACCCGCCCGTGGCGGGATGCGTGGCAACCCGTCCAGACTTAGAGCAAAGCGCCGAGCCTAAGCGCCGTTGCGCACGCAGGTATCGACGGAGGTGATCGTTTTCCCGCCGAGGTGTATCGTCCCGTGCAGTAGATACTTTGTGGCCGAGGTGCGGTCGAACGTTACGGCGATGCTCGTGTCAGGATAGACGCTGCGGTAGGCAATCCGGCTCGAATCGCTGCCGGGCGCGCGCATGACCGTAGCGTTTCCTTGGTCGTCGAGAACGACCGCCGTCCAGCGGTGGTGCTGAGCGTCATAGGCTAGCAACTCCTCGTCGCCCCCGCCCTTGTAGGTTGCGATCTGCCGCAAGATGTGCCCGTCGTGATCGTAAGCGTACGTGGCATTGTAGGCCAAGCGTGTCGCACCCGCGCTGTAGGTGCAGTTCCAGGTACCGACGAGATAGTGCAGGCCGGCGAGCGGCGCCGTTGCCGGTAACGCCGTAGCACCGGTAAGCGATGCGAGAATCGCGACGAGAGCGAGATATCGTACATTTCCCATTGCGCCCAGTTTTCGACGCTGAGCCGGTCGCTCCCAGGGCGAGGGTACGCCGACACTACTTTGTGACGAGCGGGGAGGATGCGACGCCGAGTGGTGACGCCGATGTGAGCGTTGAAAACGGCGACGTCTGGTGCTTCTTATAGCCAACCACGTCGTTAGCTTGATTCGTTTGGAAGTAGGCGTTGGACTTCGTGAAACCACCGAGCGTCGGTCCCGAGGTCTCGATGCCATCAGTGATGGTTTTCGAGGGCGTCGTCGTGCCGTAGGCATAGACCTGGATATTCGAGCCCGAGAAATTCGAGACGTACATGACGTCTTTCTGACCGAAGGAGATTCCGATCGGTCCATTCAGCCCAGTCAATTCTGCATCTTGTAAGGTCGTCGTGCCGGCCGGAATCTCGTAGACCGTACCAGAGACAACCCAGAAATTGTCCTTTCCATCGACGCCGACGCCGACGGGCTGGCCATACCTGCTGAAATCGATCGTGGCGTACGGCGTCGTCGCTCCCTTTGCGTAAGCCGTTACGGTGTTGTTGCCGAGGTTGCTGACGAAAATGTTGCCCTTCGAGTCGACGGCGATTCCGTAGGGCTCGCTAATCCCGGCGGTAATCGTCAAGCGCGGCGTGTTTTGCCCTTTGGGGTAGACCGTAACTGTGCTCGCGCCCCCGTTGGCGACGTAGAGCGCGCCTCGCTTATCCACGGCCACTCCCGCCGGTCCGTTGACGCCACTCGTGACCGACCCGATCGGCGATCCGTTTGCCGTCTTCGGATCGTAGATGAGCACACCGCTATTACCGTCGGCGACGAAGAGGTACGCTTTCTTCTTATGACGATCGGGCCAACCCGTAGGAGCGTTCGGCTTTTGCGGAGTGCTCGCAAGGATGCGCGGCCCCGCAACGGTTGGGCCCGCCAGCACGCGCGTGCCCATCGGAGTTTGCAACGAGTTACTCGAGCAACCCGCCGCTAGTAACACGGCGGCGGCGACGACGAACGCGCCGCGTGAGTGCCTTTGCAGCATGCGAATCTCCATTAAATCCGGCCGGCGGCGTGCAGCGTGTGATAGATGGTGGTCGCAAGTTTTCCGGCTTGATCTTGCGAGCCATCCGGCCGGCTGTTGAAGCCGAACGTGACCACCGTCTCCTGCCGGGGAAGATAGAAATGCACCATCCGGAAACCGAGGCTCTCACCTTCGTAAAACCAGATCGTCCCGAGGTCGGGAAGGGTCATTTGCGCGACGCCGAGGCCGAATCCGCGTGGATCTGCCGTGCTCGTTTCTGCGATCGGCTTACCCGTTTTAGTAGAGACGAGGCTCAGCAACTCGGCTCGCTGTTTGGGCGGCAGCATCGGCCCGGTGTAGAGCGCGCGCGCCCAGCGCGCGAGATCCTCGGCGGTCGCGGCGATGGCACCGGCACCTTGCATCCAGGAGACGCTGTCATCGCGAACGTTGCGTCCGAAGAGCGGCGCCAGCGCCGCATTATCCGGATCGTTGTTCACGAAGTACGCCGCCGGGATACGCGCAAGCACATCCGGCGGATACTGCGTTGCGGCATAGTACGTATCGCCGAGATGAAGCCCGGCGCGCAGAAAGCGCCGGTCGAGCTCGTCCTTGAAACCATTATGGGTAGCGCGTTCGACGATCAGCTCGGCGAGCAGATAGTTCGTGTTCGAATACGAGTAACCGGTCGTCGGACGCGGCGCGTGTGGGTTGGTTGGATAGACGTACGCGATCAGCTCGGGAATCGTGAAGTTGTGCTTCGGATTCTTCGCATAGTCGCTCAGCATTTGGTTTGTGTCGTCGTACGTGGGGATGCCGCTCGTCATGCTCAAGAGCCGGCGGATCGTGACGTTCCTCCAAGCCGGATATTGGGGAAGCCAGCGCCCGACGGTCTGATCGATCGTCAGCTTTCCCTCCGCCTCGAGCTGCAGAATCGTCGCCGCGGTGAACGCCTTCGTATTGCTGCCGATTTGCCAAATGCTCGCGGTGGTTACGGGCGTGCTGCCGCCGTACTCGGTATGTCCGGCGACGAGATTCATGTTCTGCGCGGCGCCGCGCAGGCTCACGCTGAGCGAGATCGCCGAGAGATGCTCGATTTTCGAGCGCGTGGCGAGGTAGCCGTCGAGATCGCTCTGAAGCGACGCGCGCAGCGCGGCGTCGGATTGAGCCGCCGGCGCCGCAACGATGGGCACGCTCGAGAGCGCGAACGAGAAAGCAGCAAGGGCCATAAAGCGTTTCATAGCCGTTGCCTTCGACGGAAAGCTGCTCGCCCCGCCCGGCGCGCTTCGCCCTCGCCCTTCGCCCTTCGCCCTCGCCCTTCGACTACGCGTGCTTCGCACGCTACGCTCAGGATGACAACTGCTTCGCGATGCTACGCTCAGCCCTTCGACTGCGCGTGCTTCGCACGCTACGCTCAGGATGACAACTGCTACGCGATGCTACAACGTCTAGATATAGTCGGCGAGGGTGAGTTTTACCGTGCGCGGGGTGCCGTCTTTGCCGGCGACCTGCAACGTAACGACCGTGCCCGCGGGCTGCGCGAGTGCCGCACGAACATCGGAGAGCAGCATTTGGCTCGTCGCCGTACCGTCGACCGAAACGATCGTGTCGCCCTTCAGAATGCCTGCCTTTGCGGCCGGCGTTCCGGGACGCGAATCGATGACGAGGATGCCGCCATGCTTGATCAAGAAGAGGCCCGATCGTTCGTACGAATCCGGCGTCGCGAGGTCGCCGTTTGGAACGAGCGTCATCGTGCCGTTATAGTAATCGAACGTCACGGTGAAACGGCGCAGCAGATTTCCGCCGACGTTCGCTCCAACGAAGGGTGCCGCAAGCGCGCCGGCCGTCTGCGTCGTATAATCGCCGACGAGGTTCGTTAGCTGAAAGTCGCCGATGCCGATCGTTTGGATGCGCCCGAGCCTGCCCAACGCGGGGCCGCCGAATCCAAACCCATTCACCCCGACCGCTGTCACGGTTGCCGGTACGATCTGTGGATGCTCGTTCGTAAACGGGGCCATGAAGGTGATCGTGTCGCGCGCGCCGGTGTCGATCGTGCATTCGGCGGGAATCCCGTCGATCGTACATGCGATCTGCGGCTGCGTTCCGTAGAAGACGAACGGCACCACGTGACCGTTTGCCGGCGGCGGTGCACTGCCCGGCATGCTCAAGACGACCTGGTTGCTCGCATAATCGAACGTCGTGATAAATCGCGCCAAGACTTCCCAGCCGACCAATCCATCGACCGGACGACCCGCCGAGACGCCGAAGCCCATCCGCGTTGGCGCGACTGCGAAGAGCTGATCTTTCAACGTCGCGTCGCCGATTTGAACCGAAGCGATGCGACCGAAGCTGAGCGACTCGGTCTGCGAGCCGACCCCGCTGCCCTGTACCGAGCCGATACCGAACGCTCCGATCTCTTTGGCGACCGCCGGGTCGACGATGTTCGAGCCGCCGCTATCGAAGATAAAATGATAAGGACCCTTGCCGTTGAGCATCACGTCGACATAAACGTGGTTCTCGCCGAGCGTAATCGGAACGGTCGTCGACGTTTTGCCGTTCTGCATCGAAAAATCGGTGGGCCGCGTTTGCGGCCGCGCGAGCGCTCCATTTGCATCGGAGGGATCGAACACGACGCTCGTCACCTGGACCTGCGCGTTATTCCCGTCGCTCGAGGTAGAGTTGTCGCCGTATGCATAGTTGAGCCCGTTCACGCGGCGGTAATCCGAGAAGGTGAGAGTCGAAGTCGTGAAACCGTTGACGAAGTGCGCTTGGGCCGGCAAGTGCGTCGTGCGATCGAACCAGAGCTCGAAGGGCACCTTCGAACCGACCGGCACGATGCTGAGCACATCGTAGGTTGCACCACCCGCCGTCTTCGCTCCGAGCGACGTGACGGTCGCGCCGCTCGCCTGCGGCTGCCAAAGCGCATAGCTGAAGAGGTAGGCCTGATTAATCTCCGAGGAGCGATCGCTGTCGCCTCCGTCGTTCCAAACGAGATGCGATCCGTCTTGGTTCCACGCCACGCTTCCGTCGTAGCCGTCGGCTTGCGAAACCGGCGGCAGGTTCGAGGTTTCGGCGAAGCGCCCGTTATGCAGATCGACCCACTGCGTCGCCGTTCCGTGCAAGCCGACGGCCGTGACGGTCGACTCGGTTCGCAGCGTACTCACCGATGCCAAGGATGCGATGCCGAGGGCGTTTCCGGAGGCGGTGATCAGTTGCACCACCTGCGGATCCGCCTCGGTGGCGCGCGATGGAGTCGTGGTAAAGAGCATCGACGCGGCCAGAATGCCGGCGGAAAGGACTGAAAGCTTCATGGCCCCTCTACGGGCGAGGGGGCGGCCGTGTTTCACTGTGGGCCGATGAGGAATCCGGAGATCTTACCCGCAGCGTTGACGCCGACGTACAGGTTGAAGGTGACCGCCGAGAAGACGGCACGATAGGTGTAAATCGTGCTCCCTGCAGCGGTTTTCTTTCCGAGGTAAACCAGTTGCTGCGGTGCATCGAGCGCGCCGAGCTGGCCTTTCACTTCGTTGACGACCTGCGGCGTGAGCAGAGAGTTCATCTTTACATCGAGTTGCGACCGATCGATATTGCCGGTCTCGAACCGGTTGAGCCAGTCGCGAACGCGGGCTGTGATCGCCGGATCCTCTCCGGCCGCGGCTGTGAGAGTCTGCGCGGGCGCGAAGGTTTCGAAGATGCGCGTGGCTGTCGATTCCGCAGGAACGATCCCGACTCCATTTTGGAGCACAACTACCGTGATGTGGTCCTGAGGAAAGACGGCGTTTGCCGCTAAGAATCCAAAGGTTCCGCCGTTGTGCCAGATCCGAGCGTGACCGTCGATACTGTCGATCACCCAACCGTAGCCGTAGAAGGAAGTTTTGCCGTAGGCCTCTTTGCCGGGCGCGAGCATCGCTCCGAGATCGCTTTGATTGATGAGTTTGCCGCCGAAGAGCGCCGAATCCCACGCGAGCATATCGTCGACCGTGGAGACGATCGCGCCCGCCGACCACGCCCAACCCGATTTGAGCGCCGGCGCCGCCTTCACGCCGCTTTTGCCGACCTCGTAGCCCGTCGCCATCGGCTGCAGCCTCGCTTCGTCGCTGATAAAGCCGCTCTGCGTCATCCCGGCGGGCGAGAAGATGTGCATGCGGATGTAATCTTCCCACGAGACGCCCGAAGCGCGTTCCACGATCTCACCGAGCAGAATGTAGTTGGTGTTGCTGTAGCTGAACTTACTCCCCGGTTTGAACTCGAGCGGTTTCTTGTCGATCAAAGCCAACATAGCCGGGAACGACGCCTGCCGCGTTGAGGCGATCTTCATGAAATGATTGGCTTCCGTGTAGTTGGGAATGCCCGTCGTCTGCCCGAGCAGCTCGCGAATGGTGACAGATTTCGCGCGTGCGTACTCGGGAATCCAACGATGGAGCGTATCGTCGAGAGAGAGTTTGCCGGTCTCCTTGAGCTGGAGAATCGCGGTTGCGGTGAACTGCTTGGTGATCGAACCGATCTCATAATGGGTTTGCGTGGTGGCCGGAGTCTGCCGAGTGAGGTTTGCATATCCGTATCCGTGCGAGTAGATGACCGTGCCGTCGCGTGCGATCGCGATCGATATGCCGGGAATCTTCGTCGCGCTCAGGGTACCCGCTACGGTTGCGTCGACCTTTGCAATGGCCGCCGCATCCGACGGCGGTGTCGTACTCGGCGAGGCGCTCGGCATCGTACTCGGCGCCGCGGTCTGTGCGGCCGCGAGGCCGGGTGCGACGAAGCAGAACGCCGTTAATAGCGCGATGGGCAAACCGCGAGAACTGCTCATGGCGGGCTCTTCGACGCCCGCCGGGCTTCAACTGCGGGCGCGGAGGTTCGCGGGCGGAATAAAGCGGGTTGGATCGACGCTGTCGTACTCCACCGAGAGCAGCCGCGTGATGCCGGTCATCCGGTTCTCGCGGAAATCGGTCTCCCGCGTTGGAAACGAAAGCTTACCGAAGCGTTGGTATCGCTCGAAAACCTGACGCGTCTCCTCCTTTTCGGGCGTGCCGGCGATCCACTGATGAAAGCGGTAACCGGTGAGTAAACCGTTTGCGACGTCGTAGTATTGATTGTTTTCGTTGCCCCAGAGCGTCGTGCCGCGCAGATGGTAGCACCGGTGGCCGGCAAAGGATTCGATTCCAACGACCGTCATGTCGCGGAAGTAGGTTGGAATATGCGCCCAGTAGTAGAGATCGGCATCGCGGCGGATCGAGATCGCGTTGTGGCCCGAGACGATCTGCGTCTTGCCGTCTGGGTCGAGCGCCCAGCCAATCGTGCCGTCGTAACCGCTGAGGTAGCGGCCTCTGCCCGCAACCTGATCGATCTCGAAGCGCTTGAAGTTCGCCTGATAGACAACGATCGCCACCACGACGCGCTTCCCGCGCGGCCCGTACATTACGTAGCGGCTTCTCATCGTAATCGAGCGGGGAGCCATGATTGCCGTGCGTCCCCCGATTGCGCCGACGAAGCGATCCTGAACCTCGGCGACGCTTGGTAGCGGCGCTTGGCGAGTGGCGCAGGCGCAGAGAATCATCGCGGCAAGCAATGCGGCGTGCGTTCTCATCCCGCCATTATAGAGCCTTGCCGCGAAGGCCGTCTCCAAAAAAGCATCAAAGCCGGCACTTCATGCGACGGTCGTGGTACGCTGACGCCAATGTTTGCAACCTTGCTTCTCGCCGCCGTGACGGCGTCCGCAAGCGCCGACTCGGCGACCATCCCGTTCATGCTCTTCGATAACCGCATGCTGATCGAGGTCTCCCTCGATGGCAAGGGACCATTTTCGATGATCGTCGATACCGGTTCGAGTTCGCTCGTCATTACGCCCGACGTCGCGCGGCGTCTCGGGATCGTGGCGCGGCCGGCCGGACGCGCGTACGGTGCCGGAAGCGGCTCCTCAGCGCTCGCATCGGCACGGGTGCCAAGCCTCGCGATCGGGTCTCTCCGTTTTCGAGACGTCAACGCTGACGTGATCGACCTCTCGCCGATCCGGCGCAAGTTCGGATTTCCCGCGCTCGACGGCGTTATCGGTTACGATACGCTGCGCCGCTTTCGCATGCGCATCGACGTCGATGCGTCGCGGATCACGCTCTCGACTGTGGCGTCGGCAATGCCGAAAACCGCTTCGTCCGTCGCGTTCACGGTCGACGCAAGCGGACTCATTGACATCCCAGCCGCCGTGGACGGGATACACGGAACCTTCCTCGTCGATACCGGCGATCGCTCGTCGTTGACGCTCTTTCGTCATTTCGCGCAAACGAACGACTTCTACCGCGACGCGCCGGTTCGTAACGTCGTCACGGGATATGGTCTGGGCGGACCGATCTATAGCGACCTCCTGCGAACCACCGTCTCGCTCTTCGGCGCGACCATCCCCGGCGTGCTAACGCGCGCATCGCGCGATAAAGGCGGCGCGTTCGCGACGGGAGCGGAGGACGCAAGCGTCGGCATGGGATTGCTCAAGCGATTCAACCTCGTCTTCGATTATCCCGACGGCAAGATTTTCGCGTGGCCGAGCGCGCTCTTCGCGTACGCCGACCCCCGCGATCCGGGCACTTACGGTGAAAAACTGCCCGCACTGGCACGACATGCACTCTTTGGCGCAGCCGTTGCGCAAGGCCCGAACGGCGTTCGCGTCTCCTCGGTAATCGCCGGGAGTCCGGCAGCGGCTGCCGGAATGCGTGACGGCGATACGATTCGCGCAATCGGCGGTACGCCGGTGGAATCCGTCGCGGCGTTTCTGGCCGCGGTGCACGATTTGCAGGCCGGCAAAGGCGTCGACGTCGAGATCGTGCGCGACGGAGCGCCGCAGCGGCTCTCCACCGTGCTCGCGGCCGCACCGGACGAGAGCGAACCCGGCGTCGTCACCCGCTACGGCGAGATCGCCGTCGACGACTCACTGCGCCGAACGCTCGTCACGATGCCGCAAGGCCTCGCCTCGCCGTCGCCGGCCGTCTTGCTCATCGGCGGTATCGGCTGCTACTCAATCGACGTCGCGAAAAATCCGCAGGACGCCTACCTGCATCTTACGCACGATCTCGCCCGCGCCGGCTTCGTGACGATGCGCGTCGAGAAGAGCGGGGTCGGCGATAGTCAGGGGCCGCCTTGCCGCAACGTCGATTTCGACGCCGAGGTACGCGGATACGCGGCGCCGCTCGCCGCGTTGCAACACGATCCGCTCGTCGATCCCGCGCGCGTCTATCTGCTCGGGCATAGCATCGGCACGATCGTGGCGCCACGCCTGGCGCTGGAGAATCGCATCGCCGGTGTGATCGTGCTCGAGGCCGTCGCGCGCGATTGGCCCGAGTACGAAATACGCAACCTGCGCCGTCAGCTCGAACTCGCCGGCGAGAGCTCGGCCGTCGTCGATCTCGCGCTGATCGAAAAGGCGCAGTGCATGCAGCGACTCCTCTTCGATTACGCGAGCGAAGCCGAGATCGAACGGAGCATGCCGTCGTGCCGCGTGCACAACGGCATCTATCCGGTTTCCGCCGCGTATATGCAAGAGGTCGCGCACCTTAACATCGTCGAGCCGTGGACGAAGCTCAACGTGCCGGTGCTCGCGATCTACGGCAATTCCGACTTCGAAACCGAGCTCGCCGACCATCAGCGGATCGTTGCGGTCGTCAACGGCGCGCATGCCGGAACGGCAACGCTCACCGTGATGCCTGCCATGAGCCATCGTCTCGGCCGCGCGGCGACGTCGAACGCGGCCGAGAGCGATGACGAACGAGGTGTGCTCGAGGAGTACGATACCGATCTGAGCGCCGCGATCGTCGCGTGGCTGCGCAGTCTGCCCCATAGCTAGGCCTGTCTCGCGGGAGTCGCGTTGAGCTTGCTCTTAGATACGAGTCTTCAATCAGCTATGCGGTCGGGCGGAGTGAATCTCGGCGATGTAGCCGCCGGGAAACGTGACGATCGCGGCTCGCCGGTCGTCTGAATCGTAGGGGCCGTCGAGGACGGTCACTCCGGAAGTCCGCGCCCTTGCCAGCGTCGCGTCGAGGTCGCCAACCTCGTAGCCCATGAGCTCGCGGCCATACGGGTAGGGCAAATGACCGTTCGTAACGAGCGCTTCCATTTTTCCGAAGGACGACTCGATGCGGATGCGGCGAAAGGTCTGCGTTGGCTCTCCGATTTCGATCCCCGGCGCACGCCCCTCGTCACTCGTTACGGTGCCGTGCGAGAACGCAAGGAAGGATCGAAGGAATGAACTTGCACTCGAGGGCGAGAGATAGACGCGATTCTCGGGGACGGTTGCCAGCGCGGGATAAGACGGCGCAACGGTATGCCAATAGAGCTGCATGCGGAGACCGCCGGGCCACTCGACGATCGCATCGCGTCCAACCGCATCGGGAAACGGTGTCACGATGACGTCGGCTCCGTCAGCGGCAGCAGCCTGTAGCGCAGCGTCCATATCGGTGACGAGATACCCCGTCCGCTCGCTGCCGAACGGATACGGAATCGGCGTTGTGAAGCCGAAGACCGAGAGTGTTCCGACCGGTGAGGTGATGAAGCGCCATTCGGTTGTGCTCGGCGTCGGAGTCACCGTCAGCGCGATCGTCTTCGAGGCGGTTCCACCGAACGTCGCAATGAAGCTGGAAACAAACCGGTCGACGTCCTGCGGCGAAACGTAAACGTGCGTAGAGTCATATTGAGCGCCAACCGCGACCGGCGCCGTGTCGCCGAGTCCCGGAAGGGCGCCGAGCACGCAGTAGACCGCCAGCGCGAGGCTGGATAAGATCGCTTGCCGAATCTGCATGCCCTCACGCTGCCACGCCGCCGAGCGAAAGTCCAGTTTCCACGCGGAAATATACGCCTTTCGTACGACGTTGAGGCAATCAAGAAAGAGGAGAGATATGGCTTATCTAACGGTGCGCGACGGCACCCAACTCTATTACAAGGATTGGGGAAGCGGGCAGCCGGTCGTCTTCAGCCACGGATGGCCGTTGAGTTCGGACGCGTGGGAAGATCAGATGCTCTTTCTCGCAGAGAACGGCTATCGATGCATCGCGCACGACCGGCGCGGTCACGGCCGATCGAGTCAGCCGTGGGAGGGCAACGATATGGATACCTACGCCGATGATATGGCGGCGCTGGTGGAGCATCTCGACCTGCGCGACGCAATCCACGTCGGACATTCAACCGGCGGCGGTGAGGTGGCACGCTACATTGGCCGACATGGTACGGATCACGTCTCGAAGGCCGTGCTCATCGGCTCGGTGCCCCCGATCATGGTCAAATCCACGGCGAATCCCGGAGGGACGCCGATTGAAGCCTTCGATCAGATCCGCGCGGCGGTGCAGGCCGATCGCTCGCAGTTTTTTAAAGAGTTGAGCGCGCCGTTTTACGGTGCAAACCGTGACGGTGCGAAGGTTTCGCAGGGTCTGCGCGATTCGTTCTGGCTCCAAGGCATGCTCGCGGGCATCAAAGCCTGTTACGACTGCGTCAAAGCCTTCTCCGAAACCGATTTCACCGAGGATCTGAAAAAGATGAGCGTTCCGACGCTTTTCATTCACGGCGACGACGATCAAATCGTTCCGATTGCGGATTCGTCGGAGCTCTCCGTCAAGCTCGTTCCGAACGGGCGTTTGGAAGTTTATCGAGGCGCTCCACACGGCCTCTGTTCGACGATGAAGGATCGCGTCAACGCCGATCTCTTGGCATTCTTTCGCGCACCCGTCGCAGAGCCGCAGCCCTCGCTCAACTAAAGAAACGCCCTGGGAAGCGCTTTACGCCTTACCCCAGAACGCAAACATCGCAATCGCCGCGAGACCCATTGCAGTAACGGTTCCCCAACCCCAGATTCGCGCGGTCGTGCTGCTCGCCCATCGCCCCATGATGCGGCCGTCGCTTGCGAGCAGAACGATCACTGCGAGCAGCGGCACCGCAACGACGCCGTTGATCACCGCCGCCCAGAAGAGCGCTGCAACTGCGTCGATTCGCAGAAAACCGATGGTCATCGCGAGGAGCATGCCAAGGATGAGCACCGCGTAGAATTGCGGCGCTTGTTTGATCTTTTCGTTGAGCCCCTCGCGATAGCCGAAAGCCTCGGCGATGATGTAGGCTGACGATGCGGTGAAGGCCGGAATCGCCAAGAGTCCGGTGCCGATCATCCCGGCGGCGAAGAGCCATGAAGCAAAGCGCCCGGCGAGCGGTTCGAGCGCCTTCACGGCATCGCCCGCCGAGGTAATCTGATGCAGGCCGTGCGCGGCGAGCGTCGTCGCCGTCGTCACGATGATGAAGAAGGCGACCGCGTTCGAATAGATCATGCCGGCATTCACGTCCACGTGCATCGCCGCGATCTCTTCCGGCGTCGCTCCGCGCCGCTCGGCGACGGTCACTCGGCCGTGCTGCTCTTCCTCTTCGACTTCGAGCGCGGCCTGCCAGAAGAAGAGGTACGGCGTGATGGTCGTGCCGAGCACGGCAACCAGCGTGGTGAGCCAGGTTGCGTGGAAATGAAGTTCGGGAACGACGAGATGACGGAAGACCTCCCCCCACGGCGGATGCACGACGAATGCCGTCACAATGTAAGCAAAGAGCGCGATCGTCAGCCACTTCACGATTGATTCAAACGAGCGATAGGCGAACCAGACTTGGATAACGATCAAGATCCCGCCGAAGATTGCGATCCAGAATAAGTTCGACTGATGGAAAAGAATCCGCGCCGCGGCACTCATTCCTTCCAGATCGGCGCCGGCATTAATCGTGTTGGCAATGATGACCGCGATGCCGAGCGGTGCAACGATCGCCCGAGGAAGCCGCTTGCGCATCGCCGCCGCGAGGCCGGAGCCCGTCACCATCGCGATGCGCGCGCACATGCCTTGCACGACCGCCATCATCGGCGTGGTGAGAAAGATCACCCAGAGCATCGAATAGCCGGTGCTCGCGCCGGTCATCGCATAGGTGGCAATTCCCGATGGGTCGTCGTCGGACGCGCCCGTAATCAACCCGGGGCCGAGCTTCGAGAAGAGCCCACGGACTCGAGCGAACATCTGAACGCCGTTCAACGCTCGCAATCCGAGTACCGTTCTCCACCGTTAGGTGTGAGAATGATAGCGCTGCTCCTTGCCGCCGCGATCGGACCGGCTCCCACGGCGACGCCGAAGCCGCGTCACGCTCCGGCGCATCGCTATAAAACGATCGGCCGCGTCGTCGCGCACGGGCGAAACGTCAACCTTGTCGGGAAGGTCGCGGCCGCTTCGGCGGGGACGATCGATCGAACGCAGATCGCGACGCGGCCGGTACTCCGCCCCGGCGAGATCCTGGAGGCGATCCCCGGACTGCTCATCAGCCAGCACAGTGGGGAAGGGAAGGCAAATCAGTACTATCTACGGGGTTTTCAGCTCGACCACGGTACCGATCTCGAAGCGACGATCGCCGGCGTGCCGATCAACCTGCCGACTCACGCGCACGGACAGGGGTACTCCGACATCAACTGGCTGATTCCCGAACTCGTCGGCTACGTTCAATACGACAAAGGGCCGTATTACGCGAACACGGGCGATTTCTCGACGGCCGGTGCCTACACGCTCTATTACCGCAATACCCTTGACGCGCCGCTGACCGAGTTCGGCGTCGGCGATTACGGCTACGGTAACGTTCTCGTCGCAGGCTCGCCGCGCGTCGGCGCGGGCAACCTGCTCTACGGCCTCCAAATCTACCACGACAACGGATCCTTCGAGCGACCCGACGAGTACGGTAAGTTTAACGGCGTGCTGCGTTGGAGCCAAGCGACCGCGACCTCGGATTTCAACGTAACGGCAATGGGCTATCACGGCGCATTCCAGTCCAGCGACCAGATTCCGCAGCGCCTCGTTGCCGACGGTTCCCTGAGTCCCTACGGCCTGATAGATCCGTCCGACGGCGGCACGACGTACCGCTATGCGCTATCGAGCGAGTGGGAGCACACCGACCCCGGCGGCACGACCCGGGCCGATCTCTTCGGGTTCGAGCAGTATCTCAATCTCTTCTCGAACTTCACCTACTATCTCGACGATGCGACCGACTACTACAACGTCACGCGCAACCCGATCACGTGCACGATCGGCTATACGACGTGCGATCCGGGAGCGAAGCACCTCAACACCTACGTTTCGTACTGTCCGGAGAACGAGGTACCGGGGGTAAAGCGGGCGCCGGCCCAGTCGATCGCGCCGGGGCCGTTCGTCTTTGCTTGCGGCGATCAGCGTGAACAGGAGGATAAGCGTTTCGTCTCCGGCTTCAACGTTGCGCGCACCTTTGCGCCGAGTGGTTCCGCGACGACGACTGCCGGCATCGGGACGCGCAACGACAATATTTCGACGGTCGGCCTCTTCTTGAGCAACGATGCGGTGCCGTATGCGGACGGAACGCTCAGCCTTGCCCACGTCGTGGAGCGTGACAGCTACGCGTGGCTGCAGACGCTGGTTCGCGTCGGTACGAAACTGCAGATAACGCCGGCGTTGCGTGCCGACTTCTATAACTTCGACGTCGCCGCGCCGATCGCGGCGAACTCGGGCCTGGTCAATTCCGCCATCGTCAGCCCCAAGCTGACCGCGGGATACGCATTCTCACCCTACCAGGAGCTCTACGCCGATTGGGGTGAGAGCTACCACAGCAACGATGCTCGCGGCATCGTCGATACGCTCGACCCGCAAACGCGCGCACCGTACGACTCGCTCGGGCAGCCGGTTCTACAAAATACGCCGCTCGTACGCGCCGAGGGGCTCGAGTTCGGCTATCGCTATTCGCGCGGGGGATTGAACAGTACGCTTTCGCTGTGGCAGTTGCACTTGAACTCCGAGCTCATTTTCGACGGGGATGCCGGGGTTACGTTTGCCGGTGGGCCGACGATGCGCCGCGGAATCGAGTTCGCCAACTTCTACCAGCCGCGGCCCTGGCTTACGTTCGATGCCGACATCGCCACTTCGAACGCCCGCTTTCTGAACGACCCGGGCAACGCAGGCACGTTCGTTCCCGAATCGATCAACGTGGTCACGGCGGCGGGAATTACGGTCGATAAACCCAATTACGCCGCGAGTCTGCGTTTGCGCTATTTCGGCCCGCGCGTTCTCGATCAGACGGGCGACGCAGTCTCAGCGCCGTCGGTAACGTACAACGCGCAGGGGATCTGGAAGACCCATCGCGGATACGACCTCACCCTAGACGTTTTCAACATCTTCAACGCCCAAACGAATGACGTCGAGTATTACTACCAGTCGTGGCTTCCGGCGGACGCTAGGAATCCACGGTACGCGTACGATCCCGCAATCAATCCGGCACTCGGAGGCGCCGGCGTGAGCGATTACGAGATTCACCCGGGCGAAAAACGAACGGTTCGGCTGACGCTCGTCCTTCGTCCGTAGCGGGGATTACTGCTTCTCGGACTTTCCCGAGCCCATGAGCGTCCAGGTCGCGCCGTTGTCCGTCGAGAACTCGGTGCGCCACGTGTAAGCACTAGCGCTCTGCCATACGTTGAGCGTCCTGATGACGACGCTCTTTCCGTTGTCGGTGAAAGAAAATGGATAGGTAATGCTCTTGTCGTCGACGAGAATCGTTGACGACGTCGTGCGGCTCGCGTGGACGTTGTCGAAGCGATAGACATTGGCCGTGGGGTCGTAGGTGTAGATGCCGAGGTCGCTATCGGGCGTACCGTTCATCATCACGCTCTGCTGACAGATCATGAATCCGTGGTCGTTCGACCACGCGCACGTCGTCGTGGCTGTTGCGGTGCCGGCCTTTTGATAGGGAGTGTCAACGAACGTTCCCGTACTCTGCCACGTGCCGACAAGCCGATTGAGTTGGTCGATCGGCGCGGCCGAGGCAGCCCCGGGCACAAAGGCCGCACCGGCGACGGTCGTCGCGAGCGCGATACACGCCACGATGCGATTCGTGCTGCTCTTCTTCATAGCCGCGGCATTCGGCGGAGCGCTCGGTTCTCCGTCGAATTCAGCACGAATGAGCATGCATCGGGTGATCCTTTCGACGCTCGCACTCCTCTCGATCGCCGCAACTCCCCCAGCGGCCGTCACCGGCCGGCTCTCGAACCTCACGCCGGTCGAGCGTTTCACCGCGCTGCCCCAGGCCATTCAAGCCGGAGACTTTACGGTCGACGGCGTCTCGGCGAGCCGCTGGGAAATGGCCGAGCCGGGCGGAGCGTTCAGTGCGACCGACGTACCCGTCCCCGGCGCACCGTCACGCCGGCTCGTCTTTGCGGCGTGCGATGCGGCGCTCTGCGTCATTCATTACGAACGCGGCGGCATCGCGCACTTCTACGAGATCCTCGCGCTCGCATTGACCTCGAGGGGCTGGACCGCAAGCTGGAACGTGTGGGGTAAGAAGCCGATTGCGAACTTCGATGCATTTGCGCGCTCGGTAAAGAACGGAACCTTCGGAGCGGCCTGGACGACGCAATCGGTCAAGGGAGATTTTTGAGCGCATGATTCGGTACGCGGTTCCGGCCGCGGCAATGATGGTATGGCTCGCAGGTGCGGATGCACCGCGAGCCTCGGCGGATGCGACGTTGGTTCCATCGGTGGTGCTTCGCGCGTCAGCCGTCTTCGATATGCAGATGCGCGGCGTGGTGGGAATGCAACGCCATTTTACGACCCAGATCAATGCCGGTCCACTCACTCATAGCGAGCAGAGCGAGAGCGGCCAGATCGTGCTCGACGGCCGATTCGTAAAGATTGCGTACTACCATATCGAGCGTGACGGGCACGCGCTCTCCGCTTCACAAATCCAGCAACGCAACGACGAGACGAATGCAAACTGGAGCGCAGGTAAGGTTTTCTTTAAGGAGCCGTACGATTCGCGCTATTTGAGCGACTACTCGTTCGTGCAGCAGGCCGCGTGCGCGGCATGCTCCACCGGCACTCTCGGGGTGAGCTTCGCGAGCACGATTCACGACTCGCAGCACGGCAGCGGCGTGATGTACGTCGACTCCACCAGCGCGCACGTCGTCAAGTTGACCTACACGCCGTACGTGCTCCCCCCGCACGCGTCCGCGGGCTCGGTGACGGAGACCGGCGGCCAAGCGTTGCCCGATCTGTGGTGTGTGATGCGCATCGACGAAACCTACGAGGGCCACGCCTTCATGATTCGCGGATCGGGGACGTTCGCGGGCGTCTTCGATAATTTCCGGCGATACCTCAGTTTGAGTGCAGCGGAGGCGGATCTCCAAGACCACACCCTCTAGCGGAGCAGGTTCCTCCTATTCGTGCGGACAATTGAGCGCCGTCCGGAGGTACTCTCATGCGCTTTGCATCGATCGCCAGCGTGCTCGCCGTTTCCGTTTTGACGGCCTGTACCACGTCATCAACGACGCCGCCGGCGCAGCAGTCGGCGCAAGAACGGCGAGTCACGGAGTCGGTTCGGGCCGACCTTCGATTCGGCCTGACACCGCAAGCAATGCGCGCGGCGAACGCGATCCGCGGCGCCGGCTATTTTCACGCTGCGAAGCGCAAAGCGACGCTCTTCGTTTCGGATATCGACGCCGATGCGATTCAACTCTTTCCGGCGGACAAGACGAATCCGAAGCAGAGTGGGAGCATCACCGACGGTATCGATCTGCCCGTGAACGACGCCGTCGGCAATAACGGCACGCTCTACGTCGCAAATAATGGGAACGGCACCGTCACCGAATACCCCTTCGGTCAGACGAGCCCCAGCGTGACGCTCTCCGGAGGGTCGCTCGCCGATCCCAACGGCATTGCCGTCAGCAAACGCGGCACCGTCTTCGTGACCAGCGGCGCAACCGCGGGAGCGTGTTACGTCTTGGTCTTTCCGAAGGGTTCAAAGACTCCGAGCAAGCAGATCAACGGCTTCGATCTCCCGATCGGCCTCGCCATCGACAAGGGCGGCAATCTCTATGTCGCCGACGCTCTCCAGAACGACGTCTGGAAGGTGCCAAAAGGTTCGACGAAGGCCGCCGCGCTCAATCTCTCCGGTTTGGACGACCCAACGGGCGTCGCCATCGATCCGGCCAACAATCTCTGGGTGGCGAGCGACCAGAACAACACCGTACTCGGCTTTCACCTCGGTGACACGAAGCCGTTCGCCACGATCACCGACGACGTCGCGTCGCCGTACTCAATCGCATTCGAGCGAACCGGCAAGCTTTTCGCCGGCATGACGCGGGAGTATCCGGGAAACGTTGAGGTCTACAAGAAGGGCGCCACCATGCCGTTCGAATCGATTGACATCGCGAATCCGACCGGCCTCGCGGTCTTCCCGCGGCCGAAGACCTAGCGGTTCGATCGAACCTGGCTCGGTTTCGCCTGAAGCAGCGGTGCAAAAACCGCGCGATACTGCAGCGCGACCAGAAACCAGAGCACGAGGACGATGACCGGCAGCACCAAGACGCTCGGAAGCATCGTGATGTGAAATGCGAAGCTGTTGTAGAGGAAGGCCGCGAGCATGATGAGCGCGAGCGGAACGAAGTGACGTTCATGGGGCGGCTATTCCCACGCTCTGCGTCGGCGCTCCCTCCCTTTCAGGATGACACTTGAGGGAAGCCGAGAAGGTTTCGGCGTGAATGATAAACGCTTCCGGTTCGATCTGCTGATCGCCGTCAGCGCGCTGCTCGTCAGCACCGTTGCCGCGGCCGCATCCGCCTATCAGACCTACGTCATCCGCAGCCAGTTCAGCGCAACGGTCTGGCCCTACCTCGATTTCATCACGACGACGTCGCCCGAAAGCTTTGAGTTCGACGTGAGCAACCCGGGGATCGGCCCCGCGCTGATCATGAGCTCGGTCGTGAGCCGCGACGGAAAGCCTCTCGTGTTGCCGGCGACCCCGACCACGCACCCGGCGCTCGAGCTCGCGATTCTGCCGGAGATGCGCGAAGCGAGAACCGATGCGCTTGCATCGCACACCCATGGCGTCACTTCGATGAGCGCGAGCACGATCATCGCGGGAGACGTGGTCCCCGCCGGCGCGAAGCTGACGCTGCTGCGCGTTTCTGGAAAGTTCATCACGCGGCACATCGTAGCGGACATCAAGCACGTCGACTTGACGCTCTGCTACTGTTCGCTCCTCGGCGACTGCTGGACGAAACGATTATGGGATCCGCAGGTCGCGCCGCACCGAGTTCGGAGCTGCCCAAACGCCTGAAAGGTGCGCGCTGCGTCGATTGCGCACGAGCGTTACTCCAATCTGCCGAAGACGAGGTCGTCGTCGGCGTCGACGATGTCGATGATGAACTCGAGGTCAGGATGCCTGGCCATTGTCGCCGCATATGCACGCCGGAAATAGGCTTCGTCTTCGGCGTGCTTCGGCCGGATGCGGCGCAGCGTTGCATTGATCGCGGGATACTCGGACGGATCGACTCGCTCGCGCAGCCAGGCCGCGACGTCGTCCTCGGTTCCGGCCCGCGCGACTGCCTGGCGCAACTCCGATTCGGTGATGCCGAGCCGCTCGAGCAGGTATCCGGAGATGCCCTTGATCCGGCCGTTGATGAAGTAGCCGCCGGCGTTGCCGCCGGGCAGCTGCGCGCGCAGGTTATCGATGGTGCGCGGCAGCAGCATGAGCCCGTCGAGCTCGGCGTGACAACGGCGCGGCGCCCTCGTTCGCAGATCGAGCGGTTCCATCGCGGGCCTCTTCGGCGTTACGGCTTCACTCGAAAGACCGTTCCGCACCCGCTTCCGCTGCAGCCGGTGCCGCCGCCGGCGGTCGTCGTTCCGTAGAGCATCTTGTCGAAGAGATAGACGGGCCCTTGCGGGTCGGCGCCGTCGCTGCCGCCTTGAAAACTGTAGAGCACTTTTTCCGTGCCCGATGTCGTCATCGAAAAGACGGTACCGCTTCCGACGGTGCCCCCGCCGACGGTCGTGCCGTAGAGCGTGCCCTTGTGTGCGATCATCGTCGCTCCCGGAAGATTCCCGTCGGGAATGTCCAGGAAGTTGTAGAGCGTCGTGAGCGTGCCGGCGGTCGTGATCGAGAAGAAGGTGCCGGAGTTGCGCGTGCCGCCGCCTTCCGTGGTTCCGTAGAGCACGCCGTTGACCGCGGTGAGACCGTTGGGAAACGCGCCGTCGGACGTACCGCTGAAGCGATAGAGAACGTGCTCCTTGCCGCGATCGGTCGTGTCGAAGATCGCGCCGCAGCCGTTCCCGCCGCATCCCGTCCCGCCGCCTTCCAGCGCCGCGCCGTAATAAAGTTTGCCGAGATGAACGAGTGGAGCGTAGATACGGTCGCCGTCGTTTCCGCCCGCAAACTTGTGTACCACTCGGTAATCGTGGCCTTTGGCCGAGATCTGGTACGCGGTGCCGCACCCGCTACCGCCGCAGCCGTTTCCGCCGCCGACGACGGTCGTGCCGGCGAGGTGGCCGCTCGAAGCGGCGATGAGGGGCGCCTCGGGTGCGCCACCGTCGGTCCCGCCCTGGAAGCTATAGAGCAGCCTTTCCTGGCCCGCGATGCTGACCGTGTAGACGGCGCCGCTGCCGTATGCGCCGGCACTCGATGCCGTTCCGTAGAGCACGCCGTTGACCGCCGTCAGCCCCGCGAACGGCCACGATCCATCGTGCGCGCTATCGAAGTTCCCTCGGAAGTTGTAGATGACGTGCTCGCTTCCGCCTTTCGTGATCGAAAAGACGGTGCCGCATCCGAGATAGCAATAGTTCGAGCAGCTTTGCGAGCAGTAATTCGTCGAGCCATTCAACGTCGTGCCGTAGAGCGTCCCGTTGAGAGCAACGAGTCCCCCGTAGGGGCTCGCGCCATCCGGTGTACCTTTGAAGCTATAGAGCAGCTTGTACCCGTTGGACGACTTGCCGGCAGGTGCGGCGCGGTGCAGCGCGTACGACGCGCCGCTCCCCGTCGCCGGGGTGAGCGCACCGCCGCAGCCTGCGACGAGAAGCGTCGCCAAGATTGTGGAGATGAGGCCGCAACAATTCCGCATGCGAGGGCGTTCGACGCGCCGCTTCGGTAACTTTTTCTCTTCGACCGCAATCCAAGAGCATCGCTCCCCCGTTTAGGGTGAAACGGAGAAAGGAGCTACGATACGCGATGCGGGTGGTGGCGTGTATCTCGTGGGCGGCGTGCCTGTCGTTATTAGGAGCCGGCAGCGCCGCCGCCCACCCTCTCGGCAACTTCACGATCAATCATCTCGCGCGCATTCGCGCGAGCGAAACCGAACTTCGCGTTCGCTACGTGCTCGACATTGCCGAGATTCCGTCGTTTCAAATCATGCACGCCGCGGGTGAGTGGACGCCCGCGCGCATGCGCGATTGGGCAAACGCCGAGAGCGCGCTCGTCGTCGACGGTCTCGCAATTGCCGGCAACGGGCTCTCGCTGCCGCTGCATCTCGAACGCGTAACGGCGCGCACGCGTCCCGGCGCCGGTGGCCTTCCGATTCTCTATTGGACCGGCGATTACACCGCACCGATACCGCGACGGGCGTCGATTTCGGTGCGTGATTCGGTCTATGCCGACCGGCGCATTGGCTGGAAAGATATCATTTTACCAGGTGTGACCGACCCGACCGGGGAGTTGCGCTCGTATCCGAGCGCGCTCGTCGGTTCGCCGCGCCGCAACGATAGCGCAACCTTCGACGTCGTCAGCGGAGAGATCGAGCACGTTCGCGTGAGCGGAGAGAGCGATTCTTCGTGGGGTGCGGCCTCGATCGTGCGCGCCTCGGCGCTCTCGGATTTGCTTGCGCGCAACGTTCAGACGCCGTTCTGGATCGCGCTCACCATCCTCGCGGCCTTCGGCTTGGGAGCGCTTCACGGCCTCGAGCCCGGTCACGGCAAGGCGCTGCTCGCATTTACGCTCGTCGGTGCGCGCGCCACGTTCAAACAAGCACTCATTCTCGCCGCGGCTTTGACCTTCGCGCACACGATCGCCGTCGTCTTGCTCGGGCTGCTGCTCTGCTTTGCGACCGGCTTCGCGACGGAGCGTCTCTTCACGTTGATCACGCTGATCTCGGGCGTTGCCGTCGCCTTCATCGGCGCGCGCGCGCTCTCGAGCGCAACGAGCCACGCGCTCGCCCATCACCACGGCGACGCGCATCATCACGATCACGCAAATGGTCGCGGGCACTCTCACGCAATCGCGGGCTCCAAGCCACTGCACTTTCGCAGCGCGGTCGTGGCGGCGATGAGTGGCGGCATCACGCCCTGTCCGGCGGCGATCGTGGTATTGCTCACCGCGCTACATCTGCATCGCGTCGGTTACGGGCTTGCGCTGATCGTCATCTTCAGCCTCGGCTTGGCGGCGGTGCTCAGCGGGCTCGGGCTCGCAGTCGTGCACGGGGCCGCGTGGCTGGGACGGCAGCAACTCTTTACCCGCATCGCCCGGATCGCGCCGTTCGTCACCGCCGGCGTCATCTCGATCGTCGGTGCGGTGATGCTCGCTCAAGGATTGACCGGCGAAGGCGTGGCGACCGCGCAGCCGGTCATAATCACGTCGGCCCTCCTCACCATCGCCGTATCGGCGCTCCTTCCCGTTTTTCTCGCAACGCGGTCAGCGCACCGCACTCTGGCAGCAAAGGAGACCACATGAGACTGCTTCGCTCCATCGGCATGATGGCGGCGGTCTTTCTGCTCGCGTTCTCGATCTCGCTCTTTTCGTTTAAAGCGGCGCGAGGATCCGACCATCAAGACTCGCCGACGGTCGTCAAGAATCCGCTGGCGGATATCACCGACGTCTACGCCTTTCCCGATCCGCACGACGCGTCGCGCGTCGCGCTGGCGATGGACGTCCGCCCGCTCATCCCGGCGGGCATGAGCGGCGGGATCGCGCTCGATCCCAACGTTCTGTACCAGCTCAAAATCGCAACGAAGGGCGTTGCATCGAACTCGATCACCGAGGACACCGTCATTCAGTTCACCGCCGACTCCACGGGAACGGCCCAACGAGTGACGCTGTACGGTCCGGCCGCCCCGAACGAGGTGGGCACCACGAACACGCTCGTCGGCAAGACCGGAACCTTCGGATTCGGTTCGGTCGCCAAGCTGAAGAAGGGCATCGACGTCTTCGTCGGGCCGCGGCGCGACCCGTTCTTCTTCGATCTCGCGCAGTTCTTCAAAATCGTCCCCGACCGCAACTATATGAATCATCCGCACACGCCGCCCGCGACGGCGTCATCGTTCCGGTTCGCATCGGCTAAAGAGAAGATCGTTCTGAACGGCGTCGATTACGGAACGGCCGGGTCCAACAAGTGCGTCATCAAGAAACCGCACGATTATCTCGCGTCGTACGACGTTATATCGGTCGTTATCGAGATGCCCAAGAAGCTGCTCGCTCCGATGGGCGGATCGCCGGGACCGATCGCCCTTTGGGCGACGACCAGCACGCCCGACGGCCAGCCGGAATAGGAGAAAAGACCAATGACATCACGTTATATCGTCGGTCTCGTTTCGCTCGCGCTCGTCGGCGCGGTCGCCGGGGGCTGCAGCTCGCGATCCACGCAAGCCTGGATTCCGGGCAGTTCGCAAGCTTCGGGTGCGGCAGCCGCCGGTGCGGCGACCTCATACAAGCAGATCGAACTTCTCTCGCGTCCGGCGGTGAAGGAAGCCTTCGAGCTCTTCGAAGATCACAACAAAACGAACCGCTCCGAGCCGTACGCCGATCCGGTTCTTCAAGCACAGATCAAGTCGTTTGCGATGATGTTCCGCAGCAAGACCTGGGCCGATACGCTGCAAGCGGTACTCTATCCAAACGTCATGAAAGCCGACCTCTCGCAGAAGACCACCAAGGCGGCCTATCTGGGCTATGAAACGGGGGGTGCGACGGGAAGCAAGTTCGGAGGACGCGCGCTCGACGACGACATCATCGACATCTCGCTCGGCGCGATCTTCGGCAACACCCTCTCGGCGCTCAACCTGATTCCCGACGATCATAAGGAAGTGCCCTGTCTCACCACGGATAACGTCGCGTACGACAAGTCGAATACGACGACGTTCCCGTACATCCAGGCGCCGCTCTAACCGTGCGCAAACCTGGAGCGATTGCCGCCTTCGCGGCGGCAATCGCGCTCGGGGCGGCGTGGCCGTGGCTCGGCGCACATCGCGCGCAAGCCGGAGTTCCCGCGCCCGCGCCGATTCCGACCGATTACCGGCTGCGCGACGCGACCGTTGCGTTCTACGAAGCGCAAGCACGGCTCGATCCTGACGATCAAATCACGCGGAGGATGCTCGGCGCCGAATACTTGCAGCGCTTTCGTGAAGTGGGCGATCTCAACGACGTGACGCGTGCCCTCGCGGTGGCTACCGAATCGCTGCGCTTGCAGCCGCAAGGCAACGTCGCGGCGCTCGGCGTCATCGCGTCGGGTAATCTCGCGCTCCACCGTTTCGGTGCGGCGCTTCGCGCCGAACGCGCGGCCGTGGAGGCCGCGCCCTTCGATGACGGCGCCCGCGCGCAGACGGCGTCGCTGCTCATGGAGATCGGCCGCTACGACGCGGCGCGGCAAATCCTCGCTCGTCCCGTTCAGCCGGAGGTCGATCCCACGTGGATGTCGATTCGCGCGCGCTACGACGAGCTGACCGGCAACCTTACCGGCGCGCGCGTGCAGATGGCGCAAGCGGCGGCGCGCATCGATTGCATGCTCAGCATTCCTGCCTACACGCGTTCGTGGTATCACGTTCGCGAAGGGCAGCTCGCTTTCGAAGCGGGCGACGGCACCGTGGCCGAGCGCGAATTCAGTGAAGCGCTTCGCATCTTTCCGGATAACGCGATGGCGCTGCTCTATCAAGCAAAGCTTTACCGCGGCCGCCACGATTGGGCGCGAGCCCTCGCCTCGGCGACGCGCAGTGCCGAACTCTATCCGCTGCCCCAAGCGCTAGGCTATGAGGCCGACGCGCAGCACGCGCTCGGTGATGACGCGGGCGCGCGCAGGACCGACGCGCTCATTGCAGCCGAGCAGCGTCTCTTCAACACTCAGGGCGTGAACGATCGCCTGCTCGCCATCTACTATGCGGAGCATCGCGAGCACTTGGGCGAAGCCTTGACGGCGGCGCGATCCGACTACGCCAAGCGCGGGGACGAGGTCTACGCCGACGACACGATGGCGTGGGTGCTCGCGGCGATGGGGCGCTGGCAGGAGGCGCGCCGCTACGCCGAGCGCGCGACCCGGTACGGCACGCAGGACCCCGAGCTGCAATACCATGCCGGCGTCATCGCATGGCACGCCGGCGACCGCAGCGAGGCTCGCCGGCGGCTGCAGGCTGCAATCGGAGATCCGAACTTTCATCCCTTCTACGCCGAGGATGCGCGGCGTTTGCTGACAAGAATTGGCGGGTGACGATGCGGGCGCGCTGTTTGGGTCTCGTGATTGGTCCTGGTGGCGATCAATATCGCCGCGTGGGCGCTCGCCTTCATAGCCTTCCGGTCGCATCCGGTGCTGCTCGGCACGGCGCTGCTCGCCTTTACGTTTGGCTTGCGCCACGCCGTCGACGCCGATCACATCTGCGCGATCGACAACGTCACGCGCAAGTTAATGCAGGAGGGACGGCGACCCGTCGGCGTCGGGTTTTTCTTCTCGCTCGGCCACTCGACCGTCGTCGTCGCCCTCTCGCTTTCAATCGCGGTTGCCGCGACGCTCGTGAAGGGACATCTCCCGGCGCTGCAACGCGTCGGCGCGCTCGTCGGCACCTCGGTCTCCGCGGCCTTCCTGCTGCTGGTTGCCGCAATCAATCTCGTCGTTCTCGTCGAGATCTTTGCCGCGTTCGCTCGCGCGCGACGCGGCGAACCGCTCGAAGACGAGCATCTCGGCGCGATGCTCGATCGGCGCGGATTGCTGGGACGCTGTTTTCGTCCGCTGCTGCGGATCGTCGATCGTAGTTGGAAGATGTATCCGGTCGGCCTGCTCTTCGGGTTGGGATTCGATACGGCGACCGAGGTCGCGCTGCTCGGAATCGCGGCGGTCGAGGCGGGGAAAGGCCTGCCGGTCTTTGCGATCGTGCTCTTTCCGTTGCTCTTCACGGCGGGAATGTCGCTGATCGATACGGCCGATGGCATCGTCATGGTCGGCGCCTACGGATGGGCCTTCATCAAGCCGATGCGCAAGCTCTACTACAACCTCGTGATTACGCTCGTCTCGGTGTTGGTCGCCGTTATCGTCGGCGCGATCGAGGCGACGAGCGTGGTCGCCGACCAGCTCCGTCTCAACGGCGGAGCCTGGGATGCGATCCGAGCGGTGAACGAAAACTTCGGCACGCTCGGCTTCATCATCGTGGGACTCTTCTTGGCGAGCTGGCTCGTCTCGGTCGGCGTCTACAAGTTGCTTCGCTACGACGAGCTAGGCGTAATGTGAGCCGGCGCTAACCTTGAAGCGGTTCGCTTCGCAGATTTCTGCGATTTGCTCGTGGCTGAGGCGGCGAAACGTCCGGTTGCCATATTCGAAATCTCCGCCGGCAACGGTCGCATCGTAGCGAGCTTGCGCGGCCGGATTGAGCGGGGGGCGGCGCTGCAAGACGCGCGTCTTGAAGTTCACGCGGTAGACGAGTTCCTTAGCGAACAGGAAAATCTCGCCACGAGGGTTCGCATATCCGCCATAGACGGGTTCCGAGAGCTCGGCGACAACTCGTCCGTTCGACTTCGTGATAGCAAGTGCAGCAACCGGCGAATACGTACAATCCATAACCAAACTATAACGCCCGCAAGCGGTAAAACGTTGCACGCAAGCGAACGCTGGCCTGAGACTTTCCTCGCAGTGGTATGATAGAGCGAGAAGCTACCTTAGAAGGAGTATTGCAATAGCAGGTCGCCGCCGGCGCCCCAGAGGCGCCCCCCGCCCGCCGAAACCCGAGAGCACCCAGAATACCAAGGAGCCCGCGCTCGAGGTTGCCGGGAGCATCAAGCAAGTCTTCCCGAGTGCGACCTTCTCGGTCGAGCTCGACAACGGCCACATCGTCCTCGCCCACATCGCCGGTCGTCTGCGCCGGCACCGCATCCGAATTCTCCCGGGCGACCGGGTCGATCTCGAGATGTCGCCCTACGACTTGACGAAGGGCCGGATCGTCTACCGTCACCGCTCCGGCGGGTAAATCCCCCGCCGGAAATTGTCCGGAAGCCGCCACCTCGAACGTCTACGGTGTATCAACCCGACAACGAATAGGAGGCAGACATGGCGGAATTTCTCTATCTCTACCGCGGCGGCCAGCGAGGCGCGACGGCGGAAGAGTCCGAGCAGATCATGCAAAAGTGGATGAACTGGTTCAAAGATCTGACGGCGAGCGGCAACCTCAAAGACGGTGGCCAACCTCTCGAAGCGGAAGGCAAGGTGGTTCGCGACAGACGCGGCACCGTGACCGACGGTCCCTTCGCTGAAGCGAAAGATCTCGTCGGCGGTTATACGCTCGTCGAGGCCGAGAATTTGGCACGCGCCGCCGAGCTGGCAAAAGGGTGCCCCATTCTCGAGCGCGATGGCGCCGTCGAGGTTCGTCCCGTCATGAACATGGATATGTAACGTGGAGCGGAGGAGCCTCCAGGCTCCTAGCGACCATCTCTTCCGCCGGGAGGCGGGACGTATGGTGGCGGCGCTCGCGCGCCTCTTCGGACTGCAGAATCTCGAGCTGGCAGAAGACGTCGTTCAGGACGCCTTCTGCCGCGCTTTGGAAATCTGGAAGATCCGCGGCATTCCCGAGAATCCGTCGGCCTGGCTCATGACGACGGCGCGAAATCGCGCGCTCGACGTCCTGCGGCGCGAGCGCACCGCGCGCACGTTCGCGCCCGAGTATGGCCGGTTGCTCCAAACGGAGTGGACGCTCGCCAACGCCGTCCACGAAGTCTTTGAGTCGACCGATCTGCGCGACGATCAGCTGCGCATGATGTTTTCGTGCTGCCGGCGCAATCTGCCGGAGGTCGCGCAGATCATGCTGGTGCTCGCGCTCGTCGGAGGCTTCGGCGTGCGTGAGATCGCCGCCGCCTTCGTCACCTCTCACGCCGCCGTCGAGAAGCGCCTCACCCGCGCGAAGCACGTGCTCAAGGAATCGGGCGCGCTCTTCGATATCGCCGATGCCGATGATTTTGCGCAGCGGCTTCCCGCCGTCCAGCGCGCGCTCTACCTCATCTTCAGCGAAGGATATCACGGCGCGTCGGTCCGCGCCGCCGTTCGCACCGATCTCTGTCACGAAGCGATTCGCTTGACGCATCTCCTTGCGAAACATCCGCTCGCAGCGACGCCCGCGACGCACGCACTCCTCGCGCTGATGTATCTGAACGCCGCGCGGCTGCCTTCGCGTCTCGATCCGTCGGGGAATCTCACCCCGCTCTACTATCAGGATCGATCGCGCTGGAACCGCGCAATGATCGACGACGGCGTCGCGTGGCTCGAGCGTTCGGCAACGGGTTCGGCGATGAGCCGCTATCACGTCGAGGCCGCCATCGCCGCGGTGCACGCACGCGCTCCATCGATCGAAGCGACCGATTGGAACGCGATCGTCTCGCTCTACGACCGATTGATGAGCCTCGCGCCCTCGCCGATCGTCGCGCTCAACCGCGCAATCGCCGTCGGGCAGTGCGAAGGGCCGAACCGCGGATTGGAGGCGATGGAAGCGATCGACGGGCGCGAGCGCCTGCGCGACTATCCGTTCTACCATGCCGCCCGGGGCGAACTCGAGCTCAAGCGCGGCGACGAAGCGGCGGCGCGAGAACACTTCGCGGCAGCAATCGGGGCCGCGCGCAACCCGGAGGAGCGTCGCTTTTACGAGAGCCGGCGCTCGGCATGCGTCACGAACGGGTCTGCTCGAACGCTTCCGTAGCGCACGACGTGGGCTTCTTCGAGCGACCCGATCCGCGGCTCGTCCAAAGCGCCGATCCGATGCCGCTCGCGGCGGTCGGCGTGGTACTCAAGCGCCACGCGCTGGGAATGCTCGTCTGCATCGTTGCGGCCGCGGCCATCTACGCCGCCAATGTAACGCTGGGGCTGAACGCCGCGTCGGTGACGCGCGGCAACGTCGTGACGCGCGGCTTAGATGCACCGGTTACCATCGTTCGCGACCGTCGCGACATTCCGCACATCCGCGCGAGCAACGCGCACGATCTCTACTTCGCCGAAGGCTACGTGCAGGGATCGGACCGGCTATTTCAGCTCGACTTGAGCCGCCGCTACGCCTACGGCCGGCTCGCTGAGGTGCTCGGCGCGAAGGCCCTTCCCTACGATGAGATGCAGCGTGCCGCCGGTATCGATGCGATCGCGCAACGGCAAATGCACGCACTCGCACCATCCGATCGTCAAGCGATTCTGGCGTTGAGCGACGGGGTCAACGCGGCTGCGCGCACCCAACCGCTGCCGGTGGAGTTTCGGATGCTGCTCTACCGGCCCGCGCCGTGGACGCCGAAGGATTCGCTGGCAATTTCGATCGTCGCCTCGCTCGAACTCGCGGGATCGTGGGACGACGTTCTCACGCGTAACTCGATCTGGCGGCAGAGCGGCCCGCGCTGCTTCGATGCGCTCGTACCGTTATCCGATCCGCGCTACGACGTCACGTTCAACGGCGAGCGCGAATCCCAGGTGCCGGCGCCCCGCAGAGCGGCATGTTCCGGAGCGGCTCTGGCGGCGAGAGTAGCGCATCCCGCAATCGGCAGCAATGCATGGGCTGCGGGCGGCGCGCGCAGCGCCGACGGCGACGCGTTGATCGCGAACGACCCGCATCTCGATCTCACGATTCCCGGCATTTGGTACCTCGTCGATCTGCACTCGCCGCAGCTTCACGCCGCCGGAGCGACGATTCCGGGCATCCCAGGCGTCGTTCTCGGTCACAACGAGCGGGTTGCGTGGGCATCGGCGAATGCGGCGATGACGACGGCGAGCCTCTTTAAGGCCGGACGGCTCGATCGCGCGTCGTGGGTGACGGAGCGCTTTCACGTCCGCTTTGCGAGCGACGTCACGAAGGCATATTACCGGGCCCCTCGCGAGTTCTCGATCTTCGATCGAGAGGATCCGTCGTCACTCGTGCTCGTGCGCTGGCCGGTCTACGCAGAGAGCCAATCGACGATCGCGACGGCGCTCGCGCTCGATGCGGCCCGCGATGCCCGAGACGCGCTGCGAATTCTCGGGCAATATCGAGGTTCGCCGCAGAGTTTTATCGTCGCCGACCGCGACGGCAACGTCGCGTACCACGTTGCGGGTCTCGTACCGGACGATCCCGCGTGGGGACGATACGTGCACGCCGCGCGCGATCTGCACCGCACCTACGCCCCGATCCAGTTCGGCCGGCTTCCGCAGCGCGGTCCCGCGCGCGACGCGATGCTCGTCGCGGCGAACAATAAAACCTACGAGCCGCGATATCCCTACCGGCTATCGGCGCAGTTCGATCCGCCCTACCGGGCCTATCGTATCGCGCAGCTCATGGAATCGCGGCGAACGTTTGACGCAGCATACTTTGCGCGCATGCAGCTCGACACGTTTTCGCCGATCGACTTCGAGCTCGCGCACGACGTGGGTGCCTTCGCGCAGACGCGCTCGGCGCGGCAGGCTTGGTCGAGCGCGCTCGTTGAGTTGCGCCGGTGGGATGGCCGCTATCGCTCCGCATCGCAAGGCGCGGTCCTCGAACACGCCCTACGGCTCGCGCTCTTCGAAGAAGGAACCCCAATGGGCGAGCGACTGAACGAGCTGCGTGACGCGCGCAGCGCTCCGAGCGAGCTCGCGGACGACGTCACCTCGGCACTCTCGTCGTTTGCATTCGGCGATTCCGCAACGTGGCGCGACGCCGGCGCAATCCGCATCGAGCATCTACTCGCGCCGATGCATTTCGGCTTTCTCGACGGTGCGTGGCTGCCGGGCGAGGGGGACGAGTACACGATTCACCTGCAAGAGCCGGGAATCGCGCAGGGCTTTCGCGCCGTCTGGGACGCCGGAGACTGGGATCGCGGCGGCATCGCGATTCCGAGCGGCGAGTCCGGCGAACGCGGTTCCGAGCACTACACCGATCTGACCGCGGCGTGGGTTGCGGGCGGACTCGAAGCGTTGCCCTTCAGCGACGGCGCAATTCGCGCGAGCGCGGCGAGCGTTTTGGTGCTCCGTCCCGCGCCATAACTCTCTCTCCGGCTTACCGCGGTTGCGGCGAGGCGAAGACCGACGGCGAGACGGTCGCGTTGGGCTGATAGTTCGCGAACGTCAGCGTGCCGTCAACGCTGTAGCCGGGGAATCGCGCGGCGATCTGCGCCTTCGCGGGCAGCCGGTAGGCGCCGACGCTTTCGTAGGTTTGGCCGAACGTCAGCGTTCCGCCATTCGTGTAGTTCCACTTTGCCTGCGTGAAGAGCGCCGACTGATCGCCGATCGAGACGGTGACGTTCTTAACGCGACTTCCCGTATTCTTCGGAACGAGCAAATAGGTCGATACCGTTCCGGTATCGGCCATCGGTGTAATGGTATATTGCTGCGTCGCCTGTTCGTACGTCGGCGTTGTCGATGCGAGATCTCGAAAACGGCTGAGCGCGCCGGGCACGCCTTGGAACTCGATCTTGCGTGACGGCCGCAGGTAGTAGACGCTGCCGTTAAAGGTCTTGTGAATTGGAATGACGGCGTGGAGCAGGGCCGAGAGTTGTGCGGTCGCGGTGTAGGAGTTCAGTGTCGGGTTCGGGTTCGTCGCGCGAGCGAGCAGCGCCATGGAAGGCGCCGTCGCTGGAGCGGGCGAGGCCGCGATTGCGGTCAGGGCGAGCATGGCGGCGATTGCTTTCATGAGCCATCTCCATTCTGCAACCTTCCGCAATGCTCCGGCCTTTGTGCCGTCATGCAGAAGACCGAAGAACTCACTCGGCGGCCGTCCCCGGCCGCGCAACCCCACCCGCTCGCCTATCTCGGCGGAATGCTCTGGATGGCCTCTCGCGTCACCGAACGCGTCTATGCGATCGACCCGCAAACGTGGGCGGTGCGCAAAGAATTCGAGACTCCAAGCAAGGCCTACGGCATCACCGCGTTCGGCGACGAGCTGCGCGTCGTCATCGGACACGGCGAAGAGGATGACCGCTATCTCTACCGCTTGCTCCCAGAAACCGGATTCGATCTCGAAAGCAAGACCGCGTGTCCCGACTTCACCGGTTCGTACATCGCCGCCGACGGATCGACGATCTATCTCGGCCAGTTACATTATCAGCGGATTGTGGTCTTGAAACCCGACGCGACGATCGAGCGTACGATCGACCTCGGGACGCGCTTTGCGGGTCTCGCGTTCGGTCCCGGCGGACGGCTCTATATGGTCAGCGCCGACGAAGAGTTCGAGAACTTGAACTTCGGAACGCTCGACCTTTCGCAGAACGAACCGCACTTCGAGGGCATCCGCTCGCTACCCGATGCGGCGCGCTCGATCGCCTACGACGGCACGCGCTGGTGGACGTGCCTGCGCGACGAGAACGAGATCGCGTCCTTCGAAGCCTAGCCGGCTACACGCGCTACCCGCTTCGCGCAGCGTCGCGCCGTGGATTTACGAGCCGCTCGAGTTCGCGCTCGACCGCCGCTGCGAACTCGAGCCGCGCGGGCTCGTGCAGTGCGAAGTAGAGCGTCGGCTCGATCAGCTCGAGTTCGCTGACGCAGACGCGCCCCGCTTCGTCGTTAATCAGATCGACGCGCGCGTAGAGCGGCGCTCCGGGAACGGCCGCGACGGCGTGCGCGGCGACCTCGATCTCGCCGAGAGTCGCCTCAACGCACGATGACGGCTCGCTGTTGACCGCGAGCATTCGATCGAAGGGCTTCTTGACCGCGGCGTGCGAGAAACGCCCGCGCAGAAAGATCAGTGCGCGCTCGCCGTAGGAGACAACCGCCTCGAGATAGGGTTGCACGAGCGCGTCGTCGCGCGTCAGCAGTTCGTCGAGGCACTCTTGTCCGGCGGCATGCGACGCGGCATCTCCGCGAACGTGAGTAACGCCGTGCGACGCCGCGCCGCGCGCCGGCTTGAGCACGAGGCTCGCCCAGCCGCTCGTTTCCGCGATCTCGCGAAGCGAGGCGCGCTCGCCTTGCCGCACCCAGTGCGTCGGGACGATCGGCACGCCGAGCCGTTCGAGGTCGCGCAGATACGATTTGTGGGCGTTCCAGCGCAGCAAATGCGGGTCGTTCTTGACGACGGTGAGCGAATCGGCGCGTGCGATCCACGCGACGAACTCGTCGTAGCGCTGGTGATAATCCCACGTCGAGCGCACGAGGCAGAGCCTCGCCGCGCCCCAATCGACGCCCGGATCGTTCCAGACCGCGACCGCTACCGTTATCCCGCGTTTGCGAAGCTCCTCGACGAGCATCCGGTCGTCGGGATCGAGTTGGGCGACCGACTCGCACGTTGCGAGGATGCAATCGACGGACATGACGGTATCGTACCGCGCAGGTCAGACGGGGAACAGCGAGATTCCAACGAAAAACCTGGCCGCTGCCTCGAAGGAGGAGGGTTTCGTTGGGAAAGAGCCCGCGTTTTCACGCCCTCGATCGCGTCGATTGCTCGATCGTTAGCGCGCTGCAGCGCAACGGTCGCGACTCGTTCGCGGAGATCGGCAAGGCGATCGGCCTCTCCGCGACGAGCGTCGCGGAGCGAATTCGGCGCCTCGAAGAGGCCGGTATTATCGAAGGGTATCGCGTTCGGCTCTCGGCTGCGAAGCTCGGCTACCCGGTGACCGCGTTCATTCTCGCACGCCCCAACGGCCCCGACGCGCGCTTCATCAAGGTCGCGCGAGAGCGTCCCGAAATTCTCGACTGCTATCGCGTGACCGGCGAGTTCTCGTTTATCGCGCGGGCGGTCGTGCACGACGTCACGCACCTCGAAGAACTGCTCAACCACCTCGAACCGGCATCGCTGCACATCGTAACCCTCGTCGTGCTCTCGACGTCATTCGACGGCTTGCCGATCAGCGCCGGCGAGTGACCGAAACGGCGGGGTAGAGCCGGTCGGGTCCCCGCAAGTCCCAATTCGCTGAAATGGCGCCGGCGCGCTTAGCCTGCGCGTTACGCGTCGTCACGTCGATCTTCGGCGAGATCGCATCGAATGGTTCGAGATTCGCCGTCGTGCCGAAGTCGGCATAGAGCGGTGCGGCGGTCGCGTCGTAGGTCGAGAGCGGCTTCATCCCCAGCACCAACTCGATCGAACGCAAGATGCTCACCGTCGAGAAGTGTTCGTGAATCGTGCCACCCTTCGCATATGGCGAGGCAATATACAACGTCGAGCGTTGATCGCTGACGTGATCGGCGCCGTCCTGCGCGTCATCCTCCGTGATGAAGATCGCGGAGGATGGCCAGACCTTTGAGTGCGAGATTGCTTCGACGATCAGTCCGACGGCGTAATCGTTCGTCGCGATGTAGGCCGCCGGCGTCAGCATGCCGGGGCGCGTTCCGGCGGTGTGGTCGTTCGGCAGCCACATGTATTCGAGCTGCGGCAGCGTTCCGTTCGCGACGAAGTGGTCGAACTCACGCTTCCACTCTTTGTATCGTTCGATGTCGCTATAGCCGAGATCCCATCCGACGTAGTGCGGATCGAAGCGGTCGCCCAAACTCGGCGCGGTCGCGGCGACGTGTCCCTCGATCGGGGGCATTAACGCCATCTCACCGTAATCGCGGAACGATACGTTCGCGCGGCGCGCCGCGTCCCACATGTAGCCGCCCGAAGCGACGCCGGCCCCGTATCCGGTCAGCACCTCGTCGTCGTCGTTGCGGTTGCCGTAGGCCGGCGGCCAGGTTCGCTCGACGTAGTCGTTGGCGAAGGCTCCGTCGGCCCAGTTGTGACCCGCGTCGCTCACCTCGCCGCTGG
>DASRSI010000021.1:0-237037 GCA_035695445.1 Candidatus Cybelea sp. | reverse complement strand
TCCATACGAAGGACAGACTCTTGCTGTTTGAGACGCGGGCCGGGAGCTTCCGACTACGCGCGCGCATTCTGCATACGTATGCCCGTCTGCGGCGAAAGCTAACGACCTACCTTTTTAGCGAATAGTGCTCTCACCGGGGGGACAGAACCGCCGTCGCAGTTGTGCTCGCCGCGGGATTTCGCTTCCGCCTTGCTGGAATTCCCCGAAAATACGTCGGCATTGAAACAAGCCATAGGCTTGACCAAATTCCCATTTGGAGCTAGGCTATCGAGCATATAGCCAAACGGGCTATTCGGCTTTTAACTTTGCAAGGTAGCTCGGAGCGGAAACGGAGGATACCGAACGTGTACCTTCTGCGTGGTTTTGTCCGATCTGTCCTGTGTTGCGTAATCGCCGCGGGGATCTACGGATCCGCCGTCGCTGGCGCTAGCGGAGGGGCAAGTTCGGGTGGCGGAGGCGGTGGCGCTGCCGCCGGTCAAGGGCCGTCGAGCCCCGGCGTGGGTCCCGTCGCTCCTGCGACGCCTTTGCCGGCGGGATTTCGCACCTTTTACGTTGTCGCGAATGGACAAGAGCCCAACTTCCAGACATACGTCACGGAATTCACCGCCCGGGTGCTACATGCTATCGGGTACCAGCGGGGTAGTTCCGGGGCACCATCGGTGCCGCTGTTTTTTGTTTCGGCGCCAGGTTGGAATCAGGACACGCTCACGGGGGCCTGCAAGGCTGACCCGAATATGGTCGGTGGATTGATTATCGACTTCACCACGTTTTTTACTGAAGCCAACTGGGTTGTATTTAATGCAGAGACAGAGCATGTAACGCCGTCCCTCATATACGTGTCTTGTTGGAACGAAATTCCTGTCGTAGTAACGCCAACAATTAATTTACATACACAAAAGTCGCCAGCGCAGTGGACAGTGCCACTGGCGCCCGTCTCGGGAATTATTACGTTCTTTGCGCCGGTGCAGAAGGTTGTAACAACCAGCACATCCACAACATCTAGTTCGGGAACGACGACCAGCACACAGGTGCAGGGGCCCGCGACCTACGGCATCGGTACGACAGCGCTGTTGGCGGCGGCTGGAGCCTTTCAGGGCATTAATGTAGGAGTGTACAACCCGGGGCATGAGGCGTTGCACCTAGCGCAGGGCACGTCAATTTACGTCGCTGCGATCACGCAAGCACTCTGCCACTTGAACGTCGCATCATCCAATCCGCTTTATGACGAGTTGACCGAGGCGCAGGCCTTTTTAAATCCGACTTCGGCCATGCCTGAACAGATGTATCCATCGTTTTCGGAGATCCTCGGATTGGATAAAGACGAACGATATGCTTTTTCTTCAAGTGACCTTAGCAAGGATGGGTGGGCCACGCCCACGCCGGCGCCGATTGGTTACGATGTTTCAGTCAGCGATTTCGGAAAACAAGAATGGAGCGGTAAAGTGCGAAACGCCTTTCCCAGTTCCGCCTCTCCCAAAGCCGTGCCAGGCGGCCAGGTCCAACCTCCTGCGCGGCCACTGGGTCACATGTGCTACTACCTCGGCCCGCAGAGCCCGGTGCAGTGAGACTGATTGAAGCCGCGTGAGGAAGACGTTGGCTTGCAGGAAGGTTGAGGATTCCGCGAGCTTACCGCATGGCTGGGTTCGCGGGGCATTAGCCGGACGCATAGCGGGTATGGTCAAGCGCCACGTCGGCGGCGCGAACTGATTCGCGTGATTGCTATATCTTGCCGCTGATCCTTGCGTGGTGCGGTGTCGGGCCTTGTCAGTAAACACCGGCCGGGTTATGCTGCGATGATCTAGCCATTTGAGTTATGACTTCTGTTTAGGAGGTATATGAGATTGCAGTTTTTTCTCAGGGCATTCGTGTTTTCGCTCCTCTGTGGATCTGTAGCGCTCGCGGCGACACCGACCTATGATTGGGTTTTTGGCACGCCTGATCCAATTGCCGTTCTCGGGACTAGCGATGGCGTCTTGTTCATAGCCCAAACTACGCTGCTCAACTCGTGCGAAGTAGGCGCCGCCTTTATTCCGCCCGTGGACAAGCCGTGGCATTACCTGTTCAAAATAAAGACTCAAACGCACGTAATGTGTGCACAAATGGTGAGACCACCGATTTGGGTCACATTCTTCGCTGGCGGGGGACGTTCACCAGGCAGCGCGTGGGTGACCTCGGCCGGGCGGCCGTCGCCTGTGACAACCGAGTACTCGGTAATGAACGTTCCCAAGAGCGCAGCTTGTGACTCCGCCACGTACCAGTGCAAGGTGCGAAAGCCGAGCCTAATGGGGGCATTTAGCACAGACAGAGATGTCGTGACTGTGGCATGGGTCTTAGTGAACAAGGGGTGCCGCGAACGCGCCTACTTCGCGCCGACGATCCGAATGCCATACAATTATTCGGTTACAATTGAATCGCCGAAGCCACACGTTCCGCCGGTTCTTTGCTCAACTCGACCTGTGAGCGAAGCGATCTCGTTCTCCGAGCCATTCTCGGGCACTCCGCCAGCTTCAGTGAAGGTCAAGGTTTCAGCCGTCGAGGTCGATTCAGTAAAGGTATTCAAAGCGTTTATGCCTCCTGTCAAACCGTAATGCTCAGGTTTGGGACACAGGCCTGCGTCGGCCTGTGTCCCAAAACTCGGGTTAAGCGTCCTTCATCCAACGCGGCTGATGCTGACCCAAAGACGATGAATACCTGCGATCCCACCCGAATTCTCCGCCGGTGCCCGTTACGCGAACTGACCAAAGGGCGTCTGGGGGAGGGGAAGGTAGTTGGCGGAGTGCGTCTCTGAAGGCCTCCTCGAAGCTAAGCGAACTGGAATAACCAGTCGCCACGTCATTGATAGTGGTAGTTGCTTTATGTGCGCTGGGAACTTCGCCTCCGCCTTGAAGCTGGGTTCTGCCGCTCGCTTCTGCAAGCTTAAATGCGCTCACTAAAGCTTGGGACGACGGCGCCTCAGGATCGAGAGTTGCGACTTTAACATTGAGAGAGTTTGTTCGTGCGGTAATTGTGATCGTGTCAGATTTGCCGCCGGCCATAGGAAAAACTCGCGTAACGGCTCTAGGTAAGATCACGTCTCCGCCGATTGCGGTCGTCTTTCGTTCCATCGCATAGTACTGACGCGAGGGCGGAAAGATCAGAATGGGGCTGCGCTCGATGTAAGCGTCGCAGTTTGTCGCCGTCACATTGATCAGGGCCCGAATGATCAAGTAACCCGGATCATCGTAAAGCGCGCGTGCAGATACGACGCTATAAGCCAGACTGTCCATAAATAAGTCCCCCGTTCGGATTGTAAGCATTGAGTGACTAGCCGAATGACTATACACTTGGCCACATGATTTTTATCTTGCCTCCGACCACCAAATTTTAGCCGAGACAATCGGCGGACACGTGCTAACCTCGGGTTTTCTTCCTTGGCGTCATGGGCCAGCAGCGAGTTATAGGGTCAGCAGCTCTTTAGATCGCGGCTTTAGGCTGGGGAGGGGCGAAGTTGCTTGAACAGCATGGCGGTCCTCTTTTGCTCCCGAGAAAATATGCCGAAGTTGCGCTTAGCGAACCGCTCATCGGGCCCCTCAGGCATGACCCCGAGCGAGCTCCCCTATCCTAGTGGCGATCTCGTCTGCGTACCGGTTAGCCTCGTCCTCTGAGCGGCCTTCAGCCCAGACGTTGAACAATGGATCGCTGGCGTCGGGAATCACGAGCACCCAGCCGCCTTCCCGCGCCAGCCGAATCCCATCCGTAAGCTCGACGTTCTCGCCATCGGTCTCATCGAGCAGGCGGCGCATGATCTGGCCTTTACGTTCCCACGGGCAGTGATCGCGGCGTGAGGCAAGATGCGACGCCGGCAAATCGTCGACGATCTCGCTGAGCGGTCGCCCCTGCGCTGCAATGAGTTCCATGATTTTCGCCGCACCGTAGAGCGAATCGAAGACTGGTGCGAACTCCGGGAAGACGAGCTCGAAGTTCGCGCCGCCTGCAAACGTGAGCGACGAACCGACTTCCGCCGCCAGCGCCATCAGCGATCGCCGATCGGTCCGCGTGCGCACGACCGTCGCCCTATTTTGCGCGGCAACGGTTTCAATCGTGCTCGGCGCCATCACCGGCACCGCAATCCGCGCACCCGGCACCACGCTCGAAACCAGCACCGTCAGCAACGCCAACAGCCGACTCCCCTCGATGATGCGCCCTTGATCGTCGACGAGCGCCAACGATTCCCCGCGCTGATCGAGCAGAATCCCGAGCGCCGCACCCAGCGACGTCGTCACGTTCGAGAGCTGCTCGAGATGCCTGCGGCGATTCGCACCAAACGTCAGCACCTTGGCGTTGTCGAAAAAGGCATTCAAGGCGATCATCTCAACGCCGAGATTGCTCAGAATCCGCGGCAAGATCAGCGAAGCGTTTCCATACGCATAGTCGATGACGACGCGCATGTTCGCATCGGAAATCGCCTGCGGCGCGAGCGCTTGTAAGAATCCGCTGCTATAGGCTTCGACCACGCGCTCGGGAAAGTCGAGCCGGCCCACGGCCTCCATCGGCGTTCGCCGGAAATCCTCGCGGAAGAAGATGTTCTCCAACTTCCGCTCGGTATTCTTATCGACGTTGACGCCGTGCGAGTCAAAGAACTCGAGCAAAAACTGATCGGGATAGTACGGCGATATCCCGGTGTGTACGCCCGCATCGCCCGAGTTGCGCACCGCGTAGCGGGAAACCGGCATCGGCACCTCGCGCAGATCGTGAACGTTCACGCCAACCGCGAGCAGCCCCGCAATCACGCAGCGGTTCGTCAAGCGCGAGGCGGGATGCGCGTCGCGGCTCGTCATCACGTTCTGCCCCGGGCCGAGCACCGATCCGAGCGCCTGTCCGAGTTTGAGCGCAAACTCGGGCGTAATCTCGATATTCGCCAAACCGCTGACGCCGTCGGCGCCGAAGAGCGAGCCCGGCCACTTGATGCCGTAAATCAGCGACATCGAAACGATCGATCCCGACGCGACCGACTTGTCGGGCCAGAGTTTGATGTTCGCCGGAACGGTCGAGCCGCTCCCGAGCGTGCTGCCGCGCCCGATGACGGCGCCCTCCATGATCGTCACCCGGTCTTTGACGATCACCCGGTCGGCGAGCGTGCAGCCGGTGAGCGACGCGCCTTCTCCAACGTAAACGTCTTCCCACGTGACCGCTCGGTGAAGACGCGCATTCGCTGCGACGATCGACGACGCGCCGAGCGAACAAAGTTCTTCGACGACCGCACCGCGCTCGATCGTCACGTTCCGTCCGATGCTCGCCGGGCCCGGGACATGCGCTCCGGGTGAAATCACCGCGTTCTCGCCAACCCAGACGCCCGGGCGAATCTCGGTGCCGGGAATCTCTAATCGCACCGCGCGCCGCAACGCGTCGTGGTTCGCCTGCTGGTATTGCTGCAGGTTACCGATATCGCTCCAATACCCGGAGGCGACGTGGCCGTAGACCTTGCGGCCGTCGCGCAATAATAACGGAAAGATATCCTTCGCAAAGTCGTAGTTCTTGCCGTCCTCCATGTACCCGAAAACCTCGGGCTCGAGCACGTAGATGCCGGTGTTGATCGTGTCGGAGAAGATCTCGCCCCACGATGGTTTCTCCAGAAAGCGCGTGATGCGCCCGTCGCCCTCGGTCACCACCACGCCGAACTCCAGCGGATTAGCGACGCGTTGGAGCGCAATGGTCGCAACCGCGCCACTGCGCTCGTGGGCTGCGATCAATTCGCTAACGTCAATGTCGGTAAGCGCATCGCCCGAGACCACGATAAAACGCTCGTCGCCCAAGAGTTGCTGCGCCAGCTTGACGGCGCCGGCGGTGCCCATCGGCGTGTCTTCCACAACGTAGGCCATCGAAATGCCGAGCTGCGAGCCATCGCCGAAGTAATTCTCGATCTCGTCCGCGAGATAGTGCAGCGTAGCGACGACATCGGTGATGCCGTGGCGGCGCAGCAAATCGACGATGTGGTGCATCACCGGCTTGTTCGCAACGGGGACGAGCGGTTTTGGGCGGCTCGACGTGAGCGGACGAAGGCGCGAACCTTCGCCGCCGGCCATGACGACGGCTTTCATCGATTCACCAACAATCTACCGGTCTGCCAAAGAGGTCCGTCGGCTCCGATGCTTTCGAGCGATAGCGAGCGCTTCCGTCGCCAGTTCGGGTGTTCGTCGAACGTTCCTGGCACATTCACCGCGCCGGTCTCGTGCAGTAAGTCTTCGATCGCGGCGACCGCAAGCACCGACGGCGTTGCGGCTAAGAAGCGACAGACTGCGGCGACGAGTTCCGGCACCGCGCCGAGCGTGCCGCCGGCGCTTGCATCCTCACGTAGCCGAACGGCGCTCGCCCCGTCGATTGCGCCGGCACGCTCCAAAACGTCGACGAGCCGCAAGCGGTCGGCATCGCGATGCTCATGCTCGCCGCGGTCGCCCGTCCACCATCCCGCAAGCGTCGGAAGATCGTGGGTGCCGGCGCTTGCGGCGGCGAGGTGCGGATAGGCGTTCGGCAACACGAACTCGCCGAGCGCGTCGCGTTCGAAATAGAGAACCCGCGATGAGAGCACGCGCGCCTGCTGCATGCGTTCTCGAAAACCGTCGGGGACCGTTCCCAAATCTTCACCGACGACGACGCAACGATGGCGAACGCTCTCGAGCGCTAAGATGCCGAGCATCGCCTCGAAGTCGTAGCGAACGTATGCGCCTTCCGACGCCGGCGCGCCGCGCGGAATCCAGAAGGCGCGTCGCAGCGCCATCACGTGATCGACCCGCAAGATTCCGGCATAGCGCATGTTGGCACGAAGCAGCGCAATAAATGGCGCGAATGCCTGCCCACGTAGCGCGATCGGGGAGAGTGGTGCGAGACCCCAGTTCTGGCCCTGCAGGTTGAGCGGATCGGGCGGCGCGCCGAGCGATGCGTCCGAGAGAATCGCCTCTCGATCGCTCCAAGCATCGGCACTATTGCGCTCCACGCCGACGGCGAGATCGCAGTAGAGCGCGACGTGGTGCCGCCGCGCGCTGCGCGCCGCCTGCGCGAGCTGGCGGTGCGCGAGCCACTGCAGGTAGCAATAGAACTCGACCCGTTCGCGAGACTCCGCCGCGAAGCGTGCGACGCTCGGGGAGTGCGGCGAGCGGTATTCGCTCGGCCAATCGTGCCACCCGTACGCACTAGGATCGCGAGCGCGAAAATGCTCGGCGAGCGCTTCGTAGACGGCGAGGCGTTCCAGTGCCGTACCACGCTCGCGCACGAAGCGGCGAAAGGATCGAGCGCGCGCGTCGCCGGCCCGCTCCAAGTGGTTCGACCGGAAGACGTGGTAAAGGCGCTCGAGAATCTCGAGCTTCGCGTTGGCGACGCTCGAGTAATCGACGAGTTTCCCGGCTCGTAGTTGATCGAGCCGGCGCGAGAAGTTCTCGTCCGCGATTGCAGCCCGAACCTCCGGGGACTCGATGAGTTCGGCGACGTCTTCCACATCGATGTAGAGCACGTTGAGAAAGAGCCGGCTCGACGGGCTATACGGGCTCGCCGCGTCCGGGTTGCTCGGATGCAGCTCGTGGAGCGGATTGATTGCAAGCGCGCGTGCGCCGGACTCGCCGGCAATCTGCGCAAATGCCGCGAGGTCGGTGAAGTCGCCGATGCCCCAGTTGCGCCGCGAGCGCAGCGCGTAGAGCTGCGTCGAGATCGCCCAGAGTCGGCCGTTACGCATGCTCGCAGGAAGATAGCATTGCGCGGGAACGACGATCAGCGCGCAGCTCGTTTCGCTGCTACCGCGCAGTGTCAGCCGGTGATAACCCAGCGGAAGCGCATGGAGATCGCGGGCAAAGCGGCTGCCGTCTTCGAGATCCACCGACCAACGTTCGACGGGGTGCGGTAGCGATGGCGTTTCGCCGAATCGGACGACGATGACCGGCGGAAGCCTTTCCGCATCGTCCGCTTTCGCGAGCTCGTCGTACCCCATCGTCGCGAGCAATGCGCGGCGAGTGGACTCCGGCGTTTCGACTCGATTTCCCCAGTAATCGTGGTAGTGCGGTTCGATCACTCCGTGAGCTGCCCGGCAAAGAGTGAGAAGGAGCGATCGGCGATCGTCAGCCGCGAGCCCGGAGCGACCGGCAGCGTCGGCGTCGAGCCGGGGCGTGCGGTATCGAGCAGCTGACTCCATCGCCGCACCGCCGTTGCAAGGGGAAGAACGAACTCAACCGATGTCGGATGCGCGTTGAGGATCATCAGGAAGCTGTCGTCGAGCTCCGGATAACCTTGCAGGCTGATGAACCGGTCGCCGACGTCGCCGCCGAGCAGCGCGCCGAAGCACCGCATCTCGCCGTTCTGCCAGTCGTCGTTCGTCATCTCGTGCCCGTCGGGCGCATACCAGGTGATGTCTTTGAGCGGCGACGATTCCGCCTCGACGCCGCGAAAGAAGCGTGGACGTCGAAAGACCGGATGCGCGCGGCGTAAGGCGATTAAACTTCGGACGAACTCGATGAGCTCGGCGCCGGTTGCATCGTGCCGGTCGAAGTGCGATGAGCGCACGAAATCGAACGCGACGGCCGGATTGAAGGCCGACCAGTCGGTCCAACTGATTTCGTTATCCTGACAGTAGGCATTATTATTCCCCTGCTGCGTCCGTTGCAGCTCGTCACCGGCGAGCAGCATCGGCGTGCCTTGCGAGAGCAGAAGTGTTGCGAGGAAGTTGCGCTGTTCTTTGGCGCGCATGGCAAGGATCTGCGGATCGAGCGTCTTGCCCTCAGCGCCGCAGTTCCAGCTATAGTTCTCAGAGCTCCCGTCGGCATTCTCTTCGAGATTCGCCTCGTTGTGTTTGTGGTCGTATGAGACCAGATCGCGAAGCGTGAACCCGTCGTGTGCGGTCACGAAGTTGACGCTCGCACGCGGGCGTCGGCCGCGCTGGTCGAAGAGATCACTCGAGCCGGTGAGGCGCGTCGCCATATCCGAGGTGTTGCCGTCGCCGCGCCAGAAGCGCCGCACGCCGTCGCGAAAGCGGTCGTTCCACTCCGACCAGCCTGCGGGAAAATCGCCGACGTGGTAGCCGTCGGGACCCAAATCCCACGGCTCGGCGATGAGCTTGACGCGCGAGAGAACCGGATCTTGCTCGATGGCGACCAGAAAACTGCTATGCGTCGTGAAGTCGCCGTCGCGTCGCGCGAGCGTCGCGGCCAGATCGAAGCGGAAGCCGTCGACGTGCATCTCGCGCACCCAATACCGCAGCGCGTCGGTCACCATCTTGAGCACGTGTGGGTGATCGAGGTTGAGCGTGTTGCCGCAACCCGTGTAGTCGATGTAGTAGCGAGGGTCCTCGGCGAGCGCGTAGTAGGATTTATTGTCGATGCCGCGCAGACTCAGCGTCGGGCCGAGCTCGTTCCCCTCCGCGGTGTGATTGAAAACGACGTCGAGAATGACTTCGATTCCGGCGTCGTGCAGCCGCGAGACCATCGTTTTGAACTCGCCGAGATTTGGTTGCGAGAGATAGCGCGGATGGGGCGCGAAAAACGAGATCGGGCTATAGCCCCAATAGTTGCGAAGACCACGCTCGACGAGATGGCGTTCGTCCACGAAATAGTTGACCGGCAGCAGCTCGACCGCGGTGATGCCGAGGTGGGTAAGATGGTCGATCGCGGCGGGCGAGGAGAGACCGGCGAAGGTTCCACGCAGCGCCGGCGGTACGCTGGGATGCTTCATCGTGAAACCGCGCACGTGGAGCTCGTAGACGATGAGCTCGTGCCAGCGCGTATGGAGCAGCCGGTCGTTCCCCCACGTAAACGCGGTATCGACGACCACGCACTTCGGCATTCCCGCAGCGCTGTCACGCCGGTCGAAGGAGAGGTCGGCGCGCGGAGAATCGATTCGATAGCCGAAGTTAGCGTCGCTCCACTGCAGCGTTCCGGAGATCATCGCCGCGTACGGATCGAGCAGCAGCTTGTGGTGGTTGAACCGATGGCCGTTGGGTGGATCGTACGGTCCGTAGACGCGGTAACCGTAGAGCAGACCGGGGCGCGCGTCGGGCAGATAACCGTGCCAGATCGAGTCGGTGTACTCAGGCAACGCAATGCGCTGCATTTCACGCCGTCCGCGCGGTTCGAAGAGGCAGAGCTCGACCTTCTCGGCGTGTTCGGAGAAGAGCGCGAAGTTGACGCCGGCGCCGTTCCAGGTTGCACCGAGCGGGTAGGGTCGCCCCGGTAGCACCGATGCTCTGCGTGCGGAGATCATCGGCGCAGGACGACCGCGGCGAGCGGGGGGAGCGTGAGCGCGAGCGATTCGCTGCGGCCGTGCGCGGCAACCGGCTCGGTCACGATCGCGCCTTCGTTACCCACGTTGCTCCCGCCGTAAAATTGAGAGTCGGTATTGAGCACTTCCCGGTATCCCCCGGCGTGCGCGACGCCGATTCGATAGCCGTAATGTACGACCGGCGTTGCGTTGATCGCCACGACGACCTGCTCGGCGGGATCCGTGCCCGTGCGTGCAAAGGCGAGCACGCTCTGCGCGGCATCTTGATAGTCAATCCATTCGAAGCCTGCCGATTCGGCATCGAGTTGGTGGAGTGCCGGCTGCGTGCGATAGAGCGTGTTGCAATCGCGAACGAGGCGCTGGAGGCCGGCGTGCGCTTCGTCGGCGAGAAGTCCCCAATCGAGCTCTGCGTCGTGGTTCCATTCGAGCACCGCTCCGAGTTCGGCGCCCATGAAGAGCAGCTTCTTTCCCGGGTGGGTGAACATCAGCGCGAAGAGCAGGCGAAGATTTGCAAAGCGCTGCCAGCGGTCGCCGGGCATTTTCGAAAGCAGCGAGCGCTTTCCGTGCACCACCTCGTCGTGCGAGAGCGGCAGGATGTAATTCTCGCCGAAGGCGTAGACCAGGCCGAACGTCAGATCGTTTTGATGATACCGGCGGTAGATCGGGTCGTAGCCGAAGTAGCGCAGCGTGTCGTGCATCCAGCCCATATTCCACTTGTAGCCGAAGCCGAGCCCTCCCGAGGAGACCGGCCGCGAGACCATCGGCCAGGCCGTCGACTCTTCCGCGATACTCACCGCGCCCTCGCAGGCCGCGTAAAGCGTTTCGTTGAGGCGGCGTAGGAACGCAATCGCCTCGAGGTTCTCGTTACCGCCGTACTCGTTGGGCACCCATTCGCCGGGGCGCCGGCTATAGTCGAGATAGAGCATCGAGGCGACTGCGTCCACGCGCAGCGCGTCGATGTGAAATTCTTGCAGCCAATAGAGCGCGCTCGCAATCAAGAAGTTGGCAACCTCGCGCCGGTCGTTGTTATAAATCAGCGTATTCCAGTCCGGCGCGAATCCCTTGCGCGGATCGCGGTGCTCGTAGAGGTGGGTTCCGTCGAAGAGCGCGAGGCCGTGCGGATCGTTGGGAAAATGCCCGGGAACCCAGTCGAGAATGACGCCGAGACCGAGCGAGTGCGCGCAGTCGATGAAGGCCCGAAAGTCGGCCGGTGTACCGAAACGGCTGGTCGGCGCGAACATCCCCGTGGGCTGGTATCCCCACGACCCGTCAAAGGGATGCTCGGTGATCGGCAGCAGTTCGACGTGCGTGAATCCCATTTCAGCAACGTACGGAAGCAAGTCATTCGAGAGCTGTGCATACGATGGAATCGCGCCGTCGGTACCGCGGCGCCACGAGCCGAGGTGAACTTCATAAATGGAAATCGCCGCGTCACGGTTGTTCCGTTCGGCGCGGCTCTTCATCCAGGCTTCGTCGTTCCACACCGGTGCGTGCTCCCAGACGATCGAGGCGCTCTCCGGCCGCATCTCGGCATAACGCGCAAGCGGATCGGCTTTGAGCGGAAGCAGATCGCCGCCGGCTCCCACGATTTCATATTTATACTTCGAACCTTCGGTCGCGCCGGGAACGAAGATCTCCCAAACGCCGCACTCAACGCGTTTGCGCATGGGATGGCGCCGCCCGTCCCATTCGTTGAAGTCGCCGACGACGCTGACTCGCAGCGCATTCGGCGCCCAGACCGCAAACGCGACGCCGTGGGTTTCGCCGATCGTGCGCACGTGCGACCCGAGCACCTCCCAGAGCCGAAGATGCGTACCCTCGGCGATGAGATAGACGTCAACGTCGCCCAAAATCGGCCCGAACCGGTAGGGATCTTCGACTTCGTAGCGTCCGTGCGGCGTTTCGACGATGAAAAGATAATCGGAGGGCGCAGACCGGTCACCCAGCCAGCCTTCAAAGAGGCCATCGCCCTCGATTCGATTCAACTCGACGAGTTCGACGTTGTGACGCTCGCGCACGAAGACGCGCGATGCCTGCGGGAGGGAGGCGCGTACGACGGTATCGCCGTCCGCGGCATGCATGCCGAGATACGCGAACGGGTCGGCCGCGAAGCGCCGGAGCATCCCGCTGGCTACGGGACCTCGGCCTCCATCTCCTCGGGCTCTTCGGAGGGTTTGAAGAGCACCTGTGCGATGGCCGTCGGAAGGATCGCCGTCAAGATCACCACCGTTACGAGCGCGGTGTACTGCGCTTGAGTGATGTAGTGATGCGTCAATCCATAGAGGCTCGAAATCGTTCCGAAGGTCAAACCGGTCGCCATCATCAGGGTGAGGTAGTTCGCGTTGGCGGCTCCGTATCGAAAGATCAGGCGCGCCGATCAGGCCGACGTTTGCGAACGCCGCGCCGAAACTCGATATACGTCAAAAAAGTTTGAACAGGAGCCATCAGCCGTGCGGCGGTTACGGGAACTCCACCCCGTGTTCTCATCGCTTGCTACCCGATTCGTGCGACCTCTTTCCATGCACGGATCAGCTCGGCGACCGACCACGCCTGCGCGATCGCACCATTCGGGCGGAAGGGTGCGCCCCCGTCGGCAATCTCAGAGATGGAGCCCAGTCCGCCATCGCGCAGTCGATCGGCGAGCGGCTCGAGAAAGGATCGCGCGCGCGCCGTATCGTGGTAGACTCGCGCGTGCGCGATCGCAAACGGACCGAGCAGCCAGGGCCAGACCGTTCCTTGATGGTACGCGGCGTCGCGGTCGTGCGGAGATCCTCCATAATGGGCGATGAATTTCGGATCGGAGGGTGCGAGCGTTCGCAACCCGTTCGACGTCACGAGTTCCGCGGCACAAATATCGACAACGGCGCGCTGTCGCGCAACCTCGAGCGGCGAATGGGGAAGCGATACCGCGAAGAGTTGATTCGGCCGCAAGGACGCGTCGTTGCCGCCGGGTCCATCGATGACGTCGTAACACCCGCCGGTCTGCGCGTTGTAGAACCGCTGGAATCCCAGGCGCGCCTGCTTGGCGAGCGCGGCATACTCGTGCGCCGGCTCGCCGAGCAGTGCGGCGAGGGCGGTCATGCGTTCGAGCGCGTTGTACCAAAGCGCCGCGATTTCGACCGGTTTGCCCATTCGTGGCGTGACCACCCAATCGCCGATCTTTGCATCCATCCAGGTAAGCTGCACGCCCGGCGCGCTTGCGACGATCGTGCCGTCGGCATCCATGTGAATGCCGTACCGCGTGCCGTCGCGATAGTAGGCAATTACGTCGCGCAGCGAGGACCAGAGTTCGCGTAGTGTCGCGCGGTCGGCAGTGGAGTCCACGTAGGCCGCAGCGGCTTCGACATACCAGAGCGCGGCATCGGCGGTGTTGTATTCGGGCGACTGCCCCGCTTCGGGAAAGAAGTTCGGCAGCATGCCGCCGTCGACGAAGGGGGCGAAAGCGGTCAGGATCTTTCGTGCGATTTCGGGCCGGCCGGTTGCGAGCGTCAGTCCGGGCAGCGCGATCATCGTATCGCGTCCCCAGTCGCCGAACCAGTGGTAGCCGGCAATGATCGTGCGTCCGTCCGGATCGCTCGCCGTCGGCCGCGCGACGACGAACTGCTCCGCGGCGCGCTCGAGTTGATCGATCCACTCGCCCTCCGCCCCTCGACTACGCTCCCTTCGTTCGCTACGCTCGGGATGACAAGGGGAGGCGCTACGCTCGGCCCTTCGACTACGCTCGCTGCGCTCGCTACGCTCAGGATGACAGGGGCTGTGCGCGTCGCAAATGCCTGATGTGAGGGTGACGCTTTCGCCGGGTAGCAAGGTGAAGGCGAAGCGCGCGACGCCGAGATGATCGTCGCGATCGTCCAAACCGCGCGCGGTCTCTTGTACGAGCACGAAGTCGCGATACCAAACGTTTTCGATCGTAACCTCGGAGCGTTCGGTGACGATCGAGAAAGGCGTCGCGGTATCGTAAGCGGTGACGGTGACGCCGCCCGCGATGGGCACGACCGAGACGGCCCAATCCCCGGCGTGCGTGTTCCCGTGAAAGTCGCGATAGTTTGCGAGCGCGAGCAGATTGACGGCGATTGGCTCGGCGGCGCGCAACGCAGAATAGCGTACCGACGTAACGTTCGATCCCGGCGACATCCAAATGCGCTTTTCGAGCAACGCATCGGCGAGCGCGTACTCCCAGACCGGCGTCGAGCCGTCGAGATAGAAACGCTCGATGAGTTCGAACCCGCGCGGCGCGAGGTGCTCGTCCTTCCAACGGTTCGTCGCAAGGGCGTAGCTTTCGCCCCGATAGGTGGCCGTTTCGTCGAACTTAGTGACGAGGAGCGTCCGTTCCAGCGGGGGCTTGAGCGCCGCGACGAGCAGACCGTGATACCGGCGGGTCAGCGTCCCGGCGATGGTTCCGGATGCATAGCCGCCCAAACCGTTGGTAACGAGCCATTCGCGCTGCTCGGCCTCGTCGAGTTCGCCGCAGACGGAGCGCCCGAATGCAATTGGCGGATCGCCGCCGTCAATCAAACGGGTGTTTTCCTTGTCGGCAGTACTCGCCGCACTGTTGAACCAACCTAGCGACGAGCGCGGTCCACCCCGTCTGGTGCGCTGCCCCCAATCCGGTTCCGTTGTCGCCATGGAAGTACTCGTAATACGGAATGTAATCGCGCCAGAGCGGGCTGCGCTGAAAGAGCTCGTCGGCGCCGAAGACGGCGCGCCGCCCGTCGCCATCGCGGGTGAAGATCCCGATGAGCCGGTGCGAAAGCTCCATCGAGACTTGCCAGAGCGTCAGTCTGCGTCCCGAGCCGGTCGGCATTTCTACCGTAAAGTCATCGCCGTAAAAGTAATGGTATTTCTGGAGCGCCTCGATGATCAAATAGTTCAACGGAAACCAGACCGGGCCGCGCCAGTTCGAGTTTCCTCCGAAGAGGCCGCTCGTTGATTCCGCCGGCTCGTAGTCGATGCGATACTCCTTGCCGCCGAGCTGCAGCGAATAAGGGTGTTCGGCATGCTCGCGCGAGAGCGAGCGAATTCCGTAAGGTGAGAGAAACTCCGACTCGTCGAGCATGCGCGAAAGAAGCCGTCCGAGGCGATCGCGATCGACGACCGAGAGAATGTGCCGAATGCCGACGCCGCCGACGTTCATCTCGGCGATGTTGCCGATGAGATCGGGCCGGTTCTGAACGTACCAGTCGATTTTCTTCGCAAGACCTGGGAGCTTTTCGCGCATCGTCCCATCGAAAGTTTCGACCGCGAGCAGCGGCGTTAGGCCGACGAGCGAGCGAATCTGCAGCGGAATAACGCTGCCGTCGACGTGCAGGTAGTCGTAATAAAAGCCATCCTCTTCGTCCCAGAGCCCGCGATCTTCGTCGCCGCCGATTTTGTTCATCGCATCGGCAATGAGCAGAAAATGTTCGAAAAATTTCGAGGCGATATCTTCGTACACCGGCTTCTCGCGCGCCAACTCGAGCGCAATGGCGAGCATATTCAGCGTAAAGACGCCCATCCAGCTGGTTCCGTCGGCTTGGTCGAGCCGGCCGCCGTCGGGTAGCGGCGCGCTACGGTCGAAGATGCCGATGTTGTCCAGACCGAGGAATCCGCCTTGAAAGACGTTGCGCCCGGCGACGTCTTTGCGATTGACCCACCACGTGAAGGTAAGCAGCAGCTTCTGAAAGACGCGCTCCAGGAAGAAAAGATCGCCGCGTCCGGTCTGCTTGCGCTCGATCTTGAAGACGCGATAGGCCGCCCACGCAAGCACCGGCGGATTCACATCGTCGAAGGCCCATTCGTAGGCGGGCAGCTGCCCGTTCGGATGCATGTAGTACTCGCGCGTGAGCAGCGAGAGCTGAATCTTCGCGAAGTGCGGATCGATCAGCGAGAAGACGACGCAGTGGAACGCCAGATCCCAAGCCGCGAACCACGGATACTCCCAGGTATCGGGCATCGCCAAGACGTCGTCACTGTAAAAATGATCCCAGCCGCTATTGCGCCCGTAGTTTCGTTGCGGCGGCGGGGGCGGCTGCAGCGGGTCGCCGGCCAACCAGTCGTGGATAACGTAGTTGTAGAACTGCTTGCTCCATAAGAGTCCGGCAAAGGCTTGGCGCTGGACCGTGCGCTCGTCGTCGGTGACGGGAAAACCATTGAGGTCGCGATAGAACTCGTCGGTCTCGGCGATGCGCTGTTCGAAGACGCGCTCGAAGCCGGCGAAGGGCTCGTCCAGAGCGCGATTCGAGAGCCGTAACCGCACGACCTGAGTTTGTCCGGGCGCGACGTCGAGCTCGTAGAGCGCCGCGCACTTGGTTCCCGTTCCGGCCGAGTCGACGGCGTCACGGTTCTTCCCAACGATGCGCTCGTTGATGCCGTCCTTGACGTACGGCATGGCGTTGGGCGCGCCGAAGAGCCGCTCCGCGTTCGTTTCGTTCTCGGTGAAGAGCAGTTCTTCGGCCTCATCGCAGTAGAGGCGATAGATGCCGAGTCGCTCGTCCCGCGCGCGAACGATCCGCACGTCCGATCGCGCCGGCTCTTCGTCGAGCGATGGTTTGGCGACGCCGGGCTTCCACGACCAAAGATTGCGAAACCAGAGCGTCGGGAGCAGCGTCAGCTTCGCGCGCTCGGGTCCGCGATTGACCACCGAGATGCGCATCAGGATATCTTCCGGCGCGGCTTTTGCATACTCGACGAAGATATCGAAGAAGCGATCCCGATCGAGGACGCCGGTATCGATGAGTTCGAACTCCGGGTCGAGGCGCGTGCGCCTGCGGTTCTCCTCGACGAGGTGCGCGTATGGAAACTCCGCTTGCGGATACCGGTAGAGCATCTTCATGTACGCGTGCGAGGGCAATGCGTCGAGGAAGAAGTAGTATTCCTTGACGTCCTCGCCGTGGTTCCCTTCGTTGCCGGTGAGCCCGAAGAGCCGCTCTTTGAGGATCGGATCGTTGCCGTTCCACATCGCTACGGCGAAACAGAGGCGCTGATACCGGTCGCAGATTCCGGCGATGCCGTCTTCGCCCCAGCGATAGGCGCGCGAGCGAGCCTGATCGTGCGGAAGATACTCCCAGGCCGTTCCATAGGGACTGTAATCTTCACGTACCGTGCCCCACTGGCGTTCGCTCAGATACGGGCCCCAATGGTGCCAGAGCGATTTCTCGCGCTCCTCGTCGAGGCGCTTTCGTTCCGCGTTCAACGCACGAACTCGCGGATCAAATCGGCGATCGCTTGTGGGCGCTCGAGAATTGCATAGTGCGCGCAATCGGGCAGCTCGACGTAGCGCGAGTTCGGAAGCAGGTCGGCGACTCTTTCGTGCGTCCCGCGCGCGTCGCGTTCGGGCGCGATGACGAGTGCCGGTGCGGCGATCGCGCGCGTTTCCTCGGCAAAGCTCGCGTGCGCCCACGACTGGAACGATTCAAGTGCGACGTTGCGCTGCGTCTTCGCGGCGGCGGCGCAGAGTCGCTCGAGACGTTCTTCATCGGGCGGGTGCGCGAAGGTGCGGCTTAGCCAATTCCGTGCCGCAACCGGATCGCCCGCCGTCGAGCGAAGATAGGCCTCACCGTTTGGCGAGTACGCGCCCCCGCTCGCCGGCACCGGCGCGATCAATACGAGCGCGCGCGTAAGGTCCGGGTGATCGACGGCAAAGCGCAACGCTGCGGTTGCACCCATCGAGTGCCCGACCAGCACGGCAGCGTCGAGGTTGCGCGTTTCGATCAGATCGCAAAGATCCGCTGCAAACCGCTCGAGCCGGTACGGTCCAGGGGCTGCCCGCGAATCGCCGCTGCCTCGCGCATCGAGGGCAACGGTGTGGGTTTGCGCTCCAAGCGCTGCGATCAACTCGTTCCAGACGTTGTGATCGGCCTGCCATCCGTGAATGAAAAGCAGCGCGGGCTTGCCCGAGCCTCGCTCGGCGAACGCCAGCTCGGCACCGTCGTCCGCGTGAAAGCGCTGCATCAGTACGACGGATTCGATTGGCAGCGTTCGACCGAGGGATCGTCGCTCGGAAAGATCGTGAAGACCGTCCCGCGGGGAACGACGATGTTCTTGCCTTTCCGAAAATAATTGAAGACCCCGATTGCCGCGCCGACGCCCAGCACCGGAATCGCACCGAGATAACCGGGTACGCTATCGGCAGCGCCCGACTTGTCCAACGGATCGGCGTTCGCGTTATGGTTGAGAACGACGCCGAGGTGCTTTCCATCGGGCAGCACGAGATAGCGCGGTTCGAGGACGAGTACGCCCGGGCGCGCATCGCGGCCGGCCGGGGAGGCGACCGTAACCACCCCGTATCCCTCCGTTCGCGATGGAATCGCAACCTGCGCGCCCGACGTCACCGCGTTGACCGTCTGGAAACGGAAGAAGTCACCCGGACGCGCGTCGGTTGAATCGACGGTCTCCATCATCTCCGCGGCGACGACCGTGCAGCGATCGAGCGTCATCGCGCGAGCGGCGGGAGCGGTGAGAATGCTTGCGGCCAACGCGCACGCAGCGAAGCGAGCGAAGAAAGCTGTGCTCACGTCCTCGGCGTCAGGCGCAGCTGCGCTGCGGCGTAATCGAGGTCGACGATGAACTGTGCCAGGAATGCGGCTCCGAGGTGACCGAAACCCGTTCCGCGCAAGGTCTCGGTGGTTCCGATGCGCTGCGGTCCGGTCCGGTAATCGCCGATCGTCACCGAGGGGATCTCGCCGATGAGCTCGACGCTGTTGCCGCCGATTCCACTCACGAGCCGCCGCTCGCTGATGCTGAAGAGTCCCGGATGCTTGGCATAAAAGTCGTACGCAAGATTTACATTCGACTCGTCGCCGGTATCCACTGCCAGCGCAGCGGTTATGCTGCCGATGCCCGCATCGATCACCGGTATGAAGTTCTGGAATGAAACGGGCACGACGACTCGGCTTCCCCCTCCCGACGCGCTCAACCGAATGAGATGGGCGCCGGCATCGATCTCCACGCCGGTCGCGGCGAGCGCGTCGGCGCCGAGCACGACGTCGTACCCGTAACGCCGCAGATCGGAGAGCACCGCATAGTACGCCTCGGAGTAACTCGCATTACCGACGTGCAGCGGTCCGGCGCGGACGACCTGGGTGGTGTACCCTCCGAGCCCGCGCACCTCGTAACTTCCGACGACCGGTGAGCCGAGCCGGCTCGCCAGCTCGGTACTCATCGATAATCCGGAGTTACCGGTGTCGACCAAGCAACGCACGGTGATGCCGGCAACGCTGCAATCGACGATCGGTGTGACCGCGCGCGCATCGGTGGGTATCGCCGCGGGCGTGCCGCGAAAGGCCGGGATCGGACCGTGCGGCGCTGCGAACGGTGACGAGACCGCGGTGCGGTCATCGTAACGCTCGAACATTTGGCCGTCGTGCAGAACCTCGAAGGGGAGCGTAAAGGCTCCGATGCGCCGGTAGGCACGATACTCAAACGTCTCGCGGCCACCAAGCTCGCGCGCAAGCCGCACGAGACCGCTCTGCGGGTCGACGTAGAGGCGCAGCGGAACGGCGTTGACGTCGCCCACCACGATCGTGCGATAGAGCTTCCCCTCAAAGGTGCCGTTGCCGGCCTCGCCGATCCGGCCGCCGCGTGCCACGAAGGAAGGCGCGAGAAACTGCAGCGATCCGACCAGCTGAAGCGAGCGGAGAAAGGGCTCGGGCTCGAGCGATTCCGGCACCGTGGTTCCGTTCATGTTGACCGAATACAGATGCGCGCCGTCGAAATAGGTACCGTTACAGAGTTCGCCGGTGCAATGCCGTACCGTGATCCGCAGGCCGGCGCTATCGCTCGACACGACGCTCTGCGTGCCGCCGAACGCGAGCCGCGATACGGAGACGAAATGCGTCTGCCAAACGGGACCCGCCGCAGCGCGCATGCGATCGAGGAGCTGCTCGACGCCTCCTCGGCTCCCGTTCGCTCCCAGCGTACCGAGCGCAAGCGCGAAGAGCAAAGCGATACGCTTGGCGAAGCCCATGAGCGATGGACTTCGAGTCGCTCGACGGCTATCTTCTCAATGGCTCGCCTTCGAAATCGGAGGTCGTGCGTGCGCTGCTCGACGCGCGCCCGCAGGGCGACGGCGCGTCGCCCTTTTACGAGGGAATCGAGCGGCTTGGCTCGCGGACGCCCGATCTGGCCCTGATCGCCCTGCGCTTGGTTCTTGCCGGGAGGAAGGCTGACGATGCGACGGTAGCATGGTTGCGCGACGTCGTCGCGCGGGCTCGATCCGGAGACGAGGCGGCTCGCGACGAGTACCGCAGCTTGACTCGGCGCGCCCAGTAGTGCTCTCGACCAGCGAGCTGGTCTTTCATTTTGCTGCCGGCGCCCAACCCGCGCTCGATCGAGTCTCGCTCGAGGTTCCGCAAGGCACGACGCTGGCTGTGGTTGGACCATCCGGGGCCGGAAAGACGACACTCCTGCGGCTCATCGCCGGCTTGTTGCATCCGCGTAGCGGCGACGTCCGTCTCGACGGGCGCTCCGTGCTCGCGCAACCGCCGCAACTGCGGCGAATCGCGCTGGTCGCTCAAGACGACGCACTCTTACCGAACATGAGCGTGCGCGAAAACCTGCGATTCGCGTTGCGGCGGCGCGAGCGAAGCGACGATCGCCTGACGGCAACGGCAGGGGCATTGCACGTGGCGGCCCATCTCGACCGCAGACCGCGCCAACTCTCCGGCGGAGAACGCCAACGCGCCTCGATCGCCCGCGCGCTGCTTTCGGATCCGGTCGCGCTGCTGCTCGACGAGCCGCTGGCTCATCTCGACCCGGCGCTGCGACGCTCCGTACGCGATGAAGTCGTCGGCGTTCGTCAATGGTTTAGCGGTCCGATCCTCTACGTCACGCACGATCACGTCGAAGCGATGAGCGTCGGCGATCTGCTCGCGGTGCTCGTAGACGGTCGAATAGAAGATGCCGGTGAGCCGCAGCGCGTTTACGATACGCCCCGTTCGGTGAGCGTCGCTCGCTTTCTCGGCGAGCGTCCGATGAATCTCTTTGAAGACCGCGGAGTTATCGCCGGGATTCGGCCGGAGTGCATCCGATTGGCCTCCGACGGTGCGGTCCGCGGGTGCGTCGTGCGGCGCGAAAATACCGGCGCGGACGCATTTCTCGACGTGGAGACGCCGCACGGCACGCTGGCGGTTCGGGTTCCCGCCTCCGAGCCCGCGCGGGCCGGCGACCGAATAGCACTCGACCTTCCCGAGAGATCGGTGCGGCGCTTCGATCTGGTGACGGGACGAGCCGTCGCGTGAGCGATATCGTCGCGCTCGCGCAGGGCGTCGTGATGGCCGGCGTCACCGGTCCAAACCTCGATGAGTCGTTGCCGGAGTACGGAGGTTATCTGCTCTTTCCCGACGAGCGAGACTCGCTGCACGAGATTCGCGTGCTGACCGATCTTCTTCGCGCGCGAACGAGCGGTCTCGCACCCGTTATCGCGATCGATCAGGAGGGTGGTGCGGTTGCGCGGTTGCGCGATGGCGTGGAAGCGATCCCGTCGATGATGGCGGTGGGGGCGGCCGGAGACCTCGAGCTGGCGCGCTGCGCGGGCGAGCAACTCGGGTTCGACCTGCGGCGAGCCGGCTGCACGCTCGACTGCGCTCCGGTGCTCGACCTGGCGCTCGAACCGAAGAACACCGTGATCGGAACGCGTTCGTTCGGTGCCGACCCGCTTCGGGTCGCGCCGCTCGCGGCGGCGTTCGCTGCCGGTCTGCGCGCGAGCGAAGTATTGCCCTGCTTCAAACACTTTCCGGGCCACGGTTCGACTTCGGTTGATTCACACGCGGCGCTTCCGATCGTCGACACCGATTCGGCGACGTTTCGCACCCGCGATCTCGAGCCGTTCGCGGCGGTCGCCGCCGACGCGCCGGCGATGATGAGCGCACACGTCGTCGTGCGCGCATTCGATGCGCAGCGGCCCGCAACGCTCTCGCGCGCGATTCTCTCCGATTTGCTGCGTGCCGAGCTTGGATTCGCGGGTGCGTTGCTTACCGATTGTTTGGAGATGAATGCGGTTGCGGCGAGCGGCTCGGGGGCGAGCGCCGTTGACGCGCTCGCGGCGGGAGCCGACCTTCTGATATTTAGCCACAACGATCGGCTCGCCGCTGCGGCAGTGACGGCGATCACAATCGCCGTCGCCGAGGGACGTCTACCCATCGAGCGGCTTGCGGACGCGCATGCGCGCGTCATGCGCTTGCGGGAGGCCGGGGCGAAGCCATTACCGATCGATGAATTCGCACCGCACGAAGGTATCGGTCGCGAGATAGCTCGCTGCGCGGTGACGCTCGTCCGCGGCCTGCCGCACGCGGATCCGGTCGCCTCAATCGCGATCTCGTTTGGCGGCAGCGGAGAGTGGCTGCATCACGAGGCGCCGGCGCTCGAGGAACTCTCCGCATCGATCGATCCGTCGCCGGAAGAGGCGGAATCGCTGCGCAACGTCGTCGCCCAGTCCCGTCGCCGCCCGCTTCTGCTCGCGCGTCGAGCGCATTGCCACCCCGCGCAGGCGTCGGCGATCGCGCAAATGCTCGATCGCTTTCCCGACGCGCTGGTCGTCTCGCTGCTCGAGCCCTTCGATCTGCCGCTCTTTGCCCAGGCGCGCCATCTGCTTGCGACGTGCGGCGATACGGCAATCTCTATCGCGGGGCTCGCGGACGTCATCTTCGGCGGCAGCATGCCGTCGGGACGGCTTCCCATATGAAGAGCGTCGATAGAATCCTGGAAGAAGCCTCGGGGACGCAGTTTACTGCGGCCGTCGCTCGAATCGAGCATCGCGGCCGCGTTCTCTACGAGCGCGCGGTCGGAACGACGCGCGCCGACGAGTTCGCGAGGCCCGTCTACTGCGATACGCGCTTCGATCTCGCATCGCTGACGAAGCTCTTCGTGACGACGCTCCTCTTGGAGCTGGTGGCCGCTCGACGGATCGGACTCGACGAATCGCTAGCGCGCATCCTTCCGGAGTGGATTGAGAAGCCATACGATCGGATTACCCCGCGAATGCTCCTCGCGCATACCTCGGGAATGAACTCGGGAGCCGATTATCGGACGATCCTCGACGAGAACGTCGAACGGTTCGCGCTCACGACCCCGTTGATCGCGCAGCCCGGCGAGCGCGTCATCTATAGCGACCTCGGCTTCATCGTAGCCGGCGTGGCGATCGAGCGAATTACGCGGCAATCGTTGACCGCGCACGTGCAAAGGCTCTCGCCGGGCGTGATCTTTCGCCCGCGTCCAGCGACGCGATCGGCAATTCCCGCGACCGAAGAAGATGCGTGGCGCGGGCGCGTGCAAGGATTCGTCCACGACGAGAAGGCCTACTTAATGGGTGGCGCTGCGGGGCACGCCGGTCTTTTCGGAACGGCCGCCGACGTTGCCGCGCTCGCCGAGTGCTACCTGGGCAAGCTCCATGGCCGTCGTTCCACGCGTCTTCCCGGCGCGCTCGTACGCGAAGCGATTACCGAACAAGCCTGGGACCCGGTGCTGCGTCGCGGTCTCGGCTGGGCGCTCAAAACGACCGACGAGAACTCGTGCGGACGTTTTATGGATCGCGCGTCGTTTGGCCACACGGGATTCGTCGGTACGTGCGTCTGGGCCGATCCGGCGCGCGACGTTCAAGGCGTGCTCTTGACTAACGCCGTCTACTTCGGCCGCGCGGATACACGCGACGTTCGTTCCCGTTTCTATGAAGCGATGATCGAGTGCGTGCCGTCGGATTGATGAGCGGAACGTCGCTCGATGGTGTCGATGCGGCGCTGGTCGAGATTCATCCGCGCGGCGAGGGTTACGCGGTGGCGCTGTTACGGTTCGGTGCGTATCCCTTCGGTTCTGAGCTGCGCGACGAGCTGCTTGCGGCGCTGCCGCCGAACGCCGGATCGACGGCTGCCGCCGCGCGGCTGCACGTGGCGCTCGGGCGCGCGTTCGGACAGGCGGTTCGCTCGATCGCACTCGGCGAGCCCGTCGATTTCGTTGCATCGCACGGCCAGACGCTCTGGCACGACGGCGGCGCGCATGTCACCCTGCAGCTCGGCGACGCCTTCGCAATTCGGGAAGCGGCCGGCGCGACCGTCTGTTACGATTTCCGGAGCGCCGATACGGCCGCAGGCGGTCAGGGCGCGCCGCTGGTTGCTCGCGTTGACGCGCTGCTGCTCGGAAGCGCCGATGAAGATCGTGTCGCGCTCAACCTCGGCGGAATCGCGAACGTTACGTTGATGAAGGCCGGCGCGTCTGCGGGCGAATCGGTCGCTTTTGATACGGGTCCCGCCAATATGCTGATCGATGCGTTCGTCTGCGAGCGAACGCACGGCGCGCAGCGTTTTGACGACCTGGGCCGGCTCGCCGCTGCGGGGCGCGTCGATGAAGCGCTCCTCGATGCGATGCTGGCCGATTCGTATTTTGCGGCGCCTTCTCCGAAGAGCACGGGACGCGAACGCTTCGGCGCTCAGTTTCTCGAAGCGCACTCCGGCGCGCTCGCGCAACTCTCGCTCGAAGACGGCAGCGCGACGCTGACCGAGCTGACGGCGCGCTCGGTCGCCGCGGCGATCGAAGGTTGCGGCTTTACGGGAGCCCGCGTCATCGTCAGCGGCGGCGGTGCGCGGAATGCGATGTTGATCGGGCGGCTTACCGCGTGGTTGCACGATGCGCGCGTTGAAACGTCCGACGCGATGGGCATTCCCGCCGATGCAAAGGAGGCGATCGCTTTTGCGGTACTCGGGTACGAGACGCTGCGCGGGCGCGTGGGCAACGTCCCAGCCGCAACCGGCGCCGCACGCCCGGTCTCGCTCGGAGCGATCGCACCGTACGGACTCTCCAGATTGCTCGACGATATCGCGCGTGAATGCGCGGCAGCCGCGTGAGCGAGCTCGCACCGACCGAACGCGCCAATCCGCGCAGCACCGGTCTCGACCGCTTGCGGAGCCCGGCGCTCGTCGAGCTCTTGGTCGCCGAGCAGAGTGATGCGGTCGCAGCAGTTCGCGCGCAGGTCGAGCAGATTGCCGGCGCGGTCGATGCGATTGCGGCGCGACTCGCACGGGGAGGTACGCTGCACTATGTAGGCGCGGGAAGCAGCGGACGCATTGCTATGCTCGACGCTGCGGAGATGCCGCCGACGTTTGGGACGCCGCCGGCTCTTGTGCGCGCGCATCTGGCCGGCGGTGGCGACGCGATGGCGCGTTCGGTCGAAGGTGCGGAGGACGACGGCGAGGCGGGAGCGGCCGCGATCCGGCGTTGCGTCACACCGGACGATGCCGTCATCGGGATCTCGGCGAGCGGCGGCGCGGCGTTTGTGGTGCACGCCATCGAGGCAGCACGATCGATCGGCGCCTACACCCTTGCGATCACGAGCGTCGTCGGCTCGCGCCTCGCCGTCGCTGCCGAGGCTGCCATTGTATTGGATACCGGTCCCGAGGCACTGACCGGCTCGACTCGGCTGAAAGCCGCGACCGCACAGAAGATCGCATTGAACGCCATTTCCACCGCGGTAATGGTGCGGCTGGGAAAAGTCCACGACAATCTGATGGTCGATCTCGTCGCCTCAAATGAAAAACTGCGCAGCCGCGCGCTGCGGTTGGTCTGCGAGTTAGCGGATGTGACCGAGAAGCGCGCGGGCGAGCTGCTCGATGCCGCAAGCGGCCGGGTGAAAGTTGCCATCGTGATGGAGCGGCGCCATCTTGACGCCGCGCAAGCACTCGAGCAACTCGCGACGAACGGCGGCTCGCTGCGGGAACTGCTGTAGTGTCGCTCTGCGCCCTCGTTTTGGCAACGATCGCCTTCGTTCCAATCGACGATCGCCCGGTCACGTATCAGCTCCCAGTCATGCTTGGGCGTATCGCCGGAGTACCCGTCGATGCCCCGCCGCCAGGGTTGCTCGGACGGTTCCTACGAGCCGGTCAATCCGATGCCTTGATTCGTTGGCTCAATCGCGAAGGCGTCGATCGCCGAGCGAGTGCGTTCGTCGTCTCAACCGATATGCTTGCCTATGGCGGATTGACTGCATCGCGCGTTCCGAACGCATCGTACGCCGATGCCGAGTTCCGGCTGCGCGAGTTCGGGCACTTGCGCGAGCGTTATCCGCGCGCGTGGATCGGCGCGTTCGGTACGATCATGCGCCTCGCGCCGACCGGCATTCCCGCGAATACAAATTTCTTCGCAGCGTACCCGGTCTGGTCGTACTTGCAGCAGTATGCGAATCTGCACGACCCGCCGCTTCCGAGTGAGGCGGCGCAAGCGGCCCAGCTCCGCGACGCGATCGGCGCGGCGACCCTCGACGCGTATCTCGCAACGCGCTCCCGCAATCTCGCCGTCGATCGGCTCTTGATCAAGCTCGCAGCCGCCGGCTCGATCGACCGGCTCGTTCTCGGGCAAGATGATGCGGGACCGGTCGGCTTGCACGTTCCGGAGGTTGCACTGCTGCAGGCCGAGCTCGCCGCGGCGACTCTCCAAGAGCGCGTCTCGATCGAGCCTGGAGCCGACGAGCTCGGCACGGCCCTCGTCGCGCATGCCCTCGCGCGTTCGGCGGCGTGGCGTCCGCGAATCGGCGTCCGCTATTCGACGCCCGACGGGGCGCTCTATCAGGACCCGATCGAATACGCCCCGATCTCCACCGCAATCGACGCGTTGATTCGCGTCTGCGGCGGGATTCGCGACGACGAGAATCCCGAGATCGTGCTCTACGTTCGGCTACCCGAGACCAGCGCGTCGCAAGACGACGCGTTCGTGGCGGCGATGTCGCAGGATCGTTCCGGGGGACGATCGGTGGCGCTCGCCGACCTCTCCTACCTCGGCTCTAACCGGCAGCAAGCCAATTTTGCGCGCCGCATCCTTGCATCGGGATTAGCGGCAACGCTCGATGCCTATTCATCATGGAACACGAACGCGAACACCGTGGGCACGGCACTCGCCGAGGCAATTGCGGCCGGTGCCGGACGGCGCACGAACAGCTACGATGCGCTCGCGCATCGCACGTTCACGTTCGTGATGTTTCTCGACGATTATGCATTCCACGACGAGGTTCGTCCCGATTTGAACGCGACGCTCGCCGCGGAAGGCATCCCCGACCACACGCTGCTCGCCCCCGCGGTCGCCGCGACGACGGTGCAGCGCGCGAACGCATTGCTCTGGGGGTATGCGCACCAGATCCTTGCGCAGCTCGATCCGGGCTATCATATTGCGGCGATGGCGATCGGCTTGCCGTGGAGCCGTACCTTTGAGACCTCGATCTCCGTGGGGCTCGCGCCGAACCTGTAGCCGAGACCGGTAACATCTGCAATTGAAAGAGGATGACCGGTTGCCCGGCCATCCTCTCTCGTAGCGTTCTTCGAACGCGAGTGGCTTTGGTTACTGCGACGAACGCGGGTTGTACGCGCAGCCTTCGGGTTCGAGGCTGGACGAGAGACCGTTGTTGAAGCTGTACCAGTACGTCAGCGAGCTGGGGCTGTAGTAGTAAACGTCGACCGCTGCGCTCGAGAAGTCGGCCGTGCAGAAGGTCATCGACTGCTTGTTGAGGTGGCCGAAGACCGCCTCGCCCTCCAAGGAGAAGGGGCCGCCAACGACTGTGCATGCCGGGTTGCAACCCGAGTACACGTAGACCTGGCTCGTCGAGTAGCTGATCGCAACCAGGTTGCCGTTCTTATCGATGTCCAGGCCGCCGTACGCCGAGTTCTCGTAACCCGTTGCGGCTTCGCCGGAGCCTGCGCAACCGGCGAAGTAGGTGAGCGTCGCGGTTCCTTCTGAGTTCGTTGCCGAAGCCCAGCAGTTTCCGCTGTTATCCATCGCAACACCAGCGACTTCGTACATGTTGGGGTTCTGAAGGTTCGTGGTGCAACCGCTGGCGAGCGAGCAGAGTGAAATGCTGCCGGCGGTGGCGGAGCCGCTGGGACCAAAGATGTTACCAACGGCGATCGTGCCGTTCACCGCATCTGCGCTGGACGCGTCGGACGGCTGACCGAACGGATCGGCGACCGATCCGGCTTCGGCGCCGCACATGCCGGGTCCGGAGAAGACGATGACCGAACGCGTTCCGCCGTCGGGATCGATGAAGTTGCCCTTACCATCGACGGCCATGCCGTTGATGTAGTCAACTGGTCCCACGGTGCACTCGGGCGGATTGTTGCCCGTGTTCACGTGCTGATAGCCGTAGGCAGTGGTACCGAAGAATTCGCTGGCATAGATACCGCCGTCGTTGCCATGCTTCTTCCCGAGTTTGCGCAGCACTTCACGATAGTGCACCGCGGCACCGGTGAGACCGGCGGTGCTCGCCGGGTAAGACCAGTGCGGAACGCGGCGCCCGTGCGAGTAGTTGGATTGCGTTCCTCCTACGGAGCTCGGCGCAGACGGCGTCGTCTGAGACATTCCGGAGCAGCCCGCGAGTAACGCCACCGCAACTGTCGTACAGAGCGCTGACGAGATCAATCGCATAGGTGAAATCTCCTTAGCAGTAGCTGGAGTGTGGCCGGGGATACCCCGGGTCTCCGTGGACTTTCGTCATTATTCGCTGCTTCCCCGCTACGGCGGGGCATTCGTCCCCTGGCTCGGGTCGCCGCCGCCTCGCTCGAACGGGCCTGCCCGAGTCACTGAAGGGTCGCCGCCTACCCGGTCAATCGTGCGACCGCCGCATACACGTCGAATGGAATCGGCGACGCACCGTCGCGGATGCATTCGCGATTGCCCTCCCATTCGGGAAGATGCGCTTTCGCCGGCGGCGGCTCGACCGCGAAGCGCGGGCGGCCGAGTTCGCATGCGAATCGCATCGTGTAGATGGCGCCCCCGCCCGCCTCGCTGCAGACGAGCACGACCGCGCGTGCGTGTTTTGCTTGGAGCCGATCGCGTGCGATCCGCGATGCCGAAGAAATCTGCGTTCCGGGAGGCAGCAGCGTGGCGATCGCGCCGCCCGCCGCGACGATAGCACTTTCGAGGTCGGCGTGCTCCGGCGGATCGGTGCAGCCGAAACCATAGCCGACGAACGCGACGGTCGGGATTCCTGCAGCAATTGCACCGCGGTGTGCGGCGGCGTCAATTCCCGGTGCCAAACCCGCGACGATGGGTTCGCCGAGTTCGTAGGCGAGACGATATGCAAACTCTTCCGCGTCGGCCGGTGGCTGCCGGCTTCCGACGACGGCAACGCCGCCACGCGGCATTCGTCCGCGAATATAGAGTTTCATCGGCGCTCGGCCTCAGACGTCAAGGTAGGAACGGTCGAGTCTGCTCGTATCGTGACATCCGAGTAAGCGCAACGTGCGAACGATGTCGCTGCGCAGGATTTCGATTGCATGCGAGACCCCCGCGCCGCCGCCGGCCGCGAGTCCATAGGCGTAGGCGCGCCCTACGAGAACGGCACGCGCGCCGAGAGCGAGCGCTTTGACGACGTCCGAGCCGCGGCGAATGCCGCCGTCGAGATAGACTTCGGCTCGCCCGTTGACGGCCTCGATAACTTCGGGCAACACGTCGATCGTCGGCGCGACGCCATCGAGCTGGCGTCCGCCGTGATTCGAGACCACAACGGCGTCGGCGCCTGCCGCGATCGCGTTACGAGCATCGTCAGCCGTGTGGACGCCCTTGACCACGATCGGGCCGGCCCAGCTCGCGCGGATCCATGCGACGTCCTGCCACGTGACGGTCGAATGTTCGAGCGCGCCGGCAACGTCCGCATACGCCATCGGGCCGGTCTCGGGCAGATGAACGTTGGGAAACTTCATCATGCCGCCATCTCGCAGAAAATCGAGCAGCCAGCGCGGACGGGCAATGATTTGCGACACATACGGCAACATCGGCGCGAGCTTGCCGCCGGTCAGCTCCCGCGCGCCATTGCGAAGGTCGCGCTCGCGCAAGCCGGCGACGGCGGTGTCGATCGTGACGACGAGCGCGGTGAAACCGGCGTCGCGAGCGCGCGCAATCGCGGCCTTGGCCACGTCGCGTCCGCCGACGAGATAGACCTGGTACCAGAGCGGTCCGGCAGCGACCGCGCGCACCTCTTCAAGGCGGCAGCCGGAGAGCGTCGACAAGACGTACGCCGTTCCGGCGGCGCCGGCGGCAGACGCGGCCACGCACTCGCCGCGCGGATAAAAGAGCCGGCTGCTTCCGACCGGCGCGAGCAGAAACGGCAACTCGAGCGTCGTTCCAAGGACGGTCGTGCGGAGGTCACAGGGCGCGTTGGCAACGGCGTTCCGCGGGCGAAATCGAAGGCGTTCGAACGCCGCGCAGTTTTCGCGCAGCGTCGTTTCCCTCTCCGCTCCCCCGTCGATGTAGTCGAAGAGGACGCGGGGAAGACGGCGTCGCGCGAGCCGCCGCAGATCTTCGATGTTGACGGCGTTCACTTCGAGCCCTTGACGTTAGCCTTCTCCAGGGGATACCCTTTGGTCGCACCATGGACATCCGATTCGTCGCGACGGCATTTGCAACCGCATTTACAATCATCGACCCGATCGGGATGATTCCGATGACGCTCGCGGCGACCGCGCGCATGGCGCCGGAGCGGCGTAACGCGATCGTCGATCAGGCGGTGCTCGTTGCCGCCGGCATCATGCTCTTCATGGGCGTCGTCGGCCGCGTGCTGCTGGAATATCTTGGCATCACGCTGCCGGCCTTCATGATCGCCGGCGGAATACTGCTCTTCCTGATCGCAATCGATATGCTCTTCGCCCGGCCGACGCGAGCCAAACGCACCGAAGCCGAAGAGCGCGAAGCGGCGGCCGGCGAGAATCCTGCGGTCTTTCCGCTCGCCGTCCCGATGATTGCCGGGCCCGGCACGATCGCGACCGTACTCTTGCTGGTCAACCTTTCGCGCGGCGACCGTCTCGACTTACTGGTCGTCGCGGTCGCGTATGCGGTGGCATTGCTCGTGACGTGGCTCTGCATGCGCGGTTCGTCTTGGCTGCTCGGCGTGATCGGTACGACGGGAATTCACGTCGTCACGCGGCTGCTCGGAATCATCTTGGCCGCCCTCGCGGTACAGTTTGTGCTCAACGGTTTGGGAGATACACCGCTCTTACGGCGCTGAAGAGGCGCCGCTCTCCTCCGCCCACTCCTGGTAGACCGACTTCTCGATTGGCGGCATATCCGCATCCCCAGGAAGCTTAAACCCCAGCATCGGCAGCGGAAACGGAATCGGGTGCGGGGGCAACTTAAACGGATCGGAGCTCGGATCGAAGCAGAACGGCCAAATGATATCGCCGCTCTCATTCGCACCGTCGGGATACGTGTACTCGTAGCGGCCGTAGTAGCAATCGCGTCCGTCCTTGCGCCAGCTCTGCACCGGCGTGATGATGCCGTTCCCGTGCTCGCTGCCCCGCATCGATGAAGGGATGTCGAACGAATAGCTCTTCGATGATGACTCTCGCGCGGCGGGATCGATCGTCGGAATCGCGCGCGGATCGTTCTGCTCGTTGAGCTGCGCGACCTCGCGCGCATACCCCGCCTCGTCGCGCTCGATCTTTGAGGGCACGCTGACGCTGCGCTTGGTCACGAGCGGCGGTGCCGGCCGCGTCGTGACGCGCGCTAGTTCCGGACGCGGGACGGCCGCCGGAGCGGATTGGCGCTGACGAACCGGACGCACGGCGCGATGCGGCGCAGGCGGCGGCTCCGCCGCTTTTTTAATGGTGACGACGGTCGTTTGAGAAACGACCTCTCGCTCGCCTTTCGGTACGATCGTGCGCGCGATCGCGTAGAAGAGCAGCGTCAAGATGAGGATGTGCAGTGCTGCCGAGGCGATCGTCGACCAAAAGAGCGCCCGGCGGCGCCGGACCGGTTTCCCCGAGATCAAAGTGTCGTCTCTACCTTAAAACGTGTCATCCTGAGGCGCTTGGCTTGCTGCACTCGGTCGATTTGGGGACTCTCGATGAGTCAGCGCTGGCAGAGTTCGATGAGGACGCCGTCGGTTGCCTTTGGATGAAGGAATGCAATCAGGCTGCCGTGCGCGCCCCGCCTCGGTCGTTCGTCGATGAGCGCAATGCCCGCAGCCTTGAACTCAGCGAGCTTCGATTCGATGTCGGCGACGCGATACGCCGTGTGATGAAGTCTGGTCGCTGCCTCGCCACGGTAGCGCGCGATCGCCGAGCCTTCGTCGAGCGGTAGGAGCAGCTCGATAAACGATCCACCCGCCTGGAGGCCGACCGTTTCGACTCCTTGGTCCTCCACGACCTCGCGAAAGACTTCTTTGAAACCGAGCACGCGCGTATAGAGCCGGATCGCGGCCTCGAGATCTTTGACGACGATGGCGATATGATCGATTTCCACCGAGCTCCTCCTTGTCTAGGCGACGACTTCTTTGGAGCGATACGTCCCAAAGACGTCGCGGAGCTGCGCGCAGATTTCGCCGAGCGTCACCCCGGCTTCAACTGCGTCGACGAAATACGGCATGAGATTCGCGTCGCTCTCCGCGGCGGCGCGCACGAGCCCGAGGTGACGTTCGACCACCGTAGCATCACGCGCTGCGCGGAACGATCGCAGGCGTTCGACCTGTTCGCGCTCGACCCGTTCGTCGATGCGCTGCAACGGTATGCTGCGCTCCTCTTCGTCTTCGGCGAAGCGATTGACGCCGACGACAACGCGTTCTCCACGCTCGACGGCTTGCTGCGCGAGATAGGCCGATTCGGCGATTCGTGCCTGCATCCATCCGCTCTCGATCGCCGCGATGCTGCCCCCCATCGCATCGACTTCCTCGACGATGGCCCGGGCGCGGCGTAGGAGCTCGGCGGTGAGCGTTTCGACGTAGAACGAACCGGCCATCGGATCGACGACGTCCGTCACTCCCGACTCGTACCCGATGATCTGCTGCGTGCGCAACGCGGTCTTCGCGCTCTCCGCCGTGGGAAGCGCGAGCGCTTCGTCTTTGCCGTTCGTATGAAGCGACTGCGTTCCACCCAATACGGCTGCGAGCGCTTGGAGCGTCACGCGCACCACGTTATTCTCCGGTTCCTGCGCGGTGAGCGTCGAGCCGCCGGTCTGGGTATGAAAGCGCAGCATCTGCGAACGCGGATCGCGGCATCCGAACTCGTCGCGAGTGATCTGCGCCCAAAGGCAGCGGGCGGCGCGAAACTTCGCAACCTCCTCGAAGAAATCGTTGTGCGCGTTCCAGAAGAAGGAGATACGCGGAGCGACGTCATCCAAGGCGATCCCCGCGTCGCGCGCCGCTTGCAGATAGGCCTTGCCGTTGGCAAGCGTAAAACCGATCTCTTCAACCGCCGTCGAGCCGGCCTCGCGAATGTGGTAACCCGAGATCGAGATGGCGTTCCATTGAGGCACTTCGCGCGCGCAGTATGCCATGACGTCGGTAACCAGGCGGATCGACGGTTTCGGCGGATAGATGTACGTACCGCGAGCGACGTACTCTTTGAGCACGTCGTTCTGCACGGTTCCGCCAAGCTTATCGAACGGAATGCCTCGCCGGCGCGCAACGGCGAGCAGCAGGGCAAGCAGAATTGAAGCCGGGGCGTTGATCGTCATCGACACGGTCACGCGGTCGAGCGGTACTCCCTCGAGCAGCGTCTCCATATCCGCGATCGAATCGATCGCTACGCCGACCTTCCCCACCTCGCCGCGAGCCTGCGGCGCGTCGGAATCGTAGCCGAGTTGCGTCGGGAGATCGAAGGCAACCGATAATCCGGTTTGACCGCGCGCAAGCAGATAACGATATCGCGCGTTCGATTCAGCAGCCGTCGCGAAGCCGGCGTACTGACGCATCGTCCAAAGGCGGCCGCGATACATGTCCTTACGAATCCCGCGCCCGTACGGAAAGGCACCGGGCTCGCCGAGCTCGATGCGGTCTCCCTCGACTCGGTCGTAGACCGGCCGAATCGGGATCCCCGAATCGTTGACCTCTCTAGGCATTGTGTCGTAAGGTACGCCGCCGCGGAGCGGGCGGCCCGCAGCGCACGCCGATCACTCCGTCAGCGTCATCAGCGGCGCGTCCTTCTCGGCGCTCGATCCCGCGCCGGCCAGAACGGTAGCGACGATGCCGCCACGGTGTGCCCGAATCTCGTTCATCATCTTCATCGCCTCGATGACCGCAACGACTTGACCTTCGGTTACGCGATCGCCGGCGGCGACGCGAACCTCCACGATGAGTCCGTGCATCGGCGCGAGCACGCTGCCTCCACTCGATGAAGCACCGGCTTTTCGTAGTGACGTTAGACGCGGTGCCAACCGCCGTGGTGCGCCGCGGGGTTGCGCCGAAGTCGAGGGCCTCGGGCGCTCGTGCGGCAATCGGTCCGACGGGCGCCACGTGCTTACGAATGCTTCGAGCGTTGCCGTGCCGTAGGAGGCGTCGGTGACGCTCGGATGATCGCAGAGCGCGCGTATGAGTGCAAGCGTCGTTGGGACGCCTTCGATCGTGAACTCGCGCGCGGCGCGCCGCAGTCGCGCGATCGCAAGCTCGCGCGTCTGCGCCCAAACGACGAGTTTGGCGACGAGCGAGTCGTACTCCGGTGGAATGGTCCAGCCCGCGTACGCGGCGGAGTCGACGCGTACGCCGGGGCCCCCGGGTTCGCGATACGCCGTGATCGTTCCGGGAGCCGGGCGAAAATTCTCCGACGGATCTTCGGCATTGATGCGCGCCTCGATCGCGAAGCCGCGAAAGTCGATGGCATCTTGACCGTAGCCGAGCTGCTCGCCCGCGGCGATTCGTATCTGTTCGCGCACGAGATCGAGGCCGGCAACCATCTCGGTGACGGTGTGCTCGACTTGAATGCGCGTATTCATCTCGAGGAAGTAGAAGGCATCGCCGGAGACGAGACACTCGAATGTCCCGGCCGAATCGTACCCAATTGCCGCCGCGGCGCGTACGCAGGCTTCGCGCATCGCGTGCCGCACGCTCGACGGAATCGTTACGGGCGCTTCCTCCCACAGCTTCTGGTGGCGCCGTTGCAGCGAGCAATCGCGCTCGCCCACGTGAACGACGTTGCCGTGCTTGTCGGCGAGGATCTGCAGCTCGATGTGCTTGGGGTTCTCCAAGTACCGTTCCGCATAGATCGTGCCGTTCTTGAAGTAGGCGAGCGCCTCGCGCCGGGCCGTTTCGAAAGCCGAGTCGATCTCGTCGAGCGATCGCGCAACCTTCAACCCTTTGCCACCGCCGCCCGCGGCTGCTTTGAGCGCAAGCGGCAGACCGTATTCGCGTGCCGCGTCGAGAGCGGCCGCACTATCCTCCAGCGCAGCCGTCGCGCCCGGCACGAACGGAACGCCGGCATCCTGCATCGCTCGGCGAGCGCGCAGCTTGTCGCCCATTGCATCGATCGCATCGGCGTGCGGACCGACCCACGTCAAGCCCTCTGCGACGACGCGGCGCGCGAAATCTCCGTTCTCCGCGAGAAAACCATAACCGGGGTGCACGGCATCGGCGCGTGCGTGCTTCGCGCACTCGATCAGGCGGTCGACGTCGAGATAACTCTTCGCCGGCGCAGCGGGGCCGAGCCGATGCGCTTCGTCGGCGAGTTCGACGTGCAATGCCTCGCGATCGGCGTCGGAGTAGACGGCGACCGAGGCGATCCCCATCTCGCGCGCGGCGCGAATGACGCGAACGGCGATTTCTCCGCGGTTCGCGATCAGGATCTTGCGGATCGGTTTCACGCCGCGTCCGTGCTCGTTAGTTCTGGGCGTCGAAGGACGGCGGATACATGCCCATCGCGTGGTATCCCGCGTCGACGAAGTGGACGTCCGCGGTAATCGCGCTTGCCAAGTCGGAGGCGAGGAATGCCGCCATGTTGCCGACGTCCTCGGGCGTCACGTTGCGGCGCAGCGGCGCGACCTTCGGCACGACGTCGAGAATGCGCGAAAAACCGCCGACTTGCCGCGAGCTCGCCGTCTTGATCGGCCCCGCCGAGATGGCATTGACGCGGATCCCCCGGTCGCCTAAGTCGAAGGAAAGGTAGCGCATCGTCGCTTCAAGTGCCGCTTTGGCGATGCCCATGAGATTGTAATTCGGCACGATTTGCGTCGCGCCGAGATACGTCAATGCGACGATCGATGCGCCGTCGTTGAACGATTCACGCAACGCGCTAACCAACGCGATGAGCGAGTAGGCCGAAACGTCGAGGGCGAGCGCGAAACCGGGCCGTGACGTATCGAAGACCTTGCCCGCCAGGTCTTCCTTGTTTGCGAAAGCGATCGAGTGAACGAGCACGTCGAGCTTTCCAAAGCCGGCGGCGAGCGCATCGCGCATAGCGGATAGCGACGCGTCGCTTGCAACGTCGCACTCGAGAACCGGTCCTCCGCCGAGCTCTGCGGCGAGTTTTTCGACTTCGTCTTTTACCCGCTCGCCCTGATAGGTGAGCGCGACTGCCGCACCATGTTCGTGCAGCTTGCGAGCGACGCCCGTCGCGATCGACCAGCGGTTCGCGACCCCGGTCACCAGCGCGCGTTTGCCTTCCAGAAGTTTCACGTGAGCCTTTCTTTCGTTGCGTCCTTAGAGCGGAATGTTGCCGTGCTTGCGTTTGGGCCGCGGGACATGTTTCTTGGCGAGCATCTCGAGCGCGCGTGCGACGGCGCTCCGGGTCTGGCTCGCTTCGATGACGTCGTCGACGTAGCCACGTTGCGCTGCGATGTACGGGTTGGCGAAACGCTCGGTGTACTCGTCGATCAGCTCGCGCATCTTTGCCGCGGGGTCGTGCGCGGATGCAATCTCGCGACGGAAGATCGTTTTGACCGCGCCCTCGGCGCCCATCACCGCGATCTCGGCGGTCGGCCACGCGAGGTTGACGTCGGCGCGAATGTGTTTGCTCGCCATCACGTCGTATGCTCCGCCGTAGGCCTTGCGCGTGATGATCGTAATCTTCGGCACGGTCGCCTCGGCAAAGGCGTAGAGCAGTTTGGCACCGTGCAGGATGATGCCGCCGTACTCCTGATCGGTTCCAGGCAGAAAGCCGGGCACGTCGACAAACGTCACCAACGGGATGTTGAAGGCATCGCAGAAGCGCACGAAACGCGCGGCCTTGATCGAGGATCGCGTGTCGAGCACCCCGGCAAGCACGCTCGGCTGATTTCCGACGATGCCGACGGTGCGTCCGTTGACGCGCCCGAAACCGCAGATAATGTTCGGTGCGTAGAGCGGCTGGATCTCGAGAAAATCGCCGTAGTCGACGACGCCTTCGATCGCTCCGTGCATGTCATACGGCTTGTTCGGAGAGTCGGGAATCAGGTCGTCGAGCGCGGCGGCGCTGCGATGCGGGTCGTCGTCGCAGTCAAACTCGGGAGGGTTCTCGCGATTGTTCTGCGGGATGAATGAGAAGAGTGCCCGGGTCACGTCGCAGAGATTTGCTTCGTCACTAGCGACGAGATGCGCCACCCCGCTGCGCGTCGCGTGCGTGTTCGCGCCACCAAGTTCTTCGAACGAGACCTCTTCACCGGTTACGGTCTTGATGACTTCCGGTCCGGTGATAAACATCTGGGAGATTTTCTCGGTCATGATGATGAAATCGGTGATCGCGGGCGAATAGACGGCGCCGCCCGCGCAGGGACCGGCGATCAAGCTGATCTGCGGCACGACACCGCTCGCCTGGACGTTCCGCCAAAAAATCTCGGCGTAACCGCCAAGCGATACGACCCCTTCCTGAATGCGTGCGCCTCCGGAGTCGTTGATGCCGATCATCGGCGATCCGGTGCGGACCGCAAGATCCATCACCTTGCAAATCTTTTCCGCGAACGCTTCGCCCAGCGACCCGCCCAGGACCGAGAAATCTTGGGAAAAGAGAAAGACCTGGCGTCCGTCGATCGTCGCTCGTCCGGCGATCACGCCGTCGCCGAGAAACTCTTTCTCGTCGAGACCGAACGCGTTCGTGCGGTGCACGACGAAACGGTCGAATTCAACGAACGACCCGTCGTCAACGAGCGCATCCACGCGCTCGCGCGCGGATCGTTTCCCGCGCTGGTGCTGTTTTACGACGGCCTCGGAACCCGCGGGCGTCCTCGCCAATTCGCGTTTCTGCGCGAGCTCGGCATACTTTTCGGCGCGGCTCTTCACGCTGCAAGGCTTTGTACGCCTCGCCGTGGAGGTCCTCGCCCTTTCGGAATGACATGATGCGCGGTCGTAGAATAGCGGCGCCATGCCGCGCATCTCTTTCGTTGTTGCTGCCGTTGCCCTCGTTCTCTTTGGGCTCGCCGCCGCGCGCTCGAGCGCTCCGGCCGCACAAGGCTTTCCGACTCCACCGCCGGTGCCGCCCGAGCGTCCCGTCGGCATCACCAAATACGGTATGTCCGTCACCGATCCGTACCGCTACTTCGAGGACATGAAGGATCCGGTCGTCATTAAATTCTTTGCCGAACAGAACGCCTACACGCGGGCCGTCCTCGGGCGCCTCGGGACGCCGCGCGAACAGCTCTTCGACCGAATACAGCAACTCGACAATGCCGGCGCGAGCGTCAACGATTTGACGCGCGAGGGAGAACAATATTTCTACCTCAAGAGTAACCCGGGTGACAACTCGCCGAAACTCTACGTACGCGACGCGGCCGGCGGCGACGAACGCGTCTTGATCGATCCGCAGAGCTTGGCCTCATCGGGCAAACACTACACGATCAATTACTTTCTCCCGTCGCTCGATGGGAAATACGTCGCGTACGGTATCTCCGAAGGCGGCTCGGAGGCCGCGGTGATTCACGTCGTCGAAACCGCGACCGGGAACGTGCTGCCCGACGCGATCGATCGCGCGTACTACGCAGGCGCGACGAGCTGGCTTCCCGATGGGAAGTCGTTCTACTACATTCGATTCCCCAAGCTGGCGCCGGGTGAGTCCGATATGGATAAGGAGACGCGTGCGGTCGGGTATCTGCACGTGCTCGGGCGCGATCCCGACAAAGACCCGGCGGTCTTCGGCTGGGGCGTCAATCCGCACTACAAGTTTGAGAGGACGGATTTTCCGGTCGTTAGCTATTCACCGGCATCCCCATATATTTTAGGCGTCGTCGGCCACGGCGTCTCCAACGAGCTGACCATCTACGCGACGCGGGCGAACGCGATCGAATCGGGCGACGTAGCATGGAAGCAGGTCGTTACGCCGGCCGACGGCGTGACCGGCTACGACGTCAAGGGTTCGACGATTTACTTGCTCTCGCACCAGAACGCGCCGGGCTTCAAGGTGATCGCCACGTCACTCGATTCGCCGAACGTTGCCTCCGCGCAGACCGTCGTCGCGCCAAGTGCCGCGGTCATCGAGCAGTTCGGCGTTGCCGCGGACGGGCTCTACGTGCTCTCCCGAAACGGCGGATTTGGGAAGGTCGCGCGCATCGGGCTCTCCGCCGACGGAAATCCGGGCGCGAGCAGCGACGTAGCGCTTCCCTTCCAAGGATCGATCAACACGATCGTCACCGACGCGCGGGTACCGGGCGCGACCTTCGGTCTCACCGGGTGGACGCACTCGCTGCTCTACTACGCCGTCGACGCGAACGGAAGCGTGACCGACACGCATCTCAAGGAGCTCGCGAAGGTCGATATGTCGCCCTACGCGTCGTCGGAGGTCCAAGCGCGCAGTCAAGACGGGACGATGGTACCGCTCTCGGTCGTCTATCGCAAAGACCTCAAACTCGATGGGTCGCACCCGGCCTACTTGAACGGCTACGGTGCCTACGGAATAACGTTGGAGCCCGCCTTTAGCGCGACGCGCGTGGCGTGGCTCGAGCGCGGCGGGGTCTTTGCCGTCTGCCACGTGCGCGGCGGCGGATGGTACGGCGAGGCGTGGCACCGGGCTGGAATGATTACGACCAAACCACACACGTGGCAGGATTTCATCGCCTGCGGACGCTGGCTGATTGCGCACAAGTATACTTCGGCGGCTCATCTTGCCGGTGAAGGCACGAGCGCCGGCGGCATCACGATCGGCCGCGCCATCACTGCGCAACCGCATCTCTTTGCGGCGGCTCTCGATGTGGTCGGGTCGAGCAATGCGTTTCGCGCGGAGTTCTCACCGAACGGACCACCCAATATCCCCGAATTCGGCACCCAGACGAACGAAGTCGGCTTTAAAGCGCTCTACGCAATGGATGCCTACGAGCACGTCGTCCCCGGCACCGCCTACCCGGCCGTCATGCTGATCACCGGCTACAACGATCCGCGAGTTTCGTCGTGGGAGCTCGCGAAGTTTACCGCGCGCTTGCAAACGGCGACGACGAGTGGGCGTCCGATCATGTTACGCGTCGATTACGACGCCGGACACGGTTTTCTCGCCGCCTCACGTAAACAGAGCGAAGAGCTCCTCACCGACGAATACGCGTTTCTGCTTTGGCAATGCGGCGATCCCGCCTTCGCAGGTATCCCGACCCGCATCTTCCCGAAGCCCGCAAACTTCCAGTCCCGGTAGGACAGACGCACCGAACATAACGCCTCAGAGACGCTCCTCGCTTCGCCTCCGGCTACGCTCCTGCTGCCGCGCTCCTCGCTTCGCCATCCATGGCTGCGCTCGTCGTCGCGAGCCTCTTCGGCATTACGTTCAGCACGTCTGTCCTACCAGATACCTAACATCGCTTTGACGTCGTCGGAGGCCATCGTCGCGGGGTCCCATGGCGGCGTAAAGGTGATCTCGACGTTCGCGTTCTTCACGCCTTCGATCGCGAGGACGTGATCTTTGACCGATTGCATGAACATCGGGCCGACCGGACACATCGGCGAGGTGAGCGTCATCATGACGGTGACGTTCTCGCCGTTTTCGCCGTCCGCGGTGATGTCGTAGACGAGACCGAGCTCCAGGATTCCAAGGTTGAGCTCGGGATCTTTGACGGCGACGAGCGCTTCGCGTACTTGTTCTATGGTCGGCATGGGTGTCAGCGAGGTTCCGCGAGGCGCACGGCAAACCTCTGGTTCAATATTGGCCGGCTTTTCGCAATAGATTAACCTAGAGCAATACAGGCGAGCGGGCGGGCGGCGACGGGCCAGCGAACAGCCACGAAACTGCTCTGGGGCGAGTAGAGTCTAGATAAGAAGAAAGGAAGAGCCAGAGCGATGTCGATGTGGGAGCCCTTTACCGAGCGAGCGCGGCGCAGCATCGTGCTTGCTCAGGAAGAGGCGCAGCGCCTCGGAAATAATTATATCGGAACCGAGCATATTCTGCTGGGAATCATTTCCGAAGGCGAGAGTTTGGCTGCGAAAGTCCTCGAATCGCTCGGCGTCAACCTCGCGAAGGTTCGGCAAGAGGTCGAGGCGATCGTTGGACGCGGCGGTCAGACCGTCCAACAGGAGATGGTCTTCACGCCGCGCGCGAAGCGGGTGATCGAGCTTGCGTTCGAAGAGGCGCGCCAGCTCAACCACAATTACATCGGGACCGAGCACTTGCTTCTTGGCCTGATCCGCGAAGGCGAAGGCGTGGCCGCTCGCGTGCTCACCAATCTCGGCGTCGATCCCGCGAAGGTGCGAGTTCAGACGACCTCATTGCTCGGAGCCGAGGGTCAGCCGAGTGCGCCGAAAGGGAAGAGCAAGACGCCGACGCTCGACGCGTACGGCCGCGATCTCACCCAACTCGCTCGCGACAATAAGCTCGATCCGGTCATCGGGCGCAACAACGAGATCGAGCGCGTCATTCAGATTCTCTCCCGGCGCACGAAGAACAATCCGGCACTCATCGGCGAGCCCGGCGTCGGCAAGACCGCGATCGCCGAAGGGCTCGCCCAGCGCGTGATCAAGGGTGACATCCCCGAGCCGCTGCGCGACCGGCGTGTGATTACCCTCGACCTGGCCGGCCTCGTCGCGGGCACGAAATATCGTGGTGAGTTCGAGGAGCGGATGAAGCGGGTTATGGATGAGATCCGCGGCGCCTCGGGCGAGATTATCCTCTTTATCGACGAGTTGCACACGCTCGTCGGAGCCGGTGCGGCCGAAGGTGCGATCGACGCGAGCAATATCATCAAGCCGGCGCTCGCGCGCGGCGAGCTGCAATGCATCGGCGCGACGACGCTCAACGAATTCCGAAAGCACATCGAAAAAGACTCGGCCCTCGAACGGCGCTTCCAGCCGGTCATGGTGGGCGAGCCGAGCGTCGAGGAGACGATCGAGATCCTCAAGGGTCTGCGCGATCGTTACGAGGCACACCACAAGGTGCAGATTACCGATGAGGCGCTGGCCGCCGCCGCGCGGCTCGGCGACCGGTATATCACCGATCGTTTTCTGCCCGACAAAGCCGTCGATCTCATCGACGAAGCGAGCTCGCGCGTTCGCCTCCAGGCAACCCTTCCGCCGCCGGCGATTCGCGAGGCCGATACGCAACTGCGCAAGCTCATCGCCGAAAAAGAGGCCGTCGTCAAGAATCAGGAGTTCGACAAGGCCGCGTCGATCCGCGATCGCGAGGAGAAGTTGCGCTTGGAGAAGGCGCACCTCGAACAGGAGTGGCGCGATCGCAAAGCCGCCTCCGATCGTGTCCTCAAGGTCACGGCCGATAACATTGCCGAGATCGTTGCCTCGTGGACGAGGATTCCGGTTAGCCGCCTCGCGGAAGCCGAGACCGAGAAGCTGCTCAAGATGGGCGAGCTCCTCCATCAACGCATTGTCGGTCAAGAAGAGGCGGTCCAAGTAATCACGCGCGCCATTCGGCGCTCGCGGGCCGGCTTGAAGAGTCCTACCCGCCCGATCGGCTCGTTCATTTTCCTTGGGCCAACCGGTGTCGGCAAGACCGAGGTCGCACGCAGCGTCGCCGCGTTCCTCTTCGATGACGAAGAGTCGATGATCCGCATCGACATGTCGGAGTACATGGAGAAGTACTCGGTCAGCCGTCTCGTCGGCGCGCCGCCGGGATACGTCGGGTACGAAGAGGGTGGACAGCTTACCGAAGCGGTGCGCCGGAGGCCATACTCGGTCGTGCTGCTCGACGAAATCGAGAAGGCTCATCCGGACGTCTTCAATCTGCTCTTGCAAGTGCTCGAAGACGGACGTCTCACCGATTCTCAGGGCCGCCAGGTTGATTTCAAAAACTGCGTCATCATCATGACGAGCAACGTCGGCGCGATCGGCATGACCACGACGACCGATATCGGCTTCCGCCCGCAGAAGCTCTCGGCCGAGGACGAAGTCAAGGCCTACGACCGGATGAAGAACCGGGTGATGGAGGAGGTCAAGCAAACCTTCCGGCCCGAGTTTCTCAATCGCGTCGACGAGGTGATCGTCTTCCATCAGTTGACGCGCGAGCAGATCGAACTGATCGTCACGCTCGAGCTCGAGAAGGTCGTCCGCGAGGTCCGCGCCCAGGAGATGGAACTCAAAGTCACCGATGCGGCAAAAGTACTGCTCGCCAAAAAGGGCTGGGACCCGCAGTTTGGCGCGCGCCCGCTGCGCCGCGCGATCCAGCGAATGGTTGAGGACGAGCTTGCGGAGGAGATGCTCAAGGGCGCCTTCGGCTCGGGCGATCACATTCTCGGCGACGTCGATCCGGACGATCCCGAGAAGATGAAGTACTCGAAGATTCCGTCGGTCGATCCGCCAGCCGCGCCGCCACCCGAGCCGGCCGTAACGTAAGAGCCTCGGCGCGCTAGCCTCGAGTGCACGCCGTCCTTCTCGGGATCGTTCTCGCTCAGGCGACGCCCGGCGCGCTAACGCTCTCCACCAGCAGCGTCGCGCTCAACCCGGCGCAGCAGCAGGTCGTAACCGTCAGCGGTGCGGCGGCCCCCTTGGTGGCGACACTCGATCAAAAGCTCGTGAACGTCACCGTCAGTGCCGACGCGACGAGCGTGACGATCACCGCGACGCAGGCGACCGGAAACGACGTGCTGCATCTCGTCGACGCCGGCGGCGCCCGCGCCGATCTTCCGATCCGCGTGGCCTTCAACGCCGGGACGATCGTGCCGCAGACGACCCTCACCGTTACCGGGGATCCGGCCGAGCCCGACTGGCTCGCGGCGCGGGTCGGTAACTTGGTCGCTCGATTGACCCAGGCGATGCCCGACGCGCACGTGACGATCGGCGCGGTCAGCGAGCCCGCGGCGCCGCTCGAGCCCGGCGGGAGCACCGAGTTTACCGTGCCGGTGCAGATCGCCGGCAACGGCCAATACTTCGATCAGTCGGGAACGACGACGGTGAGCGTACAGAATGTCGCGATGCAGCCGTTTCTGCCCGAGCTGCTCTTCTACGACGACGATCCCGAGCACGTTTCCACGGACGGCGTACTCTTTCGAGGAAGTGTAACGGCGGCGCAGCCTGCGAGGCTCTTCTACTACCACGATGCTGCCGCCGACCCGCGCCGGCTCGTGGTCGTGCTCACCAGCGAATCGCAGGATCCGACCTCGGTGCAGCTCGTCGACGCGTCAGCCGGTCCGAACATGGACGTGATGCACGTCGGCCAAACCTTGACCAAGAACTTTCTTCTCACGAAAGCGCGCGGCGAGGGGATTATCGTCGCACTCGCGCAGGACGACGCATACGTGCTCAAAGACTTGCCGATGAGTGCGCGTCAACTCGTTACCGGAGCCGTCGATCTGCGCGTCCTCTCGGGCGGTCCGGTCGTCGTTACGGTTCTGGCGCTCTCGGCTGGAGTCGATCCGCCTACGCTGCTGGCGAGTCCAGTTCTGCCTGACGACGGTCATCACCGTACGGGCGTCTTCAAAATCGCCGGCTTCGGCTCCGACAGCCTTACCTATCGTGCCGGCGGTCCCGACGTGACCCTCGTCGTCGGCGACACCGATCCAACGCCCCCGAGCCTTGACCCCGCCGCGTCCGGCCACGACTACGGCGACTACGGCGTGGTCCATTCGATCGATCTGACGATGAGCAATCCGGGTACCGAGCCGTCGACCGCGTATCTCTTCCTCAAGCCGTTGGCCGGACCGGCGCGCGGAGGATTCCTCATCGATGGAACGCTCGTCGAGCTTGGATGCGTGCGCCTTCCCTCGCCGTACCAAGTCGCGTCGTTCGCGCTCGCTCCCGGCCAAACGTCGCGCGTTCTCATTCAGACGATGACCGATGGCGGCTCGTTCTATCCCGCGCAGATTGGCGTTACCGCGACGGCGCCGCAGCCGAGCGCGCCGCCGATCACCGCACCCGACGGTTGTTTCCCTAAACCCCAAGCATCCGCGGCGCCCGAATGAGTCTGGCCGAAGGGGAATCCAAGGTCGTCCTTCTCGTGCGTCTGCTCAACGCGATCGACCAAGGCCAGCACTCGTTTGAGGATCTCAAAGACCGGATCGCCGAGGGCGGCCGCCGTCCGAGCACGCGAACGCTGCGCCGATACCTCTCGGTGCTTTCCGATGCGGGCTTTCCGTGGTACTTCAACCGCGTCGCCAATGCGTATCGTTTTGCCGGCGGATATAGCCTCAAGCGCCTCGATTTAAATAGCGGTGAGCTCTTCGGGCTCGTCGCGCTCCGCTCGCTGGGCGCCAGCATCGGCGGCACCATCGGCACCTCGATCGACGAGGTTGCCGAGAAGCTGGTTGAGAGCGCCGGCCGCGGCGCGCGGGCGCGTGTCGAAGCGGCGTCACCGATGGCCTTCCGATTCTCCGAGATCCACCTCGACGAAACCGGCGAGCGGGCCTTTGCACTCCTCTCCTCGGCGGAGCGCAACTCGCGCAGCGTGCGCTTCGCCTATCTCGACAAGGAGGGCACCTCCACCACCCGCACCGTCGATCCGTATGGGTTCATCCTCAGCGCCGGACGCATCTACTGCGTTGCCCACGACCACACACGCCGCGATATGCGCACCTTCGCCGTCGACAGTGTCGGCGATCCGAAGGTACTTGCGCGAACCTTCGTTCGCCCACGCGGCTTCAACGTCGAAGAGTACGCCGCCGTCTCGATCAGCGGCGTCCTCCACGCCGATCGAACGACTGAGGTACGGGTTCGCTTTGCGCCGCGGGTCGCGAAGGCAGCCGCTGCGGCGCGGATCGTCGCCGAGCGAGAGGTCGCGCATGGCGACGACGGGTCGGTCGAGATCGCATACCGCGTTGCCGACGTCGACGAGCTCGTGCGCTGGGTACTCGGTTGGGGATCGCAAGCCGAAGTCGTTGCGCCGCCCGAAGCCCGCTCCCGCATCGCGCAACTCTCCGCTGAAATTTCTTCTAAGTACTCATGAAGCGCCCTCGAGAAGCGACGAGCGACCCGCACCGGCGCCTCGTCGACGGCGGTAATTACGAAACCCGCCGAGGCGATTGCCACGACGGGCTCCGACGTATTCACTCACCTACCTCGCCTGTTTGGCTTCCTTGCGGAGACCCCACTGACGCCGGCGTGGCGGTTTGGCCGTTGCTTTGGATCGCTGCGAAATCGCAACTCTCCAGTCGCATTGGCCGCGAACGATACGCTCGTCGCACTTCGAAAATTCGAAGCTCGTGCATCGTATCACGCGCACAGATGCATCACAAGCGCTCGCTCGGGCAATTCACAATCTGTCCACAACTATTTTTCGTTATGCACATTCGGCGCACTCTCTCGGCGGCGCGGGTAGCGTTCTCGCGCGCAGCGAAGACGGCGAGCGATGCTTTTCTTTACGGTGATGGTCGTTGCGCAGAGCTTTTTCGGAACGTTGCCGATCGACGGTATTCGGTGCGATCGCACCGAGGGCGCTGTCGAGCACGTTCATGTGAACTTGCAACTCTACGATCGCGGGCGAGCTGTGACGGTGCCCGCGAATATCGGCATCCCTCAGGGTTCAGATTGCCTCTACTGGCTGCACACGCATGCGGCCGACGGGATCATCCACATCGAGTCGCCGGTCAAGCGTCCTTTCGACCTGGGCGAGTTCTTCGATATTTGGGGTCCGGACTTGAACTGGACAAAGGCCGGAAGCATAAGTGCCGTGCACGGTGGCCGGCTCGCGATTTGGGTCGATGGGAAAGCGTGGCACGGGAAGGATCCGCGCGCAATCGCACTGCACGACCACGAGACGATCGTCATACAGAGGGGACCGCCGTTTGCTAAGACGGCGCCCGTTGATTGGTCGAAGCTTTGAGCTCCGTCGAGCTCGACGGCCATCATTTATCGCTCGAGTCGATTGAAGAAGTTGCCGAGGGCGCGCCGGTTCGCATTGCGCCCGCGGCGCGCGAGCGGGTCGCGCGAGCGCGCGAATTCGTCGATCGCCGATTTGCCGAAGGCGAGGCGATCTACGGCGTAACGACGGGCTTCGGCCGGCTCGCCAGCGTCCCGGTCGATCCTGCCGATGCGGTGACCCTGCAAATCAATCTCGTCCGCAGTCACGCGGCCGGAACCGGCGCGCCGCTCGAGATTCCGATCGTCCGTGCGGCCAGCGTGCTGCGAGCGAACTCGCTCTCGGCCGGCCATTCGGGCGTCAAGCCTGAAACGCTCGACCTCATCGTCGCGATGCTCGATCGCGGCGTCACCCCCGTCGTTCCGTGCCAAGGATCGGTCGGCGCGAGCGGCGACCTCGCGCCGCTCGCGCATATGACGCTCACGCTGATCGGTGAAGGCGAGGCACTCTATCGCGGAGAGCGCCTTGCAAGCGCGGTTGCGCTCGAGCGGGCGGGATTGCAGCCGATATCGCTGGGCGCGAAGGAGGGTCTCGCACTCGTCAACGGCACGCAGGTCATGACGGGCATCGCGGCGCTTGGGGTCTTGCGAGCCGAACGTCTCGCCGCGGCAGCCGACGTGATCGCGGCGATGTCGCTCGAGGCCTTCCTCGGTACCGAGCGAGTCTTCGATCGCCGGCTCAACGACTTGCGGCCGCATCCCGGCCAGGAGCGCGTCGCTTCAAATCTGCGGGCGCTGCTCGCGGATTCTGAGATCGTGCAGTCGCATGCCGAGTGCGGCCGCGTGCAAGATCCGTATTCGTTCCGATGCATTCCGGTCGTCCACGGCGCCGTGCGCGATACCATCGCCCACGTTCGCCGGGTGACGGAGATCGAGGCGAACTCGGTGACCGACAACCCGCTCGTCTTTCCCGAGGATGGCGACTTTCTCTCGGGCGGCAACTTCCACGGCGAGCCGATTGCGCTCGCCCTCGACATCTTGAAGATCGCGCTCTCCGAGCTCGCCTCGATTGCCGAGCGCCGGCTCTACCTTCTCCTCAATGCCGAGGACCGCGGTCTGCCGCTCTTCCTCGCGCGGCGCTTGGGGCTGGAGTCGGGGCTCATGATCGTGCAGTATACCGCGGCGGCGCTGGTCAACGACGACAAGGGCCTCGCATGGCCCTCGAGTGTCGACTCGATTCCCACGTCGGCGGGTCAAGAGGATCACGTCAGCATGGGAATGACCTCGGCAAATAATCTGATCCGCGTGCTCGACAACGTCGAGGGCGCGCTCGCATGCGAGCTGCTCGGAGCGGTAGCGGCGACCGATCTGCGCCGTCCCCTGCGATCGGGGCGCGGAACGCAAGCAGCTCACGCGGTCGCGCGCGACGCGATCCCGGTTTGGCTAACCGATCGCGCGCCGGCGCCCGATATTGCCGCAGCGCGCGAGCTGATCCGTTCGCAGCTCCTGGTGCGCGCCGCGGAATCGGCGATCGGGCGTCAGCTCGTATCCTAAACGACGAGCCGGATTACAGGCTAATCTGGAACTGCAGATACATGTTGAACGGGTTCGGCAAGACGAATCCGTTCGTATCGGCATAGGCCGGGATGAAGGAGTTCTTAAACGCTGGATTGAGCGCAACCCCGTTCGCGCCGCGATCGTTGGGCGATGTGCCGTTGTAAAAGTTCGAAACGTAGTAATAGTTGTCTTGGTATCCGCAGGTGAACGAGTTCGGCGGATACTGCTTCGACCAGGGCTCTGAGGAGCCGCCGAAGCACGCATTGACGAGATTGGCCAGCAGCGCGTTGATTTTGACTCGCGGGGTCAGCTGATACCCGAGCTGGAGGCTGAGGTTGAGCTGATTCGGCTCGCGAAAGGCGCCGAATCCGTCAAAGCTGCCGGTCTGCTGATTTGGGATGAAGAGCTCGCCGGCGATCGTGCCGTTCTGCGTTGACGCGGCACCGCAGGTCGTGTAGTCGGCTTGCAGCGGGTTTTTGGTGTGAATCTGTGAGTTGATGAAGCCCGCGGAGTTGCCACTGCAGGTACGCGGGTCGACCCCGATCACATCGCCCGGGTTACCGTAGAGCGAGCCTTCATTGAACGTCAGCGCCGGCGTGACCGTGAACTTATTGTGCTTGTAGTTGACGATCGCGCTGACCACGTTGGGCGAGAGGTACGCAAAGTCGAGGCCGACGGGGTACCATCCGTTGCGGTCGAGCAGCGGCTGCGCGGCCATTTTATAGTATGGATTCCAGATCGGCGGGTTGTAACCGGGCTTGAGCTGGATGCACTTGGGATCGGGGAAGACGTTACCGTGACTGTTGTTCTCGTAGCATTGCGAACCGCCGCCGGCCTTGGTGAGCCCGTTGAAGTTGGCGATGTCCTGGTTGTACGGATCGAGCGGATTGATCGCCGTACCGGGAAAGTTATCCCACCGCTCCGCGGCGTTCGTGTAGGTATAGGAGAGAATGAAGGAGAGACCGTTCTTGTTGAAGTCGCCCTTCGTGAACTCCGTTTCGAAGCCGTCGACGCGTTCGACGCCGGAGTTCAATCCGCCCGAGAGCCCGAAGGGTAACCCAATGCTGTAGATTTGGTTCGTCGCGTAGCGCAGATATGGCGTCACCTTGATCGACATGTCGGTGCCCTTGAATCTCTGCTCGAACGAGAAGTCGTAGTTGTCGGAGTACTGAACGAGCGCGTTGTGCAGCGGCGTCGTGTAGCCGTACTGCCAGAAGGCTTGAAAGAGGTCGTAGGCGAGATTATTGTCTTTTGCATTGTACTGGACTTGATACGTCTCCGGCTCTTGCGCGTACCGTCCCGCCGAAAGGCGTAGTACCGTGTCGGGATTGACGGTGTAGGTCGCCCCGATCTGGGGCGTAAAGGCATAGTTAGCAACGGAAGACGGATAATTGTTGCTCAGGAGCAAGTGACCGTCCTTGCCGTCGGGGTGGACGGTCTGCACGGGATGCGCCGGGATTGTATTATCCACCGGACAGTCGAAGCCAATGAAGGGAAGCGGTGGACGGCCGCTCGCCGGCGGCGTCGGGATGAAATACGGTGCGAGGGTTTGCGGGTTGTAGCAGAATTCGCGCTGTCCCGCCGAGAACCAGAAGTTCTGCCCGTCGCTATTCGTGTTGGCGAGGTTGTATTCGTACTCTTCCTCGCGCAGGCCGATGTTGACGTTGAGCTTGTCGGTCGGATTCCACTGGTCTTGCAGCGCCAGCGCCGTGAAGTTGGGCTCGACGGTATTCACGAAGCCGGAGTTGCCGGTATAGGTTACCTGCCAGTTCGCGCCCCGCACGGTCGGACCGGGTTCCGGGTTCATAAAGCTTCCGCTCGTGAGCGGACTGTTGCACGGAGCGGGCTGCCCCTGCGTGTAGTGCTGACCTTCGAAGCTGCCGCTGTAATAGGCAAAGCACTGCTTTCCGTTGGTCAGCGTCGTCGCGTCGGTGGAGAGGTAGTTGTTGAAGTTATTGTTGTTAAAGCGGTTTGTGGTCGCCGTCACGTAGTTGGCATCGAATGTCAGCAGGTGCTGGGAGCTCAATTGATCGGCCGCCGTCATCGAGAGACCACGTGTGTGGGACTCGAGCTCGTAGTCGTAACTCAGGGCGCCGAATCCGTAGAACGGCGTGCCGTAGCTCAGCGCGCTTGCCTGCAGCCAATCGGAGTAGAACGAGTAACCGTAGACCCGAACGTAAGCGTTCGAGCCGATGTTGTGCTGGTATTGCAGCTTGAAAATTGCGGCGTTGTTCCAAAAAGAATCGCGATTATCGGGTGGTACGGCGGAGAAGGTTCCGGCCGCGCACTCGCCCGCGACGTGAAAGGACGAATAGTAGCCGTAGGGGTCGATATTCGCGCAGCGATTGCCCGGCGAGCTCGGCGCGAAATAGGGCACCGGCGAGAGCCCGTTGGCGCTCTGCCCAAAGTGCGTTCCGCTCGGCCAGGTGACGAAGTCGGGCCAGACTTCCGGTATCGACTGGCCGGTCTCGTATTGGCTGAGCTCGGTGATGACGTTAGGCCCGAGATCGTTCTGCGAGCTGACGAACTGGGTCTGGAGCGCAACGACGTTATAAAGCACTTGAATGTCGTCGCGGCCGGCGTCGTGACGATGCGGGACGCCCATGTGGAGATTGATCACGCTCTCACGATCGGCAAGGTTCGAAACGCCGTACGCGTTGTAGGCCGGCGTGATCGTCGCATAGCAACCGGGATCGTTGCCGACGCCGTATGAGTTTTGCGTGTTGACCGGAAGCGGCACGTAGCCGGGCTGCCCGGGCTTGAGCGTGAACGGGTCCCAGACCGGCGACGGGTTCGGACCGTTGTAGAAACCCGAACCTCGCGGTGGCTTGTACCCGCACGACGGGAGGACGCCGGCGAAATAAATGTTCTGCGTATTGAAGGCGATCGCCGGATAGCCCCACACGTTACCGAGATCCGAACCGTTGAACTGATTGAGATAACGGTAATCCTGATTGTAGCCGCCGACGCCGACATAATAGGAGAAGAGCCGGTCCGGCGTCGATCCTCCCACTTCGAATTGCAGGGTGTGATAGTAGGTCGGCGTTCCGATTCCCCCACTCACGGTCCCGTATCCGGGAAAGGTTCCGGTCTTGATGACCTGGTTGATAAACCCGGCTAAGCCCGACGCGCTCTCGCCGGCCGTTCCTCCGCCTGCATAAACTTGCAGCTCCTGCTGGCCCAGGGTACCGGCCGTGCTGCCGGGATAGTTATCGAACGAACGGTTCACGGGAACGCCGTCGAATTCATAACCAACCTGATCGTAGTTTCCGCCCCGAATATAGACCACCTGATCCCAACCTTGCTGATTCGGCGGCACGAACGTTCCCGGAACGGCAGCAATGGCGGAGTACGCGTTGTTCAAATTGCCGCCGCCGCCGATGCCGGCCGCAGCCGCGGTGACGGTGGAGTTCACCGAATAGACGTCGCTGGTCGTGCCCGATTTCACGAGATCCATCGACGACCGTGCCGTAACGTGCGCGATCGTCCGCAGCGACGGAGCGAGCGTTACGCGCAGCGTCTGCAACTGGTCGGCAAAGACGGAGATGCCGGTCAGCGCCGTGGTATCGAAGCCCTCCTTTGAAACGGTTATCGTATACGTTTCGGGGGCAAGCGAGAGCAGCGCGAAGCGTCCCGATGCGTCGGTCGTAACGGTCGCCGTTTGCGAAGGGCTGACGGCAACCACGCGCGCACCGGCGATTGGCTCTTTTTTAGTGCTGACCACTTGTCCGGTCAGCGAGCCGGTCGTTCCGGCCAGTGAAGGTAACGGGCTCGCGGCAAAGGCTCCGGCGAGCAAAAGAAATAGAGACGAACGTCCCAACGAGTGCAGCATCCGCGGACGTTCGCGCGCGTTCGGTTTTTGTCATCCTACTGGATCGGCTGCAGCTCCTCGATTTCGCTCAGGATAAACTCGCTCAAGGAACGAAAACCGAATCCTATGACCGTCACGGCAGGCCCCCGCGTCGTCCGGGCAGCGCGCGGCACCGAGCTTTCGTGCCGGGGATGGCCGCAGGAAGCCGCGCTACGGATGCTGATGAACAATCTCGACCCGGAGGTTGCGGAACGCCCCGACGACCTCGTCGTCTACGGCGGGAATGGCCGGGCAGCGCGCTCGTGGAGCGCGTTCGATGCGATCGTGCGCACCTTGCGGCGCCTCGAGAACGACGAAACGCTGATCGTCCAAAGTGGAAAGCCGGTCGCCGTCTGGAAAACGCACGCTCGGGCTCCCCGCGTTCTCATCGCCAACGCGAACTTGGTTCCTGAGTGGGCCGATTGGACGACCTTTCGCGAGTTGGAGGCGCAGGGACTCACGATGTACGGCCAGATGACGGCCGGATCGTGGATCTACATTGGAACCCAAGGCATCGTTCAGGGGACGTACGAGACGTTCGCGGAGCTCGCACGCCGGCATTTTGGTGGAACGCTGAAGGGCCGCGTTACGCTCACGGCAGGGGTCGGCGGTATGGGCGGCGCGCAGCCGCTCGCGATCGTCATGAACGGCGGTCTCTGCCTGATCGTCGACGTTGACCGTGCGCGTCTCGACCGCCGCTGCGAGCTTCGCTACCTCGACCGCGTCGTCGAATCGCGCGATGAGGCGTTACGCCAGGTCGATTCGGCTCGGCGCGATGGCGAGGCCGTTTCGATTGGCTACGAAGGAAATGCAGCCGAGGAGTTTCCTATGCTCTACGACCTCGGTTTCCGTCCCGACGCCGTGACCGATCAAACGTCTGCGCACGATCTGCTCAACGGGTACGTGCCCGCCGGCCTCACGCTCGAGCAGGCGGCCGCCTTACGCGTGCAGGACCCGAGCGAGTACGAGCGCCGCGCACTCGAAAGCTGTGGAGCGCACGTCGCGGCGATGGTGCGTTATCTCGACGCGGGCGCGATCGTCTTCGACTACGGCAACAATATTCGGGCGCAGGCGCAACGCGCCGGCTTCGCGCGGGCCTTTGCCTTCCCGGGCTTTGTGCCGGCATTCATCCGCCCGCTCTTCTGCCGCGGCTCCGGACCGTTTCGCTTCGCGGCGCTCTCCGGGGCTCCGGGCGATATCGAGCGCTGCGATCGAAAATTGCTCGAGCTCTTCCCGGAGAATGCGTCGCTCGCGCGATGGATTCGTCTCGCGCGCGAGCGGGTTTCCTTTCAAGGGCTGCCCGCGCGCATCTGCTGGCTCGGCTACGGCGACCGCGCCAAAGCCGGCCTTGCCTTCAACGAACTGGTTCGTAACGGCGAGGTGAAAGCGCCGATCGTCATCGGACGCGATCACCTCGACACCGGGAGCGTCGCCTCGCCTTATCGCGAAACCGAGGCGATGCGTGACGGCAGCGATGCGATCGCCGACTGGCCGATTCTCAACGCGTTGCTCAACACCGCCGCCGGCGCACATTGGGTGAGCTTCCATCACGGCGGCGGAGTCGGCATCGGATATAGTCTCCACGCCGGAATGGTCGTCGTCGCCGACGGCAGCGAGGACGCTGCGGACCGGCTGGCGTGCGTTTTGACGACCGACTCGGGGATGGGCGTCGTTCGCCACGCCGACGCCGGCTATGAAGAAGCGATTGAAACCGCCGATGCAAAGGGCATCGATTGGCGCCTCTAGCCCGCATCGCAAGTCTCTGGCTGGGCGGGGCTCTTTTGGCTTGCATTGCGCCTGCGGCCGTCGGCGCGACCGACGTCGCTCCGGTGCACCTGCCGCCGGGATGGAATAGCAGTTCAACACTCGCACAGCTCAACTCCATTGTGTGGGCGAGATCGGGACCGTCGGGCGGCGAGACGCTCAGTGCGGTTGCGATTCCCTCTGAGGGCGTGCCGCCGAATCTAGCGATCGATCGACTTCGCGACCGGCTCACGCCTTCGAACACGCCCATTTGGAAAACGCAGGCGACGTTATGTGGCTCTCCGGGTCTCGTTCTGGGCGGCCAATCGTCGGGATCGCTTCCCTTTACGGAGTACGTCGTCGAAGAATCACACTCGACGTTATACTTGTTCGCCTATTCCCGCGCGTCCGCAGCCGACGTCGATCCGCAGGCCGAGCAGTTCATGCGGAACGCTTGTCCGGCATCTGCCTCGGCACTCCCGTCGCTCGCGCCGCCCGCGGGGTGGACGGCAAAGACGCTGATCGAAGATCTTGCAGCATGGCAAACGGCGAACGGCGACAGCGTCGTGCTGGCCACGACGTCGCTCGCCGAGGCCGCTCACCTCTCGAGCACGTTGAACCTCAGCGCGAACTCCGGCGGCAAGCCTCAGACGTTTACGGCGTGCTCCGGAACCGGTCTTCAGGCGGACGAACAAGGACGCCTCGGTTCTCAATCCATTACGCTAACGCTCTTTGTTATAACCACGCATGAATCGGCATACATCGTTTACTACCACCACGCGGGCGACGCCGATCCTAAGGTCGTGGCAGCTATCCGGTCGTACTGTCCGGCGGGCGCGAGCAGCACGGGTTAAGCCTTCAGCAACGATTCTAGAGGGCAATGCGTTCCGGCTGGCGGATGCAACGCGGCGTGGCCGAACCCAATCGTTCGATCGTCCGTACTCGGACGATACTTACCTGTGACACCGAGGCCGCGCAAGGCGGGATCGACTTCGATACGCTGGGCCGCGTCGACGATGCAGTGCTCGAGATCGAAGATGGCAGGTTCGTCTCGATTGAGCCGGCGCATGGCGCGATCGGCGGCGCCATCGACTTGCGTGACTACGTTATCGTTCCGGGCTTTGTCGACGCGCACGCGCATCCGCTCTTCGCCGGCGATCGCGAACCGGATTTCGCCGCGCGTCTTCGAGGCGAGTCCGCACCACTTGGCATGCTCTACACGGTCCAGCAAACGCGTGAGGCGCTCCTCGATCCGGCGAAGTTCTACGAAACGACGGTGCGTCCGCGGCTTCGCACGATCCTGGCGCACGGCACGACCACGCTTGAAACGAAGACGGGCTACGCGCTGCACAGACCCGGCGAATTAGCGTTGCTGGATTTGATCGCGAAGCACCGCGGTGACCGCGACGTTCCGGATTTGATCGCTACGCTTTTGGGCGCGCATGCGCTTCCCCCGGAGTTTACGCGCGAAGAGGCGTTCGTCGACTATTTGATCGATCAAGTGATCCCGGTGGCGGCCGCGCACGGAGCGGTCTATGCCGATGCCTTCTGCGAGCCCGGATTTTTTTCACCGGAGCAGACGCGCCGTTACCTCGACGCAGCGCGGCTGAGCGGAATGCGTTTGCGGGTTCATTGCGACGAGATGGCCTATGGCGGGGCGGCCGAAATGGCGGCGCACCTCGGTGTGGACGCCGTCGATCACTGCAATTACATTCGCAAATACGATATCGGCGCGATCGCCGAACGTGGCATCGTTACCATTGCATGTCCCGCGACGATCGCTTACCTCGACCTGCCGCAGCACGCGCCGGTACGCGAACTGCTCGACGCCGGTGCAGCGGTCGCGCTTGCCAGCGACTACAATCCCGGGACGTCGCCTTGCTTTAACTTACAGAGCGTCGCGTACTTCGGACGCAAGCTCTTCAATCTTTCGGCGCCCGAGGCGCTCTACGGCGTGACGCGCGCGGCGGCGCATTCGCTACGCGCCGACGCCGGACGCATCCGCGTCGGCGCCAAGGCCGATTTCGTCGCTTTGCAAATCGACTCGCCGAATGAGTTCGGCTGGCAGTTCGGCGGGAATCTCGCCGCAGCCGTCTTCAAGAACGGCGCGCTGGTCGCAGCATGAGCGGCGAGCTCGTTCGCTGCACGCGTGCGCTGGTCTCCGGGACTCTGCGCCACGATTACGCCTTCGTCGTTCGCGACGGTGCGATTGCCGCGGCCGGCGACTATCGCGAGCTGCGTGAGGGAGCCCGCAACCTGCCCTCGCGCACGTTCCCGGCCGACCGGCTCGTCGTTCCGGGATTTATCAACGGTCACAGCCACGCGTATCAGATTCTGCTGCGCGGCTGGGCCGACGACTGGCCGTTTGCGAAGTGGCGTACCGACGCGCTCTACCGGGTGGTGCCGCGATTGACGCCCGACGACGTCTATTGGACGTTCGTCTGCGCCTTTGCCGAGATGCTGTCGGCCGGAATCACGACCGTCGCCGAGTTCTTTTACCTCAACGGTGCCGGCAACGAGCACGCGGAGGCGGCGCTTCGTGCGGCGCGCGACACGGGCATTCGAATCGTCTTCGCGCGGACGTGGATGGATGCCGAGTATGCGCCGCCGGAATTCCGCGAGACCGCCCAGGTTGCCGCGCAACGGACGCGCGACCTCATGGAGCGCCATCCGGAGGCGCACGTCTGCGTCGCGCCCCATTCGCTGCATGCGGCATCCCAGACGATGGTCCGAGCCGCCGCCGAATTCGCGCGCGATGCCGACTGCATGCTTCACGTTCACGTGGCCGAGGCAGCGTATGAAGGCGAGCGGACGCTGCGCGAGACGGGCCGCACGCCAATCGAGCTGCTCGAGGACCTGGGCGCACTCAACGAGCGCTGCGTTGCGATTCATGCAATCTATCTCGGCGAGGATGACTCCCGCCGGCTCGCAAGCAGCGGCGCGCGCGTCATCCACAACCCGATGACGAATCAATACCTGGGCGATGGCATCTGCGACGTTGCCGGGTTGCGGAAAATGGGGGTAACGATCGGTTTGGGGACCGATGCCGACATCAGCCCGTCGCTCATCGCCGAAATGCGCGGCGCCGCCTTGCTGCAGAAGATCAAGTATCTCGACGGTTCGGCGCTGCCCGCGGCGGAAGCGTACGCGCTTGGAACCTCGCTGGGGGCCCGCGCGCTGAACGTTCCGGGAGGCGATCTCGTCGCCGGCGCAGCGGCCGATTACGTCGTACTCGATGCCTCGCGGATCGATCCGTGGTCGCCGCCGCTCAACGCGCTCGTCTATCGCGGCGAAGATGCGTGGGTTCAGGCGGCATTCGTTGCCGGACGGCGTGTATACGTCGGTGAACCCTCGGCACTCGCGACGCGAGCGCGCGCCGAAACAGCCGCTATTGCGACTCGGTTGCTCGGGCAGTTGACTTAAATCGCAGCTCGAGAAGGGTGCGCGCCGGAACGGCAATATCGGCCTGGGGCGTTTTCGGCGAAAGCGTCGCGGAGGAGAGAAGCTCGACGTCGACCGGCGCCTTCGTCCCGTCAAATAATCGAATGTCATCGAAGACGAGCGTCATCTTCGCGGTACGGTTCGGTCCCGCTGACTGCACGCCGGTAAGGTGCCCGTCGATTTCCGAGCCCGCGAGCGAGAAGGGTTTCGACGTGGTTTCGACCAGCGTAAAATTATTGCCATTCTTATTCTTTTTCGTACTGAGCGGACGGTCGAGCTTTCCGTAAAAGTACGTGCCGGCTTCCGCGACCGTTTCCACGTGCGGCGCGGTCGGGACCGCCGGCGCACTGCTCGCCGCGGGTGACGACTGGCCACCGCTTGCGGTGGCATTCGACGTATGATTGGAGCAGGCCGCGATGCTCGCGGCCATGCATGCGCTCGTAACTGCTGTAAAGAGTTGAGATCGTTTCATCGCGCGCGTTTTTTCGTGGGCCGCGGCTCCGAATCCGCCGCGCGATACACAAGAGGGTCTCCGCGCCGCGTTGCGTGAAAGTCGGCCCCATGAATAAGTGGACGGCCTGTGCGGCCTTCGTCGCCCTCGGGGCGCTCGCTGCGTGCGCGAGCGGAAAATCGAGCGGGGCCGCGTCGCCCCAGCCGTCGGCCGCCGACGCCGCCGCCACCGAGGGCTCCGCGATGAAGTGCGGAGCCGAGGGCCCAGTCTGGGCTCTGCAGAGTCCGAAAGTCTACTTGGTGCCCAGCGACCGGCTCTACGGGAAGACCAAGGGCGGCCATTTTCTCTGCCGCTCCGATGCTCACGCCGAAGGCTTTCGGCCAGCCCGACGTCCCTTCAGGCGCCCCTCCAAAGATTAAAAGGCCCGCGCCCAGCCGGCTGGTGCGTGCAAGCACTTGCATTCAAGAAGCCGCTATGCTAGACTCCGCGTGCAAGTACCCACTTGCACTGCAAGTATGAACCTTCGCCGGCCTCTTCGATCGCTCGTCCTGTGCCTCGCCGTGCCAGCCCTGGCTGCGGCGAGCTTTGGCGTCGCCGCCTCCGATGACGGGGTGGCGATTCCGCTCGACGCCCGGACGGTCGTGCAGCGGATGAGCGCGCGGAACCCGGCCTTGAGATCCTACCGGTCCCGCGTGCACGTCGACGTTCACATGTACAGCTTTCCGTTTCTCGCTCCGAAGCTCGACGGAACCTCGTACTACCAGCGTCCCGATTTTTACGTCGTGGTTTTCGACCGAATGCCGGGCTACGCACGCGGCTTCGGGCGGCTCTTTAACGATATCGGCAATCCCCATGCCTGGGAGAAGGATCAGAACATCGTGCTCGGCGGGATGTCGTGGCTGGGGGACCGCCCGGTCATCGTCTTGCGGCTGACGAAAAAAATTCATAGCGACATTCTCGACCACACGTTGGCCTATGTCGATCCGTCCAACTACGCGCTGCTTCAGATGGAGTGGTACTACACGAGCGGCGGAAAGATTACCATGTCGCAGCAATACCGTACGCAGGGCTCCTTTTCGTTCGTCTCGTCGCAGCATGCTGAGATCAGCATTCCCCACGTTCGTGCCGTCGCGGATGCGACATATGCAACCTACGAAACGAACGTTCCGATCCCGACCGGGAATAAGTCACCGTGATCGAGACACGCAGACTCGTTGAGGGCGGACGCTCCGCTTCAACCGACCAGACGCGCGAGCGCATCCTCACCGCGGCGCGCGAGGTGATCGGCCGCAAGGGTAAGCGAGGTGCTACGACGCGCGAAATTGCTGAGGTCGCCGGCGTCAACGAAGCGACGCTCTTTCGCCATTTCGGCACCAAAGAGTCGCTCTTGGTCGCGTGCGCTCAGCATTTTTGCGGCTATCTCGAACTCGCCGGCGTTGCAGCCTCGCTGACCGGCGATCTCTCGGACGATCTGTTCATGCTCGCCAGGTTGATGTTCGCTCGTTTCGTCGCGCTCGGCGACATCATTCGCTGGTCGCTCGTCGAGCAAGAGTACGAAAGCGATATTTTCGCGGAAACGGCCTGGCGCCCGCAGCTCGCGATCGTAGCCGTCCTGACCGATTTCATGCGCAGGCGCATCGAGGCCGGCGAGCTTCGAGGCGAACCACAGCGTCTGGCGATGGTATTCCTCGGTTTGATTTTCATGCATGCATTGGGGCGAAAGAAGTTTCCGGACTCGTCGCTCCATCGGGGCGACCCCGACGAGGCGCTTCGATACTACATCGACGTTTTTCTCAACGGAGTAAGGAACTCGTAATGGACACGCGAGAGATCGATCAACAGAAGACCGGCGCGGATGCGAAGGGGAACGGCAGCGGAACGACTCCGGCCGAACGCCGTCGCTCCGACGTCGACGTCGATGAGACGGGCGGACGTCCGCGCAAGCGGATCATCTTTGCGGTCGTCATCATCGTCGTCATCGCCGCGGCGCTCATCTGGGGCCTCCCATGGTTGAACTTCATGCTCTCGCATGAGGGAACCGACGACGCTCACGTCGCCGCCGACGAAGTCGCAGTTACCAGCAAGATCCCCGAGCGCATCGATAAGATCCTCGTGGACACAAACCAGCCCGTCCGCCGTGGGCAGCTGCTGATCGTTCTCGATAATAAGGACGAGCTCGCGAAGCTGCGCGCGGCGCAGGCGCAGTACGATCTCGCCGTCGCGAATCAGCGCGCGACGACGCAGCAGGGCCGGGGCGGTGTTTCGCAGGCCGGTGGCGCGATTGCCAACGTGCAGGCGCAGGTACCGGTCGCTCAGGACGCGGTTTCGCAGGCGAACGCGCAGCTGCGCGCGGCGCAGGCACAAGTTCCGGCAGCGCAACAAGCGTACGAGAAGGCTCAGGCCGATTACCGTCGCGTCAGCTCACTCGTGAGCACCGGCGACGTCGCGTCGCAGCAACTCGATGCGGTACGCGCGCAGTCGGCCGGCGCCGCAGCGCAGTTACGCGGCGCCCAGGACCAGGTTGGCGCGGCAGAGGCAACGGTTGCGGCCGCGCAGGGGCGAGTCTCAGCCGCGCAGGCGGGAGTCGCCGAAGCGTCGGGTGCGCTGACGACGGCGCAAGGTAAGCTCGCGCAAGCATCAGATCCCAGTCAAGTCGAAGCGGCCGGAGCGCAGCTCTATCTCGCGAAACAGGCGCTCAACTATACGCGGATCTACGCCTCGACCGACGGCTACATCGGCCAGAAGAGCGCCGAAGTCGGACAGACGATCGGCGCCGGCCTGACGCTCATGACGATCGTTCCGCATCGCGTCTACATTACGGCCAACTACAAAGAAACGCAGGTGGGCCGGATGCGCGTCGGCCAGCCCGTCGACGTTCGCGTCGACGCCTACAAGGGCGTAACGTTCCACGGGCACGTCGCCTCGATCAATCCCGCCTCGGAGAACACGTATGCGCTCGTCCCCGCGCAGAACGCGAGCGGAAACTTCGTTAAGGTTACGCAGCGCATTCCGGTCCGCATCGATGTCGACGACGAACGCTCGGATATGCCGTTGCGGCCGGGAATGAGCGTCGAGACCTACGTTCGCGTAAAATAGGGTCGTGTTCGGTACGGTCGATAGCCCGGTCGTCGAGCACGGCTGGCGTAGGACGGTCATTAGCATCGCGGTCATCACCGCGACGCTGCTTGAGATTATCGACGTAACGATCGTCAACGTCTCGCTGCCGAACATTCAAGGAAACTTCGGCGTCGGCGTCGACTTGGGCGCCTGGGTCGTCACCGCGTATCTGATTGCCAACGTGGTGGTCATTCCGCTCAACCCCTGGTTCGCTGCGCGCTTCGGACGTCGCCAGTATTTCTTCAGCTCGATCGTCATCTTTACCATCGCTTCACTGATGTGCGGGCTTTCGAACACGTTCGGACAGCTCGTCTTTTGGCGGCTGATTCAGGGTTTGGGGGGCGGAGGCCTGATTGCGACCTCGCAGGCGATTCTGCGCGATACCTACGGCATCAAGGAGCAAGGAAAGGCGCAGGGCGTCTTTGCGCTTGGCGTTATCGTCGGCCCGGCACTCGGGCCCGTGATCGGCGGATGGATAACCGATAACTGGAACTGGCACTGGATTTTCTTTATCAACATTCCGATCGGGATCGTCGCCGGAACGTTGATCTGGAATTTCTTGCGCAATCCAGCCGAACCGCAGTATCGTCCGCTCGATTGGGTCGGCTTGATCCTGATGTGTATTGGACTGGGTTCGATGCAGTTCGTGCTCGAGAACGGCCAGCAGTACGATTGGTACGACGACGCTCGCATCCGCTGGTTCACGTTCTTTTCGATCGCCGGGCTGGTAACGTTCGTCTGGTGGACGTTGCGCTCGAAGTTTCCCGTCGTCGATTTGCACGTCTTGCGCCTACGCCAGGTAGCGGCGGGAAGCGTTCTCGGTGCCGTGCTCGGCGTCTCTCTCTACGGCTCGATCATCATCCTGCCGCAGTATCTCATCAACTCGCTCGGCTTTACCGCAACGCTCTCCGGCGCGACGGTGATGATCCGAGCCGCGGCAGTCTTGCTCTTTACTCCGCTGACGGCGATCTTGACGCAGCGAGGGCTCGTCGACCCGCGCCTCCAGGCGGCCATCGGATTCGTGCTGCTCTCGATTTCGAACTGGATGCTCGGCAGCATCACCACGCCGCTCTCCGATTTTCACAGTCTGGTCTTACCGCTGATTCTCAGCGGCATCGGCCTGGCGCAGATCTTCGTTCCGCTCTCGGTCGCCGTCATCGGCAGCGTGCCCGATAAGGAAGTACCCTCGACGGCAGCATTCTTCAACCTCTCGCGGCAGATTGGCGGAAGCGTTGCGGCGGCGGTTCTCATCACGCTCTTGGTCCGTGGCTTCACGATTCACCAGACCGACCTCGCAAGCACCCAATCGCTGGCTCACGGACCGACCCAGCAATACGTGATGGCTCAGGGCGGCACACAGAATACAGCGGCGATGCAGCGCCTCGCGGTTTTGGTTGAATCGCAATCGGCGGTCGAATCCTATGCCGACACGTCGCGCTGGGTTGCGGTGATGACGTTGGCCCTCGCACCACTCGTGCTCTTACTTCGGCGTCCGCGCGTCGGCGTCGCAATCGCAGAGTGAGCAAGGCGCCCAACCGCGCGGCCTCCGCGCTCTTCGCCCTGGTCGCGTTGGCGATGGGGATGCTGCCGGTGCAGCGTACATCGGCGCAGCCCGACGGCGCGCTGCCCAATCGCGTGACGCTGCCGACGATGCTGCCGACGTTGATGCTGCCGCCGGTTCCGAGCGTCGCGCCCGGTTATCGAGCGCCGCAGGCGCGGCCGAGTGCGGCTCAAATCGTTGGCGTCACCGCCCAACCGTTCGTTGGAATCTCGTTGCAGGACGCCATCGCGATGGCGCTGCTTCAGAACAACAACCTCGCCGTGTCGGCGTCGGATTTTCGGATTGCCCATTATAACGTCGTGCAGGTAAAGGGGGCGTACGACGTTACGCTGCACTTGGAACCGACCTCGAGCTTTTCGGTGAATCCACCGCAAAACTTTCTCGCGGCAGGTCCGGGTGAAGAAGCCACGTACGGCCCGGTTTCGGATCCAACCAGTGCAGTCGCTCCCGGCAACGTTATTCAGCACCAGTCGGGCTTCCAATACGGGGTGAGCGGCGAGACCGAAAGCGGCGGTGCGTACCAGGCTCAGATCCAACAGGTCCGGACCTACAATAATACGCTCTTCGATGCGTTCAATCCGTACTATCTGGCAACGCTTAACCTGGCCGTCACTCAGCCACTGCTGAAAAATCTCGGGTTGAACTCGACGAAACGCCAACTCAAACTGGCGATCGTCAGCGCCGATGCGGGTGTTGCAACGACGTTGGTGGATGCCTCAAATACGATCTCGCGGGTCGAGACCGTTTATTGGAATCTCGTTGCGGCTTGGCGCAACGTCGCAATTCAACAGGAAGCGCTGAGAGAAGCGATTGCCCAGCAACAAAGCAACGTGCGCCTTGCCGAGCGCGGAGCCGGGGCGCCCATCGATGCGGTGGAATCGCAGACGCAGGTCGCGAACTTCCAGGACGATCTCTTTTCGGCGCTGCAGCGCGTTTCCGAACTGCAAAATCAGCTCAAGAGTTTCATCGCCTCGAATGCGCGCGATCCGATCTGGAACTCGAACCTCGTGCCCTCGACATCGGTGCAATCGCTTCCCAGTGCGAGCGATCTCTCGACGATCGTAGCGCGGGGCCGGGCGAATCGGCCGGAGGTGCGGCGAGCAGAAGATAAACGCCTTGCGGCTGCAATCGACCGGGCCTACGCAAAAAATCAGGCGCTGCCCCAGGCCGATCTTCAAATGCAGTACGAGAGTAATGGCTTTGCCGGAATCCCTGCACCCGTTCCGGCGTTCATTGATAGCTTTTGTACCGGCGAAGGCTTGCCCACGTGCCCGACGCCGCCGCCGAATACTCAGGGCGCGATGGCTTGGGCGTATCACAATATGTGGGCGGGCTATTTCCCGACCTTCAACATCGCCTTGATCGTCAGCTATCCGATCCAGAGGCACGTCGCTAAGGGCCTGCGCGGCCTTGCAAGTGAAGAGACAAAGCAGGCGGACCTCCTGATGCAGGGCGTCAACGAGCGTATCGGCGCCGAGGCGCGAAATGCGCTGCAAAGTTATCAATCTGCTCTCTCAAAACTCGGCGCGGCTCGCACCTCGCGCGAATCGGCCGAGTCGGTCTATGCCAGCGAGGTTCGCAAGTTTCACAAAGGAGCGTCGACGACGTTTCTCGTGCTGCAGCGGCAGTTGCAGCTCGACGAGGCACGGATGCGCGAGCTGCAGGCGCAAACTCAACTGAACTCTTCAATCGTCGAGATCGAACGAGTCGATGGGACGATCTTGGGTATCAACGGCGTTAACGTGCAGACGCTGGGAAGTCAGGCACTGGCGCCATGAGAATCGGGAAGGGGGGAAGCCGGCTTGCACCAGCGTTCGTGGGCGTACTCGCCGTCGTGCTTGCCGCGCTGCCGGTCCCACCCACGTTCGCGCAGCTCGAACCGCTCCCCGCGCGAGCGACGCTGCCAACGGCCATTCCATCGGTGCACTTTCCCGTGGTTCCCAGCGTCGCGCCGGGCTACCGGGCGCCGCAAGTCGCGCCGAGCGCGGCGCAGATCGTGGGCGTTGCCGCGCAGCCGTTCGTCGGCATCACGCTGCAAGATGCAATTGCAATGGCGCTCCTCAAGAATCCTAACCTCGCGGTCTCGGCCTCAAACGTGCGAATTGCGCACTATACGGTCGTGGCGGCGAAGGGTCAGTACGATCTTCAGTTACAACTCAAACCCTCGTCTTCGTTCTCGGTGCAAGCGCCGCAGAACGCGTTCGATGCCGGTCCCGGCGAGGTCGGAAAGTACTCGCCCGCGCCCGGCTCAACGTCGGGCCCCATCTCTACGAGCGGTCCCGGCAATATCATCCAGCATCAATCGGCGTTCCAATACGGGGTCGGCGGCCAGACGGAAAACGGGATGACCTATCAAGCCGGCATTCAGCAGAGCCGTACCTATAACAACACGGTTTTCGATGCATTTAATCCGTACTACGTCGCGACTTTGAACCTCCAGGTCACCCAGCCGCTGCTCAAGAACGCCGGTATGAATACTGGAAAGCGGCAACTAAAGCTCGCATTCGTCAACGAGGATGCGCGCGCCGTTACGGCGCTCATCGATGCGTCAAATACCCTCTCGCAAGTCGAAGACGCCTACTGGAATCTCGTCGCCGCCTGGCGTAACGTCGCGATACAAGAAGAGGCGCTGAAAGAAGCGATCGCGCAGCAGCAAAGCAACGTGCGACTCGCCCGCCGCGGCGCGGCGGCAGCGATCGATGCCGTCGAGTCGCAGACGCAGGTTTCGGACTTCCAGGACAACGTCTACTCCGCGGTCCAGACGGTCTCGCAGCTTCAGGTGCAGCTGAAGAGCCTGATCGTTGCCGATCCGGGCGATCCGATTTGGACCGCGAACCTCGTGCCGGCAACGTCGGTGCAGCAGCTTCCCGACGTGGGTGATCTAACAGATATCGTGGCTTTAGGCGAACGACAGCGGCCCGAAGTACGCCAGGCCGAAGACAAGCGGCTGGCTGCGGATATCGATCGCGCATTCGCCGCAAACCAGTCATTGCCGCAGGCCGACCTTCAGGTTCAGTACCTCAGTAACGGCTTTGCCGGGATATTGGCACCCGTTCCCACCTTTTTATCGAGCGAGTGCTACAACGTCGGAGGTAGACTTCTAACGTGTCCCACCCCGCCGGCAAACACTCAGGGCACGATGCCGTACGCGTACCATAATATGTGGGCTGGATATTTCCCCACCTTCAACGTGGCCTTCGTCGTTAGTTATCCCGTTCAGGGCAGCCTTGCTCGCGGCATGCGTGGCGTGGCGAGCGAGGAGTCAACGCAGGCCGACGTGTTGATCGCGGGCGTGCGAGACCAAATTTCCGCCGAAGCGCGCGACGCACTTCAAACCTACAGAACCGCGCTCTCGAAGGTGAGCGCGGCGCGACATTCGCGCGCGGCTGCAGAGGCGGTCTATGCGAGCGAGGTTCGGCAATTTCATCGAGGCGAGTCGACGACGTATCTGGTGCTCAAGCGTCAGGTCCAGCTCGAACAGGCACGCGGCCTCGAGTTACAAGCGCAGACGCAGCTCAATCAGTCGATCGTCGAACTGCAGCGCGTTGAAGGAACGATTCTGACCACGAACGGGGTCAACATTCAGTCGCTCGGGGCGCAGGCGCTGGGTCACTAGAGTGATGCGAAGCCTTAAACCGCACGCACTTTCGGCCATCGTTGCCGGAGCGGCCTTGATCCTCGCCGTCTTTCCGTTCGAGCGGACGTCGGCGCAATCCGACGGAGCGCTTCCGCGGCGTGCCATCCTTCCAACGGAGATCCCGTCGCCGCACATGGCGATTCCGCCGACCGTCGCCGCCGGTTACCGTGCGCCTGACGTCGAGCCGAGTAATCCCGGGATCGTCGGCGTAACTCAAAATCCGTTCGTCGGGATTTCCTTGCAAGACGCCGTCGGCATGGCGTTGTTGCGTAATCCAAATCTGGCGGTATCGGCCTCGAACGTTCGCATTGCACGCTATCGCGTCGTCGAGGCGAAAGCGAACTTTGACGTACAACTCCAGGTTCAGCCGTCCTCGAACTTCTCCGTATTGCCGCCGCAGAACATTTTTTTTGCGGGACCCGGCGTAGGCGGCTATGGCTACAAGTGCGTGCCGTCGTACGGCTCCGGCACGCCTGAGCCGTGTTCGACGACCGGGCCCGGTTATATCATTCAACACCAGTACTCGTTTCAGTCGGGAGTGACCGGCCAGACGGTGAACGGCGCGCAATATGCCGCCGGCATCACGCAGACGCGGACCTACAATAACCTCATCATCAACACGTTCAATCCATACTATCTTGCATCACTCAATCTTTCGATCACGCAGCCGCTACTTAAGAATGCGGGCATGAATGCCGTCAAACATCAGCTCAAGCTCGCATTCATCGACGCCGACACGAACGAGGCGCAGGCGCTCGTAGATGCCTCGAACACGATTGCGCAAGTTGAGGACGCGTACTGGAACCTAGTAGCTGCTTGGCGGAACGTCGCGATCCAAGAAGACGCACTCAAGCAGGCGGTCGAGCAGCAGCAGAGCGTCGCGCGGCTGGCAAGGGGAGGCGTCGCACCGCCGGTGACCGTCGTGGAAACACAGACGCAGGTCGCGAACTTTCAGAATCAGCTCTTTTCGGCATTGCAGGCCGTCTCCCACCTTCAAACGCAGCTCAAGAGCTTGCTCGTGACAAACGCGCAAGATCCGATTTGGAACGCGAACCTCGTGCCGTCGTCGCCGGTTCAAGAGTTGCCCAATCCGGGCGAACTCGCCGCGGTCATTGCTGTCGCCGAGCAAAAGCGCCCGGAGGTACGGCAAGTTATCGACCAGCGTCGGGTTGCCGACCTCGATAGAGTCTATGCCAGGAACCAGGCTCTTCCGCAGGCCGATCTGGTCGTGCAGTACCAGAGCAACGGTTTCGCCGGGCTCTTGCAGCCGCTTCCGAACTTCGAAACGCTAGGGTGCAATCTGCCAACGCTCACCTGTCCGACTCCGCCGCCGCAGTCGCAAGGGAACGCGACGAAGGCCTTTCACAATATGTGGACGGGGGCGTATCCCACGTTCAACATTGCGGTCGTTTTCAACGTACCGCTCGAGAGCAATACCGCGCGCGGGCTTAAGCAGATTGCGGATCAGGAACTGGATCAAGCTGCGATCGAGCGTCAGGCGCTCGACCAGCGCATTGAAACCGAAGCGCGCGATGCGCTGCAAACCTATCAGTCGGCGCTCTCGCGGCTCTCGGCCGCAAGTCAAGGTCGCGAGTCGGCGGAGTCGGTCTACGCCAGCGAAGTGCGGCGTTTTCATAGCGGCGCATCGACGACGTTCCTGGTCTTGCAGCGTCAGGTCGAGCTCGCGCAAGCGCGCGGCCGCGAACTGCAGGCCCAGACCGATCTCAATAAAGCCGTCGTCGAGTTGCAGCGCGTTCAGGGAACGATTCTCACCGACAACGGCGTCAACCTGAAAACGTTGGGTTCGAAGGCGCTCGCCAGCGCCTCACCGTGACGGCGGGTGATTATTGCTTTCCGCGGCTCAGCATCCCGGCAGCGAGCTCGTCGACGAGCCAGATTAGGCGGCCCGAAGCCGGGCGCACGATCTGCGCCGGATACGCGACCGGATCGACCGGTCCATCGTAGACGGTCGCCAGAATCTGGGCCTTGTCCACGCCCTCCACGGCGAAGGCCACGGTTCGCGCCGCGTTGATGACTTCCGGCGTCACGGTAATGCGCCACATCATCTGCGACTCTGCGTAGACGGCGCGCACGAGCGCGGCGTCGTCGGTCTCGGGCGGCGTTCCGGGAAAGAGCGAGGCGGTATGTCCGTCGGGCCCGAGGCCGAGGAGCATCAAATCGAAGTGCGGCACGTTGCCGAGATCGGTACGTAGAATCGAGGAATACTCGTTGGCCGCATGGCCCGGATCGATCTCGCCGCGAATTCGATGGACGTTTCCGGGCGGTATTCTCACGGCATCGAGAAAGGCTCGCCGGGCCATTCGGTAGTTCGACTGCTCGTCGTCGGGCGGCACGCACCGTTCGTCGCCGAAGTAGACGAAGACGTCACTCCACGAAAGCTCGTCGCGTAACGGCTCCTGCGCCAAAAGCTCGTAAGCGGCGCGCGGCGTCTCTCCGCCCGAGAGGGCGACGTGAAAGGATCCGCGTTCGGCTGCGGCCATCCGTCCCGTTGCGATAAAGAGTTCCGCGAGCGCGCGCGCAAGTGCCCGCGGATCTCGATAGATTTGGAGCTCTCCGCGACCCTCCACGTTACCGCTCTCCTTCGTTGAGAATTTTGCCTGCTGCCTCGAGCGCTGCAGCAAAGAGCCGGTCGTCTTGGCCCCAGAGGATCGCTCGCTCGAGGAGCGCCGGGATTCCAGGATTTTCGATCGCGCGGTAGCGCGCGCCGTGCTCGCTCGATCCGGTGACGCTCAAATGAATCGTCGCTTGCTCGCGATCGACTTCCGCCACGAAGGTGGATTGTGACGAGCTCAAGGCGATGCGCAGAATCCTCCGCGGTTCGCCCTGGCGATCGATGGAGAAGGCGACCCGCTTCCCGGTGGAATTAACAAATGCGTCGGCTGCGCTCGGCGTCCACGCCAAACGGCTGGCTAGCCATCCCAGCATATAGAGCGCTTCGGGATCGGAGCCGCAGGCAATCTCGATGTGCTCGAGATCGCGCAGCTCGGCGACTGCCTTTCCGTCGAAGAAGATGGCGACGCATTCTTGCCAAGGAGCGAGCCGCAAGTATGCGATGTCGGCGATGGGGAGCTGCGGGTGATTCCCGACGTACGAGACGAGTTCGCGCAGAGCATCGCGGCCGCTGTCGAGGAGCGAGCTATTGTAGACAATGGTCTGCGCGTCTTGCGCGAGGCTGTCGAAGCGCGGGTCGTTTCCGAGTCCGGGCGCTGCCCATAAGAGCACGACGGGCGCATCGGCAAGCCGCAGCGACGCGACCGCCGCGCGCAGCATCTCGGGTCCGCTCTCGCGTACGCCCAGCTCGATCCAGTCGCAGCCATCGACGCGGTGCACGGTTTCCGGCGCGCTGCCATCGAGCACCATGACGCGCGACGGATGCTTCGATGCAAGCATTCGAATCCGGTCGCGGGCGAGCTCGCCGATCGCGGGGTTCTCGAAGAAGACGGCGATCGTCATCGTCGAGACGTTCGCATCGCAGCCGCGATCGCGATACGACGCCAGGAGCTGATCCTGCACCGATGCGATGTCGAGGCTCACAGATGTCGCCAGTCGGAAAAGAGCTTCTTCGCGCCCTCGGGTCCTTGACTGCCGGCGGCGTAGTTGGGGAACGCGAAGTCCTTGGTATTCTGCCAGACCTCCAAGAGAGGCGTCACGATTTCCCAGGCGCGTTCGACGGCGTCCCAGCGTGTGAAGAGCGTCTGATCGCCCTGTATCGCGTCGCCGATGAGCCGTTCGTACGCCGGCGGCGACTGCACGCCGAAGCCGGTACCATAGCTGAAGTCCATGTAGACGCTGCGGATGTGTTCCTTCGGTCCAGGCACCTTCGCCTCGAATCGCATCGAGATGCCCTCGTCGGGCTCGATCTTGATAACGAGTACGTTGGGCTCGATGCGGTCGGTCGAATCGCCGTAGAAACGGTGCGGGATCGGCTTGAACGTCACCGCGATCTCGGAGACTTTTCGCGGCAAGCGCTTTCCCGAACGCAGGTAGAACGGAACGCCGGCCCAGCGCCAATTTTCGATGAAGACCTTCGCCGCGGCGAACGTCTCGGTATTGGAATCGGGTGCGACGTCGTCTTCCCCGCGGTAGCCTTTGACCGCACGACCGTCGATCGTACCGGGGCCGTACTGCCCGCGGGCGGACATCGTCCAGACATCGGCGTGTGAGGGCACCGCGACCGCCGAGAGCACTTTGTACTTCTCGTTGCGGATATCGTCGGCATCGGCGCTAATCGGCGCCTCCATGGCGACGAGCGCGAGCAGATTGATGACGTGATTCTGAATCATGTCGCGCAAGGCACCGGCATGATCGTAGTAACCGCCGCGTTCTTCGACCCCCAATGACTCGGCCGACGTAATCTGTACGTTCTGAATGTAGTTGCGATTCCAAATCGGTTCGAAGATCGTGTTTGCGAAGCGCAGCGCGATGATGTCCTGAACGGGCTCTTTTCCGAGGTAGTGATCGATGCGATAGATCTCGTTCTCGGGAAAGACCGCTTCGATCGCCCGCTGCAGCGTCCGCGCCGATTCGAGATCGGTGCCGAACGGCTTCTCGACGACGATGCGAGTCCAGCCTTCGGGGTCTTGCTCGAGCCCCGCTTTCTTGAGGTGCTTGATGATCTCCGGGAAGACCGGCGGGGGCGTCGAGAGGTAGAAGAGGTGATTTCCGCTCGTTCCGAAGTCGCGGTCGTTCTGCGCGAGCCGGTTCTTCAAATCGACGAAGTGCCGGGTATCGTTGAAATCCGCGGTGATGTAGCTGATGCGGCGCGCAAAATCGTCCCAAAGGGCGCCTTGCGGTTTGCTCTCCGGCGGCATGAAGAGATCGAGTTGCTTCTTGCAGTACGTGCGAAAGCCGTCATCGTCGTACGCCGTACGCGCGAATCCGACGAGCGCAAAATCGGCCGGAAGCGTTCCATTTAAACGCATGGAGTAAACGGCGGGAAGGAGCATTCGCTTGAAGAGGTCGCCGCTCGCACCGAAAAAGACCGCACTGCACGGGCTCGTGATGCGGTCGGCGGAGAGACCTTCGCGCAGCGGATTGCTCGTCGCGCCGTCGCCGGCCGCCGTCGCCGTAGCGATCGCTTCGTCAGCCATTCGTCTCGCTCTTCACGGCGTGTCCGCCGAACTGATTGCGTAACGCGGCGACGACTTTCGCGCTGAACGATTCGTCTTGTCGCGAGGCCATGCGCGCCATCAGCGAGAGCGTGATGACGGGCGCCGGCACGTTCTCATCGATCGCCGCCTCGACCGTCCAGCGCCCTTCGCCCGTGTCGTCCACGTAACCGCGAATCTCTTTGAGTCCCGGATCTTCTTTGAAAGCGAGAACGAGCAGCTCGAGCAGCCACGAACGCACGACGCTTGCGTGGCACCAGAGTTCCGCGAGCTGACCGAGGTCGTAGTCGTACTGCGAACTCTTGAGGATTTCGAAGCCTTCGCCGTACGCCTGAAGCAGGCCGTATTCGATACCGTTGTGCACCATCTTCGAGAAGTGGCCCGCTCCGGCGGGTCCGACGTGCGCGTATCCCTTCGGCGGCGCGAGCGTCAGAAAGATCGGTTCGCAATGCTTTACTTGTTCGTCGTCACCGCCGACCATGAGGCAGTAGCCTTCCTTTAAACCCCAGACGCCGCCGCTCGTCCCGGCATCGATGAGCGAGACGCCCTTCGCCTTGCAGTCGGCGTAAAGGCGCAGACCATCCTTATAGTTGGTGTTGCCGCCGTCGATAATGATTCCGCCGGCGCCCATTGCGCCGGCCAGCTCGTGAATCGTCTCCTCGGTCGGCTTTCCCGACGGCACCATGACCCATGCGACCTTGGGCGAGGCCGTCAGCTTCGTCGCCATATCCGCGAGGCTCGATGCGCCCGTCGCTCCAGCCGCGACGGCCGCCGCGACCGCCTTCGGATCGCGATCGTACGCGACCACTTGATGACCGCCGCCGATCAGGCGCTGCGTCATGTAGTTACCCATTTTCCCGAGCCCGACCATCCCTAGTTGCATGTTTGCCTTTCTGTTACGGTGCTGGATTCACGTACGATGCTGGATTCACGCTCGAACCGAGAGCGCTTCGTCGACGGCCGCGACGAGCGCACGCAGCGCCGGCTCGACGGGGCCTTTGAGATGGACGCGCACGCCGCGCCGATTGCGCTTGTCGAGCGACATCCAATCGCCGAGCGCCTGTGCCGCGAGCAACGTACGGAAGCCCACGTTCATGCCGGGGATCATCGGATCGTCGGGATCGTCGGCGGTGATTTGGAGCACCACGCACGTATCGGGACCACCCTTGTGGAGTTGCCCGGTCGAATGCAGGAAACGAGGTCCGAAACCGACCGTGGTTGCAACGCGATGCGCGTTACGCACTTTCAGGCGAAGCTCTTGCAAGAGTTCCGCGTGCGTCTCGTTGCGCGCGATGTAGGCGGTAATCGCGTTGTAATCGTGCGGGCGCAGCTGCGCGAAGAGCCCCGCGAGCGCCTGGACCGGATTCGCGGCGGAAATCGCGCGGCTGCCCGAGAGATAGGTGACGTCGAACGCCGGCCCATCGACGTTTGGCTTGGGCTCGTCAAAAGAGCCGTTCTTTGCGTACTGCTCCAGCAGCGCGACGGTGTTATCCTTCGATTCTTGGACGTTGGGTTGATCGAAGGCATTGATGCCGAGGATCACTCCGGCGGCCGCAACGGCGATCTCCCAGAGATAGAACTGCTCGCCGAGATCGTAGTCGTCATTCATGTCGAGCCGGATCACCGGGTGGCCCGCCGCCTCGAGTGCCCGCAGCTTCTCGTCGACCCCGGGTTCGGGATTGGGTAAGTTGGCGCCGACGTACACGAACGTGCGATCGTCAGCGTAATCGGCGGGGACTCCGAGCGGCTCGCCCTCAATCGGAACGATTCCCTTTCCAAGCTTACCCGTCGACTCGGCGATGAGCTGTTCGGCCCACGCGCCGAAGGCCTTTACGGCGGCGTGTGTGACGATCGTCAGCTTGTCGCGACCGTTGACCGCGAGACCGCCGATGGCGGCGCCGAAACGCACGCCGGGCGCATTGCGGGGATCGACGGTACGATCGTTGGCGTGCATCGCACCGAGCGCGCGATCGAGCAAGAGGTTGATATTATATCCTGCGATCGCCGAGGGTGCGATGCCGACGAAGGAGAGCGCCGAGTAACGGCCGCCGATGTTCGGATCGTTCTCGAAGTCGGCACGAAACGCTTCGTCCTTTGCCTCTTTATCGAGCTTCGTTCCAGGGTCGGTGACTGCAACGAAGTTTCGGGCTGCTGCCGCCGCTCCGACTTGCTTCGATACCTTCTCGTAGAAGTACGCGTAGAACGCGTTCGGCTCGGTCGTCGTCCCGCTCTTGCTCGAAATGATGAAGAGCGTCGTGGGAACGTCGATCTTTCCCTCGAGCTCCTTGATCTGCTGGGGGGACGTGGAGTCGAGAACGTACAGGTGCGGGTAGCCGGCGAGCGGCCCGAAGGTGTCGGCGATAATGTCGGGCGCGAGCGAACTGCCGCCCATGCCGCAGACGACCGCGGAATCAAAACTCTCCTTCGTTTCGTTCGCAAACGCTTTCAGAGCGGCGACGTCATCGAGCATGTGTTGCTGAATATCGAGCCACCCGAGCGCTTTTTTGATGATCGCAATCGCATCGGGGTCATTCGACCACAATGTCGCATCGTGCGCCCATATCCGTTTTAGAAAATCCGCCGAGAGTAGCTGCTGCAGCGCCGCGGTGTAATGCGTCTCGGCTTTCCCGAGGGCGAGGTGGACCCTTTCGGCGCCGCCCGACGCAAGCAGCTGCTGCTTGTAGACGATCGCACCCAGAAGTGCCGCGAACGAATCGGAGAAGAGCTGAACGCCCTCTCGCTGCAGATCTTGCGTCACGTCGAAGTAGGAGATCTTCGCCTCTTGCAGCGCCCGCATGACGTCTACCGCTCCCTGCAGGTCACGCTCGACGGTCCGAGGCTCGATCTTCCCATGGTCGAGCAGCGCATCGAGCGTCTGCGGGGGCATCGTGTTGACGGTCTCGGGACCGACGACGCTCTCGACGTACATCAGGTCGGGGTAGTGCGGATTCTTCGTCGAGGTCGAAGCCCAAAGCGGTCGCTGGACAGCGGCGCCCTTTGCCTTGAGCGCGGCAAACTCGTCGCCATTGAAAATCTCATCGAACTTTTGATACGTGAGCTTCAATCCGGCGATGCCGGCTTTGCCGAGCAGATGCTCGAGCTTCTCGCCCTTGCCGATTCTATCTTGGAGGAGTTTATCGATCGCCGTATCGATGCGGCTGACGAAAACCGAGTTGACCGAACGAATCCGATCGACCGGCTTACCCTCATCGGCGCGCCGCCGAAGTCCTTTGACGTAGGCGAGAGCGGCTTTCTCGTACATTTCGGTCGAGAAGATCAGGGTGACGTTAATGTTGTAGCCGCGATAGATCGCCTCTTCGATCGCCGGGAGACCCTCTTTGGTTCCCGGAATTTTGATCATGACGTTCGGACGATTGACGCGCTTCCAGAGCTCTTCCACCATTCCGATCGTTCCCGCGGTATCGCTCGCGAGCAGCGGCGAAACCTCGAGGCTGACGAAGCCGTCGTTTCCGCCCGAAGAGGCGTAGAGCGCGGCAAACGCGTCGCACGCGCTCTGAATATCTTGGATTGCCAGATCCCAGAAGAGTGCGTCGGCGCTCTTCTCCGTGCCGACGAGCTGCGCGAGCTGCTCGTCGTAATCGGTGCCGGCGCCAATCGCCTTTTCGAAGATCGTCGGATTGCTCGTCATCCCGCGCAACCCGATATCGATGAGGCGCGCGAGCTCGCCGGAGGCGAACATGCTGCGGCGAACGTTGTCGAGCCAAACGCTTTGCCCGGCATCGAGCAGCTGCTCTACTGGATTTTTCATGATCGTCTCCTAACGGGCGGCGAGTTGGAGCTTCGCGAGGGCTACGTCCGCGACGTTATCCGGGGTGAAGCCGTATGCCTTGGCCACGGCTGCAAGCGGCGCCGACGTCCCAAACTTGTCGACGCCGAACGCGAAGCCGTGGTCGCCGACGTACTTGGACCAGCCCAGTGTCGCACCCGCTTCGATCGACATCCGCGCGCGGACGGCAGGCGGAAGCACGTCGTCGCGATACGACTGGGATTGCGCGTCGAAGAGTTCCCAACAGGGCATCGAGACGACGCGCGTGCGCATTCCCTTTTCGTCGAGAATTTTCTTGGCGTCGACCGCGAGTGCAACTTCAGATCCCGTCGCAATGAGTATCAGGTCGGGATTTCCGCCCTGTGCCTCGGCAAGCACGTACGCGCCCTTGCTCACGGCCGCGTCGCGCGCGCCGAGGAACGGCACCTTTTGCCGCGTGAGTACGAGCACGTACGGCGCGCCCTTTGCGGTTATCGCGAGCTTCCAGGCTTCGAGTGTTTCGAGCGAGTCGGCCGGGCGTATCACGAAGCAGTTCGGAGTAGCGCGCAGCGTCGCAAGCTGTTCGACGGGCTCGTGCGTGGGGCCGTCCTCACCGAGGAAGATCGAGTCGTGGGTAAAGACGTAGATCGATCTAATCCCGGTCAGGCATCCGAGCCGCAAGGCCGGTTTGAGATAATCGACAAAGTTGAAGAACGTGGCGGCGAAGGGCAAGAGGCCGCCGTGGAGCGCGATGCCGTTGGTGCAAGCGGCCATCGCGTGCTCGCGCACGCCGTAGTGGATGTTGCGGCCGGCGTAATTATTCGGTTCGAAGTCGCCGCAATTCTTCAGGTACGTCTTCGTGGAGGGATCCAAATCGGCCGAACCTCCGACGAGTTCGGGGAGCGAAAGCGCGATCGCGTTCATAACCGTTCCGCCGGCGTCCCGCGTCGCCACGCTCCCATTCTCTGCGGTGAACGTCGGCCAGGGCAGATCCGGCGGTACGTCGCCGCGTAGCGTTCGGTCGAGCTGCGCGCCGAGTTCGGGGTTTGCGCGTTTCCACACGTCGACCGTCGCTTGCCACTGCGCCTCGAGCTCGGCCCCCTTTTTGCCGACCTCGCGATAGAACGCCAGTACGTCGTCGGGCACGTAGAAGTCGGGCTCGAGCGGCCAGCCGAGTTCCTCTTTGGACTTCTTGACGTTCTCGGGTCCGAGTGCTTCACCGTGCGCGAGATTACTATCTTGACGCGGCGAGCCGTAGCCAATATGCGTGCGCACGGCGATGAACGACGGACGGTCGACGACGTTCTTCGCAACGGTAATCGCCTGGTCGATCGTCGCGACGTCGTTGCCGCGGCTGACGTCGACCAACTGCGTGTGCCAGCCGCTCGCATCGAAACGCGCGACCGAATCGTCGGAGAAAGCAACGTCCGTTGGACCCGCGAGGGAGACCCGATTGTCGTCGTAGAGAAGGATCAGTCTGCCGAGTTTAAGATGGCCCGCGAGCGAGAGCGCTTCTTGGCTGATGCCTTCCATGAGATCGCCGTCGCCGCAGATGCAGTAGGTAAAATGATCGACCACCGGTGCGTCGTCGCGGTCGTAGACCGCCCGCATGTGCGCCTCGGCGATCGCCATTCCGATGCTGTTGCCGATCCCTTGGCCGAGTGGTCCCGTGGTCGCCTCAACGCCCGGCGTGCGCTCGGCCTCCGGGTGCCCGGGCGTTTTGCTTCCGAGTTGACGAAAATTTTTCAGGTCGTCGAGCGTGACGTCGTAGCCGGTAAGGTAGAGTAGCGCGTACAGAAGCATCGAACCGTGACCGGCCGAGAGCACGAAGCGGTCTCGATTGAGCCAGTGCGGATCCTTTGGGTTGAAGTGCAGATGGCGCGTCCAGAGCGCATATGCCATGGCTGCGGCGCCCATCGGCATACCGGGGTGGCCGGAGTTCGCCTTCTGTACGGCGTCGACGGCCAGAAAGCGGATGGCATTGATTCTCTGCTCGTCGGCAGGCGAGTTGGGCACAGGACCTCCTTTAAGAGGGTAGACGCTTTACGCGGAAATGGGACTTCGCGTTCGCCGCTTCGTTTCTTACCCGCCACGGGAGGCGCCGAGTCGAACCTTGTATAGTCGCTCTCGTGCCAGGCCTCCGATTCAGCCGAATCGCTCCGTTGGGGGTTTTCGTTGCGCTGGTGACGGTTGCTCGTGCCGACCCTTCGGCCGTGCAAACGCCGGTGACGGTCGATGCCGGAGCGGGCGTGCAGCTCTCCGGAACGCTGACGACGCCCCCTGGCGCGGGGCGGTCTCCGGTTGCACTCATTATCGCGGGATCGGGACCGACCGATCGCGACGGTAACGGCCCCCTCGCAAAAACCGGAACCTATAAACTGCTCGCCGCCGCGCTCGCGGCAGCGGGGATTGCCACCTTGCGCTACGACAAGCGCGGCGTCGGCACGAGCCGCACGACGCAGCAGGAGTCGGATCTGCGCTTCGACGATCTGGTTGCCGACGCCGTCACGCTCACGCATTATCTCGAGTCGACCAAACGATTCAGCAGCGTCTCGATTGTCGGTCACAGCGAAGGATCGCTCATCGGCATGCTCGCGGCGCAACGCGATCCCGCCGTCAAGGCGTTCGTCTCGCTCGAAGGTGCCGGGCGTCGCGCGCCCGTGGTGCTCGAAGAGCAGGTGCAGGCCGCCGGCGCCTCGCCGGCAATCGCTGCCGAGGTAGCGCAGTACGATCGCTCCCTGCTCGCCGGGCAAACGGTGCCGTCGCCCGATCCCCAGCTCCTTGCGCTCTTTCGGCCGAGCGTGCAGCCGTACTTGATCTCGTGGTATAAGTACGACCCCGCAACTGAAATCGCCAAGCTGAGGATTCCGGTTTTGATCGTCCAAGGGACGACGGATCTGCAGGTAACGATAAGCGATGCAAACCGGCTCGCGGCCGCGAACCCGCGCGCAAAACTCGCCGTTATCGCGGGTATGAACCACGTGCTGCGTGCCGCGCCGGCCGACCGTAGCCAGAATCTCGCGACGTATACGGATCCTTCCCTTCCATTAGATCCGCGGGTCACGGCTGCCATCGCCGAATTTCTGCTCGCGCCGTGAAGAACGAAGCCATGCGCGAACGGATCGAGGCGCTCGCTCGCGGCGAGGCCGATCCACGCGGTCGCGAGGGAAAGGTGGTCGACGACGTCATCGAGCGGCTCGACCAAGGTCTGGTGCGGGTGGCCGAAGTGCGCGATGACGAGTGGGTGACCAACGCATGGGTGAAGGCCGCGATTCTCCTCTACTTCACCCGGCACGATCGCAAAATTCCGCTCAAGAGAAATTATCGCAAGTGTGGCGTGCGCTGCGTTCGACCCGGCGCGGCTCGATACGGCAGCTTTCTCGCCCCCGGCGTTATTTTGATGCCCGCATTCGTCAATATCGGCGCGTACGTCGGCGAAGGCACGATGATCGATACCTGGGCGACCGTCGGATCGTGCGCACAGATCGGGAAGGGGGTCCATCTCTCGGGCGGTGTCGGGATCGGAGGCGTGCTCGAGCCGCCGCAGGCGTCGCCGGTGATCGTTGAAGACGGGGCCTTCGTCGGATCGCGCTGCATTCTGGTCGAAGGTGTTCGCGTCGAGCGCGAGGCGGTGCTCGGCGCGGGAGTCGTCGTTACCGCGAGTACGCCGATTCTCGACGTACGCGGCAGCGAGCCGGTCACGATCAGAGGACGGATACCCGCGCGCGCCGTCGTCATCCCGGGGACACAACCGAAACGCTTTCCAGCCGGCGAGTACGGGACGCCGTGCGCGCTCATCATCGGCACGCGTGATGCGTCGACCGATTTGAAGACGTCGCTCAACGTGGCGCTGCGCGAGCACGAGCTCGCGGTATGAACCCCCACGTCGAAAAGATCGCATCCTCGCTGATTCGCGAGATCTCGAGTAGGAAGAAGAGCACGTCGATCGACTTGGGTCTGGGCGAACCCTCGTTGCTGCCCAGCCCGGAGCATTTGGCCAGCGCGATGCGTTTCGTCGCCGAAAGCGGGGTGAAGTACACGCCCAACGCCGGCGATCCGGCGTTGCGCCGGGCAATCGCGCGGCAGTACGCGTATCCCGACATGAAATCGGCCGAAAACGTCTGCGTAACCGTCGGCTCTCAGGAGGCGATGTACGTTGCGATCAAAACGCTGCTCGACCCCGCACGCGACGAACTGCTCATCGTCGAGCCGTGCTTTCCTTCGTATCAGAAAATGGCCGCGCTCGAAGGGATCGGGGCGCGCACCGTCTCGATGCGCGAAGACGATGACTTTGCCTTCGATGCCGGCGCGATCGAAGCGGCGATCGGCGGACGCACGCGCGCCATCGTCCTCTGTTCGCCGTGCAATCCGACCGCACGCGTCGTCTCGGCGGAGACCGGAGAGCGCCTGGTTCGCGCGCTCACACGCCGTTCGGGCGAACCGATCTGGCTGATACACGACGAGATCTACCGCGAACAAATCTTCGTCGACGATGTGGCCGAGTTCGCGCGGCTCTACCCGCAAACCATCGTGACGAACTCGCTGAGCAAGAGCAACGCTCTTACCGGATTGCGCATCGGGTGGCTGATCGGACCTCAACCGTTCGTCGATGCGGCGATCAAGGTGCACGCGTGGATCGCCTCGTGCGCCGACACCTTCGCTCAGCGCGTTGCACTGAGCATTTTTGAAACCCGCGGCGCGCTGCAGGAGCATACCGCTTGGTATCGCGAGCGGCGCGAGGAACTGCTCGCGTCACTGCGGCGGACCGGTCTGCGCTTCATCGTGCCCGAGGGAGCTTTTTACGTTTGCGTGCGGCTGCCGGAGGGCGCGAATTCCCTGCAAGCATCGCACGATCTGATCGAGCATTTCGACGTGCTCGCGGTTCCGGGTATCGCCTTCGGCCCATCGATGGAGGGCTGGTTGCGTTTGAGTTGGGTTTCGTCGCCGGAACGAGTCGCCGCCGGCCTCGAGCGTATCGCCGAGTATTGCGCTTCAGATACTTTTCATCCGCCGATCCAGACGGTCTGAATATTGACGAACTCATGGATGCCGAAAGCGGACAACTCGCGGCCGTAGCCGCTCTTTTTCACGCCTCCGAAGGGAAGGCGCGGATCGCTCGCCACCATGCCGTTAATAAAGACGGCACCGGCTTCGATGCGAGCTGCGAAGGCTTCGGCGGCGGCAACATCTCGCGTCCATAGACTCGAGCCCAAGCCGAACGAGGACGCATTCGCCAGCGCGATGGCATGCTCGCGATCCCGTGCGCGAACCACGGCGGCGGCCGGTCCGAAGACCTCTTCATCGAACATCGGCATGCCCGGCTCGACTTCGGTCACGATGGTCGGCTCGTAGAAGTAGCCGGCGCCGTCGATCGTCTTGCCGCCGAGCGCGAGCTGCGCGCCCTTCGCGAGGCTGGCCGCTACCTGCGCGTGGACGCTCGCGCGGAGATCCTCGCGCGCGCACGGACCGATCTGGACGCGTTCCTCTATCGGGTTGCCGACGATCTGCGCCTGCGTGAGTTCGACGAAACGACGTGCGAACGCATCGTGGACCGCTTCCTCAACGATGAAGCGTTTCGCTGCAATGCAGCTCTCGCCGTTGTTCTGAAAGCGCGCGGTCACTGCGGTTCTTGCCGCCGCGTCGAGATCGGCGTCGGCAAAGACGACGAAGGGATCGGAGCCGCCGAGTTCCAGTACGCACTTCTTGAGCGCATTGCCGGCGGTGCGACCGACCGACGCGCCGGCGCGCTCGCTGCCGGTCAGCGTCACCGCGGCGATGCGCGGGTCGGCGACGACGCTCTCGATTCCATCACCACGCGCGATCAACGCGCCGAGGAGACCCTCCGGGGCACCGGCATCGCGGAAGACTCGCTCGAGTTCGAGCGCGCAGCGCGTCGTGTTCGCGGCGTGTTTGAGCACCATCGTGTTGCCGGCCATCATTGCGGGCGCCGCCGCCCGCACGACCTGCCAGTAGGGAAAGTTCCACGGCATGATCGCGAGCAGCACGCCGAGCGGGCGGAAGGCGACATAGCTGCGCGCCGCCGAGCTCGGCGTCGCCTGCGCCGAAAGCATCGCGTTTCCGTGCTCGGCGAAGTAATCCAACGCCCAGGCGCACTTCTCGATCTCGGCGCGAGCCTGCAGGACCGGCTTCCCCATCTCGCGCACCGCGGTCACGGCAAGAGCGTCGCGCTCGGCGCGCAGCCGCTCCGCAATCGCGCGCAGCGTTTCGCCGCGTTCTTCAAACGGAGCTGCGGCCCAACGCGCGTGACAACGCACGGCCGCGTCGAGCTTCGCGCCGATCTGCTCGCCGTCCATCAGCGCAAAGCGCTCGAGCACCTGCCCCGTCGCCGGATCGATGGTCTCGATCATATCGCGTGCATTGCCCATGGACCCGAGGGGCCGGCGTAGACTTCGACGAGTCGATCCGGATGCAGATACGCTTGCGCGACGCGTTGGATGTCGGCCGGCGTGATTTGCGAGAAGCGTGCCCCGAGCGTACCGTAATAGTTGAGCGGGAGGCCGTTGGAAGCGATATCCATGAGCTGCTTCACCTGCCCCGAGGACGAGGCCTCGTCGAGCAGTGCGTTGCTGACGAGGCGCACTTTCGCTTCCTGCAGTTCGGTAAGAGAAACGGGCTCTTTTTGCAGCCGTTGGAGTTCCTGCCGTACGAACTGGACGGCCTCAACGACGCGCGCGGGCGAGGCGTCCAACTCGATTCGAAAATCGCCGCGATCGGCGTCGGAGTCGAGCGTGCTGTTGACGCTATAGACGAGTCCGCGTTTCTGACGCAGCTCCTGCCAGAGACGCGATTCAAAGGCGCCGCTCCCGCCCAAGATCTGATTGAGCAGTAAGAACGCGTCGTAGTCGGGATTCGAGCGCGATATCGCCGGCTGACCCAGGCGGATGTAGACTTGATTTGCCGACGTTCCGATGTAATCGTGGCCCGCGGCCGCTGGCGGAATCGGCATGAGATACGGATCGGGTTTCGGACCTGCCACCTGCCACGCACCAAACGCCGACTCGAGCGCGCTGCGCACCTGCTGCGGGGAGAGATTCCCGACGACCGCGATCGTTGTGAGGTCGGGACGCCAGTAGCGTTGCGTATAGGCCATCAAGTCGGCTTGCGAGATGCCCGTAATGCTCTGCGGCGTCGCCTGACGGAGCGTCGGATCGTCGCTCGCGAGCAAGAGCCGGTCGTAGGCTCGGTCGATCTGCACGCCTGAGATGTTCGACTCGGACTGCAGGCTATTGCCCAGCTGCGAACGCTCGACGCCGAACCAAGGATCGGCAAAGGTCGGATGCTGCTCGCCGTCGGCGAGAATCGCAACGATGCGCTCGAAATCGCCGCTCATTCCTTGCGCGGAGAACGCACTCCCGGTTGCAATAAAAGCGCCCATTTCATCGGTCGCCTTGCGGCGCTGTTCGAAAGGATAGCCGGCGCTGCCGTAATCGGCAACCGCTCCGGCTAAACGCGCGATGCCTTCCTGACCCGGAGCTTCGAATGCCGGCGACGACGCGATCTTGCCTTGGAGAACGAAGGTTGGGCGATCCGTCTTCGTCTCGACGATCACGCGCAGGCCGTTTGAGAGGGTGAACTCGACCGGCGCGAGCGCGCTCCGCTCGGTCGTCGGCGTCCGTATCGCCTTGGCAATCCACTGCGGCTCGACGATGGGTCCGTGCGGGATGCGTTTCGAGAAGTCGTCGCTCGCTTCGGCGCTACTCTTCTGTGAGTTGCCGCGCGGCGGGCTCTCGTTGGGGGTGAGATGTCCCACAACCGTCGGGCGGCTTAGATAGGTCCGTGCCGCCGCAAGCAGATCGGCACCGGTCAGCGCTTCGAGCCGCGCATCTTCGTCGGAGATACGCTCGCCGACGATCCCGTAGGTGTATCCCGCCAAATCGCCGATACCGTCGATCGAGTCTGCCGAAAAGACCCGTTCCGCCATCGTCAGCCGCTTGGCCGCCAGCACGAGGTCTGGATCGAATCCATTCTGCAATACCGATTCGAGCGTCGATTGAAAGACGGATTGCGCCTCGCGGCTGCTTCGTCCAGGGTTGAGGACGATAAAAACGTTGAGCAGGCCGCCCTTGAGCTGCGTGTCGGAGCTCGCCTCGATGGCCAGCGCGATATTGCTCTGAACGAGCGCCCGATAGAACGGCGAGCGCTGATTCTCCAAGAGGGTCGCCAAGGTGCTGATCGCGGGTTCGCCATGTTGCGTGTCGCCGGGAACCGCATAGGCGAGATCGAGAATTTCGAACGGGAACGGAAACTCGGCCTCGACGGTGGCGCCGCGTGCGGGAACCGGATTGAGGTTCTGCTTTGCCGGCAACTTCTTCGGCGGGACCGATGCGAAGTAGCGCCGTGCTTTGGCGAAGACGGCTTCATGATCGACCGCGCCCGCGACGACGAGCGTCGCGTTGTTCGGCGCGTACCATTCGCGATAGTAGCGTGCGATATCGGCGACCGTCGCGCGGGCGACGTCGGCGCGGTCGCCGAGCGGCGTTCGGCCCTCGGGCTGACCCGGAAAGGCCGCCGCCCGCACCCGCGCTAGCAAATTGTAGAACGGCGAGCTCTCATCGCCGTCGATTTCATTGAGAACCGCGTTGCGTTCGATCGCCCAATCGGTCGCGCGCAGCGCGGCGTGCTCCATGCGGTCCGCTTCGATGAAGAGCGCGACGTCGATCTTGTCGGCGGGCATCTCGAAGTAGAACTGGGTATAGTCGTAGGTCGTTTCGCCGTTCATCTGGGCACCGAGGCGCGCGGTGATGTCGTCGAGGCCCCCCGATGAGATCTCGGGAGTTCCGCGGAAGAGCATGTGCTCGAGGGCGTGCGCGAGGCCGGTCTTGCCGGGCGTCTCTTGCAGCGAACCGAATCCGTACCAAACCGCAGTTTGAACGACCGGTGCGGCGCGGTCCTCGACGACGACGACTCGTAGGCCGTTCTGCAGCGTCGTCGTGAAGATTCCGTGGTCGCCCGGACCGCTCTGCGCGCTTGCCGCCAGCGGTGAGGAGAGCGCTAGCGCGAGCGCTATGAGTGCCAACCTCGATGTCACAGACTCGTAACTCCTAAGTAATAGGCTGCGGACGATTCGACGGCTGCCCAGGGAAGGCAACCGACCAGCTCGCACGCGGCGATCTCAATACCTCGTTCCGATGCTAGCCGCGCGATCAGTTCGACGACGCGATAGAGCGGCGTTGCAACATAATCCGTGATATTCAGCGAAACCTGCACGCGATCGTCTCCGCGGGGAAGCGCCAGCGCACGGAGCGAGCGCAAGCCGCCGTTGCGCTCCCTGATCGCGAGCGCAATTGCGCGCGCCGCGGCCAGATCGGCGCTCGCCAATTCAACGTTGAATGCAATCAAAACGTTGCGGGCCCCAATCGCAATCGCCCCGGCACTGCGGTGACGCGGCACGTCGCCTTCGTCGGGAAGCCAGCCGGCGTTGCGTCGAATCTCGGGGAGAAGCACTCGATCCGGATGCCGAGCGGCCGCGCCGTAATAGAATGCCGGAACCCCGTACCGCCGCCAGATCTCCGCCCCGGCCCGATGCGCGAGCGCGGCCGCATCCTCGAGCGTGGCGCCGCGCAGCGGAACGAAAGGGAGTACGTCGAGTGCGCCGATGCGCGGATGTACGCCGCGATGCGTGCGCAGATCGATCCGTTCGAGCGCGACGCCGGCCAATGCTACGGCGGCATCGAAGACTTGGCGTTCATCACCCTCGATCGTCAAGACGCTGCGGTGATGGACCGGATCGCTGCTCCGATCGAGTAACCGCGCGCCGCTCCGATCGACCGCCTCGCAGGCCGCGTCGATCGTTGCTGCTTCGCGTCCTTCGGAGAGATTCGGCACGATCTCGAAGCGCATCAGCGCAGTGCGGTTTCAACGGCGGCGAGGACGTCGGGCGTGTTGGCTGGAGAAATGACGTGCGCGTAGCCGAGTTTGCGCGCTTCGGCTTCTCGCCGGTCCGCTTGCGCGACGACGCGCACCTCACCCGATAAGCCGAGCTCTCCGAAAACCGCGATCGACGCGGGAATTGCAACGTTACGAAACGACGAGGCAATTGCGAGCGCGATGCCGAGGTCGGCGGCCGGCTCGACGATGCGCAGGCCTCCCGCAACGGAGGCGTACACATCATGTGCGCCGAGCGAGAATCCGGCGCGACGCTCGAGCACCGCGATGATCATCGCCAGCCGCTGCTGATCGAGATTATTCGCCAGCCGTCGCGGCGTGCCGTACGCGGCCTCGCCGACGAGCGCCTGCACTTCGATGAGCACCGGACGCGATCCGACGATCGATGCGACGACGCACGAACCGCTGGGCCGTTGCTTCCGAGCGCCGAGAAAGAGCTCCGATGGGTTGGCAACCTCGCGAAGTCCGGTATCGTGCATCGTCAAGACGCAGATCTCGTCGATCGAACCGAAGCGGTTTTTATAAGCGCGAAGGATGCGATATTCGCCGCCGGTCTCGCCTTCGAAGTAGAGCACGGTGTCGACGAGATGCTCGAGCAGTCGCGGTCCGGCGATCGATCCGTCTTTGGTGACGTGGCCTACGATAAAGCACGCGCAACCCGAACGTTTGGCGTACTGCATGAGCGCCGCGGTGCAGTCGCGAATTTGCGTGACGCTTCCCGCGTATGCGTCCGACTCGGGCAACCAAACGGTTTGAATCGAATCGACGATCAGGGCGAGCGGATGTCGCCGCTCGAGCCGGTCGAGCACCGCGCGCAAATTCGTCTCGGGATAGACGAGCAGTGCGTGATCGGTTTCGCGGCCGATCGTGCGGTCAGCACGCAACCGTACTTGTGCAGCCGACTCCTCGCCGCAAACGTAGATGACTTCGCCATGCGTCGCCAGCCGCGCCGCAATCTGCAAGAGCAGCGTCGACTTGCCGGCGCCGGGCGGTCCGCCGACGAGCGTCAGGCTCCCGGGTACGATACCGCCGCCGATGACCGCATCGAACTCCGCCATTCCGACGCGCAGCCGGTCGACGGCCGCCGAACCAATCTCGCGCAGCGCGGTCGGCTCGGCGCTCGGCGTGGCGGCCGGCCGTGGGATGCGGTTCGATTTCGGTCCGGCGAGGAGCGGGCGTTCGTCGAAGGAGTTCCACGCCTCACACTGAGGACAGCGTCCCAGCCAGCGCGACGACTCGAAACCACAGGCCGAACAAAAGAAAATCGCTCGCGCTTTCGCCATCTCTACGTTTGGCTGCGTTCTGCGGGGCCGCTGCTTTGCCTGGGCGAATCCGAACGCACGTGGCGAGTCCGACCCACCTGCAAATTGCAATTGACGGGCCGGCGGCGGCCGGAAAGACGACCGTTGCGCGCTCGGCCGCGCGACGCTTGAGCATTCTCTATCTCGACACGGGCGCGATGTACCGGGCACTCGCCTCGCTCGCATTGCGGACCGGTACGGACGTCGATAACGGCACCGCACTCGCTCGACTGATGAAGATCGCACCGATTGAAATTGAACTCGACGAACGGGCGCAGCTTGGATTTCACGTTCGGGCCGGCGGTCGCGAGCTCGACGCCGCCGCGCTGCTGAGCAGCGAGGTCACGGCGATCGTCTCGGCGGTCTCGGCGCATGCCGACGTCCGATCGGCAATGGTGCGCGTTCAGCGACGAATTGCGCAGAAAGGACCGGTCGTTATGGCCGGACGCGATATTGGTACGGTCGTCCTTCCGAATGCGCCGGTAAAGATCTACCTTACCGCCTCGGTCGACGCCCGTATCGCACGGCGGCGCTTGCAGCTCGAAGCGGCTGGCCTCGACGTCGACGCGCACCGTCTCGCCGAGGAGATCGAGGAACGCGACCGTCTCGATCGGACGCGCGCCGTTTCGCCCCTCGCGCCCGCCCCCGACGCACACGTCATTGACTCGAGCGCGATCGATGCCGGTCGCGTCGTCGACGAGATCTGCGCGATCGTCGCGCGCACGGCGCGATGAACCGGCGCTTCTACGACTTCTCGAAGTTTTTCGTGAGCACGATGGCGCGGCTCGTCTGGCGCGCTCGCGTCTTCGGAACGGAGAACGTTCCCGCTTCGGGCCGGTTGATTATCGCCTGTAACCATATCTCGTACTACGATCCCCCGTTCTTGGGCTCGCTCTGCCCTCGCCGCATACGCTATATGGCCAAGAAGGAGCTCTTCGAAATACCGATCCTCGGCAGCGTGATCCGCGCGCTGGGCGCCTACAGCGTCGATCGTCAGGGGAGCGCCACGGGCGCGATTAAGCGCTCGCTCCATGTCCTCGAGTCGGGTGGTACGATCGGCATCTTTCCCGAGGGCCGTCGCCGCCGGGGCGGCCCGGCACCCGCGCAGACCGGCGTCGCCCTGCTGGCCGCCTTGGCCGGCGCGCCCGTCGTGCCGGCCTGCGTGCACGGCACCGACCGAGCGCTTCGGTTCGGGCGCGTGGACGTCGCATTTGGAGCCCCGCTCGCGCTTCCCGCGGGGCGGAAAGCAACGCGCGATGATTTGGCGAAGTTTGCGGCGGATATCATGAAATCGATCGAGACATTAGCGGAGAGCATCGGTGGAAATACGTAAAGCGTCGGTTCAGGGGTTCTGCTTCGGCGTTGCGATCACGGTAAAAAAGGCCGAGGAGGCGATCGCTTCGCGGGGCGACGTGACGACCTTGGGCCACGTCGTACACAACCCGCAGATGGTCGAATCGCTCGCCGCTCGGGGTTTGAAGAACGCGCAGCGCGTCGACGAGGTCGATGCCGGGGCGCTCTTCGTTCGAGCGCACGGTCTTCCGGTTGAGGTCTTCGAACAGGCCAAGGAGAAGAAGCTCGAGATCATCGACGCGACGTGTCCGATGGTAACGAAGATTCACGTGCAAGCCGAAAAACTCAAAGCCGACGGCTATAAGATCGTCGTGATCGGCGACCCTAACCATCCCGAGGTCAAAGGTACGCTCAGCCACGTGCCGGGCGCGTGGTGCATTCAGACGATCGACGACGTTGCGCGGCTGCCGCGGTCGAGCCGGGTCGGCGTCGTGGTTCAGTCGACCTGGTCGGGCGAAGGCTTTACCGAGATCGTCCGCGCGCTCTCCGCGAAGTATTACGAAGTGCGCGCCGTCAACACCATTTGCACCGATACGCACAACCGTCAGAACGAAGCGCTGCGCTTGGCGAAAGGCGTCGAAGTTATGATCGTCGTCGGCGGCAAGACGTCAGCGAACACCAAGCATCTCGCCGACCTCTCGGAATCGCACGGCGCGCGCGCCTACCATATCGAAGGCCCTGAAGAACTCCAGCCGCAATGGTTCAAAGGCATCGAGGTTGCGGGACTTATGTCCGGAGCCTCGACCCCGGGCTGGCTTGTCGACACAGTCGAAGCGCGGATGGAGGAGTTGGCCGCCTCTGCTTAAGGAAGCGAGACTCGCCGAGCGTTTCGAGAGCGCCCTCGAAGAACGGATTACCGGATATCGGGGATCTCCAGAGATCTCCGATAGTCTTTTGCGACATTTTGGTTATGCGCCGTACGGACCGGCGCGGCGCGGCAAACGGCTGCGTCCGCAGATGGTGATGCGGGTTGCGGTAAGCGAAGGAGCGCCGCTCGAGAGCGCCCTCGACGCTGCCGTCGCCGTCGAAATCTTTCACAACTACTCGCTCGTCCACGACGATATCGAGGATCGCGACGAACTCCGGCATGGACGTCCGACGCTCTGGAGTGCGTACGGCGTCGCTCGCGCAATTCACGCGGGGGACGCGATGTGCGCGCTCAGCTTTCTGAGCCTCGAGAACGCGTCCGAACGCCTCGACGCGCGCCGCGTGCTGCGCATGCTGGAACTCCTGCACGAAGCGCACGCCGTGATGTGCGAGGGCCAATCGCTCGATCTCTCGTTCGAAACGCACCCCTCGGTCCGTCTGGCCGACTATTACCGGATGATCGAGTGCAAGACCGCGCAGCTCTTCGATGCTTCGTGCCGCCTGGGCGGCCACGCCGCGGGATGCGACGAAACGGCGATCGCCGGGTACGGCGCGCTCGGGCGTGCCTATGGCATGGCCTTCCAAATTCGCGACGACGTCGCCGGCATTTGGTCTTCCGTGGACGAAACCGGCAAGACGGTCGCGAGCGACATCGCGCGGCGAAAGCTGACGTTTCCCGTCGTCTGGGCGATCGCGCAGCCCGCTTCGCCGGCCCGGGCGGTGATCGCCGGCGCGTACGCGAGCGACGACCCGCTCGACGACGACCGGGTAGGCCGCATCGTCGACGCACTCGATGCGATCGGTGCGCGGCGGGCTGCGACCGAGGCGGCCGCCGAGCATCTTGCGGTCCTAGAGAATCATACGAATGCGGAGCTTCGCGAATATCTCTCGAGCACGCTAGGCTTGGCCGCGGCTCGCTGAAGGCAAAGGAAGAAGCGTGAACGTCAACGGTACGGTGCGCGCGCCGGCGCGGCAGGAATCGATCGCGTGGGCGCTCCCGGCGCTGATCGTGCTCGGACTCGTCGTCCGGCTCTTCTTTATCGGTAACGAAGGCTTCAAAACCGACGTCAGCACGTATACCGCCTGGGCACTCGGTCTTAGCTCACACGGATTTGCGACCTTCTATTCGACCATCGGCTTTGCCGATTACCCTCCCGGCTACTTCTATATCCTCGCGGTGGTCGGACATATTTGGCACGTGCTCTTCGCCGCGCACGACGGAGGCTATGCGATTCTGCGCAGTCTCGTCAAGCTTCCGGCGATCCTTGCCGACCTCGGCGTCGGCGCGCTCATTTACGCAATCGCCGCGCGCTTCGCGAGCAAACGCGTCGCCCTCGGTGCGGCTGCGCTCTACCTGCTCAACCCGGCGACGATTTATATTTCGGCACTCTGGGGCCAGGTCGACTCCATCTCGGGCGGCCTCGCGCTCTTCGCAATCTACGCACTGCTTCGCAGCGAAGACGATGCGTCGCAACCGCGGCGCGAGATGGGCTGGATCGTTCTCGCGTGGCTTGCATTTGCGTATTCGCTGCTCATCAAGCCCCAGGCGGCGGTGCTGCTCCCCCTGTTGCTTGCGTTCGCCTTCGTGAAACCGCAAGTTCGTCGGAACCGGCTCATCGCCAGCGCCGTCGGCATCCTGGCCTCGATTCTTCTCGCACTGGTTTTGGTCGAACCGTTTCATCCGAGCAATCCGATCGCAGCGCTCGTTTGGCTCTTCGAACGTTACGCGTATGGCTCGAACGTTTATCCTTACAATAGCGTGAACGCGTTCAACCTCTGGGGAATACGGGGCACGCTCTGGGTACCCGACACGCAGCCGATCCTGGGGCTGCAGCAATATCTCTGGGGTATTCTGCTTGTCGCGGCGGCACTCGTTCTCATCGTTTGGCGCTACCTGCAAGACCGCACGTCGCAGGCGTTGCTCGAGGGATGCGCGATCGCGACGCTCGCGTTCTTCGCGCTGGCCACGCGCATGCACGAGCGCTATCTCTTCAACGGGCTGCTCTTCACGATTGCCTGCATTCCGTTCGCACGGCGCTATTTCTGGGGCGCCATCGCGCTCTCGGTCGTACTCCTCGCGAACCTGATGTACAGTCTGCAATATCTCTCGGTCGTCACCGGCAACGTCCCCGGAGCCAACGCGCAGAACCTCTGGGGCGTCGGGACGGTGGCGTTCTCGTTCTTGGCCGTCGGCACGTTCTTCTGGCTCGGATACCAGTACCTCGGGACGGCCGACGCCGGTGTGCCGCGCACTGCGGCCGAACGCGAATCCCGAGCCCCAGCGGAGGGCGCCGCGATCGACGCTGGTGCGCGGCATTGGTTCGATCCGCGCGAAGGCCTCGCCGCGATGCGCGTACCGCTCGATTACGTCATCGCGGGCGCGCTCGGCGTCTTCAACTTTATTCTCTCCTTCATCGGCTATTGGTGGCCGCCCGATAAGGTTTTCGACGAAATCTATTTTGCTCGCGCCGGCGAAGAGTATTTGCAGAACTTTCGGATCTACGAGAACACCCATCCACCGCTGAGCAAGCTGCTGATCACGCTCTCGATCGTGCTCTTCGGCGGTATGCCGAAGGGCCACGGGCTTGGCGGATGGACGGCGCTCAACGGGATCATCGGGCACCTTGGCAACGGCGACAACTCGTATGGTTGGCGTTTTCTCGACGTTGTCTTTGGCGCACTGGTCGTTATGCTGCTCTACGCGTTTGCCAAGCGCGTTACCGGCTCGACCGTTTTCGCGACGATTGCTGCGCTCTTGCTGACGTTCGACGGAATGCATTTCGTGCAGTCGCGCATCGCAACGCCCGAAGGATTCGTCGTCTTCTTTGCCACGCTCGCGGTCTACGCGTTCTACCGTTTTTGGATCAGCTCGCAAGTCGGCGAGCGCGCCCACGTGGTGGTGCCCGGCTCGGCAATGCTCGCGGGTGCCGGCGTTTCGCTGCTGATCGGTGCTGCCGTTGGGCAGATACTCCGCACTGCCTTTGGCGTTGACGCCGCCTCAACGGTGGTCGTAACGCTCTACGTAGGATGCGCCGGTTATTTGCTCGTTCGATTTGCCGCCTTTCCACGGTTCTTCGGCGACGGGCGCAAAGAACTCACGTACGCCGAAGGTTCGTACGCTCTGCGCGGGAGCGAGGGGACCTTCGTGCATGCGGCCGACGGCGGTACGATTGACGCTCGCGGTCGCATCGAACGAGGAGCGGTCTCCGAAGCGAAGGGTCCGGCGCTCGTCTATCGCGACGATCCGCTGCGCATCGAGTACCGCCGCGATCCGAGCGTGACGTATGCGACGCCGGAGGGCACCGCGCTCTACGAGCACGGCGAGATTCGAAGCGGGAGCGCCGTCGAGAAGGGCAGATCGTCGAAGCTCTGGCTCGTTCTTTTTACCGTCGCGCTGGGACTGCTCGTGAGCTCGAAGTGGTACGGCGTGATGGGCTTCGGCGTGAGCTTCGTCGTCATCGCCTTGGTCTGGCTGCAGCGCTATTTCGCGCCGTCGAGTCCCGCGCTCTGGGGAAATCCGCGCGGCTTCCGTCTTGACACAGCGCTCGCCACGATCGTGTTCATCAGCGCGACGGTCTACGCGCTCGTCTGGGTACCGGACGTGGCGCGCCATTCACCCGATCCCGGCGAGGTGCATAATCTCAACGACGTCGTCTATCGGCAGTATTCGATGTACGAGTATCATCACAACCTCGTTGCCACGCATCCCTACTCGTCGCGATGGTTCGAATGGCCGGTCGATTACGTGCCGATCGCCTATTTCTATCAGGATCACCGCAAGGACCCGAGCAACTCCAATGGGTGCTGCATCTACGAGATCACCTCGCTACCGAATCCGGTCATCCTGTGGTTCGGCTTGGTCTGCGTCCCGTGGGTCGCCGTGCTCGCATGGCGCGAGCGCAATAAGGCGTACGCCTTGATCGTGCTCACCTATCTGCTGCAGTGGCTGCCGTGGATCGGATCGCCCCGCCTAACCTTCGCTTACCACTTTTACGTCGATATCCCGCTCATCTGCATCTGTAACGTCATCGTGCTGCAGCGTCTCTGGCAGTGGAGCGGGCGCCACGAGAATGCGCGCTGGATCGGGGGGCTCGGCGTCGCAGCCTACGTCGCCGCCGCGGCGGCGAGCTTCGTCTTTTTCTATCCGATTTTGGCCGCGCATCCGATCAGCTGGAGCGCGTGGCACGCGCGGATGTGGTTTCCGACCTGGATTATCGGGCCGGGCTAGCGAAGGTCGAGCCGAGGTTATTGAACGATGTCGGGACACTCCAAGTGGCATAACATCAAGCTGAAGAAGGGCAAAGCCGATGCCCAGCGGGGCGCGCTCTTCACCAAGCTGAGCAAGGAGATCATCCTTGCGGCGAAGGGCGGCTCGCCCGATCCGGAGGCGAACTATCGCCTGAAGATGGCGGTCGAAAAGGCGCGTGAGTTCAACATGCCGCAGGAGAACATTAAGCGGGCGATCGCGCGCAGCTCCGGTCAAGGCGGAGAGCGCGAGATCGAGGAGATCCGTTACGAAGGCTATGGGCCGCACGCTCTGGCCGCGGTCGTCGATGTGGCATCCGATAATCGCAATCGTACCGCCGGCGAGCTGCGCTTTCTCTTCAGCCGGCATGAAGGCAGCCTTGGTGAGACCGGGAGCGTTGCATGGATGTTCGATCCGGTCGGCGTGATCGAGATCGATCCGGCCGGTAAGTCGGAAGAAGCCTTCATGGAAGAGGCATTGATCGACGGAGTCGAGGACATCGAATACGACGAGGATCTCACCACGATCTACACCGATCCCGGGCAGCTCGCCGGAGTGCGCGATGGGTTACGAGCAAAAGGCCTGAAGATCTCCGACGTCTACCTGGGCATGCGCGCGAAGACGAAGCTCGAGTTGCAGAACGCGCAGCTCACCGCGGCCCTCGCCTTTCTCGAGGCGCTCGAAGAACACGAAGACGTGCAGCGCGTCTTTAGCAATCTCGATTTCAGCCTCGTGCCGGCGGAGGCGCTCGCCTGAGGTCGTCGCTCAACGCGTACTTGCCGCGCGATTGGCTCTTCCCGGTCGTCCTCGTCGTCTTCGTCGCGGTCGTCGTTTGGTTCGGCCGCCAAATCTACGACTTTCTCTTGCCCTCCGCAGCGACCGTGACCGTACCCTCGTTCGTCGGACAGACGCTGAACGATGCGAACGCCGAAATCGAGCGCTTGAAACTCAGTTCGGCGGTCGTCGACCATACCACGAGCGACCGGTATCCAAAGGACGTCGTGATCATGCAGCGACCCCAAGCCGGCGACCAAGTCCGTCAAGGGCGTCAAGTTTCGTTCGTCATCAGCGACGGCATCGTGGCGCGGCTGATGCCCGATCTGCGCTACCAATCGATGCGGGAGGTTCAGCTCGACCTCTCCCGCGCGCACTTGCAACTCGGAAAGGTCACCTATGCCCGCAGCGACGTCGTTCCGGACGGTCACGTCGTCACGCAGAATCCCGCACCGCTGGTCAGCGTGCATGAAGGCGACACCGTCGCACTCGTGATGAGCCGCGGCGGCCGCGCGAATCTGATCGTGCCGGATTTCGTGGGGCTGACGATCGACCAAGCCCGTACGCTCGCCGCCGGCGCAGGCATCAAGCTCGGCCAAATCATTTGGACGCCGCTCGGGCGGTCTGCGCCGCCGCACGGTATGGTTGCGCGACAAGTCCCGCCTCCGAAAGCCAGGATCGCCTCCTACGATCCCATCGCGTTACAAGTCAGTGCGGGTCCGAACGAATCGGGCTACATCGTCCGCCAGGTTCGCGTGCTCGTCTCGGTGCCGGTACCGGAGAACGAGCAGAGCGACGCGCCGCTCGACGTTCGTCTCACCGTTACCGACGCCACGGGCCAGTACGATCTTTATCGCGCCTTCGCCGAGCCGGGCCAGAAGCTCGATTTCACCGTGACGGCGGTCGGCACGTCGGTGCTCGACATGTACGTGAACAACACGCTGGCCGGAGAAGAGCGCCTCGGTATCGAGCCGCCGCGCGTCTACAGTACCTCCGGGCCTTCTCCCACGCCGTCGCCATTCTAGGGAACGCGTCGCGCAGGCGCGGTCGTCGCACCGCGCGAACGGCGGGCGCATGACCGTCTTTGCGCCGTCGCTGTTATCGGCTGACTTTGCGCGAATCGCGGAGCAGATCCGCTGCGTCCAGGATGCCGGCGCGGAGTATCTGCATCTCGACGTGATGGACGGGAGATTCGTGCCGAACATCACGTGGGGCCCAAAGATCATCGGTGACTTGCGCAAACTTTCGCCCCTGGTCTTCGACGCGCACTTGATGATCGTAGAGCCCGAACGCTACGTCGACGACTTTCGCGCGGCGGGTTGCGATCGAATCACGTTTCACCTCGAGGCAACCTGCCAGGCCCAGCGCTTGCTCTCGCACGTGCGCGAGATCGGTGCAAAAGCGGGACTGGCGATCTGTCCCCAAACACCGGTCGCGATGCTCGTCGACGTGATCCAGGATTGCGATACGGTTTTAGTTATGAGCGTCAATCCTGGTTTCTCGGGGCAGAAGTTCATACCGCGCTCGCTCGAAAAGGTTCGGGAGGCGCGCTCGCTCATCGATGGGCGAAATCCTTCGTGCTTGATCGAAGTCGACGGGGGCGTCGGCGCCGAGAACGCGCGCGACCTCGTTGCAGCCGGCGCCGACATTCTCGTGATGGGCTCGGCGATCTTCGACGCGCGGGATCCTGCGGCGGAGATGCATCGTATCCGCGCCCTGCTCGCGTGACCGAAGACCAACTCGTTGCGTCGATTCGGGCCGTTATCGAGGAGTCTTACCCCAAACGTGCTCGGGTAGCGGGCGTCGTCGGAGAGACTGACGACGCGGCGCTGTGGCAGCCGTCGCGCTCGCATCGCAGCGCGATTTCGACGGATATGCTCGTCGAAGGGGTAGATTTTACGCGCGCGGCAATGTCGCTGGAAGATGCGGGCTGGCGTGCGATGGCGGCGAACGTCAGCGATCTGTGCGCGATGGGCGCGCGTCCCGTTCTGGCGACGGTCGCGCTGGGTTTTCCCGAATCGACGACCGAGGACGAGGTCGTGGAGCTTTACCGCGGGTTGGCGAGCTGCGCATTTGCATGCAAGATTGCAATCGTGGGGGGTGATTTATCGCGTGCAGGTTCGATAACGATCGCAATCACCGTCGTCGGCGAGGTTCGCCCGTCGAACGCGAAGATGCGAAGCGGCGCACGGCCCGGGGACGTGCTTGCGGTTACCGGTCCGCTCGGTGCGGCGCATGCCGGGCTCGAGCTCACGCGCGATGCGGCCGCGATTGCCGACGACCTCTCGCTCGAAGGACTTGCCGCATTTCGCCGGCCACAGCCGCGAATCGCGGAAGGGCGGTTTCTCGCGGCGAGCCGCAACGTTACCGCGATGATGGATCTTTCCGACGGTCTCTCGACCGACGTCGACCGGCTCGCAGCGGCGAGCGGATGCGGCGCGGAGATTGAATCGGTTCCGGTCGCCGATTCGGCTCGCGGCGTCGCCCAGGCTTTGGGAGTCAATCCACAGCGCTTCGCGCTTGCGGGCGGGGAGGATTTCGAGTTGCTGCTCGCAGTGCGGGCGCGCGCGTTTGCCCACCTAGCACTGCGCTACCACAGGCGATTCGGACGCGAGCTCTTTCGCGTCGGAAGGGTGCAGACGGGTTCGGGAGTCCGATTTAACGGAGCGAGCTTAGAGCGCTCCGGCTGGGATCACTTCGCGCCGCGAAGCTCTTAAGCGCGACGCGTAACGCGATTCGAGCGCAGGCAGCCGGTGCAGACCCGAGCGGTTCGATGGGTCCCCTTGTCGTCGATGCGAACCGACTGTAAGTTCGGCAGCCAACGCCGCTTCGTCTTATTCATCGCGTGACTGACGTTGTTGCCCGCCTTGGGGCCTTTTCCACAAATTTCGCACCGCTTAGCCATAGCCGGCCGATGGTATCACGCCTGCCGACCGTGGGGCAAGCCCGAAAAGTTGACGTTAGGCAAGGAATCCATGGGTGGCTCCCAAAGACGCGGCCATGAGCCGAGCGCGCATCGCGGTCGACGCGATGGGTGGCGACCACGCTCCCGAAGAGATCGTAGCCGGTGCGTTGCTTGCCGCGGAAGAGTCCGATGCCGACGTTTTGCTGGTCGGAGACGAGGCGCGCGTTCGCTCGCTTCTTCGTGGAAATGGCGCCGAACGAGTTCGGGTGATCCATGCCCCGGAGGCGATCGCGATGGATCTCTCGCCGTCCACGGCGCTCCGTTCGTGCGAACGCACCTCCCTCGGCGTCGCCGTCAGCCTGGTCAAGCAGGGCGAGGCCGATGCGGTCGTTTCGGCCGGCAATAGCGGCGCATTCCTCGCGATTGCACTCATCAAGCTCCGGACGATCGAAGGAATATCGCGGCCGGCGATTGCGACGGTTTGGCCGGCTCTCAACGGTCCGACCGTCTTGCTCGACTCGGGTGCGAACGTCGACTGCCGCCCGGAGTGGCTCGAACAGTTTGCGATCATGGGATCCGCGTACTCGAAGGCGGTGCTCAACGTCGCCAATCCCCGGGTCGGCATTCTCTCCGTCGGTGAGGAGCGCAGCAAAGGCAATCAGCTCGTCCTCGAGGCCGCGCGCCTGCTCGAAGTCGCGCCAGTCCGATTCATCGGCAACGTCGAGGGCAGCGATCTTTTCCACAACGTCGCCGACGTGATCGTTGCCGACGGTTTCGTCGGCAACGTCGTTCTCAAGACCGGAGAGGGCATGATCGCCGATCTCGCCCGCGTCATGCGCGACGCGCTGCTCGGCGGCAACGTGATGACCAAACTCGGTACCGCAATGCTCGCCCCCGCACTCAAACGGCTGCGCAAACGCTTCGATTACGAGACCTATGGCGGAGCGCCGCTGCTCGGTTTGCGCGGAAACTGCATCGTGACGCACGGGCGCGCGAATCGCAATGCGATCAAGCACGCCATCAATGCGGCGGCTCAAGAAGTCAACAAGGACGTCATCGGAAAAATCAGCGAGCTCATCGTACCGCATCTCGCGCCGACCTAAGCGCCCGGGGCCGCTCGCCATGCTCGGCGTCTACGTTCACCTTCCGTTCTGTCCGTATATCTGTCCGTACTGCGATTTCGCAAAATGGCCGATGCGGCCGACGGCGGCTTCGCAGTATCTCGACGCCCTCTATGCCGAGATCGAACGCGAGCCGCAGGCGCCGGCTGCAACGATCTACCTCGGCGGCGGAACGCCGAACGCTTACGATGCGCCGGCCATCGCCGCGCTGCTCGAGCGGTTGCGCCGGCACTTCCCGGGTGCGAACGAAGTCTCGATCGAGGTGAATCCCGATCTCGTGGGCGATGGCGACCTCGCACGTTACCGGGAGGCCGGAATCACGCGCGTTTCGATTGGGGTGCAGTCTTTCGATCCGAGCGAGATTCGAACGCTCGGACGCAAACATCGTCCCGAAGAGATCGCCCCGGTGGTTCGGGCTGCGCGCGAGGCTGGGTTGCACTCCGTTTCACTCGATCTTATCTTCGCGGTTCCAGGGCAGACGCTGCAGTCGTGGCAGCAGACGCTGTCCAGCGCGATCGCTTTGGACGTCGACCACATCTCGGCTTACGGTCTAACGGTGGAGGAGGGTACGCCGTACGCAACGTGGCAGGCCGCCGATCCGGCGGCCTTTTCCGACGACGGTTGCGAAGCCGAACTCTACGCGCTGGCGATCGAGATGCTTTCGGCCTCGGGCTTCGAGCAATACGAGATCAGCAACTTCGCGCGTCCCGGGCATCGGTGCGCCCATAATCTCAACTATTGGGCAAACGGCGACTACATCGGTCTCGGTGTCGGCGCGGCGTCCTATCGCGACGGGGTGCGAAGCGTGCACACTCGCTCGCGTGACGAGTACGTGGCCGCAGCGCTCGACGGGCGGCCAATTCCATCGGATGCCGAGCGGCTGGAAGGTCGAAGGCGCGCGGGCGAGGCGATGATGCTGGCATTGCGGACCGCGCAGGGAGTTGGGCTGAGCGAGTTCAAAGAACGATACGGTATCGACGTGATGGCCGATTATGCGCGCGTCGTCACGCGGTTCGCGCGGACTGGGCTGCTGGAGCGAGTCGGAGACACCGTGCGTTTGACCCAGCGCGGTCGATTTTTTGCCAACGATGTTTGCGGAGCCTTCATAACATTCGAGTAACATCAAACGCGCTCTCGGAGACGGTCTTGCGCGCCGCCTTCGTGGTCGTCTTCGGCGTTGCGGGTTTTCTCTTGGGAAGAGAGGCCTATTTCAGTCTGCTCTCACCGCATTTTGCGAATGAGGCGCTGCAAGTCGCGTTCTTGATTCTCTCGCCGGTTATCGGAGCGATCGTCGGTGCGCTGCTCGCACCCCTGGCTCAGGCGCTCTTCGAAAGCCAGCTGCGTCAAGCAGAAGGGGCGATGGAACGGTTGACGCCTGCGGAGATCGCGGGTGGGGCGGTCGGCCTGATCGTCGGATTACTGATCGCGTTTCTCATTAAGGGCATCGTCTTCGAGTTGATCTCGGATTTCGGTCGGGCCGGAACCTACGTCGCGATCGTCCTCTATTTAATCGTTGCGATCTTTGCCGCCTATTTGGGCGCGCGCATCGGCGCAAAGATCCGGATCGTTCCCGTTCCGCGAAACGTTGCCGGCGCCGGCGCGAGCGACGGCATCGCCAAACTCGTCGATACGTCGACGATCGTCGATGGGCGCATCGTCGAGATCGTGGAGTGTGGTTTTCTCGAGGGCGAGCTCATCGTTCCGCGCTTCGTGTTACGCGAGCTTCAGGCGATCTCCGATTCCGTCGATCCGCTCAAACGCACGCGCGGGCGGCGGGGCTTCGACGTGCTCAGCCGTCTGCAAGAACTCGCCGCCGTTGAGATCAGCGAGCGTGACTTCTCCGACATGGCGCCGGGCAACGTCGACGCGAGACTCGTGCGTCTCGCACAAGAGCTTGGGGCGAAGCTGGTAACGAACGATTACAACCTGAACCGGGTCGCTCACGTCGAGGGCGTCTCGGTACTCAACGTTAACGAACTCGCCAATGCCGTGAAGCCGGTCGTGCTTCCCGGTGAGGAGCTGCACGTGGCGGTCATCCGCGAGGGAAAAGAAATTCACCAGGGCGTCGGCTACCTCGAGGACGGAACGATGATCGTGGTCGAGCACGGCCGCCGTCTTATCGGTGAAGAGACCGACGTGATCGTGACCAGCGTGCTGCAGACGGTCGCCGGTCGCATGATCTTCGCAAAGCCGAAGCGCGAAGGCGTCGCCTCTTGAACTGGGCGGCCGTAATCGTGGCGGCCGGCCGTGGCACGCGCCTCGGCGCCCCGAAGCAGTTAATCGAGCTCGCCGGCTTGCCGATGGCCGGATGGTCGATGCGCACCTTTGCAGCAATGCCCGAGATCGGCGAAATCGTCGTCGTGAGCGAGCCCGAGAATCTCGAAGCGATGCGCACCCTCTTCGCACGCATCGCGCCGGAGCGCGTGCCTCGCGTCGTGCGCGGCGGCGCCGCCAGGCAGCAGAGCGTGCACGAAGGCCTGAAGGCGGTATCAAATGCATGCGACGCGGTCCTCGTCCACGACGGCGCGCGTCCGTTGTTGAGCATCGCGGACGCACGTGCCGGAATGCGCGAGGTGCGTACCGCGCGCGCCGCGCTGCTCGCGCGACCGATTTTTGACACCGTCAAGCAGGTGGAGTCCGGATCGTTGCGCGTCGCAGCGACCCTCGATCGCGCGACGCTCTGGGCGGCGGAGACGCCGCAGTTTGCGACGCTCGCCGATTTGCGTGCGGCGCACGAGCGCGCACTGCGCGATGGCGTCGAAGCGACTGACGATGCGGCGCTGCTCGAAGGCACCGGCGTTGAGGTCGTCGTCGTTCGATCGACGAGCGAAAACTTCAAGGTGACAATCTCAGACGATGTGGCGCGCGCCGCCGCGATTTTGCAGGGTCGCAAACTCGAGTCGAACCTCGAGGTTTCACGGTGATGCGCGTGGGGCATGGCTTCGATGCGCACCGGCTCGTCGAGGGACGCGTGCTGATCCTTGGCGGCGTTCGCATTCCGTTCGAACGCGGTTCGCTCGGACACTCCGACGGCGACGTGCTCGCTCACGCGCTCGCCGATGCGTTGCTGGGTGCGGCGGCGCTCGGCGACCTCGGCGCTCGCTTTCCCGACACCGACGTGCGTTGGAAGGATGCCGATTCGATGGATCTGCTGGCACGCTGCGCGACCGACGTGCGCGATGCTGGTTACGCGATCGGCAACGTCGACGCGACGGTCGTCGTGGAACGTCCGAAGCTCGCCCCGTTTATCGAACGTATGCGCGAGAACGTCGCTTCGTCTCTGGGGGTTCCGGTTGGCGCGGTCAGCATCAAAGCCAAAAGCAGCGAAGGCATGGGCTACACCGGCGACGGCACCGGCCTCGCGGCATACGCAATCGCGCTGCTCGAATCGAAAACTGCAGCCGCCGATTGACGGCGCGGGTTACACTGTTGCAAATGCCCTTCGAGAAGGTCCTAGCCGACCTGCGAGCGCCCCTCGAACGCGACCCGGCGGCACGCGGCTGGTTGGATGTCGTCCTTTCGTACCCGGGCTTTCATGCGCTCGTTTCGCATCGAATCAATCACGCGCTCTATCGCGCCGGCGTGCCGATTCTGCCGCGCTTTCTTGCCAACATTTCTCGGTTCCTCACGCAGATCGAAATCCACCCGGCCGCAAAGATCGGTAAGGGAATCTTCATCGATCACGGCTCGGGCGTGGTCATCGGCGAAACGGCCGAAATCGGCGACGGCTGCACGATCTATCAAGGGGTAACGTTGGGTGGAACGAGCCTCTCGCACGGGAAACGTCATCCGACCCTTGGCCGCAACGTGATCGTCGGCGTGAACTCGAGCGTGCTCGGCGCGATCGTTCTCGGTGATAACGCACGTATCGGTGGGGGCTCGGTCGTGGTCAAGGACGTTCCCGCCAACGCGACGGTCGTCGGCGTACCTGCACGCGTCGTCGCGCAGGACGGCAAACCGATTCGTGTCGTCTCCAGCCGCCCGCAAGTAGAAATGCCCGATCCAACCGCCGACGCGATCGGCCTGCTCCAAGCGCGTCTCGGGCAGCTCGAGAAACGCCTCGCCGAGCTCGAGCACGGCGAAGGTTCGGACGAAGAAGCCTGGAGCTGGGTAATCTGAACGTCGCCGAATGAGACTCTATAACACCCGCACGCGCAGCGTCGAGGAGCTCCTTCCACTGCGCGACGGCGACGTGCGGATTTACGTCTGCGGCCTGACGCCTTCGGCGCAAGCGCATCTCGGGCACGCACGGTCGTTCCTCTTTTTTGACGTCCTGCGCCGCTATCTTACACATCGCGGCCATCGCGTGACGTACGTGCAGAACGTCACGGACATCGACGACCGCAGCATTAAGGCCGCAAAGGAGACCGGCCGGGATTACCACGAGATCGTCGACGGCTACTACGCGGAATTCAAAGCGTCGATGCGCCGGCTCGGGATCCTCGAATACGATCACGAACCCTATGCGACGCGTTACATCGAACCGATTCAGACGATGATTCGCGAGCTCGTCGAAGGCGGTCACGCCTACGCCTCGCAGGACGGCATTTACTATCGGGTTTCGACGTTCCGCAACTACGGGCGCCTGGCGAACCGCAACGTCGAGGAACTCGAAGCCGGTGCGCGCATTGAGGTCGACGAGCGTAAGGAAGATCCACTGGACTTCGCGCTGTGGAAGTTCGCCAAGCCGGGCGAGCCGCATTGGGCTTTCCCGCCCTTCGGCGACGGGCGCCCCGGCTGGCATATCGAGTGTTCGGCGATGGCGCGCGAGCTGCTCGACCGCGAGGGTACCGGTTTCGATATCCACGGCGGCGGGGCGGACCTGATCTTTCCTCACCACGAAAACGAGATCGCTCAGAGCGAACCGCTCATGGCGCGGCCACCGATGGCGAATTTTTGGGTGCACGGCGGCCTCTTGCTCTTCGATAGCCGCAAGATGTCCAAGTCGCTCGGCAACTTCGAACCGCTCTCCGACTTGCTGGAGCGCCACGATCCGCAAGCAATCCGCTGGCTTTTCTTGCAGACGGGCTATCGTAAGGTGATGAACTTCACCGAAGATTCGATTACGGCCGCGGCGCTCGGGCTCGCGCGCGTCAAAGCCGCCTACCGGGAAACAACGCCCGCGACCGACGGCGAGCCGGCGGTATCTCCGGAGCTCGACGAGCGCATGGAAGCGGTGCTCGACGACGACATGAATACCGCGGCGGCTCTCGCCGTGCTCTACGATACCGTGAGCCATTCGCTACCGAGTCGCGAACGGCTCGCTTATTGGCTCGGCGTGCTCGGCGTCGAGCCGAACGATTCGTGGCTCGAGGAGCCGACGATCGTGCTCGCGCCCGATTTTACCGAGCGCCTGCAACGCGCACTGCGAGAAGCCGACGTTGATGTGGACGCGCACGAGATCGAAGGAAACGAACCCAGCGATGCGATCGAACGGATCGTCGCGTTGCGGAACGAGGCGCGCCGCACCAAAGATTGGGCGGCTTCCGATCGTCTGCGTGAGGCGCTTGCACGTTGTGGTATCGACGTCAAAGATTCCAAAGAAGGCACGACGTGGAGCGTCACCGCCCAGTAAGAAGGGGCGGCCGGCGGCCCGTTCAAAGCACTCTCGACTTCGACGACGTCGTCTATGGCATTCACGCCGTCGGTGAAGCGCTGACGGCCGGCGAGGCCTTGCGAGTTATTCACGTTGCGGCCGACCGCTCGAAGGACGCGGCACTCCGCGAGCTGCTCGGGCAGGCAAAAGAGCGAAACGTTCGGGTGCGCTTCGAACAGCGGGCGTTCTTCGAGCGATTGCCGTTTCGCGCGCATCAGGGCGTCGTCGCGATTGCGCCGCCGTTTGAATACGCGGCGCTGCACGACGTGCTTGCGCGGCGCAGCGGTACGCCACGGCTCGTCGTCGTGCTCGACCATCTGACTGACCCGCACAACGTCGGTGCAATTCTTCGCACCGCCGAGGCCGCCGGCGCGGTCGGCGTCGTCTTGCCTTCGCGCCGATCCGCCGGCGTCAATGCGACGGTGCGCAAAGCCGCCGCCGGCGCGGCGGCGCATCTCCCGGTCGCCCGGGTCGCCAATATTGCCGATGCGATTCGGGTGATGAAGAAGGCCGGTCTCTGGGTCGTTGGCGCCGACCCTTCCCCGGAAGCGACCGAGCTAGCCAAGGCCGATCTCAACCGCGACCTCGCCTTGGTCATCGGAGCCGAAGATTCGGGGCTCTCCCAACTCGTGAAGCGAGAGTGCGATTACTTGATTCGGCTGCCCATGCGGGGGAAAGTTGCCTCGCTGAATGCCTCGGTAGCCGCCGCTATTCTGATTTATGAGGCCTTAAGGCAGCAGGAGTGCTCGCTCCGTCCTTGACGAGGGAGGGGGAACCTCCTATATACTTAGCCTCGACGTGCCGCGCCGACGGGCTGCGGCCTGCGCATGCGGCTCGTCTTACTCACGAGGCAGACAGAATATTATGGCAATGACCCATCCAGTCTCGGATGGAGTGGAGTACCAGCAGAGGGTCGACGAGGACTTGGTTGCTATAGCCAAGACCGGTGATAACCTCGCGATGGAGTATCTGCTCAATAAGTATAAGAACTTCGTCCGCATCAAGGCGAAGAGCTACTTCCTGATCGGGGCCGACCGCGAGGACATTATCCAAGAGGGGATGATCGGTCTCTACAAGGCGGTTCGCGATTTCAAGGCCGACAAGCTTTCGAGCTTTCGCGCCTTCGCCGAGCTCTGTATCACGCGGCAGATCATCACGGCCATCAAGACGGCAACGCGGCAGAAACACATTCCACTCAATCAATACATCTCGCTGAACAAGCCGATCTACGACGAAGACAGCGAGCGCACGCTCCTCGACGTGATGGCGTCGCAGAAGACCTCCGATCCGGAGGAGCTCGTCGTTACGCAGGAAGTCTCCGACGACATCCGTCAGCGGATCCGTCAGAATCTCTCGGAGCTCGAATCGCAGGTGCTCGAATCGTATCTGGAAGGCAAGAGCTACCAAGAGATGGCGCGCGACCTCGGGCGTCACGTGAAGTCCATCGATAACGCGCTCCAGCGCGTGAAGCGGAAGATCGAAAAGAATTTAGCCGAGTTCGAGTTCCAGTAGCTCCCGCGCACTCGGCTTAGCAATCGCCGCGCTAACGTTCGTTGGCGCGGCAGTTCCGCTTCCCAGTGCTTAACTCAGTGCCTTGACGACGGCGTCGTAGACGGCCTCGCGTTCCTCGACGGGATCGACGACCATGACGATCGGCTCGCCTTCTTGCGGCTCGATGCAAAGGGTAACTCGGCCGCGCGCACAGACGTCCATGCAACTCGTGCTAATCGCCCGAATCGGACCCCAGCGCCCTTCCTGTTTCAGTCGATCCTTCAACCAGTTTCGCAGGTGAAAGTCGCCGATGCGCTCTGCGACATCGGGATCTTCCTCGGGAATACGTTCCTTGAAGCAGCGCTCGCAGACGAGCACCAGGCCGGATTTACGCCACTTTGGATTTACTTGCTGCATGCATTCCTATGGTAGCAATGGAGCCGACGGTGGGATTCGAACCCACGTGCTCATTTCTGAGGGTTGATTACAAATCAACTGCCTTCGACCGCTTGGCTACATCGGCGTTAGCAAGTTCAGTTGCATCAACGGCACTACAAACACCTTTTGCGTCCGAACCTGGGCGATGGGCGATGGCGCCTTTCGATAGTTTCGCGCTGTCTCTAATCGGGTTTCCTCGACCGCCGATGCGGTGAGCCCTGCCGCGTCCACGATTGAGCCCGCGGAACGTGGAGGTGAGGGCGTGACAATTCGGGCAGAGCAACGTCAGGTTAGCTAAGCTGTAGTTCTGCCAATCGCCATCAATGTGCTCGACCTCGATCGGGATCTTCATCGTCAAGGGATGTCGCTCAGCCCAACCGCATTTCGTGCAAGCTTCCCCAAGTCGCTGGATCAGATAGCGCCTCAAAAACTGTGTTATTTGGAGCGCCGAGTATTGGCCGCTCTCTACGAGAGCTATGCGCTCTGCACGACGCGCAGCTTGTTGGCAGTTCAAAGAGCAATACTTTGTTGCGCCTTTCTTTATTTCGTCGCCACAACCATATTGACACCAGCCGCGAAACTTCTTTGGATTCATGTACGTAGCTTAATGTGACGCTGTGCCATATGTATGGCCGCCCGCTCAAACCTTATCCCATCGCGTTCGCGTGTAGAGCGTTACGAATCCGCAGCGATGGAAATTGCGTTCCGATTCACTCGCCGGCTCCGCCGCCGCGTAGACGATTCGAGCGCCCGCTTCGCGCGCACGCGCGATGCGATCGCGAATCAATGCGCGTTGCCAACCCCGGCGACGAAACTCGCGCAGCGTCGAGCCGGCAAAGAGCCCGGCGCATTCGCCGCGCACGCTCATCGCAGCGGTTGCGACGATCGCGCCGTCTTCTCGCGCCTCGAGCGGCATAACGCCCTGTGCCTCGCCCACCGTGCGAGCCAGCGAATCGCCGTGCAGGTTGCGGTCCCGGTCGACGAACCCATCGACGGAGGCGCGAGCCCAAACGGCGATGTCGGTCGCCACGCTGATTCGGCCGTCGCGAAGCGCGTGGCGATCCGGCTCGGCGCAGACCAAGACGCTGTCGTGCTCGGCAGGCGTGTAGCCGGCTCGTGCCAGCGCTCCGCCCAGGCTCGGATCGGAGAGCGGCGTCACGAAAACACGCGGTATCGCGTTACGAGATTCGTAGAACTGGGAGACGCACGCGACGTCGTCCGCGTTCGCGGGTAGAAACGTTCCGAGACCGACGGCCTTCGAAAAAGGCGAAGCGGCACCCGCGAACGCGGCGACTCCGCCCGCGACATCGATGCTCTCGGCATTCGCTTCGGGGAAGAGCCGCTGCACCGCGGCGATCGTGCCGCGCATCCCGGCGATGCCCGCGCGCTCGATTGCATCGTGAAGTTCCCGCGTGAGAAAAAGCACTGACGTAACTTCGAAGCCCGGCGAGAGGGCCCTCGCTGTGGCACGCAAAACCATGCCGCGTTATGGAGATGTATATGCGACCCTTTGCCGTTCTTTCTCTCCTCGCCGCGCTCGGCGCCGCCGGCGCGACGACAAGCGTCACCGTGCAGCCCTCGAGCATCGGTTTTAAACAGGCACTGGCGGCCTGTCCGTCCGATTCACTCGGCGCCGTCTCGCTCACGCTCGGGCACGTGCGCGTCTCGGAGGGACCGGGGGTCAGTTCCGATATCGACGACCAGAGCGCGTCCGCGCAGGTCGTCACGCTCTCCAGTGGCAGCAAGAGCGCGACCGTAACCGTGAACGCGATGAAGAATACCGTCTCCGCAAAGCACGTGACGCTCGCATCGAACAAGCGAGTCGCGTGCGTCGCCCCCGACTAGTCTTTCGGCGATCGCCTTCGCATCGCTTAATCGGAGTCTAGCCGGAATTTAAAGCGGTCTCAATTTGTTGCGGGTGCAAGCCGCGCATGCTGGAGTTCGTTAGCGGCTCGGAGGACTTCGGACGATGAGAGCATTGGTTGTCGCGGCGCTCGCAGCACCACTCGCTGCGTGTAACGGCGGTGCGTCCGCTATTGTGCCCTCGCCGATCGCACCCGTCTCAGCCTGCGACGCCGCGCCAAACGGCGCAATCGTCTCCGCTCCGGCGACGCAGATCCGGCGCGTCTATCAGCCCGACTGGGCCGGCCCCGTGCTCTTCGCTCCGGGCGAAGTCTCGTTGCGGATTCCCAAACACCGGTTCTGCGCCGTGGAAGGCGAGTGGAGCGTCCCGTATGCCAAGCCGACGATTAACTGTTCGAACATGCACGAGCCGGTCGATGGTTCGTCGCTGTGGATCGCGATCGACGGGTGGAGTGGTACCTTTAGAGCGCACCAGCGCGGGAGAGACGGCAAATGGCATACCTATCCTTCGACCGACATTCTTCAAGCGGGTTCGGAATCGGACGTACGCTGCTACCACGGCGGTTCACCGGGCGGCTATAAAACCACGGCCTATTTTTGGATCGAGTGGTCGGGCGTGAGGAATATTCGGGTGACGCACCGCTGGAGAAATCTGCCGCTCAATGCGGGTGACAAGATCTACGTGCGAATTGCCGCCACAACGACGGGTCCGCATGCGTGGCAAGAGGCGACGCTGTGGCTCGTCGACGAGACGACCGGCGTTGCGATAGCGCCCCGTACCTTTCACTCCGGCTGCGTCGACTGCGGCACGCCGTTTTCTCGACCCGCGACGCTTTTTGGGAATACCGTCGAATGGATTACCGAAGCGACTTTTTACGATGCCGACAATCCGACGTGGCCGAATACCCTCAACGACTTCGGAAGGGTTGAGATGACGCACGTGGATGCGATCGATCAGGACGGCACGACGTACGATCTCGCGAGATCGAACGGTGGTGTCGCGAACGTCGACTGGATGACGTGGAACGGCCTCCGGCTATCGCAGAAGGGCGTGCTCTTCGCCTGCGCAACGATTGATGCGCCGGCGAAGGCGACCTTCGCGCGCGCTCCGTACGCGATTGCCACACCCGGAGATCAGGGCGAGCTCAAGCCGAGACCGAGGACCTGCAGCTGAAGCGCTAAATTCCGACGACGATCCAGTCGGCGACGGCGTATTGCGCGCCGGTACTCGTGATCGTCAACGTGCCGTAACCCATGGGGTTCGTGCGGAGGGTCGCAACTTGTGTGCGCCCGTTGCTAATCGCGCCGTCGATCTCCGCCTGCTGGCGATTCGGGCGCGTCGTTACCTCGAGGCTCTCACCGTTGGCGAACCGTCCGCTCACGACGCTCAGATTGATGAGCTCGCCTCGGTGGAATGCCATCGATATCGGGAGTGAGAAGGCGTTTGCGGCCGAGCCGCCTTTGAGCACGAATGCCGGCGAGTTCGCCGCGCACGTGGCACTCGAACCGCGGCGCACGACGGAGAGAGCGCCGATTGCACCCTGCATGACGGCGCCGCTGGCGTTTGCCGACCAAATCGCGCCGCCGCGCGCGTCGGTCGTCCGCATGCCGCCCGTTGCGCCGCTCTGCCAGCCAAACGTTTCGTCGAGCGAGGGAATACCGCTCACGCTGTAGCCCGCCGAGGTTTGGCAGTATTGGCCGAGCGCGGGCCGCGCGGCGAACTCCGATCCGGCGGCGATTCGCCGGCCGTTCACTTCGACGGTATATGCGCGGGTCGAGTGGATCGTCGAACCGAGCCGCGAGGGGTTGGTTCGGGCGAGCGAGCGCTGGTCGGAGCTGATGTCACGGACGAAAGATCCGAGGGCGTCCGTTACGGCGATCGCGGCCTTGGCGTTCGCCGATGCCGAGCTGCGGTGTCCGTCGAGGGCGTCGGCGGCATCGCTTACCGTCTGTACGCCATCTGCCGTGGCGGCGGGCAGGGAGAGGCCGGCCTGACCGAAGCTACCCCCAGCGCAGGCGGCGAGGAGAAGACCTGTGAGGGCGGCAACCGCGAGGGCTGCTGAGCGAGCCATCTTGGGCACTCCAAAGGTTCGTAGACGAGTTTGCTATGGCTCCCATGGTAGGCTACCCCGATGGGGGTCACATGAGAGGCTGATGAGGAGCGGTTTCCCGGGTGACCGGCATCATCGAGCCGAGGAGCCCGTAGCCCTCCTATCGTACCCTGCTGAGCCCCCGAGAACAAGGGAAAAAGCCGGGACGGCGTGGGTAGGTGGCCGAGTGGTTAATGGCACCAGACTGTAAATCTGGCGCGCGAAAGCGCTACGCTGGTTCAAATCCAGCCCTGCCCAAATTTGTTTTTGGGGTGCTCACCGAAAAAGCCGTTCCATCGCTACGACGTCGACGTACTCGCCGTCAAGCAATCCGTGCTCTTTGAAGAGGCCGACTTCGGCGAATCCGCATCTGCGATAGAGCGCTTTTCCGGCTTCGTTGCGATCGAGCGCATGCAACACGACTTTGTGAAAGCCGCTGCGCGCCGCCGATTCGAGCAGTTTCGTCAGAATCGTGCGCCCGACGCCTTTTCCGCGAGAACTGCGGCCTACGTAGACCGAAAGATCGGCAATGTTGGAATGGGCGCAACGGGCGGAAAACGCGTTCAGAGCGGCCCACCCGACGATCTCATCGGCGTGGGTGGCGACGAGCACCGCGTACCGTTCGTCGTGCTCGCTCCACCAAGCTCCGATCTGCTCGGCGGACTTTGCATCGCACTCGAGCGTCGCGACGCGATCTTCGATGCCTTCGTTGTAGATGCGGCGAATCGCGTCGAGGTCATCGACCGACGCCTGCCTGACGGCGACGGTGAATCCCGAAGAGCCGGCCGGGTTACCGCCGGATCGTTCGAATTGTGCATTCGTCATGCGTTCGAGAAGAGTTCATCATCCGTAGCCGAGGCAGCCTCCCGAACCGCGCGTAGGTGTTCGCAGGCCGGTCGGGGTAAAGAGCGCCGAGCGACGCGGGCGTTGCATAGTGGTAATGCCCTTGCCTTCCAAGCAAGAGTCGCGGGTTCGATTCCCGCCGCCCGCTCCACGCGTAGAATCGTCTGGAGTGTCGAAGCGCGCGTGCGTTTCGCGGCGCAGCGACGACATGCGATCCCCACGCGGATAGAACTAGGCCGTCGCGGACGCACACGGCGTGAAGTCTGGCGGGGAGGGCTCTACGGAGTGACCGTTAGCGCTCTCCCCAGCCGGTAGTCGTTATCGTCCGACGACGATTGCGTTGCTAAAGGTCTTTCGCGGACCTTTAAAGGTGACGTGAAACGTGCCCGTGACGGTGGCACTCGCGCCGTCGCTGCGCGATTGGTTCGTCTTGTCGATGACGACGACGCACTTTGAATCGCAGAGCTGGAAGCCCGCAACTGCGCCCATCGGCGTACTCGACGTCTGGAAGTGCGAAACCTTACCCGTTACCGTCACGCTCTTGCCGTCGTACGACGACGGGTTGGCAAGGATCGTCGAAGGAGCGATTGCGGCCGCAGCAGCGATTGCCGGAACGAGCGCAAAGAGCGCCGTGAGAACAATGCTTCGCATTTACATTCCCCCCGGCATCATGTTGCAGTCGATCATCTTGTTGAGCAACGGCCCGGCAACGATGTTCACGAAGTCCGTCCGCGCCTGCGAGTTGCCTTTGAGTTTCGAGCTCATCGGGCTGGGCGTAGCGCCCGGTTTATGTTTCATTTGCGCCATCGTGCTCGCAAAATCGGAGCAGCTTTCGCCGTTGATTTTGCTAACGAACGAGTTTGCAGCGCTGGTCGCGATCTTGTCGGCCATCTGCTGGCGCATTTGGGCCGCGACCGGGAGCGCGGAAGCGCCGAGCACCGCGCTTGCGGTAATGACGATTCCGATTCGGCGTACGAGTGTGGAAGAAAATAACACTGAAAAGTAAACCTCCTGTCGGCTGAGGAATTTCGCGCTGCAAGCCGAGGGAACCTTGGTTGCTTAGCCGGCCGGGATGACGACCTTCGCTCCGTTCACCCACGTTTCGGAGACCTTGATGTTGCTCAGTTTGGCCGGATCGGTCGTCAGGGGATTGCTTTCGAGCAAGACGAGATCGGCGTATTTACCGGCGGTTAGCGATCCGGTTTTCTCGCCGAGCCCGCATTGCGTAGCGGCGGCAATCGTCATGCCCTTGAGCGCCGCCTCGACCGGCACTCCTTCGTTCACGCCGATAACGGAACCATCGGTGACGCAGGTTCGCGTGACCGCCGTTGAGATCTCGCGTAGGGGCGCGATCGGCGAACACGGGCAATCGCTGTGGATCGAAAACGGAATTCCCGCCGCGAGAAAATCCTTGGCGGGGTTGAAACGCTCCGCGCGCGCGGCACCGAAGATCGAGTCGCGGTAGGCGGCGCCGTAGTAGTAAACGTTGTTCATCAGATGGCTAGGCTGCACGCCCATTCGCTTCATGCGCGCGATCTGATCCGGGCTGGCCAGCGTGCAATGTTCGATGCGGTTGATGCCCTCGGCCGGCATCGTCGACCCGTAGGCGGCTTCGAGGGCGTCGAGCGCGCGCTCGAGCGAAGCGTCGCCGTTGCAATGAATTGAAGTCGGCCAACCGCTTTGCTTCACCTTGAGGACGAGCGCGTTGAGCTCGTCGGCGGTGTAGTTTGGCTGACCGGTCGAGGTGCTGTTCAGATACGGCTGCATTTGAAAGGCCGTCTTTTGCTGTGGCGATCCATCCGAAACGATCTTGACGGCATAAAACGAGAGCAGGGTTCCCGGAATCTCCAGAGCTTTGGCACCCGGCTTACCATACGTTGCGACGAATTGATTGGCGACGTCGAGGAACTCGACCGCCGGACTCGCGCTGTAGCGCACGGGAGCGCTCGTCATCACGGCTTTGTACCCGTCGAGTGCACCCGGCGTCGGTGCATACGCACCAGCCTCATGGACCATGGTGATGCCGAGCGCAGCACTCTGATAGAGAAACTTGGTCACCGAGCTCGCGACGAGCTCCATGGTGAGCTTCGGCATCCCGATCATGAACTTCACCAGCGCCGGTGGCTCGAAGATCATGCCGTTGAGAGCGCCGCTCGCATCTTTGCCAAAGTGTCCGCCGCCGGGCAACTCTCCCGTCGATGCGGTGACGCCGGCGAGCCTAAAGGCGGCGGAGTTGCCCGTGGCCGAGTGCATGCTGATGTAGTACACGAAGATCGGGTGCTCGGTCGAAACGCCGTCGAGCTCCGCCATCGTCAGGTCGCCGCCTTGCAGAATGTTATCGTAATACGACGCGTAGAGCCACCCGCCGGAAGGAAGCTGCGCGGCCTTCGCCTTCAGCGCGGCGAGCACGTCGGCTTTCGTCTTATGCGTATCGGAGCCGGCATTCATCGTTTGCGTGAGCATGATGCCGCCGGGAATCGGATGCTGGTGCGGATCGATCAACCCGGGCATGAGCGTCCGGCCGTCCAGGTCGACCATGCGTGCTCGCGGCCCGGCACTGCGCATGACACGCTCGCGATCTCCGACGGCGAGAATCGTGTTGCCGGAAATCGCAACGGCCTGCGCGTTCGGCAAGGCATCGTCCATAGTGACGATCGTTCCGCCGTAGAAAACAACGGCCGGTTCTTGCGCCGCCGCGAACGCCTTGCCGGCAATTCCGGTGGCAGCGATGCCTGCCGCTGCTGCCGAAGCGGAGATAAATCCGCCGCGTGTCATCTCCGACCGGTACAAGGAATCCAATCCAAAAATGTCGCCGACGCACCCTTTACACATGCATTTTATTTCGGGGGTGCCGCGTTATCGCCTTGCCAGTTTGAGATTCTAGCGGAGAGCTCATCATAAGGATATTTGGTCGCTAAGCCTCTCGGTGAGAACTCTCGCTACGATTTGATCGTGGACAAAGATGGAGTGCTTTTGCGGGTTCAGGTGAAGACGGGACGGTTCCGAAACGGCGCGATTCTCTTTCACACCTACAGTACGCACAGCCATCGCAACGGAATTGCGTGCCGCCCCTATACCAACGAGATCGAATTTTTCGGCGTGTACTGTCCGGAGCTGAACTCCGTTATCTTCTCCCGATCGGCGACGACGAACCGTCAAAACTCGCAGGTCCGCTGGGCACAGCCGTATCTTATCGACAGTGCTCCCATTCCCGACCTCGTGGTAGGGGCGAAAGCCGCCGACGGAGTATCCGGGTTTGGTCCGGAGAGGCCGTCGTAGCTTAGTGGTAAAGCATCGTCTTGGTAAGGCGAAGAGCACCGGTTCAATCCCGGTCGACGGCTCCATTTCTTGTACATGCCTCGCTCCGCGATTCCGGAATCGAAAGCGGCGGCCGGGGCATAAGCGGATGCACGGATTCTACGTTCCACGTGTGCTCATCACGGCTTTGATGAAGGCGTCGGCGGCGTCGCTCCACGGTCGTTTGAAATCGCCGGGCCAGTGAGCCGGATCTGACCAGAGACCGTTGAGCCCGCTCTGAATCTCTGCGTTTCCTTGCGTGAACTGCCGTAGCAATGCGCTCCATCGGGTGGCGAGCGCTTGCGCCTCTGCACCCGAAGGATCGATACCGCGGACGGCGGCGGCTTCAACCTCCGCGATGAGCACGCTCCAGTCGCGTTCCGCCTGTGCGATCGCATCGGCCGATACGCCCTGCCGGACTTCCTCGAGTTTTTCGAGCGCCTCTTCTGAGTAATATTTTTTGGTCCACTCCCAATCGTTTTGCATTTTGAAAGCCTCAATGACGGTGCAGAGCGTCTTCCACAGATCGATTCTCTCCTCACGCGCGAGCGCGCGCTCGGCTTCGTCGATTGCGGCGAGCGCCGAGTCGAGCCGGCGTCTCTGCCGCGCGACGACTGCACGCTGCATGCGCAGTGCGGCGAGCAGCGGAAGATGCGACCCCGCGAGCAGTTCTTTGATTTGGTCGAGGTTGAATCCGACAAAGCGCAATGCCAAGATGTGCTCGAGCCGCTCCAGCTCCGCCTCACCGTACATCCGGTAGCCGGCGTCGCTGAGGGCGGCCGGTTTGAGCAGACCGAGCCGATCGTAGAGGTGCAGCGCCCGGACGGTAACGCCGGCTTCGCTTGCAAACTCCGTGACGTGGCGCAGATGCGCGCGGGGACTCTTCATCATTCCTCTTCCACGGCTGAGACTAGACCCTGACCCTGCGTGAGAGTCAAGTCGTTCCGGAGAATTCTCCCGCGAATGCTTGGTCAATAGAGCGGGAGAGCATGTTTTTGCGCGGATTCTAACCCCTGCTCGGCGCCCACAGCGCTATAATGGGTGTGATATGCGCTCGCGAAACTTCTCGACCACCTCGACAATTATTTCCGCGCTCGGTGCGGCGGCGTGTCTCGCGTTGCCGGTCGTGGCTTCGGCCCAGCAGGAGCCCTACCCGCAACAACCGCCGCAACAGCCACAGCAACAGCAAGAGAATTACCCTCAGCAGACGCCGACCTACGCGCAGCCGCCGCCCGCGCCCGCCTATGGCCGGCAGAATGCCATTAAAGGCACGGTCAGCGGTTTTGACGGGCAGTGGATCGTCTATATGCACGACGACAAGGGATACACCGACCACATCACGCTGCATCAGGGGACGACCATCAACCCGACCGGCATCAAGCTGCTGGAAGGCATGCGACTCACGATTTACGGGAATCCCGATGGGCAGACATTCCAAGCCAATCGGGTCGACGTCGCTTACTCTCCATATTCGCCGTACTACGGCGCCGACGGTAACCCCGCGTACGGCTACGGCAACGGGGGGTATGGCTACGGCGGCAACGGGGGATATGGCTACGGCGGCGACGGCGGGTACGGCGGCTATTATCCCTCCGCCGGATATGGATACGGCGGCTATCCCTATGGATTGAGCCTCGGCATTAACTGGGGCTGGGGCTGGGGTTGGGGCTGGCCAGGCTACTGGGGATACCCCGGATATTGGGGGGGCTACCCCGGCTACTACGGATATCCCGGATATTACGGCGGATACCGCGGGTACTGCTGCGGCTACCGCGGCGGCGGATGGTATCGAAATCCGGGCCCGGGCTGGCATGGCGGAAGAGTCGGCGCACCACCCTACGGCGGAGGGGTGCGGTCGGGCGGCATGCGCGCTCCGGTCAGCGGCGGCGCGGTCCACGGGGGCGGCGGAGGATCGGTCCACGGACGACCTCCGCGGACGTAAGCGGCGCGACAACATCCGGAAGGCTCGCTACCACAGCGAGCCTTCTGCTACCAGGATATATAGAATCGGGCCGAGACCCCAGATGATGCTCACGATAAACCAGATAACTTTCTGCAACGTCGAGAGATCGCCGCGCGCCAGAAGGTTGATCCACATGAGGATCATCGCGATCGGATGCAAGAGGATCGAGAGCAGTATTTCGAAGAGAAGCTTCATATCGTCCTATTGTTCCCCGCATCGCTTTCGTGCCTTCGCTCGTTATGAGCTTTGAGGAGTTGAGATGAAGCACGACGTGACACCGGAGGTCCAGAGAACCGAAGAGGAGTGGAAAAAACTCCTCGGCCCACAGCGATACCACATTCTGCGCGAGGCGGGGACTGAGGCCCCCTACTCGGGCTCGCTCTTGCAGGTCGACAGCGACGGTGAGTATACGTGCGGCGCCTGCGGTCAGCCAATCTTCACCGGCGGCACGAAGTTCGAGTCGCACTGCGGCTGGCCGAGCTTCACTCATCCTGAAGAACAGGAGAACGTACGTCTCCTCGACGACTACAGCCACGGCATGCAGCGCACCGAGGTCCGGTGCAAGCGATGCGATTCGCACCTTGGCCACGTTTTCGACGACGGGCCTGGACCGGAAGGAACACGCTATTGCATCAACTCGGCCTCGCTCGAGTTTCGGCCCTCCTCACCGCAGTAACGCTCGCCCTCTCATTCGGTACCTCTGCGGCGGCTGCGGCGCTGCAAGTCGTGACCGTGCTCTACGCCGGTTCGCTGGTCACGCCGATGGAGGGCCCGGTCAAAAGCGCTCTGCACGACCGCGGCATCGATTTCCAGGGCGAACCCGGCGGCAGCAAAGAACTTGCGAACCTGATTCTGGGCGGCGTTCGTTCGCCCGACATCTTCATCAGCGTCAATCCGAAGCTGATCGCGCAGCTCGGCGGTCGCGTCGCTTCGGCGACGACGTTCTCCGGTACGAGTCTTGGCGTTTCGTGGTCGCCCAGCTCTCGCTACGCCGCGCTCTTCGAGCAGGTCGCCGCGGGGAAGACTTCTTTAGAAAGCGCGCTCGAAACGCCGGGAATCAAGATCGGCCGGACCGATCCGAAGCTCGATCCGAAGGGCGAGTATACGCTGCAAGCGGTGACGATGTGGTTGGGACGCGACGGCGAGCAGCGCCTGCTCGGCGACGACGAGAACCCGGCCCAGATCTTTCCGGAAGAAGACCTTTTGGCGCGGATCGATACCGGTCAAGCCGACGTCGGATTCTTTTACCGCACCGAAGCGGTCGCACGTAAGTACCGTTTTATCCCGCTTCCCGGCGCCGCCGCGATGACCGACCGCATTACGTACACGCTGGCAACGATGAAAAACGCCGCGCACCCGGCGGCCGCCCGGACCTTCGCGGATTTCATTCTCACGGGTGACGGCCGTACGATCCTCGAGCATGCCGGCTTGACCTATTTGAATCCGCCGCATTAGCGGGTACGAAGGCTCTATGACGATCAAAGCGCAATTCCCCGACGAACAGACGGCCGAGGGCAGCTTCAAGCGCCAAGAGGACGCGTTTCGGCAATGGATTCGGGCAGACGGAAGCTCGCCGTATCCGGCCCAGGCCGGACGCTATCATCTCTACGTTTCGCTCGCATGTCCGTGGGCGTCACGCGCCGTCATCATTCGTAAACTCAAAGGACTGGATGAAGCGATCGGCATGACCGTCGTCGATCCGATCCGAGACGAGCGGGGCTGGCGCTTCACCTCGAGCGAGCCCGATCCGCTCAACGGTTGGGCGTTCTTGAGCGAAGCGTATTTTGCAACCGAACCCGGCTATCGCGGGCGCGTGACGGTGCCGATTCTCTGGGACACGCAGGAGCAGCGCATCGTCAGCAACTCCGACGACGACATCATGCGCATGCTCGAGACCGAGTTCGATGCCGTCGCTCGGCATCCGGAGCTCGATCTCTATCCTCACGAGCTGCGCTCGCAAATCGACGAGCTCAACGATTTTCTCTACGAAGACTTCAACAACGGCGTCTATCGGGCCGGGTTTGCCACTTCGCAAGCCGCGTACAAGAAAGCCGCATACGCCGTTTTTACGGCCATCGATGCGATGGAGGAGCGGCTCGCCTATCGGCGTTATCTCTTCGGCGCGCAGCCGTTAGAGACCGACTGGCGATTCTCCGTGACGCTCGTGCGATTCGACCCGGTCTATTACGGGCATTTTAAATGCAATCTTCGGCGGATCGTCGATTATCCGAATCTCTACGGCTATCTTCGCGATCTCTATCAGGTCGAGGGTATCGCCGACACGGTCGACTTCGATCAAATAAAACGGCACTATTACATGACGCACGACGATATCAACCCAACTCGAATCGTTCCGATTGGCCCTTTGATGGATCTCGACGCTCCGCACGGCCGCGAGGGAATCGCACTCTAAGGCTGCGATCGTTTGCCGCGGACAAATGCGTCGCCGGCGTCAAATCGTGCGGCCGCGCTTGCGCCGCCTGATCGGGGGCGATTAACCTAGCCTTCGCTTGTTAACCGTACCATCCGGGAAACAAGCGGCGAAGTGTTGACAATCGAACATATGTTCGATTAGCATGAATCTCCCATGGCGGTGACGGCGGCGATCGAGTCCGTTCATCTTGAGCCCAGCGCCGTCGGCGCCGAGCCGAGGCGAGAGCGGTTCGAGCTCCTCAAGGCCCGTCTCAACGCGACGCCCGCGGTGCTTCCGGCCGGCGGGTTCATCTCCACCGCCGTACCCGAACTCGACCGCTTGCTCGAAGGCGGCTTCCCGGTTGGCGGCGTGGCAACGCTCGAGGGCGTGACCGGTGCCTGGAGTCTCGCAGCCGCTATCCTTGCCGGGGCGACGTGCCGAGGGCTGGTCGCGATTCTCGATGACGGGGGACTCTATCCGCCGGCGCTCGTCGAAGCCGGGGTTTCGCTCGAGCGCGTCTTGGTGATTCCGGCCCGAAAGGCCCTCGCGGCGGCGCGTGCCGCCGACATTCTTCTGCGCGCACGAATCTGCCGTCTGATTCTCATGCCGGCCGTCGCCGTACGCGATGCGGTCTGGGAGCGGCTCGCGAAGCTCGCCTATCGCAGCGGCGCGCTCCTGATCGTCGTCGCGGCGCGTGCGGGTGCTGCCCTGAGCGCTGCCGCCGGCGTCCGTCTGCACTGCACTCTCGAACGGATTCTCATGCACGGCAGGTCCGGACTTTGGGGAAGCATCGACGGCTTCGAGCTCTCCGTCGACGTGCGCAAGCATCGCTGCAAGAGTGCAGGGCGCATCGCGCGCGTCCGCGTGGAGCGGGAGGAGCGCGATGCTGCTCTGCGTTAGCGTTCTCCCCGAAGTAACTCCCGAACTCTGGGAAGCAATGCTCGATGCTCTCGATGCGGTCTCGCCGTTCGTCGATGGTCATCGGCCGGGCCTCGTCTTTCTCGACATGCACGGCATCGCCGGCGAGACCTCCGCGCACATCGAGCGAACGCGTGCGGTCCTCGCTCCTTTCGAGCATTCGATGCGAATTGGTGCGGGGCCGAATAAGATCGCCGCACAAGCGGCGGCACATCGTTCCGACGGAAGCATCTGCGAACCGGGCATGGAGCGCGCGCTGCTCGCGACGCTTCCACTGGCGCTGCTCGAAATCGATCCGGCGATCGTCGAGCGTCTGCGGCTGCTGGGCGTCGAGCGCTTTCGCGACCTCGCTCGTCTGCCGCACGGCCCCTTCGTGCGGCGTTTTGGTGCGGCTGCGGCAAGCTGGCACGAACTCGCGCGCGGCGTCGACCGCCGTCCGTTCGTCCCGCGCGCCCACGCCATTGCCATCGAGGCTTCGATCTTCGGTGAAGGACGCGCTTGCGACGAAGCGCAGGTGTATTTTGCTTTACGCATGTTGCTCGCACACATCTGCGCCGATCTCGGGCAGTGCGGCAAACGCGCGGGTGCGCTTCGTTTGGCCATCGAGCTGGAAGATGCCGACGCATGCAATTTCGAGGTGCCGCTGGCGCTCCCGACGGCGCACGAGCGGACGCTCTTCGACATGCTGCGCGCCAAACTCGAGGGCGCGAGATTTCCCTCCGCAATCGTCGGGCTGCGCCTGCAAGCGCTGCAGCTCGAAGAAGGAGGAGAGGCCCAACCGTTTTTCTCTGCCGACGATCTCGATCCGCAACGCGTCGCGGTGACGATCGCGCGTCTCGAAGCGGCGCTCGGCACGGGCGTCGCGCGCGCCCGGACGCGCGAAGCGCATCTGCTCGAAGAGCGCTTTAGCTACGAACCTTTCAAACCGAGCGACGCTCGCGTGGTTCTGAGCGAAGGCGCGGAGCACGCACGTCAAAGGGCGATTCCCCAGCTTCGACTGCTCGAGGTGCGCGAAGTGCAGGTGCTGCTTCGCGGTGGCGAGCCGGCGACCGTCGACCGGCAGCTGGTGCGGCAATGCACGGGCCCGTGGCGAATCGCCGAACGATCCCGCGTGCCTCTCCGCAGCGGTGCGGAACCTCCCTCTTCAGTGGTGCGCGACGAGTACGACGTAGTGCTCGAGAACGGAACCCTGGCGCGTATCTATCATCAAGGTTCGCATTGGTATCTCCGCGGCGTGTATGAGTAAACTTACCGCCAATGCCCGGCGTTGAGCCGGCAGAGGGATATGCAGAGCTGCATGCATATTCGAACTTCAGCTTCTTACAAGGAGGTTCGCATCCTGAAGAGCTGATCGAGCGCGCCGCCGAGCTGGGATTGGGTGCGATCGCGCTGACGGATCGCGACGGCCTTTACGGCGCGGTGCGCTTCTCCAGCCACGCGCGACAGCGGGGAATCGATGCAATCCTCGGCAGCGAGCTCACCTTTGAAGACGGCGCGCGTATCGTGCTCTTGGTTGAAGACGAAGACGGCTACGGGCATCTCTGCGAGCTGATCTCGCGCGCGCAACTGCGCGGCCGAAAGGGCGACGCGCGCCTGCGCTTGGAAGATTTCGACGGTCGCAGCGGTGGATTGATCGCCATGAGCGGCGGTCCGTTTGGGCGCGTCGATCGCGAGCGCATCTTAGCGTATAAAACGATCTTCGGCGAACGATTCTATCTCGAGCTGCAGCAGCATCTCACGCCGCAAGAGACGCAGCGCAACGTGCAATTCGTCGCGCTCGCGCGCGAATGCGGCGTGCCGTGTGTCGCGACCAACGGCGTCGTGTACGCCGCAAGGGAAGATGCTCTCGTCGCCGACGTGCTCGCCTGCGTGCGGGATGGTACGACGCTCGAAGCGGCGCGGTCCGCCAACGCACTGCGGCCAAATGCGGAGTACCATCTGAAATCGCCGGCCGCAATGCGTCGCCTCTTTGCGGAATATCCCGACACAATCGCCGCAACCGGTGCGATCGCGCGGCGTTGCCGCTTTCGGCTCGAGCGCTTGGCAGGGCAGTTCCCGCTCTTTCCCGTGCCCGTCGGAAGCTCGCCGCAGCGTTACCTCCGCGAGCTCGTCTACGAAGGTGCTGCAAAACGCTATTCCATGCCGCTCGAAACGAAGGTCGAGCGGCAGCTCGAATACGAGCTCGGCTTGATCGCAAAGGTGGACCTCGCCGGATATTTCTTAATCGTTTGGGATATCGTGCGTGAAGCCGGCCGGCTCGGCGTGCTCTGCCAGGGACGCGGTTCGGCGGCAAACTCCGCGGTCTGCTACGCGCTGGGCATCACGGCGGTCGATCCCATCGCGATGGACCTGCTCTTCGAGCGATTCATGTCGGAGGAGCGGCGAGAGATCCCCGATATCGACGTCGATTTCGCCCATCAAGATCGCGAGCGCGTCATCCAGTACGTTTACGAGCGGTACGGCCGCGCGAACGCGGCGATGGTCGCGGAGGTGATCACCTATCGAACGCGTTCGGCAATCCGTGATGTCGGTAAAGCCTTGGGGTTGACGCTCGAAGAGGTCGGCGCGATCGCGCGGGAGTTCGACGCGCACGAAAGACTTCCCGAGGGCGCCGGACCGGCGATGCTGCTCGCGCTCTGCCGCCGCATCGCAAACTTTCCGCGTCACTTGGGAATTCATTCCGGAGGGATGCTGATCACGCGCGATCCGCTCGTGCAGGTGGCGCCCGTCGAGTGGGCGACGATGCGAGATCGCACCGTCGTACAATGGGATAAAGACGATCTGCAAGATCTCGGATTGATCAAAATCGATTTGCTGGGTTTGGGGATGCTCTCGCTCTTGCGAGAAGCCTTTGCGATCCACCGGCGATGCGTCGAGCGCGAAGATGCGTGGCTGCCGCCGGCCGTCGCCGGCGATCTCGAGCTGCATACGATTCCGGCCGGCGATTCGGCAACGTATGCGATGATGCAGCGTGCCGACACGATCGGCGTTTTTCAGATTGAATCCCGTGCGCAGCAATCGATGCTTCCGCGATTGAAGCCGGCCTGCTTCTACGATATCGTGATGCAGGTCGCGATCATTCGGCCGGGACCGATTCAAGGAGAAATGATTCACCCGTTCCTGCGGCGGCGTTCGGGCGCCGAGCCGGTTACCTACCCGCATCCCAAACTCAAGTCCGTCTTAGAGCGAACGCTCGGCGTGCCGCTCTTTCAAGAGCAGGGAATGCGAATGGCAATTGAAGCGGCCGGATTCTCGCCCGGCGAGGCCGATCGGCTCCGGCGCGCGATGGGCCATAAACGTTCGCGTGACCGAATGGAAGCGATACACGCCAAGCTCGTTGACGGCATGGCGGCAAACGGCATCGACCGTCCCGCCGCCGAGCAGCTCTTTCACATGCTTGAAGGCTTTGCCGATTACGGCTTTCCGGAATCGCACGCTGCCAGCTTCGCGCTCTTGGCATATGCCTCGGCCTATGTAAAGTGCCACCTGCCCGCCGTCTTTGCAGCGGCGATTCTCAACGTGCAGCCGATGGGTTTTTACTCGACCGAGGTGCTCGTCAACGACGCGCGCCGCCACGGTGTGACGATCGAGCCGATCGCCGTCAATACGAGCGAGTATTGGTCGCGCGTCGAGCGCGGGGGCGCCCTACGGCTCGGTTTTCACCTCGTACGCGGCCTTGGAGAAGTTCAGCGAAAGCGCTTGGAAGCGGCGCTCGCGCAGGGTGCGTTCGAGAATGTCCTTGCCTTCGCGCAACGCACCCGGCTCGAACGCGAAACGCTCGAGAACCTGGCGATTGCCGGCGTCTTCGCGCCGTGGTACGCGTCGCGACGCGAGGCGATGTGGGCGCTCCGCGGACTCGACGAACGCCAAGCGCGCGGCGAGCTCGGTGCGCTCATGGACGTCGACGAACCGGCCGTCGAGTTCGAGCCGCCGGCACCGAAACGGCTCGTTGCGTTCGACCTTTGGTCGACCGGGGTTACGCCGTCGGGCCAAGTGATGGAACACTTTCGCGCGGATCTTGCCGCGCAGAACGTTATTCCGGCCGCCGAGCTGGCGAATGCCGCTCGGAATAGCCTCTGTCGCGCGGGCGGTCTCGTCATCACCCGTCAGCGACCCGGAACCGCCAAGGGCTTCGTCTTCTTGACGCTCGAAGACGAAACTGGAATCGTCAACGTCATCGTGCGCCCCGACGTCTACGAAACGTATCGCCGTTCGATCCGCTCTTCGTCGACGCTCATCGTCGAAGGGAGGCTGCAGAAAGAGGCCGGCTGCGTCGATTTGCTTGCCAAGAGAATCTGGAGCTTCGACGACGAGGGCATCACCCGCACGCTCGCCATCCACAGCTTTCAGTAACCGTCGATCCTTCGACAGGCTCAGGATGACGGGTAGGCTCGGGATAACGGTTCCGTCGAAGCGCCCTAGCGATGCGAAAGGTAAATACGAACGACCTCGAGCCGCTTGCATGGTCGTCGCCGAAGGGCACGTTTGTGGGTAAGGGCATCGAAATATCGGAAGCGCTCGGCCGAGATCCAAATGCGTCCGAAGCGCGCAACCGGCATCCCTTCGACGTCGAGATTCTGCGCGTTCCGCCGGATAAGGCGCCCTATCCTTTTCACTCACATAGCGCGCAGTGGGAGTTTTACCACGTGATCTCCGGCACGGGGAGCGTTCGTCACGACGAAGGAAGAACGCCCGTCGTCGCGGGCGATGCCTGCATCTTCGGACCCGGAGAAGCGCATCAGTTCTTCAACGACGGCTCGGAAGATCTCGTCGTCTACGTCGTCGCCGATAATCCGATCGGCGAATCGTGGTACTATCCCGACAGCAACAAGTGGGGCGTACAATCGCCACAGCGGCGCGCGCTGCGTTCGGATCCACTCGATTATTATGACGGTGAAGAGTGATCGATCGCAAGTCCGGTGGTCCCCGCTCGTGCTATAAGCGCACCGGCGCGCCCAAGACGGCCTTCGAAACGAAGAAGGCGGCCGAGCGTGCTATTCCGCGGACGAGCACGCATCTGAGGGCCTATCGATGCCCGCAGCACGGATGGCACCTTGGGCACTGACGCGGACGCAACGCGGGGCTTGCGCCGGCACACACCGATCGCGCTAACGCTTGCCTTCATGCTGCTCGTCGTCGCTCTGCTCGTCGGAGCCGGCATTTACGTTCGCGGCATCGTGCGCTCGTCGTTTCGCGATGCCGAAGCCATTCGGGCCGCTCGCCTGGAGGTCGGAAAACTCCTCAACGAGCAGCTCGACGAAGAGACCGGCGTGCGCGGTTATGCGTCCGCGCGGGAACCGATCTTGCTCGCGCCCTACTATGCGGGGCGCAGCGAGCTGCCCGCTTCCGTTGCGCGTCTTCGCACCGATTTGCAACGGCTGAACGTGCCGGGGGCGTTGCCGCCGCTCGCCGATGCCGTCGATGCCAATCGGCGCTGGTTGCGCGAGGTCGCATTTCCGCTTATCCTCCAACACGTTCCGCACGCGCGGCTCCAGTTGCGCGGCAAGGCGTTCGTCGATCGATTTCGTGCCGATGGCATTGCGATCGATGCGGCGCTCGCGCGCCGCGGTGCGTTCGTCGACGGACGCGCGCAGGGGGCGATCTTCTCTGTCGGCGCGTTGGCGCTCGGCTCGATTCTGGCCGTCGTAATTGCCGCTCTGATATTTACCGTGCAGCAATACCGTCTTGGGGAGCGTCTCGAACGCGAGCGCGTAAAATCCGAAGCCGAACGCCGTCGCTCGGCTGAAGCGCGGGCCGCGTACGTTGCCGAGAAACGCATCGCCGATACGCTCCAACAGGCCTTTTCGGAGCGCATCTTTCCCGATCTTCCGGCAATGAGCTTTAGCGCGACCTATCTGCCCGCGACCGAAGAGTCGAAGGTCGGCGGCGATTGGTACGATGCGTTGCAGCTTCCGAAGGACCGCGTGTTGTTGGTCATCGGCGACGTCACCGGGCACGGTATCGACGCCGTGGTCGCGATGAACAAGGCCCGGCAGATCTTGATCGGCGCGGCACTTCTCGATGCAAATCCGTCCGCAGTCCTGGAGCGTGCGAATCTCGAGCTCGTGCGTGGGAAATCGTCGCCGATCACGGCAGTCTGCGCAGTCGTCGACACGCGCGCGTCCGAATTCCAGTACGCAGGGGCCGGCCATCCGCCCCCGATTCTTCTGGAGCCTGGGCAGAACGCGAGGCTGCTCGACTTCGGCTCGCTCGCTCTGGGCGTCGCGGCGGAGAGCGCGTACGTAACGCGAAGCGTTCGTGCCGTGCCTGGAACGATGATCGTGCTCTATACCGACGGGGTCATCGAACACTCGCGCGATCTCGCGGGCGGCGAAGCCGCCTTGCTCGAAGCGGTTGAATCGGCTGCGAACGTGCCCCGCGGCCAGGCCGCGAAGGCAATTCGCGATCGGATATTTACCCGCCGAAAGATTGCCGACGATATCGCTATCATGACGGTGCGGCTCTGGGAGTCGCCCGCAACGGTTTCGCCACGGAGGATTGCGTGAAGAAGAAGGAAGGCATCAAAATTATCCGGCTCGGCGGGGAGCTCGAGATCGGCAGGAAGGACGAGATCCGCGACTCGCTGGCCTCGTCGGATGATGCTGCCGCCGTCTTACTCGATCTCGGCGAAGTTACCTACGCCGACTCGATCGCCTTAACCGAACTGCTGCGTTTCTGTGCGGATTCCGCGCGCAACCAACGCCCGGTCGCGCTCGTCATCAAAACACCGCAGTTCGCACGACTGGTGCAGTACGCCGGGCTCGCAACCGCCTTCAAGATCTTCGGCGAGAGTTCGCCGGCGCTGGAGTATCTCACCGAGTGCACGCGAGAATCGTGACCCGGTCGCAACTCAGCATTCGATGTCCGGCCCAATCCCAGTACGTGGCGCCCGTCCGCCACGCACTTGCCGGTTTCTTACAAGCGCTCGACTTCGAACGTCAACCCCTCGAAGATATCACGACCGCCGCCGGTGAGGCCTTGGCGAATATCGTCGAACACGCGTATGCGCGCTGCCGAAAAACAACCGAGCGCTATCTCGAGCTAACGGCGAAACTCGACCGCGAGGGGCGGCTCCGCGTCGTCGTCTCCGATGGCGGATCGTTCGTAGAGCGGCGCAAGCTCCCGGGACGCGGTTTTGGCTTGCGCATTATCCGAGCGATCGCGGCGCGCCTGACGATCGATACATCGGACGGCACGCGCGTGCGCATGATCTTCGATCGTGGAAGTTGATGTGCGTCATTTCTTTGCCTGGGACTTCCTGCGCGAAATGTCGTAACGAAAAGCGAGGCCACCCTGCTATAGCGTCGGCCCACCCGGCTATAAAGGAGACGCCCATGCGTTGGAAGCTGCCTTGAGGCGGACGCTCGCGGCCGCGGTCTTGACGCTGCTCCTTGCCGCGTGTAACGGAAATACGATCTCCACCGGCAGCGCTCCGGTTCTGCCGCTTTCGTTCCAACCGCCCGCGCGCGTGCAAATTCCGGCGCCACCCCGGCGCCACGGCGCGAGCGGCAAGATCCAGCACGTCGTCATCATCGTTCAAGAGAATCGTTCTTTTAATAATCTGCTCTACGGCTTTCCCGGAGCAAAGACCGCGAAATACGGCTACGACACGAGCGGCGAAAAAATTTCACTGAAGCCGATCGGCCTGGAGACGACCTGGGACCTCGATCATAGCTCCACCTCGTTCTTCGAGGCGTGCAACGGCACGGGCGACATTCCGGGCACGGATTGCCGGATGAACGGTTTCAACAAGGAATGGGTCGGCTGCAGTCATAGCGGCGCGCAAGCCTGTCCGACCGACCATCCGCAGTACGCCTACGTTCCTCACTCTGAAACCAAACCGTACTTCGCTATGGGCAAGCAGTACGTCGTAGCGGATCAGATGTATGCGTCGAACTTCGATGCGAGCAGCTTTATTTCGCATCAGTACATTATCGCCGGACAGGCCGAGTCGTCGGTGAACTTTCCCTACGGCGCGTGGGGCTGCGACGGCGGCTCGGGCGACATAATCTCGCTGGTCGGGCCCGACCGTCAGGTTCCCTACGGCTCTCAGCAGGCGTGTTATAACGATACCTCGCTCGGTCAGGAGGCCGATAAGGCGGGTATTAGCTGGGGTTTCTACACCGCTGCTCTCGACGGCGACGGCAACATCTGGAGCGCCTATCAAGCGAACCGGTACGTCTATTACGGATCCGACTGGAAGAACGACATCATTACCCCGCAGACTCAGTTCTTCAACGACGTTTCGAATGGAAAGCTGCGACAGATCAACTGGATCACGCCGACGTGCGAAAACTCCGACCACGCCGGTTGCGCCTCGAACACGGGCCCCGCGTGGGTGGCCTCGCTGGTCAATGCTATCGGGAAATCCAAGTACTGGGATTCGACCGCCATCATCATTTTTTGGGACGATTACGGCGGCTGGTTCGATCCGGAGGCGCCCGCCTATGTCGACTACGACGGGCTCGGGCTGCGAATCCCGATGATCGTCGTCTCGGCCTATGCGAAGAGCGGCTACGTCTCCCACGTGCACTACGAACACGGGAGCATCCTCAAGTTCGTCGAGGATCAGTTCGGTCTCGGCCGTCTCGCGGCAAGCGACACCCGAGCGGCGTCGATCGAGAAAGATTGCTTCAACTTCAAGAAGCCGCCGCGAGTCTTTCAAACTATTCCGACATTGCTCGATAAGAGTTACTTCATGCACCAGCCGCCGGATCCGCGGTGGCCCGATACCGAATAAAGCTACCCGCTTACCAAGGAGAACTACATGCGTTGGAAACCGCGCGTGAGCCGGGGATTGCTCGTTTGTGCACTCGCTGCCGCCGTTCTATCGGCGTGCAACGGCAGCGGTTCAAACAACTCCGCCCCGGTTCTACCGCTTAATTCGCTCTCCGCGCCGGCGACGAGTCCGATCGAGCCCGCGCAACACCATCATGCCGGGAAGGGCAAAATTCAGCACGTCGTCATCATCGTCCAGGAGAATCGCTCGTTCAATAATCTTTTCTACGGCTACAAGGGCGCAACGACGGCGAAGTTCGGTTACACCAGCAGCGGTACGAAGGTAACGCTTTCGCCAGTCTCGCTGAAGACGAGCTGGGACCTCGAGCACGACTCGGGAGGCTTCTTCGCCGCCTGCAACGGCACCGGAAGCATTCCCGGAACCGACTGCCAGATGAACGGCTTCAATAACGAAGGTGTCGGCTGCGGCGGACGGAGCAGCCCCTGCCCGAACCCGCACCCGCAGTACAGCTACGTTCCGCACTCCGAGACGAAACCGTACTTCGACATGGCCAAGCAGTACGTGCTTGCCGACCAAATGTACGCGTCGAACTTGGACGCGAGCAGTTTCATCTCACATCAGTACATCATCGCCGCCCAGGCGCAGTCGGCGGTAAACTTTCCGTACGGCGCCTGGGGCTGCCCCGGCGGCTCCGGCGATCGGATCAACGAGATCGGGCCGAAGCGACAGGTTCCCAGCGGCAGCGAAGTGGTCTGCTGGGACCCGACGACGCTCGGTGACGAGCTCGACGCGGCCAAGATCTCATGGGCGTTTTACGCCGTTTCCTATTCGGGCGATCCGTGGATCTGGAGCGCGTATCAGGCGATCAAACACATCTACTACGGCTACGATTGGAAACACGACATCATCTCGCCGCCGTCGCAGTTTCTCGCCGACGTTCAGAACGGAAACCTGCGCACGGTGACGTGGGTAACGCCGACGTGGACCAACTCCGACCATGCGGGTTCGGACTCGGCGACGGGTCCGCAGTGGGTCGCATCGCTGGTCAACGCGGTCGGCGAATCAAAATACTGGGACTCGACGGCGATCTTCATCTTCTGGGACGACTACGGCGGCTGGTACGATCCGGAGCCTCCCGCGTACGTCGATTACGACGGCCTTGGCATGCGCCTTCCGATGCTGATCATTTCGCCGTACGCCAAAAAAGGCAAAGTCATTCACACCCACTACGAGCATGGCAGTATCCTCAGATTCATCGAGGACCAGTTTGGCTTAGGACGGCTCTCGGCAAGCGATAAGCGCGCCAACTCGACGGCCGATGCGTTCAATTTCAAGCAGGCGCCGCGGCCATTCCAAGCTATACCGAGCGTTCTCGATGCAAAGTATTTCATGTATCGGCAGGCGCCCGACCATCATCTTCCGGACGACCAATAGCGAAGGTGCGCCGGGGTGAACCCGGTCTGCAGGCGATGCAAAAGGGCCGCGCTCGTGCGCGGCCCTTTGTTTGCTCGAAGCTCACTCGCGCACACATGGAAGACGATCCCGGGCAACGAGGGCACCATCGGCCGATCGCCTTCATGTTGCTGAGCTGCGGGCTTTTGGATGCTGGACGGTGCTTGCGCCTTAGGGCGAAAATGCGGTCGTTCCACTGCCCGCAGCGAGTGCCGGCGTAACGCTTGCGAGAACGATCGGCGTTAACGCCGGTTCGCGCCGGAGAAGAAGAACGTGGACCAAAAAGAGTTGGTTCCTTCTTGTCAGACGAGCTCAGCGCTTGGGAAAACCTTCGGGAAGAAGGCGAACGCAAAGAGGACCCCCCCTATGGAGGCCTAACCAGGGCTTCATCCCGCCGTTCCAGGGCATCCATGCCGCTAGGTTTACTTTACTGCTGCAAAGTTTGCCAAGCGGCCCTATCCCTGGAGCGTTTTTGGTACTAGTATATTCGTACCACCTTTTATGCTTCCTGGCGCCTCCCGGCGCTGAAAGGTAAAACAATGCGCAAGATGATCGCTATAACCGTCGTCGTGCTAGCTTCGGCTGTACTCGGCGGATGTGCGGGCGGCGGCTTCGCCGGCGGTTCCCCCCTTCCTAGCGCAATGCATCAATCCGACTCTGTGGGCGGCGGCCCGGTCAAGGCGACGGTTCTGCATCCGATGGATTCGGTCGGCGGCGGTCCGGTGAAGCATCACCACGCTCGGCGCATGGACTCGGTCGGCGGCGGCCCGGTGAAGCCCGACGACTCGGTCGGGGGTGGCCCGGTCAAGCCGGATGACTCGGTCGGCGGCGGCCCGGTCAAGCCCGACGACTCGGTGGGGGGCGGTCCGGTAAAGCCGGTTAACCACGGCTAGTTCAAAAGCAGGAACCAGGCGTACGAATGTACTAAGAAACTCCCGGCATTGTCCGGTGGTATAGACCGCGGGGCCCTTCATCATGCATCTAGTTGCTTAACCGGGGACGACCATGTTGACAAGCGCTGTACTGAACGCTCGCGGCTTTGACGCCGCGGAGTTCGAAAAAGCCTTCACGGCTGCGGATTTTGACCGTTGCCGTGAACTCGTTGAGAACGGCGACACTTATGACGCCGTGCTCGCTCGCGCCCGTCTCGCGTTGCGGGAACGCCGCTACGTTGAGATTATTGGCGCACTCTCGGAGGTCCCGAAGGCCTCCGGAGAAAATCGCGTCGCCCGCGACGTGCTGCTGGGCGCTGCGCTGGGGCTGACCCGCGACTACGTCGCCGGGACGCGGCTGATCGAGCGCGCGCTCAACGAGCTCTCCCCGGAGAGCGCATGGTATTACGACGCGCTTCATTATAAGGCGCTCATTGCCTGGATGCGCCAGGACCACCGCGAGGCCGAGCATGCCGCAGCGGCCGAGCTCCGCTCGGCCGATCCGAACAACCGCGCCCGCGCCCACATCCTGCTTTCATGGGTCGCGTTGCGCCGCGGTGAGATTCTGCGCCAAGTCGACGAGCTGCAGAAGGCCCTCGACGAGCTCGACACAGCCGAGACCGCCGATCAATACTTTCGGGCGAACGCGCTCTTCACGCTGGCGCTGCTCTGTCGCGAACTGCCGTTGCGCGAGGTCGCCGATCGCGTCCGCAGCATCTTCGAAGGTCTCCCGTGGACCAAAGGTTTACAGCTCGAGCATTTTCAGGTGACGCGTTTCCTTGCCGCGATCGACGAGCTCGACGGCAACGAGCTTGCGGCCTTCGCCGGTTTCAGAAGGGCGGCGCGGCTCGCGCCTTCGAATCACTGGAGCGTACTCTGTTTCCTCGACCGCGCGTTGCTTGCGAGAAACACCGGTGAGTTTGCGTTCGCGACCGAACAGGTGCAAGAGGCGCACGAGATCGCTCAAAGCGTTTCGTGGAACGAAGTGAGCGGCGAAGAACGTTCGGCGTTGCTCGTGCTTGCCGAGCTCTTCGCACACGACGACCCCGCCGTTGCCGAGCAATACCTCGCGCGGTTCCGTACCCTGACGACCTCGGTTATCCCGATTCTCTCGTACGGTACCGACCCGCGCGTCAAAGGATTCGAAGCCTACTCGCAAGGCGTATCGTGGCTGCGTCTCGGCGACGTCGACGAAGGGAAGGCGGCGCTCACCGAGGCCTGGTCGATATTCGAGGACTTTAACTACGCCTGGCGTGCGGCGCTCTGCGCGCTCGCGCTCTACGACCTCACGCACGATCGCAAGTGGGTCCAGCGTGCGGCGCGCAAGATCGATCCGTGGCCGCATAGCTGGATTGCTCGGCGTGTCGCCGAGGCGACGAATACCTCCGTCCTGCGGCTCGATCGCATTCCGCCGGCGAAGCGGCAGGTGCTCGAACTCGTCCGCGCCGGAAGGCGCAACGCGGAGATCGCCAACGTGCTCGGGCGCAGTCCGAACACGGTGCGCAATCAGCTTTCGCAGCTCTTTCAGACGTTCAACGTCAAGAGCCGCGCCGAATTAGTCGCGGCACTCGCGAAGCCGACCGCTCCGGTGACGATGCTTCGCGATAAGCGTCGCTATAATTAGAGTCGGGCGTCCCTCGCCCCACGAAAGCGGCAAGCTCGGAACGATTCCGTAGACCAAGTTTGCCGTAGATCGACGTCAGATACTTTTCGATCGTGCGCTGACTAACGCCGAGCCGCGTCGCGATTCGTTTATTCGCCGCACCTTCCGCGACCAGCGCCGCAACCTCGCGCTCGCGCGACGAGAGGCCGATCCGGCGAAGATCGGCAACCGCTTCCATCGCGGCGTAACGCTCCGTCGGCGCCGTGCGTTCGCCGGCGAGCTCGAGCGACCGCGCTTCGTGCAGAGGCCATCCGAGTCCGCGGTACGCGTGTGCCGCAGCGGCGGCATGTAGACCGAGCTCGCCGCGCTCACCGGCCGCGCGCGACTGAAAAGCGAGCAGATGCGCGACCGTTGCGGCGTAGAGATCGAGGCGCGAGAGCGCTTGGAGCGCCGGTATGAACGCGAAGGCGGCCGCCTGCGTGGCGGCGTCGCCGAGTTCGGCCGCAGCAAGGATCGTCTCCGTCGCACCGAGCGGCCCATGGAGCGATTCGAGGGCGCGCGCGAGCACGGACTTCGCCGCTTTCGCGTTTCCGCAGGCGTCGAGCCAGCGGGCATACGGGCCGGCAAGTCGCCCGAGCGCCGTATTGATGCGGCTCGCGAAGGCCGCTTCCACGATCTCTTCAGAAGCGGCGCGGGCGACGAGGTCGCCGTCGCAGAGCGCGTGGCCGATCCAGATGCCGGCCGAGGCAAGCGCGATGGGACCGGTCGTGGTCGGTTCCGGAATTGCCAGGCCGCGCTCGACCAGCTCGCGCGCAAGGCGCAGTCGTCCGGCACGTGCGTGCACGATCGCCGCATTGGCGTAGGAGAGGATCTCGAGCGAGGAGAGACGTGTCTGCTGCAGTTCCGGAACGATCGAATCGAATATCGCAATCGCTTCGCCGTCGATGCCTAAGATGCAGAGCCCAAAGGCGCGATTGAAGCGTGCTCGCAAGGTCTGGTCGGCACCGAGTGGAGCGCAGAGCTCGTGATACGCGTCGTTGGCGCGACGGAACCGGGCCGGATCTGCGGCGTTGAGTGCGGCGTAACCGAGCGCATTCTGATAGATCGGCAGATCGGCGGCCGCGGCAGCGTCGACGATCGCCGCGTCGGCGGCAGCCGTTTCGCCGCGGTCGAGCAGCATGAGCGCCGACGTGATGCGCAGTAAGGCGCGCGCGCGCACCTCGTTCTCGGGGATCTCGCGTACGGCACGATCGAGAATCATCATGGCGCGCTGATTGTCGCCCGAGAGTCGCGCTTGTGAGCCCATCGCGTAGTACATCTCGGCGATTTGCTGCGGCGTCCCGTGACCTTTCAAGGCCGACGCAGCGGCGTCATAGAGCTCCGTGGATCGTTCGGCCATGCCGTCGCGCGATGCGCTGAGCGCTGCCTTTGCAAGCAAGTGCGCTCGAGCCGCCGGTGCCGGGCGCCCCTCCAGCGCGAGCTCGTAACAACGCACGGCGTCCGTGTGGGCGTGTGCCTCTTCGGCGCGATCGCCTGCAAGTTCGTTATAGCGTAAACATTTGGGGGCATCGCGAGCCGCCCACGCGTGGTACCCGAGATCTTGCGGCGCGCAGCGCTCACGCTGCTCGAGCGCTCGTAAAATGCCCGCGTGCAACGGCCGCACCTCGGCCGCGAGCATGCTCGAATAGATTGCTTCGCGCGTGAGCGCGTGCCGGAAGCAATAGGCCGGCGGGTCTGTCGGTATTTCGGCGATTAGCCCGGCATCGCGAAGCTGGCGCAGCCCAGCTAATACTTCGGCGGCCGCGTAGCCGAATGTTTCTGCCAGAAACTCCGCATCGAAGCGCGGGCCAAAGACGGATGCGCGAGTTGCAATCTCCGCCGCGCGCGCGTCGAGCTTGGCGATGCGCTCCATGACTGCGGCGCGAATCGTCTGAGGAAGTCCGTCGAAGGCGCCGCGGCGAGGCGATTCGATGGAATTCGTCAGCAGCTCTTCAGCGAAAAACGGATTACCTTCCGCGCGCCGGACGATCTCCTCGATCTGCGTTCCGCTCAAGCGCCGCTCCCCTAACGCAAGCCGAATCAAATGCCGGATCTGGATCGCAGCCAGCGGCGCCAGTAGCAACCGAAACGAGCCGCGGTCGCGAGCCAAACGCGTCAAATACGGGGCGACGTGCCCGTCGAGCACTTCATCGATGCGACACGTGGCTACCACCAGCAGCCGCATCGTTCCGATATACGAGAGCACGTAGTGCAGGAACGCGAGCGTCCCTTCGTCCGCCCACTGGATATCTTCGAGGATCAGCACGCGGTTGCGCCGCGCGCAAGCGAGGACGACGCGCGAGCGCAGCTCGCGCAGCTGCTCGGCGCGAGTGCCGGCCGGTGCGAGTGGAAGAAGAGCGCCCATTTCCTCCAACGCCTCAGCGACCGGTCCGTATGGCGCGTTCCCGAACTCGCGGCAATGACCGATACCGACGCTCGCGCGACCGTGCGTCAGCGTCTCACAGAAAGACTCGACGAGACGGCTCTTTCCGATTCCGGCCTCGCCCTCGATCATGACGAAGCAACCGTGGCCGCGCGCCGAAGCGGCGCGGCGCTCGACGAGCGCGGCGAGTTCCTCTTGCCTGCCGACGAGCCGAGGCGAAACGAGCGCGCGAGCGAGCACCGCGACTAGTAGGAGTTCACGCGAATGGGGAGCGCGCTCAGCGCCCGGAACGTGCGCTCCTCCTGCCATTGCGGCCACCAACCTTGAACGAGCGTGTCGAGCGGCTGCCAGATGACGACCCAACCGGCGACGATGAGACTCTCGCTCGCGAGCGTTCGCAACCCCTCGGGGATGAAAAGGGCGCGCGCAACGGCTGCCGATGCCGCAAGGCTCAAGCCGAAGAAGACGATGCCGATCGCAAAGGTACGTATGCCGACCCATCGCATCGCGCCGAGCTTCGCACGCGCTTCCGCGATCATGTGCGCGCAATACTGCGCGAGCGCACGCTGAACCATCGTCTCGGTCTGCGGCGTCAGTACGCTCGCCGGGACCAGCACGCGCAGCCGGAGATCCTTCAGTTGCGAGACGAGATGCGGAAGCTGTGCAATTCCGGCGATGCTTTTGACGCCTTCATCGTCGCTGAACGGATCGAACGCGCGCTCGGAAAAGAGCTCGCGGACGTCGCTCACCTTGACGGTGATTTCGGTCGGCCTTTGCGACGGCATAAAAAATTGACCCTCCTCTCCCTCCGGCTTCGTTCGGCACCGTTCGACGGGTCCGCGCGACGACCATGGATGAGGATGGCTGGGAGCTCGATGGGGGGAAGAAACCTCCGTGCTGGATACCCGAGGTGCTCTGCCCACCGGGTTGGTCGCATTCCTGTTTTCGGACGTCGAAGCGAGCACGAGGCGTTGGGAGCGGTATGGCGAGGCGATGCGCGACGCCCTCCGCCGTCACGATGAGATTCTGCGCGAAGCGATCGAATCGCGCAACGGGTCCGTTTTCAAAACGATCGGCGACGCGTTCTGTGCCGCATTTTGGAGTGTTGGCGACGCGATCGACGCCGCCGCGCACGCGCAGCGCCACCTTGGAAACGAAGATTTTCGCGCAGTCGACGGCATGCACGTGCGAATGGCGATCCACGCCGGGGAGACCGACGAGCGCGGCGGGGATTACTTCGGAAGCGCGGTCAATCGCACGGCGCGCCTGCTCTCGGCGGCGAACGGCGGCCAGATCGTGCTTTCGGCAGTCGCCGCCGAGCTCGCACTTCCGCACCTGCCGGCGGGAATAACGCTCCGTAATCTCGGCACCGTACCGCTGCGCGGCATCAAAGAGCCCGAGCGTGTCTATCAAGCCGTCGGCGAGGGCCTTCGCTTAGAGTCGAAGCCGCTTCGCGCGCTCAAGACGCCGCCGAATAATCTACCGCGGCAAAACACGAGTTTCGTCGGTCGTCACGACGACCTCGCTCGAGTCGAGGCACTCCTCGAAGAAGGCGCGGCCGTCACGCTCGTCGGCACCGGCGGTATCGGAAAGACGCGGCTCGCTCTCGAGATTGCGGCGAGCCGCCTCAACGACGAGCCCGACGGCGTGTGGTTTGCAGACTTGTCCGCCGTCGGCGATCCATCGCTCATTGCCGGTACGATCCTCTCGGCCGTCGGCGGGGAGGCGTCGCCCGGAGTCGATCCGCTCGACGACTTACTGGCGTTTCTCGAACGGCGCGAGCTGCTCTTGATTTTGGATAACAGCGAGCATCTCGTCTCGGAGGCCGCCGCGATCGTTGCGAAGATCGTCGCACGCTGCCCGCGCGTTTCGGTGCTCGCGACGAGCCGCCAGCCGCTCGATATCACCGGCGAACGGCTCTATCGCTTGGGAACGTTGGAACCTGCATCGGCGATTGCGCTCTTCGCCGATCGCGCGCGCGCCGTCAACCCTGCGTTCTCCGCCGACGAAAAGCGCGCCGCGATTGAAGATATCTGCATCCGATTGGGCGGCATCGCGTTGGCGATCGAGCTTGCGGCTGCGCGCACTCGCGCAATGTCCGTCGAGAATCTCGCCTCGCACCTCCAGCTGCGCCTGCTTACCGGCGGCCGCGATCGCCGTCCGCGCCAGCAGACGATGCGTGCGCTCATCGATTGGAGCTACGATCTCTTGAGCGAGGACGAGCAGGAGACGCTCCGCCGCACTGCGGTCTTCTTGCACGGCTTTGCCCTCGAGGCCGCGGCCGACGTCTGCGGATCCGGCGTCGCGGACGAATGGCGCATCCTCGAGCTTCTCGGATCGCTGGTTGACAAATCGTTGATCATCGCGGATTCAAGCGAGAGCGGCCAGCGTTATCGAGTTCTCGAGCCGATTCGTGAGTACGCCTGGGAAAAGCTGAGCGAATCGGGAGAAATCGAAGAGACGCGCCGCAAACATGCCGCTGCGATTGCGCTGCTTGCAGCGCGGTGGTACGAAGATTGGGATCGCGGGCCGGCGGCCGACTGGCTGACGCGCGTCGAGCGCGACCTCGCCAACCTGCGAACCGCGCTGCGGTGGAGCGTTGCCGAGAAGACCGATCTTCGGCTCGGCGCGCAGATCGCCGCCGATGCAACGATCGTATTCCTGCGCTTGGGGCTGCTTGACGAAGGCATCGACTGGTCGACGGCGGTTCTGCAAGCCCAGGCGCCGATGAGCGACGAGACCGAAGCTCGCTTGCGGTACAACATCTCGATGTTGTACAGCACCTCGGGGCAGGGCGCGCGATGTCTCGACGAAGCCGAACGAGCCGCGGCGCTCTACCGTTGCGCGGGCGACGCCCGAGGACTCGCGCGCGCGCTCTCGCAAGTAGCGTCTCGCTGCGGTTGGCAAGGTCGGGAGAGCGAGGCTAAGTCGGTTGCGGAGGAGGCCCTTGCGTTAGCGCGCGAGACGCGGGACACGCGGTTGCTCGCCGACGTGCTGCGACGCTGCGCGCTCGCGTTCGCGATCGACGGCCCGGGCCGCGTGCGCGCGACCTTTGCTGAAAGCGTCGCTCTTTTTCATGGGATCGGCCGCGACGACGATACGGCGCGTGCGCTCACCTGGTGGGGCCAATGGGAGGAAGAGGCCGGCAATTTTGGCCCGGCCGTCGACCGTCTGCTGGAAGCAGTGCGACTCGATGCCGGCGAAACCTCGGCGATGTTTCTCGACAGCGAGATTGCGAGCTGCTATCTGGCGATGGGCGAGCGTAGCCGCGCCGAGCCTTTTGCGCGCAAGAGCCTTCTTGCGGCAAGCAAAGCGGGGTATACAATCGGCGCCGTGCTCGCAGCTTCGCATTTGGCGGTCATTGCGAGCGAAGCCGACGTAGAGAGGGCCGCGCGCTTACTCGGCTACGCTGCGCGCCGATTTGAAGAGATCGGCTGGAAGCTCTTGCCGCCGGACGATGCCGTGGTGGACGGCCTGCGGGGATGGTTGAACGAACGCCTATCCGAAGCGGATTTGCGCCTCCTCTTTGCCGAGGGTGCGGCATGGAGCGACGACCAAGCCGTCACTCACGCGCTCGTATCCTAGGGAGTTATCCTAGCAGGGTTTTGCGCCGTTCTCCGGGCGAATGTCGTCGCTTCCCTGTCCCTTGAAGAAGCAGTGCTGGTGGAGCGTGAAGCTGCCGTGATCGTTGCCGCATCCGTGGATGGCTACGAAGGTTCCCTTTAACTCCCGCGTGGCCGCGCTGTAGGAGGCGATCGTCGAGAAGCTGCAATAGGAGCTGCCGGTATCGTCGACGATGCTTCCGTTCAACATGCTCGTACCGGCGACTTGCGTGACCGACTCGGTCAGCGTCTGCGTGCCGTAGGTAACCGTCAGGACGCCGCCGATGCTATTTCCTTGCTGCGCAAAGACTGCCGAGCCTTTTCCTTTTCCGCGGGTCTTGTCTTGGAAAGGCCCGCTGTACTCGCCGCTGAGTTGAACGGACTTCGCATGTTGGTTCGACGGCGCCACGGCGCTCGCGGCCGCCGATGTGGTGCTCGGCACGCCGCCCCCGCCGCAGGCGGCCAAGAAGAGCAGCGCAACCGTCGTCGCGGTCGCGTTGCGCGTCAATATACGTCTCATCATACCTCCCGAATAATATAGGCGATGAAGGAAGATACAGTTCGAAGCTGCTAAGTGCCTTCCTGAGGAGTTGCTGCTGCGGAGGGATCAATGAGGGGTTGCTCATCGTTTGGAGCGCGATGCGTACTACTCGTACTTGCGTCGTCGTTCTTCCTGATCAGAGTTGCGAGTGCCGGAACGACCGGCACGATTACCGGGACGGTCGTTAACGCGGAGACGCGAGCGCCGATCGCCGGCGCGGAGGTGACGGCGACGAGTCCGTCACAAATCGCGCACGTCACGACCGATGCGGCCGGCCGGTTCACCTTTCTTTCACTCGCCCCCGAAACGTACACGATAACGATCGAGCGAGCCGGGTACGATACCGTTGCGGTTGCGGGCGTCTCGGTCTTCGCGGATCAAAGTCAGTCGATGCCGATCACGCTGCAACGAAGTCTCAAGCAAATTGCGCGGGTCACGTCGCGTTCCTCGCTGAGTCCGGTGCGCCCGGGTACCGGGACGGACGTCTACTCGGTCGGCCCCGGTCTCACCAGCGCCGCATCCACGCTCGGCGGCGGAGGCGGCCTGAACAACGCGTACTCCGCGATTGCCTCGATGCCCGGCGCGTACGTACCGCCTAATCAAGTCGGCGTCAATCAGACGGTCTACATTCGCGGCGGTTACTACGACCAGATCGGCTACGAATACGACGGCGTTCCGATTAACCGGTCCTTCGACAACTATCCCGGGAACTCGGAGACGACCCTCGGCCAGCAGGAGCTGCAGATCTATGCCGGCGGCGGCGAGGCGGACGCCAACGCAACGGGTCTGGCGGGCTTTATCAATCAAGTCATCAAGACGGGAACCTATCCCGGCTTCGCCGTCGGAGGCCTGGCACTGGGCACGCCGACGTTCTATCACGACGCGCGCGTCGAAGCCGGTGGCTCGACCCCCGATCGCATGTTCTCGTACTACGTCGGCATCAGTGGCACGAACCAAGCCTTTCGCTATTTCGATCAATACAACGGCGCAAGCCTGATCGACTCGATTCCGTACGGGTACTGGCCCTCGTACGTGACGACCGAGCTGCCCTTCTGGCCGGCCGTCTATCCCGATTGCCGGAACGACACGAGCTACAGCAATCCCGTTCAGAAGGTCGTCACAACCGACCCCGGCTGCTTCGGATCGTATCCGTCGAACTTCGGGCAGCCCTCCGCCTTCAACAGCCGCGATATCGTGGCGAACTTTCACGTCGGCATTCCGCATCGCCACGACGCCGGCCGCGACGACGTCCAAGTGCTCTATATGTCGTCGGCCAACTACACCCAATACTACTCGAGCCTCGACGACGCCGGACCGCTCGGCATGGGCATCGAGAATAACGGTTTGCCTCACGACTTCTACGGGGGCGACATCAATCAGTGGCCGGATTTCTATACGTTCCCAGCCAATACGCAGTGGCTCGCTTCGGCCTCGACGCCGAAGGTCGCCTACTATTATCCCAGTTCGCCGACCGGCCGCTGCGCGAACGTGATCGACGTTCCCAACGCCTGCCCGATCGACGCGCACGGCAATCAGATCGCGCAGCTGGTGCCGTCGAATTTCCGCGACGCACGTTGGGACACGGCGAGTATCGCGAAGCTGCAATACCAAAAGAATCTCGGCTCGACCGCCTACGTGCGGCTCTTCGGATACTCGTTCTATTCGAACACGAATCGCGCGAGCCCGAACGGTTGGGGGAATAACGTCACGCTCGGCGTGACGAACTATCAGTACGAAGTCGACTCCCATACGGCCGGCCTCGAATTACAGTTCGCCGACCAGATCTCCAACCAACATCTGCTCGAGGGCATGGGATCGTACATCACGTCGAGCACGCTGCGCTATTACAATCAGAACTACTACAATACGCCCGGACAGCAGGTCAGCAATTTCACCAACGGATCGCAGTGCTTCGCGACGTACACGAGCGCCAAATACCACGTCGGCAACCCGGCGCCGTGCAATAAGTTCGTCTCTCAGGGCCAGTTCGAGGCTCCTTACGGCGGTTTCACCGGCCAGGACCCGTGTGCCGACGGCGAGCTTGCATCGAACGCTCCCGCTTGTGCCGCCGGCGCGTCGATGTTGCTCACCTACTTCGGCAATCAAGGGTTCGACAACGCCGTCTCGCCGAGGTTAACCAACGCGTCGATCAGCGATCAGTGGCGGCCTTCCGACAAATGGAACGTCAACATGGCCGTTCGCTTCGAAAACGACGCGTACGACCTGGCCGATACGAATAATCCCGCGACGAACTTCTGGTTCGCTGCCGCGCAGCACGAATTTTGCGTGAATCCCGTCACGCGCCAACCGATCTTCGTGCCGCAGCCGCCGCAGAGCATCTTCGTCTACACCCCGTACGTAGCGTTCAACTGCCCGATCGACCGGTCGACGGGAACCCCGGTCAGGACGGTCCATCCCAACGGCACCGATGGGATTCTACTGACCAACGACTATCCGTCGACATATGCCGTCAACTACTTCTTGCCGCGCGTCTCGGCGACGTATACGGTCAACCCGGATACGGTTCTGCGGGCCTCGGCCGGACGCTACGCGCAGCAGCCCCAGAACTACGAGATCCAATATAATACGCTGCAGCCGAATCTCGCCTCAACGCTGCTTGGCTTCATTCCGTTCGGCTACAGCTCGCCGCTGCACGAAGCGCAACCCCAGTATTCCGACAACTACGACTTCTCGTACGAGCATCATTTTAAAGGAACCGATATCGCGGTAAAGGTGACGCCGTACTACCGCTACGCGACCGATCAGCTCTACGAGACGCCGAATCTGCCGAGCCTCAACGTCTCGCCGTCGTTCAACGCCGGAACGCTGCGCGTCGACGGCGTGGAGCTGCTGCTCACCAAGGGCGATTTTAGCAGAAACGGGCTGTCGGGAACGTTTTCGTATACCTACACGAACTCGGCCGAGATGTGGAACAACTATCAGAACAGTACGGTCGGCCCGGTCGATCAATACAATCAGGATATCGAAGAGTTCAACGCGCTCACCAAAGCCGGCGGCGGCGCTCCCTGTTACAAGCCGAACGGTAAAGGGACGCCGGCTCCGGCCTGCCCGTCGAGCTCGATCCTCAATCCCTACTACACGATGTCACCGGAAGCAACGCTCGCCCCGCACGGCTGGTATGCGCCGGGTCTCGATTTCCCGTACGTCTCGCCGAACACGTTTGCGTTCGTTCTCAACTATCGCCACGGTAAGTTCGCGGTCACGCCCGCGCTCGAGCTCTTCGAAGGAACCACCTATGGCACGCCGGCCGACGTCCAGGGTCTCGATCCTCGAAGCTGCTTCGCCAATCAAGGCTCCGTCGGTATTCGTACCGGCAACCCGCTGATGCCGGACTACACCTCGTGCGGAAAGGCGCTGACGAGCGACGGTACGACGCCGGGTTACCTGTACATCCCCAACCCGCAGACCGGTTCGTTCGATACCTTCGGCCAGTTTCGCCAGCCGTGGAACCTCAATCTCGGCGCGCAGGTTTCGTACGACTTCACGCCACGCGTCTCGGGTCGTCTGATGGTGACCAACCTCGTCAACCAGTGCTTCGGCGGTTCCAACGAACCGTGGTCGCGCGGCTATCCACCGAACTCCGTGGTCTGCGGCTACACTTCGAACACGTTCTACAACGGCGGCCACTTCTATAACGGAACGAGCCCCAACGACCTGAAAGCAAACGGTGTTCCCGAGAACCCCTACTTCGCGCAATCGTTTGCGGCCTCGTACGGCGATCCGAACTCGGGCAACTATCCGCTCGCGCTCAACCTCTATCTCTCGCTCCAGGTGAAAATCTAAAGAGGAAGATAAACGATGCATTTCGCGGCTTTGGTCCGGCACTCGATCGTTCTGGCAGCACTCGCACTGGCTGCCGGATGCAACGGCGCGGGAGTTGCGCCTGACGGCGCCTCCGCGCAGCAGCGCGAGTTCGCGCACGCCCCGGCTCCGCACGGATGGATGGCCCCCGACGCGAAGCATCGGGACCTCCTCTATGTCTCGGACTTGGGAACGGAGCTCGTCGACGTCTATTCCTATCCGGAGGGTAAGCTCAAGGGCACGCTCTCCGGATTCCAGGCGGTCCACGGCGGCTGCGTCGATGCACAGGGGAACGTTTTCATCACGAGCAGCGAACGAATCTACGAGTTCGCGCATGGCGGCAGCAAACCGATTCGTACGCTCATCGATGCCGGTTACGGACCGACGGGCTGTTCCGTCGATCCCACGAGCGGGACGCTTGCCGTCGCCAACATCGGACCGATCTCCGGGAGCGCCGGCGGCAACATCGCGTTCTACAAGCACGCGAAGGGGAGGGCGGGAATGCACTCGGATCCATCGATCTTTCTGTACTACGACTGCGCGTACGACGGTCACGGTAACCTCTACGTCACAGGGGGCGATATGCACGGCTTCTTCACGTTCGCGGAGGTCGCTGCGGGTGGTGTGTCGTTCGCAAACATCACGCTCGATCAGTCGATCAACGTCCCGGGCGGCGTTCAGTGGGATGGGAAGCACGTTGCAGTCGAGGACCAGGGTGCCGGGTACCGCGGTTCGACCGTTTACCGGTTTGCGATCACCGGAAGCTCCGGCACGAAAGTTGGGACGACCAACCTCGGCGGTTCTTCAGACGTCATTCAGTTCTGGCTCGACGGTAAAAAACTCATCGGGCCAAACATTGGAAGCGCTCCCAACGTCATGTTCTGGAAGTATCCGGCGGGAGGGTCCGCGCTCAAGACGATTACCGGCTTTACCGAACCGGTCGGCGTGACCGTCAGCCGCGCCCGGTAGATGCCGGGGCCGATCTGCACGATTGCGCGCGCAGCGCGCGAAGACCTGACCGCCCTTACCCCGCTCTTCGACGCGTACCGAGGATTTTTCGCCGGTCATCCTGACGTAGCGCGCTCGCAGCAATTCCTCGACGAGCGGTTTGCTGCAGGCGATTCGGTGATATTCATCGCCCGGTCGGAGCGGGACGCGGAAGGCTTCATCCAGCTCTATCCACTCTGGTCGTCGTGGCATTGCCGGCGGATTTGGTTCTTGAGCGATCTTTACGTGAAGGAGTCGAGCCGCAAGCATGGCCTCGGAGCGCGGCTCGTCGAACGCGTCGTACGGCACGCGCATGAAACCGGGGCGGCGAGCATTATGGTAGAACTTCCCCGGCGCGAGCCGCACCTCAAGGAGTTCTATGCGAAGCTCGGTTTCTTCGAAGACCAGCTTTTCGAACTCGCGCGCTATACCGTTGAAGGGAGCAGTAACGATGCGGCGTCTTGACCCTGGGATGGATCAGATTGACCGGCGGACGTTTCTCGTTACCACCGGGGCCGCAACGGCGACGCTAGCGGCGGGAGCCTCCGCACCAGCCGCGGCGCAGTCGAGCGGTCCAGTCTTTCTCTCGACCTGGGATTGGGGGACAGCGGCGAATGCGCGGGCCGCACAGGTGCTCGCTGCGGGAGGGTCGCTGCTCGATTCGATCGAGAAAGGCATCAACACCGCCGAGGACAATCCCGATGTCGACTCGGTAGGATACGGCGGGCTGCCGAACGCTCAAGGCGAGGTCGAGCTCGACGCCGGCATCATGGATGGAACGACCCACCGCGCCGGTTCCGTCTGCAACCTGCACAAGATCAAAAACCCGATCTCCGTTGCCCGGCTCGTTATGGAGAAGACGCGGCACACGACGATGGCCGGCGAAGGCGCGTTGCAGTTCGCCATCGCGATGGGGTTCGAACCGATGCAGCTCCTGACGCCGCACAGCCTCGAAACGTGGCTCAAATGGAAGAATACGCCGAATCACGAGACGTTCTGGATCGACCGCGACCACCACGACACGATCGGTATGGTCGGCATCGACGGTTCCGGACACGTCGCCGCGGGCTGTTCGACGAGCGGTCTCGAATGGAAGATTCCGGGGCGTGTTGCCGATTCGCCGCTGGTCGGGTGCGGCTATTACGCCGACGACGCCGCAGGCGCGGCCTCGGCAACCGGCGACGGCGACGTGATGGCGAACTACTGCACGTCGATGTTCATCGTGCAACGCATGGCCCAAGGCGCACATCCGCAGGAGGCGTGCAACGACGTCATGCGGTTGATGGCAAAGACCGCGCCGAATCTTCACGACGATATGTACTGTGTGATTGCGATCAATCCGAGCGGCGAGACGGGCGCGATCTCGATGAATACCAAACAGTCCTTGCAGTACGCGCTCTGGCGCAACGGCGGGGGCACCTTTCATACGGCGCCGGCGTTTTTCAGTTAAAGGCGTGAAGCTGCGAAGAGTCGAGGGCGCGACGCTTCGGTGAAGGCTCTGCAGCGGCGGCTCGCCGCGACCGCGCTCGGGGTGGTGTGCGCGCTCAGCTCCTCGGCTCCGGCCGCCTCGCAAACGCTCGATATTCCGATTGCATCGGGGATCCGCCCGATCCAAACCGAGACGCTCTTTCACGAGCTCTTTGCCGATTTCTTCAAGGAGCCGGATGGAACGACGTACGTTCAAACGGGCGACATTCCGGCGATGTGGCTGCGCGACTCCGCCGCTCAGACGATTCCTTACATTCGCTTCGCCGGATCCTACTCGGCGCTGCACGCAGTCTTCTACGGCGTCATCCAGCGCGATGCGAAGAATATTCTCACCGATCCGTACGCCGAGGCCTTCAGTGCGAACTATCACGTTTGGGAACGAAAATGGGAGATCGACTCTCTTGCATGGCCGGTCTTGCTCGTCTTCGTCTACTACGCCAACACGCACGACGCCACGATCTTCACGCCCACCCTGCACCGCGCTATGCAGACCATCGTTACAACGCTCGAGTGCGAGCAGCATCACGCGTCGTGCAGTCACTATGCTTGGCCCTCTCCGGTGCCGACCCACCCCGCGTACAATCGCGATACGGGGATGATTTGGAGCGCGTTTCGGCCGTCCGACGATCCAGTGACCTATCGCTACAACATTCCGCAGAATGCGATGGCGGTCGTTGCGATGCGACTGCTGGCGCGGTTCGCCCGGCGGGCCTTTAACGACGACGCGCTCGCGCAGCGCGCGACCACGCTCGCGACCCAGGTTCGCGCGGGCGTGCTGCGATACGGAAAGAATTACAGTCCGAAATACGGATGGATGTACGTTTACGAGACCGACGGGTACGGTCACGACAACATGATGGACGACGCAAACATCCCGAATCTCACGACCCTGCCGTGGTACGGCTGGAGCTCAACGAACGACCCGGTCTACCTCGATACCCGCCGCTTCACCCTCGGCTTCGACGATCCGTATTATTACACGGGAAAGTATGCAACGGGTCTGGGAAGTCCGCACACGCCAAAAGGTTGGGTCTGGCCGTTGGGGATTATCGGCGCAGCGCTTACGGCGACGAAGGCGCAGGAGATCCTCACCGCGATCGATATGCTCGATCGCAGTGACACGCTCAACGGTTTGATGCACGAATCGGTCAATCCCAATAACCCGCAAGAGTTTACGCGTCCCGAGTTCGGATGGGCGAACGCCTTTTGGGCGGACCTCCTCTTTCGTACGGTTGCGGGTTATCCGGCGGCGCCGATCGGCACGTTGAGTACGCTGGTTCCGTACTCGGGTCAGAGCGAGATTCCGACCGTCACCACACGCTCCACGCAACTCTCCGACCGCGCCGAGCTGATGCGCACGCTCGGTCAGTTGCTCGAGCACGCTCCCCGCACGTGGTGAGCGCACGAGGAAGTTTTCAGTCGCGGGTCCACCAGGTGCCCCCCGGATAGTAAATCGCAGCCCCTTCGCCCCAGATCGCGTAATCGATGCCGTTCGCGCCGACCGCGAGTCCAAGATAATCGCCGAACGGGAAGTAATAGCCGGCGGCGCTCTTGTAGGAGGCGCCCGAACCCCGGTCGGAGAGTCGGAGCGCGCGGCTCCAGCTCGCGCCGCCGTCGCGGCTACGCGCATACCAGGTGTTCCACGCGTGCATTCCGTTGCGGTTATCTTGCCAGATGAGGCGGAAGTCGCCGGCGGCGACGCCGGCCGCGAGTGCCGGACTCGTATTATTGCCGCGTGCGTTCAAGAGCGACGGCGTGCTCCAGCGCACGCCGTCGTTCGAACGGCTGACGTAGAGCGAGTTCGGCCCTTGCTTTGATTCGTTCTTCGCAAAAACGAAAACATAGTGACCGCCGCGATCGACGGCGATCGCGTCTTGCGCGGTGAAGAAGTCCGGATAGCAGTTATGAAGGGTGCACGGGGCGCCCTCGTGGGAAACGGCGAAGAGAATCGTTCGCCAGGTTTTGCCGCCGTCGGCCGACGTAACGAGTTCTTCGCGTGCGTTTCCGGTTTGGTCGTGGCCGCTCTCGCCGCCGACGGCAAACCAGACCGAACCATCGGGTGCGACGGCCGCGTTGTACGGGTAATACCAGCGGTTCGCGGTCGTCGCTTTCAGCGGCGCCTGCCACGTAGTGCCTCCGTCGTGTGACGTGGCCACGAAGAGTGCATTGTACGAGTTGAACGCGACGTAGACGTCCCGGCCGGAGAGGGAGACGGCGAGAATCCCCTTATCGCTATACCGCCGCGGGCGATCGAGGCGAATCGATCGGCTCCACGTGCGTCCGTGGTCTCGGGACTTCGCGAAGACGACGCCGGGCCGGAAACCGTTCAAACAAACGGCGTCGACGATGCCGCCGTCGATCGCCGCGAGCTGCGGGTCGTACTGGAACGGCACGCGCGTTCCGTGCCGGCAGATGAGACGGGACGGTTCCCAGGTTCGTCCACCGTTGCTCGAGGCCCGGAAGAGTAAGTAATCTTTGTGTTGATTGGTCGTGAGTTGGTAGACCCAACTCGAGTCGGGCTCCGCAGCGACCGTGGGTTCCCATCGCGTATCGGAGAGAGCGCCCCACCGGCGTTCGCTCTGAAAATGAGCGGCCCGCGCGGGCGCCGCAGCACGCGCGCCGGTCGAAGTCGGGGGAGCATACGCATCCTTGGCGATCACGCACGAGGTGAGGGCGAGTGCAACGCAACACGCGGGCAACAATGGCTTCAAATTGCGAACCTCTCGGGGTTTCGGTGGGGTTGGCCCCACGGCAGGCTTCCCCTCCGCTCACTCGAAGCTCGTTGCCGTGAATCGAGTCCTGCTTGCCGCGTTCGTTGTGCTGGCCTTCTCCGCTTGCTCTGCCGCTCGCGATGCCGCGGTGCCGGCCGGCGTCGCCGATGCGAGTCACGGCGACGGATCAATCGAGCCGTCGGCATCGGGCAACGTTTTCGTCGCTAATTGGTATGACAGCACCGTAACGGTCTACTCGGCCGGCGCCAAATCTCGCCTTCGTGCCATCACCAACGGCATCGAATCTCCGAACGCGCTCGCGATCAACGGCTCGGGCGGCCTCTACGTCGGCAACTACGGCGCGCCCAGTGGGAGCATAACGAGCGACGTCGTGGTTTACGGGGGTGGTGGAGGCTCACCGAGCCGAACGATTACGCAAGGCGTGCGCGGCCCCTACTCGATTGCGTTTGGGAACTCGGGCAAACTCTACGTTGCAAACTATGGCGGGAGCAACGTCACCGTCTATGGCCGCGGATCCGACTCGGTCCTGCAAACGATCACGAATGGGGTGCGCTCCCCGGAAGTGCTCGCTTTTAACAAAGCCGGAAACCTCTACGTCGCGAATTGGTCCTCAAACTCCGTCACGGTCTATGCGCCGGGAAAGCTCAAGCCGTTGACGACGTTGAAGACGGGCGTCTTGCATCCCGATGGCTTGGCGATCGATTCGGCGCAGAAAGCATACGTTGCGAACCGCGGCAACGATTCGGTGACCGTCTATACTCCCGGACATCGCGACACCCCTCACACGATTACGAAAGGCGTCCGCCAGCCGCTGACCCTGATCTCGACCTCGTCGAACGAGCTCTACGTGCTCAACTATGGAAACAATACCGTTTCCGTTTATGCAGAAAAGACGCGAGCGCTCGAGCACGTCATCTCCAGTGGCATCGCCTGTCCGACGACGATGGCGCGCAGCTCCTCGGGGCTGCTCTATGTCGCCAATTCATGCCCGAGCTCGATGTCGGTCTACGATTCCTCGGGAAGCTTGCTGCGCTCGGTCAACAAGGGTCTCGACGGTCCCGTGGCAATCGGCATCGCACCGTAACGACGGTGGGCCGATGAGCGGCTCGCGCTGCGCGGCTCTCGTGTTGCTGTTGGGAGGAGCCGGATGCGTCCCACAGGGGCCGGCCGGTTCGGTACCCGTCGCGCCCAACGCTCGGGAAGACTCCGCAACGAAGATCGCGCACGTCGTCATCATCGTTCAGGAGAACCGGTCGACCGACGATCTTTTCAACGGATTGCCCGGGGCCGATACGGTGCGCAGCGGAGTGAACTCCAAGGGCCGGCGCGTACGCCTGCAAGCCGTTCCTCTCACCGCGCCATACGATCTCGACCACTCGCATGCGGGCTTCGAGACCGAGTACGCGAGCGGCAAGCTGAACGGATTCAATCAGGAGGCCTCAAACTGTCTCGGCGCAACGCTCTGCATTGCGAAAAATCGTCGCGCGTATGGATACGTTCCGCGCGCCGACGTCAAGCCATACTTTGCGATGGCGATGCAATATGCGTTCGCCGACCGGATGTTTCAAAGCAACGAGGGTCCGAGCTTCCCCGCGCACCAATATATGATCAGCGGAACGTCGGCCGTCGCCGACGGCTCCTCGCTGCTCGCTGCAGATAATCCGCTTCACTCCAGCGCAAGCGCCGGCGGTTGCGATTCACCGCCCGGAACGCTCGTACCACTCATCGACGCGGCGGGAGCGGAGAATCGCAAGTCGTTTCCGTGCTACGATCGAATCTCGCTGATGGAGCTTCTCGATCGGCAGGGTTTGACGTGGAGATACTATCAGGCGACGCGCGGCGCGGGTCTCTGGAACGGCCCCGACGCCGTCTTGCATATTCGAACGAGCCCCGAGTTTTCGCACAACGTCGTCAATCCGTCGTCGTCCGTGCTGAGCGATATCGCGAAAGGGCAACTTGCCGATGTCGTGTGGGTGACGCCGACGGCGCTGGCATCGGATCACGCACAATCGACGAACGGCTCAGGGCCTTCGTGGGTCGCTGCGGTGGTAAACGCCGTCGGGGAGAGCCGGTATTGGAACTCCACGGCGATCTTCGTGACGTGGGACGACTGGGGCGGCTGGTACGATCACGTTCCGCCGCACATCTACAACTCGTACGAGCTCGGTTTCCGCGTACCGCTGATCGTTATCTCGCCCTACTCGAAGAATCACTACGTCTCACACGAGCAGCACGAGTTCGGAAGTATTCTGAAGTTTACCGAGAAGATTTTTGGGCTGCCATCGCTCCATGCAACCGACGAGCGTTCCGACGATCTCTTCGACTGCTTTGACTTTTCGAAGGCGCCGTCGAAGTTCAAGCCGATTCCCGCGCCCTATGGGCCGAACTACTTCGCGCACCAACTCTCGACGGAGCCGGACGATTAACGCGGGCAAGGTTGCCGCCCGCGCCGCCTTCGCTGTGACCGGCGTGCTCGCGGCGGCAGCGTGCGCGCAGGCGGGTGGTGCGCCGCCAATGCCGCTGCGAGCGGCGCCGCTGGCACTTGCCGGCGGATACCGGTCGATCTACAGTTTCGGTGAGCGGGGAAAGTTTGGCGACGGCAACCGCCCCGTCGCGGCGCTCGTCGCGGTCGGAGGGCGCCTCTTCGGCACGACGGAGACCGGCGGCGCGACCAACGCTCATTGTAATGCCGGCTGCGGTAGCGTTTTCAGCGTGAGCACATCCGGAACGGAACGCGTCATCCATCGTTTCCAAGGCGGCAGCGATGGTGCCGCGCCGCTCGGTGAACTCACGGTCGTCGGCGGTAAACTCATCGGAACGACCAGCGGGGGCGGCGCGAGCGGATGCGGGGGCGGTTGCGGCACCCTCTTTTCGATCGGTACCGACGGAACGTCGTACCGGGTTCTCTACCGCTTCGCGGGCGGAAGCGATGGGGGGGCGCCCGCCGCGGGTTTGATCGCGGTCGGCGCAACGCTTTACGGCACGACCCGGCTCGGCGGCGTCGCAACGCGGCTCTGCTCGAACGGATGCGGAACCGTCTTTGCCGTCAGCGCGAGTGGGACGGAGCGGGTGATCTACCGTTTTAAAGGCGGAAAAGACGGCGCGCATCCGATCGCGCGACTCGTCGCGGCGAGCGGCGCCCTATACGGCACCACACAGTACGGCGGTCTGCAAACGGCGCTCTGTGCGACGGGATGCGGCACGCTCTTTCAAATGAGCACGGCTGGAATAAAGAAGACGATCCACAACTATGCCTACGGGCCCAAGTCTTCCGACGGTGCATATCCGGCCGCAGGCGCGACCGTCCTGAATGGAAAGCTCTACGGGACGACGCTTGGGGGTGGCCGCTTCGGGGACGGTACCGTCTTTGAAGCAGATCCATCCTCGGGTGCGGAGCGTGTGCTGCATGCCTTCAGTTGTTGTGGAACTCGCACCGACGGATCGATTCCCAGTTCGCGCCTCGCGCGTCTCGGTAACATCCTCTACGGAACGACGCGTGACGGCGGAATTTCAAATGCCGGGACGATATTCAGCATTAGAGCGTCGGGATCCGAACTCGTGATTCACGATTTCGGAGGCAAACCTGACGGTGCGACGCCGCAGGCAGGCCCAATCGTGAACGGGAGCATGCTCTACGGAACGACGTCGGCGGGGGGATCGCGATCCGAAGGGACGGTCTTCGAACTCAAAAAGTAAGCGCTCGGAATTCTCCGGTCGGGCCGCGCGAGCGTTTCGTAGATCGCGCCGATCCCGACGATCAGCGCCATCACCAGCAGCGTTACCCAGCCGTAGTTGAAAACGGCACGGCCGCTCGACAGCGAGCTCGGCCAGACGATGTCGACGAGCATCAGCAGCAAGTAGATCGCGCCTCCGATCGTGACCGGAAGCCCCCACCGGCCGAGCGTGAAGACGCCACGCGGTTTCCAGCCGCGAAGCCGAGCGACGAGCGCGCCGAGCACGGTGAGCAGAAACGCGAGGTAGATTCCGGACGTCGCAAAGGAGACCAACGCGTAGAGCGCGTTGACGTGCGCCGGATAATCGAACCACAGCAGATGGATCGGCTTGCTCGGATTGATCAGCACGAGCAACAGGAAGAGAAACGGCACGATCGTTCCCACCAGGATTGCGTTTGCCGGAGTGTGATGACGAGGTGAGATCGCTTCGATCTGTTTGCTCAACGGCAGCGCACCGTCGCGAGCAAGCGCGAAGGCGACGCGGGCACCGGCGCCCTGCACGGCCGTGCCGCAACTGAAGAACGCGACGACCACCATGACGAGAAAGAACGTCTGCAGCCACCCCGGCAAAACGCCGAGAACGACGTTGATGCCGCCGCCGACCACCGATCCGATGCCTCCGGCGGGCGTCGCAAGTACTAGGCCGAGCACCAAGACGAACGACGCAATCCCGCCGTAGAGCAGCGCGTTGCGCATGGCTTTTGGAACTTGGCGCTGCGCCTCGAGCGTCTCTTCTGAGATGTCACCAGCCGATTCGAATCCGTAGAAAATATAGACGTTCGCGAGGACCGCGACGAGTGCAGCCCCGAGCCACCAACTCCCGCCAAAGTTCAGCCCGAGGGGATTGGTCTTGAGGTGCTCCACGTTCTGCGTGGAAAAAACGAAACCCAAGTGCTGGTGAAAGCCGTAGAACGCAAGCGCGGCAAAAACCCCGAACGTCCCGATCGTCTCGACGTAGACGCCAAAGCGCGCAACGCGGCCGAGGATCTTCGCGCCGACCCAGTTCAAGATTGCCGAGAGTACGATGATTCCCCCGGCGATGCCGAAGATGGTCAGATGGTTCGCGGGATCCCATTTCGTGCCAAACCACTCATTTGTGAGCGCGGTAACGTACCCGACGGCGCCCGAGTCGACCGAAGCGACGGTTGCGAGGAGTGCGAAGCCGTAAATCCAGCCGATAAACCAGCCGTACCGCGGTCCGACGCTATACTTGCCGTATTGATAGAGCGCTCCCGAGAGCGGATACTCACTCGCAAGCTCGCCGAAAACGAGTGCGACGAGCATCATCAGTCCCACGACCACGGGAATCGTCCAGATATATCGCGGGCCACCCGTTCCGAGTCCCAGCGTGTAGAGGGAGTAGATGCCCACCATCGGGCTCAGGTAGCTGAAGGCGACCGCGAAATTATCGAAGAGCGAAAGAACCCGAGAAAGCTCTTGCCGGTAACCGAACGCGGCGAGAGGATCGCTTTCCTTTAGTGGTCTGACCACGCCCAACCGGTGATGCGCCAACTCGTTGCAGATTTGCGCAGGGTTACGGTAAAGACCGCGTTGCTCTCGGTGACCGGCTTTCCATGCTGTTTAAACGCAAAGGTCGCGGGAAGTACGATGTAGGCTCGGTTTCCGCTGACGCTCTGATACCACGGCTTTCCGACCGTCACGATTCCATTGGTGATGCCCTCTTTCTCGTTAGTAGCGGTGTATGCGGCGTACCAATCGGCGCATGCGGCCGCACCCTGCCATTCGTGCGGCGGAAAGTCGTCGATGACCGAGGCCTCCGTGGCGCAGGTCGCCAGCATTGCCTTCGTATCACCCCGATTGAACCCGTTGATAAACTGCTGTATGGTTGCCATGACCGCCGGATCTGCTGACGCCGCGGGCACCGATGCGCTCGTTATGGCGATGGCCAAGGTCGCCAGTGCTAGGGTTTTTGTGATCTTCATGCGCGCACTCTTGGCGCGTCGAGGAGTTGGCGCCTCTCAGCCGTAATTTTCCGTTTCCCAGACTCACTCCGGAGCAAAGGAGATCGCATGAACGGATCCCTAAATGCGTGGCACCGCGGGTCGCTGCATCTGCCGTCGCGGCACGCAACGGCGGAGGGTCGTCCAACGTGCCGGGAACGGCCGGTGTCAACGCCTTCCAGCCGAATCGGGGCGGGTGCTTCTACGTCACGCGTCAGAAAGTAGGATGGTCATGAGAACGATGCTCAGGGTGCAGTTTCCGGTCGAAGCCTCGAACGCAGCAATCAAAGAGGGCAGGCTGATGAGCGTGATGGCTTCCACCATGGAGCGCCTCAAACCCGAGGCGGCCTATTTTACCACGGTCAACGGCGATCGCGGCGGGTATATCGTCTTCGATCTCGCGCATCCCAGCGACATCCCGTCGATCTGCGAGCCCTTTTTTACGGAACTCGGTGCAAAGTGCGAGCTGATGCCGGTTATGACGCCGGACGACGTGCAGGCCGGCATCGCAAAGGCATTTCCCTGAGATGTGCCGGAACATTCGCACCCTCCATAACTTTTCGCCGCCCGCGAGCGACGAAGAGATCCGGGCATCGGCACTCCAGTTCGTGCGCAAGTTGAGCGGCTTCACCCAGCCGTCGAAGGCGAACGAAGTCGCCTTCGGGCGCGCGGTCGATCGAGTCACCGCAACCGCACACGAGCTGCTCGCGGCCCTCGTGACGCACGCGCCGCCGCGCGACCGCGGAGCGGAAGCTGCCAAAGCGAAAGCGCGCTCTCAATTACGCTTTGCGCGCGGATAGCATATCAGGGCGCGGTGATCTATCTCGATGAGGAAGCGGTTCGGCGGCGTCTCGATTGGGACGCGCTGATCCTCGCGATGGAGGAGGCGCTCGCGCAGTTCTCGCGCGGCGAAGCGCTGCAGCCGGTACGCACGGTGCTCACCCTCGAAGAGCGTCGCCGGTACGTGGGGCTCATGCCGGTGGTTGCCGGGGCGGTGATGGGGATAAAATACGTTACGTTTTATCCGATCAATGCCGATGCCGGGCTCCCGACGCATAACGCGACGATTTTGCTCTATCGGACGGATACCGGTCTTCCGCTTGCGGCGATGGATGGCCGCCTAATTACCGAAATGCGCACCGCGGCGGTCTCGGCTGCGGTCACGAAATATCTCTCTTCGCCGGAGTCGAGCGTGCTCGCGCTGCTCGGCAGCGGGGTTCAGGCACGCGCTCACCTCGCAGCACTCTCCCGCGTTCGGCGATTCTCTCACGTGCGCGTTTGGAGCCGGACTCACGAACACGCCGAGCGTTTCGCGCGCGAGCACGGCGTGACGGCATCCGACTCGCCCGAACGTGCCGTTCGCGGTGCCGACGTCATCGTAACGGCGACGGGTGCGCACGAGTCGATACTCCGGGGGGCCTGGCTAAAGCCGGGCGCCCACGTCAACGCCGTCGGTTCGTCGCGTCCGAATTGGCGAGAGCTGGACGACGAAGCCATGGCTAACGTCGTTGTGGTCGACTCGCGCGACGCGGCCGCGGTGGAAGCCGGGGACGTGATTCTAGCCGGCGCAAGCATCTATGCCGAGGCCGGCGAGATTTTCGGCGGCCGTACGCCTTGCCCGCCGCTCGCGGCGACCACGGTCTTCAAGTCGGTCGGCCTGGCGATCGAAGACATCGCTGCGGCGCGCCTGGTCTTCGAAACCGCCGCCGTCTCGGCAGCGTAAGGAGAGCGATGCGCACGATCTTTATTGGTCCTGGCGGCGTCCGCGCCGGCTGGCGTTTTCTGGCGTACGCCGCGATTCTCATCGGGGTCACTCTGGCGACGCAGGCATACGTCGTGCCGCCGCTCATGGAGGCCCTCCACGCGCAAGGGAGCGTGAACTCATACGCGTTCCTGATCGCGGAGATCGTCGAGGGGATAACGGTGCTCGTCGCAACGGGAATACTCGCCCTTTGCGAGCACCGGCGCATAGACGCCTACGGTCTGCCGGCGCGCTTGGCATTCCGCGGACGCTTTTGGGAAGGCTTCGCCATCGGTGTCGCTGCCGCCGGCGCGGTCGGCGTCGCTATGCTCGTCACGGGTGCGATGGTCGTTCACGGGCTCGCGCTGCAGGGTACGGCGCTCGCCGCGCAAGCCGGTCTATGGTTTGTCGTTATGCTCCTGGTCGGAGTGAATGAAGAGTACATGTTTCGAGGGTATCCGTTGCAGTCGCTCTCGCGCGGCATGGGATTTTGGCCCGCCGCGATTGTCCTTTCGCTCCTCTTCGGTGCGGCGCACCTCACGAAGTCCGACGAGAACGCGATCGACATCACAAACATCATCCTCTTGGGAGTACTGCTCTGCTTGACGTTGCAGCGCACGGGGTCGCTCTGGCTCGCTGCGGGATTTCACTGCAGCTTCGACTACATGCAGTTTTTCGTGATCGGAACGCGAAACGGCGGCTCGCAGCCCGTGGGCCATCTGCTCGATTCGAGCTTTCCCGGGCCGGCTTGGGCGAACGGCGGCCCGCTCGGCACGGAGGCGAGCTATTTTATGCTCCCGGTGATCGTGCTGCTCTTTCTTTACATTCTGCTGCGGTTCCCGAAAGCGAAACCGCTGGAGACGTGATGCGACGAAGCCTTTTTGCGATACTCGCATGTGCGCTGGCGGCCTGCTCCGGATCGGCCGCGCATAGCGCTTACGGTGCGGGCGATCCCAACATCGCTGCAGCCAATCCCGGTGGCGGTCCGATCGATCCGTTCTTGACCAACGGTCAAGCCGTGCTTGCCGCGTTCGATGCGATCGCCGCGCATTCGGGACGGCCGTTGCGCTTTACGTCGATTTCAGCAGATCGCCTCTACGGCTTGACGGTAGAGGTTCAGGAGCCCGCTCATCGCGTCAACGTCGATCGCTACGTCATCGCGCCCGACGGCTCGCTCTCCGGGCCGACGCCGGTGAAACTCATGTCGATGGACGGTGGCCCAATCACGGCGGCAATCGTCGACGAACGTGCCTTCGATCCGAAGGCAATCGCGTTCGCCCGCCTGACGCAGACCGCGCGCGACGCTATTGCAAAATCGAACTACTCCGACGCACGGGTCGCCGAATGGGAGTTGAGCGGCCTCGGACCCGACGATCGCCGGTACATCTACTTGGAATCGGCGCGCGCGCGGCCCGTCGCCGTCGTGAGTCCTCAGCGGCACATTCTACGGATGCAATTTTGAGGACGCTCGTCCTCGCAGCGTTCGGCGTCGCAAGCACTCTTTCGTTTACAGCGCCGACACGAGCCGACGATCCTGGCCGCATCGATGCGTACGTTACGCCATATTACAATTCGTCGGGACCGGTCGTTGATATCGGGGAATATAGCGCGGGGCTTGCGTCAAAGAGCGACGCACTCTTCGTCGGGACGATCCAGAAAATGAAGAAGGAGTGGAAGCGGCTCACCTTCATCGAGCTTTACGTCGGCGCGATCCGGCTCTACGATTTGGGTTACCGGTGGGAGGCGACGTATTGGTTTTATGCCGCGCAGTATAGCGGACGTCAATTCGCGCTGCTTGCGGACCAGAAAAAGCTTGGCGGCGTCGGCGACCCCGGCTTCGAGTTCCATCACGCGCAGGACGCTTTCTTTCAGTTGGTTGGTCCCGACATCAACGGTTACGCGTTCGGGGATATCGACGCGCTGGTGAAGATCATTCGGAGAGTCCAGCGTGAGAGTCGCAACGTCCCGGAGATGCAGGCAATCTATCCGAACGTCGAGTTTGCCGGCAAAGGCGGATGGCAGCAGATCAATGCCGGCTTGAGCTCCGGCCTGGGAAGCCTGGCGACGTCTCTGGAGCGTCAAAAGGCGCAGATCGCTCGAGAGCGAGCTCAAAATGGCACGGCGCAGCGCTTCTCACGCCTGACGAACGAGCACTTTCCCGGCGGGTATTAGCAAGGAGAGAAGAGACTACTGCGGTTGATATCCGTTCGATGCGCTGAAGCCGACACAGAGCGCGGCGACGAAAACAACGACCATTCCAACCATCAACGGAAGGTTGCGCAGCCCAGAGCGAGCCATCATCCAGCCGTTGACCGCCCCGAGGAATCCGGCGACGAAGACCAAGCCAAACGTGACGTTCAGCCGGCCGAGAAATCTGGCCGCCTCAGGATCGCGTCGTGGCGCGCCGCTTGCAGTAAAGATCACATCGACCCAAATCCAGAGCCCGATGATGAGAACGCTCAGAAAGGCACCCGCACCAAACGCGACCCACCCTCGGCGTTGAAGGCTGGCAAGTGGTTTTAAGGGCGTGCCGCAGGTGGAGCACCGGCCGGCGTCACTGCTGACCTTGTTGCAGCGGGTGCAGATCATTCCGTGCCGCTTCGGTCGCATTCGGGTCGACCCTTCCGGCAGGCTCGTTCGCCGTGCTCACGCTTGAGGCGGTATGCGCCGGAGGCGCGAGGACGCGCTCTGCGAGGAAGAGAACAGAGTTCCCGCCCTGCTCGGTGTTCCGTGGGCAAGGAGTCGTGAGATGAACAAAACGTTTGCTGCAATAGCTGCTCTTGTAATTGCACTTATCGCATTTGCTCTTGGCTATATGCGTCCGTTTGCCGATGTGAACCCAGTCGGTTTCCACGCAAGAGGCCAGGTTCAAATCAATGGAAAGAATACACTGAATGCCTCGAACTGCACGACGACATCAAAAAAGCCCTGTACGTTCACGTTCCACTTTTCGTTAGACGACAAAAGCACGCCGGCCGTATCGCAGAGTTGCGACGCAGGAACGAATTGCGTCTCCTTTAGCAATGCGCCAAACCAAATGTTCGAAGTGGAGACCGATTCTGCGGGCACCGGCACGCAGTATCACGAGTATGTTAACGCGCGGATCGTTGTAAGTCAGTGATTGCATCCTCGAGCTCTAAGCGCTGCCCCGCAGCGCGCAGGCGCGAGTTTTCCGCCCCGGAGAGTCTGGCTCCGAGAACCTGACTGGCGACCTCGTAGGCAATGCTGTCGCGATGATCGCGTCCGCTTTCGGAACTGAGGCGGTCGGCGAGCCCAAGAAGATTCGCCGCGGCCTCCGCGTTCCCGTCGAGACTGCGAACGGCCGCGAGCCCGTGCAGAGCACGGACGATATAGTCCGCGAGTTGCAGCTCGCGCGCGGTCTCTAACGTCCTAACGAACTCTTGAAATGCCTCGGAGAGCTTCGCCTCTTTCAATGCAACCGTAGCGATGCCGTGGCGAGCCGCACATTCGCCGTAGCGATCGCGAGATGCGCCCTTCTCGAGCAGAACCTCTTCAAACAAGGTCCTCGCGCGCGCGAGATCCGCCAGTCGCAGAGCGACCCACCCCAAGGTGATCGTGAAATCTCCGGCGATGCGCCGGTCGCGCAAGACCGAGGCGCGGCGTATGGCCTCGTCGAGGAGTTCGGAGGCATGATGGTACTCGCGGCGCTGAAAGTCCAGCATGCCAAGGTTTCCCAAACAAAGCATCTGGCCGCGCGATTCGCCGGAGGCCGTGAATCCTTCGAGGGCATCTCGATAGAGCGGCTCGGCCTCGTCCAAGCGGCCCTGCCGGTGGCGTGCCTCGGCGATCCGAAAGACCGCATGTGCCGTGCCGGCTTGGTCTCCGGCGGCGCGATAGGCCGCGAGCGCGCTCTCTGAAAATTCGAGCGACTCCGCAAGTGCGTCCTGCAGCGTTGCAAACGTCGCTGCCAGACACAAAAGAAACGAATGTTTGCGCGAACCCTCCCGCAGCAACGGTAGTGCGCGGCCGATCCACGACCGCGCTTCATTAATGACGCCGCGTGTTCGCCAATACCCAGCGAGAGCTTCAATGAACGAGACTGCGGCCTCCGGCTCGTGCGAAAGATAGAAGTCAAGAGCGGCTCGAATGTTCGGAGCCTCCTCATCGAGCTCGAAGTACGGCGCGGATGCGCCGGCTGCCACGCTTGCATAGTGCGAGGCGTGCCGTTCACGCGTACCCAAATCGTCGCCGGCGGAGAACTGCTCGCGTACATACTCGGCAACGACCTCCAGCGATCGGTACCGAGGCTCGCTCCTCGACGGTGTCGACTTGGATCAGCGACTTGTCAACGAGCGCATCGAGTTGTTCGTCGACACCCGTGACGTCGGTTGCTACGGCTTCGAGTGCGGTAACCGTGCAGCCGCCGCGGAATGCCGACATGACCTCGAGCGTCCTCTTTTCGGAACGAGAGAGCATCTCGTAGCTCCAGCGGACCATCTCGCGGAGGGTTCGGTGTCGAGCGATTTCGCTCGAGTCTTTGCTGGTGAGACTGAGCGTTGACGTTAATCGGCCAAGAATCTGCGAAAACGGCATCGAGGACAATCGTGCGCAGACGAGTTCGATCGCGAGCGGTATGCCTTCGAGTCGAAGACAGAGTGCGGCAACCTCTTCGAGCTCGTCTTTGCCGAAGGTCAGAGAGGGAGCCGACGCCCGCGCTCGTTCTAGAAATAGGCTCGAGGCGTCCTCGAGCGCACCTAAGCGATAGACTCGCTCGCCGACCACATGCAGCGGCTCCCTGCTCGTCGCGAGTATCCTGACGCCCGGGCACTTTGAGAGAATCGACTTCGCAAATGCCGCTACTTCCGTCAGTACGTGTTCGGCGTTATCTAATATCAGCAAAAGCCGGCGCCCGCGCAAGTAGGCGATCAGCGTCGTTTCAACGGGCTCGCTCGGCAACTCGCGGACGCTGAGTTCGGCCGCAACCGCGCCGGCGATAGAGTCGGGGCGTCGCACTGCGGTCAGATCGATAAACCACGCCCCTCCGGGATAGCCGTCGCCAAGCACTTCAGCGGCGACCTGAGACCCAAGGCGTGTCTTGCCGATCCCGCCTGGTCCCACGATCGTGAGCAGCCGCGCTTCTTCGAGCGACGTCGTGACGTCTTTGAGCTCGCAAGCACGCCCGACAAAGCTCGATATTTGCGAGGGCAAGTTGTTCGGCCGCGCATCGAGTGAAGGCAGCGCTGGAAAGTCACTACGAAGGCCTTCGGCAATCACTTGAAAAGTGGGCTCGGGCTGCGCGAGGTCCTTGAGTCTGTGTGCTCCCAACTCTCGTAGCGCAACGTTCTCGGAAAGCACATCGCGGAGTAGCGCGGCAGTAGCCGTCGATACCAGGATTTGCTCGCCATAGGCGAGTGAGGAGAGCCGGGCGACCCGGTTCAACGTCGCGCCGAAGTAATCGCCGTCGCGCTGGGTGCATTCGCCGCTGTGCAGCGCCATTCTCACCCGAAGTCTCTCGATCGCGCGCGGCCACACGTGATTGCTCAGGGCGCGCTGAGCGTCGATCGCGGCGTTTAACGCCTCGTTGGGGTGGGTGAAGGCGGAGCAGATTGCGTCGCCGACTGTTTTAAAGACGACGCCGTTATGACGCGCGACCACGTCTCGGCAGAGCGCGTCGTGGCGAGCCAGCGCATCGCGCATGTCGTCGGGAGCGCGCTCCCAGAGGCGACTGCTTCCCTCGATATCCGTGAAAAGAAACGTGACGATGCCGGTCGGAAGCGCTCGAGTCACGATTCGGCTCTCTTCGACCCGCGTTCCGGAGAGACCGGCTCCGCGCCGGCCTCTCCGAGGCAAATGCGCGTTTAGGGGGTCACGAGCTCGAAGGTGTACGTAACGCCGAGCCCTTGCGTTCCCAAGAACGGCAGCGGCGAGTACGGGGACGAGGTAAAGCGCAATATTCCGCCGACGGGCGACCCAAGGCCGAACGGTCCGGCGATCTGCGTGGCGCCATTGTAGACGTACAGCTGATACGTGCCGGCGGGAACGCCGAGGATCCGCGACTTGTTTGCAGCCGGCGGCACGGTGGGTGCGGTAAAGGTCACGGCCGATGGATCCGTTGGCCAGACGAATTGCTGGACAAAGAGAACCGGCGTTTCGCCTGGCGGCACCGGAATACCGCCGGGATTGGTGGTGCTGGGTTGTATGTCAAGTTTGATCCCACCCGTCGTTCCGGGTCCGTACGTCATATGGCCGGTGTATCCGCTGCAGGGTTTCCACCTGATAAAGCCCCCAGCCGATGATGTCCCCGCGTCACCGTGGGCGCAATTATTATTCGGTTGAACGCTAACGGCGGAGCGCATCGACTGCGCATTGCCCGAGGCGAGCGAGCTCTGATTGAATGTTTGGCCACAGCCGGCAACGATCGGCAATGCCAGCACAAGCCCAATAGAGAGAACCTTCATATCGTAGACATCCTCCAAGCGTAGCACGTAACTGCGAAAGCGCAGCCCGTCGTCAGAGTATAGAACCTTTCGATCGCGATGGCGGCATCTTGACCATTTCTTGACTATTACAACGCCGGCTCCGGTGAGTTTGAACATGAGATTTGTGCGGGCGTCATCGTGAGCGGATTTTGTGCGCGGCGGCGGCGCATCGCTTGTGAGCCGGTTTGGCAATGTCGAATCGGCGGAACGAGCAGCGTCGCCGGCGAGAGCAGGCATTCCGTTTGCCGTCGGCGCCGGAGCTCCGAGAGCCCCGCAGGCGGCGAAAGGGTGACGCTGGTCCCTTATTGCCGCAGGGAGTCGAAAAGCGATAAAAAACCATGCTGGGAAAGAACGCGTGTTCCAGCTCGTAACTCGGAGGGTGGCACATTATGGTTCGCTGCAACAAAACGGCGCTTTTCCTGGCCGGTATCGTCCTGACGGCGGCGGCTTGCAGCAGCACCGCCGTTTCACCGACTTCGCCGAATGTCGTCAGCCCGGCTTTGCGCGGATCGACGACGAACGTAGACCGCGGTTCGGGAACGAACAAGCTCCAACATATCGTCATCGTCATGCAGGAAGGCCGCAGCTTTGACAATCTCTTCTGCGGGTATTCCGGAGCGCAGGGGAAGTGCACGAGTGAAACCATTCCGCTGGAGGCAAAGTGCACGCTCTCCGATACGTTTGCAGATTTCGAGCGCGATCGCAGGAGCGGCAAGTTCGGTAAAGAGCGGGCGAATTGTCCGGGCTATCGTCATCCGGAGTACGCACACGTCCCGGCGAACGAGCTGACACAATATAATCAGATCGCGCAGCAATATGTGCTTGGCGACCAGATGTTCTCGTCAACGGGCAATCCGACGTTTGAGGCGCATCAGTACTTGATTGCCGCGCAGGCTGGGAATGCTGAAAATCAGCCCTTCGGCAAGGCGCCTTCGAGCGGCTGCGTCTATCGCCAGTGGGTGCACGTCTTCGGCGGCGGCAAAGCCGACGCGTGCTTTACCTATAAAACTCTAGCCGATCTGTTAGGCGCGGCCGGGCTGACTTCGACGTACTATCGCACCCCCGATCGTGGAAACGCCCTCGTCAACACGTGGGACGCTTACGGCTGGATTCACGGAGGAAGCAGCGGAACCGCTCCCTCGACGAAATTTATTTCCGACGTCTGCGCGGGAAAGTTATCATCGGTAACCTGGGTGACGCCGGCGTTTGCCGATTCCGATCTTTCAGGCTCGCTTTCGTCCAGCGGTCCAACGTGGGTGGCATCGGTCGTTAACGCCGTTGGGGAGAGCCCGTTCTGGAGTACGACCGCAGTGGTCATCGTGTGGAGCGGCTTTGGCGGTTGGTACGACCACGTGCCGCCGCCGGCCCTCGATCAAGACGGATTAGGATTCCGAGTTCCGGTACTCGTGGTGTCGCCCTTCGCGAGAGCCGGTTCGATTGCTCACACGCAGTTTGAAACCGGAAGCATTCTGAAGTTCGTCGAGAAGACGTTCGGCCTTTCGCAACTTGGGGCGAGCGATACTCGCGCCGCGGATCTTGGGGCCTCGACGATCGACCTGCACTTGCGACCGAGGGCCTTCGTTCCGATCGAAGGTGGATCGGGTTGCGCGAAATCCTAACTCGGAAGTTCGCCGGCATCGCCGCAATGATGCTTGCCGGCTGCGCGAGCGCGCAGACCTCAGCCGGCGGGCCGGTTCCCGCGCAACGTTCGTTCGTCCGGACTGCGACGGGGCCGCCCATTTGCAAGGGCCAACGCACCGCCAAGAACTACGCGAGTCTCCCCGAGAAGCTTAAAACCAAGGGCGGCTCGCTCTGCGTGCCGGCGTTCGGGGGTTTCGGCGGGTCGATCGAGTACCCGGGCCTCGATCGCTCCGTCAAGCTGACAATCCGAACCAGCACGCAAAACATCTACTACGAGCCGCAACTAGGCAACGGAACGTCGATCGTCTATTTAAATCTGCATTTCCACGCCTCAACGCGCTTCCGTTCTCGCCTGAAGTCGACGGGCGGCCTAACGTCCCCGAGCATCTCGCCCGGTGCCACGTATACCGCCTACGGCATCGTGGCAGTCGGCCATCTCGACTTCATGTTTCCGCCATGCTACACGGTGGCAACGCAAGGCCCGTACGGCGGCGTGCTTCCAAACCTCGGAAATCTTCTGCGTAAAGCCACAATTGCCGGGGTGGCATTCGGGGTCATCGAGATTTATTCAGGGGAACAAGTCAGTCAGGAGTGCTGACCCGCCCCCTTAGCTGCCTCCGTCTCACGTAGCCCGAGGCGCCATCCCGGGCCGGAGGGGACTCCTGGCCGGGAACCGCTCGGCTCCGTCGAACGTTAACAAACGGGGCATCCTAAGGGTCCAGACGGAGTAAGCTAGCGACCAATGATTCGAACGGGTTTTCGCTGCCGTGCCTTTTGCATGGGCCTCGCGGCTATTATCCTGGCCGGCTGCGGGGCGGGAGGGGGAGAAAGGGCGATGCCGCCGGGCGCCGTCCCGTTGGCACTCCCTTCCTCAATGGCCGGCATTAATAAGATTTCGCACGTCGTGATCGTGATTCAGGAAAACCGTACCGTCGACAATCTTTTTCAGGGATATCCCGGCGCCGATACGCAGTCGTGGGGACATGACAGCGGTGGCCACAAGATCAAGCTTCGACCCATACCCCTCGAGACCACATGGGACCTCAACCACAGCGCGACCGCGTTCTTTCAGTCATGCAACGGGACGGGGAACTATCCGGGCACCCATTGCCGGATGAACGGCTTCAACAAAGAGTACCACGACTGCGGCCATGGCAGCTTTCCATCGTGTCCCTTCAAAGAGCCGCAGTACGCATACGTGCCGGCGGCCGAGACGAAGCTCTATTTCGAGATGGCGCAACAGTACGTTCTCGGCGATCGAATGTTCGCGTCGAACTTCGATGAGAGTAGTTTCATTGCCCATCAATATCTGATCGCCGCTCAGGCGAACTCCGCAGTCAACTATCCGTCTACGAACGAGTGGGGCTGCGAAGGTGGCCCCTACGATACCATTCCGACGGTCACGCAAGGACGGGTCGTCAACTATAATAATCTTCTGCGCGTCTGCTTCGGCAGTACGACGCTCGGCGATCTGCTCGACACAGCGGGAATTTCGTGGCATTATTACACCGCGGCGACGCCAAATGGGGACGGGGCCTTCTGGAGCGCATATTCGGCGATCAAGCATATCTATCAAGGCCCGGACTGGACCAAAGATATTATCAGCCCGCAGAACCTCTTCTTCACCGACGTCCAATACGGAAACTTGCCGGCCGTCAGCTGGATTACTCCAACGTGCGCAAACTCGGACCACGCAAGCTGTGGCGGAAACACGGGACCGGACTGGGTCGCGTCGATCGTCAACGCAATCGGTCAGTCACAGTATTGGGATTCTACGGCGATCTTTGTGACGTGGGACGACCCCGGTGGCTGGTACGACCATGTGGCGCCGAAAATGGTCGACTACGACGGCCTCGGTTTTCGGGTGCCGCTTCTGGTGATCTCCCCATATGCTAAACAAGGACACGTCTCACACGCTCACTACGAGCTCGCGAGTATTCTACGCTTCGTGGAGGATCGCTTTGGGCTCAAAAGCCTCTCGGCCAGCGACGCGCGCGCGCTGTCGCCGGCGGCCGACTGCTTCAATTTCAACCAACCCCCACGACAGTTCCAAATAATCCAGGCCCGGCGGCGGAAGGATTACTTCATGCATCAGCCGCTCGATTTACGCCCTCCCGACGACGAATAGCGTTGTAGCGCTTTGAGCGGCCGCCCTCGCAACGGCGTACGCTACCTTCGTTCCAGCGATGGGATGGTTACCGCATGGGCGCCGGGAACGCAGTTGCCGCACCCGAAGCCTCCGACAACCCGTTCGCATTGAAGAGGACTATAGATGCGCCGCCTATTGCCGATCACCGTAATTGCGATTTTTACCCTGGCTGCCGTAGCCTCGGCGGCGATGGCGCCTCCGCTTGCGCCCGCCGAACCCGTCACCGACAATTACTTTGGCACGTCGCTTGTCGACCCGTATCGCTGGATGGAGAAGAGCCCGCCCGATCCGCGATTCCTCGCCTACCTGCGAGCGCAGAGTGCATATACGACGTCGGTGCTTGCGCCGCTCTCGACGCCGCGCGACGCGTTACAGAAGAAGTTGATGGCACTCTCAACGGGTGTTGCGCACGTTTCAGATTGGCAAAAGGCCGGTAACAAACTCTTCTTCGAGGAGCTGGAGCCTGCCGCGTCGGTCTCGGTGCTTCGGGTGAAGGAAGGATCGAACGAACCCATCACGTTGCTCGATCCGTCGAGATTCGCCGCGGCCGGCAGTCACGTGGCGATCGATTATTTCGCGCCGTCCCTCGACGGCACGTACGTTGCCGTCGGTGCCGCAGCGGCCGGCTCAGAAGACGATACGATCCACGTCGTCGACACCGCATCGGGGAGGGTTCTACCAGAGGCGATTACACGGACGGAGTATGGCGGTCCTTCGTGGCGCGAAGACGGTCGCTCGTTCTATTACAGCCGGCTTCAGGCACTCGCTCCGGGTGCATCCCCCGATTCAATCTACGTGAATCAGCGCGTGTACCTCCACGTTCTCGGCACCGATCCCGAGAAGGATAGCGTTGTATTCGGTCCGGGCGTCGATCCGGCGACGGCGGTGCCGGCTGCCGGCTTTAACGGTGTCAACGTGGTCCCTTCTACGCCATATTTGGTCGCTTATCACAGCGCCGGGACGACGGATTTGGCGACGGTCTACCTTGGGCGCGCGGGCAGCACGAAGTGGATCACGCTGATTCGGCCCGCCGATCACTTGGCGACTAGCGGTTCGCAGTCGGTTACTACTCGCGGAGCGAAACTCTTTGCGGTCTTACAAGACGACCCGAACGGCCGTATCGTCCGCTACGACTTGGCAAATCCGTCCGCGCCGCCGGTTACCATCGTGCCTGCCGGAGAGCGAGTGATCGAGGGTGTATTCGGCGCCGCAGACGGACTGTACGTTGAGTACCGCAACGGTATCACGTTCAGCATCTCCAAGCTGGACGACGGCGGCGCCGTCGTCGGTTCGGTTCCGCTGCCGTATCAAGGCACCGTCTATGGCATAGATTCGTCCCCGCTCGAGTCAGGAGTACGTTTCGGGCTCGATTCTTGGATTCGATCGCCGGCTCTTTTCGCGTACGACTCGGCTTCCGCTGCCGTGAGCGATACGCGAGTCATTCCCGCAGATCCGCTCGACGTTTCGCACCTTCAGGTGCGAGAAGTGACTGCCCCGTCGACCGACGGCGCGCAGATTCCAGTCTCGATCATCGTACGCGACGATATCGTACTCGACGGTTCGCATCCGGCGCTCTTCGAGGGTTACGGTTCGTACGGAAATCCATGGGATCCCGGCTTCTCGGCGACGATGCTCGAATGGGTTCTGCGAGGCGGCGTGTTGGCGTATGCCCACGTACGCGGCGGCGGTGAATACGGTGAGCGTTGGCACGTCGCCGGCCAGAAAGCAAAGAAACAGCATACGATCGACGATATGATCGCGACTGCGCGTTACCTGATCGAGCAGAAATACACGTCGCCCAATCACCTCGCCGTTCGCGGAACGAGTGCCGGTGGAATTGCCGTCGGAGGCGCAATCGTGCAGCATCCCGAGTTATTTGCCGCCGCCGTCGACAACGTCGGAATGACAAACCTCCTGCGCTTTCAGTCGACACAAGGCGGAGCGGCAAACGTGCCGGAGTTCGGCGACGTTACGAACGCCGATGATTTCAAGTATATGTATCAGGTGGACGCTTACGCTCACGTGGTTAAAGGCGTTCCGTATCCGGCGGTGATGGGCGTCACCGGCACGCACGACCCTCGCGTTCCCACGTGGATGGTCGCCAAGATGATCGCGCGCCTGCAGGCGTCGACGTCGAGCGGAAAGCCCGTTCTCTTACGCGTCGATTACGACGCGGGTCACGGCTTCGGCACCAGCCGAACGCAACTCATGAACGAACGCGCCGACGAGTGGACGTTCTTACTCTGGCAACTCGGAGACGCCGAGTTCCAACCGCGCCCGTGAGCGCAGCCGAGATGCGCGAACTCGGGCTTTAACGAGAAGACCGTCCCGTCGCCGGGCGTGCCCAAGCTAGTTTGCGAGCGCGTTTGGAAGCCGCGCTTCCCGCACTTGCGCTGACGATGCGGCCAACTCCGGCTCGCAGTGCCAATCGGTACGTCCGGTCGAGAGGATAGGATCGAGAAGTGCGGGGGCCGCCGAGGGGATGAAGGGCAACTCGGCAGATGCAAGGGTCGCGCCTTCGGCGAAAACGAGCGGTTCCTCAACGCCGGAGGCGAGAAGGAGCAGCAGAAGCAGTAATGGAGCTCGCGACACGGTGGTTCGACACTACCAAAAAGGTATAAGAAATCTGTGAGTCTTTGCTACTGAGAAGGCGTAGGTCGGCTAGGTCGCACGCGAAGGCGAGTGCTGTGAGATGACGCTGACCGTCTCGGCAAAGATATTCGGCATTGCGTTTGCGGTGGGGCTCGACGTACTGGCCCTTTCGATTGCGGTCGGCGTGATGCGGATCGGATGGCCTGCGAGGATACGACTCGGCCTCGCGTTTTCAGCCGCGGAAGTTCTGATGCAGATCGTCGGTTACAGTATTGGCACGGGTGCCGGCCGTGTGGTTGGAACCGTCGCAATCTATGTCGGCTTCGCGATACTCGCTGGGGTCGGCGGCTTCATATTCTACGAAAGCTTCGAGCGTCGCATGCCACGGTTCGAGCCCGACTCTCCGCTCGCGATCCTCTTGGCCTCACTCTCCGTTAGTCTCGACTCCCTCGGCGTCGGTATGTCGCTGCCCGGCGTGCCGCTGCCACTCTTACCACTCCTTGCAACCGTGGCCGTCAGCACCATCGTGTTCACGACGCTCGGACTTGCCTTCGGCGAACGACTGGGTCGCCGCTACAAGCGCATCGCGCAGCGGGTCGCCGGCATCGTGCTGGTCCTATTAGCAATCGTCTTTACAGGACAATATTTGGCCGGATGGTCACCCTAGTAGAAAACGAGCAGAATTCCGACAAATTCCGGTCTTCGCGGAAGGATTCAGCACGCTGATTGTCGGCAACGCGAGGGCTCCTGAGCGGCGCCGCGCTGTAGCGGTCGGGTAAGCCCTCGATGCTTTGCAGCGTCTGGTATACTCGCTTAGAAGGGTGCTCGGTCGGGGCGGTTGGGCCGTCGCACATGCAATAGGAAGCAAACCTTTTCGGCACGGAGGCAAGTCATCATGAAGATGTTCCCCAGCGCACTGTGCTTAGCTCTGCTGACCGCCTGTAGCGGCGGCAGCGCCGGTGCCCCGCCGTCGAACGGTCCATCAGTCTCCCCGCCACTCGAAAGACGCGCAGTGCAGTCGCCGCCACCGCTTGGCTGGCGGTTTCCATATCACCCCAACCCATTCGTCGTTCCGATCTGCAAATCGGACCCGTGCAATCCACTGCTCGATCCCAGCTCTGGGTCGGAAGTTTCACAGATGATGAACGGCACGTTCTCGATGGGTGAGATCCAAGAAGCCGAGCCTGGGACCAACGGCCAAGGACAAGACGATACCGACCCGATTTACTATGCATCGCGGCGCGATCCATCATATAACGTCAGCTGTTCGCAGTTCGGTGGATGTGGGTTTCTCAATGGCGTTGCAATCCATATTCCCAACGGCGCCTATGCCTCGATCGACAGCGACCATCACGCGACGGTTATCGAGCGTTGGGCCGGATTGGAATTCGATTTCTGGGAGTTCAACGATTACGGCACCGGAAAAGGAACGACGAACCCGGTCTCCGGCGGAGGCGCACTCAGCGTCGCATTCGGCGGGATGTGCACGACGTTGTCGTTAAAAGGCCACGGCCGCTGCCTCGGAAGCGGTAACGAAGCCGCGCTTCCATATCAACCAGGCCTGCTCGATCCGCGCGAGATCGTCGCAGGCAAGATCAAGCATACGTTCTTTGCCGGGACGCATTGCCCGTCACCGCTCTTTGTCTGGCCCGCCGCACAGAGCGGCGGACGCTGCTCGAGCGGACCGGCGGAGGGCGAACGGATCTGGCTCGATTTGACCGACGCACAGATCGACAAGTTGCCGGACCATATCTGGGCCAAAACCCTGCTGCATCAAATGCACGACTACGGAATGATGATCGACGATTCTGCCGGTTCGAGTCCTTGGGTTCCCGAAGGGCTCGATAACGCGACGTTCACGATCGTCGGGCAGCAGCCGGCCTGGAACGCCTTCTTCAACGAGGTTGAGAACCAAGGCGACGGCGATAAGATCGGCTGGGGAGATAACTCTTCGCACCTCCCGATTCCGACAACCGGAATCACGCAAAGCAACATCCACATCGTCCAGTAAAGCAGCTCCTCGGCCGCAGCGTCGCTTTGCAAGGCCGGCCTGCCATCCGAACCGGGGGCGCAAGCGTTGGACGCGGGATCTGAGTATCTTGTGGCGGTGGTCTTAACGTTCTTGTGCTGCTGTTGATGACAAGCACTCTCGCCGGCTCATGTGCCGTGCACGTGTCTGCGTAACGCGCGCATCCGTCAAGGCTGCGACGGTTTAGCGAACTCCCCCACGAGCGTAAGGAGTTTTTGGTAACCCAGCGGGAGTCGAGTTCGCCCGTGCGCTTCGCCGAAGGCGTTTTGCGGTGCCATGACGATGCCGCGCTTAGCCAGTCTCGATCGCCCCGCTCCTGTCCCGGGCAATGACCTGCGTTTCTACCTCAGGTCTGCCGATTGACCGGAACCAACTATACAGCGATGAGGAGCCGCCGATCGGGGCCGTTGACCAGCAACCGTGAACCGAGCTGCCTTGTGAGATCGCGCCTGGGTGCTGAGATGGAGTTAGGCTTGATAAGCCGAAGATTTCTCCTAAAGCGCGCAGAGGGTGCAGCAATGAACTCGCAGCATAGCCAGAGCGACCAGAGCTTAGCCGACACGTACAGCGATCCCGGCATTCACGACCTTTGGGAAGCTATCTATAGAGACAATGTTCGACAGGACAGGCTTAACGATCGTCTTCTCGATCGTGTTCTGCAGGTGTTGGCACCAGCCAAAGGTTCTCTCTTCCTCGATGCCGGCTGCGGAGTCGGCGATCACACAGTCCGACTCGTCCGACTCGGTTACCGGTGTGTCGGGGTCGACATTTCCCCAGGCATACTCGAGCGCGCTAAAGCTCGAGCCGCTCAGCAGAACATCGACCCACCCAGATACGTCGCGGCCCCTATTGAACAGCTGCCCTTTTTGGATGGCGAGTTCGACTACGTCCACTGCAAAGGTGTACTGATGCACATACCGAACTGGCAACGCGCGCTCGAAGAGTTGTGCCGTGTCGTACGGCCCGGCGGTGGGATGATTCTAATGGAAGAGAACCACCGCTCCCTGGCACATCGCGTCGTCATGCTTGCCCGAAGGATACGCCGCTCACGCTCGGAGCTTCGTCGCACGGAATCGGGTGACGAATTTTGGTCGACTTTCGGAGGCAATTCTTTTGTCGTGCGAACGTCAAATGTCGCGAGCCTCGTGGACGCCCTCAAAGTCCACTGTTTTGAGACGCGGGCGGTGATTGCGACGGCGTTCGTCGACATCGGAAGGGTACCGGTTGCACTGCGGAATCTCGTAATTAGCATCAATAGCCTCTGCGTCACTCTCAAGGTACCCTGGTCGTGGTCCTCGGCCGTTGCCATCGTGGCAACGAAACGCTAGGCCATTACTGCTATTGGGCAACGCTCACGACAACGCTATACGGCTCGCGAGCCGTTCGTATACGCCAGGTTTCCAGGGCGAAATAACTTAGCCGCAGCGGGAGTCGAAGAGTATAATAGCGGTCCTGCCCGTTCCCGCCCAATACCGAATCGTCCGATATTATGAGAGTTTTTGACGCCTCCCGTTCCTGACCAGTACGGCCTAAAACTGCCCGTTTCTGACCCGTCCGTTACACGGGCGTTACACACGAAGGCTCCCAGCGGACCAGATTCCTTGACTCCGGGGCGAGAACAGGTACGGGAATTCCGGTCCTCGGTTAGCTCGACCCAACCCAGGAACCCCTAGCCCCCGTCGAACGTTGCCTTCCAAGAGCCGCCGAGGGCTCAGAGGAGCGGGGGATATCATGGCGCGATCAGGTTCGATCCGGTGGGGCGTAATAGCCGCCCTTGCGGTCTTTCCGTCGGGATGTGGCGGGGCGCAAAGCGGCACCCTTACGCCGGTCACGTCTGCACAGAGTCGGATGCATCGGGCGGCGGGGTCGTCTGGCAATCTGCTCTACGTGACCACGCGAAGAACGGTGTTCATGATTTCCTACCCAGACGGTAAGTTGATTGGGTCCTTCAAGGAAGCTCCTCACCGCTCCCACTGGGTTTGTTTCGAACCCGCAAAGTGGGGCCGTATACATTACCGACAACGATTTCGTTCGCAAATTCCCACACGGCGGAACGCGACCGAACGCAGTTTTCCATCTTCCAAATCCCTATGGCGCGGAAGGCTGCGCTGTGGACCCGAAAACCGGAAACCTAGCTGTGGCGGCGTTTGCACCGAATGATTCGGGTGCGCTCGTAGTCTATTCCAAAGCGAATCGAAAATGGAGCACGTACCCAACCGGTACACGAGAATGCCACTTCGCTACGTATGACGATAAGAGCGACGTATTTGTGGTCTGCGAGCGGTTGAGACACCTGTCGTTCACAGCTGTTAAAGAATTGCTTCCGGGAAGCTCTCATATGAGTACCATTCACCTTAAGCTTAGTAAGTCCGACGCTCTGGAGACGCTGCAGTGGGACGTTCCATACTTAACGATGGAGCTTGGAAAAGAGCCGGGCGTTATCTATCAAGTCAAGGTGCAAGGCACAACGGGAACGATAGTGGGACACACCACACTAGAGAGTGCGAGTGGCCCCCTGTATTGGATTCAGGGTAGCTCTGCAGTCGCTGCTTATCAGACGAGTCGGGGGGCTTACGCCTCTGTCGGCATCTGGGACTATCCGCAAGGCGGCTCCCCCACAGAAATAATCTCTGGAATCGACAAAAAAGGCCTCTGGGATTTAACCGTCTCCGTCGCTCCATCTGCTTCTCACAGCCGCAAGTAAGGAGCGCATCCGTGAAGCTAAGCGTTGATATTCTGGCCGGTAGCGTGGCCGTTGCGATCCTAGCGGGGTGCGGTGGTACGGGAATATCCGCGCCTGGAGCCGTTACGCAAACCGCGCCGGTTCGAAGCGATCGCACTGGATCGTGGATGCTGCCGGAAGCGAAGAGTGAGGAACTGATCTACGCCGCTGGCGGGTGCGGTGGGGTCTGCGTATTGGCGTACCCTGGCGGTAAGCTAGTGGGGCATGCAAAGATTTCCGGCTTTGTCGGTGGCGCCTGTTCCGACAGTAACGGCAACGTCTTTATCAGTGCCGATACCCAGGTGCTCGAATACGCGCATGGCAAAACGTCGCCTGTTGCGAGCCTGAGCCTACCCGGCGACGAAGCTTCAGGTTGTTCAATCGACCCAGAGACCGGCAATCTTGCTGTTGTCTTTGGCGGTAGCGGAGCGGATGTTGCAATATTTTCGGACGCGCAAGGAACGCCATCGCTTTACGAAACTCGAATGACATCGTATTCTTGCGGCTACGATAACTCTGGCAACCTTTTTGTATCGGGTTACAACGGCCAGAACGCTGGCCTCTCCGAACTGCCGAAAGGTAGCGTCGCGTTTCAGACGTTATCCGTTGACCCAAGCGTTGGAGAACCTGGGCAGGTGCAATGGGACGGGCAATACATGTCCTATGAGGACCTCGAAGGAGGTCTGAATAACAAAAAGATTGGAATCATTTCCCGCCTGTCGATTTCCGGCTCTTCAGCGACAATCGTCGCGCAAATCAGGCTAAAGAGAGTGCCTAACCGGCTCACGCAGTCGTGGATATCTGATGGTTCGATCATCGCTCCATACAGTGTGACCGGCCCCAATCCTGGGAACATCGGGGTCTGGAAATATCCGCGCGGCGGTGATCCCATCAGTCGAATCAAGAAGTTCGGTAAGCACCAGAAAGACACGCTGAACTTTACGGGCGTCACTCTCTCCGTCGCTCCATCCGGTTCGCACATCCGCAGATAAGGACGCATCCGTGAAGCTAAACGTTAATCTTCTGGCCGTGGGTCGAAGTGAGCGGTCCGATTCTGCTTGACCCTAAGCTGCCCGCTTAGACCCGCTAATCGAGGTTGAATGGGTATCACCGCCGTACTAGTCTGCCTATGATCTGGCTGATCGGTGCGCTGATCTTCGTACCAATCCTTGCCTTCTACTTCGTATGCAAGCGTTATGCGCTTTTCAGCGGCAAGGTTCAGTTGATAGCTGCAATCGTTTGGATTACGACCTTCATACCTAATGTCATCGACGCCGTTAACGGCAGGTCGCCGTTCCATCATGGTTTCGGGCTTGCGAATCTGGTCTGTGCGGCAATCGGAACGATACTCGGATACCTGTGGTTGCTCTTGTTCGGGCCAATCCTAGAGCAGACTCGTTGAAGAACGAGTAACGCACTCGTCAACGATCCGTTTGCCGGTGAGGAAGAAGTGGAAGGCTTCAGGGACTTAGCGACACGCGCCAAGGTGAAGCCCATTAGCCTGCACGATCTGCGAGACACCCACGCGAGCCTACTCGCCAAGAACGGCGTGCCTCTCGAAGTCGTCAGCAAGCGGTTGGGCCATTCGAGCATCGGCGTGACGGCCGAGCGATACTTGCACGTCTATTCGGACCGGGATGCGGCAGCCGCGAGCGTTTTAGACTCGCTCGCGAGCTGATCCACTTTTCAGGCCGTTAGACAAATGTTAGAAACAGAGACTTGAAGACGATCTGGAGTGGCGAAAAGCCTCGTAAAATATAGCGAATATTGGTAGCCCCAGCGGGAGTCGAACCCGCGTTACCGCCGTGAGAGGGCGGCGTCCTAGGCCTCTAGACGATAGGGCCTGGCTCCGGGGCAGAGATTTGAACTCCGATAACGACATTCAGAGTGTCGCGTCCTACCGTTGAACGACCCCGGAACGGCAGCGAGCATTTATACTACGCTCGTCGCTTCGAACCTTGCCGTGGCTGCTCGCTTAAGGTTTCGTCCGCTAAAGGTGTCCGTTTGGCTGTGGCAGTTGGGGCAAAGCATGCGCAGGTTCTCGATTCGCCAGTCATCCTTGACGCCATTGCGATGGTCGATTTGGATTACCAAAGGCTTGCCGCACCATTCAGAAATTCCGCAATCCGAGCAGCGATTGGCCAAGTACCCTTCGCGGAGAAGCTTAGCCTTTTTGAGCCAGCGCGAAGATCGCGAGGTCAAGACTTCACTGATGGCCTTCGTGTTATTGCGGGGCGTCATATCGCCTCGACGTACCGCTTTCGTCCAGGCCGCAGCGTGGAAGCCAAACCGCTCTTTGCACTTTCTGTAACTGGCGCCTTCGTCGTAGTAAAGTCGAATTTCCGCCCAGTCGTACACGCGGCGACGGTCATCAAAGCGCGACGGCACGAGATGCAGCGCGCCTCGCCTTATCGCTTTAGCCCACCCAGAATACGTGAAACCGAAACGGCGCGAACACTCGACGAAGCCGTGCCCCTCCTCGTGATACGCTTGCACAGCGTTCCAATCGTAGAGTTTTTTAGACATGCGATAACGCTACGCAACGATTGTGCCAGCTGTATGGCATCGTGCAAACATCGTTTGCGCGGTCGCGGTTCACGTTTCGCCCTTCGTCCTTCGACTCCGCATCGCTACGCGATGCTACGCTCAGGATGACAAGCCATCGCTACGCGATGCTACGCTCAGGATGACAAGCTATCGCTACGCGATGCTACGCTCAGGATGACAAACTATCGCGGCGCGATGCTACGCCCAGGATGACAGGACTCCGCTGCGGGCAGGCTCGGCGCGACGCCGTAGAAAATCTACCGCGGATGCAGGCGATCGTGCTGGTCGGGGGCGAGGGAACGCGGTTGCGACCGCTGACGTACGGCACGCCGAAGCCGATGGTGCCGATCATGAACGTGCCCTTCCTTGCCCGCACGCTGGAGCGCCTTTACGCTGCCGAGATTCGCGAAGTCATCCTTGCGGCTGGTTACATGCCGCAAGCAATCGTCGACTACTTCGGCGACGGCGCGCAGTTCGGCATGAAGGTGACGTACGCGATCGAAGAGACGCCGCTCGGCACTGCCGGCGCGATAAAAAATGTCGAGCCGCATATTCACGGGCCGTTCTTCGTGCTCAATGGCGATATTCTCACGAGTCTCGATCTGCGCGCGATGCGCGACTATCATCGCGAGAAGGGCGGCATCGGCACGCTCCACTTGATTCGCGTCGCGGATCCGTCGCACTTCGGCTGCGTCGTGCACGACGCGACCGGTCGCGTGAGTGCGTTCGTGGAAAAGCCGCCGCAAGGCGAAGAACCGACCGACGAGATCAACGCCGGAACGTATTTGCTCGAACGCGAGATTCTTGAGTACATCCCCCCGGGAGAGAACGTCTCGATCGAACGCGCGACGTTTCCCGACGTCATCGCGCAAGGCAAAGCGCTGTACGCATACACCACCAACGATTACTGGCTCGATCTCGGAAGGCCCGAGCAGTATCTGGCGGCGCATCGCGATGTGCTCAGCGGTGCGATGCCGCTCGCGGTCGAGCCTGGAATCAGCGGCGAAGGCGGCGAGGCACTGCGCGGGCATCCGGGCGTAATCCCGCCGGTGCACGCCGCGGCCGACGTCGTCGTGGACGCAAGCGCTAAAATTGGTCCAAACGTCGTCCTCGGCCGGTCGTGCAGTATCGGCGCCAATGCCGCGGTGCGCGAATCGGTGCTCTGGGAACGGGTCAGCGTGGGGACCGGAGCCGTTATAGAAGAAGCGATTCTCGCAAGCGGGGTGACGATCGGCCCGAAAGCCTACGTCGCCAAGGGGAGCGTCATCGGCCACGACGTCAGCGTCGAGCCTGGCGCGGTCTTGGAGCCGGGGGCTCGGTTGGGTTCCCGTGCGGAGGAAGTAACAGGCTAGCAAGCGGACGTTCGGTTTACGACGCATCTGGAGCGGGGTAGACTGAGGTTCTGTAGGGGAAGGGAGTTCGTTCGCTGATATGCCACCGCCGCGAGCTTTATTTCTAGGTTCGTACCCACCCCGCGAATGCGGGATTGCCACCTTTACGAAGGATATGGTCGACGCGTATGATCGCGCGTTCGGCATTTCAAGCCCGGTCATCGCGGTCGATGAACCGGGTGCTGACGTGCGCCGTTACCCGCCGGAAGTCGTTGGCCGCATTGCGGAAGAGGAACGCGGAGGCTACGCGGCAGCCGCGCGCTTCGTCAATCAATTTCCGGTCGATCTCGTCAACGTTCAGCACGAATACGGGCTCTTCGGCGGAGAACGCGGTGAATGGCTCGTCGACTTCATTCGATTGCTCGAAAAGCCCGTCGTGCTCACACTCCACACCGTGCTGCCTGAGCCTGACGAAACGTACCTGCGTGTAACCCGCGAGCTCTGCGAGCAGGCGGCGAGGGTGATTTCGCTTTCTGAGACCGGACGCGGTCTTCTGGAGAACGTTTACGGCATCGATCCGCGACAGCTCGAAACGATCCATCACGGCGTGCCGGACGTGCCATTCCAGGATACGACGCCGGCGAAGGCATCGTTCGGAATCGGCCAGCGCACGGTGATCTCGACCTTTGGACTGATCAGCCGCGGTAAGGGGCTCGAGTACGCAATCGAGGCGATGCGCAGCGTCGTCAAACGGCACCCCGAGGCCCTGTATCTTATTCTGGGCGAGACGCATCCCGTCGTGCGCCGCCGAGAAGGCGAATCATATCGCGAATCGCTCCACGCGATGGTGCGGGAGTTTCGCCTGCATTACAACGTGCAGCTCATCGACAAATATCTCGACTTCGACGAAGTCGTCAGCTATCTCGCGGCGACCGATATTTACTTGACTCCGTATCTCAATCCGGCGCAGATCGCCAGCGGAACGCTCGCGTATGCGGTGGGATGCGGTAAAGCCATCGTTTCGACACCATATCTTTACGCCCAGGAGCTGCTCGCACATAATCGTGGCTTCTTATGCGATTTTCGCGATGCGTCGTCGATTGCGGTTCGGCTTAACATGCTTCTCGACGATCCGGCGCTGCGGCGAGCCACCGAGCGTCGCGCCTATCGATTCGGGCGGCAGATGACGTGGCCGCATGTGGCCGCCGAATACGGCGCGCTCTTCGGCGAGCTCTGCCCAAGCGGTCCCCTCGAACTGGTGCCGTCTGCCTAAATCGCGCCAACCTGCGAAGTCGCGGGCCGGCATTGCGCCGCCGCCGCTCGATCACGTTGCCGTACTCTCCGACGACGTCGGGATCATGCAGCACGCCGTCGAGAACGTGCCGAATCGAGAGTTCGGATACTGCACCGACGACGTTTCGCGTGCGTTCATGGTGGTGCTCGCGTACTTGCGCCTCACGCCGACCGATAAGCCGAGCGCACGGCTCGCATCGATCTATCTCGCGTTTCTGCAGCACGCCCAGCTCGGCGACGGACGCTTTCATAACTTTATGGATTACGATCGCCGGTGGCTCGACGAGATCGGCACCCACGACAGCTGCGGTCGCGCGATTTGGGCGCTGGGATATGGCGTCGCCAACGCGCCTTCGAAGAGCTGGCGGAGCGTCTGCACGGCCCTCCTCGATCGAACGATCCCCTCGCTGGAATCGCTCGAATACATTCGATCGCGCGCGTATGCCGCAATCGGCTTTGCGCAGGCGTATGCGGCACTGCGAGAGCCCAAGTACGGCGACGCCCTTCGATACCTGGCCGATGAGATTTTTCGCGCCTATCAGACGAACGCAACCGGCGAGTGGCGTTGGTTCGAGGACGTTATGACGTACGACAACGCGCGGCTTCCCGAGGCGCTTCTGCGAGCCGGTCAGGTGCTCGGTGACGAGCGCTATGGCGAGGCCGGGCTCGAGGCGCTGGGATTCTACGAAAAAACCACGCTCGAAAACGGCGTCCACGTCCCCATCGGCAACAACGGCTGGTACCATCGTGGCGGCGCACGCGCACGCTACGCCCAGCAACCGCTGGAGGCCTGCGCACTCGTCGATGCCGCGCTTGCGGCCTTCGACCTCACGGGCGACCCCGGCCACGTCGCTAGCGCCGAACTCGCCCTGGAATGGTATTACGGCAAGAACTCGCGGGGCGTGGTGATGGCCGCCGGCGGTGGTTGCTACGACGGGTTGGACGAGGAGAGCGTGAATAGCAATATGGGCGCCGAATCGACGCTCGCATTCCTTTCGGCTGCCTACACGATGGCCGCTCGACGGGCCCGGGTGCTTCGCGCCGTGCGCTAAAGAGTGCCTCAAACGTCGCAAGCCGGTTAAAGCAGACAGGCGAGGACGTACTCCTCGCCGAACCGTGCTTAATGCTCCTTGAAACGGAAATTCTCAACGACGCGCAGTTAGCCGCCGTACGGCAGAGCGATGGCCCGGTGTTGATTTTTGCCGGCGCGGGGAGCGGTAAGACGCGAGTTTTGACCCACCGCATTGCGTATCTTCTCGAAGAGTTACGCGTAGCGCCCGAGCGTATTTTGGCCGTCACCTTCACGAACAAGGCAGCCGGGGAGATGAAATCTCGTCTCCAGACGATGATTGGCACGACGGCACGCGATCTCTGGGTGAGCACCTTTCACTCAATGTGCGTGCGCATTTTGCGCCGCGACGGCTCCCGAATCGGCGTCGGTCGCAGTTTTGCAGTCATCGACGATTCCGATCAGCGCCAGCTCGTCAAAGAGATCCTCGACGATCTCGACTACGACGAGCGTCAGCTCTCGCCGGGTGCCTGCCTCGCCGAGATCGACAAAGCGAAGAACGCACTCATCTGGCCCGAGCAGTACGCACAGAAGCAGACGTCCTTCGCAGGCGAGCGACTTGCCAACGTCTACACCGAGTATCAGCGACGCCTCGCCGAGTCGAACTCTCTGGACTTCGACGATTTGATCGTTCGAACGATCGATCTGCTCGAGCGCGATAAGGAGACTCGCGAGAAATACCAGCACCGGTTCGAGTACGTCTTGGTCGACGAATATCAGGACGTCAACGCGGCTCAGTATCGGCTCGTCGCGCTGCTCGGCGGCTATCATGGGAACATCACGGTGGTCGGCGACGACGACCAGTCGATTTATTCCTGGCGCGGCAGCGACTACCGGATGATCCTGCGATTCGAAGAAGATTTTCCCGGCGCCAAAACCTTTAAGCTCGAAGAGAACTATCGCAGCACGAGCCGCATCCTCGAAGCCGCCAATCATCTCGTTGCCAACAATCGCTCTCGTGCGCCGAAACGACTCTTCACCTCGCGCACCGAGGGCGAGCCGATCACGCTCTATCCCGCGGCGACCGAGCGCGATGAGGCTCGCTATGTGGTCGAGAAGGTGAAGAGCATGGTGCGCGACGGCTCCGCCTATCGCGATTTCGTCGTGCTCTACCGTACCAACGCGCAGTCGCGCGTCTTTGAAGAAGCGCTGCTCGCCGAGGGAATTCCCTATCGCGTCGTCGGTGGCGTCGGCTTCTACGCCCGCACCGAAATCAAAGATGTCGTCGCCTACCTGCGCTACATCGTCAACTCGTCCGACGCGCTTGCGTTCAAGCGAATCGTCAACGTGCCTCGCCGCGGCATCGGGCAGCAGACGCTCGCGGCGCTCGTCCAGTCGGCGAATTCTGCGCGCGTCTCGGTCGGCGAAGCGATCTTTAGCACCGATCTGCTGCGCGCCGCGGTACCGAAGAAACTCAAAGAGCTCGAGCGCTTTGCCGAACTCATCAACGAACTGCGCCGAGTCGCCGAGAACGGCGGCGTTGCCGATGTTTTGGTCGCAGTTATGGAGCGTTCGGGATACGTGCGCGAGCTGCAGGCCGAGGATACGCACGAAGCACGGGCGCGCCTTGAGAATCTCAACGAACTCGTGGGCGTGGCGCGCGAATACGAGGTAACCGACGACGCGCCGTCGCTTGCCGGGTTCCTCGCGAACATCGCGCTGGTCAGCGATCTCGACTCGCTCGACGAGGATGCATCCTACGTTACGCTCATGACGCTGCACAGCGCCAAGGGTCTCGAATTTCCGAGCGTCTTTCTGACCGGTCTCGAGGAGGGTGTCTTCCCGCACAGCCGCACGCTCACCGAACCCACCGAAGTGGAGGAGGAGCGCCGGCTCGCCTACGTCGGCATCACGCGCGCCATCGATCGGCTCTTTCTTACGTATGCCGCACGCCGGGCGCTCTTCGGAAACACCTATGCCTATCCGAAATCGCGCTTCCTCGAAGAGATTCCATCGATCGAAGTGCTCGAGAGCGGAAGCGTTCCACTGCCGCGACCCTCGGGTGGACGGTGGCGCGAAGTCGCGATCCACGAATCGGCGGGTGCCGGAGTGCACCTCGGATTGAAGGGCGGAGACCGCGTGCGCCATCCCAAGTGGGGCGAGGGTAAGATCGACAGCATCGTCGGCGCCGGCGGCGACGGCCTCGTGACCATCGATTTCCCGAACGTCGGCCAGAAGATGCTCATGCTCAAGTACGCGCCGCTCGAGAAGATTTAGCACTAGTCCGCTACTGAGACACAGGGTGGCTCAACAATTACGAGTTGCGGTTGCGGGCGCATTCGGCCGCATGGGTTCGGTCGCGCGCGACGCGTTGCAACGTTCCGGTGAGTATTGCTGCGGCCTCGCACGCCGGAGCGATCCGAAGCTGTTGGTCTTTGACTCCCTCAATGAGGTCCTCGCCTGCAAACCCGACGTGCTCCTCGACCTCACGACACAGCCCGGAAGCTACGAAATCTCGCTGGGCGCCGTCGCACGCGGCTGCTGCACGGTTGTCGGTGCGAGCGGGTGGAGTCTCGAGCAGCGGGCGGCATTACAAGCGATGGCCGACGAGCGCAGTGTCGGCGCCCTCCTCGTGCCGAATTTCTCGATGGGTGCGATGCTGATGATGCGCTTTGCGCAGGAAGCGGCGCGTTATTTCCCCGATGCTGAGATCGTCGAATTCCATCATCCGGCCAAAAAGGATGCACCGTCCGGAACTGCGCGCGAGACGGCCGCACGCGTCGAGCGCGCCGCCGGGAAGCCTCCGGCGATTCATAGCGTCCGATTGACGGGCTTGCTCGCACATCAGGAAGTGCTCTTCGGCGCTCCGGGCGAGTTGCTGACGATTCGTCACGACTCGTTCACGCGTGAATCCTTCGTCGCGGGCATGCTCGCCGCGGTCCGCGCCGTCGTGCATCGGCGGGGATTTTCGATCGGGCTCGAGTCGATCGTCGAGGCGGGAGTATGAACGTTGCGGTCGTGGGCGCAACCGGCGCGGTCGGCGAGACGATTCTGCGTCTGCTCGAAGAGCGCAATCTGCCCATCGCGCGGCTCGCGCCGTTCGCTTCGCGCGAGCGCGCGCAAGCGGTTCGCTTTCGCGGCTCCGCCCTCGACGTGCACGCGGCCTCGCAAGAGGCGCTCTGCGGCTTCGACGTCGTCTTTTTCGCCGGCGGCGAAGATGCCAGCGAGCAATACGCACCGGCGATCGTGGAACGAGGCTCGATCGTCATCGACAACAGCGCGACCTTTCGCATGCGCGGCGACGTGCCGCTGATCGTACCCGACGTCAACGCCGAAGCGATCCGTGCCGAGCACCGCCTCTTTCCGGTCGCGAACTGCACGGCGATCGTGCTCTGCACGGCGTTACGCCCGATTCGCGATGCTGCCGGCTTGCGCTCCGTTCGCGTTGCGACCTACCAGGCCGCAAGCGGAGCCGGACGCTCGGGTATCGAGGAGCTCATCGCCGGCGAAGAGGCAATCGCGCGCGGCCAAAACGAGCCGCCTGCGGCCATCTTCGGCCGTCCGCTCGCACGAAACGTCGTGCCGCAGATCGGTTCGGTAAACGCCGACGGCTGGAGCGGCGAAGAGCGCAAGGTCCGCGAGGAGACGCGAAAGCTGCTCGGGCTTCCCGAGTTGCGCGTCGTCGTCACTGCCGTCCGCGTGCCGGTGCTCACCGCTCACAGCGAAGCGGTTTTTCTCGAGACCCAACGCGACGCCACCATCAAAACCTTGGGCTGCGCACTCGAAGAGGCTCCCGGTGTCGTCTTCCATCGCGAGGGAATCGTGACGCCGCGCGAGGTCGAGGGCACCGACGAGGTTCACGTTGCGCGCTTGCGCCGAGAGAGCGAACGCGATTTTGCGCTCTGGTGCGTCGGCGACCAGCTCCGCCGCGGTGCGGCAACGAATGCGGTGCAGATTCTCGAATTATTGCTGCGAAAAGGCTACGTTGCCGCATGAAGACGCTCGCGCAGGTCGCCGTCTTGAAGTTCGGGGGAACATCGGTCGTCAACCGCGAGGAGCGTGCGATCGCCTACCAGCGCGTCCGCGACGCGCGCGATGCGGGTTTTGCCACCGTCGCCGTCGTTTCCGCGATCGGGCGCGCACCCGATGCCTACGCCACCGATACGCTGCTCGGACTCATCGAGCAGCGAGGCGGGAGTGCCAATGCGGATCTCCTGCTCTCGGCCGGCGAGCTCATCGCGGCCTCAATCTTTGCCGACGAGCTAAGTGCCGGCGGCATCGATGCGATCGCGCTCTCGGGTGCGCAGGCGGGGATCGTTACCGATGCGCGCCACGGTGACGCGCAAATTCTGCGCGTCGATCCGCGGGCGGTTCGCGAAGCCCTCGATTGCGGGGCGGTACCCGTGGTGGCGGGCTTCCAAGGCGCCACCGAAGAGGGCGCGATCACCACGCTCGGCCGCGGCGGAACGGATCTCTCGGCGATTGCGATCGGGCACGCGCTCGAAGCCGAGCGCGTCGACATCTATACCGATGTCAGCGGTGCAATGACCGCCGATCCGCGCCGCGTTCCGGAAGCGCGAACGATTCCGCGCGCCTCGCTCGTCGAAATGGCCGAATTGGCAAACCACGGCGCGAAGGTAGTCCACGACAAAGCGGCCGAGTATGCGAGACGCACCGGTACTCGATATGCGCTCAAAGGTTTGCATACCGATCGCGGCACGCTCGTCGACGATCGCACCGGGAAAGCGTCTCCGATCACCGGGGTCACCTCGACGGGCAGCGTCACGTGGGTTCGCATCATTCGAGGCGACATCGAGTCACCGACGCGGCGCATGGAGACCGAGCTCGAGATGTTTCGCCGCGTTGCAGAAACGGGTATTTCAATCGATCAGGTGACGATCAATCAGGCCGGCGTCGCTTTCGTCGTCGACGGCGACCGCGGGAACGAGATTCGAAAACTTCTGGGCGACCTGAATCTTGCGGTGCGCATGCGCGAAGCGTGCGCGAAACTCTCGATCGTCGGCAGCGGCATGCGCGGCGCTCCCGGCGTCGTCCATCGGATCGTCGAGGCACTCTCCCGGGCCGACGTAGAGATCATTCACTGCACCGACAGCAATGTCACGATCTCGGTCTTGGTGCCGGCCGATCAAGTAACGCGCGCCGAGCGTGCGGTCCACGAACACTTCGGTCTCGATAAAGGAGAGCCGGTCCTATGAATCTCGGCGCGATCCTCACTGCGATGGTAACGCCGTTCGACGAACGCGGCGAGCTCGATTTGAGCGAAGCCCAGCGTCTCTCGCGCTGGCTCGTCGACCGCGGCAACGACGGGCTCGTCGTGGCGGGATCGACGGGCGAAGGCCAGACGCTCGACGCCGACGAGCGCGTCGCGCTCTGGCGAACGGTGAAAGAGGCCGTCGGCGCTCGGGCCGTCGTCGTAGCCAACGCTGGGACGAATGCGACGAACGAGTCGGTCGGCGCCGTCGAAGCCGCGACCGATGCCGGTGCAGACGCGATCCTCGCGGTCGTTCCCTACTACAATAAGCCTACGCAGAGCGGCATGCTGGCGCATTTCGGAGCGATTGCCGAGGCGACGCCGCTGCCCGTCGTCATCTACAACATTCCGGGACGTACCGGCGCCAATATGCTGCCCGAGACGCTTTTCGAGCTGGCGCGGCGTCACGCGAATATCGCGGGCGTCAAAGAGTCGAGCGGCGACCTCAAACAGATCGGCATGATTCTCAGCGAGCGGCCGGCGGAGTTCGTGGTGTGGGCGGGCGACGATCATCTCTTTTTACCGTCCTTATCGCTTGGCGCCGACGGTGTCGTCGGCGTCGCTTCACACCTTTGTTCGCCCGAGTACCGGCGAATGTTCGATGCATACCGGAATGGCCGGATCGACGATGCCGCGTCGATTCACGCGTCGCTCTTACCGTTGATCGATGCGCTCTTTGCGACGACCAGCCCGATACCCGTGAAGTGGGCCATGCGCGAGTTGGGATTCCGGGTCGGAGAGTGCCGTTTACCGCTCGACGCGTTGCCGCCGGCGATCGCCGAGCGGTTACGGCCGCTCATCGCTCCTTATGCAGCACAACCCGTCGAGTCCCGGTGACTGCGTGCAAATTCTCGGTTGCCGCCTCGATCCAATCGATTCCGATGAAGCGACGGCGCGCATCTTGGAGCTCGCCCGCACCGGTGACGGCTCGCAGATCGTGACGCTCGGCACTGAGATGGTCGTCCACGCGCAGCGTGACCATCGGTTTCGCGCGATCGTAAACGGCTCCGCACTCTCGCTCTGCGATACGGTGGGATTGCTTGCGGTCGCGCGCCGCCGCGGCGCGCCGTTGCGCGAGCGCGTTACGGGGGTCGAGCTCATCGAACGGCTCTGCGCAGGTGCGGCCGCGCACGACGTGCCGGTCTATCTACTCGGCGGCGCGGAAGGCGTGGCCGTCGAGGCGGCCGCGAACTTACAATCTCGATTTCCGGCACTGCGCGTTGCCGGAGCGCGGAGCGGTTACTTTCGTGAAGACGAATCAGCGGCGATCGTCAGCGCGATCGCCGAGAGTGGGGCGCGGCTGCTCTTCGTCGGATTGGGCTCGCCGCGGCAAGAGTTCTGGCTCGCCGAGCATCTACGCGAAACGGGATGCGGCGCAGGTGTGGGCGTTGGCGGATCGTTCGACGTCGTTGCCGGACGCATCGCACGGGCGCCGCAGACGATTCGCCGTCTGGGTTTGGAATGGCTCTACCGATTGCTCAAAGAACCCTGGCGCTGGCGCCGGCAGCTCGCGCTGCCGCGCTTTGTATGGCTCGTCGCGCTCGACGAGTTCGGCATTCGCTCCACTCGAAAGGGAATGGTGAGCTTGTGAAAGCGATGATTTTGGCCGGGGGCCTCTCGACGCGGCTCTATCCATTGACCAAACGCGTTCCCAAGCCGCTCGTTCCAGTCGCCGGCGTCCCGAACGCCGCTCACCTCCTCCACTATTTGAAGGCGTATGGTTTCGACGAGATTGCAATCAACACGCACTATCTCGCCGATGCCATCCACGAGACGCTTGGCGACGGATCGCGCTTCGGCGTCAAGCTGCATTACTCGTACGAGCGGGAGCTGCTCGGCAGCGCCGGGGGCGTGAAGAAGATCGAAGACTTCTTCGACGAGGAACCCTTCCTCGTTATCGGATGCGATGAGGTGACCGACATGCGGCTCGACCGCCTCTTCGATTTCCATCGCGACCGCGCCGCCGTCGCCACGATCGGACTCGTCGAATGCAGCGACGTCGACCAATATGGCGTCGTCGTGCTCGACGACCGCGGCAAGATCGTGGGCTTTCAGGAGAAGCCGAAGAAGGGCACCGAGCTGAGCAAGCTCGCGAATACCGGAGTCTACGCCTTCTCGCACGCGATCTTCGAACACATCCCTCCCGGCGAGTTCTACGACTTCGGCAATCAGGTCTTTCCGGCGCTGCAAGGCGCGGGGGCGCCCTTTTATGGGTTTGAAGCGCACGGCGCGTATTGGGCCGACATCGGCACGCCGCGCGAGTACCGGCGCGCGAGTTACGACGTGGTGCGCGGCGTCATGCGGATTCCGCAAACGACGCCGAACGGCATCGATCCGTCGGCGAAACTCGCCGGCGACGTTTCGGTTGAAGGACCGGTGCGCGTCGGTCCGGGCGTTGTGGTTGCCGAGGGCGTGCGCATCGTCGGGCCGAGCATCCTCGATGCCGGAGTTCGGGTTGAAAGCGGTGCCCGGCTGGAACGCGCGATTTGCTGGCAGGGCGCCACGATCGGCGCGCGCGCGCAGCTGCGCGACGCGGTCGTCGGCAACGGCTACGTCGTCGAACCGTCGAGCGTGATCGCCGACGCGCTGGTCGCCGCCGGCGCATAAAGAGCGACTCCTAGCGACTCGACTGCGCCGTCGTGATGGAACCGCATGGTACTGCGGCCATTGCTCGACCTTTTCTTTCCCGCGCAATGCGCGGGCTGTAACGGACTCGGTTCCGGGCTCTGCGACGCGTGCGCGCGCGGCGCCGAACGTATCAGCGCGCGCTTTCCTTCGCTGCGCGTCCGCGCATTCGGCGCTTATGAAGGGAATCTGCGGGCGGCCGTGCTCGCGCTCAAAGATGGACGGCGCGACGTCGCAGAGGCGCTGGGACGGCGCATTGCCCCGCTGGTGACACGCAACGGCGTGCTCGTGCCGATTCCAACGACGTTACGGCGCCGGCGCGCTCGCGGCTTGGACGGTGTTGCGCTCGTCGCTCGTCATGCCGCCGAGATCGCCGGCGCTCGGGTCGTCCTCGCCTTGGAGCAACGTTCGGGCGATGCGCAGCGCGGACGGTCGCGGGCGGAGCGTCTCGCCGCGCACGGACGATTCGCCTGCGACCCGGCTGCCGTCGCGGCCAGGCGCGTGACGCTCTTCGACGATGTCTGCACGACGGGCTCGACACTCCGCGACTGCGCCGATGCCGTTCGCGAGGCGGGCGGCGGCGTCGAGGATGCCGTCGTCGTCGCGATGACGAAGAGCGATTCCCCGTGGAGTCTGCCGATCGTAAGCTGACCCCGCTCGACGAGCTCTATCTGCAGCGCAGCTACGAACTCGCCGCTCGCGGAATCGGAAATACCGCGCCGAACCCGCCCGTCGGCGCGGTCGTCGTGCGCGACGGGCATCCCGTCGGCGAAGGATATCACTACCGTGCCGGCGATGCGCACGCGGAACGAAACGCTCTCGCGCAGGCCGGTGCGAACGCCCGCGGTGCGACCCTCTACGTCTCGCTCGAACCGTGTCGCCACGTTGGCCGGACGCCGCCGTGCACGCAGGCGGTCGTTGACGCCGGCGTCGTCCGCGTCGTAGCCGGAGCATTCGATCCAAGTGGCCACGGCGGCGCGGCGGAGTTACGCGAGCGCGGCATCCAGGTTACGGTCGCGGGCGATCCGTTCGCGCGCGATCTGATCGAAAGTTTCGGGCGAGCAGTCGGAAGCGCGCGCCCATTTGTCGCGCTGAAGATGGCGATGTCGCTCGACGGAGCGGTCGCAAGCCGGCCTGGCGTGCGAGAGCGGATCGGATCCGCAGAAGAGGAAGGCTACGTCCGCGACCTTCGCGCGGCCTCCGACGCAGTAATGGTTGGGGCCGGCACGATTCGGGTCGACGATCCTCAGCTCACGGTGCGACCGCCGCACGATCGCGTGCGGCCCTACGTGCGAGTCGTCGCCGGCGCGCGCAATCCGCTCGACGCGGCGAGTCGCGTCTTCGCGTCTGCTGCCGGATATGAGAGAACGATCGTACTCGTACCGGCTACCGTTTCCGAGCGTTTCGACGGGCTTCGCTCCGTCGCCGACGTGGTCGCGATCGACGGTCCAAACGACACCGAGCTCGACCTGCGTGCGGCGATGCGGGCTTTGCGCGAACGCGACATTTTCAGCGTCCTCTGCGAAGGCGGTCCGAGGCTCGCCGCGAGTATGCTTGCGGCGGGAGAGGTCGATCGCATCTACTGGGCGATTGCGCCACGTCTTCTCGGCGGCACGAATCCGGTTCCGGTTCTCGCCGGCGCGACCATCGCGGGCATCGCGGTTCGCTTCGATCGCATCGAGCGGCTCGGGCCCGACGTGATGATTTCCGGAACGGTTGCGCGTGTTTAGCGGCTTGATCGCTTATCGCGGCGTGGTTGTCGCGCTCGATCGGCACTCCGGCGGCGGCGTGGCGCTGAAGATCCGCTGCGAGGGCGTCGATCGCGAGCGGCCCGAGCCCAAGGATTCGATCGCGATCGACGGCGTCTGCCTCACGGCCACGTCGGTCGACGGCGGGGTCGTGGCGTTCGATCTCGTTCCTGAGACACTGGCCTGCAGCACGTTGGGGGAACGCGGCGCGGGCGATCGCGTCAACGTTGAGTACGCGCTTCGCCTTGACGATCGGATCGGCGGCCATTTAGTCTACGGGCACGTCGACGCGGCCGCGCGCGTGCTCGAACGGACGCGCGAGGGCCAGGGCGAGCGGCTGCGGATCGAAACGCCGAACTCGATGACCGCGATGATTGCTCCAAAAGGATTCGTGGCGGTTGATGGCGTCAGCCTCACCATCGCCGCGACGGAAGACGGCGCGTTCGAGATTGCGCTCATTCCCGAAACGCTCACGCGCACGACATTGGGCGAGCGCGCCGCCGGCAGCCGCGTCAATCTCGAAGCCGATCCCCTGGCCCGTTACGCTCTGCACGCGTTGGAGAACCGCCGGTGACCAAATTCCGCGACACGATTCCGTCGAGCGCTCGCATTTTCGAAGCGAGGCTACAGGTGCAATGGGCCGACGTCGACGTTGCCGGAATTATGTATTTCGCCGCGTATTCGCGATTTGCCGAGTATGCTGAGATGCAGCTCTTCGCCGAGCTCGGCTTTCCCTATGAGAGCGTCTTTGAGAAGTACGATTTCTGGCTGCCGCGCGTGCGGGTGGAAGCCGAGTATCACGCGCCGGCTCTGATGAGCGACTGGCTGCGCTTGCGCACGCACATCGAGCACGTGGGAGCGTCGAGCTTGCGCTGGCAGACGGTCTTCTTCAACGAGCGTACCAACGAGGCCGGTGCGGTGGTGCGCTTCATCGTTGCGACGATCGACGGATCGACGAAGAAGAGCCGCCCGCTTCCCGAACCCGTGCGTTCCACGTTACTCGCGTGCGTGTAGCCGTTCTCGTCGCCCCGCGTCAGATCGAGCTGCGCGAAGAGCCGGCGCCCGCGGCGCCGCCGGGTGGAATCGTCGTACGGGTCCGCGCGGCGTTGACCGACGGCACCGATCTCAAAACCTATCGCCGCGGACATCCAAAGATGCCGATGCCGACCCGCTTCGGCCACGAGTTCTCCGGCGACGTCGCCGCGGTTGGCGACGGGGTGAGCGCGTTTGCTCCGGGCGACGCCGTCATGTGCGTACACACCGCGCCGTGCGGCGAGTGCTACTGGTGTCGTCGGGAGGAAGAAGAGCTCTGCGAGGAGCTGATGCCGGCGATGCTCCTCGGCGCGTACGCCGATCTCATCGCCGTTCCCGCCCGCATCGTCGAGCGAAACTGCTTCGAAAAACCGCCCGACGTCAGCTACGTGGAAGGTGCGTTTCTCGAACCGCTCGCCTGCGTCGTTCATTCGATCGCGATGCTTGCGCCCGCCGCGGGCGAAACGGTCGCGATCGTTGGTAACGGCGGCTTCGGCATTCTGCACGCGATGTTGCTCCAAAATGCCGGGATCGACGTCATGCTCTTCGGACGAAATGCCGAGCGTCTCGAGTTGGCTGGCGAGCTCGGTCTGCCGACCTTCGACACCCGTGGGACGCCGATTCGCGAAGCGATCCTCGAACACACTGGCGGACGCGGCGCCGACGCGGTCATCGAGGCCACAGGAACGGTCGAGATGTGGGAGAGCGCACCCTCGTTCGTGCGGCGCGGCGGCCGGGTCTCGTTCTTTGCCGGCTTGCCCGGCGACGCGCGGGTCTGCTTTCTCGCGGCGCGGCTGCACTACGACGAAGTCCGCCTGCTCGCGCCGTTTCACTTCGCGCCGGGGGACGTCCGCGCGGCGTTCGATCTCATCGTCTCGCACGCGCTCGCGCTCCCGCGCCTGATCTCGCGCGTCTATCCGCTCGAGCGTATCGCGGCTGCGTTCGAGGATCTCGATTCCGGCGTCGGAGTGAAGGCCTTGATCGAGCCGTGAACGCCCGAACGATGCGTGCCGCGGTCCTCTACGACGTCGATGACGTTCGTATCGAAGAGCGCACGGTTCCCGAGCTCTCCGAGGGCGATATTCTCGTGCGAACAAGAGCGAGCGGCATCTGCAGCGGTGACGTGATGCCGTGGTACATTCGGCGAAAGGCACCCCTCGTGCTCGGTCACGAGCCGGCAGGCGTCGTTGCCGACGTGCGCGGCGACGCGCCGTTTCGCGTCGGCGATCGCGTCTTCGCGCACCACCACGCGCCGTGCTTTGAATGCCGTTTCTGCGCGCGGGGCGAGTACGTTCAGTGCGCGACCTGGCGAGCGACGAAGATCGACCCCGGCGGAATCGCCGAGTACTTCCGCGTTGCGCCGGCCAATCAGCGCGACACGCTCGTTCTGCCGCCGGACGTCGCCTTTCCCGATGCATCGCTGGTCGAGCCGCTCGCCTGCGTCGTGAAGTCGCTGCGCCGTAGCGGCCTACGGGCCGGCGATCGGTGTTACGTCATCGGGCTCGGGGTTATGGGCCTGCTGCATACTCTCGCTGCGCGTTCGCTTGGCGCGGAGGTTTTCGGCGGCGACTTTCTCGAGGCACGCCGTCATGTTGCCGAACGCGGCGGCGCCATCGCCTTCCATCCCGACGCGGTGCGCGCCGCGCTTCCGGACGGTGCCGACGTCGTGGTCTGCGGCCCCGGAACGTCGGCAGCAATGGAGGCGGCGGTCGATGCGGTTGCGCCGGGCGGTACGGTGGTCATGTTCACGCCGTTTCCGCCGGAGGTTCGGGTAAGCATCGACTCGACGCGGATGTACTTCGGCGACCTGCGCGTGGTCGCGAGCTACTCGTGCGGCCCCGACGACACGCGCAAAGCCTTGGAGCTCATCACCAGTGGCATCGTGAGTGCTTCGAAAGTGGGCGCCGAGCTCGTTGCGCTTGACGAGGTTCCGCGCGCCTACCGGCAACTCGCGCAATCTCAGATCATCAAACCGATCGTAACCTTCGGCGAAGATGAGTCGTCATGGGCTCACCGCGAGTGATGAAGGTTCTGGAACCGGCAGAACGACGTCGTCGGCCCGCGACGTGACGCGCCACGCGATGACGAGCGAAACGGTATAGAGGAGCGCCGCGAGCAGCCAGGGCGCGCCAATCAACCCGAGATGGCGCCAGGGACCCGCGAACTGCGCGAAGGTAAGTGTGAAGAGCGAGGGCCCGATCAACATCGAGATTCCGCGCACCGATCCGAGTGCTCCCTGCAGCTCCCCCTGTTCGCTGGGTGCGACGCGCCGCGTCATCAAGGCTTGCGATGAGGCCTGATACATCGGCAGCGCGATGATCGCTGCGGCGACCAGGAAGAGAATGCCGTTGTTTGTGCCCATCAACGCAAGCCCGGCGGCGGCGACGAGCAGACTCGCCAAGAGCGTTCGCCGTTCGCCTAAACGCTTGACGACCGGCCCGATCATCGTCAGCTGATTGATTGTCGAGATCGTTCCGACGAGTGTGAGCGTGAGGCCGATGCTTCCGGTGCTCCATCCGAAGACCGCGATGCAATAGATCACCCAAACGTTCGGCAAGACTTCGTGCCCCACATAGGTGATGAAGTTCACCCACGTCAGGCCCCACAGTTCGTGATGCGAGCGCAGCAATCGCAGCGACCCGACGGGATTTACCCGCTTCCATTCCAGGCGCGGCGCGCGGCGTTCGCGCGGAAGCGACTCGGGAAGGACGAAGAGTCCGTAGAGCGCGTTGAGCAGCGCGAAGAGCGCCGCCGCCCAAAACGTCAGGCGGGGATTGACGTTTCCGACCAGTCCGCCGATTGCCGGCCCGAGCACGAAGCCTAAGCCGAAGGCGCTGCCCAGAATGCCGAATGCCGACGCGCGTTTCTCGGGCGGAGTTACGTCGGCAATATATGCGCTTGCCGCCGTCATATTCGAGGTGGTTATCCCTGAGAGAATTCGTCCGGCAAAGAGCCACCAAAGATTCGGCGCGAGTGCCATGATCGCGTAATCGATGACCGTAATCGCATTCGAAAGAAGGATGACGGGCCGACGGCCCACGCGGTCGGAGAGCATTCCGAGCAACGGCGAGCAAAAGAACTGCATCAGCGCCCAGACCGTTGCGAAGAGTCCGATGATCTCGGCCGCCCACGCGTAATCGTTACCGACGAAGCCTGCAATCAGCTTCGGCAGCACCGGCCCGATCATGCCGAAGGTCACCATGTCGATCAGCACGGTGACGAAGATGAAGATCGTCGCCGCGCGACGCGTCCGGTCAACCATCGTAGACGGCCTCCAGCCAGCGATCGACGGCACGGTTAATCCGGGCGCGGTCGTGCGTCGCGAGCAAGTCGAGCAGAAAACCGCGAAAGCCTGCGATCAGCATCGTCGCCTGCGTCGTCGTGCAGCCCTTCATCGAACCGAGCCACTCGTTGACGGCGCCTTCCAGAAAACCGGGAAAACGCTTGGGATCTTGCAGCGCGAGCGCGTACACCTCAAAGCCGAGCCGCGTCAAGGGCTCCCACTCGGGCTTGCTCCACTCGCGCCAGAGTGCGCGCGCGACCGCGCGCGGCGAGCGTTTTGCTACCTTGAGCTCCATCATCATGGCGCGCTGGCGGTCTCGCCCGCGCCGCACGATCTCGACAACCAACGCCTCCTTCGATCCAAAATAGTAGAGCAAAACTCGGGGACTCGAGCCCACGGCCTTGGCAAGCGGCCGAAGCGAGAGCTCGGCCAAACCGTAGCGGCAGACGTAGTCAACGGCGCGGTCGAGCAGCTCGGCGCGCCGCGCCTCGTCCGCGGTTCTCGACACGGACGAGCTTAACATACTTGAAACGTTCGTTTCAAGTATGCAACATGACTTTGCCCATTAATGAATGGCCAGTCGTGATTTTATGGGCAGCCGGGGAAGCCTAGGTTGCCTTGGCGGAAAGAGGCTGAATGGCTACTATCCCTGCAGACTTCTGGGCTTGGATTTGGTCCACCGTCCTCTGGTGGTCCACTTGGAACGTTGCGGTCGTTTTGGTCTTCCTCTGGGGCGTTTATCAAACGTTGACGGGAAAGCGCAGCAGCAATCGCGTGGTCGGCATTATTCTGATCGCGCTGTCGCTAACGGTCTCCCTCTTTCACTCATGGAGAGAGCAGTACATTATTGCCAATAGAGAACACGCTCAGCTTAAGGAGTACGATGCGCGCATTACTACCGCTATAACGATTTCTCAGTCATGGGTTATGCCTGAACATGATCCTCGGAAAGCATATTTTTGGATTCCTGCGCCTGTAAACTCACACGGTAAAGTTCGCCTCGCTGCTTGCATCCCAGGCGTTGTCTTACTGCTGCGCGTTCGCAATATTCACGATTTCCCCGTGTCCCTAGATCATATCTCCAGGGCAACGTTCGTGTACGTTGGGGGAACATTTAATCTGGACTATGACATGAAATGGCCATTGTACAATGGGTTTAACCCTGCACAAGGATTACGACGAGTGGAGAAAACCTTGCGCGACATCGGCATGATTCAACCCCATGACTATGCCGATGGATTGATCTCATTTTCCTACCCGTTCCTTACTACGGTTCAGCCAGACCGCATTGATATTTCGTTTGTGGATTCCGGCGGTTCTACGCTGCCTGTGCATTGGGATAGAAACAACGCCGCCGATATCAGCTTCTCTATGCTCCAGATTCCTGACGTACCCCTTGACAAAACCGTGGTGAAATACCAAGCGGTTTGCGATTTTATTGGCGGAGGGCGTTAGGCGGTCTCATTCTTATGCCAGAATTTTGCTTCGATTCCGCGGGATAAGGACCGCGAGCCAATGGTGTGCCCTCGGTGCAAAAGCCCGTATTGGAATACGCCGCGCCGAGCTTAGCCCTTGGGGGCTCGCCGCATGAGTCGTTTCGGGACCTAGGCTTTTAGCCTAGACGATCTTCGAAACGCGCCGCCGCCGGAGGCGCTGCCCCCCGAGGCGCTAGAGGAGATTGAACACGCGCTGCGGCTCGAAGGTCTGAGCGACGAAATCCGCGAGTTTCTTGAGCGATCAAAGCGCCGAGCATCCGAACGACTAAATCGAGCGCTTCAGAGTGCTCATCCAACTGCTCCTGAATCTGTAGATGATTCTGCTGATGGTTTATCCGATCAGCGGACTGACCGTCCTGAAGCTGGACAACACGACGGATGATTTCTTCTTTTTCGTATAACGTCATTAAATCCTCAATAATCAACTGCGATGTAGCGGAGCTAATGGTGCTAGGCTTGCCATCTCGCAAGTCCGCACGGGTTATGGCTGTACTATGCTCCGGGCTTGCCTGGCCGCAATACGGCGTAAGTCTCAAAGCAACAGGGAGCACCTGCCGCGCCTCCTTCGCCCCGGCGGTGAACGCCTTGTGGGCGGGTTATGCATGGGTGCGGAATTATGCGAAGAGCGTGTCACACGTGGTGGCACTCTCGCCGTCAAAAAAGAGGAGCGGGTATTACCGCTCCCCGTCAGGGCCGACTTAGAATCGCTTCTGATCTTAGCACAAAAGGCGATTTTATGGGCAAGTCGCGACTTTTATGGGCAGGCGGCATTTGATGGGCAGAGCCTATGCAGTAGCTGCAGTAGCGATTAGCCTCTGCAAAGAACGAATTTGCCGGAGAGAACGATGGCTACATTGAGCGCTATTGCGCAGCTGCGAACGGCGGATCTCGCCGAGTCCGTGCGCTTTTACACGGCGAGAGTTGGATTGACCCTCGACTTTCAATACGTGGACTTCTACGCCGGCATTCGGGCTGGCACCCAAATCTTTCACCTGAAACTCGTCGACCACAAGGACGCTACGATCGACGTTGTGGACGAGGGCGAGCACTTCCATCTCTATCTCGAGACGGACGACGCCGTCGGCACGGCCGAGGCATTGAAGAGAAATGGAGTTCCTCTCGTTCGAGAAGTGCACGAAACCGCTTGGGGCACCCGCGAGTTCGTCGTCCACGACGATCAAGGGCACACGCTCTATTTCGGCGAGCGCCTGACTACGCCGAAGCCGCTGCCCTAAACTCCCTAGGGGAACACCCCGCGGTGAAACCCCGGGCGCGAGCCGGGGTAGTAGACCGCAGAAGCTGTGAGGTTCTCCAGTTCTCGGACGTACAACCGAGTGGCGGCCCGCAAGAATCGGGGCCCGTTTCCGGCATCGTAAATGCTGACCTCAGCAAAAGCGCCTCCTCTCGGGGCGCTTTTGCTTTCTTGCCAGCCCAGCGCCTTAGGGCGCGGGCTTGACATTTGTGGGGACGATATACCTGGCGCACCAGCCAGGGTCGTCCGCACAAGTGACGGTTGCTTGCTAATTTAGTTTTTGGGTTCGTGTTGCTCGTTGTGCCGTGGACAGGCCATCCAGGCCGATTTGATTGGCAGCCAAATCATACACCAGTCAACAGAGTATTGCCGACGCAAATTATCTTGATACCAAACGCGCATGGCCGTGTAGAGAATGCCGTCGTTGGTCGAGGCCCATTTCCAAACATTTTCGGAGAGTTGCCAAGTAACATCGGTGGAGTCGGTGTCCCCGGGCAATACAATAAAGCGTATGCCCTGCCGCGTTGGATAAGTGGTCAGGCCCCTAAAGAAACTGTCCATCTCGCGCATGGCGGGTTCCCCCCATCTAACACGGCTTACGGACACCACCTCATTAGCCGGGGACTTCCCGGCATTTTTCAGCCAAACTTCAAGCCTCAGCGTACCGTTATCATAGGTAACTGGGGCCGTAGGATGGGATTCGTTCTGCAATGCCACGCCGAGCCAGGGACGCTGTGCAATGGCAAATTCCCGTTGACTAGTGGCAAGAGCACCTTTGGCTACGCGAGCACTATCTCTGGTAGCATTAGCAACTTTAAGTTGAGCGGCGTTACTCGCGTCAAGGCGACGCAACTGCTGCGAGAAGTGAAAAGCCTCTGTTTTTCCTTGAGTTGTTTGTCCGGCGAGTGCCGCTCCAGCTATCGCGGCCGCGTCACGGGCCGCGTTGGCCGATATAGTTTCATCAGCCGCCTCGGTCGCCGCAGCCGTGGCTTCGCTCTTAGCCGCTTTTGCGGAGATAGCTTCTGCGGAAGCCTGGGCCTTCGTATAAGTGGTGTATTGCTGCGTGATGTTCCGTATGGAACAGGTCGTAAACACGTTTACGACGGTGGCCGCGAAAATGAGAGCAGCGGACCACGCCTGAACTTGATCCGTCCAGGTGGGCTTTTGATCGGGGTGCTGCTCCTGGCGATGGCGTGTATTTCTAGCTACGTGTTCTTCATGGGGCTTTGTGGGTTTCAGGGCTGGTGGACTTGGAGGTTCGTCCTGACCATTACCGCCTTCGTTTGCACCTTTGTTTTCGTTCATTTTGGCCTTTCAATCCTAGACTTTGGAGAAGCCGTCCTAGACGGGGCACCGAAGTGAAGGAAATGCCCAAAGGAAGAGTCCCTAAGTCCGATAACCGGGCCATGAATCGCTTCGACGATCTGTTGTCCCGTATCTTCAAGGCTGGCAAGCCCTCTAAGCGGATGCCGCCCGAAGAAGATGCCGAGGAGATCGAGGAGGGCGGTATTCCGCCTAATGAGGACTCGAAATCCGATGAATAGGGCCACGCTGCCCGACTCGAAGGGAGGGGTTCGCGCAAATGAGCGTCTTATACATGAGCCGCTTCCCGTCGGTGTTTTTGAGCGTGGATATGAAGCGGTCGCTATCGTTCCCCTCGCGAGCGTTGAATCGGAAAACTTGTTCGTCAACGTAGGCGTCGAGGTGGAAAGCTCGCGGAGCGATATAAGTTCCCTTGAGCGTCCGCTTCAGGCAACCCCAAAAGTTTTCGATGGTGTTCGTATGGACGCGACCTTCGCAGTAGGTAATAGCGTGGTCGATAAAACGGTGCTGGTAGTCGGGCAGGTTGCGATAGGAGAGCAGCGCGTCCGTATAGATCGCGGAACCAGGGAAAACCCCAGCGCGAATATGGGGCATAAGCTCCGACCGTTTGCGGCTCGGAACCACCAACGCCTTGACGCGGCTCTTACCGCGCACGTTGCGTTCGGCCATCCCGAATACCAGGGTCTTACCCTCAGTCGGACCATGCTTCATTTTGCGGAAGCCAAGGCTCGTGGTCATCGTGGCCTTCTTCCGGCCGCCGACGAAGGTTTCGTCCGCTTCAATCTCGCCGTCGAACATACGGTCGTCGGTGGGGGCCATCGCTTCGCGGATACGGTGCAGCATAAACCACGCCGTCTTTTGGGTGACGCCGAGGGCTCGCCCCAACTCATGCGAAGACGTTCCGTTCTTCGTGTTAGCGAGAAGCCAAACGGCGGGGAGCCATTTGCTAAGCGAGATGGGCGACGACTCGAAGATCGAGTTAACCCGCACCGAGAATTGCCGTTTGCAATCTTTACAGCGCCATTTCTTGCGAGTGGCGATAACCTGGACGGAAGCCGAACCGCAGCCCAGCCTGGGGCAAGCAACGCCGTTCGGCCAACGACTTTTAACGGCGTAGGACCACGCCACTTCGGGGTCCGAAAAGAAGGTCACGGCTTCGAGCAGGGTCGTCGGCGTTTTCATGCTTCTAGGCTATACCGAGATTGTGCCAACTGGGTGGCAGCATACGGGAAAAACCTTTATGCGATAAGGGTTTTTCTGTGATAGTGCGTTCGCCCGTTTATCAAGACAAGGACTACCCCAGCCTCGATGCTGGCATCCGGCGAGCGGTTCAGGTCCTAGTAGACAACGGAATCGAAACCTTTGAGTCGTGCGAGGGTGGCCCAGGGCATTCTTACCCTGAGCCAGCCGTTCGTTTCCACGGCGGCCCCGGCGATGGATGGGCGGCCCTTGCCGCCTGCCTAGAGCTTAATCTTCGGCCGACGGACTTGCGCCGTATCTGGTACATCCTGGACTATACGGACGTAACGGGGCCCTATTGGGAAATCGTCTTTAAGGAGAAGTTTTGTTAGGGACCGAGCTTTTTGCATTCGTCGCAGCGGGGACGACCATCTATCCCGGAGGCCCAATTCTCCGGCTTTATACGGCTGCCATCGGGGCAGTTGTCGTAGTTATGATAGACGTTGCGTTGCCCGTCGTGCGCCTCGTCTGTGATCGTGTGGTATGGAGAGCACTGAGCCATCTTCATAGCCTCCTTCGTAGGTTGATTGCTTTGGCGGCTTGGATAGCCCATTCGGCCAGCCCTGCCCGCCGAATACATATTGGTGCCTCAGGTATATCATCTTGACATTTGTAAAGTCGAGCGCCTAGCCTGAGTGCTATGGGAGCCTTTGCTGATCTGCTCAACTCGGCGATGGACGAGGCCGGCCTGAGCGCCGCCGAGGTCGCCGAGGGGGCTGGACTGACCGAGTCCGCGATCTCGCTGCTTCGCGCCGGGCGGCGCGAGCCGTCGTATCGCACCCTCCAGCGCCTGGCGCAGCTCTTTCCGTCGCTCGGCGAGCAGCTCGCCGAGAGCGACGGCCCCTTCGATTCTATCGAGGCGGCGATCGCCGACATTCGCGCCGGCAAGATGGTGGTGGTGCTCGACGACGAGGATCGCGAGAACGAAGGCGATTTGGTGATGGCCGCACAGATGGTCGCGCCGGAAGCAATCAATTTTATGCGCAAGCATGCCGGCGGCCTGGTCTGCGTGCCGATGCTCGGATCGCGGCTCGACGAGCTGCACATACCGCAGATGGTGCGTGAGAATACGGCCGTCCACGAAACGGCATTTACGGTCTCAGTGGAAGCGCGCGGTGTCACGACAACGGGGATCTCGGCCCACGATCGCGCGGCAACGATCAGCCGGCTTCTCGACCACGACGCCCGTGCGGCCGATTTCCTACGCCCAGGGCACACCTTTCCGCTGCGCGCTCGCGAGGGCGGCGTTCTCGTTCGCGCCGGACAGACCGAGGCCGCGGTTGACTTGGCTCGACTTGCCGGCCTCTATCCCGCCGGCGTCATTTGCGAAATCATGGCCGACGATGGCAGCATGGAACGCCTCGAAGGCTTGCGCGCGTACGCCGATCGCCACTCGCTCAAGCTGATCACCGTCAAAGACTTGATTGCCTACCGGATGCGCACGGAGAAGCTCGTCAAAAGAATCGCCGAATTCGAACTTCCCACCACGATCGGCAAATGGCAAGGCATCGCCTACACCACGTCGATCGACGAGAACACGCACGTTGCGCTCGTGATGGGCGACATCGGGAGCGGCAAGGAGCTGCTCGTTCGCGTTCACTCCGAATGCATGACGGGGGATGCCCTGCACTCGGTCCGCTGCGACTGCGCGGCGCAGCGCGACGGTGCAATGAAGATCATTGCGCGCGAAGGCCGGGGCGTCTTTCTCTACCTGCGGCAGGAAGGCCGCGGCATCGGCCTCGCCGACAAACTGCGCGCATACGAGCTGCAAGATCGCGGCGCCGACACCGTGGAAGCGAACGTCGCGCTCGGACTGCCGATCGACAAGCGTGACTACGGCATCGGCTCGCAGATTCTGGCCGACCTCGGCGTGCGCGAAATGCGGCTCATCACCAACAATCCGAGAAAGATCTTCGGGCTGGAAGGGTATGGGCTCAAAATCGTCGGGCGTGTCTCGCTGCAGACGACGCCGACGGCGCACAACAAACACTACATCGACACGAAGCGCGCCAAGCTCGGCCATATGCTCGACGAAGTCTCGGCATCGTGAAGCGCGACGGCCGATCGCACGCGGCGCCCGACTGTACCGGGCGGCGGTTCGGAATCGTCGTCGCTCGTTTCTATGCCGAACTCGCCGATATGCTCGTCGACGGGGCAAAGCGTGGGCTCCGTGACTGCAAGGTGGCTGACGAAGAGATCGCGGTCTTCGAGGTTCCCGGCTGTTTCGAGCTTCCGCTCGCGTGCCGCAATCTCATCGAAGGCGATCGCTTCGATGGACTCGTGGCCCTGGGGGTCGTGATTCGGGGCGAGACGCCGCACTTTGAATACGTTGCCGGTGAGTGCGCCCGCGGGATCATGGCCGTGCAGCTGGCTTCGGGGACGCCGATCGGCTTCGGAGTGCTTACGACCGAGAACCTTGCTCAAGCGCAAGAACGCGCCGCCCGGAAGGGCGGCGACAAGGGCTACAGTGCGGCAACGGCCGCCGCCGCGCTCGTCGGGATTACCGCCGGCACCCCGCGTGCCGGGTTTCGCAGGAACTGAATGGGCTTGGTCGCATGTAGCGCAGTTCGAGCTGCACGGGGAGTATATCGTTGGAAGATAAAATTCTTACCTGTAAAGACTGCGCGAACGAATTCATCTTTTCCGAGAGAGAGCAGCAGTTCTTCGCTGAGAAGGGTTTCGCGAATCAACCGCAACGCTGTCGAGAGTGCCGCCAGGCGCGCCGAGGGTCGGCCGGCGAGCGGACCTCAAGCGCGACCCGGCCGAGCTACGGTGCCGTCTGTGCCGCCTGTGGCGTCGAGACGACGGTGCCGTTCCGTCCGCGTGGCGACCGGCCAGTTTACTGCCGCACCTGCTACTCGGCAAAGGTTCCTGCCGGCGTCTAACCGCACTCTGCGCCGGTGAGCGGCGTCATCGAGTGGGACGGGGATGCAGTGCGCTATCTCGATCAGCGTCTGCTTCCGCATGAGGAGCGCTACGTTCGCGCGCAAGGTGTGGACGAGATCGTCGAGGCCATCAAAACGCTTGCCGTTCGCGGCGCGCCCTGCATTGGCGTCTTCGCGGCATACGGCATCGCGTTGCTCCGGCGCACTGCTTCGACCGACGAAGATTTCACGGCTGCGGCTCGCCAAGTGCGCGCAGCGCGTCCCACCGCGGTCAATCTCGCGTGGGCCGTCGATCGCGTGGTTGCCTCGAGCGATCCTCTCCAAGAAGCGCGGCGAATACACGAAGAGCAGATTGCGATCGACGCGGCAATCGCCGTCACCGGGCTCGAGCTCGTTCCAAAGGGCGCGCGAATCCTCACGCATTGCAACACCGGCCCGCTCGCGACCGCGGGCGGCGGCACGGCACTCGGCGTCATCATCGCCGCGCAAAGAGGAGGAAAGAAACCGCGCGTCTTCGTCGACGAGACGCGCCCGCTGCTTCAGGGTGCACGCCTGAACTACTTGGAGTTGCGCGATGCCGGTGTGGATGCGGTGCTAATGGTCGATTCCGCTGCCGCGATTGCGATGAAAGAACATCGAATCGATCTCGTCATCGTCGGCGCCGACCGAATCGTGCGCAACGGCGACGTCGCCAATAAGATCGGCACCTACGCGCTCGCGATCCTCGCCGCACATCACGGGATACCGTTCTACGTCGCGGCGCCCCGGTCGACGTTCGATCTGCAGACCGAGAGCGGCGCATCGATACCGATTGAAGAACGTGCGGCCGACGAGGTTGCCGCGTTCGCCGGCTTTCGCAGCGCGCCCGAAGGTGCCGCCGTCTACAATCCGGCCTTCGACGTCACGCCCGGACACCTGGTCACCGCATTCGTGACCGAGTACGGTATCGTGCGGCCGCCCTACGTGGAATCGATTCCCGCGCTCGAGTTTCGGCCGTCGTTGTTCGTCTCGCCCTGACCCGTGAAGTTCTACGATTTCCTCGATAAGGAACCGGCGATCGGCAAGCTCGTCGTGATCGAGGGTACCGAACGCGTGCTGGCCGAGCGGGCCGTCGACGTGCTACTCGATCGGTTGTTGCCTCCGGAAGTTCGCGATCTCAATCTCGAGCGTTTCTCACTGGAAGATGCCGGAGACGCGGGCCGCATTGGCGAGGCGCTGCATGCGATGCCATTCTTGGCCGACCGCCGGGTCGTCGTCGTTTCGGAGACCCAGGCAATGCGCGCAGCCGCGCGCCGCGACCTTTGGGACGTCGCGCAGAGCGTTCCCGAGGGGAGCACGCTGGTGCTGATCGATCTCCTCGCACCGCGCGGCAAGGGTCCGCAATCCTTCGGCGTGATGGCCGGTCGTGCCGCGTTGCGCATCGACACGACCGCGGGAGAGGAGACGCGCACGCGATTCATCGAGGAGACCTTGGAGCGGCTGGACGCCAAGGCCGAGCCGCGCGCGGTCGACGAACTGGCGCGCAGTAGCGCCGAACTCGCCGCCGTGCGCAACGATCTGGAGAAGCTCGCGCTCGACGGCAAGAAGATTACGTTTCACGATCTCGAGCGCGAAGCGATCTCGATCGAGGATCCAAAAGCGTATCGCTACGCAAGCGCGCTCGCCGAAGGGAAGGTCGGTGAGGCACTCGCGACCGCGCACGAGCTCTTCGCCAACGAACCGCGCAACGCGGCGATTCCCCTGCTCTCAGCTCTTGCCGGCGAATGCATGAATCTCTGGGAACTGGCACGGCCTGGCGGCGAACTCCCGCCGCGTGCCCGCTGGCGCGAACGCATACTGCGTCCGATCGCCCAACGCGTCGGCGAACGCCGAGCGCGCATCGCGTACGAACGCGCGGTTCGCGGGATTGAAGCGATCGTTACCGGCCGCGCGGGAAACGATCCCGACGATCACCGGACACTCGTCGACCGCATCACCGCCGAGCTTGCCGGCCTCTCGCGGCGTTAGCCGCCGATGAGCAGCGCGCCGGCCGCGCCGGGGGTCTTCGCTTCCCGAACCTTTCGCCGGTACTTCCTTGGACAATCACTGAGTTTTATCGGGGACGGCTTGCGTCTGCTCTCGGTACCATTGCTTGCCTACCATCTCACGCACTCGGCGCTCTCCACGGGCACCGCGCTCATCTGCGAAATCGCGCCGTTCTCTCTCTTCGCACTCGTGGGCGGCTCGCTCGCCGATCGACTCGACCGCCGCAAGCTCATGATCGGCTGCGATGCCGTGCGCTTCACGATTATGGCGCTCTTCGCCGTCGGCTACGCTTTTCACGTGCTCACGCTGCCGATGATTTATGGCGGCCTCGTGATCATTTCGATCTGCGCGGCCGGATTTTTGGCGGACAAGCCTCGAGCATTCCATACCTGCTCGGAAGCGCGCGCGCGACCAAAGCGATCGCCGTTTTGATGGCCGCCGAGAATGGTTCGAATCTGATCACGCCGGCAATCGGCGGCGCGATTTTTGCTTACTTTGGCCCGCTTCCCGCGCTCGTCATCAACGCGCTGACCTATCTCGCATCGCAGATCTCGCTCGCGTTTATACCATCGCTGGGTCCCGACCGCGCCGTCGGAATGCCGACCCTGAGGGAGCTCTTTGCCGATGTAAAGCTCGGCTATCGGCAGGTCTGGACCGATCTCGGCATGCGAACGCAAGCCATCGCGGCGTTCGTCTTCAATCTCTTCGGCTTCGGCGGCTACTCGATCCTGATTCCATTTCTGAAGCGGACGTTCGCGGCATCCGACCAGCAGGTCGGGATTTTCTTCGGAATCTCGGCCGCCGGAGCGATTACCGGTGCGGTCTTAGCTGCGCGTTTCCCGGAACGCTGGCCCTTTGGGCGCGTGCTCGTGATTGCCTATCTTCTCGACGCGCTCATCTTCTTGCCGGTGGTCTTCGTCAAGAGCATCTGGGCGGCAGCCTTTTTTTGGGCGATTTCAAACGCGCTGGCAAATTTCGAAGTCGCCCAGGTCATTGGATTTCGTATCCGCGTTACGCCCGAGCAAATGGTCGGCCGCGTCATGGGCGCGGTGCGGCTCTTCGTGCTCGCCGGTATCGCTCCCACGGTACTGCTCTTCGGATGGGTTGCCGACCACCGCACGCCGCTCGACGCAATGTTCGTCGCCGCATTCGGTTTCCTCATCGTCGCCGTCGCGGTGGCGCTGACGCCGGCGATTCGTAACGAGGCGCGCTAAACGCTCCACTGCCAGGCGTTCCACGATTCGATCACCGGATTGGGTGAAAAACCGTGGAAATCGACGGAGATCGCTTCTAACTGGCGCTGCCACCAGAAGACGACGAGCGGATTGTCGCGCGCGAGCAGAGCCTCGATGTTCGAGTACGCGCGCGTTCGCGTCGGACGATCGTAGTGCCCCAGCGCTTCCGCTTGCGCCGCATCCATCTGCGCGTTGCAGTAGCGCGTATCGTTGTAGCCGTTCGGCGGACGGTTTGCGCAGCTAAACTGCGACGAGTTGTCGGGGTCGGTGCCCGAGAACCATCCGAAAATGAGCAAGTCGAACTTCCCGCCGTGCATGATGCCGCCCATCTCCGCCGCGCCGTAGAGAATATCGGGCGGGTAGTATTTCACGTCGACCGAGATTCCGATATGTTTCAGGGCGGCCTGAACGAGCAGGCTGACGGAGCGATCCGTCGCCGATGAGGAATTGGCTGCCAGCAAGAGTTCCATCGGACGTCCATCTTTGCGTGCCATTCCGTCGGGGCCGGCGACCCACCCAGCATTCGCGAGCAGCGCCCTCGCGGCAGCCGGATCGAACGGAACGGACTTCACCGCGGGGTCGAACGCCCAGATCCAGTCGGGAAGATCTTCAGTCGCCACGCGCACTTGTCCGAACGTGAGCTGCCGAGTCAACGCAACCTTATCGAGCGCGGCGGCGATTGCGGCGCGAACTCGCGCATCGGCCAGCACGGCACGGGAGGTGTTGAGCTCCATCCCCTCATAGCCGTTCACATTGACCCTTACGATCCGGGCATCTGGAAGAGCGCGCAGCAACGGATACGTTTGAATCGAGGGTTGGAAGATGTAATCGACTGAGTGCGAGCGCAGCAGGTTGATCGTCGAGTTCTCGTCGGGGATGAATTCGATAACGATGCGGTTAAGGCCGGGGCGTCCCTTGAAGAAAGCCGGATTCGCCTCGAGTAGAACCCGATCGCCGCGCTGCCAGCGCACGAACCGAAATGGACCGTCCGAGACCGTGGGCGCGGCATCGAACGGAATACTATTGATATCGTGATAGCGCGCAAGGATGTGCGACGGCAGGATGTCGTACGGTTGATCGCTCTCGGCGAAGAACGTGTTCACAAAGGGCGCAAACGGCCGTTTGAGGTGAACGACGACCGTCTGAGGGTTCGGTATCTCGATGGAGCGGATAAAATCGTACCCGTGGCGCGACACGATATTATTATTCGAATTCTCGATCGCTTGCCAGGAGAAGAGCACGTCGCGAGCCGTTACCGGCACGCCGTCGGTCCAGCGCGCGTCGCGCCGCAGATGATAACGAATGGTGAGACCGTCGGAGGAGATCCCGCCATTTGACTGTGAGGGTACCGGCTCGGCGAGCATCGGCACCGGATTACCCTGCGGATCGGCCGAGACCAGCGGCTCGAACATGAGCCGGTCGATGAAATTCTCATAGGTCGTACCGACGAGCAGTGGATTGAGGTTCTTCGGCTCCTCGCCGATGGCGATGCGCAGCACGCCCGGCTGCGTCCATGCATGGCGGCCGGCCCCGTCGTATCCGGCCTTCGTGCAGCCGGCGACGGCGCACGCAAGAAGCAACGGCAGCGCGTAGACGGCCTTCATTGAAGCTGCTCTACGCTGACGAGGCGGCCGCTTCCCGCGGGGCGAAGCCCTCCGTTCTCCATGGATTACGAAACCTACGCGTCGCCGTTCTCGTGGCGATACGGTCGCGCGCCGCTGCGTGCGCTCTTCTCCGAGAGGATGCGGCGACGGCTTTGGCGAGCGGTCTGGGTTGCACTGGCCGAGGCCCAATCGGCGCACGGCTTGATCGAAGAGCTCGAACTCGCCGATCTGCGCGAAAACGCCGGCGATATCGACATCGACGCCGCCATCGAAATCGAACGCGAGATCCATCACGATCTCATGGCCGAAATTCGGATCTTTGCGCAGCAGGCGCGTCGCGGCGGTAAGAAGCTGCATCTCGGCGCAACGTCGATGGACGTCGAAGATACCGTTGAGACCTATCGGCTGCGTCTCGCGCTCTCCTACGTTGGGGAGAACCTGCGCGAGCTGCTTTCGAGGCTCGGTGCGAAGGTTCGCACCTATGCGGATCTCGTCTGCATGGCCTACACGCACTTGCAGCCGGCCGAACCGACGACGCTCGGCTACCGGCTCGCCGCGTACGCACAAGATTTGCTCGTCGACGACGCGACGCTCCGCTTCGTCTTCGAGAACTTGACGACCAAGGGAATGCGCGGCGCCGTTGGTACCGCGGCATCGTACGAGCGGCTTCTGCGACAGAGCGGCCGTTCGGGCGAGATCGAAGCCTTCGTGCTCGAGCGGTTCGGATTGATTGCGCGCGAGGTCAGCACCCAAACCTATCCGCGCAAGCTCGATTATCTGCTGCTTTCGGCGCTCGCGGGATTGGGCGCCTCGCTCTCCAAGTTTGCAGCCGACGTTCGCGTACTCGCGAGCCCGGGCTTCGGTGAGATCGCGGAACCCTTCGGCAAGGGTCAGGTCGGCAGCTCCGTGATGCCCTTCAAGCAGAACCCGATCCTGAGCGAGCGCATCGGCTCGCTCGCGCGCTTGCTTCCAGCGTATAGCGACGTGACGTGGCAGAATGCAGCGACGAACTTTCTCGAGCGTACGCTAGACGATAGCGCAAACCGGCGCGTCGTTCTGCCCGAAGCATTGCTCTGTGCCGACGAAATCGTCACGCTCGCTCGAACCGTCGTGGAGGGCATGCGGGTCGACGAGCGGCGGATTGCCGCGAACCTGCGCACGTACGCGCCCTTCACCGGGACGCAAGCCGTAATGCTGGAAGCCGTTCGCGCCGGCGGAGACCGCCAGCATCTGCACGAAAGACTGCGCGGTGCATCGATGGAAGCGTGGGCTGCGATTGGACGCGGCGAGGATAATCCGCTCTCGCGCCTGCTCACAGAAGAGCACGATTTGACTGCGTTGCTCGACCCGGCCGAAATTCGGCGTCTCTTGGACCCGAGCACGGCCGTCGGCACCGCGCCACAACGCGCACGACTCCTCGCCGATCGAATCGACGTTCTCCCGCCGTTCCCACGCCAAATCGAGGTGCGCCTGTGAATAAGGGCATCGAGATCGCGCGCGGAAAGACGAAGGTTCTCTACGAGAATCCCGGTCAGCCCCATCAACTCGTCGTCGCGCAGATGGACGGCATCTCCGCGGGCGACGGGGCCCGCCGCAACGAGATCGCCGGCAAGGGCCGGCTTGCGGCGCAAACGACCGCTCGGGTCTTCCGGTTGCTCAATCTCTGCGGCTTGCCGACCCACTATCTCAACGGCGGCGAGGACGACGACGAGAACGAGATGGTCGTGCGGCGTTGCAACATGATTCCGCTCGAGGTGGTGACGCGAGGCGTCGCGGCCGGATCCTTCGTCAAACGCAATCCGAGCTTGCAACGGGGAGCGCTGCTCGTTCCGCGCGTCATCGAGTTCTTTTTTAAGGACGATGCCGCGCACGATCCGCTCATCACGCCCGATCAAATCGTGGCACGCAACATTGCGGCCCCGCAAGAGGTCGGCGTGATGACCGAGCTCGCGCGCCTGACTTTCGACATTCTTTCGCACGCGTGGCGTAAGCGCGACGTGCTGCTCGTCGACTTGAAGATCGAGTTCGGGCGGTTGGCAGGCGGAGAGAATCAGGGCCAGCTGGTGATCGCCGACGTCATCGACAACGACTCGTGGCGCATTTGGCCGCAAGGGCGCGAAGAGCTGATGCTCGACAAACAGATCTATCGCAACTTGGAGGCCGTCGACGACGCAGCGCTCGATAATGTGAAGCATGCCTACGAGCGGGTTGCCGACTTCGTCGGAACCTTTCCGGTGATGCGCCCGGGCATGGCCGCGGTCATCGCCGATTCGCCGGCCCAGGTCGACCGCGCGAACGAAGTCGTTAAGATGTTAGGTCAGCTCGGTCTGCCGACGGTCCGCCACGTTGCCAGCGCCTCGGCCACGCCGGGCTACGTTTTGCAGCTCACGCAACAGCTCGAAGCCAGCTTCGCGCGTCTGATTATGATCGCGGTCGGTGAGAACGATCTGCTGCGCTCGATGCTCGACGAGACCTCTTCGGCGCCCGTTCTCGACGGAACCCTCGGCCCGCAGCGTCTGGCGATGCAGTGCGCGAAGCTCTTAGGCCTGGAAGATACCGTGCTCTACGGACGCACGCTCCTCATGCAGGCCAACGCGCGCTCGAACGTGTTGCACGCCGATGCGTCGCTGCAGCAGCAGGTGCCGATGCAAGGGAACGCGCTTGGTTAATGAGCTCTCCGGAGCTCCGAACGTCGCATTGCGCGACGACGAATTGCAGCGCATCAGAGAGCGGCTCGGTCGCGAACCGACGATCGTCGAACTGCACGCATTCGATGCTCAATGGAGCGAGCATTGCAGCTACAAATCGAGTCGCCATCACCTCAAGCGGCTGCCAACGGACGGCGGAAGCGTCGTCCTTGGCCTAGGTGAGGACGCGGGAGCGCTCCATCTCGGAGTTCACGAAGGCGAACGGTACGCGGTCGTCGTCGCACACGAATCGCATAACCATCCGTCGCAAATCGTCCCCTTCGAGGGTGCCGCCACCGGTATCGGCGGCATCGTGCGCGACGTCCTCTGCATGGGCGCCGAGGTGATTGCGGTTGCCGATCCGCTGCGCCTAGGGCGGGTCGACGATGCGGGCGCGCACGCGCGGCAGGTTGCGCGAGGCGTCGTCGACGGGATCGCATCCTACGGCAACGCCATCGGAGTTCCGAATCTCGCGGGCGACGTTTACTTCGATGAAGGTTTCGATGAGAACGCGCTCGTCAACGTCGTCGCGCTCGGCATCGTCAAAGAATCCGAGATCGTCCATTCGTACGCACCCACGGGCGCCGAAGATTGGTCGATCGTCCTTGTCGGAAAGGCGACCGATCCGAGCGGCTTCGGCGGCGCTTCTTTTTCGTCGCTCACGCTCGATGCGGAGGAAGCGGAACTCAACAAGGGTGCGGTACAAGTTCCCGATCCGTTCTTGAAGAACGTGCTGATGCGCGCGAGCTATCGCGTTTTCGCGCTGCTGCGCGAGAAGAAGATTACCGCCGCCTTCAAAGATCTTGGCGCCGGCGGCCTCGTCGGCTGCTCGGCGGAGGTCACCGGCCAAGGCGGGTACGGCGCAGAGATCGATCTCGACACGGTCAACGTGGCGATCGATGGAATGACGCCGGAGGTGATCGCGGTCGGCGAAACGCAGGAGCGGCTGCTCTGGATTCTCCCGCCCGAGGTCGCACGCGAAGCGGTGCGCATCTATAACGAGGAGTTTACGTTACCGGAGATCGCCTTCAACGCACGCGCGACGATCGTCGGACGCGTAACCGCCGAGCGCCGCTACGTGCTACGCCATCGCGGCGAGGTCGTTATGGACGTCGAGAGCGAGTTTCTCACCGGCTCGATCCACGACGACCTGCCATACACGGAAGTCATACACCACGAAGGACCGGTCGAGGAGATGCCGGCGGTCGACGTGGAGCGACTCTTTCCGCGCGTGCTCGCCCACCGCGACGTCGCCTCGCGCGAGCCGCTCTATCAAAACTACGACGCCGTCGTCCGCGGCACCACCGTTCTTGCGCGCGGCACGGCCGATGCCGGCGTGATCGCGCCGATTCCGGGTTCGCATCTCGGCGTGGCGCTGGCCGTGGCAGGAAATCCGCGATACGGGCGGATCGATCCCCGTTACGCAGCCGAAGCGGCGGTCATCGAAGCGATGCGCCGCGTCGCCGCCGTCGGCGCGCGGCCGCTGGGACTCACCGATTGCCTCAACTTCGGTAATCCGCGCAAACCCGATCAATACGGTGAGTTCGTAGCCGCCGTCGATGGCTTGGCGCGCGCGGCTGCCGAACTCGATCTTCCGTTCGTCTCGGGCAATGTCAGCTTCTACAACGAGTCGGGCGCGGGGCGCCCCGTTCCCGCTTCGGCGATCGTCGCCTGCATCGGCGCCTTCGACGACCTCGCCCAGGTGGTAACGCCCGGATTGAAACGTTCCGAATCGTCGTTGCTCTGGATCGGCAGCCGGGAACTCGCCGTCGGTGGATCGGTGCTTGCCGAACTGCTCGGAGTCGAGGGTATGCTGCCAACGATTTCGTATGCCGGCGAACGAGCGGCGCTCGGAATTCTCCACGACGCGAATTTGCGCGGCTTGTTACTTTCGGCTCGCGCGATCGGCGCCGGTGGAATGCTCACGGCGCTCGCGCGCCTGTCGTTCGACGCAATGCTGCGGGGACGCGCGATCGGCGCCGAGATCGATTTCGGCAATCCACTCTGCGAAGCCGGTGGATTTATCTGCGAGGTCAGCGACGAGCGCGAAGTCGATCTCACCGGAGCGTTGCGGATCGGTCAGACGGTGCCGGGGAAAGAACTCGTGGTCAACGGCGTACGTTTCGATATTCCCGACCTGTATGCAACGTGGTCGCGGCCGCTTACCGGAGTCTATCCGTGAACGCGCGGATCGGGGTGCTCGTTTTTCCGGGAACGAACTCGGAAGACGAGACGCGGCGCCTGTTGCGCGATTGCGGGGGCGATGCGGAGCTCGTCCATTGGACCCAAGCCGAGCGCTTGCGCGAGTATGACGCCTACGTACTCTCCGGTGGGTTTGCTTATGAAGATCGCGTGCGTGCCGGAGCGATTGCCGCGCACGATCGCATGATGGACTTCGTGATCGACGGTGCGCAGCGAGGAAAGCTGGTCTTCGGAATTTGTAACGGCGCGCAGATCTTGCTCGAAGCCGGTCTCGTGCCGGGCACCGGCCCGATTCGCAAACCGACGGCTGCCTTCGCCCGAAACGGGCCGGCACCGCATTTTCTCTGCCGCCACGTCTATATGAAGCTCGCGGGCGAACCATCGCGGTGCGCGATTACCGCCGCATTGCCCGACGGCGCGCTCGTCCCGGCATGGGCCGCCCACGCCGAGGGGCGCCTCGCCGCGACACCGGAACATCTCGACGAAATCGTCTCCGACGGACATCTGCTCTTCGTCTACGCGCAGGCGGACGGACGCGTCGACTCGGCCGCGACGCCCAACGAATCGGCGCTCGGCTGCGCGGGGCTCGTGAACCGCGAAGGCAACGTGCTCGCGATCATGCCGCATCCCGAGCGCGACGGGTGGAACTTCAATCACCTCGACCGCAGCGATGGAGACCTGCTCGCACCTTCCGGAGGCGCAGCGCTCTTTCGGAGTTTCGTTCGGGCGGTCTCCTCGTGATGCGCGCCGTGGCGATCGCGCTTAAGATTCCCGACAACACCGCCTATACCGCACTCGTGACGCTGCGCCGGCTCTGCGTCGACGTGGATCGCATCGAACGTAGTGAGATTCATATCTACGAAAGCGGCGACGTCGAGGCGCTTACCGCCCGCGTTAAGGCCGACGAAACCATCTTCAATCCGAATAAACACCGGCTCACGGTCCTCGACGAATGCGCGCCGCGCGACGGTGAAGTCTGGATCGCACCATTGGATCGTCCCGAGCGCAACCGGGAAGCGGGCGCGTCAACGAGCGTGAGTTGGCGGCTCTTCGATGCGAAGGGCGCTCCGGTTGCTCGGAGAGTTCTCGACGCTGCAATCGAGCGACTTTTGTGCAACCCGGCCATTGACCGCGCCGTTACGCGGGAGCACGCATGAGACCGGGACATTCCCAACGGCACCGAGTACTAGGGAACCTCTGATGGACCGCCCGTATACGATCGCAACGCTCGGCTCCCACTCCGCGCTTCAAATTCTCAAAGGCGCGCACGACGAAGGCTTCCGCACGCTCGCGATTTCGAACCGCGATACGGAACGGCTCTATAAATCGTTCTCCTTCATCGACGAAGTGATCGCACTCGAGCGCTACTCCGAGTTCATGACGCAGATCGAAGAGCTCGAGAAGCGGAAAGTGATCATCGTCCCGCACGGCTCGTTCGTTGCCTATCTCTCGCTCGACGAGCACAAGAAGATGAGGATCCCCTATTTCGGAAATAAGGCGGTCCTGGACTGGGAGGCGAGCCGCGAGCTCCAGCGCGAGTGGCTTTCCCGTGCGGGGCTGACGCTGCCCCGGCAGTTTCGCAGCAGCGCCGAAATCGACCGGCCGGTCATCGTCAAGCTCTACGGGGCGGCGGGCGGCAAGGGTTACATGTTCATTAGGGATACGCACGACTTCGAGGCGCGGGCCGCGCACTTGAAAGAAGCCTATACGATCCAGGAGTACATTATCGGCGTACCCCTCTACATTCACTACTTCTATTCGCCGCTGCAGCGAAAGCTCGAGATCATGTCGATGGACCGCCGTTACGAGACCAACGTCGATTCGCTCGGCCGCATTCCGGCGGCGGCGCAGGAAGGCATGGACGTGAGTCCTTCGTACGTCGTCGTCGGCAATCAACCGGTCTCGTTGCGCGAGTCGATGCTCGCCGAGGCGCTGCGCATGGGCGACGACGTGATACGCGTAAGCCAGGAGATCTGCGGCCCGAAAGGACTCTTCGGCGCGTTCTGCATCGAGACGATCATCACGCCCGACATTCAGTTCTACGTGATGGAGATTTCGGCGCGGATCGTCGCCGGAACGAACCTCTTCATCGACGGGTCGCCCTATTCGTATCTGAACTACTCCGAGCCAATGTCGACTGGGCGGCGCATCGCCCGAGAGATCAAGAACGCGCTCCTCACCAATAATCTGCACTTGGTGCTGGATGACTCGAGCATTCTCTAGCGCGCTCGCCCTGGTCGTTGCGCTTTTGGTCCCGGTCGCCGCTCCGCTCGCCGCGCGCGCGACGCTTGAGGTCGACCCGGCCGTTCTCTACGCGCAAATGAAGGGTGCGTACGCGAAGGGCGCAGCCGCGGGATGGGATTTTCGGTCGCAAGAGATCTATCTCTCGACGATCTTCAATGCCGGCCGGGCGTACTCGCTCCAATATCCCGACGATCCGAATTACGGCGAGCTTGCGACGCTCACGGTTCGCATCGGCACCGGGCTTCATTACAATCCGCTGACGAATCACGATGCGGCCGTCTGGTGGGTACGTGAGGCGGCCGACTGGGTCTCAAAGCACTCCGAGGATTTGGAGTTGCTCGGGCAGGCCCAAGGATTGCTACGGCGGGTGAACTCCGAGGAGGATCCCGAAGCGCTGGCGCGGCTGGCCGACGCCGACGCGACGGCGAACGTGAAGGCGTATCCCGGCGACGTCGATGCGGCGTTGATCCAAGCCGAGGCCGATTGGCGGGGCTGGCTCTTAACGGGGGACCGCGCGTGGCGGTCCCTGGCGTTTTCGCGGGCGGCCGCGGCGAATTTTCCCGTCGCGCATCTGCCGACGACCTGGGGGAACGAGCTGGTGAACGCAGCAAACGTCACCTCTTCCGATCGCGGCTATAGCGCGGCCGACATTGCGAACGCGCAGCGCTTTCTCGCGCGGCTGAAGGCGGTCGATCCGATCCGCGTGATCGCGACGGTCAGCGCGATGCCGCACGACGCGTATCTTACCACCCTCGCGCCCGCCGACGAGTACTTCGGTCCGATGGACATGTCGATTCTCGAAATCGAGAATCGGCTCAAGCATATCAACTTCATGCTCGACTATAACTACGGCAATCAAGAGAGCGACCCGGCCTTTGACGTCGCAAAGGCGATCGTCGCGATGCAGCGGGTCTATCCTCGCGATCGCGACCTTCCGATGCTGCTCTATTGGTGCTATACGACGCTGCAGCGCATGACCGACCGGCAGTCCCATCTCGTCGGCGCTCAAATCAAAGCAATCCTTACCGTCGAGTATCAAGACAGCGCTCAAGCCCGAAAGCTCCTCGGAACGTAATATGGCCAGCAAGCACGTCGCCGGAGCGCTCGCCACGTACGATCGTTCTCGTTTGACGTTATGTTCGGTCGGTAGTCATTCGGCGCTCGAAGTCGCATATGGCGCGCGCATGCAGGGGCTGCGCAATCTGGTGGTGACCGCGAAGGGACGCGAGCAGACGTACGCGCGGCACTTTGCCGTCGTCGAGAAGCCGGTCCCGCGGGGATGCGTGGATGCGATCGTGCAGCTCGATTCCTTTCCGGAGATCCTACGCGAAGAGGTGCAGCGCCGGCTTCTCGATGCGAACGCGATCTTCGTCCCAAATCGCTCGTTCGAAGTCTATTTGCGGCAGAAATATTCGTACGAAGAGATCGAACGGCGAATGCTCGTTCCGTTCTTCGGCAATCGCGAGCTGCTGAAAGCCGAAGAGCGCGAGGGCGAAGGAAACCAGTACGCGCTGCTGCAGCGCGCAGGCATCAGGCACCCGCGTCAGTACGCCTCGCCCGAGGAGATCGATCGCCTCGTCATGGTGAAGGCGACGCACGCGCGCGTAAGCTTCGAGCGCGCGTTCTTCCTGGCGTCGTCGCCGCAGGAGTATCGCGAAACGAGCCGGCGGCTCATCGACGCGGGAACGCTCGACGAGCGAGGTCTTCATGGCGCGCGTATCGAGGAGTACGCACTCGGCCCATCGGTCAACTTCAACTTCTTTTACTCGCCGCTGCTTGGCGAGCTCGAGCTCAGCGGAACCGACACGCGGCGGCAGACCAATCTCGAAGGCTTTCGTAACGTACCGCCCTCCGCGCTGGAAGCGGTTCGGGAGGTGCCGATGCGCCTCGAGGAGGCCGGCCACATCGCCGCGACCGTGCTGGAGTCGATGCTCGAACCGGCCTTTGCGATGGGCGAGCGTTTCGTGCACGCCGCTCGTGAGGTGCGCTCGCCGGGCGTGATCGGTCCGTTCGCGTTGCAGTGCGTGGTTGCGGCGGGACCGCCGAAGGAGCTGGTCTGCTACGATGTCTCGTTGCGAATCCCCGGCTCGCCGGGGACGCGCTATACGCCGTACTCAGCCTATCGCTGGGGTCGCGATCTCTCGGTGGGCGAGCGCATTGCCATGGAAATCGTCATGGCGCGCGACACCAATCGACTCGAAGACGTGTTGACATAGAACACTCACAAACGCTGTTGGAGGTACCGTGCTGTTATTTAAAGGAAAACCGGTCACGCTGCTCGGTCCGGAGCTGCACGCCGGAGATCCGGCGCCGGCGTTTACGCTGACGGCGGGCGATCTCTCGACGGTCACGCCCGAGATCTTGCTGGACGAGGGCCAGAACGCGGCGATGCTGATCGTCGTGCCATCGCTCGACACGAGCGTCTGTTCGCTCGAGTCGCAGAAGTTCAACGCGCGTCTCGGCGAGCTGCCGCAGGGCGTGCGCGCCGCCGTGGTGAGCCTGGACTTGCCGTTCGCGCAGGCGCGTTGGTGCGGTGCGCAGGGCGACGTAAAGCTGGAGATGCTCTCCGATTATCGCGACCATAGCTTCGGGCGGAACTATGGTCTACTGATCGAGGAGCTCGGATTGCTCGCTCGCGCGATCGTCGTCATCGGTAAGGATCGTACGGTCAAGTACGTTCAGATCGTTCCCGATGTTGCCAACGAACCCGATTATGATGCAGCGCTGAAGGCGGCCGCCGCGGCGGCCTAGGGCGATGCCCGAGACCGTTTTCGTTCTCGATTTCGGCGCGCAGTACGGTCAGCTCATCGCCCGCCGTATCCGTGAGCTTGGCGTCTATTGCGAGATCGTGCCGCACGACACGCCGTGGAGCCTGCTCTCGGCACGCGAGCCGGCCGCGTTGGTGCTCTCGGGCGGCCCCGAAAGCGCGATGGTCGAGGGAGCCCCCGATATGGACGATGCGATCGTCGCGTCGGGCGTCCCGATTCTCGGAATTTGTTACGGGATGCAGCTCGTCGCCCGTGACGTCGGGGCCGAGCTCGTCAAGCTCGATCGAGCCGAGTACGGCCCGGCTCGGCTCGTGATAACGGACCGCGAAACGCCGCTCTTCGACGGCGTGCCCGATGAATCGCGCGTCTGGATGTCGCACGGGGATTCGGTCATCTCGCTTCCCGAAGGGTATCGTACGCTGGCGTCGACTACGCGCTGCCACGTTGCCGCGATGGGCGACGTGAAGCGGCGAATTTACGGCGTTCAATTCCATCCCGAGGTCGTGCACACCGAGCACGGACGAACGGTGCTCGACAATTTTCTGGGCGAGATCGCGGGACTGCGCCGGGATTGGAAGATGGACTCCTTTCTCGAGCAGTCGATCGCAGAGATTCGCGCGCGCGCCGGCAGCGACAAGGTGATCTGCGCGCTCTCAGGCGGCGTCGATTCGGCCGTCGCGGCGACGCTCGTCGCTCGGGCGATTGGCGAGCAGCTCACGTGCATCTTCGTCGACCACGGCTTACTGCGGCAGGGTGAGGCGCAAGAAGTGCTGGCGGCATGCCGCGAGCTGCTGCAGCTCAACGTGATCGCCGTCGATGCGCGAGAGCGGTTTTTACAGCAGTTGAGCGGCGTCGAAGATCCGGAGCGCAAGCGCGTGATCATCGGCCACGAATTCATCGACGTCTTCGAGCGCGAGGCCGCGAAGATTCCGGGTGTAAAGTACCTCGTACAAGGGACGCTCTATCCCGACGTCATCGAGTCGAAGACGCCCGGGAGCAAGGCCGGTGAAAAGATCAAATCGCATCACAACGTTGGCGGCCTGCCCGAAAAAATGGGGCTCTCGCTGATCGAGCCTCTGCGGACGCTCTTCAAGGATGAAGTACGTGAGCTCGGACGGGCGCTCGGTCTCCCGGAGCGGATCGTGAAGCGCCAGCCCTTCCCAGGCCCCGGCCTCGCCGTCCGGATCATTGGCGAGGTGACGCCGGACCGATTAGAGATCGTGCGCGCTGCCGACGCAATCGTCCGCGACGAAATTGACGGCGCCGTTCTCGAGCCGCATCCCTGGCAGTACTTTGCGGTGCTGACGCCGGTGAAGAGCGTCGGTGTCATGGGCGACGGGCGCACCTATGCGAACCTCGTCGCGATTCGTGCGATCACGAGCGAAGATGGGATGACCGCCGACTGGGCGCGCCTTCCGCACGACCTGCTCGAGCGCATCTCGGCCCGCATCGTCAACGAGGTGCGCGGCGTCAATCGAATCGCCTACGACGTAACGACGAAGCCGCCGGCGACCGTCGAGTGGGAGTAGAAGATGCGCGTACTCGTCGTCGGTAACGGCGCGCGCGAAGACGCACTCTCGTGGCGTCTCGCGGAATCGCCGTCGTGCGAGGCAATCTTCGCTGCGCCCGGCAATGCCGGCACGGCATCGCGCGGCGAGAACTGGGAGGTTGCGGCGACCGACGGTAAGACGCTCGCACAGCGGTCTCTCGACGAGCGCATCGACCTTGCGGTGCTCGGCCCGGAGACGGCGATCGCGGCCGGCGTCGGCGACCGTTTGCGCGACGCGGGGATTGCGGTCTTCGGCCCCAATCGGTCGGGCGGGCGGCTCGAGTCGAGCAAGATTTTTGCAAAACGGTTCATGGAGCGCCACGGCATTCCCACGGCACGCGCGATCGTCGTACATTCGCTCGAGGGGGCGCAGAAGGCGCTCGAAGAGTGGAAGGGTGCCGTCGTTGTGAAAGCCGACGGACTTGCAGCCGGCAAAGGTGTGGTCGTCATGCCGAACGCGGAGGGCACTCGCGCGCTACTGCACGACTGGTACGAGGGCGCGCGCCTCCCCGGCGGCGGTTCGGACATCCTGCTGGAAGAGCGGTTGGAGGGGCGTGAAGTGAGCGTATTCGCCCTCTGCGACGGCAGGGCGATCGTGCCGTTCGGTGGGGCTTGCGACTACAAACGCGCCGGCGACGGCGACACCGGACCGAATACCGGCGGGATGGGTGCCTACTCACCGCCAGCCGATTTTCCCGACGATTTGGAAGATCGCGTGCGCGAGCGAATCCTCGGGCCGCTCTTACGCGGTCTGCTCGCCGAAGGCGAGACCTATATCGGGGTGATCTATTGCGGTCTGATGTGGAACGAGTTCGGCCCGCAGGTCATCGAGTTCAACGCGCGCTTCGGCGATCCGGAGACCCAAGTGTTGCTGCCGCGCATCGGCGGCGACTTTGCGGGGCTGCTTCAGTCCGTGGCACAAGGCGCCATGGATCTCTCGCTCACGACGACCTCCTCGCAGGACTGCGTCGGCGTCGTCTTGGCGACGGCGGATTATCCGCGCAGCAACACGCCGCTGGCCGGTCTGAGTCCAGACGTTGCGCTCGATGACGGATGCCGAGCCTTCTGGGGCGCTTCGCGATCTGTCGACGGACGCGTCAGCACTGCCGGCGGACGCGTGCTCACCGTGACCGCGCTCGGTGACGGGCTCGTGCAAGCGCGGTCGAGAGCCTACCATGGTGTGCAACAGCTTGCCGGCCGTCTCGGAGCCGACGACCTCACCTACCGCACGGATATTGCCTCGGTCCCGACTCTGACGCCGTGATCGACCCGACGGCGATCTTCTTACGCGCACAGCAGGTATGGGCGGCCCGCGTTGTTCCGCCGTACGAATCGTTCCGCATCCCATGCGAGCAAACGTTCTTGACGTCGCAGTGCGCCGCAGGCGATGTCGTTGCATTCACCGTGCGAATGAGCGACGGACGTACCTTCGCGCAGACGGTGCCGGCAAACGGCGCGGCCGCGAAGGTGCTGCTGCGCGGTGCGTTTATCACCGGGCCGGCCGGAACGCCCCTCGGCTTCTACCGCGTGCTTCCCGAGACGGAGGCGACGCCCGCGTCACGGCCCCCGAACCTTGCGCCGGACCCCTTGCAGACGATTGCGACCGTCACCGCAAACGCGAATGCGTACGAGATCGCGCTCGCCGGCGAAGAGAGCGTCGACGGCCGACAATGCTATCATTTAAAGCTGCGGCCGCGGGGTGATCCGGATCGCTTCGCGCTGCGCGAGCTCTGGGTGGAAGAGGCGAGCTTCGAGGTCGTTGCGCTGATCTACGACCGACCATATAACGAACGCGACACGTGGGCCTCGGTTCGGTATCGGTTCGCGCCGGTCGGGACCGCGCACGTGTGGACGATCGTTCACATCGATGCCGAGGCAATCGTTCATAAGATGCTCTCCAACACGACCGGGCGCATTGCGGACGACCTATCCGACATCGACTTTCCCCCGAGTGTTCCAGACTCATACTTCGAGCCTTGAGTGCGGCCGGCAACTCTCGAGGGAAAGGTCTGTACGCGTGGCCTAGCGTACGGTTACTCTGCTTGCTCGCTCGCTGCCACGGAACGCCAAGTGTAACTCTCAGCTCGGGCGGAGGTTAATAGGAAACGTCATGGCTTATCGCTTCCAGCCGCAGAACCAATACGGCGCACCTTCAGCGCCGGCTATTCCGACGAATTCGCTGCTCGCGCAAGTGCTCGGTATCACTGCGCTCGGTTTGTGCGTCACCGCGATGGCAGCGTGGTTCTTTCAAGGGTTAGCGCCGGGCGTCGGGCTCATCGCAATGATCGCCGGGTTCATCCTTTTGCTCTGCATCAACGCCGTGCGGCGCAACGAGGCGGTCTCGCTGCTGCTCTTCTATGCCTTCACGTTCTGCGAGGGCGTTGGCATCGCGCCGGTCATCGGACAGTATGTTCGGGCGTTCGGTCCCGATGTCGTCGTGAATGCGGCGCTGACAACGGGGCTCGGAATGTTTGCACTCGCCGCGATCGTCTATGCGACCGGGCTCGATCTGCGGCGCTTCCAGGGCATTTTCCTGATTGCGTTGCTCGGCTTGGTGGTGGTCGGCGTCATCTCGATGTTCGTACGCTTCATTCACCCCGAAACGTACGCTTGGATTACGCTCGTCATTTTTTCGGGCTTGGTGCTGGTCGACTTCGCGAGGCTTCGCGCCGGGGGCGACGGCCTGACCCCCGTGCTGATGGCGACGAGCATTTACCTAGACGCGATCAACATTTTCCTGGCCCTACTGCAAATCTTCGGCGGGAGGCGGTCGTCGGATTAGATCGCCCACGGGCAGGGTCTGGTATAATACCCTAGGATGTGCGGGATAACGGGGGTCTTCGCACCTGGACGCGATGCAGCTCGCCTGGCGTTCTTTGCACTCTACGCGTTGCAGCATCGTGGGCAGGAGTCCGCTGGAATTGCCGCCGCCGATGGTGGGACGATTCGTTCGCACAAAGAAATGGGGCTGCTCGGGGCGATCTTCAACGAAGATATCCTCAGCGACTTGAGCGGCCACATCGCGATCGGCCACACCCGTTACTCGACAACCGGGTCCTCGATCGTCGTCAACGCGCAGCCGCTGCTCGAACGCACCGAGCTCGGCGACTTCGCCTTCGCGCATAACGGCAACTTGACGAATACCGACGATCTGCGCGACTCGCTCGCCCCGACGACTATTTTGCAAGCCTCTTCGGATTCGGAGGTTATGGCAAAGCTGATCGTCGAGTCGAAGGGAACGATGGTCGACCGCATCAAGTCGGTGCTGGCGCGGGCGCGAGGCGCGTACTCGATCGTGCTCTGCACCCAGACCGAGCTCTACGCCTTTCGCGATCCCTGGGGCGTGCGGCCACTCTGTCTCGGCCGTCTAGGTGAGAACGGTTACGTCGTCGCCTCGGAATCGTGCGCGCTCGGGACGGTCGGCGCACAGTACGTGCGCGAGGTCGAGCGAGGGGAGATTATTCGAATCGGGCCGGACGGTATGGAATCGTACCAGACCGCGGTCGAGCGCGCCCGGCCGGCGCTCTGCATGTTTGAGTATATCTACTTTGCACGTCCCGATTCGAAGTTCAGCGAACGCTCGATCTATATGGCACGGTACGCGATGGGACGTCAGCTCGCAAAGGAACATCCCGTCGAGGCCGACGTCGTGATGGCGGTTCCCGACTCGGCCGTCGCCGGCGGGATCGGCTACGCGACCGAGAGCGGCCTGCCGTACATCGAAGGGCTGATCAAAAACCGCTATATCGGCCGCACGTTCATCAGCCCCGACCAGCGAATGCGCTCGCGGGGAGTCCATCTGAAGTTCAACCCGGTCGTCGAAAATCTGCAGGGACAGCGCGTCATCGTCGTCGACGATTCGATCGTGCGCGGAACGACCACGCCGCGAATCGTCGCGCTGCTCCGCGAAGCCGGGGCTCGCGAGGTGCACTTGCGAATCACGTCGCCGCCGATCAAACATCCGTGCTATCTCGGCGTCGACATGGCGACGTACGACGAGCTCATTGCGGCGAATTATTCAGTCGAGCAGATCCGTCAAAAGACGGGAGCCGATTCTCTCGGCTATCTCAGCCTCGACGGATTGATTGGGGCCGTCGGACGCAAGCGCGAGGATATGTGCCTGGGCTGTCTGATCGGTGAATATCCGAACGTTCCGGCCGCGCACCAAATACACGCGACGCCCGCGTAGTACTCTCCCCATTTGGCGATTGGAATAACCGTTCGCCAAGACCGTTTGGTTCAAGGGCCTTCGCGTCCGGCTGCTACAGTCCAGATGCGTGACGCTGGGAAAGAGAATCGCCGCGCGACGAAGCGCATTGGGCTGGTCGCAGAACGAGCTAGCGCGGCGCGCCGAAGTCAACCACCCCACGCTCTATAAGATCGAAGCCGGCCAGCGGCTCAATCCGACAATCAGCATCGTCGTTCGGATCGCTCGCGCGTTGGGAACGACCGCCGAAGCGCTCTACGGCTTCGAGCGCGAGCAGACACGGTTGCTCGTCGAAGCGAACAAGGCTTCGATGATCGTCGAGGTTCGAAGCCTCGGACGCAAGGTCGGTGAGACGGCGCGGTCGCGCGCGCAAGCCTTTGTCACGGCCGCGCTGGAGCGGGCCGGCGCCCGAGTTCGCGATGCGGCGCCTAGCGACGACGAAGACGAAGCGGAATTACGTTTGAGCGCCGAGGCGGGTCACTTGGCAACGGGCGGTCTTGCGTTGATTGACGAGCTCCAGGTGGTACGGCGGCGCCTCGACGCGCTGGAGGCATGGCGTCGCACCCAAGAAGGACGCGCTCGAAAGCGCGCATCGCGATGAGCAACGGGTCGGAGAAATCGCTCGTCTCGAACATGCTCGGACCCTAGCGCGGTGGAGTGCCAACTGGTAGGCACAAAGCGTGCGATGCGTTCCCGGCGCCGCGTCCGGCAGGGCAAAGCGCGAGGCCCTACCAAGTAAGTCGCTGTACGTGCGTCATTCCACCCAACCACATTTGCAAGGCGCCACCGCACTCATTCACGCTCGTCGATACTCTGACGCGCGGCGATTGCTGCTGGACCTCCTTGCGCTGGAGCCTGAGAACGCCCAAGCCATGATGTTGCTCTCCGGCGCGCTCTCCGAGATGGATGAGCATGCCGAAGCGCTCGAGACCGCACGGCGCGCCGTCGCCCTCGTCCCGGGTTCGACGAATGCGTACTGGCAATACGGCATGGTTCTCCTTCGGGCAAAACGGCCGGCCGAGGCGCAATCGGCGTTTGAGCGGGCGATTGCAATCAAGCCCGACCACGCGCCGGTGCGGGTCGCGCTCGCGAAGGCGCTCATCGCGCAGCGCCGAGCTCAGCCGGCGCTCGAAGCGCTCGAGAGCGCCATGCGGTTTGATCCGGCTGTAGCGGAAGCCTGGACGATGAAGGCGCTGATCCTCACACAGCTCGGACGAAAAGAAGAAGCCGCACGAGCCGCGGACGAAGCGCTGCGACTTGCGCCCGAGTCGCCCCGCGCGCACCTTGCCGGCGGGTTAGCGGCGCTCGCGCGGTTGGACGCGCAAAGGGCGCTCACCGGTTATCGCGAGGCGTTGCGCAACGATCCTACCGATGCCGCGGCACGCGCCGGTTACGTCGCCGCAGCGCGGCTCTCGCTTCCGATCTACGCGCCGATCGCCCGCCGAAGCAGAGTCTTCTCCGTTGGGCTCGCACTCTTGGCAGCCGTCGCCTTCGTATTCCTCACGCTCGTCTTTGAGAACGTGCTGCTCTCCTTCGGAATGACGATCGTGCTCGTCGTCGTCGTTTTTCGCGCGCTGCATATGACCGGGACGCTATTGATTTATAACGATCGCCTCGTTCGGCATGCGCTGGCGCGGATCGAAATGGTTACTGCCTATTGGTTCTTTGCCGACCTGGCAGTCTTACTCGTTGGGTTGTTCGCATCGGTCGCGCTACGCAACGGCGGCTTCGGATGGATCGCGATCAGTTGCGGCCTTGGCGCCGTCGCGACCGCAGTCTACGGCGCCGCCGCCGAGCTCCCGCGCACGGTCATCCGATCGTATCGGTTTCAGCGGGTCTTTGCAGTCTTTGGGCTGGTTCTCACCGCAATCGTTCAAACGGCATCGCTGGCTCTGGGCGGCCTCATGGCGATCACGGGCGCTCCCGGCACGGCAGGGCTGCTCCGCGCGCAGCATGAGTATCCATATCTGACGCAGCGCGTCCTGCTGCCGCTGGTCGTGTTCACCGGTTTGCTCGCGGCCTTCGTATTCATGCTGTTCGGCGTCGTAACGCTCACGCTGAACATGGCGAGGCGAGTCGCGCGGCGGGCACGGCCGGGGATCGTACATGCCTGACCGGGGAAGAGACATCGAGGCGCTGCGGGCCGCTCTCGCCGGTTCACCGGAGAACGCGAAGCTGCGCGCCTACCTCGCTGAAGTGCTCGCCGAAAGCGGGCGTCACGAAGATGCCGTCGTGCAATACCGGTATCTCATCGACAACGGGTCCGCGGATATCGCGGCGCGCCTGGGATTGGCGAAGGCCCTCTTCGTCCTCGGCCGCGCGAGCGAGGCGGCGCCGCTCGCCGATCGACTGCAGGACGAGCCCGGATGTCCTGCCGATGCAACGCTGCTCTACGCACGCGTCAAGGCACATCTCGGCGACTACGAACGAGCCGGCCGGGCGTACCGGGATGCGATCCAGGCAGACCCGTCGCTGACCGACGCGGAGTTCGAGGTCTCGCTGCGCGCGCATGGCGATGCTCCGCCGGAAAAACCCGTTGCGGTCGCCGATGCGCTGCTTTTCGACGACGCGAGCAACGCCGAACCGGCCTTGCTCGAGAAGCCGGCTATCAACTTCAGCAACGTCGGCGGAATGACGGCGGTCAAGGATGCGATTCGCGACAAGTTTCTCAACCCGCTGGCCCATCCCGACATCTACAAAGCGTATGGCGTGAGCGCCGGCGGCGGCCTGTTGATGTACGGTCCGCCAGGAGTCGGAAAGACCTATCTCGCGCGCGCGACCGCCGGCGAAAGCAAAGCGAACTTCATCAATATCGGCATCAGCGATATCCTCAGCATGTGGCTCGGAAATAGCGAACGCCACCTACATGCGTGTTTCGAGCATGCGCGAAAGAATCGGCCGTGCCTCATTTTTTTCGACGAGATCGACGCTCTTGGCGGGAACCGGCAAAACCTGGCGACCTCGGCGGTGCGAAACGTCGTCAATCAGTTCCTCTCGGAAATGGACGGAGCGCGCTATGCCAACGACGGCGTCTTCGTTGTAGGCGCAACGAATGCGCCGTGGCAACTCGACAGCGCCTTCCGGCGACCTGGCCGTTTCGACCGGATCATTTTCGTTCCGCCGCCCGACGAAACGGCGCGCGCGGAGATTCTGCGCGTGCTCTGCGAAGGCAAGCCCACCAATGATCTAAACTTTGCCGAGGTAGCGGCCCGGACGGACGCATTCTCCGGCGCCGACCTCAAGGCGGTGGTCGACGCCGCGGTCGAGTTGCGCTTGCGCGATGCAGTCGAACAGCAGATCGTCAAGCCGCTCTCCACTCGCGATCTGCTCGCTGCAACGTCGAAAATCAAACCTTCGACGCGCGAGTGGTTCGCGATGGCAAAGAATTATGCGCTCTACGCTAACGAGAGCGGCATCTACGACGATATCGTCCGCTTTCTCCGGCTCTAAGCCGAAGACCGGCCGGTTTACGCTTTGTCGTAGAGTTTGAGGGCGAGCAGCCCATGCGTGAGCGCCGCGCCGGCTCGCAGAGCCGCCGCGATGTGGACCGTCTCGGCGAGTTCCTCGCGCGTCGCACCAGCTTTCTTGGCGTTGGCGGTGTGAACGTCGAGGCAGTACGGGCATTGCGTCGTCAAGGCGACGCCGAGTGCAATGAGCTCGCGGTATTTTGGCGGGATCGCGCCGTCGGTCCGTCCGACGGTCTTATCGAGCGCGACGAAGCCTTCGAAACCGGGGCCATCGAGTTTGCGCAGCTCGCCTAATAGCGAGAGATCGGCGTGCTGATGGTACTCAGTCATAGCATCCTTTCGGAGGGTTAGGTTGGGAAGGTCCGGTCGCGCACGTCGCGCGCGTAAGCCTCGAGCGCTTCCGTAGCGACGCGCCCCACCTCGGCGTACCGTTTCGCAAATCCGGGCGAATGCGGATACATGCCGAGGATATCGTGAAGCACGAGCACCTGCGAGTCGCAATGCGGTCCCGAACCGATGCCGATCGTGGGGATCGAGAGCAGCTCGGTAATTTCGCGCGAAATCTCATAGTCGACGACTTCCAGCACGATCGCATAGGCGCCGGCGGATTCGACCGCGCGCGCGTCGTCGATCAGGCGGTCGCGATGGGTGCGCATTTTAAAACCGGGGCCGAGGCCGGCCGTCTGCGGGTTGACGCCGATATGTCCGACGACCGGAACTCCGGCGCCGGTGATCGCGCGAATCCGCTCGGCTTGATCGCGGCCGCCCTCGAGTTTGACGGAACAGGCGCCACCCTCTTTGACCAAAAGAATCGCGCTGCGCAGTGCATCTTCGTTGCTAATCTGGTACGAGCCGAACGGCATATCTGCCATGATGTGCGCGCGCATCGTGCCGCGCGCGACCGCCTGCGTGTGGTAGATCATGTTCTCGAGCGTGACCGGCGTCGTTTCGTCGAAACCGAGCACGACGTTGCCGACGCTATCTCCCACCAAAATGACGTCGATGCCCGCGGCTTCCACGAACTGCCCGAACGGAGCGTCGTAAGCGGTTGCGACCGGAAAGAGGGCCTTGCCTTTGCGCCGTTTGATCGCGCCCGCCGTCACGCGGCGGATTGCCGGGTTCTTTTCGGGTTCGTACGGACGAGCGCTCTCGGTGCCGTTGCGGCCGCTATTCCGAGCTTGCCCTTGGGCTTGTCGAAGGGTCACACGCGCAGCTCTTCCGCCCGTGCCCCGTTGGCGTGCCCGTCCTTCGATTCAGCGCCGCGCTCGGGCTGCGATAGCGCTTCGACCAGCGAGACGAAGGCGCGCACCGGCGTTCCGGTCGGGCCTTTTGCCTGCCACGCAAACTCGTTATCGAGATAGGCTGTGCCGGCAATGTCGAGATGAACCCAAGGCGTCGTTCCCACGAACTCGCGCAAGAAGGCCGCTGCCGTCAGCGTGCCGGCGGCGCGTCCGCCCGTGTTTTTGAGATCCGCGATATCGCTCTTCATCTGGGTCGTGTAGTCGTCGTAGTACGGCATCTGCCAGTAGCGTTCGCCGGTCGGCTTGGCTGCGGCGAGGAATTGCGCGCCGAAGGCATCGTCGTTCGTAATCGCCGCTGAGGATGCGTGGCCCAACGCGATGACGCAGGCGCCGGTGAGGGTCGCCGCATCGACGATCTTCGTAGCGCCAAGCTTGTTGGCATAGCAGAGCGCATCGGCGAGAATGAGCCGGCCTTCGGCGTCGGTATTGATCACCTCGATGGTCTTGCCGTTCATCGCCTTGACGATATCGCCGGGTTTCGTCGCTTTTCCGCCCGGCATATTCTCGGTCGCCGGAACGATGCCGACCACGTTGAGCTTCGGTTTGAGCGTGCCGATTGCGTTCATTGCCGCAAGCACGCCGGCGCCGCCCGACATGTCGTACTTCATGTCTTCCATTCTTTCGGCCGGCTTGATCGAGATGCCGCCGGTGTCGAACGTGATGCCCTTGCCGACGAGTGCGAGCAGTTCTTTGCTCGACGGATCGCCGTTATACCGCAAGACGATAAACTTCGGCGGCTGAACGCTCCCGGCCGCGACCGAAAGGAAGGATCCCATGCCTTCGCTGCGGGCGCGCTCTTCGTCGAGGACGTCGATCTCGAGCCCCGTCGCTTTCGCGATTTTCGAAGCCTCCTCGGCCATGCGGGTCGGGGTCATGTCATTCGCCGGTGTAACCGCCAGCCGGCGCGCCAAATTCACCGCTTCGCCGATCGCTCGTCCGCGCGCGATGCCGCGGTCGATTGCGGCGGTGTCGAATCCGGCGCCGAGAATCGCGATCTCGCTGGTCGCAAGACGGCGGTCCGGCTTCTCCTGGTAGATCGTTATGTCGAAGCTTCCCGTAATCGCCCCTTCGGCGACGAACGACGCACAGATCGACTCGCGCCCTTTCGCTTGAGGCGGCAGCACGACGGCGATTTTCTCGACGTTGCGCCGGCCGAGATAGCGCACCGCACTTCCGGCATAGCGGCCGAGTAAATATGGTTCGAAGGCGTTGCGGTCGCCAAGCGAAATCGCAAGGACCCGGCGATAAGGCCGGTCCTTCGCGTAGGCGAGAACGACTTCGCCCAGCTTTCCCCGCACTTCGCCCGATGCGAGCGCCTCGGCGATTGCGCCGCCGGTGGCCGCGTCGATATCTTTGGTAACGCCCTCAAGCGGGCTTTCGGAGAAGAAGGGCACGACAAGGGCGCCGGCGCTGACCTCGCTGGGTTCGTCAGCGGAGAGATAGACTTGCATGGTGGACCTTTCGAACGGTGAAGTACTGCCAGCCTATGGCGGGAAGCTGGGAGAATCCTCGTTCGAGCCTCAAAGCGGCGCTCTCCGACCGTTACGCCGACGCTGGAGTCGACGTCGCGGCCGGTAACGAAGCGGTCGAGCGGTATCGCAGCCTGCTCGGCCAGTCGCGGCATCCCGATCAGATCGACGCGATTGGGGGGTTTGCCGGGCTTTTCCGCCTCCCCGGCGACGGGAGCCGCGCATTGGTCGCTTCGACCGACGGCGTTGGTACCAAGATTCTTATTGCTGCCGAACGCAGGCGTTACGACGGGGTAGGGCGCGATCTCGTGAACCACTGCGTGAACGACATCTTGGTCTGCAACGCGACCCCGCTCTTTTTCTTGGATTACCTCGCCGTCGGCAGGCTCGATCCGGCCGTCGCCGCTGAAATCGTGGGGGGCTGCGCGCAGGCATGCCGGGCGCACGACTGCGCGCTGCTCGGGGGCGAAACCGCCGAGATGCCCGGCCTCTACGCCCGCGATCACTTCGACCTGGCCGGGACGATCGTCGGGGTCGTAGCCGTCGATGCGATTCCCGACGTGCGCAGCGTCGTACCCGGCGACGCAATCGTCGGGCTTCCCGCGATCGGCTTACATACCAATGGCTACTCCCTGGCGCGTGCGCTGATTCCGGCGAGTGAGTGGGACGAACCATTCGGCGCAGCGACCTACGGCGACGCATTGCTCGCAGAGCATCCCTCGTACTATCGCGAAGTGCGCGCAATCGAGGCCGTCGCAACCGTCAAGACGATGGCGCATATCACGGGCGGCGGTCTGCTCGAGAACGTGCCGCGCACGTTGCCCGAAACGTGCAAGGCGGTTTTCGAACAGCAGCGCTGGAGTGTACCTCCGATTCTGAAAGAGCTGGTGCGTCGCGGCGATCTTCGTCCCGAAGAACGCTACCGCGTTCTCAACATGGGAATCGGGTATACGCTGATCGTTCCGATTACCGAGGCTGCGGAGGCGATTGCGGCCGTTCCGGGCGCGAAGATCGTCGGCTGGGTGGAGTCGAGAACGCAGAGCGAGCCGCAGGTCATCGTCCATCCCGCCCGCGACGATCGATGAGCGACGTCGTTCACGCCGTCGCGCGCGCCGCCGACTCGGAGTCTCCGCGCGCGGATCGAGCGCACGCTGCAGCGGAAACCGTCCGCAACGCGCACGGGTATCGATGGGTCGGCATTTACGATGTCGGCGATGACGAGTTCACGATCGTCGCGCAAGCCGGCTCGTCGTCACGCGACGAGGCGATACGAATCCGTTCGACCGTGGCAGGCAGCACGGCGCTCGTACCTGTTCTCGGAGCCGAAAGCGGCATCGTCATCGGCTTGTTGCACGTCGAGAGCGATCGCGTGGATCTGCGCGCCGATGCCGAGATCGATTTCTTAGAGGAGTGTGCCGCCGTTCTGCGCCCGCTCTACGATTAACTGACGTGGCCGAGCTGCTCAATCTCGCGATCGAGCTGGATCGTGATTTCCCCGTGGACGCGCCCTTCGGAATCGAGATCGGGGCGCCCGGCAACCCCGACGAACGGACCTTGGCATGGATCGACCAGACATTCGGCGGTTGCTGGAGCTCGGAGGCGAATGCGGGTTCGACGATCGTTGCGCGGCGCGACGGCAACCCGGTTGGATTTGCCGCATTCAATTCGAAGGGGCTGCGGTTTGCATGGCTCGATGGGCTCGCGCGCGAGCCGGGGATCGGCATCTTCGGTCCGTTCGGGGTCGCACCGGCGGAGCGCAATCGGGGACTCGGGCGAGCGCTCCTTCGGCTCGCGCTCAATGCCCTGCGCGAACGAGGATTCACGCGCGCACTCATCCCCGCCGTGACCGGAGAGACGTTGGTTCACTACTATGCGAAATCGGCCGGCGCCAGGATCGCGGAGCGTTTCGAAGCCGGTGCGCTCTTTCGTCCCTCGCGGCGCACGCTCGTCATGGCGTCGGGGAACGGGAGCAACTTTCAAGCCGTGCTCGAAGGATCGCGCAGCGGCATGCTGCCAATCGAGATCGTCGCGCTCCTCGGCAGCGACGAACGTGCCTACGCTGTGGAACGCGCCCGCAATGCCCGGGTGGAATCGGTTCGCGTCGTGTCGTGGAATCGCGCGGAAGAGGAGCGAAAGGCGTACGACGCGCGGTTGCTCGAGGCCGCGAAATCCGAGCGACCGGATCTCGTGCTCCTCTTGGGCTGGATGCATCTGCTGAGCGACTCGTTCGTCGGCACCTTCCCGCAGATCCTCAATCTGCATCCCGCATTTCTCCCGCTCGATCCGCGCCGTGACGAGGTCGTGATGCCCGACGGGAACTCGATACCAGCGTTTCGAGGAGCGCGCGCCATCCGCGATGCGCTCGCGCTTTCGAGTGAGTGGGTCGGCGCCACGCTGCATCGCGTCACCGCAGCGACCGACCGCGGGCCGGTGCTAGCGCGAAGGCCGCTGCGGGTCGAGCCTAAAGAGGATGAAACGCACCTCATGAATCGCGTGCACGAGCTGGAGCGTGGCGTCGTTCGTGCCGGCGTCACGCGCTGGGCGCACGAGCGCTAATGGCAAACGCCGGGCTTCGCCTCGCCTGCGCGCTCGCCGTCGCCGTATCGCTGCTCGCGCCGGCGCAGGCGTCGACGCGAACCCAGGTGGTAATCTTCACGCCGTGGGCGCGGGATGGATTGCACCATGGCTTCGGTATCGCAGCGAAGGCAAAGGGCGCGTGCGGAGGTCACTCGCGCGTGACGGGCCGCCCGGATGCGTGGCGATGCACTGCAGGCGACGACGTTTACGATCCATGTTTTGAAGGCATCGCTCGCACCGACGAAGTTGCGTGCGCCGAGACGCCATTCTCCACGAGTGTCGTCTTGATCAGACTACCAAAGCCGCTCAACGCGAGTGTCAAAGCCTTTACTCGATGGTTGGATCGGAAAGGCGCACCCTGGGGCCTACGCCTCGCCGGCGGCGACAAATGCGTCTTCGCTACCGGCGCGTCGTATCTGATCGACGGCAAGCGGTTAAACTACGCATGCGAACGATCGGGTTGGGTGGCCGGCGTCCCAGATCGAGCGGTCGACCTATGGACCGTGCAGACGGTCGCAGATCCCGGGGACAAACGTCTCGTAACCGTGCCTATCGAGAGGGCGGTCTTCTAAAGCGAGACGCAGCGGCCTATAGTAACGGCGCAACGGTGACGCTCCACCGCCGCAGCCAAATGTGCAGCTTGGCTCCCTTTCGTGGCGGCAGCGATCCGATTTTCGGCGCGGCCCAGATGCCCGTCTTCGACCGATCGTACAGCGCTTTGTCATAGTCGACGATCGGGCCCCCGAGACCACCCCGCGAGCCGTCAACGCTCACGGTAACCTCCGCCCCCACACCCTGGTTGAGATTGACGAGCATGATTTCTTTGCTCGAGGCATAGGCGCGCACGTCCGAATTGCCGCTTACCGTGACGCCGACCATGTTACCGCCCGCGTTGACGAACTTCGCTGCGGTAACGAATGCGTTGGCCGTTGCGAGCAGGGTGCCGCGCGGCGTGCTGACCGGGCAGTTGTTCCCAGGGCCGTCGCTAAACATCATTGCCCCGCCGTATTTCTGCCAGCCATAGACCGTGTTCCGGAAGTCACCGCCCTGCGATGGTGCGTCGCAGCTGCCAAAACCAATGTGCCAGATCATTGCGGCCAGACCTTCGTTCAGCGCTTCGCCGATCGCCATATCGGCGTAGAGAGCTCCGACGATGCTTTGGCTCTGTTTGCCATAGGGCCCCAGCGTCGACGAGATCGCGGAGAGAAGAATCGGTGTATTTGGACGGCTTGCAGCCGCCAACTGCGCCTTCACGGCGTTGATCTGCGTATCCAGATCCGGAATCGCCTGGTAAAGCAGAAACGAATCGCTGGTCGTGGCGCGCTGCGGATAGTAGACGATATTGGCGCAGTCGTACTTCGCTTTGGCGAAGACGATCGGATTCCACGGGCTCTTCGGATTCGCTGCGTCGATGGGGATGCAAACGTTCTGTGCGCCTGCAGCATGCATCGCGTCATAGAACGCCGGCTCGTTTCGTGCGAACTGGTTGGGGTCGCGCGACGACCGACAGTGCGGCTGGCGGCAGTCTATGCTGCCGGGTGCGTACTGCTCGTTTCCAATTTCCCAGAATGTGACGGCATCTGGGCCATACGTGTTGACGATGTGTGAAACTTCGGCAGCGGCGTTTGCCGGCGTGTTCGGACCGGTGCACTTGGGATTACTGCCGTAGTTGACGCCGAGTGAGACTTGCGTTTGCGCTGGTAGAGCAACGTCTTGCATGAACGTGTCGACATTCGAAATCGGGTTCGCGTTTCCGGCGCACGGCGTTCCCTTGGGCCCGTCCTCGCCGGTCTGCCAGTTGTAAATATCGACTTGGGCGCCCCCTGGAAATCGCGTGATCGCGAGGTTCGCCGCCATGATCGCTCCAGCAATACCCGAAAGCGTAAGGTTGTACCATACCGGAATGGTCGCGCCGGCGACCAGCCGGTTCACCGGCGGCCCGACCTGGGATGGATGAACGGTGACCGTCGCGGTCGAGTCTATGCCATGTCCGATGAACTCGCCGTCAGGGCGAATGGACTTGTTGTCGCCGGTAATGGCTCGAGCAACGCTCTGAGAGATTGCCGAAGCCGAATCTCCTTGCTGCGCGCTTGCGGACGGCAAAGATTGCGATCCCGAACAAGCGGCGAGAATCGTCACGCACAATAGCGATACCGACCCCAGCAAACAAGAAGCCTTGCTCATAAAGTAAACCTCGCGAAAAGTGACTGGAAGCGAATTCTACATTATGAAGCGCGCGGTCGTCACGCCGAAATCGCGCCGAAGCTGGCCCAAGTCGACAAATCTAACTCAACGTATTGAATACGTTAACGCGTTAACGCAGCACGGATGAAGGCCCGAAACCTGCTCTTCTCCGTCATGATGAAAAGCAAAACGCCCGTCGAAACGAGCGTTTGATTCGTCAGGCCGTCGCATTGTGGTAAGCGCGCTACCTCACCGAATCGAAATGCCCAACGGGCCATCGAGTGCGTGGCCCTTAATGGTATTGATGGGCTTGATGTCACCGGTTGCGCCGACTGCGTATTCGGTGATCGTGCGCGTATCATAGCTCGCCGCGTACGCGTTGCCGGCGCCATCGATGGCGAGACCGCCGATGAAATCCAGCTTTGTGTTCGGCCCCGAGATATCTCGCGTTGGAGCAACGTTGCCATTCGCTCCGGCGGAAAAGACGAGAATGCTGTTGTTCAAGTTTCCGACGTATAAATTTCCGCTGGGATCCAGCGCTGTTTCCATGGCACCTTCGAGGAGGGTATAGTTGCCTCTGATGGTTCGGATCGGCGGGACGTTGCCCGTGGCGTCCGCCGCGAAGACCAAAACCGAGTCCACATTTGGAACGTAGAGGTTCCCAGTTGTATCGAATGCTATGCCCGTCTGCTCGTTAAAGGAAAGTCCCGTGGATTCGCCTGCAATGGACCCGATTGGCGCGACGTTGCCGGTCGCGCCGGGCGCGTAGATGGTCACGCTGCCGACGCCGCTTGGGCCTCCATCTTCGTTGACGACATAAATGTCTCCATTGACGGGATTCAAGGCGATGCCGGAGGGTTTGTCCAGCCCGGTATTCGAGCCGCCGATCGTGCGCATCGGCTTGGCGTTACCGGATGCGTTCGGGCCGTAGACGGTCACCGAGCCATGATTGTCGGCATGCTTGCCCGCGGCATTCGCGACGTAAATATTGCCGTTCGCGTCAGCAGCGACCCCAAATGGGTTTTGCAGTTTCGTCCGCGAGCCTTTGATTTGGCGTATCGGCCGGGCGCGACCGTGCGCGCTCCCCGCGTAAACGCCGATGCTTGTTCCATTATCGTTTGCGACGTAAATGCAGGGACACTTCGACGCGGCCGTCTGAGCGCTGTGGTCCGCCGACGTCGGCGCGGCTACGACTCCGCTTCCGCAGCCGGCGAGCGACGCGATTGCCGCGATGATGGCGAGGCGGATCACTCCGGGCGCATTCGATTAGCTACAGGGCGCTCCCTCGAGCCGTTTGAGGGGGTCGATCGCAGCGTCGCTTTGTTAAGACACTTGGTCCCTGGATAGGCATTCCCAGTAGGAGTTCGGGCGCAACCTGCGAAGTGAGCGGTCGTTAGTATTATCGGTTCTCGGAGGTATTCATGAGGAGCTTTGCTCGCTCATATCTTTTCATATGCGCGGCTGCGATGATGCCCATGCCCGTTTCGGATTTTTCGGCGTGAGCGCGCCGATGCGTCCGTTTTACGTTACCGGTGGCAAGCAGAAGCCGGTCGGGCCGAAGCCCCGCGAGGAACGGGACCTCTACGAGAAGGGCGTCATTCTGCGTGTCGATCCCGAGGTTGGCTCGGTCGAGCGATGCGTCGAATATACGACACCTGAGGCCTACTGTCCCGAGAGCGAGTCGATCAGCTTCGAGAATGGGGAGCTACGAGCGGACCGGCTTTACGTCTGTACGCGGACCGAGGCCCTCGTTTATCAGCTGCCCGAGTTTTCCGTGCTGGGACACGTTTCGCTGCCGTCCTTCAACGACGTCCATCACGTGCGGCCGACCCCTGAGGGGAATCTGCTGGTCACGAGCACCGGTCTCGACATGGTGATCGAAACGACGCTCGACGGGAAGGTGCTGCGGGAATGGGACGTGCTCGATGAAGCGCCCTGGACGCGGTTTTCTCGCGAGGTCGACTACCGCAAGGTTGCGACCACAAAGCCGCATCGCTCGCATCCAAACTACAGCTTCTTTCTTGACGGCCAGCCTTGGGTGACGCGCAGCCAGCAGGCCGACGCCGTCTCTCTCACGGAGCGAAACCGGCGGATTACGATTGCTGCGAACCCCGGCTGTCACGACGGTGAAGTCTACCGTGGGAAGGTCTACTTCACGACCGTCAATGGAACCGTGGTTATTGTGAATGCGCGAACGCTTGAAACCGAAACGGTCGTGGATCTCAATACGATCGACAATCCCTTGGGCTCGCTCTTGGGTTGGTGCAGCGGCCTATGGATCGTTGACGAGTCGCACGTGTGGGTCGGCTTCACGCGACTTCGGAGTACGCCTTTTGTCGAGAACGTGCGATGGGTGCGGCGGCTGATCGGGCAGGGCGAGAAGCCCAGCCACGTCGCGCTTTACGACATTTCGGCTGGAAAATGCCTCGCCGATATCAACCTCGAGCCTCACGGAATAAACATGGTTTGCGGGATCTTCTCAGCGGACGTCACCGGCGCGAGTCGTCGCTCGTCAGGAGGGACGATCGCCGGCCTTATGGTGCCCGGCGTGGCGCGCTCGAGCGTGCTTTGAAGCGCAACCAGAGCCAATAGACGGGAACGCCGCTGACCAGCGCGGCGATGCACGGCAGCGTGTCCCTGGGAAAAGCGACCATCGAGTAGGCGACGACTCCGGCGCACACAAGGCCGAAGATCGCGGTCGTAAACGGATGTCCGGGAACTTCGATGGCAACGCCCTCGTCGGAGCGATCGCGTTTGCGAAAAACGAAGACCGCCAGCGCGGCCAGCGCGAAAAACGAAAAGTCGATGGCGACAACGCCATCGAGAATCGACTGATAACCGTCGCGCAGCGCGGCGAAGGCGGCCCCCGCAAGGGTGATCGCGATCGCCACGACGCCCTGCAGCGCGATCGCGACGACTGGCGCGTCGGTCTTTGGGTGCAGCCACGCAAGGCTCGCAAAAAAATCCCCGTCTTTGGCCATCGCGTAGTAGATGCGCGGCGACGTAAGTATCTGATTGCTCAAAAACCCTAACGTCGAGAGGCCAACACCGATGGCGATGATCCACTCCCACGCGGGCCCCGCCAAATGCATGATGTCGGTGGCGGGTGCTGACGAGATCGCGAGCTTGTCGGGGCCGAGCGCGCGAAGGCAGACGATCGTCACCGCGACGTAGAGCACGATAACGGCGAGAACGCCGATTACTAAGCCGTACGAGAGAGTCCGGCGCGGATCTTTGAGTTCGCCGCTCATGAAACTCGCCGTCTGCCAGCCGTCGTAGGCGAAAAGCACCGGGATCATTGCTGAGCCGAGCAGAGCGAAGATCCCGAGCCCCATCGCCGGCATCGGTGCGGGCGCGACCGGCGGGGCCGGCGCAACGATGAACCCCGCGACGATGAGCGCTAAGATTACCGCAATCTTGAGCACCATGAACAGGTTCTGCGTGATGCCGCCTTCCTTCACACCGAAACAGTTAATGACGCTAAAGAGCGCGATAATGCCGACGGCCGAAACGATCGCGGGGACGTGCCACAGCGCGAGCGGATTGAAGTACAACGCGAACGTGATGGCGGCCAGCGCCATGCCGCCGCTTTGAGAGACGAGCAGCGCCGTCCAGCCGTATGAGAACGCCACGACCGGGTGAAAGGCGTCGCGCATGTATGCGTAGAGACCGCCGACCTGCGGTCTGCGTGCCGCGAGCTCGGCAAAGACGAAGCCGCCGAAGAGCGCTACGATGCCGCCGACGATCCATGCCGCGAGGATCAGCGGGGTCGTGTGTGCGCGCGCTGCAACGACCGACGGATTGACGAAGATGCCCGTTCCGATGATGCCGCCCATAACGATGAGCGTCGCATCGAAAGCGTTGAGCTCACGAGCGAGGTGCGGACGTTGTTCGGCCACCGCAGGCCTGTTCGTCCCAGGGGCGGGCAGACCTACGCGCACGCTTTGACAGCTAAGAACGTTCGTAAAAACGAGCGTTCTTTGGTGGAGGCAAGGAGACTCGAACTCCTGACCCTTACGCTGCCAGCGTAATGCTCTACCAGCTGAGCTATGCCCCCAAATTCGACCCGCCGATATTCATTCCGGCGGCAGTCACTCCTGCGCGCACGAAGGGCGAAGGGCGATTCGGGAACAAGGTACGCGTCGCGGGGATGTAGCTCAGCTGGTAGAGCACCTGCTTTGCAAGCAGGGGGTCAGGAGTTCGAGCCTCCTCATCTCCACCAAGAAAATCGAAGTTTTTGAGCCCTTGAGCAGAGGGCTCAATCTCTTTGACCACCATTTTGACCACCATTTGTATCGCAGGGTCTAAAGGTGCGTGTACGAGGTGGCGCCCGCATGAAGCGCAGAAAAGAACCCGTAACACGGCGCGGGAATGGTGATGGTTCGGTTCGTGAACGCGAAGATGGCCGGTGGCAATATTGCCTTCGGCTTGGCTCTGGCAAGCGTCGGTACTATTATGCGGCAACACGCGCCGATCTACTTCGGCGCCTGCAAGATGAACGGGCAAAAGCCGGTGGCACTATTCGACCGGCGACAAGAGCAACGGTGCGTGAGGTCGTTGAGGCGTTTTTAGCCGAACGCAAACCCATCGAGGCAGAAGAAGAGCTTACGGCTGGCAAGCGCAAGCGCACAAACCAGGAACGGGTTGAGATTGCCCCCTCAACCTACGAGGGATGGGAGCCGAAGAGCTACGAGCATTGGAGCGGGTGTTATCTGGTCAGGGCGGTAGCTTTGATCGTTCCTTGCTTTCGGCTGCCCTTGCTAAACAAAAGGCACTTCTCGGTGGTGACGCAGCGTGAAGCCAGCACGACCTAAAAGCCCTAACCCCCAAAGAGGAAACGGAAATGAAAGCACCATTTGATTATGCCACCGCGTTAGCATGTTTGAACGCTGAAATCGAGAGAGCCCAACGAGCGGCTGACGCCGAATCGGCTTACGACGCCGCGAATGGGCGTGAAGGTCCAAACCCTTGGGCGAATTCCGGTAGAGCGTTAGCCGATCTTGAGGCCGACCGAGAGCAGCTTACCCTGCGCGTGAAGGGCCAAGCGTTAACCAAAAGCATTCTAGAGCTGAAGCGGCTTGATCAAGAAATCGCTGAGGCCGAGCTTGAGCGAGAACATGCTGATCGTGTATTGAGGCAGCATAGCGAACATGAATCAGTGAAGCGCTACTTAGCCGCGACGGCTATCTGTATGCGAAACGGTTGGGGTCATTCTTGGAG
>DASRSI010000020.1:0-85020 GCA_035695445.1 Candidatus Cybelea sp. | reverse complement strand
TCGAAAATCTCTTCGATGCGCTCGATAACCGCTTGCCGCTGGCCTTTGCGGGCATCGGCGTCCCGCTCGCGACCGGGGGCCTGGGTCTCACGAACGCCAACTCGCTCGTCCCGCGGACGATTCGGGTGATGCTGCGCCAGTCGTTCGGCGGCGGCTCGATCTACGAGCATTAGCAAGCGACGATGATTCGCAGGGATTTTATCGGCTCGTCGTTCGGCGCGTCGGCACTGCTCGCCGCCGGCATGCCGAAGCGCGCGGCCGCGAACGCGACGACCTCTTCCGAAAGCTCGATCGTACCGGTGCGGATCGATGCGGGACGCGTCATTCGCACCATGGTCGGATTGCGCCCGTTTCGCGCCGCCGGCTTCGTGCTGCGCGCGCAGCCGTTCGGAGAGAAGCTGCTCGTGCACAACTACGGTCACGGCGGCGGCGGCTTTAGCCTTTCGTGGGGCTGCGCGACCCTCGCCGCCGATCTGGCCTCCGATCGATCGCCATCGCACGCGGCGGTTCTTGGTTGCGGCGTGATCGGCCTCACGACGGCGCGGATTCTGCAGGATCGCGGCTGGCAGGTGACGATTTACGCCGCCGATCTGCCGCCGCAAACGACCTCGAACATTGCCGGCGCACAGTGGACCCCGGTTTCCCTGTTCGTGCGCGATCGAGTGACGCCGGCGTTCATGGATACCTTTCGCAAGGCCGCACGTATCGCCAACCGCAGGTTTCAGCTGATGGCCGGTCCGACCTATGGCGTGCGCTGGCTCGACAACTACGTTCTCAAACACGATACGGCGCCAGGGGGCGAACTCGACTTTGCGCAATGGGCCGGCATCGCCGATCTCTACGCCGATGTCGAACGGGTCGATCCGGCCTCGGTGCCGTTCGTTGGTTTTGCCGATATCCATCGCTTCACAACGATGTTGATGGAACCGAATACCTTCTTACCGGCGGTGCAGCGCGACTTCCTCTTGCAAGGCGGGCGCATCGTCGTACGCGACTTTCACACCCCGTCGGAGATCGCGGCACTCCGCGAAGGCACGATCTTCAACTGCACGGGCTTAGGCTCGCGCGCGCTCTTCGGCGACACAATGCTCGAACCGGTTCGCGGCCAGCTCACGATTCTCGAACCGCAGCCGGACGTCGAGTACATTTATCTGACGCCGCCGTCATTCTATATGTTCCCGCGCAACGACGGCATCGTGCTCGGGGGAACCTTTGAATCCGGCAACTGGTCGACCGCCGTCGATCTCGAAACGCAGCGTCGCGTTCTCGCCGCGCACGAAGCAATCTTCGCAAAGACCTAAAATTCGATGAACCGGCGGTGCGCATCGATGGCGCTTCTCGTTATCGTTCTGCCCGCGCTCGCTCGATATCCGGCCAATGCCGATTCGATCGCCACACCCTCTCCGTCGCCGAGCCCGCAGGTATCGGATCCGTGCGACGGACCGGACCGATTGCTCGCCACGGCCAATCGGCCGACGATTGGATTTAGCGCGTGCGCCGTCAAGAAGGGAACGGCGCTTGTCGAGCTCGGGTATCAGAACCAAGTGAACGGAACGGCGACGAACGGATCGGTGGTGAGTCAAGTTCCGCAGAATTTCTTGCGGATCGGGGCGGCGACGCGCTTCGAACTCGACGTCGTCGGGCCGAACTACGTTGCGACGCGAACCTATCCCGACCCATCGAAGGTGACGCATGGGGTCACCGATTCCGGTTTGGGGTTCAAGTACGAGCTGCCGCCGTCGGCGCGCTGGACGCTTGCCTTTGACGGCATCTATACCGGTCCGAACGGTTCGCCGTTTCTAACCGCCGGCAGCGCGACCCTGACGGGAAACGTTGATGCCTCGTTTGCGCTCAGCCCGTCAACCGCCATCGGCACGACCATCGCGCTGTCGTCGACCGGCGCGTATGCGAACGCAATCCGCTCGCGGTACGGCGTTACCGAACCCTCCCTCGTTCTAACGACGGAGATTCCGAACTACTATCAATTCTACGCCGAGTACGTCTTCGTTTCGAAGGTTGGACCGAACGACGGCGGCCGTGCTTTCACCGATTTCGGCGTGCAGAAACTCTTGGGCACTCGCACCGAGATCGACGTGGAGTACGGCCACGCCTTCACCGGCGATCGCGCGCTGCAGTTCGACTACATCGGATCGGGACTGGTGCTGCAGCTCTGGTAAGCGAAATCGAACGCGAGCTCGCCGCGTTCGAGAGCCAGGAGCTTCGCCTTCGTCTCGAGGCCGCCACCGAACCCAACGAGCGCGCCCGAGGCGCCGATTACGCGGTGACATGGCGCGACGATGGGTATCGGATTGCTGCCGTTCGCCGCACCGACGGCGCGCATCGCGTTCGGGTCGCCGAGGCGCGTTGCGATGAAACCGTAGGTCCGCGTTTCGCCGAACGGAATCTTCAAGAGCTCGGCCCAGACGCGCTTTTGAAAATCCGTACCGATGAAGTCGAGCTGCAGATCGAACGCCCGCCGATTACCGGCGAAATATTCGTTGAGCTGACGCTCCGTCTCGATCAGCATCGCGTGGCTGCGATCTTCGGTGGCACTTTCGAGTACGGCAACGCGTTTGGAGGTTGGCCACGCGATCGCAGCGAGCCCGCGCTCGCCGGCAACGAGCTTCAGCGTTCCGACCGGCGAAGCCACGCTTGTAAAGAAATACTGCTGCATCACGACTACTCCAGCGGCTTGCGCATCCAGACGCTGGTGAGCATCCAGCACTGGGTCCAGAAGGTCGGGTCGGAAAGCAAAACGGAGGCGGTATCGAGCGTCTTCGCGTCGGTGAATCCGGCGCCGACGACGCGATCCCGCACGATATCGAAGAACATTTGAAAGTAGACCGCATCGCGCGTCGTTCCGCGAATGTTCGGCACCGCGGTCGCGGCCTCCGGAGAGCCGAGGCCGAGCGCCTGCACCATTGCGGGTAATCGGCGGCCGATAAACCACTCAACGCCTTGGCTGCGCCCCCACTCGATGACGGCCTTCCAGGCCGTCGCCCACTCCGGGGGATCGCACGTCTGCACGAGATGAAAATCGGGCTCGCAGGCAAAGAGCCAGCCTCCCGGCTTCAGCACAGCCGCCATCTTCGCCAACACCGCCGGAGCGTATTCGGCGATTTGATGGAGCATCGCGCGGCACATCACCAAGTCGAACGGCCCGGTTGGGAGATCGGCAACGCGTACGTCGGCCTGGTGCACGGTGAGATTCGGCGCGCGAACCAATTCGATCAGCCTCGGATTGATGTCCACCGAGGTCACGCTGCCGGAGTCGCCCACCTGCGCGCAGAGCCACTCGGTGACGCTGCCGTTTCCGCCGCCGAGTTCGAGACAACTCCAACCTTCGCGTAAACCGAGTGCGAGCAGCGAAGCACGCGTTGTGGGATCGAGGATCTTCGACATGAGGTCGAGCCGCTCGTATTCGGCGGTCGAGGCGCTATCGAACATATACGAATGCATCATTGCCGAATCGCCATATCGATTTGTCCTTGCGTCCACTTCGGGTGCTGTATCATCACGCCGTGGCCTGCGCTCTGCGGGTACGCTACGAGCCGCGCGACGCCTGCCCCCTGCGCCCGCCGGTACCCGTCGACGACGGCCTCTCCGTAGGTCCACTGATCGAAGAGATCCTCGCGCCCGACGATGACGCTGATCTTGCCGGAGAGTTTGATGTGGTCGCAGTCGCGAGCGATCGGATGGTTTAAATGGCTGGTATCCGTCTTGCAAACGCCGCCGTTTGTTGCGCTAATCTGGATCTTACCGTAAGCGGTGCAATCGAGTGAGGCAAAATTCGCTCCGGCATGCGCGCAGTAGCTCAAGTACCAGTCGCTGGCGATCGCGCGCTCCTCGGCGTACATCTTCGACCCGATACCGTTGGTCCGCACCCACGGCAACGTTTTATTGGCCAGTCGCGCGTAGTCGAAGTAGGGTTTGCAGTTGTTGAGAATCGTACACTCGAGCTGGACAGTCAATGACACGCCGCTCGTATCGACGCTCGCTTTGCAGCCGCTGTGCGTTCCGTTCTCGGTGCTCGTTTGGCCTTTAAACGGAAAGATGAGCTCGCTCAGAGTATCTTTGATCTCGCTTTCGACCGAACCGCGATAGTAGAGGGACTCGTTGAAAAGCGTTTGCACGCACTTTGCGGAGTCGTGCGTTTCATCGCCTTGCACGCTTCCGCCGGGGCCGGTCGCGACGAGAACGATGTTGTGAATCGCGCGAGCGGGGCGCGCAATCGGCGAAAGCCACGCGTACTTCATCGCCATCGTCGTACCGAGTGACCACCCGAGCGGATCGACCCGCCGGGAATCGATCCCAGTCGTCGCTGCGGCGTTTTGCAAGACGGCATCCACGTCGCTCGCGATCTCGTCGCGCGTGAGATCGGCCCGGTACGGCGTCTTACCCACGCCCGGATAATCGAAGAGGAGTAACCGGTAATTGTGGCAGAGCGAGACTCTGCCGTCCTCCGAGGCCTTGTAGCCGATCGACTTGGTGATCTCCGGGCTATAACGCGCGTTCGTAATCAACTGCGATGGCCAACCGGCCAGAATCTGTCCCGTGCCGGGAAACATCAGCAGCAGATCGTTGCTGACGGCAGCATCGCCGATCACCAGGTATTCGACCGAATCGCCGGTGCCCGGGTTTTGGAAAACGGCGATCCGGCGATTCAGCTGGCGCAGCGTCTGCAGTTGATTGCACGGGATGGCGCCGGCCGGTCGCGGTGGCGAAGGAACGACGCTCGGTGTCGCGGGAGTCGCGGCATTCGAACAGCCGCTTGCGACGAGTGCGGCAAGCGCGAGGCAACATCTGAGTTTGCGGATTCGCGCGGTCACGTGCACTTCGGTGTGCGCGCGTGCGGCGGGGGATCGTAAGGATCGTGCGGCGCGTACATGTCATGCCACCCGCGCCGGCCGTCGACGGTTACTGCGTATGTCGGCTCTTCGCCGCACCACGTCGTAAAGTCGAACTGCTCACCTTGCCGGCTCAGCTTCGTCACCGTCAACTTGCTGGAAACAAACGGCGCATCCGGCACGATCGTCTTCGCAGGACCGCCGCGAATAAAAAAGGCCGAGCCGCCCTTTCCTTGCAGCAGGAGCGTTCCGATGCCGTGTTTGTCGATGACGATGCCGCTTCTCTCGTCGACGCCGATTCCAAGCACGACCGCCGGCGTTCGGCGAACCTTGGCCGCCGCGATTTGCCGCGCCATGAAGACGGCCGTCCGGCCGAATCGATTGCGCGTGACGAAATGCATATCGGTAATCGCATCCTTCAGCGGCGCGAAGTGGAGAAAATTGTACGTAAAGCTGATCAGTCGTTCATACGGGTGCATCACCGCATTGCGCGACTTGGCATCACGCTCGTCGTCGTGCAGCGCGTTGAAGACGAACTTTCCCAAAATCGCTTCGCCCGCACTCGTCCCGCCGACAACGCCACCTGCATCGTAGACGCCCTGGACTGCCGACTGAATCGGCGTTCCCTTCCAGATCACGTAATCGGCTTGATCGCCGCCGGCGAAGAAGACGGCGGAAGATCGCGCGATGATTGCCGCAGCTTCGCTCAACGTTTGCGATGACGAACAGACCGGCACGAGGAGCGTACGGACGGAATGATAAGGCGCCAACCGATAAATGTAGCGATCGTAATCGGCATTGCCGGTCGCTCGTAGCACGACGAGATCGCCGCCGCGGCGGATGTGCGAGCCGACGATGGTGTCGTGAATCCAGACGAACTCACCGTTGACGTCGGTTCCCCCGCCGCCCAGGACCAGCCCCGGACCGTGCAACGCGATGCGATGCGGCCTCGCGGCGCCAATGGGTTTGTAGAAGATCGGCCGGCATGCCGCGGGCGCCCGCAGCAGCGCGGGCGATGCAAGCCTCACGAGCGGCACGGCGCCGCTGCACGCAGCGAGCAGCGCCAAACCTCCGGCCGCGACGAGCGCTCCACGCCTCACGCCCGAAACGTTCTTGCCTCTCTCGCCGTGTCTTGCCGACATGGCGTTGACGGCGCAAGCGAGCCGAGAAAGGTGCGGTAGGGAACGCTCTACGACTTGCCAAGTAGCACCCCATGCGTCGCCTTCTCGTCGTCGCCGGGCTCGGCGTTTTCACCGCCTGTTCGGGCGGCTCGCACCCGCTGCCGGTTACGGGATCGATGCCCGGCTCAACGGTCCAGGCTCCGCGCGGCTGGCCCGCTGCCGCGAAGAAGCCGATTCTCTTCATTGCCGACCGGCAAAACAACGTCGTTCACCTCTACGATCCGAACACTCCGAACGCACAGCCGGAGGGCTCGATCACCGAGGGGATCGACGGGCCGAGCGGGCTCGCCGTCGACGCAAAGGGCAACCTCTATGTGAATAATATCGGCACCACGCAGGGTGACATCGCCATCTATTCGCCGGGCAAGAGCAAACCGCGGATGACGATCAAGACGACCGGATACTACGGCGTCGCGGTCGACTCGAAAGGCGATATTTTCGCAACGAGCGTCGCGGGCACCCTGTACGGCTATAAGCCCGGCGCCAGGAAGCCGTTCGAGACGATCGGCGCCTTCGAAAATCCGGTTGGGATCGCGATCGACAGCAAGAACAACATCTGGGTCGCAGACGATACCGAAAGCAAGGTCTTTACGATTCCGGCCGGCACCAAGACCGTCAAGAACGCGCAGCTCGCGGGAATCGATAGTCCGATCGGCCTCTGTTTCGGAACGGCCGATACACTCTACGTCGGCAACTACGGGGCGACGTCGTCGTTTGCGACGATCTATCATGCCGGGTCGAAGAAGCCCTTTGCCAAGATCACCGAGGGCATCGTCGCGCCGACGCTCAACGGCATCACCGCGTCCGACATTTTCTTCCAGTCGAATCAGACCACCAACGTAGTCGGCTACAAAAAAGGCGCGAAAAAGCCGTTCTCGACCATCACCGGCAACGGCGACCCGCTCGGGATCGCTTCCTGGCCGTTAGTCAAGAAGTAACGCACACCGACGTCGTCGTGATCGGCGCCGGCGCCGCCGGTCTTGCTGCGACGCGGCGACTCGCTCGCGCTTCGCGGCGCGTTGTGGTGCTCGAAGCACGCGAGCGCATCGGAGGCAGGGTCTTGCCGTGCGCCGGCATGGACGGATCGTGGGCCGAACTCGGCGCAGAGTTCATCCACGGCACCGCAACGCTCACCTACGATTTGTTGCGCGCGGCGGGCCTCGCGTGGGATGACGTCGAGGGCGAGCGCTGGAACGTCACGCCGGGCGGCGCGCTGCGGCGCAGCGACGACTCGTTTGCGGCAGATCCTTCGCTCTTCGATGCGCTGCGGGAGATGCGAGACGACGTCAGCGTCGACGAGTTCTTCCGGCGCTTCGCCGGCGATCCGGCAATGCGGCCGCGCGTTGAAGTGGCGCGCGCCTTCGTCGAAGGCTTCGATGCAGCCGACCCGAGCATCGCGAGCGCGCGAGGAGTCGCCGCCGAGTGGCGCTCCGGCGTCGACGAGCGGATCGCGCGGCCCCGTGAGACGTACCGGCAGCTCTTCCACTATCTCTATGAAACGGCGCTCGCCGGGGGGGCCGAATTTCACTTCGGCACCGTCGTCGCGCGGGTCGCCCGTAATGATGACGGCGTTATGGTGGAAGCGCGCGACGCGAATGGAACGCATCGCGCAATCCGCGCCCGCGCCTGCATCGTCACGCTTCCCACCGGCGTGCTTCGGGGTGCCGGCGATGCGGCGACGGTGACCTTCGTGCCGGCGCTCCCATCGGAAAAATGCGCCGCACTGCGGACGATCGAAGCGGGCGACGCCGTTCGCGTCGTGCTCTGGTTTCGCTCCCGCTTCTGGGAAGGCATCGCTGGCGGGCGTTATCGCGATGCCGCTTTTTTTCAGGCGCGGGGCGGCCCGTTCACCGCCTATTGGAGTGCGATGCCGCGCCGCAACAACACCGTCGTCGCGTGGAGCGGCGGTCCGAATGCGGCCCGCCTACGCGATGCTCGCGAAGAGGCACGCATCGACTTGGCCGTTCGTGGATTCGGAGCGCTCTTCGGGGATGAGGAGATCGCGCGCGCAGAATTTATAGAGGGCGCGGCACACGACTGGCGCGCCGATCCGTTCTCGCGCGGAGCGTACAGCTATCTGGCAGTCGGCGGCAGCGAGGCTCGCGAAGTTCTGGCGGAGCCGGTTGGGGCGAGTCTCTTCTTCGCCGGAGAAGCGACGGCGCTCGAAGGAGAGAGCGGAACGGTGAACGGTGCCCTGAGAAGCGGCGAGCGTGCTGCCGGAGAGGTTGAAGCCGCCTATGAATGAGTCGCCGGTCGCGGCGATCGCCGCATGGTCGGGTTTCTACACGATGGTCGGGTCGGCGGCCGCCGCGCTGACCGGACTGATGTTTGTGGTAATTGGGCTCGTGATGGGTTGGACGCGTCACCGGCGATCGCAGGACGGCCTCTCGGTCTTCAGCACGCCGACGGTCGTCCACTTCGGCGCAACTCTGCTCGTCGCCACGATCTTGCTTGCGCCGTGGCGATCCGTCGCGCCGCCGGCGGTCCTCGTCGTCCTCACGGGTGCCTTGGGCGTCGGGTACATGCTGCGGCTGATCTACCGGACGCGCAACTTGGCTTCGTACCGCGCGGACCTCGACGATTGGGCTTGGTATAACATCCTGCCGTTCGTCGCATACGGCGCGCTCTGCATCGGCGGCGTTTGGGCGCTGACGTCGATCGAGCGCTCGCTCTTCGTCGTTGCCGGCGCGGCCGTGTTGCTGATGTTCATCGGCATTCGGAACGCCTGGGATATCGTCACCTTCATTGCGGTGAGCGAGGAGTAGCGCTTCGGCCTGGGTAGATAGCGACCATGAGTAAGGCCGTTAACCCCACGAACTACGACATGATTCCCACGATGGTCCCGAAGGAAAAAGATCTCGTCTTCGCCGTCATCGAGACGCCCGCGGGAACGCGCCATAAGTATGCCTTCGAGCCCGAGTACGGAATCATGCTGCTCAAGATGACGCTCGCTGAGGGGTTGATGTGGCCGTACGACTACGGGTTCATTCCACAGACGCTGGGGGACGACGGCGATCCGATCGATCTGCTGGTTCTCAACGACGCGCCGACCTTTTCGGGGTGCCTCGTCGAGGCGCGCCTCATCGGCGGCATTTTGTTGAAGAAAAACGGCGTCACGAATAACCGTCTCGTTGCCTGCCCGCGCCGCGAGAAGGGCGTCGCACTACGGAGCGACGCATACGAGAAGATCGACGATCTTCCGAAAGAGACGCTGGAGGGCATCGAGCGATTCCTCGTAGAGTACTCCGCCGTCGAAGGAAACAAGATTACGTTCGAAGGGAAATGTTCGCGCAAAAATGCCTACAAGCTGGTCGAATCCGCGCACAAGGCGTTCGCGAAAAAACAACGCAAATAATTTCCCGGATTAGCCGAAGGTTACTTCGTTGCGCCGTCGCGGTTCAAGTCGCGCGCAATGCGCGCGGCAAGCGCATCTTGCTGCTCGAACGTCGCGACCGGGGGCCGGGCGTAGGTCAGCGCCAGCCGCTTGCGACCCGAAGGCTCGTCGATGACGAAGACGCGCGCCACTCTGCTCGATCCGGTTTTGCGAACGACGACCACCAGCAGACGGTTCGCGTCGAGCTGCGACGCAAAGTCGCCGAGCGCTAAGAGGCGCAGACTCTTCTTGCGCACGATCTCGGGCCACGCCACGACGTTCGTGCCCGGCTGATTTGCCAGATCGGCGGTCACGTCTTCGGCGAGCGCGACGTCGACGCCATCGAGCGTGCCGTCGTTGGGTTCGATCCACGAAATCGGAATCGGCGCGACGATGACGGCCGGACTCGCCGAACGGCCGGCGTTGAACGCGCTGACGACGGCGGCGACCACGAGCGCGAGCGCCGTTAGGCCCGTGATCCACGCGACGCGGGCTGCGGGCGGCCGCGCCGGCTCGGTGCGCCGCGTCGAATCGACGGGACGAACGACCGGGAGATATCCGCCTTTGGGGTACTCCAACCGAAATGGCTCCTCGCGACCGGGGCCGGCATAATATTCGGTCAAACGCGAGCGTAAGCGGCGCGCTTCGACGCGCACGATCGGATCCACGCGCGGATCGTACCCCTCGCCGCGATCGAAGACCTCGCGCCCGATAACGTACTCTTTGATCTGCTCGGCTCTTCCATCCAGCACGGCGTCGACGGTGAAGCGCAGGAAACGGCAGAGACGTTCGGCGCTTGCGAAGAGCTCGTTTGAGGTAATTCGCTCGACCTGAGCTCGGATTTCCTCCGGTCGCGCGCCGTCGAAGGGCTCGGTCTTACCGTAAGTTACGTCCGGGCACATCTCGCATTACTCCACGCGGGTGACTCCACAATGCGAATATTATACGGCAAAGGAGAGAAAATGCGCCTTCACCGAACGCTCGCGACCGCTCTACTCTTCGCTCTGCTTGCGGCAGCGCGGGCCTGGGCGGGTCCGCCCCTCATCTGTCACGCAATTCCGATCGGTTCGGAACGTTCGCTCCCGTGGATCGACGTGGGAAGCTGGAACGGCGCCGATCCTTCCTACGACGTCGCGCGTCTCGAGCGCGAGACGCTCGCGCTGCTCGTACCGGGCGCACCGGTCGACCTGCGGAGAGAGACGCTGCGCCGCGCGGCGATTTACTCAGCGCGCGAGAGCGGACTCGGCGACTCAATCTTGGTCGCGCTGATGGCGCGCGTCATGAACGCGCAAGCCGGCACCAACGCCGATCCGTCAGCCTGGTTCGACGCCGGCTACTTCGCCGAAACGCTGCAGCAAGCGGCGAGAATCTATCCTCTGCTCCACGGCAGCGAACGGGATGCCTGGATGATTCGCAGCGGGGCGCGGAATGTCGACGGCCTTGCATGGATGCAGACCGCACTCCGGCTCGGCTTCAAAGACTACGGATCGATCTCGACGATCAGACCGGAATGATCCGAGAGCCGGTCCATGCGAAAGAGCGGATCGTACTCGGCCGTCTTCAGATTTGGAAGAAGACTCGGTGAACAAAAGGCTTTGTCGATGCGCCAGCCTGCGCGGCTGACGTAGTCGGGGTCGCGGCGAAACGGATACCAGCTGAACTCGTACTCGCCGGGATGCAAATAGGCCCACGCCTCGGTCCAATAGGCTTCGAGTTCGTGGTAGAGATCGGCGGTGCTGAACTCGTCGCGTATCCCGCCCGAACGAACGTTGATCTCAATATCGGTCTCGTTGCGCCCCGAGTTGAAATCGCCGATGCAGACCGCCGAGTTGCCGGTGTCGTCCTGATGCTTCGCGGCCGCGATGAGACAGCGCAGATGGGGTCGCTTGCGGTCTTGACCCGGAAGATAGACGCCGTAGAGGCGCACCCGCTCGAAGTCGGCTTGCAGAACCGCATTCGGATACTCGTCGTCGGACAACCCGAATGGATTGGCGATCGGCGTAAACGGCTCGTCGGAGCAGATCAGCACGCCGTTGCCCCGTCGCGCGGAACTCCACGCCTGGTGGACGAGGCCGATTTGCCGGATCTCAGCGCGAAGCAGCGCACCGGCGGCGTTATCGCGATACTCTGAAAAGACGATGGTGCCGGCATCGAGATGCGCGGCGCGCCGCACGATCGGCGGAATCGTCGTCGCATTTCCGCCCGCGCGCAGATTTACGGTGAGGACCCGCATTGCGAACCGAATCTTCGAGCGTAGACGTGCGTGAACTCTGCGCCGAACAAGAAAATCTGCGCCGAATAGTAGACCCAGATCAGAAAGAGGATAAGTCCGCCGAAGCTTCCGTACCCCGAAGCCACTCCGGCGCGTCCGAGATACCACCCAAGCACGAACTGGCCCACGACGAAGAGGAACGCCGACGCGGCGGCGCCGTACCAGACGTCGCGCCATGCGGTTCTGCACTCGGGCAAGTATTCGAAGAGCAAGGCGAAGAGCGCGGCGATCATCACGAAGGAGAGCGCGAAGTCGAGAATCTTCACGATCGTCGCAAACCCCGCAAAGACGTGGGCCATCGCGGTTGCGGCGATGGTCAGGCCGGTATTGATTCCAAGAAAAACTAACAGAAGAAATGCCACCGCGAGCACCGCTGCCAGCGGAAGCAGCCGTGCTTTGACCGTTTCGAACACGCTCCGTTTCGGCGGCGTGACGTCCCAAATGGTGTTGAGCGCCTCCTGCAGCGATGCAAACAAGCCGGCCGCCGCAAAAACGAAGAGCCCCCAGCCCACGAGTTGAGCGAGAATGCCCGCTTTATGCTGGAAGAGCGTCGCCGTGACGATCGCCTGGATCACCTGCGCCGCCGACGCTCCCGCGGTCGACTTCATGTAATCGTAGAAGACGTCGAGCGCGGCTTGATGACGTCCGAAGAAAAGCCCCGCGATCTCAACGACCACGATGATCAGCGGTGCCGTCGCAAAGATCGTGAAGTACGCGATGGCCGCAGCAAGCCATGGCGACTTATGGCGTCGGAACTCGGAGAGGGTTTCTTTGACGAGCGTTCCCATTGATGTCGGCCTCCGGCAGGCGGTTCTCGGCTAGCGTACCCAACCTTCGCGGCGCGATCGCAGCGAGCGCGCCTGTTTCAGAGAGTTCGAGAGAGGGCAGACCGTCGGAAAGGAGATTGCAAAGAATGGATGTGCTTTCGCTGCTCAAGCAGGATCACAAAACCGTGGGCGCCCTTCTCGACGAGGCAACGGCCTGCGAAGCGGGCGATGAGCGTCTCGATGATTTGGCCGTCGAGATCGAAACGGCACTCACGGTGCACGCCGGCATCGAGGAGAAATACTTCTACCCCGTGCTCCGAGATCGAGCCGAAGATAGTGACGAGAGCGTCGACGTCTTCGAGGCGTACACCGAGCACACGCTCGTGAAGAAGCTCATCGAGCTCCTCAAATCGCCGCGCCAACCCAGCGAGCAATTCAAAGCCGAGCTTCAGGTCCTCTCCGAAAACGTCAAGCATCACGTCAAGGAAGAGGAATCAAAAATCTTCAAGCTCGCGCGCGAAGTGCTCGATCCCGATGAACTCGAGGAGCTTGGCGAAACCATGCAAGCGGCGAAAGAGCGCATGACCTCCCCGAGGTCGAGCTCGCGATCGGCGAAGCAGACGCCGGCGCGAAAAAAAGCGAGCTCGAAGCGCAAGCGGGCGCGCCGCTAGACCGCGGCACGCTTTTTGCGATGGCGTGCGGTTTCGATCGCTTCGTGCAGAATGATTCCCAAGACCGGCACCACGCTATCGATCCAGATACCGTAGTTGAAGACAAAGAGCCCGATGCTGACCGTTGCCAGCAGCATCGCGGCGAGGGAAACGCGCAACCCCCATGGGCCGGATAACGCCGCAAAGAGCGCGCTCACGATGAGAATCACTAGGATCTCGAGCGGCACTTTGATGATGGCCGGCGGCTCGCGCAGCGTTCGTTGTTCGAGCACCGAGTCGATCGCGTTAATGATCACGAGCGCCCCCGGCATCAAACCAACCGGCGTCACCCAGAGATCGCCCGCAGCTTCGTTGCTCGCACCGATGACGACAATTCTTCCTTGCAGCGCATTCTTCGCCGCGGCGATAACTTGCGGGCCGGGCGTTTCGTTGCGATCGAGCCCAGGTAGGCGCGCGATCGTATCGGCCGGCAGATAGACCTCTAAGCCGAGCGCGCGCTGCTCGTCCTGCGACCACGTCATCCGGTAAAAGACTCGGCGTTGCAGATCGTCCTGAGTGAGCGGGAGTCGGTAGCCGCCCAGTTCGAGCGTTGTATCGATCGCCGGAGTTTTCTGCGGACTCTGCGTGCCGGCCGGAAAGCACCAGAGTTCGTGCGGCTCGACGGCGTTGTGAACGGCCTGCGGCGCCGTGTGGGTCGCAATCGCGGCGGCAAGCAGAATCACCGACGGAATGACGACCGATTCACCGGGGCCGCTGCAGGATGTCTCCCAGACGCGCCATCGCCGCACGATGCCGTCCGAATCGCGATCCATGCCGGAGGTTCCCCAGCGAACGCTCCCGGCCGTCCATGGCTCTCGGGGCGACGTGTGCAGTGCGCGATCGAGGAACGAGGCTTCGGCTTGCACGCCGAAATGCTCGCGGGTATCGTCGACGTACGCCGATCGTCCCAACGTGCGAACCAACAACATCGGTGCGCATTGACGCCGGCGGCTCTGGCATTCGGCGAGGAACGACGTCAGCGCATCGTCGCCGGGGTAGCCTCGCATGCTCTTCGTAAGGTCGATGTCGATGAGAATCGCCGCCGGCTGCCCGTACTGCGCCCATTTCACGAGCTTCAGCAGTTTGTCGCGCGCCGTTTGATAGGGAACGCCCCACGACGCTTGCGCGCCCTCGTCGACGTCGATCCACGCAACCCGCGAACCCACGTGCGTGCCGGCAAGCCGGTTCATGTCCCACGTAACGAGGGCGTCACGCGCAGCATTGATCGCGCGATTCTGCTGGATAACGGGCGTCAAGCAGATGGCGTACAGAATGAGCCCGACCACGACATTGTCGCGGAAGCTCTTGAACATGGCTCGCTTCTTTACCGAGGGACGCGGCGAGTACTCCTCGAAGGCCCCGGCCTGCTCCAGAGGGTCATTCGATGAACCGACTCGCCAACGCGCGCGCAGCGCTCTTTGCCGGGGTGGCCGTAGCTATCGTCGCGGCGCCGCCCGTCCTCAGCCGTGCCGCCTCTTCTGCGCCGGTGGATTTCGTTTACGGATATCAGGGCTTCTCCGACGCGTACCGTATCGTCGATCGCAGCGATAAGCGCAAGCCGGTCGCGCCGCTCGCACCGCTCGGCAATGGCGATGTGGTAAGCGTCTCGGCGCCGAAGGATCGAGCCGGAACGCCGACCTCGATCGTTCTATCGATCGCCGGCGAGCGATATACCGTCACCTCCTCGAACTCGCCATTCTGCGTCGGGCGCATCGACGGTAACTGCAAAGCCGGCTGGGCAGAGCAAGCGCTCGAGAGCGCAACGCAGAACCCGATCGTCAAAGTCTTCGATAGCATCCTCGCCTCGATCGTTCCGATCTTCGGGCAGGCGCAAGACGACAGCTACAGTACGCAGACCGCTCAGATGGTTGCGCGCGGCGCCGAGTCGCCCGCGCCGCAGATTCCGATGTTGCCGTCGTCGCCGCTTGCACTCGAACCGGCGAGCTCGTCAGTGATCGCGTTCGGATGGCTCGGCGGCCAGCCGCCGTTTACCGTCGCCATTCTTCCTGCAACGTCAGAGCAGCCGCTCGCGCAGCAAAGCAACGTTACGGAGAACAGCGTCACGATCGAAGGTCTCCACTGCCGGCCGGGCCCGTATCGCGTGCAGATCGAGGACTCGGCGCATCAGAGGATCGGCGGCGCCTTTCAATGCGTCGCGCAAGGATTGCCGGCGCTGCCGATCGACGAGATCAGCGGCGACCTTCAGATGCCTCCCGCCGCGATCGCGACGATTCGAGCCGGTCTGCTCGCGCGCCACGGACGGCAATGGTATCTCGCCGCTTATCAAGAGTTGGCGCCCTTCGTCGACGACTCTCCAAACGGCCAGGTGCACAACTTACGCTATTGGCTTTCGGAGGGGCTTCCGCCGCCCTAAGCCGGCGCTAGTGGCTCTTTCCGCCGGTCGGACTCGATGCGCCGTTCTGACAGAGCGCGGGGATCGCGATGAAGACGGTGCCAAGCCCCTGGACGACGCTCTGCGTCGACGACGTCGAGCCACCCCACTGCTTGCCGAAAGCGATCGCACTCCCGGTGAGCAGCGCTCCGATCACTCCGCCGTAGTTGCAGAAGAATCGCCCGCGATTTGGCGGGTAGGTGAAGTTCGTTACGACGTCGGCGCACGATTGCAGCCGCTGGTTGAGATCGTCGTACTCGTCGTACCGAGCAAAGACGAAGTGCGCGTACGCCGCATCGTAGGCGGCGATCGCCGCTGGATTTTTCGGCGACCGCACGACCGATTGCGCCGCGTCGACGTACTCTGCCGCGCGTCCGAGCAACTTCGCAGTAAAATCGCCGGCGCTCTCGTTGAGAAACGAGTTGCAGCCGACCTTCCATGAGTAACTGAGCGTGTCGGTGACCCCGCGGCCCTGCGTATTCCAAGCAATCACCGAAAGGACATAATCGCACGTGCGCAGGCGGTAGACCAGCGCACGGAATTCGCGAAAGGTGCTCTCCACATCGTAGTTCGCGCGTTCGCCCGCATCGAAGGCGATCGGCGGCGGGACCACCTCCAGCGACGGTTGGCTGCCGCCGCCCACCGTGCAGGGCGAGATATACGACGGCGGGCTCCCAATGAGTACGCTGCGTGCGTACCGGACGCAGTTGAGCCCGGTGAAGTAGGCGAGATTGGGAAACGAGGTGCCGTAATTCGCTTTGAGTACGTCGTACGAACGCGCGTCGCCGTAGTACTGACTCTGATCGGCCGGCAGGTTGGTGACTTGCAGCGAGGGCGTGCAGGCGCGCTCCGGCGCCGAAGGCAGCGTTTGGGCGACGGCGGGCGCCGCGGATTTCACCGGCGCGGCCCCGATGGCGAAGGCAACAACGAGCGTTGCTGCCAAAGGTCGAGAGAAGCGGCGAAGCATGGGCTACGAATTCAGCTTCGACGGGCGGTCTCTTGCTTCTCGCCGCGAGCGGAACTATGATTTCTGGAGTACCGAGCGCGACTTAGCAAGCTAGCGGTACCTTGCTATCGGGCTCGGGATTTCGTGCGGAGGATCCGATCGTGTATTGTTTACGCCGTCATCTGCGCAGCGTTCTGCCCGTAATTTGCGCCGCGGCATTGCTGACCGGCAACGCGCTCGCGACGTCGACGCCAGCAAACGGCCTGACGACGTCGCAGCAGGCGCAGCTGCGCAAACTCTCCTTTGCCGTGCTGCCGAATCCACTGCCCTCCGGATTCCACATCACCAAAGTGAGTACCAACCTTTCGAGCCAGAGCTACGAGATCGATTACCTGCGTTCGTCGGACGGCGCGACGCTCAAGTTTGCCGGCAACGCGGGCAATAACGCGCCGGCAGGTGCTCCGCCACAGCAAAAACACGGCTTCTTCCAACAAGTTGCGTCGACGTTCGGCAAGGTTGGGAATCTCTCGAGCAAATCGAGCGCGCAGCACGAGACGAGTAACGACCCGGTGACCGAGCAGAACAACGGCACCGTTGCCGATTCGACGCTGATCGGACCGATCAAGTTCACTGCCAACGGCCACTGCCTGCAAGGCGTGCCCGACAAGAGTCACGCGCAAATCAAGAACGCGACCTTTGCGGTCAACGGTTGTAACCTTTCTCAGGTCGATCCGTTGGTGCGCGCCTACAAATCGGTGGCCAAGCCATGAGATACTTCGCCCTTCTCGCGTTCGCGTTGCTCTGCGCGGCGCCCGCGCTCGCCGACCAATCGAGCCAGCACGCCAAAGACGTCAAGCTCAGCCAAGACATCTACAACGAATACGACGCGAAGCACCTCATCGACCATCATTCGCCGTACAATGCCGTGCTGCAACGGGTCGGCGCCAAAATCTCGAGCGCGGCGCAGCCGCACTGGTTTACGGAAAAGTTCGTGATCCTCCGCGCGGGCGACCTCAATGCGTACGCGACGCCCGGCGGCATCGTCTTCGTGAACTCCGGGCTGTTGAGCAACGTGGATAACGTCGACGAACTGGCCAACGTCTTGGGACACGAAACCGCGCACCTCACGCTCGGTCATCTCGATAGCCAGCAAACGCAGGCGGCGCGCAAGAGCTTCCTTTACAAAGTCGGGCACATGTTCTCGAACGGGTCCCAAGCCGCGCAGATCGGCTACTCGGCGGGAACCGCACTCGGAAATTACGGCTTTCTCAACTACACGCGCCAACAGGAGTACGCAGCCGATCAGCTCGGCGTCACCTATGCGGCGCGAGCGGGCTTCAATCCGTGGGGCAGCGTCTGGTTCTTCGACGAGCTCGAACGAACCGTCGGCGATGCGGGTTACGAGCAGTACGTGGAACGGCATCCGTCGGTCACGGATCGGATCCAGAAGCTCGAAGCCTACATCAAGGAGAATCCGCAGTCGTTCGGGCGCTGGAAGAACCGACGGCCGTCAACGACGGGTCTGCCGCAAGGCTAGCCCGCCGAGTCGTCACCGTCGCCGAAGATCACCATCGGAGCCCAGAAGAACGGATGACTCTGCAGCGGATCTTCGCTGTGCAGCAGGCTGAGTTTCGCTTGCCGCAACGCTTCCGCCGGCATTTTACCGGCGGCCATGGCGGCAAAGAACGCCGGGGTCAGGCGTTCTTGAACAGAGTCAACGACCTGCCAATCGGTTACGCCGACGATCGGCGTGCCGGCGTACATGAAGGCCTGGGTCAAGCCTTGAACGCCCTCGCCGCTCGTGACGGTTCCCCCGCCGCTCTCACACGCGGAGAGCACGATCGCCTGCGCGTTGAACGATAACCCGAAGACCCGCGCCATCGTCAAGAGACCGTCGGAATCGGGCGGGCGCGCAAGTACGAGCGACGGCTGCACCAATGCGTGGACGGTATCGGTCAAAACGGCGTGCGTTCCGAAGAGCACGTACCGGTACGATTGCAACCGGTTCGACGTGTTGAGTGCGTCGACGGCTGCTAGCGAGGCGCGATCCCCCGTATAGTACGAATCTAGCGGCGGTGGCGCACCGGATTGGGTGACGCCGAGTGCGGAAAAGGACGCCACAGCCTCGGTTTCGCTTCCCGGCAACTGCGCGAACGGACCGCCCGGCGGATAGACCGGATTGGCGAAGGCGAGCAGCGGATTCTCACTGGGCGTGTTGCGGCGCTCGACGCCCGAACGCAGCACGTTCAACAGCGATGCTGAGGAAAGATAGGCGATCGCTGCATCCTCGACGAGGTAACGCGGCACGCCGTCGTGCCCGATGCTCGTTACCAGTGCCTCGAACGGCACGCGATAGAGCGCGCCGGTCGGCACCACGAAGAGAGTCGTCGCACCGGCGAACGCTCGACGGGCTTGCGCGGGAAGGAGCCAGCCGTAGAGTGCCGCTCCCGCCTGAGCACAGGGCAGCCGGTCGGCGAGGGCATCGCGGGCGCGCGCCGTTTCGGAACGATAGACTCCAATCGCAGCAGCGAGACCAACGTACCCCGCAGCGGCACACGACTCCGGTGAAAAGGCGGCGACCATCGCGGAGGACTGCGCTTGCGGCAAGAGCGTGAAGAGGCCGATGCTCTGCGGGGTCACGACCCAAAGAACCGCGCGGCCGGGAAGCAGGTCGTAGACCAGTATCGCCTCACCTTTACGCAGTACGTCGCGTTGAAACTGCGCGAAGGTCGTGCACCCCGCGCGCGCGCATCGCTCGCGTAGCGGCTGGGGATGGCGTAAAGCGTAATACGCGCGATAATCGCGAGCGATCCGCGCTTCGAGGATTCTGCGCTGCTTCAGCCGTTGGCCGAGCACTTGGCGCAGCGAGGCGATCGCTGCGGCTTCTTCGCGCGTCTGCGAGAGCGCATGCGCCAGCCGCTCGCGCAACGCCTCGATCTCGCCGGCAAGCTCGACGTCGCGCTGCGAGATATCCGGCGGTACGCCCGCGAAGCGTTTGGCGGCGACTCGAGCGATCTGCTCGAGGAATACGCGGCCCTGGCGGCGCTCGAAGATCTCCAGCGCTTTGCGGTCGTAGCCCTTTCCTGGAAAGCGGGCATTCAAATCGACGAGGAAATCGATGTACTGATCGTAGACGAGCAGCGCCGTGCCGAAGAACGATGCGCGGTTTCCGGCGCCGCTGCTCGAGGTTCCGAGGTTCGCGCGTAGGCGTTCGATGTCGTCGATCGACGCTTCGTAATCGCGTAGCGCCGGCTCGATCTGCCCGAGACTCGCCTCGGCGGCGGCCCGCGTCCGCAATGCCTTCCACTGCGGTGCACCCAGCGCTGCATCGATCTTCGCGGCACGACGTGCGCTTTCAATCGCGACATCATAGCGCCGGCGCGCCTCTTGGAGGTTCGCGATGTTGCCGAGATCGTTGGCTTCACCGAAGCGATTTCCGAGCTCGCGATGGAGATGGAGCGCGTCTTGCGCAGAGTGTAAGGCCTCGCCATACCACTGCAACTGCGCCTCCGCCTCGGCCACATTGGCGAGATCGTCGGCCTCCCCATCGCGATCTTTGAGTTGCCGGTCGAAACGCAGCGCCGACTCGTAGGATGCGAGTGCGCCGTATTCGTCGCCTTGGTGCGTCTTGACGTTCCCGACGTTGGTGCGTTCGCGTTCGAGCCCGGCGATGTCGCCGACGGCCGTGAAGAGCTTCAGCGCCGATTCGTGGTCGTCGAGCGCATCGGAATACTCGCCGAGATCTTCCGCGGTATTTCCCAAGTTTTCCAACGCGATAGCCAACTGATCGCGATCGCCGATCGCCTTCGCCACGTGCAGAGCGGCACTCTGATTGTCGAGCGCCTCTTGGTACTCACCTGAGAGCTCGTCAACCCTGCCGATGCCGATTCGCGCTTTGGCAATGCCGGCATTCGGCTGCTCCGGTAAGCGGCGATAGAGTGAGTACGCGGCGCCGTACGAGGATGCCGCCTCCGCAAATCTGCCAAGCTGCTGTTGCGCGTTACCGATGTTATCGAGGCTCTCTGCCTCGGTTCGAAGATCCGCAGATCTTTTCGCCAGTGCCAGCGCGGTCGCATCGTCGGCGAGCGCATCGGAATACTCGCCTAAATCCTCCTCGACAACGCCCAGGCTGTTGTGGGCTTTAGCTTCGCCGTCGACGTTGCCGAGCCGGTGGTAGAGCGTGAGGCCGGCGCGATATTCTCGTTCCGCCGCGCTGAGATCGCCAAGCCGTTCGTCGGCGCTTCCGAGGTTGACGAGTTGTTTCGCCTCGTCGGCGGCACACCCGAGACTCTGATAGATCGTCAACGCTTGACGGCCGGCGTTGCGGGCGGCCGCCGGTTGGTCGATCGCCTCATGGGTCGCGCCGATTCCGGTGAGAAACGTCGCAGTGTAGTCGCGGTCGGAGCCTCTACGCGCCTCCGCCAGGCCGCGCTCGAAAATGGCGAGCGCTTCGTCGAAATGGCCGAGGTGAAACGCATGCCGGCCCTGCGCGAGCCTCTGCTGCAGGAGGGGGTCGTGCGGCATGCACGCCTCGGGTGCCTGGAGCGACACCGCGATTGCCAGAAGCACCGCTGGGAAGAGCGTCATCGTTTGTATTTGAGATAGAGTAGAATCGCGTCCAACGTCTCATTCGGCAGAATGCTCGAGGAAAAGCCCGGCATGCGCATCGCCGGCCACGACCGAACCGATGTGGGGTCGCGAACCAGTGCGCGAAACCCGTCGTCGGTAAGGTAGCGCGTCGCATTCATCGGGCGGCCGAGATCGGGACCGACCGTGCTCGAACCAGCGCCGTCGAATCGGTGACACGGCAGGCATTGCGTGACGAAGGCATCCATCCCGCGGCGCACCTCGGCGCTCGCAGCCGCGCCTGCATCGAGCTGCGGCCAGCGGCGAAGCGGCGACTCCATTCCGGTCAACGTGCCGATGTTGCTGACCCACTGTTCCGACATGATTGCGGAGCGCTGCGGATGTTCCCACAGCAAGTAGAACGGCCCGGCGCCATACGCTTTCTTTGGAAACTTTGGCCAAGGTGCACGCGGATTCTCGACGGCAATCCAAGGTATCGCGCCGCCCTCGCTCAGGAGCTGCGTTGGAATTTCGGCGACGAAACCGTCGTTTGCTGCGACTTGGACCACGGCGAAGCGGCGGTATGGTAGCGCCGAGAGGAGCGCACGCAGCGGAACGGCGCGGTATTGCATCGCGCGTCCGTAGCTGACGTCGAATGGAATCGTGAGCGTCGAGAGGTCGGGGCGCTGCAGCAGTTCGGCGGCCGAAAAGGTGCCGGTTTGGTTACCGAACCGCAGCACGAGCCGTTCCGAAGATTGCTCGGCGATCGCAACGCCGGGATCGAGTGCCGCCAAGAGCAGCACCGCCGCTGCAATCACGAGCGTCAATCGAATCCGCATCGCGCTGCCGCGCTAGGTCTTACGTTTGTCCGCGAGCGCTTTGACGACTTTGAGCGGAATCGCCCCGCCGGGAATGACTAAGTTCAGCGTTTCGGCTCCGATATCGAAGAGCGTCTCGGGTTTCAAGAGTTGCGCGACCGCTGCCATGGCGGCACTCGGCTGCGTTTGTATTTCTCCGGTGACCGCATCGACGGCCAGATCGACCGATTTGTTCTTCGAAGCCCAGACGCACCTGAAGTTATAGGTCGGGCGAAGGTAGAGATCGATGCATTCAACGTCGACGTGCTCTTCTTTGACGTCGTCGGCGTCGGCCGGGCGGACGTCTTCGCCGAGCAGCGTTCGAATGACCGCCGAAGCTCTGATCGCGGGCGGGACGATCTTTGCGTTTTCGGGTGCGAAATCGTCGAGGTTCACCGGCTTCACACTCGCCTTGAGATACGGCGCGGCGTTGACCGGCGCATTATTCAGCGCGTCGAGCCAGTGTTCGCGATGCTCGTCGCGTTCGCAGTGCTCGACCACCGGCAGATCGAACGCGCTCGACGTAACGGTGTAGTCGCGTCCGCCGACGCTCACCGAAGCAACGTGCGGCGTCTTAATCGGCACCCGGTGCGATTCGGCGCGGTCGTACCGAAAACGCAAGTGCGCCTTGGCGTGCCAGACCGGTAGATACCAAAGTCCTTGATCGGACATCGCGATATCTTCGTCTTTCGGGCGCGAGAAGAGGCGCGAGAGCGTTCCGAAGGCCGAAGCCTTGTGTGCGCCGGCGCGGCCTCGAGCTTCCTCTGCCGTGATGACCGGGTCGATCGAGAAGGCGCCCTTCTCGGCGATCACGATTTCCATGCGGGGTCGCTTCGTCCGTGCCGCTCGAATATCCGTCCGGTCATCGTGCAATTGAATCCGCCCGGTCGACATATCGCTTTGCATCCTGCACGCTCGGTACTATCAAATGGCGCAGTCGATAACGCAAGCGGCATTTTCTGCACCAGCCGCGAACGGACGGCGTCAAATCCGTCGTTTGTGCCGTACCAGTCGCCGCGGCCGGACGGCATGAGATCGAAGAGATGCCAAACCGGCGAGAGCAGGTCGATGCCGCGCTCCCGGTCGGCGAGCATCGGGTGCGCCGTATAGACGTGCCGCACGACGTCACCCTCTTTCGCGAAGACGGCGATCGTCGAATCGGGATTACCCTCGGCATCTTCGGCATCGATCGCTCGAGCGAAGGCGGGGCCATCGTCGGACAACAAGCGCAGCCGCCGCCACTCGCGATGCTCGCCCCACGCGCGCAGTCTCTCGACCGGCGCGCGGGATGCGATCACCAAATTCGCCCGCTGCGTCACGTGTGGCGCGATCGCGTTGAAACCATCGATCCAGAGCGAGCACATCGGGCAGAAGTCATCTTCATTCGCCCAATACATCAAGTGGTAGAGAATCAAATACGGCTTGCCGGGTGCGAAAAGCTCCGACAACGCAATGCGATTGCCGTCTTCGATGAACGCATACTCCGGCACGACCGGGCCCGGCGGCAGCGCGCGCCGCATCGCGGCAACGGCCTCGATCCGATCGCGAAGTTCGATCTCCGCTTGGCGCAAGCGCTCGCGCGATTGCCGGTACGCATCGCCGGCACCGGGCATTAGGAGACTTCAGTCTGCCATCTCTAGTTCCGCTCCAGCGAGTCGGTGGGCAATCCGGCGTCGACCCAGGCGCGGTAACCACCCTCAAGCGCAACCGTCCGGTAGCCCTGCTCTCGCAAACTCTGCGCGATTCGACTGCACGAATTGCCGCTGCCGCAGTAGAGCACCACCTCCTCGTCTTTGGCAAAGGGGAGGGCGTCACCGGTTTCGAGCACCGATCCGTCGGCCTGGATCGAACCGGGGATCGTGCGGTCATCAGGACTCTTGCGAATGTCGAAGAGCTTGAACTCGGCACCGCGATCGCGAAGCTCGTTCACCTTGATTGAATCCATCGCCTACGCCGCGCGAGTAAGAGTCGAGCTAAAGAAACGAGAAGATGCATACATGGCAGCTCCGTTCCGTGGAGGATTTTGGCGTACCTTGGGACCGTTCGAGCCGTGTCCCCGCCGCGATTTCCCCGACCACGAGTTCGAGCGCCGGGCGCACGAACGGATCGACCCGAGATTGAAACACCCTTGCTCGCTCTGTAAAGGTAATCGCATGAAAAACTTGACGCTGCTGCAACGCGCCATCGGCATCGGATCTATCATCGCTGCGCTTTCGGCGTGCAACGGAGCCGCCACGCCGTTTGTCGGGAGTCATGGCCAAACCTTGACGACGGCCGCGGCGGTGCGGACGCCGGCGCACCGCAGGGCGCACGGACCGCTCGTGTACGTTTCCGATAACCTCGGGAATTTCATTGATGTCTTCGGCAAGGACGGCACGCTGCTGCGCAAGATCACGACGGGTCTCGACTATCCGGCCGGCCTCTTCGTGGACGCAAAACATAACTTGTGGGTTGCCAATGACGGCGGCGGGAACGTGCTCAAATTCAAGCGTGGCGCGATGAAAGCCGCCGCGACCTATGGGGCGAGTATCGGTGCATGGGGCGTGACGAAGTGCCGCAACGAAGCCTTGTACGTCGCGGACTTGAGCGACACCATCGACATATTCGCACGTGGGCATCACATGCCGACGGGCTCGCTGCAAGAAAATTCCGGGGGCGCCGACTCGGTCGAATGCGATTCGAAGGGCAACGTATTTGTGACCGCGACGGTATTTAGTCCGCCGGGCTACGTGATCGAGTTCCCTTCGGGGAAGAACAAACCGCGAGTGCTGCCGCTCTATTTGGCCAATCCGGTCGACGCAAAACCCGACCCCGCCGGAAATCTCCTGATCGTCAATTCAGCCGGCGGCCCATACAACACCGTCACGGAGTATACGGAGAGCGGATCCCCGACTGGCAAGAGCATGCCCACCGGCGCCAACTGGACTCAGATCGCGATAACCGCTAACGGAAACGCCGTCTTCGGCGCCGACGCGAACGATCTCGAAGGCGTGCTCATGGCCTTCCCGAGCGGCAAGATGCTTCAGACCTACGCCGATCGTGACTTCCGGCAGCTCGGCGGCATCGCCTACGATCCCGGCTGAAGCCGGGGATCATAGTACGCGGCTATTTGCCTGGAGCCGTATAGGTCACGTGATGCGCGATCGCGCGATCGGCCTCATCGACGGTAATTAGCGGCGTCGTGGTACTCTGCACCATACCGGAAGCCCGCACGGCAAAGGCCACGCTGAGCGCCGCTTCGGTGCTCGGCAGATCGATGATGATGACGGCGTCTTCTTTGCCGAACGTGAAGTAGAAGGTCTCGAGGGTGCCGCCGAGCGAGCGTATCAGCTGCTCGACGGCCTTGCGCCGGTCCGACGCGCTGCTCTTCAATAAACCCGCCGTACCCTCCGACGTATATTTCGCTTCGACCAGAAACTTTGGCATCGTCTATTCTCCCCGGCGCTACTTCGCCACGGTAAGATCGAATCGATCGAGATTCATGACCTTTTCCCACGCTGCGACGAAGTCGCGCACGAAGTGATCGCTTTCAACGGCATAGACTTCGGCGATGGCGCGTAACTGCGAGTTCGAGCCAAAGATCAGATCGCAGTTCGTTCCGGTCCACACGATCTCGCCGGTCCGGCGGTCGCGACCCTCATAGGTATAGTCGTCGGGCGCCGGCTGCCACTTCGTCGATTGATCGAGAAGATTCACGAAGAAGTCGTTCGTCAGCGTTCCCGGCCGTTTCGTGAAGACGCCGTGTTTGGAACCTGCGGCGTTCGCGCCGAGCACACGCAAGCCGCCAACGAGAGCGGTCATCTCGGGTGCGGTCAACGTGAGCAGATGCGCGCGATCGAGGAGCCGCTGCTCGGGCGACCGCGCGTGCACGCGACCAAGATAGTTGCGGAACCCATCCGCATTCGGTTCCAACACCGCGAACGAGTGCGTGTCGGTCTTCTCCTGCGTCGCATCGGTGCGGCCGGGTGCAAAGCCCACCTTTACGTCGTGACCGGCATTCTTCGCGGCCTGCTCGACTGCGGCGCAGCCACCCAGGACGATGACGTCGGCGAGGGAGACCTTCTTGCCGCCTGAGAGGGATGCGTTGAAATCGGTCCGCACCTTCTCGAGCATCTGGAGTGCCTTCGCGAGCTCGCCTGGCGTATTGACGGCCCAATCTTTTTGCGGTGCAAGTCGAACGCGTGCGCCGTTGGCGCCGCCACGTTTGTCGGTGCCCCGGAACGTAGATGCCGACGCCCACGCGGTCGCAACGAGCTGCGAGTTCGTGAGCCCCGCGGCGAGGATGCGGCTCTTGAGTTCGGCGACATCGCCCTCGTCGATCAGCGGATGGTCGACCGCGGGCACCGGGTCTTGCCAGAGCTGTTCTTCGGCCGGTACTTCCGGACCGAGATACCGCGCGATCGGGCCCATGTCTCGATGCGTCAGCTTGTACCACGCCTTGGCAAACGCATCGGCAAACTCATGAGGATTCTCGTAGAATCGCTTAGAGATCGGAGCGTAGATCGGGTCGACCTTTAGAGAGAGGTCGGTGGTGAGCATTGTGGGCGAGTGGCTCTTCGACGCATTGTGCGCATCGGGGACGCTTCCGTCGCCCGCGCCGTCCTTCGGCTTCCATTGGTACGCGCCCGCAGGACTCTTCGTCAGCTCCCATTCGTAGTTGAAAAGGTTGTTGAAGTACAAATTGCTCCAACGCGTCGGCGTCTGCGTCCACGCACCCTCGAGTCCGCTGGTAATCGTGCTCTCGCCGTTACCGGTACCGAACGAGTTGCGCCACCCTTGGTTTTGTTCCGCAATGCCCGCACCGGCCGGTGCAAAGGCGACGTATTGGGCAGGATCGGCGGCGCCGTGCGTTTTGCCGAACGTGTGTCCCCCCGCGATCAGCGCGACCGTCTCTTCGTCGTTCATCGCCATGCGCGCGAAGGTCTCGCGAATGTCCTGCGCGGCCGCGAGCGGATCGGGGTTCCCGTTGGGACCTTCGGGATTCACGTAAATCAAGCCCATTTGCACGGCAGCGAGTGGCTGCTCGAGAGCGCGCTCCCCGCTGTAGCGCTCGTCCGCGAGCCAGGTATCTTCAGGCCCCCAGTAGATGTTTTCGTCGGGCTCCCATGCATCGACGCGGCCGCCGGCAAAGCCGAACGTTTTGAAGCCCATCGATTCCAACGCGCAGTTTCCCGCCAGAACCATAAGATCGGCCCATGAGATTTTTCGGCCATACTTCTGCTTGATCGGCCAGAGCAAGTGACGCGCCTTATCGAGATTCGCGTTGTCGGGCCAGCTATTGAGCGGCTCAAAGCGTTGCTGCCCCGAGCCCGCGCCGCCGCGCCCGTCGCCGATGCGGTACGTACCGGCGCTGTGCCACGCCATGCGAATAAAGAGCGGCCCGTAGTGACCGTAATCGGCGGGCCACCACTCCTGCGACGAGGTCATCAACGCGAAGAGATCGGCCTTGACCGCGCTGAGATCGAGAGCGTTAAATTCGCACGCGTAGTCGAAATCGGCACCCATCGGGTCGGAGAGTGCCGACGGCCGATGCAGCGGCGATAGATCCAACAGCTCGGGAAACCAATCGATGTTCACCCTCGGACGAAGAGGGACGTGCTTGACGGGACAGCCTCGGTCGGCGTCCGAGAGTTCGGCGAGGGTATTTTCCATGCGTGCTATTTCTCCGATCCAGAATTAGGCTGGGCGTTGACGAATTTGTCGAAAGTGAATATCATTCTCACATGCGAGGATACCGCCGCGCACGGCCGCCGTCAATAGGTCCGGCGACGGCTGCGCCGCCGCCGCTGCCGAAGAATTATCGGCTAATTTACGAGATCGTCGAAGCGAGCGGCATCGGCCACCACCTAACGTCGTCGCAGATTTATGCCAAGGCATGCAGGCGGCGGCCGGGTATCGGATTCTCTACGGTCTATCGGGGGCTCGAGCGCTTACGCGATCTTGGCCTCGTCTCCGAACTCCACGTGCCGGGCGCCGACTCGGCGGCCTACGAGCCCTCCGGTCCGCGGCACGCGCATTTTCGCTGCAGCACGTGCGGCGCAATCGAAGACGTCGAGTACGCAATTCCGATCCGCACGCTCAAGACGCTGGGGCTGCAGCACGGCCTGTCGATCGAGAGCGAACGCGTGACCTTCGCAGGCCGCTGCGCGGCCTGCAACGAGTCCTAATCGCGGGCCTGCTCGAGCCACGCCTCCATTCCACCACGCAGGTTCACCGCTCGATCGTAACCGAGGGCGTTCAACTGGCGCGTCATATATGCGCTGCGAGCGCCGACGTGGCAGATCACGACGACGTCGCGATCCATCGGTATTTCGTGCAGGCGTTTGCCGACCTCGTCCATCGGAATATTGATCGAACCGGCAATCTTGCCGTCAATCATCTCTTCGGGCTCGCGCACGTCGAGCAAGAAGGGAGCGTCTGCGCTCCGTAATCGTCGCTCGAGATCGGCCGCGGATATCGCTTGTATACGAACTCCATTTCCCATTGTAGGAGCGGGGTGACGCCGTCGTTATAGCAAAGAAGCGCCGATGCAAGTACGAACGATTGCCGTTTTTCTCACCCTCGCGCTCGCCCCTGCCATCGTCGTGGCCGCCCCGAGCTCACCGCCCCCTGCGATCGTGAAGCTGGCGAGCGCCGTGATCGTCGCGGCAAACACCGGCGACGCTTCGGGTCTCGCCGGACTCTTCACGCAAGACGCGGCCGTCGTCGATGAGAATCCGCCGTTCGTCTGGCGCGGCGCCGGCGCCGGCGTCGCATGGTGGCACGTCGTCGCGACGGTGACGCGAAAAGCAAAGCTCACCCACTTACAAGCGATCGACGTTCGTACGGGCGAGTTCAAAGAGTCGGCGACCGACGCATACATGGTGCAAGCAATGACGGTAACGGGAGTTGCGGCTGGCAAGCCGTTTTCCGAGCCCGGAACGATGACCTACACGTTCCACAATGCGGCCGGCACGTGGCTGATCTCCACGATGGTGTGGACGACCAAGCCGTAACCTCCGCTACTGCCTAACGATCGATCGGCCAGGTCGCCGGCGATGGCTTTACCCGCACGATCGTCGTCGCGCGCAGAACTCCGGCGGCGTCGTACGTGCCCCGCCTGCACTGAACGGCTTCCCTACGGTCAAGAGGACGCTGCGCTCGCGGCGTACCGCTTGCGAGTCGTCGACGCGAACCATTTTGCCGGTGCGCGTGCGGAAGGTGAGATACGAACCATTCATCGCAACGAGCGTTCCGGTGAGTGCGTGCGGAGCGCCGCCGGTAACGCCTGCGGCTTTGACGAGCGGTGCACCGGCCTTGGCGTTGGTACCGAGAAGTCCGAAGATGTCGAGCTGCTCGTAACTGGCGACGTAGACCTTGCCGTTCGCCACGACCGGTACGAGATTTGCGTTCCCGCCCGAAGAGTTCCACGCGCCCGCCGGCGCCTGGTAGAGTGTTTGCAGAGTCGAGCCGCTCGGAGGCTCACCGGTAAACGCGAAGAGCGTGATCTTCCCGGGCACCGAGTCCGGCCGCGCGAGCGCCCAGATGATCGCCCCGGGACCCTTGCCGTTCGACGAGACCGCCGTGAAGAAACCCGGATCCTGACTGCCGGGCAACCCCGGGGAAGATGCCGCCAGCAGCAACCTTGACGCGCCCGATTTTTGAACTTTCCAAACGGTCACGTTGTTACCGCCGCTGGCGACGATGCGTGGAACCGAGTCGCTCGCCGCATCGAAGTACGATTCTCCGCACCAGCATCCGCCGATATTGACCGAGTCCACGACGTGATCGCCGCTCGGACTATATCCTCCCAAGTTTTTCTGATGCATCAGGAAGAGCGTCCCTTCTTTACCGGCGGCCGCGGCAAGCGGAGTTCTCGACGCAGCCTTCGGCAAGAGCAGCACGCCCCCGGCCCCAAAATCGTTGTCGCTTTGGTCGAGCGATCCAACGTCGGAGGGCGTAAAGAAACTGAGGATCTGCGTGAGGTCCGGACTGACTTTTGCGACGCTTTCGGCAATGTTCGTAACGCTGTTATACGACGTACCTGACGGATCGGAGTTCCCCGTAACGAAATAGACGTTCCCAGCGGGATCCGCGGATAGGCCATAACCCGACATCCAGATCGCCGAGAGAAAAAAGTTGTTTTTCGAGGTCGCGAGCGTATCGTTGAGCCGATTCGCCGCAAGCGGCGTCAGCGACCCAGCCTGCCACCCGAGCAGCCAGCCGCGCGACTTCGATGCGCTGAAATCGCAAAAGCTCCCGAAGGCGGCGTAGATATTTCCGTTCGATTCGAGGAGCGCCGGCCGTTGCCGTTGATACGTCGCGTTGAACGCATACGTCGATCCATTGGTCAACTTGTGGGAAGCAGCCACGAGCACGGGCGCGACGACGTCGGTGAGGTTGCTTAGGTTGAACTCGTGGATGAAGTAGACCGGTTGCCCGGACCGTTCCGTATAGACGACCACGTACATGGCGTTGGCTTTTTTGTCGATGACCGGCGTTCCGTCGATTCCGACATTCGGTCCGTTGTTGTTGCAACCCAGCGGCGTTGAGACGGGAGTACCAAAATTTTGCTGAAAGAGCACGGCTCCGCTCGACGCATCGATCGCGTAGACCGTATTGTGTTCGGTCGCGACGTAGGCCACGTCGTGTTTACCCGGGGCGTTGCCGGCCGTCGTCGTTTCGTCCGGCACGATGAGTGGCTGCGTATCCACCTGGTCGTCGACCGAGACCGTGTGGAGGAGACCAAAGGATCCGCTGTTGACGTTTTGATCGGTCAACAGCGTCTCTCTCTTGTTCCAGCCGGTTCGTCCGTTATCGTAGTGATAGGTGGTCACGGCAATTTTATGATGGCGCGCGTGACTCACGGTCGCCGCCTGCGCATCGCGGCCGTCCTCGAGCATCCGCCTCGGCCGATCGACCGTTGGATACTCATAGAGTGTAACGGCCGAAGTTCCGGTTCCGTAGGGGCCTTGATTCGGCACCACGATGTGGCCGCCCGCGATCCAGAACTGCAACGGAGCTCCAGCGCCGCCGAGCGCGGTTTTGCTTACCAACGCGGCCTGTAGTTCGCTCACCCGATAGCGCGAGATTGTCGCCGGTTGCGAGCCGCCGTGCGAACTCTCAACCGCAAGGTACTTGCCATCCCACTGAATCGAGCCGGAACCCAGACGCGTTCCGTTCAAGCGCACCGCTGCAAAGCGTGCTCCGTCTCGCGGCAGCTCGAGTAGCCGTACGTCACCGTCGCGACCACCGGCGCTCGCCTCGACGAACAGATTTCCTCGGTCATCGTAGGTGATCGAGCCGTAGCGGTCGTTCGGATCGCGTTGGTTATAGATTTTGACGTTGCCTTGAGCGTTGCCGTAGATCGCGACGCCGGAGTTGCCGGGCACGCCTGCGGAGACGGCGAGATTCCCTGTTGAGGGATCGACCGCGCAGAATTGTGAGGTGCCCCCGAGTGCGTTACGCAAGGTCGCGAGCGGCTGCGTGCTACCGTGGGCGTACTCGAGCACTTCGTTCCCTTCCGGAACGAAGACGTCGCCGTCTCGATCCGAGCAGAGGCCGCTGGCGTGCCGCTTGAGCAGCCACCCCTGCAACCCGCCTTGTGGATACGAATAAACGTAGACGCTGCCGTCCTTTGCGCTCGATACGTAGAGGAGATCGAGCGTGTCGGCATCGTTCGCCATCCACGCGGTTTGGTGTGCGCCGCCCGTGGCATTCGGCTCACCCGGAATAACGGGGTTTCCCCGTTCTGACGAACCCGTGCCGTTACCGGTACAGGCGCTGAGCAATATCACGCCGGCAATAAGCACGAACGATCGAGCCGAACGCAGAGTCATCTTCCCTCCGATTCAAAGCAGCTTCCATAATATACACTAGTTTGCGCCGGCGCCCAATGGAAACCGGCCCGACAGGGCTTTTAGCGAGGGAGACGGGGGCTGCCGCCGAGCGTTGCGGCCGCACTCGTGAACGCCTGCGTCCACGCGGCGTGGTGCGCGGCGTAGGTCGGATAATGAGGATCGTCCGCCGTCAACCAATCCTGCGGATAGATTTCGAAGACTTGGGCGCTGTTGTAGATGGCATAGGCCAAGAGCTTGGGTAACGGCGCAATGTGTGTCCCCGGCTGCAGCGTGAAGTTGATCGGCTGAAATTCGAGCGGCACTTGGCCGGCATGCGTGGCAAATGCCTCGCACCAATACTCTTTCGGCGTACACTTTTCGACGACGCGGCCGTACTGACCCGATCCCAAGTTCTCGGTGCCGAACCCCACACCGTTGGCTGCAGCGACCTTGGCAACTTCGTTCTGCACGTCGAAGGGCTGCGATGGATCGTTGAAAGGATTGAGCGCTACCATCTGCTGTACCGTTGCGTCACGACGGCGCACCGTAGCGGCGATAAAACCGGTAAGCCGGGCACTATATCTCGCCCAAGATTTCGCCGAGAGACCGTACTTCTGCCAGGCGGGGAAACAGTTGCCGTCGGCGCCATGCTGCGGAAAGTCCTCTGCGCCCGCACCCAACCCGAAGCGCATATAGCCTACGTTCGGATTCTTTCCATAGTGCTCGATGACGGCGGAGATAAACTTGTGCCACGGCGTGAGGTAACCTTGCTCCCAATAGACGGGCGTCGGCGGACCGGCGGCGCCGCCGCCGGGATCTGGACAGGGGACGAGGTCAACCTGATTAGGGCCGGTCTGGGCAAGCACCCAGGGCGGCGTCGCGTTGTCGGTCTCGCCAACCTCGTCGGTGCCGACCAAAAGCAGATTTACGATCTTCTTTGCGGCGATCCACGGCTGGATCGCGCGATCGATGGGATCGAAATCGTATTGAGGCGACGCGCTCGGACCTTTATCGATTCCCGACCAGAGCACGACGATGCTCGCTCCGCAGAGATTGGAGTCTTTCGTTAGATACTTTAGAATCGCGGGCTGTTTCTGCGTTTCGTCGATGCCGTGAAGCCACACCATCAAACCGTGCACCGCATCGGGGTCGGCCGCGCGAGGTGCTGCAGCTCGACACGACCGCATCGTATTTGAGGCCGCTTGCGCGACTCCGACCTGCGCCGGAACGAGCACCTGACCGAGGCTCGATGGAGAGCAGCCGGCGAGGCAAAGCGCGGTTACGAATGAAAAGGCTGCGCCCTTCATATCGAGAAGGCGGCCGCAGGAATTGCCTTTTTTGCGAGCGTCTAAGACGATCACCTTGATGCATTCGATCTCGAGCCGGCAACTCCTTGACGTCGGGCCCCGGGCGACGTCAAGGGTTCCACCGCCGGCCCAAGAAGCGCTTGCGGTAGTGGTGCTGCCTTGCCTATCAAAGCAGTAAGCGTATCGTCGCGTAACGAGCTACTCGGACGGCGACGCGAGCTTGATGAGCTCGTGTCGCATCGTCATGCCGCGGCCGAAGGGCACGGAGAGATCGTGCTCGTCGGCGGCGAGGCCGGAATCGGCAAGTCGCGCCTGTTGCGCGAATTCGAATCGATGACGTCGAGTTCGCGGGCAATTTCGGCTTCCGCTCGTTGCGTCGAGTTCGCACAGACTCCGCTTTCGCCGTTACGGGATCTGCTCGGCCAGCTCGAGCGCCGGAGCATTGCACCTCGCGACGCCGCTACCGATTCGCTCGTCAAGCGGCTCGCATTCGAAGGCAACCTCTTCGACTCCATCGACGATGCCTTTGCCAGGTACGCGCTTCACGGCACGGTGGTCTGCACCATCGAGGATCTTCACTGGGCCGATCGTTCCACGCTGGCATTTTTGACGTATTTTGCCGACCGGATCGAAAAGCGGCGTATCCTGATCGTCGCGACCTATCGGACCGACGAAGTCGGTTCGCAGTATCCCCACCTTTCGGAGTTCTCCGCGCTGCTCTCGAAACGACTGGTCTCGACGATCTCGCTATCGCCGCTGAGCGAATCCGCGATCCGCGCGCTCATCGAAGACTCGGTTCCCGCGCCACACGGTATTTCACCGATGATTGCCGCCGAGATCACGCGGCGAAGCCAAGGCAATCCCTTTTTCGCAGAAGAGCTCATCAAGAGCGCACTCGACGCGGAACGAGGCAACGCGGTGGCTGAGCTGCCGCTCTCGGTACGCGCCGCCGTCCTCGCCCGCGCCTCTCGGCTGAGCGAAGAAGAGCGCGGCGTCATTTCCCTTGCCGCGGTGCTCGGCGAGCGGTTTGCCGTCGCGCAACTGATCGCGCTCTTTAAGGACGAACGCGAGGTGGTCTTGCGCGCGCTCGAGCATGCGCGAGCGCTCCGGCTCATCTACGATAATCCCGCAGCGCCCAGCGAGGTCGCTTTCCGTCACGCGCTCACCCAAGAAGTGCTCTATGGTGAGCTCCTTGCCGAACGCGTGCGTCCTTTGCACGAGGCGATCGCGATCGAACTTTCACGCCGTGCGGACGAAAACGTCGTCCAGCTAGCGCATCACTGGCGACGAGCCGGCGACCTGCAAAAAGCCGCACAATACGACGAGGTGGCCGGCGACGGCGCTTTTGCGATCGGTGCATTTGCCGATGCGATTCTCTATTTTGAACGCGCCCTGGCATCGCGGCCGGGCAACGCACTGCTCGAGCATAAGCTCGGCGTCGCCTTGGGCTCCATGAACGAGCTCGATGCCGCCATCGAGCGGCTTCGGCACGCGGGCGATCTCTATTGGCGAGGCGCCGATTTCGAGGGTTTCACCGAGAACGCGTCGGCACTCATCGCGCAGCTTTACAATCGCGGCGACGTCGCGGCCGCAACGGCGGCATGTCACACTGCAATCGAGACGCTGGGCGAAAAAGTTGAATCCGAGAAGCTCGATCTCTTTCGAACCCGGCTTGCATTTCAGTGCATTGCCGCGCTGGACTACGACTCGGCTTCCGCGTTCCTCAACCAAATCCGCGAGCCGATTACCGACCCGAAAGTCGCGATGCACGCATCGTGGAACCGGTTTCGGGTAGCGGCGATGCGGGGCGAGATCGACGAGTGGTCGGCGTTTGCGACCCGCGCACTCGATGCGGCTCGACGGCTCGACGACGGCGGCTCGTGGACGCGGCATCTGCATATCCAGATCGGAATCGACGCGGTGGGGCTCGGCGACGGCAAAGCGGCACGCGAACATTTTCGCGCCGCGATCTTACCCAAGCGCGAGCGCCAGTCGCTGCAGGGAACCATGCTCTCGGCGGCGTCGGCCTTCGAACACACTCTTCGCGGAGATTTTCCTGGTGCGGCGGAGATCTTGCACGGCGCCGAACGCCTCGCGTTTCAAAGCTATCCGATTCTCGTCCACGTGAAGAGCGCCAATTTCGCACTCGGAATCTGCTCGGGCGACGAAGCGCGATTGCATCGTGACGACACGGAAACGTTCCTGCGTTACGGTATCGAACACGGCATGCAGGTTGCGATCGGCATTTTGGGTGGTCCGTACGCCTGGGCGCTGGGGATCCGGGGCGAACGCGACGCGGCCGCTTCGTGGATCGCCAAGATCGCAAGCATTCTGCCGGGCCCGCATCGCTTTCTTTTTGCGTATCTCGCCGCCGCTCAGTTTGGAGATGCCAAGGATGTGATCGCGATGCGCAAACAGCTAGCCGGTGCGGCTGGACGTCCTCAGGATCGCGTGAACAAAGCGGCGCTGGGGCTCTTCGATGCGTTTGCCTCTGCGCGCGGCCTTGTTGAAATCGACGTGCGGGTCGCCGCACTCGATGCTGCGGCGAGGTTCGACGCTATCGGTTGGCCGTGGCTCGCCGCGCGAGCCTCTGAATTGGGCGGTGATTCGAAACGATCGTCCGAAACGTATCGGGCGCTGGGGGCCTTGCGGGATCTGCAGCGCGTTGAAACCGCGCGTTCATCCGACTCGGTCTCCGCGCTCTCGTCACGAGAGCTCGAGGTCGCCGAACTCGTTGCCGCGGGCCATTCGAACGACGATGTCGCACGGCTGTTGCACATCAGTTCCCGTACGGCAGAGAAACACGTTTCCTCGGCCTTGCGGAAGTTGAACGTGCGATCACGCGTGCAGCTCGGGAGGCTGCTCGCGCGATCGCTCGGTGATGCGCGGTAGTCTCCTAGGGTACTTCGAAGACGGTGCCGGCACCGGCTTGCCCGCTGTTGCTGACGGTCGTTCCGTAGAGGTTGCCGTTGAGGTTCAAGAGTGGAGCATACGGCGTCTCCGGATATCCGGGCGGGCCGGAAATAGGATCGAGGAAGGTGTAGACCACGCGTTCGTGTCCCGACGCTGAAACGGAATAGACGAGTCCGTTTCCGGTCGTGCTCAACGGCGTCGTTCCGTAGAGCGTATTGCCGACGGCGATCAAGGCCGACTGCGGGCTTTGTCCATCTTGCTGCGATGCGACGTCGGTAAACCGGTAGAGCACCTTCTCCTTACCGCCCGCCGTCACTTTAAAGACGGTGCCGCAGCCGGCATACGCGCATTCGAGATTGCCGCCTTGGTAGGTGGCACCATAGAGCGCGTTGCCCATGACGACGAGCGAAGACTCCGGAGCCGCGCCGTCAGGCTGACCTTTGAATGAGTAGAGAATGCTCTCTTTGCCCGTGAGCGTCACTCTGTAGACCGTGCCGTGGCCATCGGTACCGCCGCTTTGCGTCGTGCCGTAGAGCTTATTCTTAAAGAATACAACGCCGGAGGTGTTCGGGGGGCTGCTCGAAGAGCCGCTAAAACTATAGAGAACGCTCTCCCTCGGCTTCTTTCCGGCAAGGCTGAGTTTAAAGATGCATCCGTCGCCGTCGGCACCACCGGTGTAGCCCGTACCGTAGAGCGCGTTCTTGCTCGCAACGTAGATCATATCGGAATCGGGCTCTAAACAGTCGTTTGCCGTGCTCCCGAAGCTGTACAGAACCTTGTACGAGCCCGATGGTGTAATCGAGAAGATCGTGCCGGCATCCCCGGCCTTGGCACCTTGTCCAAAAGTGGTTCCGTAGAGCGTACCGTTAACGTTGGTCAGCGCGGCGTCGGGGTTAATGCCGTCGGGCGTCCCGCTAAAGCTGTGCATGACCGTTTCCGTACCGCCGGTCGTCATCGAATAGATCGCGCCGAGATTATTGGTCCCTCCGCTGAACGTGGTGCCGTAGAGCATGCTCCCAACGCTGGCCAGACCCACCCTTGGATTTCCCGCGTCGGGCTGACCCTGGAAGAGGTAAATGGCGGGACTAACTGCCGAGCCCCGCTTGCCATGGCCCTGTGGCAGCCCGGTATGCGCGAGACCCGGCAGCGCCGAGGCGCCCGGCCCAAGCGCGCCGGCCGAGCCGCCTAAACCGCTCTGGGCGCAGCCGGCAATGCCGAGCGCACAGCCGAGCGCGAGTAACTTGTGAATTGAAGTCATGGTGAAGGCTCCTTTAAGAGAGTGCGTCCCTCAAAGGATGCCTCGGTTTCCAGGTAGCGTCGATGCGTAGAACTACCACTCTTTTCGGCGGCAGCGGAGCGCCGGCGACGCGGATCCGAGCATTTCCGCGATTGCACCGCCGGGCGAGGAGACGTACGATTCGAGCGTGCTGCCGTTGAAAGATGCCGTGCGACCTCTGCTTGCGGCTGGAGCATTCCTCACCGCGGGTGCCGCTCTCGCGAGCGCTGCAACCCCGGTGCTAACGGTCGAAAGCATCACCCGCGGCGGGCAGCCTGTGACGAGTGCGCCGGACGTGACGGTGCGCGCCCTCGACGGATCCTTGCTTCGACAAGGCATCCGCGTCAACGAACTGCTGCCCGACGACGTGAGTGTCACTGTTCCGGCAGACGTGCGCGTGCTGATCGGCGCCGGCGGAGGGAAACTCTCGATTGAGAATGCAACCGACGCATTGCATTACACCGGCAAATACGAAAGCATTTCGATGCTTGGCCCGGGACGTACGAACGTCGCCGATCCCACTGAACAATTCCGCTTTTTCGGCCCTGGCTTCGAGCTAGCCGTACGCGACGGCGGCGCTACGGTCGTTATCGCCGACCGGCGCGCGACGGTAACGCGGGAGCGCGGCACCGTTACGGCAGCGGTGCTCGGCTCGACGGCCTTCGTTCGGCGAGTCGACGTTTTGACGAGCGCGCACCCATCGATGACCTACACGCTTGGCGCCGAAGCCGGTGCGGCCGTAACGGTTGACGACGATAAAGCCCTGGCCGCGAACGGTGATGCGAACGGCGAGTTCAACCTCGGCATGCGATACTATTGGGGAGATGGCGTGACGGCCGACGCGGTGCAAACGTTGCGCTGGCTGCAGGCGGCCGCGGCGCAGCGATTTGCCGAAGCCGAAAACGGTATCGGCTATGCGTACGTCTACGGCTCCACCAGCGCCCGGGATGCGGCGAAGGCGTTCCAATGGTTCCAACTCGCGGCGAACGACGGAAGCGGCGCCGCGGAAGACACGCTCGGCGACATGTATAACTACGGCCATGGCGTTGTGCAGAGTTACTCGCAAGCAATGCACTGGTATCTGCTTGCATCCGCTCAAGCCGATGCCGATGCCGAAAACGACGTTGGGCTTCTCTATTTTCTCGGGCGCGGCAGCGCATTCGGCGACACCGAACCCGATTATGCTCGGGCACTCCACTGGTTTTGGATCGCGGCCGCACAGGGCAACGGTGATGCCGAGAACGATCTCGGATACATGTACGAACATGGCGACGGCCTTCCGACGGATTACGCTCTTGCACTCCGCTGGTTTCGCATTGCCGCCGCTCAGCGCGACCGCGCCGCGGAGGAGAGTCTCGGTCTCATGTACGAGCGCGGCCGCGGAGTGCCGCAGGATAACGCGCAAGCGCTCTACTGGTACCGGCTTGCTGCCGCGCAGGGCCTCGCAAGTGCGTCGGCGGCGATCGAGCGAATCGAAAGCTCGCAACCGCATCCGTGACGGCTACGGGTCAGGAAAGCAAAAGGCGAGCGCTCGATGCGCTCGCCTTTCATTCGCGTTTGCAGCGAAACTAGAGGGCGCCGATGCCGTTTGGCGTTCCCCATCCGGCGGGACCGCTGTACTTTTTATACCCGCCATCTTTCTTCGATAGGCCGGCCTCGCAGAGGTAGTCGCCACAGTTGCCGTCGCTTCCCGACGTGATCTGGTGCAGGTCTTTTTTGCGTTTTCCACCCGACATATCCCAGAACGTTTTGCCGCCGGTGAGTTTACCGGGATGCCCGGCGAGTCCGAGCATGCCGGCCACGAGGGGCGATGCAACGCTCGTTCCGCAGACGCCCGTCCAACCGCCGTAGGAACCGATGTACTCGGCAACGCCGGGGCTACAGCCGGCCTCAGCCGAGATGTCCGCGAATGTCTTGCCGGTGCAATCCGGATCGTGCTGCCATTTCGGCTTTGGAGTGGTCGTGGCGCAACCCGCCCCGGCGCCGTTCCAAACGCTTTCGCTGTAGGTCGACCCGGACTGTGCTAGCTGCGTTCCTCCGATCGCGAGCACGGGGGCAAGCGACGCAGGCCACGCGATCAAACCATACCCGTCGTCCCCGGACGACGCTAAATACGCGACGCTCTTGTCTTTGAAATAACTCGGAAAGTTCGGATCGCCGCAGTTCTGGCCGTAGTTAAGATCGGTGCAGCCCCAGCTGTTGCTGAGGATCTTGGCGCCGAGCTTCACGGCGGTGGTCTCGGCATTCTCTAAGCCGCAGACGACACCACCGCAGTTGCCACCTTCGATGAGGTAGATCGTGCAGAGGGGGCAGCTGACGGAGACCATTTCGATATCGAGGTCGGTCTCAATACACCACCCGAAGTTTTCGCAGCTCTCGGGGTAGTCGGATTGCTTTCCCGACTCATTGTACTTCACGAAATTCGCCGTGCCGAGTCCGAACGTGTTCCGGTAGGTCGCCAGATCGGTTGAGGCGCCCGGCAAGTCGCCGAGTTCGATGAGCGCGACGATCGTTCCCGATCCCTTGCCCAACGAGCTCATGAGGTTGTATCGCGTCTGCATGTCGATGGGCCGGAAGCCGCAAGTGCCGCCGGAAGGCGAGCAATCCGGCTTTATGCCCTTGGTCACAACTAAAACATCGCACCGCACGCCGCCCTGAAGCATTTTGCATGCGCGCTTCGCTTCGTGCTTCGATTGCCAGTCGGGAACAAAGTGTCCGGCGGGTTGCCCGCCTTGTGACGGGGTGCCGGACGCTGGAACGTTCGACGAGCCGGTTGTGCTACAGCCGGCAATCGCCAGCGCCGCAACCAGCGTGATAAATGTCAAAGATCGGTTCAAAAGATGCTCCTTTACTTGAGCCGGCCTGGGGACGCAGTATTTAGAAGGCAGCTCGAGACTTGCCTTCCGCTCGGCCCGCTAAACGCGTGGCCAATATTTGAGCGATGTCGCGGTATTGAAGAGCACGATCGGCGGCGGGAGATGCACGCCGGCCACGCGCAGCACCCGCAGGCCGGCGAGCGTCGCGCCACCCTCTTCCGTGACGTCGATCCCTTCGCGCCGGTGGATCTCGCGCATCGCCTCAGCGGCGTCTTCATCGGAGACGGCGATCGCGTGACCGCGCGATTCGCGCAGCGCTCGCAGGGACATCCGGTCGCCGATTCCGCCGGGAACGCGCAAGCCCCACATTGCCGTCGTACCATTTTCGACCCGCGCCGCCGATTCTTCACCCGCCTCAAAGGCCCGAACGATCGGCGCGCAGCACTCCGCCTGCACGCAGACCATCACCGGGCGCAACGACCCGATCCAACCGAGCGCCTGGAGCTCGTCGAAAGCTTTCCACATCGCGACGAGTCCGGTGCCGCCGCCGGTCGGATAGACGATCGTACCCGGAGCCGCTCCCATCTGCTCGACGAGCTCGTAGGCCATCGTCTTCTTGCCCTCGACGCGATATGGTTCGCGAAAGGTCGCGCAATTGAAGGCGCCGCTCTCGCGAGCGTACTCGGCGGCGATACGGCCCGCGTCGTCGATCAGACCGTCAACGAGAACGACGTCGGCCCCGTACCCTTGCATTTCATCGATCAACAGCGCGGGCGTATCTCGGGGAACGTAGACGCGTACCCGCAGGCCGGCTCGGGCGCCGTAGGCTGCGAGCGCGCTCCCGGCATTGCCGGCACTCGGCGCCACGAGCGCGGAGACGCCGAGACGCTTGGCGACGGTCACGGCGACCGACATGCCGCGCGATTTGAACGAGCCCGTTGGATTCTGGCCCTCGTCTTTTAGATAGAGCGGGCCGCCCGCGGCATCGGGGCCACATGCCGTCAGAGCGAGCAGCGGGGTCGCGCCCTCGCCCAGCGAGATCGGTTCCTCGTTAGCGGCGATCGGCAGCATCTCGGAATAACGCCACATGCTCCACGAGCGGCCTGTTACCGTATCGCGCGACATCACCGGGCTCGCATAGCGCACGAGCAACGGAGCGCCGTCGTGCGGGCACGTCGTTGCCAGGAACTGCGGCGAGACGTGATGTGCCGCATCGCGCGAGCATTCTAAGCGTTGAGGCAGCATCAGCTTGGGGCTCCCGCCGGCACGCCGCGGCGCGTCCAAAGGAAGTAGACAGGAATCGCGCTAGCCAGGATTGCGACGCCGATGAGACCGTCGCGCGGATCGGTGACGCATGCGGCAATCGCGACACCCCACGATGCCACCAAATAAATGGCGGTCGAAATGGGATGCGCCGGCACACGAAACGCTCGCAACGAGAGCCGCCCGCGGTCGCGCATGCGCAAAACGACGAGTGCGAGCGCAAGCAAACCGTTAAACGCGTAAAATGTCGCAACGACGTAGTTGAGAATCTGGTCGTAGTTACCCGAGAGCACGATGAGCATCGCGACGACTCCTTGCACGGCAATCGCGACGACGGGCGCGTGCGTACGGGGATCGATCCGCGCGACGTGGCGAAAGAAGAGCCCGTCTTGCGCCATCGCCTGATAGAGGCGCGGAACGGTCAGTACTCGGTTGCTGATGAAAGCGAGCGTTACAATTGCGACGACGAGCGCAGCAATGCGGCTTCCCAATGGTCCCGCCCAGGCGAAGAGCACCGACGAAGCCGGCACCGGCGTCTGCGCCAAGCCGTGGATACCGAGGATGCGAACGCAACTCGCGTTGACGAGTACGTAGAGAATCGCGACACATGCCATACCGAGGATGAGCCCGAGTGGGAGCGTTCGCGGTGCATCGTTGGTTTCGGGGGCCATGAAGTTGGCGACCATGGCGCCGTTATAGCTGAAGAGGATCGGGATCATGGCGATGCCGAGCGCGCCGGGCCAATCGGCCATTGCGGCCGGGGCTTCATGATGCGACGCCGGCGCCGGGTGTGCAAAAATACCGGCCGCTACGATTGCCAGGAGCGCAACGATTTTCAGCACGGTCAACGTGCCTTGCAACCGGTTCCCGGCGCGCAGGCCGAACGCATTGACAACCGAGAGCGACGCGAGCGCGACTGCAGCGACGATTGCAGGCGAAAACGGCAGGCCCGTGAGCGCGAGAAAGTAACCCGCAAAAAGGGCCGCCGCCGCGGCAATGCCGCCGCTAAATGAGGCGAGCAATCCGGTCCAGCCGTATGCGAATCCGACGATCGGGTGAAACGCCGCACTGAGATACGCATACGGTCCGCAGCCTTTCGGAAGGCGTGCGCCCAGCTCGCCGAGCACGAGCGCACCGCAGAGCGCGACGATACTGCCCGCGAGCCAGGCGGCCAGCACCAAGCTCGCGGCCGGTAAGTGCTGTGCGACGAGGGCCGGCGTCCGAAAGATGCCCGAGCCAACGACGCTGCCGACAACGATGAGCACCACGTCGGAGAGCCTGAGATGGCGCGGAAACGAACGCGCGCGCAATGCTTCAGACCGGTGCGTCGCCGATGATCGTCGCTCGACGAACGAGGCGGTGGGCGGGAAAGTAATCGGCGAGCGCACAGTGCTGCGTCCAGCGGTTATCCCACATCGCCACGGTTCCAGCACTCCAACGCCAGCGCACTTGAAACTGCGGCGCGCTCATGTGTTCGAAGAGCAATCGCAACAACGCCTCGCTTTCGCGCGGCGAAAGGCTCTCGATATGTGAGGTAAAATCTTGGTTGACGAAGAGTGCCTTTCTGCCGCTCGCCGGATTGGTTCGGGCGACGGGATGGGAAACGGCCGGATGGCGCGCGTACATCGCCTCGCGACGATCGTCCATGCCGAGCGCCGTGAAACGGTCCGGCGTAAAGTTCTTGGCAAAGGAATGAATCGCTCGCAGGCCGCCGACGAATTCCTTGAGCGGATCGGAGAGCGTTTCGTACGCCAGATACATGTTCGCCCAGAGCGTGTCGCCACCGAGCGGCGGAATATCTTCCGCGTAGAGCACGGCCGCCTTCGGCGGAGTCGCGAGATAGGTGACGTCGTTATGCCAGCGGTCGCTATTCGCACGTCGCGTCGCGTCGTGTTCCAGAACCATGATCTCCGGCGCCTCGTCGTGCCCGGGATAGAACGGATGCACGTACAGCGGGCCGAAACGCGCGGCAAAATCACGTTGCTGCACGGGCGTGAGCGATTGGTTCTCGAAAAAGAGCACCAGGCGATCGTCGAGCGCCGCGACGATTTCTCCAATTTGGCCCTCGGAGAGCGGGCCGCGCAGATCCAAACCTTCGATGACGGCACCGATCGCCGGGGTAAGCGGCGTCGCCGTCAGCTTTACGGCCGGCACGGCGGTCGGCTTAAAACTCGCCGCCGAGGTCGACCGAAACGGTGATCGCGGAGACTCGGCCCTTCTCGATGACGAACGTAATCGTCTCGGGATCGTCGACGTGCTTGCTCGGATGGGTCACGCTGGTACTGGGTACCGTTGCTGCGTACGGAACGACGAAGCGCGCGCTTTGAGGCTTCGGTTTGCCGCCATACGTTGCTAACAGCTCGCTATAGCTGCTGCCGATGCGCACGCCACGTCCCGTGCTCACCTGAGATAAGTCGGCGTCGGGAACCGTTACCGAGGGCGGGGAAGCCTTGAAGACGGCAACGCTGCATTGATCGGTACTCGCTACGGCCAGTCCGATTTCGTGCTTTCGATCGTACTTCACGAGCTGCCAGATGCCGCTTCCGATCGAAACGCCGGTGCCGCCGCAGTGCATCGATCGCATCGTCTTTCCGGACAAAAAATCCGGCGTAATCGTGGCGGCGACGGTTCTGGACTGGTTCGCCGCCGTCGCGGCGTAAAACCAATCGCTGAGGTCGTGGTTGGTCGCGCCGCTCGCGCCGGCGGTCGCAATCAGCGTCATAACGGCTAGCAGACCGGCTCCTACAGAACGCATGCAATGCTCCTCGTTGACAAACCGCGTGGCCCCTTCGCCGCGGCGGAGTTCTTCCATGCTTGCTCTCCTTGGGGGCTCCGCGAGCTATTTCAACCCCCTTTAGATGGAAGGGGCCTTTGGCGTCGTAGAAGGCCTAAACGATGCAGGCTAGCATGATAAGCAGGCGCGCGGATCGGTTTTATAGCGCGATTAAAGGTTTTGGACTCCTTGGAATTCACATCGGAGCCCTCGCGGTCTTCTTGCCGGGCCTCTTTCAGTGGTCGGCTCTGGTAGCCGCAGCCATCGTATTCTATGCCACCGTTGCGTTAGGCATTTCACTCTGTTTCCATCGCGCCCTCACGCACCACAGCTTGCGGCTCTATAAGCCGTTTGAATACGTGCTCGCGACGTTCGGAACGCTGGCGCTTCAGGGCGATCCGATCCGATGGGTCGCCGTTCACCGCAAGCACCACGCACATGCCGATCGGGAAGGTGATCCCCACAGTATCCACGGCGGGTTCAGGTGGGCGCACCTGGACTGGGTCTACCGGCACAATATCGCGCTTCCGACGGAAGCGGAAATGCGGCACTTCGCGCCCGACCTCTACGCGCAGCGATTCTACCGGGCGCTCCAGTACCTTAATATTCCGCTTCAGGTCGCGCTTGGGGCGCTGCTCTTCGCGCTCGGCGGATGGTCGTGGGTGGTTTTGGGGATCTTCGTGCGGTTGGCGGTCAGCTATCACTCGACGTGGCTGGTCAACAGTGCGTCGCACATGTTGGGCTATCGAACCTATCAGACCGGCGACCGATCGACGAACTGCTGGTGGGTTGCACTCATCTCGTGGGGCGAGGGTTGGCACAACAATCATCACGCCTTTCCGTTTTCGGCGCGGCACGGGCTACGCTGGTTCGAGATCGATATGACGTGGTGGCACGTGCGCGTTCTCGCGCTGCTTCGACTCGCCGATCGAATCAAGGTTCCGAGTCAAGCGATGCAACAGCGCCTGCGCAACGTACCGGGACTGACTGCGAACGCATACGACCACGCCCCGGCCGCGCGGGCCCGATCCTAAACCGATAGCGCTGACGCCCGCTCGGGTGCGCTAACGTCACAAGCGCCCGCCTTCACTGGTTAGAAGAACTGGCGGAGGTATGTTCGTATGAATCCTACTCGGCGGTACGTCTTTTCTCTCGCGCTGCTCGCGGTCGTTGCGGTCGCTCGGCCCATCTCCGGCTGGACGCAGACTCTCCCGTACGCGCAAATGGGTCCCTTAAGCCGCTATCTCATGGCCGATCGCCGAGCGGAAATCAGCCTTGCGCAAAGCGCGGCGCCGCCGGCAATATCCCTGCATGCGACCCTCCTCGTACTCGACCGGAACGGATATGAGACCGCAGAAACGGGCACCAATGGGTTTACGTGTCTTGTGGAACGATCGTGGATGTCGCCGTTCGACTCCCATCAGTTTTGGAATTGGAAAATGCGCGGGCCGATCTGCTACAACCCGGCGGCATCGCGAACCGTTCTCCTTTACACGCTCGAGCGGACGAAGCTCGTGCTCTCGGGCGCGACCAAATCACAGATGCTCGATCGTCTCAAGGTTGCCGTCACCGACAAGCAGTTGCCGCCGCCCGAGTCAGGCTCTATGTCCTATATGATGTCGAAGCACGGCAATCTCGGCGACGGTGTTGGCCCATGGTTGTCGCACCTGATGCTGTACGCTCCGACCGCCGACGGCGCGAAAGACGGAGCGAGTTGGGGCGCGAATTTGCCGGCATCACCGGTCGTGCTCAACACGTCGCAACGCATCGTACCGGAACCGGAAACGATCTTCATGATTCCAGTCGCTCACTGGTCTGACGGAACCGCCGCTCCGCCGACCTAGGGCTCGGACGCCCTCAAGAGGCCAAACGCATAGACGTTGCCGTCCTCGCCTGAGCGAAAGTAGACCATCCCCTTGTGCTAAGCCACGGGTGGCTTCCGCTTCCTGAGAAGAACCGGGCATGGTTTCGCCAAATGCACGCGGTCCACGAGGAGGTCTCCACCGTATGAAGCGTTTGATCGTTTTCGACTTAGACGGTACGCTCGCGCAGAGTAAATCCGCGCTCGACGACGAGATGGCGGGGCTGTTCAGAAAGCTGCTCGGCGTCATTGCCGTCGCGATCATCTCCGGCGGCGACTTTCCGCAGTTCCAGAAGCAAGTCATCGAGCGGCTTGCGCCGGGAACCAATCTCGCGAATCTTTCGATCCTGCCGACGTCGGGTACCAAGTTCTTCACCTACGACGGCACGTGGCGCGCGCTCTATGCGGAAAACCTCACCGACGACGAAAAACGGCGAATCGAGAAAGCACTCGAACAGGCCGTCGCGCAAACCGGCTTTCAACCGAAGGAAACGTGGGGCGAGCGCATCGAGGACCGCGGCACCCAGATCACCTACTCGGCGCTCGGACAAGAAGCGCCGCTCGAAGCGAAGGAAAAATGGGACCCGGACTTCACGAAACGCAAAGCGATACAAGCCATTTTAGAGAAAACGCTCTCCGATTTCTCCGTGCGCCTGGGGGGTACGACGTCGATCGACGTCACCCGTCCCGGCATTGACAAAGCCTACGGCATCCGCAAACTCCGCGATGTGCTCGGCATCCCGATCGCGGAAATGCTCTTTATCGGCGACGCGATCTTTCCGGGCGGCAACGATTATGCGGCGTTAGAAGCGGGAACCGAAACCATTTCGGTGCGATCTCCCGACGATACCAAGCGCGTGATTCAGGCAATCATCGCATGCGAGAGCTGAGTTACCGAGGACGGCTGATCACCACACCCTGCGGGAAAAACGGCGCACTCCAATCGCGAACCGGGTCGCCTCCCTTCGCATAGTGCCAAACGTCGATGACGCCTTGGCTGCAAAGGGAATCGGCGCCGACAACGCTCTTGCCCTCGCGATCGTTGATGGGTGTGTTTCGCGGTCCGAGGATGAATGGCTGGACGTCCGCCGAGCCGCCTTGATTGCAGCTACCCTTTAAAACCGTCGTTCCGACGACGGTGAGATTGCCCGATCCCGACGCTGCTTCGGTTACGCGGTAGAGCGCCGTGGTTCGTACCGACGCGGCGAAGTGCGGGTCGCTCAAGGTAAGATGCTTGCCATCCCACATGACGCCACCCTGGAAGTGGAGCGTAGCGCCCGAGAGCGTGACCGTTCGAAGAGCATTTCCGCCGGCCGGCAGCTCGCAAATAGAGGGCGCGTAGTACGTGCCCTCGACGTAGAGATTCCCCTGATTATCGTATCCGGGCGACGCCATGATCCCGCAATCCTGATCGTTGCTGTAACAGGCGCGCGGACCTTTGCCTCCTTTCCAAATACAGACGCCGTCGCGACCGGACTCTTGCGGCTCCTCGACGACCGCGAGATCGCCGGCGGCGTCGACGGAGCAGCCAACGGCGGACGCGTTCATAGTATAGCGGTTGAGCACTTTGGTGCCGCCGTGGGTTAACTCCAATGTCGTATCGTTGCCATACTCGGTGATGAAAACGTCGCCATAGCGGTCGACGCAGCCGCCCGTTGGTTCGTTGAACCCCGAGAGCATTCCGACGAGGCTTCCGTCTTTAAAATCGTAGACGTTGACGACGTTCCCGCGGAGGTTACCCGCGTAGAGTAAGGTCGTCTCGCCCCGGCCCGCGCTCGGATTCATCCACGAAGCGACCGTTGCCGGTTTCGCCGTAAGCGCGCCGCCGCAGCCGTGGAGTATGACGGCGATCGATAGCGCGAATGCTGAGCGGGTTCGGTAGAAAAAAATCATCGTAAGCGGCTTCGCCATGTCGGAGGCAAATTCTGGTAAACTACGGACAAGACCCGTAGCACTCTCTGCACCTGTGAGGTCCCCCATGAGCTTCCCGTGTAGCCCCGCGATGCGAGTGCCGATTGTAGCGCTCTCGATTGCGCTCTTGGCCGGCTGCGCCGGCGGCGATCGTTCGAACGGCCTGAGCGCAGTGCCCGCAACATCGTCGCAGACACGGTTCTTGCGTTTCGGCTCGAGCGCGCCGGTGCTGCAAACGCTCGACGTTCCGCTCTGGCAGTTTCCGAACGCCGTCGGCACCCTGCTCACCGGAATCCGCGGTAACCTCATCACCGGCTTCCTCGCCAATCGAAATGGCTCGAATCTGGGCCTCGTCTACGATCGGAAGACGGGCGTGTGGACGCCGATTAAGTATCCCCATTCGGCGAAGACGAGCGTCTACGGGCCGGCCGTTACGCAGGCGGGATATCGCGTCGTCGGCAGCTACGAGAAAAAGGGCGAGACGAACGCAAACGGTTTCGTTTACGACTCGACGACTAAGAAGTATCTCACGCTCAACGCACCACCAAAGCTCTGCGCACCCAAGTCGTGCAACTACACGATCGTTCACAGCAACTACGGCAACGCGACCTACAAGGCCGTCGGGAACTACGACGCGGTGAAATCGGGCTCGTTCTTGCCTCCGGCAGAGAAATATCCCGCCTCCGGACACGCGTTCATCTACGATTCGGCCACCGCGACCTTTGCGACGCTCCAATTTCCCAATTCGGTCAGCTCGACTGCCTACGGCATTTGGATGGACGGCACCAGCGTCGCCATCGCCGGCGGCTATACCGACAAGATGGGTACGCACGCATACGTCCGGAACCTCGCCGGAACGAAAATGCTCGTCTACGACTGGCCAAAGTCGATCCTGACTCATTTCGAGGGGATCACCGGAGCGGGCGGACCCGGCAACTACAACGTGATCGGCGACTACTTCGACCTGAAGAACAAGACCCTCGAGTACGGATTCTTTCTGCCGATTCGCAACTGGACCGCCGGCAGCCCCACCGTCATCGGCCCCGTCAGCGCCAACTCGGTCTACCGCCGCACCGTCATCGGAGTCTACGTCGGCGCAGGACTCATGAACGGCTACATCACGAAGATTTAATTGAGAGTTCCGCCGATGACGATTGCAGGTTTTGCGCGCTTAGCGGCCGCGATGTGCGGCGCGACGGTTCTCCTCGATGGTTGCTCGCTCGGCTTGGCCGGTGCGCGAGATTCGTTGCCCTATATGCAGAGCGGGAATGCATTGCGAGCGCTCGGCGCAACCGGAGCCGGCAAGATCGAGCACATCGTCTACATCATTCAGGAGAACCGCAGCTTCAACAACCTATTCTACGGCTATCCGGGCGCGTATACGGTTACGGAAGGAAAGAACTCAAAAGGAGTCACGATCAAACTCAAGCCGTCCAAGCTCGGTGCGTACTACGATATCGATCACTCCGTGGAAGCGATGATCGAGGCATGCAACGGAACGGGCAAGCTGCGCGGTACGGACTGCCGGATGAACGGATTCGACCGAGAGTGGAGCGGCGCCGACTTCAAGAACTCACAATACGTCTACGTACCGCACTCTCAATCGAAGCCGTATTTCGACATGGCACACGAAGGCGCGCTTGCCGACCGCATGTTCCAGTCGCAGCTCGACGAGAGCTTCGTCGCACATCAGTACGTGATCGCCGCGCAAGCCGCCTGGAGCGCCGATTTGCCCGACGGCGAGTGGGGTTGTGAGTTCAACGAGACGTCACAAGTTGCGATGATCACGAAGGAGCGCGCCGTCAAAGGCTCTCAAAAAGCGTGCTTCGACTATCAAACACTCGGCGACGAGCTCGACAAGGCGCAGCTCTCCTGGCGTTTCTACGCAAGCCAGTATGGCAGCGTGTCGAGCGGCACCGGCGGAACCTGGTCGAGCTATCAAGCCATCAGGCACATCTACGAGGGGCCCGACTGGAAAAAAGATGTCATTTCGCCGAATTGGAAGTTCATAACCGACGTGCGCGCGGGCAAACTCGCCGCCTTCACCTGGATCACACCCGTCTGCGATGACTCCGACCATACCAACTGCCCCGACGATTACGGCCCGTCGTGGGTTTCGGCGCTCGTCAATACCGTCGGCAAGAGCAAGTTCTGGAATTCGACGGCGATCTTTATCCAGTGGGACGACTGGGGCGGTCTCTACGATCCTGTAGCGCCCGAATATGAAGACCGCGACAGCTTGGGCTTCCGCGTGCCGCTCATCATGCTCTCTCCATATGTCAGGCACGACCGCGTCTCGCACGTCCATTACGAAACGGCGAGCGTATTGCGCTTCGCCGAAGATCTCTTCGGTCTCGGACGGCTCGCCCAAGCCGACAAGCGCGCGGCGTCGCCCGCTGCCGATTGTTTCGATTTCTCCCAAACGCCGGCGAAGTTCGTTCCGATCAAGGCGCCGCTGCCGCCGAAGTTCTTCATGCACCAGTTCCCCGACGATTATTTCATTCCCGACGCCGAGTGACCGCCGATTCGCCGCCTGCCGCCTAGAAATCCCGTGAGGGCGCTCACGTGATCGTTCATCTTGTCGATGGAACCTACGAGCTTTTCCGCCACTTCTATGGGCTCCGTCGCGCTACCGATGGAAAAGACCGCAGATTCGGAGCGGTCGTCGGAGTGCTCAATACGATACTGCAAATGATCGGCGAAGGCGCCACGCACGCAGGCGTCGCCACCGATCACGTTATCGAGTCTTTTCGCAACGGGCTTTGGAACGGCTATAAGACCGGAGATGGGATCGACCCCGCGCTTCGGACGCAGTTCGAGCCGCTCGAGGAGGCGTTGCGAGCAATGGGGATTCCGGTTTGGGCGATGACCGAGTTGGAGGCCGACGATGCACTGGCGTCGGCGGCCGCAATCGCCTCGCGGGATTCTCGGGTTGAGAAGATCTGCATTTGGACGCCGGATAAGGATCTCTCGCAATGCGTTCGCGACGACCGCATCGTGCAAGTAGACCGAAGGAGCCAGGCCGTTCGGAACGCCGACGGCGTGCGAGCGAAGTTTGGGGTAAGTCCCGAGCTGATACCCGACTATCTCGCACTGGTCGGCGACGCCGCCGATGGCTACCCCGGCATCGCAGGTATTGGTGCGAAGGGTGCGGCCTCGCTCCTCACGCGATATGGCGCGATCGAGCTTTTCCCGCCGGACGTGCTCGGCGAACGCCAGCCGCTCGCGCTCTTGTTTAAGGAACTCGCAACCCTTCGAGCCGATGCGAGACTCTTTGCGGACGTTAGCGAGTTGGCATGGCGCGGGCCTACCGCCGAATTTTCTGCGATTTGCGAGCGACTCGACGCCCCCGATCTGCTTGCACGCGCTGCGAGGGCCGCGCAAAAAAGGTGCGTATGACGTCATCGGCCCAGACGCGAACGATGATCGGCGCGCTGATACCGATCTACGCCATCACGTTGATCGACGTGTTTGGATACATGATTATGATTCCGTTATTGCCGTACCTTGCACAAAAGTACGGCGCGAGCGGCGCGGTCGTCGGTGCGCTGCTGGCGATTATGGCGGTTGCTTCAACGATTGCGGCGCCATTGTGGGGCGCACTGAGCGACAAGCTCGGACGCAAGCCGATCGTAACGATCTCGCAGGTTATTTCGCTCGTCGGGTATCTGCTCGTTGCATGGGCACCATCGCTCGGAATGCTCTTCGTCGCACGCACGGTGGCGGGCATCGGTGGGGGCAATCTGGGCGTTACCCAATCCTATATCTCCGACGTCACCGACGACCGGCATCGCGATAAGGCCTTTGCCGCATTCGGAGTCGTCTTCGGCATTGGGATCGTGCTCGGTCCGATCGCCGGCGGATTTCTCGTGAAGTACGGGTTCTGGATGCCGTTCGTGGTCTCGGCCGCGATCGAAGCGGTCAATATCGGTTTGACGTTAAGGTTTCTCCCGAAAACGAATAGGACGAGAAAGGATGAGTTCAATCTCAAGGGCGCCGCCAAGGAGATTTGGACCCAGCCGCGCACGCGCAGCCTCATCGTTCGCCACTTCCTCTTTATCTTTGCAGTAACGTATTTTTTTTCAATCTTCGCGCTCTATCTCAAACACGCGATGAACTTCGGACCGGACAAAGCCAGCTGGTTGTATGCCACCACCGGCGCAATCGGCGCAGTCGCGCTCGCAATTGTGGTAGGTCCGCTTGCAAAGCGTCTCGGCGATGCTTGGGTGGCACAAGTCGGATTTGCGCTGAGCGCCGTCGCCTATGCAATCCTGGCCTTCGCGCAGAATCTTTGGGCGCTGATCGGCGTTCTGGTTCTTTGGGCAGTCGGGGCCTCGTGCATCGAGCCGACGATTGCGGCGCTCATCTCCGAAAGCGCGCCGGAAGAGAAGCGCGGCGCGACGCTCGGCTTCAACGACGCGACGAGCAGTATCGCGCTCATGGCGGCGCCCTCGCTGGGCGGCTGGATGATCGACACGAACGTCGCACTCGTCGGCCTCGTTCCGGGTGCGGCGGTGCTCGCGGCATTCGTGTTGGGAGTGTTGCACCGCCGTGAGGATGCGACGCTTGCTACGGGGCCGGCACATCCTGACGACACATCCCCACGCCGCGCCGCGTCGAAATCGTAACCGGGCCCACACCGGGCCATCGTATCCCTTCAGTCCGGAGCTTGTATTGAGGCCGAGCAGCAGCAGGTGGTTCCTGGAGTCGGGTCGCAGTACCGTTGCCCAGGCTATCGAGGAGGCACTCCGGTATCGAAGCCTCATCGAGCCACTTTCATGAAAGAAGAGGAACGTTGCGAATGAGATTCTCAAGTTCGGCTAGGTACGCGGTGAGCGTGCTAGCCAGCGCCGCATTCCTAGCAGCCTGTAACGGCGGCGGCGGATCACAATCCACCGGTTACGCGCCGTCGGGCGCTGCACCGGCCGCGCACCATGTCGACGTACACTCGGGCTTCCCGGCGAATACGTCATTCAGGCCTCTGAAGAACGTCCATCCCGACCACGCGAAGTCGCGGGTCTCGTCGGACATTGCGAAGCTGCCGCGGTTGCTCTTCGTCTCCGATGATGACACCGATGACGTATACATCTTCACGATGCCCACCATGCAGCTCAAGGGAACCCTCACGGGCTTCGCCGAGCCGCAGGGCATGTGCACGGACAGAAGCGGCAACATCTGGATAACCAACACCGAGACTTCGCAAGTGCTGCAGTATTCGCGCGCCGGCGTAGCGATGGGTTCGGTTAGCGTGCCGGGATACTTCCCGGTCGGCTGCGCCATCAACAAGACCAACGGCGACCTCGCCGTAACGAACATTGTATCCACGGCGGGCGGCGACGGCAACGTCGAGGTCTTCCCGGGTGCGACCGGTACGGGCAACATCCTGACGAATCCGAGTCAGACCGAGTACTTCTTCCCGACCTACGATAAGAGCGGCAACCTCTATGTCGACGGGTTCGGCACATCGGGGTATATTCTGTCGCAGTGCCCGTCGGGCAGCAGCAGCTGCAGCACGATGACCGTATCTGGCGTTTCGCCCGGCTTCCCCGGCGGACTGAACTGGGATCGAGTCAATAACGGTATCATCCTCGGCGATCAGGAGTGCGCTACGGGATCGTGTCAATACGCGGCGACGATCTCCGGATCTACCGCAACGGTTACCGGCACCACCCCGGTCAACGGCATCAGCGGCGGCATTTGTGACGTGGATCAGGGCACCATCGCGCCGATGAGCAAGTACTTCGCCGGCGGGTGCATCAGCGAGGCCACCGGCCAGTCCAGCGCCGCGGCACGCTGGGCATATCCGGCCGGCGGCACCCCGGGTAACTCCAACACAACGGCGGAGTACCCGATCGGCGCAGCCATCAGCAATAAGTAGCCGATCCGTTTAGGATTCGACTCGAAGGCGAGCCCGTTCGCGGGCTCGCCTTTCTCATTACCCGACACCTCTCATCTCTTTCGAAGAAGCCTTTAATCATTACCAACGAGCGATCCGACCAGAACGATGCTAGAAATAAAGCGTGATGAAACTCCATAACGTCTTACTCGCGAGCGCTCTTGGCGCAGGATCGTTGCTCGGCGCCGCTGCGCCCGCATCGGCGGCCCACGTTGCCGTTGGAACCGTACGACCGGCATCGGCGGGGCGAGTGCTCGCCGGCAACCGCTACTACGGAACCGCATACCGGGGCTATGGCTATCGTTACGGCTACGGCTATCCGTATCGCTACGGTTATCGTTACGGCTACGGCTATCCGTATCGCTACGGCTACGGGTATCCGTACGGCTACGGCGTTAGCGTTGGCGTCGGCGTTGGCTATGGCTACGTTGGCGCAGGCTACGGCTACGCCGGCGGAGGCTACGGGTACGCGCCCTACCCGGCGGCCGTATATGCGCGCCGCGCTTATTGGGCACGTCCGTATCGGCGCCCTTACCGCCGAGCATATTTGGGACGGCCTGTCGTTCGCTAACGTATCGCCCCCAGCGGCTCCTTGACGGTTGAGTTTGTCAATGCGCCAAGCGCGGTAAACGCGGATTCCTGGGCCGTAACGTGCAAAGATCCGGACGGCCATCTCGTCACGTAGTATGGCGCTCCGTAAGCGCGACGTTGCCGATCGGATGCATTCGGCGGCCATTCACCTCTTGCGCCGAGTGCGCGAGGCGGATGCGAAGACGGGTATGACGCCTGCACGGCTATCCGCGCTCTCGCTCCTCGTGTTCGGTGGCCCTTGCACACTCTCCGACCTCGCGAAAAACGAGGGCGTCACCCCGACCCGACTCATGCAGGGCTTGAGAGCGACGGATTCGTTGTTCGGCGTTCTGACCCAGCCGACCGGCGCGCCGTCATTCTTCGCGCTTCAAAGAGAGGGACGGATATGCAACGCCGACTGACATTCAGACGATCGATCGTGCCGCACGCCTGATCGAACGACTGGCCTCCGACCCATGTTCCGCCTCTGGCCGGCAATCGAGGTAGCTCGGCACAACGAGCCGAGGCGCGGGGCCGTTGCCGTTTAGCGCATATGGCTATCCCCGACAAGGGGAGGGCGGCGACTTTCGTCGTATGTTCGCACCCCGGGCGAGCGGCCGCTTTCCAATCCGCTTCTGCCGGGCCCGATTCTTCGCCACCGAGGGCGAAAGGAGCGATGTTACATGAGCACCCTACGGTCTGCGTCCTATGCGCTCGGCGTTTTGGCGTTCGCAGGCATTTGCACGATATGCGCCGTCGGCGTAAAATCGGCGCTCGCTGCGGGACCAAGGCTTCTCTACGTTTCCGACCCCACCGTCAACGCGATCACGGTCTTCTCGCTTCCCGATCTGGCTATCAAGGGGACGATTACGGGGCTCAACCAGCCACGTGGATTATGCTCGGACGACAGCGGCAACATCTGGGTAACGGACTTTGCAACGCAGCAGATTCTGGAGTACGCGCACGGCGGGACATCCCCGATCACAACCTTGACCGATGCCAACGGATTCCCGTTCGCGTGCGACGTCGAGCGCCATCATCACCACGATCTAGCGGTGGCGAACTTAAGCAACGCGCCGAGCGGGCCGGGCGAAACCGAGGTTTATCCTGGCGGCATGGCGGCGCCACTTCCGTCTTACGATCTTACGGCGTTGCAGAAAGTGCGTGGCGAAGCCTACGATCACCACGGCAACCTCTTCATGGACGGCCAAACGAATACCGGAACCTTCGTGCTCGCGGAGCTCCCGGTTGGGAGCACCGCGATTCATCAGATTACGCTCACCGGCGGGACATACATCTCGCGGGCATGCTCCAATGGTATGAGGACGGTCATTACCTCGCCATCGGCGATCGGCGTTGCGATACTCCGCGAACTACATGCGTTTACCACGTTTCAATTTCCGGCTCAACCGGAACGATCGCCGGCAAAACAAAATTCAAAGCCTACAACGGCCACGTGATCTGCGACATGGCGCAGGGCGTGATCGGAGCGAGCGGCGAGAAGTTCCTCGCCGGCGGCGATGATGAGTCCGCCTGTGGCTACGCTGCGAGCAGCGTGAACCGGTGGAGTTATCCGGCCGGCGGTCTGCCGACTAACAACAACCACGCTACGTTAACCCATCCATTCGGTACCGCGATCAGCCCTCGATAACGCCGCTCTCGCCCAGCAGCTGAAGTGAGGGTTGCTTCCGACGGCGGCGAGAACTTGATGCCTACTGTGGAAGACGAGCGGGCTGGTACGCCGGAGTTCGGGAGACTCTTGCGGCACTACCGTCTCGCCGCGGGACTCTCACAAGAAGCGCTCGCCGAACGCGCCCGCATGAGCCCGAACGGCATCAGTGCGCTCGAACGCGGGTATCGGCGCACGCCGCAACGCGAAACGCTCGCGCTCCTGGTGCGCGCGCTCGCGCTTGGTGACGCACAACGCGGCGAGTTTGAAGCGGCCGCCGCGCCTCCGAGAGCGCGGTGGTCCGGCACCGGCATCTCAAACTTGCCCCTCTCGCTGACCAGCTTCGTGGGACGCGAGGTAGAGCTCGACGACGTCGCACGACTCGTCCGCGAGCATCGGCTCGTCACGCTCACGGGCGCCGGAGGCATCGGAAAGACCCAGACGGCGTCGCACGTTGGAACTGCACTGAGCGGCACCGGCGAGGCGGTCGTCTGTTTTGTCGCACTCGCGCCCATTGGCGATTCTGCGTTAGTAGTTGCCGCGATCGCGTCGACACTTCGCATACAAGAGGTGCCGAATCGGCCGCTGTTTGAAACGCTGACGGCATTTCTCAGGAACAAGGCGCTCTTGCTGATCCTCGACAACTGCGAGCACGTTATTATGGAGGCTGCAACCGTCGCGGGCGCGCTGTTGGCCGGCTGCCCGAGAGTGCGGCTCCTCGCGACCAGCCGTGAGCCGCTTCGAATCGCGGGCGAGTACACCTACCGGTTACCGTCATTGAGCGTTCCGACACCCGCGACGACTCCACGCCTCAGCCCGGCGAAGGCGCTCTCATTCGGCGCAATCGTGCTGTTCAGCGATCGCGCGCGTGCCGTCGACCACCGCTTCTCGCTGACCAATCGGAACGCGCCGGCAGTTGCCGCGATCTGCCGGCACTTAGATGGCATCCCCCTCGCAATCGAACTCGCCGCCGCACGAGTCAACGTGCTCCCCGTTCAAGCGATTGCCGACAAGTTCGACAATCGCTTTAGCATTCTGACCGGCGGGACGCGCACAGCCCTTCCGCGTCAGCAGACGATGCGCGCGGCGATCGATTGGAGTTACGATCTGCTCGTAGCACGCGAACAGCGTGTGTTCGAGCGCCTCTCGGCGTTTGCCGGTGGATGCACGCTGGCAACCGCGGACGCTGTCTGCGCGGGTGACGGAGTCGCGGAAGCCGACGTGTCTGGAAACTCTTTCGACGCTTGTGGACAAGTCGCTTTTGGTCGCCGATTTCGATGGCGTAGAGCCCCGCTATTCACTTTTTGAGTCGTTCCGGGAGTACGCACGCGAGAAATTGGCGGCGCGGGGTGAAGCGCAGGCCGTGGCGCGCCGTCACGCGCTCGCATGCCTGGAACTGGCAGAGCAGTTGGAACGCGCATGCGACACCGAGCCGGACGTTATCTGGCGCGCGCTCGCACAGGACGAACTCGACAACTGGCGGGCCGCACTGCAGTGGGCACTCGTGGACCGAAACGACGTCGTCTTGGGACAGGCGCTCGTTGGAGCCCTGCACGTTGTTTGGGCGTACTTCGCGCCGCTGGAGGGTCAGCGTTACGTGGCTTCGGCTTTCGAGTTGGCCGGCGAACAAACGCCAACCCGCGTGCTCGCGAGACTGGGATATGCCAACGGGCTCATCGCAATGCAGCATCGTTCGTACAAAGTGCAGCTTTCGAGCAGCGAACGCGCCATCGAGCAGTTCCGCGCCGTAGGCGATCCGCTCGGTGTCGCCCGCACGCTGGATCTTGCTGGGCAGGCGCTGGTTTCTTTGGGAAAAATAGCAGCGGCCAAAACGCTCTTGCAAGAAGCTCTCACGTCGGCTCGGCGGTTGGGCAATCGCCGGCTCGTCGCTTGCATCCTGCGCAACCTGGGATATGCCAGTGCCGTCGAGGGTGACTGCGACGCGGCTCGCGTTTACGTCGCCGAAGCCGTGCCGATTTATGAAGAACTCGGTGCAAGTCTTGGCGCGGCGTTAGCACGCGATGATCTTGGCGAGTTCGAGTTTCGCGCAGGTAATCCCGAGCTGGCATTTCAACTTGCCACGGACGCCCTTGCGATCTTCCGTTCGGTCAACAATCAGCGCTTTGTTGCCTCCGTTCTCAGCAGTCTGGCGATGTATCTCATCGCGCTGGGCCGGTATGACGATGCCGAGGAGCGGGCAAGCGAAGCGCTAGCGCTCGCACGCGAGCAACAGCAAGACGTCCTCGTCGCCTGGACGCTCCAGCACCTCGGTGCGATTGCGGCCTTACGTCCGCACGTCTCCACCCAAGGAGCGCTCAATGCCTACGGCCGAGCCGCACGAATCTTGGGCTTCATCGACGCTCGCCTCGAAGCGATAGGATCGGCGAAGATGTACATCTACGAGCAGGCCTACGATCGAGCCGTCAGCGTTCTGCGCGAGGCACTTGGCGCGGATGCAGTGACCAAGCTAATGGGTGAGGGCGCCACGATGACCGAAGAACAAGCCGTCGAGGAAGCATCGGGAAGGCAGTGACCCGCATACGGCCAGATGCGTGCTGTCGTAGGCTCTCTCATATAAACCTGCGAAGCTGCGGCCAATAGAGGCTCAGCGGCATGGCGATTCCGCGGCAGAGGTAGATCGGAAAGCCGTTTTCAAACGGTCGTCCCCACGGATTTGAGAAGCGGGCGACGATGCGATGCACTCGAAAGAGGTGCGCCGTACTTTCGCAGTCTCCGTGAACGTCGATGAGAACGTTGCCGCTATACCCGCGCGTTCCCCAGACCCAATACTGATTGTGGCCCGAAAGCGCCGGCGGTAGGCCGTACGACGGTCCAAAAAAATCCAGCGCGGCCGCCTCGCCGTAGTTACTTGCAAGGATTGCCGCTTGTTCGCGCTCGGCCGGGGGCAACGAATCGTAGACGCGTGCGACCGTTTGCGCCAGCTCCTGCCAGCCGTGCATGTCGGCCCAGTCGGGAGGTAGATTGCCGATATGCGTGTGTTCGGTAACCGACAGATGCACTTCTTGCGCGAGCATCGTTTGCAGCACGCGGTCGTACGCAGACATCGTACGCTCGGGCAAGACCGGCATCACTAACGGAACGAGCGCTATGCCGGCAATCAGCGCGTAGAGCGAGATCGCGGGGCGCCAGAGGACTGCGCGAGCCGTCCATGCTTCGATGGTGACCGCACCCGCGGCAATCGGGATCGGGTAGACATCGGCGGCATAATAATGCTTTGCGTGCAGAGCGATCATCTGCACGATCAATGCGAGAAACGCGATGCCCAGAAATCGGACGTCCGCTCGCCGCAGGAGCGTTGCCAAGCCGATCAGCCAAACCGGCGCGAGCAGCGGATAGGTGATGAGCAGCTGAGTCGCAAGGAACTGGAGCGGCGTCAGCGAGACGTCTTTATACTGCGCCGCGGCATGCAGCAGCGTCCACATCGGAAAGCCGTGCGCAAACTGCCACAGGAAATTCGGCAACGCGATGAGCGCCGCAACGAGAACGCCGCCCCCGAACCACGCCGTAAAAAGGACGCGCCGCTGCGGAACCAAGAGCAAGCCAAAGACGATACCGGCGGCAAAGAAAATGACGGTATATTTACTCTCGACGCAGACACCCGCGATCGCACCGACGAGCAGCCACCAGCGTGGGTCGGCTCCTTTAACGATGCGCAGTACGTAGAGTGCCGCGAGGGGCCAGAGCCACAACCCGACGATGTCGGCCGATAACTTCGTTCCGAAATCCATCAGGACCGGAGTGAGAGCTGCAATCAGTGCCGCGAAGAACTGCGCAAACGCACCACCGCCGAGCTCGGCAGCTAACAAGCAGGTGGTGTAGACCGATGCCGCGGCAAGCACCGCGCAGAGCAGCCGCAAGAGAAAGAGCGAGTGGCCGAAGAGCTGCGTGGCCGCTCCGAGAAGAGGCGCGACCGGCGGTTGGTCGACGTATCCCCATGCCGGGTGGAAACCGCAGATGATAAAGTACAGCTCGTCGCGGAAAAAACCGTAATGCGGATTACCGGCGAGATGGACCGCGAGGGTCACAAGCGCAGCCGCAAGTGGCAGGCGCTGCGCGCGGGCATCCACCCGCCGTTAAACCTCTCCGAGCCGCTGGGCCGCTGCCACCGTCTCGTCGAGCATGTTGCGTTGGTACGCAATCATGTCGGTGACGTGCGGGAATCGCGCGTCGCTTCGGTCTGCGGTAAGCTGGTAGCATCCATCGCGCACGGCTAGCGTGCCGCGTTTTCGCAGCGTCGCAAGTGCGTTGGCGACTGCTGCGTTCGGCGCACGCTGCAGTTCGGGGTCGACGAAGACGTTGCTAGGCAGGGAATCGACCCGTTCGCGCACCGCCCGCACCGCATCCTCGACGGTAAACGCCCGCGCGGCATCGAGAAGAAACGCGGCTAAGAGTGCCGAGGTCGTGATCGGACGGGCGGCGGCAAGCGACGTCCCGATATCGACGGTACCGCCGTATCGAAGAACCCGGTAGAGCATCGAGAGCCGCCTGCCCTGGAAAGGATCGTAGGCGATTGCGCAGAGCCAGAGGTCGGCAAAAGGCGCGAGCGCCTCGACGATGCCCCCGCGAATCGGATGCATGCGGCCATCGTTACTGAAGTCCCCCTCGGGGGTGATGTAAAACGTCACGCCGGTTCGCACGCACTCCACGATTGCAGCAACGTCGCGTTCGGTCACGACGCGAAGGTTCTGAATCACTTCGTGCCGGTACGGCTGCTTGAGCTTAGCCACTTTCACCCAAGCGCGGGCACGCATGAAATCGGCGGGCTTCCACAGATCGCTCAGCATCCGTCCTTCGAGCCCTAACGGATCGAGCGTTTCGGGTGGCAAGACGGCGTCGAGCGGAAGATCGCCGTGCGCGGCGCGCAACTCTTCGGCTAGACTAATAAGGGGCCGCGAGAAGAGATGATTCTCGATTGGCAGGACGCTGTAGCCGGCCCATAGTCCACTCAGATTCATGCGGCGCGTAAACCACGCGGTCCACGGTAATGCCGTCGCGATGAATCCCGTTTCGAAGGTGCGCCGGGAGTTGCACATGGCTATCGGCTTCCACGGGTGCAGAAGAAACGTGCGCCCTACGATTATTTCCCCTTCGTCGATGTGCTGGTGATTGGTGATCAGCACCGTCGCCCCACGCTTCGCCGGCAAACGACCCCATTGACGGATGCGAATCGTGAACGACATGTAGGTCTGGCGCACGCTAAAGGTGATCGCCTTCAGAGTCCAGTTGGGTTTCATCGGCCTGCCGCATTCGGCTTGCGTACCGCAAGCACCGTCAAGGAGCCGAGCAAAAAGCACGCACCGGCGCTGGCGAAGAGCCAGCGATATCCGTCACTCAGGGTACCCCCGCCGGTGATAATCACGGCGCCGATCGCCGGCGCGATGACCGTGGGGAGATTGGAGAGCGTTCCCCAAATACCGAGATCGCGCGCAACGTCGCCGAGTTCGGGGACGGAATCCATGGCAAGCGCCCAGCCAACCGCGAAGACGCCGCCATAACCAACGCCGAACAGCGCGGCGTAGACGAAGATCACGCGTAAATCCGGGGCGAGCGCGAAGCCGAGGGCCGCGAGCGTCATCGGCAGCCCCGACAAACAGACGACCAGCCGGCGATCGAATTTATCGGAGATCATTCCGGCCGCTACGCTGGACGCAACCGCCCCAACCATCGCAGCGCCCGCAACGAGCCCGGTGCTCAGCGAGGCGTTGTGGATGCCGAGCACATCGTGGAAAAAGTACAGCACGTACGTATTGAGCAATGTCATTCCCATGATGATCCAGGCGCGGGAGATCAGCGTAACGATAAGATCGTGGCGATCGCGCACGTGCGCACTCTCATGGCGCTCCGTGGCTACGAATGCCGGAGAAGCCGGGACGAAGACGAGCGTCAGCGCGCTGACGACGACACCGCCCGCCGCGGCCAAAAGCGCCTCCCGCGGCGGCAACAGCGCGCCGAGCATGAGGCCGATGACGGTTCCGACCAGCGTCATTGCGCCGCGATGGCCCGCGGCCGTTCCCCAGAATCTGCGCGGAACGATCTCCGGCACGAGTACTTGATAGACGACCGAACCGCTCATCAACGCGATGGTCGCCACAACCGTGGCAGCGCCCAAATCAACGACTGACGATGCGTAGGCCATCGCGAGAAGCGCAAGGGCGTCGATCGCGAGCACGAGCGCCGTCTGACGGCGCCGGTCTCCGCCGCGCCGGCGAAGGCGGTCCGAGAGCGCACCCGCGAACGGGGGGACGATTGCAGTTCCAATCGCAACGATCGTCGAGAGCACCGCTAAGACGTAGGTGTGTCTGGCCGGAGTCAACTGCAGTAAGAGCGCCGGCACGATGATCGACATCAACGCCGCGTCTTGAAAGTGCACGCCGACCCACAGCGCGTTGATCGCCACGTGGTCGCGCGTCGAAATCGTTCCATCCCCACTCATCTCCGTAACGATCTCTTCCCATACAGAAGCAAGGGCCGCCTTCTCGGTTAGCGAACCGCATCGCGTGAAGTTTGCGCGCATCCTCGCCGCCGCCTTTGACGTCGCGACGATCGCAGCGATTGGTTACGCGGTCGTCGCGACCATATCCATTCGGCGCTTCGGATTGCGCGAACCCGAGCCGGATCCAATCGACCCACTGCCTGACGTCACGCTGCTCGTGCCCCTGCATGGCGCAGAGCCCGAGCTCGAAGAGAATTTGCGGGCCTTCGCATTGCAGGAGTATCCTGTTTACCAACTCGTCCTTGGGGTCGCGCGCGCCGACGACGGCGCGCTGGCAATCGCGCAACGAGTCGCGGCGTCGCTCCCCGATAAGAATATCGAAATCAACGTCGGCGAAGTTCCGAGCGCGCGTAACCCCAAGATTGCAAACGTGCTTTCCATGATGCGGCTCGTGCGCTATAAAGTGTTGATCTTGGCCGACAGCGACACTCGGGTCACTCCGACGTACATCCGCTCCGTTACGGCGCCCCTACACGACCCACGAATCGGCGTGGTGACGTGTCTTTTCGCCGGCGTTCCCGACGGTTCGTTTTCATCCAAACTCGGAGCGATGTTCATGAACGAGCAGTTTATCCCGTCGGTGCTCGTCAATCGTCTCTTCGGCCCGCTCCGGCACTGTCTGGGCCCGACGAATTCGCTCCGCTCGGCGGTCCTCTCATCGGTCGGCGGCTTCGAGGCGTTCGCACCACATCTCGCCGACGACTTCATGCTGGGGAATTTCGTCGCTGCCCGCGGGCTCCGTGTCGAGATCTCACGCTACGTCGTGCGAACCATGGTCTCAGACTCGAGTCTTGCGACCCTTTGGAACCACGAGTTGCGCTGGCATCGAACGATTCGCGGCGTGCAGCCGGCGGGTTACGCAGGCATGTTTCTCACCTACCCCATGCCGCTGGCGCTGCTCGCCTTCGCGCTTGCACCTCGACCGAGGCGATTAGCGGCACTTGTCGTTTCGGCGCTCGCACGCTTGTCCTTGCAGCACGTCTCGGCGCGCTCGCTCGGCGTCAAACCCGCCTCGGCATGGCTGATGCTGCCGCGCGACCTTTTCGGGATCGCGGTATGGGCTTGCGGGTTGGGCGGAAACGCGGTGCGCTGGCGCGACGCGGACCTGCATATCGAATCTGGCGACGTGCTAGCGCAACGGCAGTAATCGCCGCGAGCCTTTACCGAAGCTGCATCCGTGATCACATGTCAAACCCTGGGCCGCGATGGTCCGGCCGTCTCGCGCATCGGCCTCGGTGCCATGGGCATGTCGGGCATCTATGGTCCAAGCGACCGTGCGGAGAGCATTGCCACGATCCACGCGGCGCTCGACGCCGGCATCAACCTGCTCGATACCGGCGACTTCTACGGTATGGGCCACAACGAACTGCTCGTCAACGAAGCGCTGCAGGGTCGCAAGCGCGAGGACGTCGTTATCAGTGTGAAGTTTGGCGCATTGCGCGATCCCGCGGGCGGATTCGTCGGCGTCGACACACGGCCAGCGGCGATCAAGAACTTCCTCGCCTACACACTCGAACGCTTGGGCACCCAGTACGTCGATATATATCGCCCCGCCCGACTCGATTCCAACGTACCGATCGAAGAGACGGTTGGCGCAATCGCTGCGTTGGTGCAGGCCGGCTACGTGCGGTACGTCGGGCTCTCCGAGGTCGGAGCCGAAACGATTCGCCGCGCGCACGCCGTGCACCCGATCGTCGATCTGCAAATCGAGTATTCGCTGCTCTCGCGCGGCATCGAAGAGCGGATTCTGCCGGCGTGTCGCGAGCTCGGCATCGGCATTACCGCGTACGGCGTATTGTCGCGCGGCCTCATCGGCGGACGGTGGACGAAGGCATCGTCTGACGCGCGGGACTGGCGCGCCCACGTCCCGCGCTTCCAAGGCGAAAATCTCGAGCACAATCTCGAGCTCGTCGAGGCGCTTCGCCGCGTCGCGGAGGCTAAAGACGTGACCGTCGCGCAGATCGCGATCGCGTGGGTACTGCAGCGCGGCGACGATATCGTGCCGCTTGTCGGATCGCGCACCCGCGAGCAGCTGCGTGACTCACTCGGCGCATTGGAAGTAGTGCTCGATGCCACGGATCTCGGTGCGATCGAGGCGGCCATCCCAAAAGGCGCCGCGGCCGGCGAACGCTATCAAACAGAGCAAATGCGTTCCCTCGACAGCGAGCGTTAGGCGCTAGACGAAGGCTCCCGCCTCCGGAATTCCTTCTGAAGCTCGGTCTCGAGGCCGTAAACGCAACCTTTCTGCTTCGGTAGGGTATAGGAGATTGCATAGGCGAGGACTTTGTGAGAGGCTCCTCCCATCCTCAAGCGCGATCTTTCGAGTGGTCGAGAAGTAGCGCCCACCGAAAGATAGGCTTTAACATCTCCATTTTTTCAGAACTCGCTCTGGATGCTGCCATACTGCGCGGCATCGAAGACCTGCACTATAAAGACTCCACGCCCATCCAGCGCTCGGCTATTCCCGTGGCGCTCGCCGGCCACGACGTCTTTGCAAGCGCTCCAACCGGCAGCGGCAAAACCGCAGCGTTTGGCATACCGCTGCTCCAGAGACTGCTCGAGCGGCGCGCCGACCGGAGTGCCGCGCTGATCTTGACGCCGACTCGCGAGCTGGCGCAACAGATTGCGGAGCACCTTCGGCATTTGGCAAAACATACTACCCTGCGAATCACGCCGATCTACGGAGGCGTGGCCATGAAGCCGCAGATCAACGCCATCCGCCGCGGGACCGACGTCCTCGTCGCAACGCCTGGCCGGCTCATCGATTTGATGCAGCAGGGCGAAGCTCGTCTGGACAACGTTGCGATCCTCGTGCTCGACGAGGCGGATCGAATGCTCGATATGGGGTTTTTGCCGGCCGTCAAGCGCATTATCGCGAAACTTCCAGCCAATCGCCAAACGCTCTGTTTCTCGGCCACTCTCGGCAGTGCGGTGGTTCAGCTCGCACGCCAGTTTCTCCGCGATCCCGTGCGCATTCATTTAGCGCCTCAGACGCCGGTGCAAACCGTAACCCAGTGGGTCTATGAGGTTGAACCGCACAAGAAGACGGATCTCCTCGTCGACCTGCTCAAAGACGGAAGCATATTCAATGCAATCGTTTTTACGCGGACGAAGTCGCGTGCCGAGCGCGTCGCCGGCGCTCTGGCGCGCCATCGCGTCGATGCGGAGCGCATTCACGGCGACCGTTCGCAGGCGCAACGCTCGCGGGCCCTCGAGGCCTTTCGAAAAGGGCGCTACCGCGTCTTAGTCGCCACCGACGTCGCCGCGCGAGGCCTCGACATCAACGATCTCGGACACGTCATAAATTACGACGTGCCCGCCGAGCCTACCGATTATATACATCGCATCGGACGCACGGCCCGCGCTCAGAAGACCGGCGATGCGATTACGTTCGTTTCGCGCGACGAGGCGGGCTCGTTTGCACGTATCGAAGGCGCGATCGGCACACCGCTAAAGCGCAGCGAGCACGGCTTCATGGAGCCGGCATCTTCCCGAGCGGCTACGGTCGAGCCGACGGTACGTCGCCGGACGTTTCAGCGTCGCCGTCGACGCTGACCTTCCGAAAGGCTCCGTTACAACGTTATCGCAAACATGAGTCCCTTTGAAGAGGACCCGCCGTTCTGCGTCGTGCCGTAGAGCTTATTCCCAACGACGGCCACGCCGCCATATGGGTTCGCTCCGCCTTTGCCTCCGGTGAAAACGTGCAGCGTCGTCTCTTTTCCACCAGGCGAAATCCGAAAGACGGTGCCGTTACTCGAACACGGACTCCCGAACGTTGTGCCGTAAAAGGAGCCGTTGGCGACGACCAACCCGGCCATTGGGTCGCACCCATCGGAGCCGCCCGTAAAGCTATAGAGTACTGATTCCTTCCCGCTAGCGCTCATCTTGTAGACCGTGCCGAAGCCATCGGCTCCGTCGAAACCCGTCGTGCCGTAAAATGAGCCTTTATAAAAGACCAACGCGCCGAAAATCAACTTGCCGTCGCTGCCGTTGCCGAAATCGTGCAGTACCTTGAGTTTGCCGCTAAGACTCACGCGAAACGCCACGCCGCCGCTATACTTGCCTCCGTCGATCGTCGTGCCGTACAACACCCCGTTGCTTGCGACCAAACTCGAATCCGGATCCGACCCGTCGGTTCCCGAAAACGAATGCAGCACGTGCTCGTGACCGGAATCGGCAACGCTGTAGACGACCCCGGCACTGGATGCTCCACCGCCGCCGGTTGTGCCGTAGAAGGTCTTGTTGAGCGCGACGAGTCCGCCCTCGGGAAGGCCCCCGTCGTCGGATTCATCGTCAAAGCTGTGCAAGACCGTCAACGTGCCGTCCGATGCCAGCCGGAATACCGTTCCCGCGCCCAACTTCCCGCCGGTGTACGCCGTACCGTACAGAGCGCCATCGCTTTCAATCAGATTCCCGACCGGTTGAACTCCGTCGTATTGCGCGAAAGAATGACGAACGGTTTCACGACCCGCCGGCGTCATGCTAAATCGTGCCCGACCCCATTGCCCCGCCATTGCTCGTGGTCCCATAGAGCAGGCTCTTCATGGCGATTGGGCTCGACTGCGGCGCTTGTCCGTCGTCCGCACGCTTTCCGAACGAATAGATGGCGTGAAAGTTTGTTTTAGCAGGCGCGATCCCATTCGCATCGTTCAAAGCGGCCGGCACGACCGCCGGCGGCTGTGAAGCGCCGGACTGGGAACAGGCCGCGAGGATAACGATGCTCGACACTGCCAGAAATGCCCGAGTGCACATCGTACCTGCCTTTCGCCGAAGTACTTTGCCTTTACAAGAGGCCATTCGTGAGTCCGGACGCTCCTTCCAGCGTGAGCTGTTGCGCCGAGCCGGGTGTCATCCAAACGAACCAGGTATCGTCGCCGACGATGCCGTCGACCGCGACACCGGCCCAGGTTTGGAGTGCCCGAACGGCGACGTCCGTCGCCGAACCAAAGATGCCATCGATCGCTCCGGCATACCCGACGAATTGAATGGCAATGTTTGCTCCCGAAAGGGTCTTCTGCAGCCACGCAACGCCGGACCCGAGCGATCCTTGCTGAAGTTTCGGTGACGCTTCGAGATAGCTCGGCAGGGCCGACCACGTTTGTGGCCCCACGATTCCGTCGACGGTCAACCCGTTACTCTGCTGAAAGCTTTTCACGGCCGCTTCCAGACCCGAATCAAACGTACCGGTAATCGGTCCGAAGGGGTTCCACAGCAGATGACGCGCGAGAACGCGCTGTAGCCGCTTGACGTCGTCGCCCGTAGAACCAAGACTAATTGTGGTGGGCATGATCCATCCTCCTAGGCAGATAAGCCCAAGAGTGATACGTACGCCGGCGACGGACGCCCTGCCGGCATAGGGAGGTTCGGGCAGGCAGCGAAGCCTGCCGACGTGTTTGCTCGCGGAGGGTCTCCAACCATGACGTTAGCACGATTCTCTTCTACCGCTTTTTCAGCCGCCGTCGCAGCCTTTGCATTTATTTCGGGAACGCCCGTCATGGCGGCGTATTGCGGCTCACCGGCAGATACGACTTCGCTCGAAAACCTAGCCCTTTCGCATGGAGCGTCCGATGCTTCGAGGATTATGGACATCGTCGCGCTGCAAGATTATGCTCGCGTCGACATCCAATCAAAAGGGCTTCTCACCGAGTATTACGTGAAGGACTGCGGGAAATGGCGATTTAGCGGATACGCACTTCCCGAGGGAACGCCCAGCGCCGTGGCCTCGCAACTCGACACCTTCGTTACCCGCGATAAGGGCGGCACGCAATGCCTTAACACCAGCTTCGTGAACCATCCGAGCGGACCCTAATCGAATCGCAATGCGCTAGCTCGTAGAGCTCGCGCATTGCGAGGACGGCAGCTCGGGGCAGAGTTTGCCGATGGCTGGGTCGTTCGGGCTCTCGTCTTGTTCGGTGAACCAAAGCTGGTTGTCGGTGCCGAGCGAAATTCCCAGCGGCATCGTATATCCGGAGGGCAGTTTGTATCGACTCAGCGCGTGGGTCGCAATGTCGAATCGAGCGATCGCGGCATCGGCTTGCTCCGTAACCCAAAGCGTCGAACCGCGGCTGACGATGACTCGCGGGACCCGAGTTCCGCCAGCATCGTAAGCCCATATCTGACGCTTATGCGTGTACGGGTCGATGCGGCCGATGAGCTCGGCATACTCACTCGATGAACCGGTGAACCAGATGCCGCCGTCCGAAGCGGTGGTGATGCCCTCTAGAAAATATGTGCGATGAAACGCATAGGACGAAAACTGATGACTCCGAGTGACGCGCCCGATTCCCCTACCGCCGTAGTCGGTGAACCATAACGCGCCGTCTTGCCCGAGGGTTATTTGGAAGGGCTCGCCACCCCCTGGAATGGGGTACTCGGTGATGGTATCGTCGGCCAAATCGATCCGCCCAATCTTGCCGGCATGCATTTCGGTAAACCACATCGCATCGTCGGGGCCCGCCGTGATGCCGTATGGATCCGCGTTTCCGGTTGGGATGGCAAACCGGTGAATCGTATGATTTGAGAGCCGGATGTAACCGATCGTGTTTGTTGCTAGCTCCGTGAACCATACGCCGGTGTGGTTTCGGCCGAGCGCGACGGCATACGGATCGCTATTCTGATTGGGGAGGGCAAATTGCGAGATCGCGTGCGTCGCTTCGTTCATCCTCACGAGCATCGCCGGCGTCTCGCCGGCGAGCCACTCGTTGCCGGCTGAGTCGGATGCAATTTGATCGGGGATCGTCGGCAGTCCGGGAAATTCGGCAAAGCCCGGAGTTGTGTCCGGCATCCCTTGCGACGAGGGAGAACCGCTGGTGAACGTGGGATAGTGGGCGTCGCTCATCTCTGTGTCGGGACCGGCGAGCTCGCGTAGCGGCGGCTCGTTTCCCTTGGCGCCCGCGCGAAAGACGAGCAACGAAAACTTACCCGAGTTGGGTTTCCATTGCGACGCATAAATGTTCGAACCGGAATCGGTTCCTACCGATAACAGGTGGGCAATCTTCGTTTTGGGACCCTCGACGATCGACTCCGGTGGTACGTCGCCGTGGGCGCCGGCGGCAAAAACGAGAATTGACTTCGAGTTTGCAACGACGATGCGATCGTGACCGTCGACGCTGATGTTTTCAAAATCCGAGACGATGGTCGTATGCTTGCCATGGAGCACGCCGATCGGCGCGACGTTGCCGGTGGCGCCGGCGGCAAATTCGAGGATCGGCTCTATGGGATCGTAAGGATTTGCCACATACAAGTGGCCTTTTGAATCGAATGCCATTCCGACGGGCTCGTCCAGGCGCGTTTTGCCGCCGGCGATCGTCCGGATCGGCGCGGAATTTCCCGTCGCCCCCGCAGCGAAGACATAGATCGCGGAGGCCTCGTAATCCGAAACGTAAATCTCGCCGCTCGAATCGACTGCGATGCCTTCCGAGGCCTGTATCGGGACTTTGGAACCGCCGAGAATCTGCGGCGCGACGTTGCCGTTTGCGCCCTTTGGAAAGATCAGAACGCTGGTTCCGGGGTCGTTTGAGGCGTAGATTCTACCGGAGGCGCGATCGAAAGCGAATCCGATCGGCTCGTCGAGCCCGGTCTTGTTGCCGGCGATTACGACGCTCGGCGTCGCGTCTCCGTGGGCCGAAGACGGAAAGCCCAAGATCGCGCTATCACCGCGCGACGTAACGAACATCGTCGCGCTCTTCGGTGGAGTCGTATCGAGCGCGACCGGGGATCCGGCGACCGGCGGCACGAGCGCGGATCCGTGGCTGCCGGCGCACCCGGCCACCAGCAGAACGGCGGCCAGCCGGCGCCAGGGTGCGAAGGTACTTCTCATCACGATCTCCCTTTGAGGTGCGGTAGAGGAGCCTATCGTAGCGAGGTGGGCGTACGCAAACGCACGGCCCGTACGTTTGCGTACGCGGCGATTGCTAGGCTCTTGACCATGTTGTTAACGGTTTCGCCCGGTCCGTTCTGCGGCGTATAGGCCGCAGTGCGATCCGAGCGCGGAGACCAACGCGAAGAGCACCGCTTCATCGTGCACCTTTGGCGCGAGACGTCGACGTCGGACCCCGCATGGCGAGGAAGCGTCTACGACGTTTCGAGCCCGCTCGGGATCGTCTCGGGCCGATTGCGCGATCTCTGGGATTTTATGGTGTTGCGCCTCGGTCCGGTAGCGACGGCCGCCAGGGAAACGCCCGAAAAAGAGAAAGAGCGATAGGGCTATTGCTCGTTGCCGATCGCTTGAGGCGCGCCTGTTGGGGCAAGTCGCGCTCGCGGTGGATGGCCAACCATTTCGGCTCGCCACGCCGCGCAAGTCACTGCAGGTTCTCGCCTATCTCTTAATGCATCGCGCGGCGCCGGTCTCGCGCGACTACCTCGCTTTTTTGCTCTGGCCCGACGAACATGAGAGCTCGGCGCGAGCGCGCTTGCGTGCGACGATCAGCGATCTCTTGCGCGTCCTTCCCCAGCCCGGCACCGATTTTGTCGGCACCAACACCGATGCGATTTGGTGGAACGGCGACGTCGATCTTTGGCTCGACGTCGACGCCTTTACCGACGCGTCGACAGACTCGAATCGGCTGGATGAAGCCGTGGCGCTCTATCGCGGCGATCTCCTCCCCGAAATCTATGACGAGTGGCTCTACGGTTTTCGCGAACGTTTTCGCAACGTCTATCTTGCCGTTCTCACACAACTCGTCTCCGAGACGCGCAAGCGCGGCGATTTCGCGCGAGCGATTGACTTCGCGCGGCGGATTCTCGAAGCCGACCCGTGGCGCGAAGACGTCGTACGCCGGATCGTCGCCTTGCGCTACGAGTTGGGCGATGCTGCCGGTGCGATCAGCGAATATCGCCAGTTCGCTGCACGTCTACGCGAAGAAATGGACGTAGATCCAATGCCGGAGACCGTTGCGATCGTGGAACGTATACGCCGAGGCGACGCCGTGCCGCGCGACGAGCAAGCGGCATCGGGAGGACGCCCGATCGAGCGGCGCCGAGCGCTGCCGTTTCTCGGACGCGAGCGCGAATTGGAGCGGCTCTCGGAAAGCTGGAGCCGGGCGACGATGCAGCGCGGCAGCGTCGTCTTTATCGGAGGCGAGCCGGGAATTGGGAAGTCTCGGCTCGTTCGCGAGTTCATGGATATCGTAGAGGATCGCGGCGGACGCGCCCTCTACGGCGCGACCGGATACCCCGAGGCGTTTCCCTATCAGTCGATCGTCGAAGCGTTGCGCGGACAACTGCCGCTGGTGACGGCACTCGATCTCGGGCCAACGTGGTTTTCGGCGTTAGCCGGCGTGGTGCCGGAGATCGCGCAACGAGTCGGCACGCTGCCGCCGCTTCCGGCGATCGAAGCCGACGATCAGCGCTTACGCCTTTTTGAAGCGTTGGGCCGTGCATTCGTCGGATTGGCGCGCCCGCGGCCGCTCTTGGTCGTGCTCGAAGACGTCCATTGGGCGAGCCAAGGCACGTTCGACGCGCTCTCTTTTTTGGCACGCCGTACGGTAAACGTCAAAGTGCTCTTTCTCATTACGTTTCGCGATAGCGAAGCTTTTGCGCGCCATCCGCTGCGTCAGCTGCAACGCGACTCGCGGATCGAAGGGCTGGCGGCGTCGATGTCGGTGATGCCGCTCGACGCCGGGACGGTCGGCCGCATCGTGCAGGAATCGAAGATTGCGTTCGAAGGGGCGCTCCCCGAGTTCTCCACCGCGCTCCACCGTCGATCGAATGGCAATCCGCTCTTCCTCGGACAGTTGCTCGAATCACCGTCGCCGCAAGCTTCCATGCCGACAACCGTCGCCGCTCTCGTCGGTGCCCAGATCGCGACTTTCTCCGCCGAAACGCGAACGGTCGCCGAGGTCGCGGCGCTCGCAGGTCAACGCTTTTCCGCCGACGTCGTGCGCGACGTCACCGGCTATGGCGACGCTGCCGTCGACCGCGCGCTCGACGAGCTGCTCGATCGCCGTATCGTGCAGGAAACGGCAGGTCGCGGCATTCTCCCCTACGCGTTCGGACATCAGTTGGTTCAGGACGCGATTGCACGCTTGATCGAGCCGGGGCGCCTGCGCGACCGAAGCCGGCGCCTCGCGCGCGCGCTCAAACAGCTCTATCCCGAACGCGAGCGTGAGTTTGCCTCGCAGATCGCGCGGCATCTCGAAGCGGCGGAGCGGCGCGACGAGGCCGCTTCGGAGTATTTGCTCGCCGGCAAATACGCGCTGGAGCTCGGCGCCCCCGACGACGCCCGTTTCAACGTCGACCGCGGACTGGCGCTGGCATCCGAGCCCACGATGATCGCCGCACTGCTGCAAGAACGTCAGCGGATTGACGAGCGCGCGAATAACGCGAGCGAAGAATCGGCCGACCTCGATCGTCTCGTTGCAATCGGCGACGAGCTCGACGACGAGGATCTGCGATGCACGGTGCTCGCACAGCGAGCCCGGCTCGCATTCCGAGCCTACAGCGGCCGGCCGGCGGCCTTCGCGCCGATCGCGGAGCTTCGCGAGCGCGCGAAGCGACGGGGCAGTCTGCGATGGCAAGCGGAAGCCGATCTCATCGAAAGCACATTCCATCCCCTCGGCGTCGATGCCGAGAAAACGGTGGCGCTCGCGCAACGCGCGCTCGAGGCGTACCAACGGCTGGGCGACGATCTCGGTGTCGCCGGCTCTTACGCGGAGCTCGCTCGTACCCTTTTCATAACCGGAGGAATCGATGAAGGGCATCACGCCGCCGAAGAAGCTCTGGCGATCGCCGAGCGGCTCGGCGACTACAAGATTGCCGAACGCGCGCTCGTCGCGGCAACATCGAACGCGCAGAGTATCGGCGATCGCGATGCCGCCGTGGAGTGGAACGCGCGTTGGCTCGATCTCACGGTCAAGGCCGGCGATCGCCGCTGCGAAGCCGACGCGCTTGGACAGAGCACGTGGGCGTTGTTGTGGAGCCCGGCGTTTCTCGAGGCACTGCCGATTCTAGAGCGCGCCGCCCAGATTTGCCGCGAGTGCGGGCTGGGCCCGGCGCTCGCCGTGAACGAGATGAACGCTTCGGAGTTCGCGTTGAAACTCGGCCTCTTCGAGCCCGCGATCGCAATCTTCGAACGAGCGGCGGCAGAGTACGAACGCGAGGCGCCGTTCTTTGCCGCCTCGGCGCGCGCGAACCTCGTGCTGCCGCTCGCCTATAGCGGCCGCGCGCAGCGGGCCGTCGAGCTTGGCCGCGAACTGCTCGTCGCCGCAAACGAGACCGGGAGCATCTTCGTACGCGAGCAGCGCGCGCATAATCTCGGCGAAGCCGAGTACGCCGCCGGAGCTCTCCGCGAGGCAATCGAACATCTCGAGCAAGCCGCCTCCATCTGTGAATCAGCGGCGCCCGGGTTCGCCGCCGCGCAGCACCGCGCGCTCCTCGCTGCGTTTCACGCCGAGGCCGGCGATTGCTCGGCCGCGCTCGCACATGCCGGGTGCGTGCCGGCCGGCGAACCGGAACGATCGATCGGCGTTCTTTGGCCGCAGCGTACAGCGTGGTGCGCGGCGTTCGCCTATCGCACCTGTAAGCGCGAAGCGCAAGCCGATGCCTGGCTCGATCGCGCGATTGCGCTTTACGAAGAACACTTGCCGTATCTCAATGAAGAGCAGCGAGCGACGTTTGCTTCGCTGCCATGGCATCGAGCGATGTTGAGCGCGCGGGCCGGCGATTGGCCCGCGACGGCATGGCGTCTCTGATCTCACGATAACTGCAGCACCATTCGCGACGTCCGCGAGTGCCCGGAGGTTTTCGGACGCGTGTTCCATTCTGTCGTGCGCCGGACGCTCTCGTACGGCGCGCCTGCTACGATCTCCCCAACTTAAAACGAACGAAGGAGATCGCTATGCGCAGTTCACTGGTCCTATCGTGCTGTTCCGCCCTGGCCCTAATCCTGGCCGGGTGCAGCGGCAGTCAAGCCGCGGGTGGTTTTACGCCGCAGCCACCTGCGGAGAAGAATACTCTCCATGCCGAAGCGACCAGGGAGGCGCAACCCGACACGGCGTTCGGCATCGCCGAGTTCACGACGAACACGGGCGAAACGTCTGCCATCGCCTCGGACGGCGCCGGTCACGAGTTCGTCGGCGCCGAGGAACCGCAAGCGTCACTTCTGCGATTCGACGAGCAGACGCACGCGTACCAGCAATTCAATCTGCCGCAGCCTGCGGGTGGCCCGTACGCTCTCGCCCTGCAAGGCACGAAGGCCATGTGGTTCACCAGTGGTAACGTCGTGGGCTCCATGCAGTTGGTGACTCACACATTCCAGGAGTTCACGGTTCCGACACCCAGTGCCGCAATCGAAGGCATCGCATTGGGAACCCATCAATCCATGTGGTTTACGGAAGCCCAAGGCGGAAAGGTCGGGCGCATTCGCACGGACACCGGCGCGATCTCCGAGTATCCGCTCCCCACGCCAAACCATCCATTCGGCATCGCGCTGGGTCAGGATGGCGCAATCTGGTTTGCCAACTATCAGTCGATCGACCGAATCACCGCGGACGGCCAACTGAGCGACTATCCGATCGGCCAGAACTATCCAACCGGAGTCACAACCGGCCCGGACGGCGCAATTTGGTTCACGGGGCAGTCCGATCAGAACGGCGGTTTGATTGGTCGAATCGACCTCAACACGCACGTGCGAAAAATCGCCAAGTTCGGCGCCGGGACGAGCGCCGACGTCGGCATCGTGACGCGGGGTTCGCAGCTGTGGATGACCGCACCGAATGCGAATAGAATCGATCGTTACGACCCGTCCAGCCACGTCGTCACTCGGAAGCCTCTGCCAAAAGGGTTTAGCCGGCCTTTCGGCATCGCGCTCGGCGCCGACGATCAGTTGTGGTTCACCAACGACGGGCCCAGGGGCAGTGCGATTGGAAAACTCTGTCCCGACCAAAGCTCACAAACGTGCAAGACGTCGCCGTAAATCCGGCACGCTAGTGCTACTCGCCGCACCCGTGCTTCAATCACCACTACCGCTTGTAGCAGTTGACCGCGAAGTAGATCGGTATCTTCGGACGTAGTTCGATGCCCGCGGGCACGACGTACTGAATGAGCGTCACGGTCTTCCCCTTCACTTTGCCGTGTTCGGGGGTCGCCGTCCACGCGTACTTGCCGTCCTTGCCGCGGCGAGCAGGGCAGCGCCATTGCGGGGGGCTGGTCGCGCAGGTTTTTAGCGCGAGCGGCGATATGCTCCTGACGCCTTGCGCTTCTGCTCCAGTGCGCAGGCACGCCGACGCAAGAAGTTTTCTCCTGCGGAGACCGAAGCGTTCTGCACGCTAGCCACCCCTTCTTGGAGTTGATAGTTATGGACGAATCGGGAACAAATGACGATCTACGCGTAGCGCGGGATCGTTACTTCGAGCAGCACGCGTTTCCGCTTTTCAGCCACATCGATTTTCGCGTCAGCGACGCACAGGCCGTACGGCCATTTTACGACGCGCTTATGTCGATGTTTGGAACCGAGCCAACAACGGTACGTGTTGCGCGCTACGGATATACTCGCCGCTATGGGTCCGTTCGTGCGGATTTTTTCAACGTGTTCGAGGATCCGCAGGCCCGTCCCACGGCAACGCGCATCGCATTTGCGGCGCCAAGCAGAGCTTTCGTAGACGACGTTGCGCGTGTCGTTCGCGAACACGGCGCCCGTGAGGTCGACGGTCCTGCGTATTTCGAGCAGCACCACCCGACGTTCTACGCGGTTTTCTTCGAAGATCCATTGGGAAATCGCCTCGAAGTCTGTCACCACCGTATGGACAAGTAGATGGGGGCTACTTGGTGTGCAGCGTATGGTCAGCGCATCGACTGTAGCTGAACGACAAGCGGATCGAGGTTCACCTTAACAAAACCTTTCTGCGGGCGATCGAGGTCAATCATCATTGTTATGACCATAACCGAAGCGATGATATAGGCGCCACCCAGAATGGAGAGCGTCGCGCCGGCGCGAGCGAACCCAAGACCAATGAGAATAGCCCCCAGAATGACCAGCAAGAGTGTGAGGGCATCGATCGCGACTGGGACGTGGTGAGTAAGAGCCTGGCGTTGCTCAGCCGATACGTCGATTGTGTCGTTGAGCTCGCTCATGAGCAGTGAGCGGCCGAGATTTTGTGGTTCCTGCCGCAGCATGCTTGACGCCGTGGCCCAGAGCCTCCCCTGCTCCGCATCGCTCTTAGCCAAACCTTGATCGATCTGAACCGGAGTCAAGAATCCCTGATATAGTTGCAACCGTAATTTAGTATAGTCGGTTAGGAGCGCGCGAAATTCTTGCTCTTGTTTCTCCGGAAGCTGGTCGGCCCGCAACCAAGTCGTTCCGATCGTATTTGCCTCGGTGACGACAAGTTGGCGCCGGGCATCAAACCGATCCTGCGACTGTGAAAATGAAATACCGAGCATAAATGCTACCAGAGTTAGGACGCCCCCTTGGATCACGTTCCAAAGCGAATCCGGAACAGTCATCTTGGAGGCGAACTCTTTGAAATAGATGGCCGGAAGCTCGATAGCGAGTCCAAGCACGAGGATCAGAATTAGCGGCAGTAGCCACGGGCTGGTGCTAAAAAGTAGGTAGCTCATTACATCCCTTTCGTAATCCGGCGTTTCAGTGCTCCGTTGCCGGTATGTCGAGCTTTACAGATCGCGATGGGACAGAGCGCCTCGCGGTGGCACCGCATATGGGCACTTCACGTTCGGCGAGGCGCTCTATCGCGTCAATTTCCAGTTGGCATCGGTATCCTGAAGCCGTCCTTCGTGAGGACCTCACGAACGTGCGTAAAGCGTTCGTACTGCTGCAGGGTTATGGGACCACTGTACGTCTCGCTCTGTTGCTTACGCGGTGGATATTTAACGTACGTTTTCATGAGCTCTTCCACAACTGGGCCTATTTCAACAAGCACCCAGGTTCTTTCGGTGAAGTTGTTCATGAACAGGTCGTACCGCTCTTGCGGATCTTGCCAGAGATCGAACACCTGCGGGACCGTTGCCACGTATTTCTCAGGCCCCTTCCAGCCGAGGTTCGAGTCCACCGCAAGGCCGCCTGTGCCAGAGCCGTCGTCCCCCCGCAGATTAAAGACGGCTTTATAGTTGCCTAACCGCGCCGCTCCAGGGCTGAGTTCATTCTCCGTAAAGTAGAACCACTCGTTGCGCGGGGACTTTCCGGTCCCAAAAAGCACCGGCGAGATGTCGTAACTATCGAAAATCGTTGGTTGACCTTCGCGGTCTTTTGTCGGCAGTTTGACCTCTGCCAGAGATGCGAAGGTTGCCATAAGATCGAGGCCGCCGACGATTTCGTGGTTTCGTGAGCCCGCGGCGATCCGCCCCGGCCACCACGCAATCGCTGGAACGCGAGCCCCACCTTCGCGAACCGTGCCCTTCGTCCCACGGAACGGCGTGTAACCGGCGTCGGGGTAGACGTCTTGCCAGGCGCCGTTGTCCGTGGTCCAAAAGACGAGCGTATTTCCATCCTTGTCGAGCTCACGAATCGTGTCCATGATTCTTCCCACGCGACTATCGAGCTCGACGAGGGAGTCCGCGAATTTGCTCTTGGAAAGAGACTTTCCAACGTAGTCGGGATGGGGCATGTTCGGCTGGTGCACCTTCATGAAGTTCACGTGCGCAAAGAATGGAACGCCGGTCTTATACGCACTCTTCAGATACTCGAGGGATCCTTCCTCGATGTACTCGTCCACGAAGGGAATACCGACGACGCCCTTCTCCGGTGTATTGACGTACTGACCGTTGACTTTAAAGTCTTCGGTTGGCGTTGCGCCCGCCTTACCGGAAAGCATCCCCTTAGTCACCGAGGCAAACATGGAACGCAGCTTAGGATCCATGTCAGGAAACCACGTGGGATCGCCGTACGTATACGCATTGAGATGATACAGGCCGCAGTACCTCATTTCATCGTATCCGTGGGCGATGGGCAGGGCGTAGTCGGCCTCGCCAAGGTGCCACTTGCCCGAATAGAACGTCGAATAGTTGCCCTGCTTGAGCACGCTCGCCAACGTCCATTCCGCAGCTGGAAGACCGCCGCCCTGGCCTTGAAATGCGACTGTCGTCATGCCGCTACGATTCGGGATACGGCCGGTGAGGATTGCAGCGCGCCCGGGCGTGCAACTCGGCTGACCGTAGTTATGAAAAAACGTCATACCTTCGTTGGCCATGCGGTCGAATGAGGGCGTCGGGATGCCGCGACCTTCGCCTCCTCCGTATGCGCCCAGATCGCCATACCCCGTATCGTCAGAGACAATCAGAACGATATTGGGTTTGCGAGATTGGTTGCTCATTGTGTGCCTTTCTTATCTCGAGCACTAGTAGCAGTAGGGCCGTATCGCGTACGCGCTTTGAAAGTCAGTGGCCTGCCGTCCGCTGGTGGCTTTCCCAGCACGCTACACGTGCCGCCGGCCTCGGTGACCACGAGTTGGTGACGTACTGATGGTACGCTGCGCGACAGATAGACGTTTGTTCATCGAGGGCCTTTGCTCAGTCGCCGACCCGGCGAACAAAGGCTTTCGAGGGCCTCGCAGAAGCGAGGCGCATGAAGGTCCTGACCATTGTTCTCACCACACTCCTCGCCCTCTCCGCTGCACCGACGATGCCGAACGAACGGCCTGTTGCGATGGGGCGGCACGCTATGGTGGCCACCGCTCAAATCGACGCGACCAAAGTCGGCGTCGCGATTTTGAAGGCCGGCGGGAACGCAGTCGACGCCGCAGTAGCGGTCGGTTACGCGTTGGCGGTCACGCACCCGTGTTGCGGCAATATCGGCGGTGGTGGATTCATGGTGCTGCGAATGCACGACGGCCGCGAGCGGTTTATCGACTTTCGCGAAAAAGCGCCCGCGCGTGCGACGACTGGGATGTATCTCGACAAGAACGGGAATCCGGTGGCGGCGCGATCCGAGAAAGGCTGGCTCTCGGTCGGCGTACCCGGTACCGTGCTCGGCCTCGAAACGGCTCGCCGCGAGTATGGTACGATGTCGCGCGCGGCATTGACGGCTCCGGCAATTGCACTGGCGCGCGACGGATTCATCCTCAAGCCCGGCGATGCGAGGATTCTGCAAGATCTCGGGCCAATCGACGCCAACGCACGCGCGATCTTCATGCCGGGCGGGCGCGAAGTGCGAGCGGGCGAGATATTTGCGCAGCCGCAGCTCGCGCACACGCTCGAACTCATCGCGAAGGACGGTCCCGATGCTTTCTATCGCGGGCCGATCGCAAGGGAAGTCGTCGCCGAGAGTGCGATGCACGGCGGTATACTCACGATGCAAGACTTCGCGCGTTATGCGGTAGAGGAATCTTCGCCACTGCACTGCGGTTTTCACGGGTATGAGCTCGCATCGGCTCCGCCGCCTAGCTCCGGCGGCACGACGCTCTGCGAGATTCTCAATGTGATTGCACCGTATCCGCTCGCAAGCTGGGGATGGCACAGCACGCGCGCCGTGCATTACGTCACGGAGGCGGAGCGGCGAGCCTACGCCGACCGCAACGCGTATCTGGGCGACCCAGATTTCGTGCAAGATCCAGTGACGACGCTCTTATCGCAGTCCTATGCGGCAAAGTTGCGCGGCGAGATTGAAGCGGATCGCGCGACGCCGTCGGTGCAGGTGAAGCCGGGGCTCGGCCCGGTCGCGCACGAAAATGCCGAAACCACGCATTACTCGATCGTCGATCGATGGGGCAACGCCGTCGCCGTGACGTACACGATCAACGATGGTTTCGGTGCCGGCGTGATGGGCGGTGACACCGGATTTTTTCTCAATGACGAAATGGACGATTTTACCTCGAAGCCCGGGAGACCGAACATGTTCGGCCTCGTGCAAGGCGAACGCAACGACGTCGAGCCCGGCAAGCGTCCGCTTTCGTCGATGGCACCAACGATCGTCACCAAAGACGGAAAGCTCGTGATGGTCACGGGGAGCCCGGGTGGCGGACGCATCATCACGATCGTGCTCGAAACGCTGCTCGACGTATTGGTCTACGGCATGAACGCGCAGCAGGCGGCACAAGCGCCTCGTACGCACATGCAGTGGTTTCCCGACGCGCTTGAATTCGAACCCAGCGCGCTTGGCACGCCGGTTCGTGCCGCCCTGCGCAGTATGGGCTATGCGCTGCAGCCGCGTGACGCGTGGGGCTCGGCGCAGATCGTGGTCGTTGATCCTGACTCGGGTGTTCGCTACGGCGGCAGCGACACCAGCACGCCGGCTGGAGCGGCAATTGGTTATTGAGCGTTCTGCGTAAAGCCAACGGACCGAACCCACCAAGCGGAGAATAAACCGCGCAGAATGGAGACGCGCTGGAGACGGCTATTGCTTTCGCTTTGCGCGCTCGGCCTTCTCGTCGTGTTTTTCAGCGCGGCCGACATCTATGGTTTGGGCGGGCGGCCGTGGCGCGGATTTTGGGACGCCACGGTCGTCACCACAAACCAATCGTTTGTCACCATCGCCGCTGAGCCCCGCCCCGATGGCGCCACCGCGGCTGCCGGCATACGCAACGGCGACGTCATCGATCTTCGCGAGCAAACGTTGGGCGCACGCTACGCATGGATCTACGAACTCATGGCTACGCAACCCACGCAGCTCGTCGTGCGTCGCGGCAGTCAACGCTTCGTTGCCAACGTGACCGGAAGCACCGGGTTTGAAGGCCCATGGGCTTTCAAGATAGCGGGACTCCTAGCCGCGCAAATCGCCGTCCTCTTCTTTTTGGGCTGCGCAGCGCTGATCGCGCTACGCCAACTCAAATCGTATGAAGCTCGCGTCGTCGCGCTTGTCTTACTGCTGCAAGTGGGTTCGCTTCTGGAACCCAACCTAGTCGTTCCCAACGATGCCTTAAACCTTGCGTTGCTGCTTGTCAATGCAGGCTGCACGCTCGCGTCGTTGTGGTTGTTGGTACACTTGGCCGCACGCTTCGGTGCTCGAAGCCCCGGGCGCCGCGCGATCGAATGGTGCGCGTACGCGTTGTCAGCGTTGACGTTCGTCCGAAGCGGCGTTTCGGTCGTTGGAATCGCAACGTTGTGGGTCGATCCGCTCCCATATCTCGTGCCGGGGGTGATTTCGAGCACCTGGTATCCGTTACTATGGAGCGTCGAGCCTGTTGCAGCGCTTTTGGCCGTAATCGCCGTTGCCATCGCGGCGGTAGCGAGTACGACTGGTTCCGAACGAATGCGCACAGCGTGGTTGCTCCTGCCTCTACCTATTGCGTTTGCCGCTGCCTCGATTGTCGGTCTGTCATCGCTGCTTAACACGTCATGGTTTCTTTTTTCCGGCGCTATTGTCGGAAGAGGTCTTGTCTCGTTGCTTGGCGCGCTGATCGTGACCTATGCGTTGCTAAAACGACGCGTGCTCGACTTCGAATTCATCCTCGGGCGCACGCTCGTAGTCGCGACGGTCTCGCTGGTGGTCGTCATCGCCTTCGTGTTGCTGGAATGGTTACTGGGTACGACCCTTTCCAACGCGAGCCATACGACAGGATTGGTCGCTAACGCAGCGCTCGCGCTCGTCCTCGGTTTGTCCCTTCGCTACATTCATCGGCGGGTCGACACTTTCGTCGATGCGGTGCTATTCCGCAAGCGTCACGAGGACGAACGAGCGCTGCTCGACTTCGCAAAGGAAGCAGCATATGTAACGGACTCTAACGAACTACTCGACGCGACACTTGAGAAACTTCGCCGTCACACTGACGGGCGCGGCGCAGCGTTGCTTGTCGACCGCGTTGGCTCGTACACTGCGATTCGATCGTTCGGCGACGGCGTTTGGCCGGCGGTGAGTGAAAACGACGAAGCGGTCTTGGCGCTCAAGACTTGGCATAAGCCACTGGACCCGCATCACTATACCACGGCGCTGCACGGCGCGCTCGCGCTGCCGATGCTGGCGCGCGGACGACTCGTGGCCGTTCTCTTGCTAGACGAACGCGCCGGCGGTGAAGCATATTCACCCGACGAGATCGAGGCATTATCTCAGTTTGCCCACGGCGTTGGTTCGGCGCTAGATACCCTGGGCGAGCGACGCGGAGACGGGAACGCAGACCTTCGGGGGCTTATCGTTGAGTTAGCGGCCGACGTTCGCGCACTGCCGGAGCGACTTTCGGAGGAGATCGCCCACCGACTTCCTACGCCGTAGGGGCTGGTTCGGGAAACGTTATTTGGTAGCGCCAACGGGAATCGTCACGTTCCAACCCCTGGCCTCGTTACCGACGCTATGGGCCGTCAGGTGTTCGGAGTTGCGGCGTTGATCTTGGGAAGCGTTTCGCTCGTCTTACACCATCAGCTGGCTTCGGAATGGCGGTTGCCGGGCGGCACGGCCTTCCTTTTCGTGACGTCGCTCGCGCAGATCCTTGGAGGCCTTGCGATGCAGTTCCGTAAGACCGATCGCTTTGGTGCCGCCGTGTTGAGCGGCGTGTACCTCCTTTTTGCGCTCACTCTGGTGCCGGATATCTTTGCGCGGCCGACCGTCTATGCAAGCTGGGGAAACGTCTTCTATCAGCTGGCCCTGGTTGTAGGTGCAATGGTTGCTTATGGATTGGCGACGCCTTCAGCACCATCTGCGAAGACCATCTGCAACGGCGGAGTGACGCTCTTTGGACTATGCAATATTTCGTTCGCCATCGAGCAGGTAGAATTTCTCGCCAGAACGACCTCCCTGGTTCCCAAATGGGTGCCTCCGAACGAAACGTTTTGGGCGATCGTAACGACGATCGCGTTTGGGCTTGCTGGTGTTTCGATGCTGACAAACTACAAATCGCTGCTCGCCGCGCGGCTTCTGACGGTGATGTTCGTGATTTTCGTCGTCACAATATGGATTCCGTTGTTGCTCGCAGATCCGAAGACTCTCTCGAACTGGAGCGAAGGCATCGTCACCTTTGCCATTGCCGGAGCCGCGTGGATCGTCGCAGACTTCCTTGCTCGCCGTGAAGTACGCGGATAGTGCTGAGTTTTAGCCAGGTTCTGCTCTCATCGGTCTCTATCAAATGAGTACCGTACCAGCGAGGAATACCGTCGATTGTTCTGGATCGGGAAGGCGACCCCCTTAGAGCTTGCCGATCGTTCCAGCGTGGCTCTTTTTAGGGTCATTCTTTTGTGGGGTTATCTGGCGCGTCCGGCGCACGGTTTTTGATGTCCGCATGATTGCGTTCGTAAGAATAATCGAATCGAGCATTTGTGAAAGGCATTGCCGATGCAACGGCCCCACAGCCAATCAAAGATCAATACGATAGAAAATCTCCGGGTCGCCCGGATCTAAATCAATCTCACCGATGACGCGATAGCCGCGTCCCTTCAAGAGAGTGTGCATCGCGGTGTTGCTTCGGTTGGTTGAAGTGTAAAGCTGGTTTCCAGACCACCGAGCTTCTGTCATCGTAAACAGGGTCGCCCCGACACCTCTGCGGCGATGCGCCGGCGCTACCGCGATCAGGCCGACAAAGGGTTTTGAGAAGAACTCGTCATTCGTCACGATAAAGCCGACGACGAGATTATTTTCAACCGCAACGTCGATCGCACCAAGTGAGAGCTGCCGTCGTAGGTAGTCACTCTTTTCCCAACGGGTGGTTCGTGAGATTGCCTCGATCGCCGATAGATCCGCGTCTGTAGCCTTGCGAGTTAGCATAGTGGCCAGAACCTTTTTCTCCATCTTGTGCCGCGAACCCACTAGACTTAACCCGAACTCATTCGCAACGGGCAGGACTTATCTTCGAAGGAGCCGGACTCGGACGCGGCACCGGCAACAGGCTCGACCGATGTTCGTTTCAATGGACTTACCGTTTGAAATGCGTACGGCCTCTGTTGCGATGAAGTGGGCGAGCTTCTACCGCTCGACCTTTGCGGCTGACATTGGTTCGTCATTAGGGAGCCGTCTGGGGCGCCGTGGACCCTGCCGGTGCGTTTCTCTATGTGACGCTCGCGGGAGCGAACGGCATCTTCGGGGACGATTGTGGGACGAGTTCGTTAGTGCTGCCACGAATTCTCGTGGGGTTGGATAGTTATCTGGTGGGGTTAGATAGTTAAGCGAAGAGTGCGGACGACCTCGTTGTAATCGACGATCCAAACATCGGATCGTTCGCGGACCTCCGGCAATGGAGTTGACACAGCTTTCGTGGAGAGTATCTTAGTTAATGGATGCACTCGTACGGGCTGACGAGCGGCTCCAAAGGCATCCATCACCGTTTTCGATGGTATCGATCGTCATTTCGACGGTCTCGACCGTCGCCTCGATTCGAGGGCCCCTTGCGCGCAGGTGAGGGGGACGCCCCAAGCCGAACGAAACGCCGCACTGGAGGTACGCACTATGTATAGTATGCGGCGCTACATCTTGTGGACCGTGCCGGCGTTGCTCTGCACGGCCTGCAGCGGCCGTGTCGGCTCCTCGGTCGTGCCGCCACCTACTGCCCCGCCCGTGCCGCCGCCCTTTATCGCCGGTCACGGAACGCTGGCGGTAATTGACGTCGCCGACCCCAAGACAAAGACGGTCAGACTCTTTCGCCCCAATAGCGATCAGGAGTTTGCAACGATTATCACTCACGGCGAGCGGTACCAGCCCAACTCGATAACGTTC
>DASRSI010000019.1:0-39904 GCA_035695445.1 Candidatus Cybelea sp. | reverse complement strand
TAAGAACGCCTACGGCGGAACGATTCCGCTCACGACGTGCACGAACGGCACGTATTGCACGGGTTCCAACAGCTTGTCCGCCCAGGTCGCGGCGTTCAAGGGCGACGGCAGCGATACGCTCTGCGGTCCCTGCGGCGCCATCTTCCTGCAGAAGAACTAACGCGCTCCGGCGCGCGCGATGCTCGCCTCGAAGTCCGTACGGATCGAGGCGTAATACCGGGCCGGCGCGTAGGCGCTCAGCGAATCGCGAGCGGAACTCGCGAGTGCGATGGAGAGCTTCGGGTCGTCGATGATTCGCAGAAGAGCGCGTGCGATCGCTTCAGAGTCGCGCGCGGGCACGAGCAACCCCTGCTCGCCGTCGCGGATCATTTCGCCGACGCCGCCGACGGCGGTAGCGACGATCGGCACCCCGGCATCCATTGCCTCCAAGAGGACGTTCGGCGAGCCTTCGCTATACGAGGTCAGCGCGAAGACGTCGGCGGCGGCGTAAAACGGCGCGACGTCGCGTCGATATCCCACCAGATGCACCGCTTCGGCGATACGAAGTTCTGCGGCGAGCCGCTCGAGGCGCTCGCTCTCGGGGCCGTCGCCGACGATGACGAGCGCAACCGGATCCTCGCGGCTTGCGTTCACCTCGGCCATCGCACGAATCAGGTCGGCATGGCCTTTTTCTTTCGAGAGCCTGCCGACAGCCAGCACGACCTTCCGTTCGGGAAAGAGGCCCAGCTCTGCGCGTAGCCGAGCAACGCTTTCCTCACTGGGGGAGGCCGTCCGGCTCTCGAGCGGCGAGCGGTGCACCCGCAAACGATCGCTCGGAATGCCCAAGCGCGTGTGGAGATCGGCGGCGAAGGCATCGCACGCGGTCATCACGCAGTCTGCCCCGCACAGCGACCATCGGTCGAGCTGATCGTAGAGTTGCCACGTCAGACTCGTCGCCGTATAACCGTGATGGAAGGCGACCCACGTTCGGCCGCGGTACAAGCCCGCGATGCGCACGAGGAAGTGGGTCTTCGCGCCGTGCGTCCAAATGATCTGGGGCTTGACCCGATCGACGATCGCGCGAAGTTGCGGAAAGACGCCGAAATCGAACCGATGGTTTTCGCGAACGACGTCGATTGGAAAATCGTCACCGCGAAGCGAGGTTACCAACTCAGTCTCCTCCGGCGTGCGCGAGAAGGTGAGCATCGACACCTCGAGCGGCCGGGGCATCGTCGAATCCGCACGCGCGGCGCGCGCGAGCGTTAAGACGGGCTTTACTTTTCCGGAGACGACGGTGTCATCGAGGACGGCAAGAACGCGAATCGTGCTCACTTCACTGGTTTTCTTCGCTCGTCCTGTTCTGGCGGCTGCGCTCGCGTGGCTCTGCATTGCGCCCGCGGTCGCCGCGAGCTCGGCGGCGGCACCACGCGCCGAGGTCTGGTTGGCGCTCAGCGACATTCATCTCGATCTCTTCGATGACTCCCCGGATCCAAACTCGTACGGACTCGACGCAAACCCGGCGCTTTTGCACTCCGCGCTCGCACGAATGAAGCGAGCCGAACCGAATCCGGCGGTGGTCTTGCTCCCCGGCGACTTTCTCATGCACGATTTCGCGCTGCACTTGGGCGCGAACGACGGCTCGCCCAACGACGCCGCGCTGCGTTCGATGCGTTGGATTGCCGCGATGCTCGGTCGCGCCTTTCCGAAGGCGCAGTTCGCGATTGCCGCCGGTAATAACGATGTGCCGTGCGGCGATTATCGAAGTGCGAACGGAAGCGCGTACCTGCGAAGCGTCGCATCGATCTGGGCCCCGTTGGTCAACCGCCACGGTGCCGCGCCGGGATTCGCGGCTTCGTTCGCGCGCGCCGGCCACTACACGGCAAGCCTGCCGGTGCACGGGCTGCGGCTCGTGGTTCTCAATACCGTGCTCTTTTCGAGCCAGTACCGCGGCAACTGCGGCGCCGGCGATGCGCGCGCGCCATCCGCGGAGCTTTCCTGGCTCAACGCGACGCTGCGAACCACACCGTCAGGCACGCGTAATGTCGTGATGATGCACGTCCCGCCGGGATTCGATGCGTTTTCCACTGAGTACGTGCGCGGTTTCCTGGCCTGGCCGTATCTCAAACCGCGATACACGAACGAGCTCGTCGGGGCGCTTGCGTCACCTGAGAACCGGGTCGTGTATGCCATTGCCGGGCACGCGCATAGATTCGACTTTCGTCTCGCCGGCGACGTGCCGATCGTCGTGCTCGGCTCGCTCTCGCCGCTCTTCGACAATAATCCCGCGTTCTACGCGCTCAAAATCGCACCCGACGGCTCGCTGGGAGACGTCGATCTCTATGCCCTCGACGGGCGCTCCGCGGCCTGGATGCCGCCGCGCAGCTTCGATCGGACGTGGGGCGTTCGTTCGCTCGACGGCGCCTCGCTCGCGCTGCTGCACGCGCGGCTCGCGCAGGAACCCGAGATGCGGCGCCAATGGGATCTGCAAAACATCGGCTGGGCCCCGGATCGAGCGACGCTGCGCGGAACCTGGGAGCGCGACTCGTGGCGCGTCGCATGGTGCGCGCAACGGCTGCCGATCGCGAACTTCGCCGAGTGCGCCGGGATCGGAAACCGCGTTCGGATTCTGCCGGTGCTCTTGGCCGCCGCTGCCGCCGCCGTTATGTTGCTGATCGTACTCGCGGTTGTACGAGCGCGCGCTCGGCGGTAAGTGACGCGAGATCGCGCACGAGCGCCGTGCACTCGGTGGGCTCGCAGAGCCACGTCGATCTCGGAACGAGCTCTGCAGCCTCCTCGAGCGCGCGATATCGTTCCGGCGTAATGTCGTCGAGAAATGCCGCAAGCGAGGCCGCGAGCGGCTCTTCGAGCGTTACGCCGATCCCAAGCCGCTGAAGAAAGCGCCCGGTTTCGACCGATGCGTCGGCGATTGGAACGCAACCGTAGAGGCCGCCTTCGTAGAGCCGGTTCGGAAGCAGCCACGCCGAGTTCAGGCCGTGCTCAAACATGTCGATCGCCCACGTGAAATGTGCCTCGCGGTAGATCGCGTCGAGATCCTCCGGATTTTTGTACGGGCCGAGGAAGCGCATGCCGGGCGTCTGTGAAATGCTGCGTTCGAAATCGTCGAACGCCGGCCGTCCGCGAATCACGACTTCAACCTTGCCGGGATGACGCTGCACCGCATCGGTCAGAATTCGCAGGCTCTCCTTGCAGCGGATGTGACCGAACCACCCGATCACCCACGGCGGCCCGGAAGGCCGCGCACGGGGAAGCGCAGCCGGCGCGTCGTCCTTGCCAATGAAGACTTTATTCTCGATCAAGCGCACCGGCAGATTGACCTTCGAGCGCGTCGCGAAGTAGTTGCTGACAAACGCGGGCGAGCTCGTCACCAGCAGACGCGCGCTGCGTCCGAGCCGGCCCTCCACTTCCCGAAGGGCCGCTCCGGCGAGATCTTGCCGCAGAAGAAGACGATGGATGTCGAGACTCTCGTAGACGATCGGCGGGGCAACGCTACAGAGCGCCTGACCGCGCACCGCGATTGCCAGCATCTCCAACGTGCGAGCCCAGATGAGATCGGTCTCTTCGAAGAGCGCGCGATAACGTGGCAGACGGAGCAGCGAGCGCGCAACTGCCCAGATTCGTTCTCCGAACGCGGCGTCGCGCGTTTGGCCGAAATCGGTCGCGGCGCACCCGGCGACCGAGCCGATCGGCTCGGGCGTCCGGCGGAAGCCCGCGAGGGTTACCTCGGCGCCCCCGCAAGCGAGCATCGCGACACGCTTGCCTACTGAGTCGTCGGCCAGATCGTGCGCCAAGAGGAGAATTCTCAGCACGGGCGCGCTCCTTCGACCGCCGGCGGGGGATGTCCGGTCTCGCGGTCACGGATTCTGACGCGCGCATGCCGGCCGCGGCCGAGGCGGAGGCTCTGCCAGCGTCGAAGCGCCTACGAGCCGGGTGGATTTCTGCCCGCGCCTGATTTGCTGCTTGCCCGACGAACGGGTCTCGAAAGGAGTACGGCTTTTCCATGGTCGCGCGTCATAGTGCAGTTCTTGCGCTCTTCATCACGATCGGCGTTGTCGGCTGCGCCTCGAACATGGTTTCGCCCACCAACGGGTCGTTGGGTACGTTGCAGCCGCAGCGCAAGTCGTCGGTCGGTACGACCGTTCCGATTTCCGCCGGCGGCGGTAACTTTCCGCTGCCTCAGTTCGCGCACTTCCGCGGAAACGTGACCTACACGTCAAACGACGCGACGTCGGGTGCGACGCTGACCGTTGCAAACAGCGGTGCCAACAATCTTCTCAACGCGCCGACGCCGCCGAACGGAACGCCCGTTCTCTATGTCGAGGCGTCGATCGGCGGTGCCTCCGAGGTGACGTTCTCGAATTCGTCGCAGACGATGACGCTCAATTCCCCGACGTTCCAAGCCGGCGCAAATTATGAGGTGCTCGCCTACGAGGGCAGCCAACAGGAATCGTCGGCAACCGCGACGCTCAAGCGTAAGAAGCTCACGTTTCAGACGCCGTTGAGCAACGTAACGATTCCCGGCTCCGCATCGCTGGCGATCGAAGTCGTGCAGCTCTCTTCCGCAACTCCCACCCCGTCGCCGTCGAGCGATTGGGATTCGTTCGGATACGACCTGCAACGAACGGGCTACTATCCAGCTGAAACGTCGATCGGTGCCGGAAACGTCGGCTCGCTGCAGAGCGTCTGGACCTTCAACGTGGGGTCGAGCATGGTCCACGAGCCGCTCTATGCGGCCGGCGTTTCGGTCAACGGTCAGCCGACGAACATGCTCTATTCCGGGTCGTCCTATGGGTCGACGATGTACGCGATCAACGCGAACACCGGCGGGCTCGTTTGGCAACTTGCCGTGCCGTCGGCGCCGTACAGCTGCAGTCCATCGCAAACGTTACAATTTTCGATCGGCGAAACGCCGGCGATCGATCGCGCGAAAAACTTGATCTACTTCGCCGACGGTCACGACCAGCTCCACGCTCTCGATCTCGGAACGGGAAAAGAGGCGGCGGGTTGGCCGATCACGATCGCGGATTATACGCCCGATCATAACTTCATGCACGGCGGCCTCACCTACAATCCCGCCAACGGGCTGCTCTACGCGGTGACCGGCTCGACCTGCGACATCTCGCCCTGGTATGGCCGCGTCGTTGCGATCAATACCAACGGCCCGAGCGTCGCCGGCACGTTCTACGTGATGAGCGGCGGCCCGACGCAAGGCGCGAGCGGCGGCGGCATTTGGGGTCCGGGCGGCGCTTCGGTCGATCCATCGACGAACAACGTCTTTATCGTCACGGGCAACGCCGATACGACCACCGGTCAGGCACAGAACGCCGGATATGCCGAGCAGATGATCGAGCTGAGTCCGACCCTCGGCAGCGTGCTGGCGAACAACTATCCGACGAATCTTCCCTCGATTTACGGCGATAACGACTTCGATTTCGGCGCGACGCCGTTACTCTTCCAGCCGCCTGGGTGCCCGGCAATGGCCGCGGCGATCAATAAATCGGGCGCCTTCGAGCTCTACGACCGCGCCACGATCAGCTCCGGTCCGGTTCAATATATCTATATGTCGATTGCTACCGATCGTGGCGAGTTCGTCGGCATGCCTGCCTACGACCCGGTAACGAACTACGTCTACGTGGGATTACCGTCGCAGCAGGGGATCTACAACGCCGGCATGGCGGCCTTTAGCATTCAGTCGAACTGCACGTTGAATCCAACGCCGGCATGGGCCGCGAACTTTGGCCCCGTCGGGTCGGTTTCATCGACTTCGCGTCGCTCCCCGATCTCGATTGTGAACGGTGTGGTGTACATCAGCAATTTCACCGGCGATACCGAGTATGCGTTCAATGCAGCGACGGGCGCGCAGCTGTGGACGACGCCGCTGTCGAGCTGGGGCACCGTGGGAACGATCGTTGCCGACGGGATCGTCTACGTCGGCCAGGACGGCGGCGCGATCACCGCCTGGGCGTTACCGGAGCGCGCACGGGTCTTACGCAAGCACGTCGTCAAGAGCGCGCATTCGAAGGTTCCGTCCCGCAGGTTCTCCGGGGAGCCCTGGCGCTTGCAGTAAGCCTCGGAGGCCGCCCGCGCGCGGAAGCGAAGCTCGTGACCAGTGGTCATTGGATGGCGTCAATGGCGCAGCGGCCTCATCTTCTTCATCGCCGCGCTCGCCCTTGGCACGGTAAACGCCGCCGCGGTCCAGCGCCCGACCTCGCTCGACCTCCGCGTCGACGCGCTCTCGACGAGTAGGCTCTTGAGCGAGCCGGCGACGCGGCTCGTCGATCCCGCGCGTCAGGCCGCGGCGATTCGCCGCGCACACTGGACGGTTACCGGATTCTTGCTCACCCAGCTCTTCGAAGCGGTGGCGCTCTTCTATCTTTGGAGTTCGGGCGGCGCTGCACGGCTGCGCGACGCGCTGCGAGCGCTCTTTCGCAGTGAGTGGGCGGTTCGCTTTCTCTTCGGCGCGGCACTCGCACTCGTCGCCCGGCTTGCCGCGTTTCTTCCGGCGTTCTATCTCTATCGGGTCGATCGCACCTTAGATCTCACCTTCCAGCTCACGCGATATTGGGCGCTCTTTTGGATCTTCCACACGCTGCTGGCGATGCTGATCGCCGGCTTCATCGCGGCGGTCGTGCTTTGGCTCGTTTCGCGGACGCATCAATGGTATGCCTACGTGATCGTCGGCGTTCTGGCCGCGAGCGTTGCTTGGTCGTATGCGTCGCCGGTGCGATTCCCCACGTTCCCGGGCAATACCGCGGCGGAGCTGCGATACGCGGCCGCATTCGCGCGCGGACATATCGTCCATACCGACCAGCTCTCGATCGCGCTGATCGAAGGCGGCATCATCATCGTCTTTGCGGCGATCGCCGTCGGCCTCGCCGATCGAATCCGCTTCCGGCGCGATGACGATCCGCTTTCGCGGCTCGCGATCGTCGGCTCGCTCTTGGCGCTCGTCTATCTCGCAGCGGTTCCGGTTCGCAATGCCGCGGCGCGATATTACGATTTCGGTGCCGACTCGTATGCGGTCGCGCTGACGCGCGATCCGGCCGCCGCCATCCGGGCGATCGTTCGCGACAGCGATCTGCGCATGGAAGAGGTCTGCCCCGAGTGGAGCGCGGAGCTCTTTCTCTATACCGCTCCCGGCGCCGGCGCGCGCATAGCGGCGATCAATCAGGTACCGAGCGGCTGTCCGTAAGGCGGCGCGAGCTCCCACGTGTTCACAAACTGCATCGCTCCTTCGATCCCGTCGTCGAGCCATCGCTGCACGCCGTCGGCGGCCGCCGCGACGATCTCGGTGAGCACGCGCCGTTCGTCCTCGCTGAACGGGCTGAGCACGTGGTCGACGCCGTCGAACTCCGGTCGTCCGAGGCCGACGCGGATTCGCGGGAAGCCTTCGCCGATCGTGGCGATAATCGACCGCAGCCCGTTATGTCCGCCATGACCGCCGAACGGGCGCATGCGCAATTTTCCGAAGGGCAAATCCATGTCGTCGCTGACGACCAGCACTCCCTGCGGCGGCGTGCGATACCACGACGAGATCAAACGCACCGGCGTGCCCGAGAGATTCATAAACGTTAGCGGCTTCACGAGAACGACGTTATGCGCGGCATCGTTGGCTTGGTGCGCGCCGTCGTGCTTCTTCCACTTAACGATGCCGTAACGTCGTGCGACCTCGTCGGCGACCATGAACCCCACGTTGTGACGCGTTGCGGCGTACTCTGCCCCGGGATTTCCCAGGCCGACGACGAGGCGTCGCCCTTCCGCCAGCTACTGCGCCTCGGAAGCGGCCGGTTCGGCGCCGATCACTTGCGGTTCTGCGGCTGCCTCGGCAGGCGAGGCGGCCTCTTCGAGTTCGCGCGCGGTACGCGAAGGTTCGATCGCGACGACCAGCGTCTCGGGAGGCGTTACCAAACGAAAACCGGCGGGCAGCGGAATCTCGCCGGCGGTCACGTGCTGGTGAATCCCGAGCGGCGTCACGTCAACTTCAAGGTGCTCCGGAATCCGGCTCGCCGGGCCCGAGACTTCGAGCTCGTGCGTGACGACGTCCATGACGGCGCCCGCGTTACGGACGCCTTCGGCGACACCGACGGTGACGATGGCGAGGCGCGCGTCGATCGTTTCGTCGGCGGAGACGCGCTGCAGATCGGCGTGAACGACGCGGCGCGAGACCGGATGCCGCTGGATCTGTCGGACGAGCACGGTCTGGCGCTTGCTGCCGCTATCGGTGAGCGTGATGATCGCATTTCTTCCGGCGCGATGAAGCAATTCGTCAAAAGCATGGGCGTCGAGCGCCAGATGCTCGGGGACGGCGCCATGACCGTAGAGCACGGCTGGGACTTTTCCGGCCGCACGGAGCGCCTGCGCTCCGGTCGTACCGAGCTTGGCACGCTGCTCGACGGCGAGCTTGAACTCTTTAGTAGCCACGGCTTCCTTTATAAACGAGGGGCCTAGACGGCTGCAACCGTTTCGGCAGCAGCCGGCTCGGCAGCGACTGCCTCGCCCGGGAGGTTAAAAGGACTCTCGGACGGCTCGTCCCCCGAAAAGAGCTCGGAGACCGAGCGGTTGGTTGTAATGCGGTTGATCGCGTCCGCGAAGGTCTGTGCGATCGAGAGCTGGACGAACTTCGGGTGCTTCGTTCCATCTTCGAACGGAATCGTGTTCGTGAAGAGCACGCGCTCGATCTCGGAATTTTCGAGCACGTCGACCGCCTCGCCGGCAAAAATTCCGTGCGAAGCAACGGTGTATACCCGCGTGGCGCCGCGTGCCTTAATCGCTTCGGCGGCCTTCGCGAGCGTGCCGCCGGTCGAAATCATGTCGTCGACGATCACCGCGACCTTGCCCGCGACATCGCCGACGATGTCGGTAACCTCCGCGACGTCGGGAACCGGACGGCGCTTGAAGACGATGGCCAGCGTGCTGTTCAGGCGCTTGGCGAAAAGCTCGGCGCGGTGCACGCCTCCCGCATCGGGTGAGACGATCACGATCTTGTCGTCGCGCAAGCCTTCCTTAATGAGGTAGTTGCAGAGCACCGGCATCGCCATCAGATTGTCGACCGGGATATCGAAGAAGCCTTGAATCTGCGCGGCGTGCAAATCCATCGTGACGATGCGGCGAGCGCCGGCGACTTTGAGAATATTCGCGATAACCTTGGCCGAGATCGGCTCGCGGCCTTTCGTCTTCTTGTCCTGCTTCGCGTACCCGTAGTACGGGATCACGGCGGTAATGCGCGCAGCCGACGCGCGTCGCAGGGCGTCGATCATCAGGAGCAGCTCCATCACGGCGTCGTTGACGCCTTTGCCGTTGGGCGCTCGACAGATCGACTGGACGACGAAGACTTCAGAGCCGCGAACGTTCTCGCCGATCTCGACCCGAGTCTCCTCGTTTTTGAACTCGGAAACCAGCGCCTTTCCGACGTGAAGCCGGAGACGTTTGGCGATCTCCTCTGCCAACTGCGGGTTGGAGTTCCCGCAGAAGAGCACGGGGTTCTGGCTCATGGGCGCGACCTTCGCTGGCTGAATCGTTCCGCCCTAGGAGGCTGTTTAGAGGATGGCAGTGGCTCAGCAATTTACCCTGGTGGCGCCCTTTTCGCTGGCCGGCGATCAGCCCAAGGCGACCGACGCGCTCGCCCGCGGCGTGCTCGGGGGCGACCGCACCCAAACGTTGCTCGGCGTCACCGGAAGCGGCAAGACGATGGCGATGGCTCGGACGATCGAACTGGTGAGAAAGCCGACGCTCGTCCTCTGCCACAACAAGACGCTGGCCGCTCAGCTCTGTGCCGAGTTCCGCGAGTTCTTTCCGAACAGCGCGGTCGAGTATTTCGTCTCGTACTTCGATTACTACCAGCCCGAAGCGTACGTGCCGTCCACCGACACGTACATCGAGAAGGACAGCTCGATCAACGACGAGATCGAACGTCTCCGCCACTCGGCGACGCAATCGCTGCTCACCCGTCCCGACACGCTCATCGTTGCATCGGTCTCGTGCATCTTCGGCTTGGGATCCCCTTCGGATTACATGGAGATGTCTGCGCGGCTGCGCGCGGGCGATGTGATCGACCGCGACCTGCTGTTGCGTAAGCTCGTGGATATGCAGTACCGGCGAAACGATCTCAACTTGGTACGCGGGACGTTCCGCGTGCGTGGCGATACGCTCGAATACGTCGGCGTCGAAGAAGAACTCGTCCATCGCATCGAGTTCTTCGGCGATGAGATCGAGGCGATCAACGTCGTGAATCTCCTTACCGGCGAGTACGTCGAAGCGAAGAGCGAGCTCACGATCTTTCCGGCCAAGCACTTCATCACGCCCGAAGAGAAGCTGCGGCGCGCCGTCGTTTCAATCGAAGTCGAGCTCGAAGAGCGGCTCGGCTACTTCCGCCGCAACGGGAAACTGCTCGAAGCTCAGCGCTTGGAGATGCGCACGCGGTACGACCTCGACATGCTGCGCGAGGTCGGCTACTGCAACGGCATCGAGAACTACTCGCGCCATCTCACCGGGCGCGAACCGGGCTCGACGCCGTGGTGCCTCATCGACTTCTTTCCAAAGGATTGGCTGCTCTTCGTCGACGAGTCGCACGTGACGCTGCCGCAAGTCCGCGGCATGTACGCCGGCGATCGCTCGCGCAAGGAAGTCTTGGTCGAACACGGCTTTCGCCTGCCGAGCGCGCTCGACAACCGGCCCTTGACGTATGACGAGTTCGACGACCACGTCAATCAGGTCATCTACGTTTCGGCGACGCCGAGCGCGTACGAAACCAAGCGTAGCGCGCAGGTCGTCGAGATGATCATTCGTCCGACCGGACTCGTCGATCCCGAGGTGGAGGTGCGTCCGACGCGCAACCAGGTCGACGATCTCATGGAGGAGATTGCGCAGCGCGCCGCGCGCAAGGAGCGCGTCCTCGTAACGACGCTCACGAAGAAGATGGCCGAGGATCTGACCGATTTCTTGCTCGAGAACGGTCACCGGGTGCGCTACCTGCACAGCGAGATCGACACACTCGAGCGGGTTGCCATTCTGCGAGATCTGCGCGCCGGCGTCTTCGACGTTTTAGTGGGAATCAATCTGCTGCGCGAGGGCCTCGATCTTCCCGAGGTTTCGCTCGTCGGGATTCTCGATGCCGATAAAGAGGGATACCTGCGCAGCGGAACGTCGCTGATCCAAACGATCGGCCGGGCCTCGCGGAACGTCGAGGGGAAGGTCATCATGTACGCCGACGTCGTGACGGAGTCGATGGCGCGCGCGATCGGTGAGACGCGACGCCGCCGTGAGATGCAGCTCGCCTATAACCGCGATCACGGGATCGAGCCGAAGTCGATCCGCAAAGAGATTCGCGATATTCTCAGCATGGTCGGAGCGACCGAGGAGAACACGGCGAAGCTGCGGCTCGAGCGCCTCCCTCGCGACGTCGCGACGAAGATGGCGCGCGACCTCGAGCGCAAGATGCGCGATGCCGCGGCGGGGCTGGAGTTCGAGAAGGCGGCCGCCTTGCGTGACGAGCTCATCGAGCTGCGTAAACAGATCGGTGGAAGCGAATCGGTCCTCTTCGGAGGCAAGGCCCCGAAGATCTTCGACAAAGCGCTGACGGATCTCATGGAACTATCATCTTGACGTTCTGTCATCCTGAGCGTAGCGTCCTGAGCGAGCGAAGCGAAGCGAAGGGCGCGTAGTCGAAGGGCGCGCAGGCGCTAAGGAACGGCGACGGGGAGCAGTCGAAGGACGGCGGGTTGTCGAATCATCACTTTTCGTGGGAGTTTTGGCTGGAGCTCAGGGCGCATTTTCACGCACCATTTTGAGCGTTCCCGACCTTGTCGCAGAGCTGACGGTCCTCGTTGTGGTGGTCGCGGGCTTCGTTCTGCTGCACGCGATCTTGCAGCGCCGGTTGAAGAGCGAGATGCTCCGGCGACACAACGACGTCGCAGGCTTTCTCTTCTCGGCGGTGGGCGTGCTCTATGCCGTCGTACTCGGTTTCGTCGTCGTGGTGGTGTGGCAAAAGTACGATGATGCCGTTTCGAACGTCGAGAACGAAGTCGACGCGGTCGCAAATCTCTATCACGTCGTCGATGCCTTCCCCACGAACGAGCGCAACCAGATTCGCGCCGGTCTGCGAGCGTACGCCGAGACGGTAGCGCGCGTCGAATGGCCGCTTATGAACCGCGACCAAGAGGTTCCCGAAACTGGAACGAGGCAGCTCGAGGAAATCGCGTATATGGTCGACACGTTCTCGCCGCGCAACTTCAAGGAGTTCGCCGCGCAGCAGGCAGGGATTGCGAACGAACAGCGGCTCTTGGACGCGCGGCGCTCGCGCCTCATCGAGTCGGTCCCGGCCGTTCCCTCGGTGCTTTGGTTTGCGCTCATCGCCGGAGCGCTCTCGATGGTGGCGTTCTGCTATATCTTTGGAGTCGAAAACCGGTCCGCGCAGCTGATGATGACGGCAATTCTGGTCGGCTTGATCGGGATGCTCTTCGTCGTTATTTTGGAGTTCTCGACGCCGTTCTCGGGATCGGTCCGCGTCTCGGTGGATGGTTGGGCCTATCTGCAACAACGTTTGCCGGAGATCAAGTAGCGGCCGGCAGCCCATCAAAAAAAGAGGTTATACATGGTTCGCATCATTCTTAGCACGCTCGCGCTCGCGCTCTGTACGAGCGCCGCGCTTCCGGCCCTCGCGCAGCAAATGCCGCCGCCCGAGGGAGCACCGGAGCAGAACAATCCGTACGCGCAGCCCGCGCCGGGGTCGACGACGACACCCGCGCAGAGTAAGGCGCTCCTCACCCGGGCCAAGGTCTGGTTCGGCGAACTTCAATCCGGAAGCGTCGATCGCGCGCAGCTTGCGTCGAACGCGAACAGTAATATGAGCGATGCGACGATCGCCAACGCAAAGCAAATGATCGGCAGCCTCGGAAAACCGGTCAGTTTCGTCGCGCAGCGAACCGGTTCGCAGGGCGGCGTTACCTACGGCATTTTCGTCGTCACCTTCAAGAACGGTCAGACGGTCGACTTTCTTTTCGCCCTCGATAGCACCGGAAAGGTGACCAGCCTCGGTCTCGGCAACCCGCATTAGTGCGTTCGCTTCAGATCGTCCTCTTCGACTTGGACGATACGCTGCACGACGATACCTACGCCTATCATAACGCGGCCGAGGACGTCGCGCGCGAAGTTGCGGCCGAGCACGGTATCGACGCGCTTGCGCTGAAGGCCGCGTACATCGCCGAAGCCGAAGGCTTCTGGCATCGTCTCTCACCCGAGGATTTGCACGTGAAGCTCTCGAGCCTGCGTGCGAGCATGTGGCAGAGCGCGCTCGATAGCGTCGGTATCGGCGACGCGGCGGAGCTCGCGCAGCGCAGCGCCGAGCGGTATAACGCGTATCGAGGAAAATACCTCACGCTCTTTCCGGGCGCAGTCGATCTGCTGCGTTCGCTGCGCGAACGCGGCATCAGGCTCGGCATCGTGACCAACGGCCTTTCGGAGACCCATCGCGAGAAGATCGCGTTGCTGCAGATCAGCGAGTATTTCGACGCAATCTTTCTCTCCGATGAGGTCGGAATGGTCAAACCCGACCCGCTCCTCTTTGCCCACGCGTGCCGCACGCTCGACGGGGCGCCGGCGCACGCCGCGATGGTCGGCGATCGTTACGATCGCGACATCCGGGGGGCGCTTACCGCCGGTCTCTTCACGATCTGGCTGAACGTCCGCGCTGAGGAGCTGCCGCCCGGCGCCAAGCCGCCCGACGCGACCTGCAGCTCGATTGCCGGGGTCGCCCGCATACTTCTGCAGCCCGCAGGTGTATCGTAAGAAACGTGTCGCTCAACTCGATCGTCATCAAGGGCGCGCGCGAGCATAACCTCAAGAACGTCGACCTGGTTCTGCCCCGCAACCGGCTCATCGTCGTCACCGGCCTCTCGGGGTCGGGGAAATCCTCGCTCGCGTTCGACACGATCTACGCCGAGGGTCAACGCCGCTACGTCGAATCGCTCTCGTCGTACGCCCGGCAGTTCCTCGGGCAGATGGAGAAGCCCGACGTCGATTACATCGAAGGCCTTTCGCCGGCGATTTCCATCGATCAAAAATCGACCTCGCGCAATCCGCGATCCACGGTCGGCACGGTTACCGAAGTCTACGATTACTTGCGCCTGCTCTACGCGCGAGTAGGCACGCCGCACTGTTATAACTGCGGACGCGAGATCAGCACGCAATCGTCCGAACAGATCGTCGACTCGATTGCGGAGCTTCCGGAAGGGACGCGGATCGTCTTGCTCGCTCCGCTCGTGCGCGGACGCAAGGGCGAGTATGCGAAGCTCTTGCAGGAGGTTGCCAAGGAGGGTTTCACGCGCGTCCGCGTGGACGGTGTGATAAAAGAGTTGCGCGAAAAGATCGTTCTCGACAAGAAGCGTAAACACACGATCGAGGTCGTCGTCGACCGGCTCGTCATGAAGCCCGAGATTCGCAGCCGGCTCGCCGATTCAGTCGAGACGACGCTACGCCTCTCGACCGGCATCGTGACCGTGTTGGCAAACGATAAGGAGCTCACGTTTAGCGAAGCCTTTGCGTGCGTCTACTGCGGGCTTTCCTTTGAAGAGCTCGCGCCGCGCCTCTTCTCGTTCAACTCGCCCTACGGCGCCTGTCCCGCGTGCAGCGGCCTTGGCGAGAAGATCGAGATCGATCCGTGGAAAGTCATTCCCGATCGCAGCAAATCGATCGCCGACGGCGCCGTCGTGCCGTGGAGCCGCAATCTGGGCAGCGGGCGCTATCCGTCGATGAATCCCTACTACATGCAGCAGCTCGAACGCGTGCTGCGCCGCTATCGCGCCAAGACCACGACGCCGGTCGAACAGTACTCCGACGAAGTGCTCGATCTCATTCTCTACGGAACCGACCGCGAGCAGACGTTCGAGTACCGGTCGCGCGGCGGCAAGACGTGGGAGTATCGCGCGTCGTTCGAAGGGGTCGTCAACAATCTGCAGCGGCGTTACGCCGAAACGTCGAGCGAATACGTCAAGGAAGAGATCGAAAAGTACATGTCGGCCTCGACCTGCCCCTCCTGCCGCGGCGCGCGGCTGAAGCCCGAGGCCCTTGCGGTGACGATCGGCGGCCGCAACGTCGACGAGCTTACCCGCATGTCGATCGAACAGCTCGAGCTCTTCTTCCGCAACCTGACGCTGACGCAGCGAGAAGAGCAGATCGCGCATCAGATCGTCAAGGAGATTCGGGCGCGCCTCGGTTTTCTGACCAACGTCGGCCTGAACTATTTGACGCTCTCGCGTTCGGCGACGACGCTCGCCGGGGGCGAGTCGCAGCGAATTCGTCTCGCGACGCAAATCGGCAGCGCGCTCGTCGGCGTCTTGTACATTCTCGACGAGCCGTCGATCGGCTTGCACCAGCGCGACAACGACCGTCTCCTGGCGACCCTCAAGACGCTGCGCGATCTCGGTAACACGCTGATCGTCATCGAACACGACGAAGATACGATGCGCACCGCCGACGTCGTGGTCGACATCGGGCCCGGCGCCGGTGCCGAGGGCGGGGAGATCCTTACCGCGGGCACCCTTGCGGACGTCATGGCAAACCCGAATTCCGAGACCGGCGCCTACCTCTCCGGACGAAAGTTTATTCCGATTCCGCGGCGCCGCCGCGAACCGCGCGGCTGGCTCGAGATAAAAAACGCAAACGCGAACAACCTGCACGGGATCGACGTGCGCGTACCGATCGGCCTCTTCACGGCGGTGACGGGCGTGAGCGGAAGCGGAAAGTCGACGCTCGTCAACGAGGTGCTCGTGCGGGTCCTCAACCAGCACCTGCACCGCCAGCCGCCGGGGGGAACCTATGGAACGGTGAAGGGCGCGGCGCAGCTCGATAAGCTCGTCGTCATCGATCAGTCGCCGATCGGCCGGACGCCGCGAAGCAATCCCGCAACCTATACCGGCACGTTCGATCACATCCGCGAGCTCTTCTCGCTCGTGCCCGAGGCGCGCATGCGCGGCTACACCCCGGGACGGTTCTCTTTCAACGTCAAGGGCGGACGCTGCGAGGCCTGTCAGGGCGACGGGATCATCAAGATCGAGATGCACTTTCTGCCCGACGTCTACGTGCCGTGCGAGGTCTGCAAAGGAAAGCGGTACAACGCGCAGACACTCGAGGTGAGGTATAAAGGCAAGACGATCTCCGACGTGCTCGAGATGCGCGTCGACGAAGCCGCCGAATTCTTTAGCGCGATACCGCGAATCCGAACCAAACTGAGCACGATCTGCGACGTCGGTTTGGGATATATCAAGATGGGGCAGCCGGCGACGACCCTGTCGGGCGGCGAGGCGCAGCGCGTGAAACTCGCAACCGAACTCTCGCGGCGCTCGACCGGGCGCACGTTCTACGTGCTCGACGAGCCGACGACCGGTCTTCACTTCGCCGACATTCATAAGCTGCTCGAGGTTTTGGAGCGTCTCGTGAAGCTGGGCAACACCGTGCTCGTGATCGAGCATAACCTCGACGTCATCAAGACGGCCGACTATCTCATCGACCTCGGTCCGGAGGGGGGCGATCGCGGCGGGACGGTCATTGCGACGGGTACGCCCGAAGAAGTTGCGCGCAACGAGCGCTCCTATACGGGTGCCTATCTCGTCCCGGTTCTTCGCGACGAGCGGGCGGTTGGCCATCATCGTCCCGACGATGCCGAGCTCGAGCGCTTGGAGCGGGAGAATCTCTTCGCGCTGCACGAGCTCGGCGAAAGTGGCCGCATCGCCGTAGAAGCGTAGCTTTCGGTGACGAAGCGATGACCCTTCGACGCGTGGAATCGCTTCGCGAGCAGATCGAAGAGGCGAACTATCGCTACTACGTGCTCGACGACCCGCAGATCACCGACGCGGAGTTCGATACCCTGCTGCGCGAGCTCGTTGGGCTCGAGGAGGCAAATCCCACGCTGCGCACTCCGGATTCGCCGACGCAGCGTATCGGCGCCGCGGCGTCGGCGCGGTTCGCGCCGTTCGAACACGCTCGCCCGATGCTCAGCTTGGCGAATGCGGTGACGTCCGCGGAGCTGCGCGCCTTCGACGAGCGCGCGCGCAAGATCGCCGGTACCCCAAGCGTGGCTTACGTCTGCGAACTGAAGATCGACGGCCTTGCGATAGCGCTCGACTATCGTAACGGATCGCTCGTGCGCGGAGGAACGCGCGGCGACGGCCGCATCGGCGAAGACGTCACGCCGAACTTGCGCACGATCAAAACCATTCCGCTGCGGCTGCGCCCGCCGGCGGCGCGCGAGTTCTTGGAGGCACGCGGCGAGGTCTATCTTCGCAAGAGCGACTTCGAGCAGCTCAATCGGGACCGCGAGCGAGCGGGCCTCCCCGTCTACGCCAATCCGCGTAACACCGCGTCGGGCGGCGTGCGGCAACTCGATCCGGCGCTGACCGCGCAGCGGCGGCTCTCGTTCTTCGCCTACCAGCTCGTCTCCGAAACGGGGCAGCGCTCGCAATGGGATTCATTGCGGCGGCTCGCAGAACTCGGTTTCCCGGTGAATCCGAACATCGCGCGCGCCCACGATGTCGACGAAGTCATGGCGTTCTGTCGCGACTGGGAGGAGCGGCGCGACGAGCTCGATTACGAGATCGACGGCGTGGTGGTGAAGGTCGACGACTTCGCGCTGCAGGAGCGGCTCGGCGTCGTCGCGCGCGATCCGCGCTGGGCGATTGCCTTCAAATTCAAACCGCGCGAAGCGCGGACGAAGCTGCTCGACATTGTCGTAAGCGTGGGGCGCACCGGCACGCTCAACCCTAACGCCGTCCTCACGCCGGTCGCGATCGGCGGAGTGACGGTCAAGCGCGCGACCCTTCACAACATCGATTACATCGCGAACAACGACATTCGCATCGGCGACACAGTGCTCGTCACGCGCGCGGGAGACGTGATTCCGCGTGTGGTCGGTCCGGTGACGGCGGAACGCACCGGCAGCGAGCGCCACTTCAAGATGCCGGGACGTTGCCCGGTCTGCGGCGCCGACGTCGACCATCCGCCGGGCGAAGCGATGTCGCGCTGCACGAACGCCGCCTGCGCCGCGCAAGTCTACGAACGCGTGCGGCATTTCGCCTCGCGCGGGGCGATGGATATCGAAGGGCTCGGCGACGTGATGGCGCAGCAGCTCACCGAACTCGGCTTGGTGGGCGATATCGCGGATATCTACAAACTCGATGCCGGCAGACTCGAACGCGTACCGCGCACGGGTCCCAAAAGCATCGAGAATCTCGTGCGCAACATCGAACGGTCGAAGGCGCGGGGCCTCGCTCGGCTTCTCTATGGGCTCGGGATTCGTTTCGTGGGAACGCAGACGGCGCAAATTCTCGCCGGCGATTTCGGATCGATCGATGCGATCGCCGAAGCGACCGACGACGAGCTGCAGCGCAGCGACGGGATCGGCCCGGAAGTCGCGACAAGCGTAACGCTCTTCTTCAAACAAAAGGCGAACCGCGGCATGATCGAGCGTTTACGGCGCGCCGGCGTCGACATGACCGCGCCGAAGCGCGTTCGTGCCGCCGGCGGTAAGCTCGAGGGCAAAACCTTCGTCTTGACCGGAACGCTGCCAAACCTCACGCGCGAGGAGGCGACGGAGCTGATCGCTGCCGTCGGCGGCAAAGTGACCGGCTCGGTAAGCAAGAAGACCGATTACGTCGTCGCGGGAGACGAAGCGGGGAGCAAACTGACGAAGGCGCAGGCGCTCGGCATCGCCATTTTGGACGAAGCCGGTTTGCGGAGCTTGCTCTCGTGAGTGAGGCATCGGTTCGCATCGTACCCGCCGACGTGCTCACGCCGATCGGTGCATACGCGGCGCTCGCGCAGCCGCAGGCTTCCTGTCTGCTCGAGAGCGTCGAGAGCGGCGGTCGCATCTCGCGGTACTCCTTTATCGGTCTCGATTACCGTGCGGCGCAAGAGTTTGCATCGGGCGCCGATCTTTACGACCGAGTGCGCGCCTTCGTCGCGGCGCATCGCGCCCAGGGTCCGCACGCGGATCTCGGCGGCGCCCTGCTCGCGTTTGCCTACGACGCGGCACGCTTCGACGCAGGCCTTGCGCCGCGCGCCCAATCGGCGCCGGCGATGCCGGCGGCCTTGGTCGCCATTCCCGCAACGTGGCTCGTCTTCGATCACTTCACCGACCTGCTGACGATCTGGTGCAGCGGCGAGGATGCGGCCGAGCGCGAGCGACGGATCGACGGATATGTCGACCGGCTTCTCGCCGCGAGACCGGCTCTTCCCAATAGCCTGCGCGCGACCGGACCGATGCGCGAGTCGCTCGATCGCGAAAACTTTCTCGCACTCGTCGCCGAGGTCAAACACCGCATTTTCGAAGGCGACGTCTATCAACTGCAGCTCGGCATTCGCTTTTCGAGCGCCCTCGAGGGGAGCGCCTTCGATCTCTACCGCGCGCTGCGGCGTGAGAACCCGTCGCCGTACATGTTCTTCGTCGACACGGCCTTCGGCCGGCTTCTCGGTGCTTCGCCGGAGTTTCTCGTCAGGCTCGAGGGGCGCAGGGCGCGCATTCGGCCGCTCGCGGGAACGCGCTGGCGCGGGCGAGACGATGACGAAGATGCGCGTATCGCGGCCGAACTGCTCGCCAATGAAAAGGAGCGCGCCGAGCACGTGATGCTCGTCGATCTCGGACGCAACGACCTCGGCTCGGTCTGCGAGTATGGCAGCGTCCAAGTCGACGAGCTGCTGCAAATCGAGCGGTACAGTCACGTGATGCACATTGTCTCGAACGTCGTCGGACGGTTGCGCGAAGATTGCGACGCGCTCGATCTCTTCCGTGCCGGATTCCCGGCGGGCACCGTTACCGGCACGCCGAAGATGCGCGCGATGCAGCTGATCGACGAGCTCGAACCGGTGACCCGAGGCTTCTACGCGGGAAGCATCGGGCGCTGGTCCTTCGGCGGTGACTTCGACTCGTGCATTACGCTGCGGAGCGTGCACGTCCAAGAGGGTCAGGCCTGGTGGCAAGCCTCGGCGGGGATCGTCGCCGACTCCGACCCGGCGGCCGAATACGAAGAGATCTTTCACAAGACCCGCATCGCGCGCTCGGTGCTCGGAATCGAATGACGCCGCTCGAGAAGGCTCGACGCCGACGCGTTCTTTTCGTCGACAACTTCGATAGCTTCAGCTACAACGTCGTGCATTTGCTCGCCTCGGCCGGTGCCGCACCCGACGTGGTGCTGAACGACAATCTGCGATTGACGCCCGAGCTGCTCGATGAGTACGAGGCGCTCGTCGTCGGCCCAGGCCCCGGACGTCCGGAACATGCGCCGCAGATGATGGGCGTGCTCCGCGCGGCAATCGATCGAGGGATGCCGGTGCTCGGAGCCTGCCTCGGCTTGCAGGCGATCGGAAGCGTTCTGGGCGCGACGGTGACGCACGCGCCGCGGCAGATGCACGGCAAGACCTCGCAGGTGACCCACGACGGGCGCGGACTCTTCTACGGTCTGCCGGCACCGCTCACGGTCACGCGCTACCATTCGCTCGCGCTCGATCCCGCCACGATTCCCGATTCGCTGCACGTTACCGCGCGCAGCGAGGACGGCGTCGTCCAAGGAATCGCGCACGCCGATCGACCGGTACACGGGGTGCAGTTTCATCCCGAATCGGTCCTGAGCGAGCACGGCAAAGCTCTCGTCGAAAACTTCCTCTCGCTGTGAATCGAGTATCATCCGCGGGCGATGCCGCCGGCCTCTTGCGCCGTCTCCTTGCCGGAGAGAACCTCTCGCAGGCCGAGGCTGCGGCCTTCATCGGAGAGATCATGGACGGCAATTTCACGCCATCGCAGGCCGCCGGATTGCTCGTGGCGCTGGCCGCGAAAGGGGAGAGCGCCGACGAAATCGTCGGCGCAGCACGCGCCATGCGCGAGCGCAGTCTTCACGTCGAGCACGATCTGCCGATGGTCGTCGACGTCGTCGGTACCGGCGGCGACCATGCCAACACGATCAACATCTCGACGATGGCGGCGCTCGTCGTCGCCTCGGCCGGCATCCCGGTGGCCAAGCATGGCAATCGCGCCGCTTCGAGCGCCTGCGGAAGCGCCGACGTTCTGGAGGCGGCGGGAATGCCGATCGAGATCGAGCCCGAACTCGCCGCCGAGATGCTCGCCGAGTGCGGCTTTACGTTCATGTTCGCGCCACGCTACCATCCGGCAATGCGCAATGCGGCGCCGGTGCGCCGAGAGCTCGGCGTGCGCACGATCTTTAACCTGCTCGGGCCGTTAACGAATCCGGCCGGCGCAACCCACCTCGTCGTCGGCGTCGCGCGCGAAGACCTCGTCGAACGAGTTGGTGAAGCGCTGCGCGCCCTCGGTGCACGCCGCGGGGCGGTCGTACACGGCAGCGGCGGTGTCGATGAAATAGTCGGCGACGGATCGACCTCGATCTACGCGTTCGACGAAGAGAGCGCGCATCTCGCGCATTTGGAACCCGCGGAGTTCGGCATCGCCGAGCCGCTGCGCACGCCGGTCGGCGGATCGGTTGAGGCCGCGCACGCAGCCTTCCTCGACGTGCTCGGCGGTGCGCCGAGCGCGGCCTCCGACGTCGTTGCGATGAACGCGGCGGTCGTCTTCTACGCGACCGGTATCGAGACGAAGCTGCCCGCGGCCTTCGAGCGTGCGCGCGGCCTATTGCGAGGCGGCGCCGTCTGGCCCGTCTTCGAACGTGCCCGGGAGTTTGCGCGGCGTGGCTGACGTTTGGGTCAAACTCTGCGGCTGCACGGCGTGGAGCGAGGTCGCTTTGGCAATCGAAGCCGGCGCGGATGCCTTTGGCATGATCTTTGCGCCCTCGCCGCGCCGCATCGCGACGGATGCCGCTGCGGAGATCGCGCGGCACGTAACGCCGGCAATCGAACCCGTCGCGGTCTTCGTCAATCCCGAGCATTCGTTCGTCAATGAAATTCGCGCGCTCTTTCCCCGCGCGCGTCTGCAGTTTTCCGGCGACGAGCCTCCGGAGTTCGTCGCGCGGTATGGTGACCGCGCGATCAAGGCAATCCACGTCGATTCGCTTGGAACGCTCGTCGCGCAGCGCGCTGCGGGCTTTCCCGAGGCGACGCTGCTCTTCGATTCCCGCCAAGACGGATTAGCGGGCGGAACGGGGACGAGCTTTCCGTGGGAGCACGTCGTGCCGATTGCGCGCGAGCGGCGCGTCGTCGTCGCGGGCGGCCTAACGCCGGAGAACGTTGCCGAATGCGTCGCCCGCGTGCGGCCCTTCGGCGTGGACGTGCGCACCGGCATCGAAACGGGCGACCGGAAGGATTTCGAGAAAATGCGCGCGTTCGTGCGCGCGGTGCGCGAAGCGTGAAGAAGCCCGACGCGCGAGGCTACTTCGGCGACTTCGGGGGCCGTTACGTTCCCGAGGTGCTCATTGCGGCGCTCGACGAGCTCGCGATCGCGGTCGACGATGCCTTCGCCGACGCGCGCTTTTGGGACGAGTACCATGCCGTGCTGCGCGACTTCGTCGGCCGGCCTTCGCCGATCTATCGCTGCGAGCGATATGCGAGCGACGTTTCGCCCGTACCGCTCCTGATGAAACGCGAAGATACCAATCATACCGGCGCACACAAGATCAACAACACCGTCGGACAAGCGCTGCTCGCGCTGCGCATGGGCAAGCGCCGGCTCCTCGCCGAAACGGGCGCGGGCCAGCACGGCGTCGCGACCGCAACCGTCGGCGCAAAGTTCGGCCTGCCGGTCGACGTGTACATGGGCGCGCGCGACGTCGAGCGGCAGGCGCTCAACGTGCACGTTATGCGGCTGCTCGGCGCAACGGTCCACTCGGTGAGCAGCGGAACGCAGACGCTCAAAGACGCCACCAACGAAGCTTTCCGCGTTTGGGCCGAACGAGTCGGCGATACGTTTTACGTGATCGGCAGCGTTGTCGGCGCGCATCCCTATCCCTACATGGTTCGAGAGCTGCAGAAAATCGTCGGCCTCGAGGCGCGCCGTCAAGTCATGGAGCGATACGGACGTCTCCCCAGCGACGTGGTCGCGTGCGTTGGCGGCGGCAGCAACGCAATCGGCATCTTTGCCGGATTCGTCGACGATCCGGAGGTACGCCTATGGGGCGTCGAGGCCGGCGGCGAGGGTATCGAAAGCGGCCGGACCGCCGCGAGTCTGAGTGCCGGGAGCGTCGGCGTGCTCCATGGCTCGCGTTCGTATCTCTTGCAGAGCGACGAGGGACAGGTCTTGCCGACGCATTCGATCGGTGCGGGCCTCGACTATCCGGGTGTCGGGCCCGAGCATGCCTTTCTCAAGGAATCCGGACGTGCGACGTACGTCAACGTGACCGACGCGCAAGCGCTCGAGGCCTTCGAACATTTTGCGCGCAATGAGGGGATCGTTCCGGCCCTCGAGAGCGCACACGCAATCGCCTTCGCCCGCCGGCTCGCAGCGCAGCGCGGGGACGGCGATCTCATCGTGGTCAACCTCAGCGGGCGCGGGGATAAGGATCTCGCGCGGTGGTAAAACGAATCGGCGAGGCGTTCGCGCGTGCGAAACGCGAGGGCCGGGTCGCGTTCGTTCCATATATCATGGCCGGCGATCCCGATCTCGCGACGACCGAAGCAATCGTCGACGCACTCAGCGCCGCCGGCGCCGACCTGATCGAGCTCGGCATCCCCTATAGCGATCCACTCGCCGACGGCCCGACGATCGCGGCCGCGGGAGCGCGAGCACTCGCGAACCAAACGCGGCCCTCGGACGTTCTAGAATACGTACGGCGGCGCGCCGGGGATAGTGCGCCGCTGCTACTCTTTACCTACTTCAATCCGGTCTATCGCTACGGCATCGAGCGGTTCGCGCGCGACGCGGTAGACGCCGGCGCGTCGGGCGCGATCGTGCCCGACTTGTCGCTCGAAGAGTCGGCCGAGCTTCGCGGCGCGTTGGAGGCACGAGGTTTGGAGATGCCGCTCCTCGTCGCGCCCTCGACGAGTGGCGAGCGCGCCGCGCAGATCGCAGGGGCCGCGACCGGGTTCGTCTACGTCGTTTCGCGTCTCGGCGTTACCGGTGCCGGCAAGACTCCCGACTTCACGCCGCTGCAAGCGCAGCTATCGATGTTGCGCGAAATAACGAAACAACCGCTCGCGGTCGGGTTTGGGCTGAGCCGTGAGGACGAGATCAGGCAAATCGCGCATCTCACCGACGGTGTGATCGTCGGCAGCGCGCTTATCGACGCCTATAAAGGAACGACCGGCGCGCAAGCGGCTCGCGCCGTTACGAAGTTCGTCGCTCCGTTGATTGCCGCGGCGAATTCACCCTAAACGTAAGCGTGCCGCTCCAGGAGTCGATTTGGGTTCCGTGGCCGGCACCGGTGCAGACGAAGAGCAGGGTACCCGAACCGCTCGCACGAGCGAACCTGCCGGTTCCACGCTTTACGACATAGTTGACTCCGTCGGTGCACGGGCCGAAACCGATGCCGTCGTCGAGGCTGAGCGTTACGACGATCGAGTCGGCCGGATGCCGTTTGCTCGCGAACCTGCCTTCGCCGTTCCATTGGCAGATGCCGGCGGTCGGATGCGCGGTCAGCTTGCCGATTTCGGTGCTCGTTCGCGCGTACTCCGCGCGGCCCGCGCCCCCGAACGTGAAACGCCCAGACGTACCTAGGCTGCATTGCACCGACGTAAAACCTCCGTCGTACTGCGCGACGAATCCACCGCCGGTTTCGCGTTGAGCACCTTTGGTGCTCTGCGGCACGGTCGTACCGCTGCAACCTGCAAAGAGAACGAGCAGTGCGGCGACGGAGAACAATTGAAGGCGATCGCGCCGGCGCGACATAGGGGCCTCCTGGTCGGACTCGACGAGTATACCACGCTTCAGCCGATACAAATGAGTTCGGCGGCCGCATCTGAGGGTTCGGGGAGTGCCGCTCCGAGCGATTCGGCGACATCTCCAGCGACCACGCCGGCCCGGCGCTTCGCCGCTGCGTGGCGGCCCGCCAAACCGTGCCAGTACGCCCCTACGCGGGCTGCGTCGACGGGCGAGAGCCCCTGTGCCATCAGCGTGGCGATGATCCCGGTCAGTACGTCGCCGGTGCCGGCCGTCGCGAGCGCATTCGTTCCGGTCGGATTGACGTGCACCGGCCCTGTGCCGTCGTAGACGAGCGTCGCCGAACCTTTGAGCAGCGTCGTGACTCCCGTACGGTCGACAAACTCGCGAATCCGATCGACGCGCGTGCCCGGTGCGATCGTTCCGCCGCCGGAGAGCCGAGCGAACTCGCCCGCGTGGGGGGTTACGACGCATGGTTTTCCGCGCAAGATATCGAGTCGTTTGCTCAAATGAAAGAGGGCGCTCGCATCGAGCACCATGGGAAGCCGGTTCGCTTCCACGAAGCGCGCAAAGATCTCGCCGGTTCGCTCGTCGAGGCCGAGACCCGGTCCGATCGCGACGGCGCCGTTGCGCTTCGAGATCTCGAGCAGCTCGCCGGCGACGGCCGCCTCGCTCGCGTCGTCGGAGAGCTCGACTACCACTTGCTCGATACAATGCATTCGAACCGCTTGCGCCGCCGAGCCCGGCGTCGCAACCGTCATGTAGCCGGCTCCCGACCTCGCCGCACCGCGCGCGCAGAGAACGGCCGCTCCGGGAAACTGTGCGGACCCCGCCACGATCAGCGGCGCGCCGGCCGAGTACTTCTGCGTGTCGAACGCACGGCGCGGCAAGAGCTGTAGAAACTCCGCATCGTCGAGCACCGCGAACTCTCGCGGCTGCGCCGCGAGAATCGCATCGTCGATGCCGATGCGTCCGCACCAGAGTTCGCCGGTATACTCGCGCGCCGGTTCGAGCAGTAAGCCCGGCTTCACCGCCGCAAGCGTCACGGTTACGCTCGCTCGCACCGCATCTTCGCTCACCGCGCCGGTGAGCGCATCGACACCGCTTGGAATATCGATAGCGATGACCGTCCGCTCTCGAGCATCGAGCGCGCGCGTGAGATGCCGGTACCCCTCCGGCAGCGGGAGGCGCGCGCCGGTGCCAAAGAGCCCATCGACCGCGATCGCCTCCCCCAGAAGTTCTCGGGCCACCCGCTCGGTCGTAGGCAACGACACAAACCGCACCCCGGCCTCGGCGGCGCGGGCCTCGGCCCCGGCGCGAGCTCGGGAGGAGGGCGCCGCGGGGTCGCGCGCGAGGATGCACTCATAGGCCGGCGATAACTCGGCGAGCGCGGCAAACGCATCGCCGCCGTTATTTCCGGGTCCGGCGAAGGCGACGATCGGACGCTCCGGTGTCGACATCGCGCGAATGCGCTCGGCGATACGGCGCCCGGCGTTCTGCATCAGCTCGTCTTCGCCGGCGCGTGCGATCGCCGCCGCATCGGCGGCGCGCATCGCATCGGGCGTCAATACGTAGATCACGATTCCAGAATCACGACTGCCGCGGCGACCGTGGCCGTATGCGTGATCGTGAGGTGAATCGTGCGCACGCCGCGGCGGTGCATCAGCGACGCCGCACGCTCGCGCAGCTCGATCGTCGGCTTGCCGCTGCGTTCGTGCGCGACGCCGACCCAGCGCCAGGGTATCGCGTGTCCGAAGGCCTTACGAGTCGCTTCCTTCGCGGCGAAGAAGCCCGCGAGGCGTTCGGGCCAGTTCCGTTTGCGCATCGCGTAGGCCATCTCGCCGTCCGTGTAGATCTTGCGCGCAAACCACGCCAGCTTGCGCTCGTCGAAGCGATAGCGCGCGACCTCGGCCACATCGATGCCGACTCCAACGATCACGCAAACGAGTTCTACGCATGGCCTGCTTGTCATCTTAACATTGTTTTATGATGCCGCCGGCAAGTTTTGTTCGCGCGGGCAGCGAAGCAGCCTTGCCGAGATGGATTCGCGAATAGGAGTCGTGCCGATCAATAGCGTCGATGCCACGTTCCTCGACCGTCTCGCCATCTGCCTCGAAGAACGCTTCCTCGCAAGCGCCCGGGTCGAACGCTCGGTCGCCGTGCCGCGCAGCACCCTCAACTCGTCTCGAGGCCAGCTCTTCGTCGCAACCCTCAACGCGAAGGTGCAGCGCGCGCATCCCGACGCCGATTCGGTGCTGCTGGCGATTACCGACTTCGATCTCTACAAGACCTCGCACCGGTTCGTTTTCGGCGATGCGGACGAAAGCCAGGGAGTCGCAATCGTCTCGATTCACCGCCTTCGATCGGAGTTTTACGGCGAGCCGGTCGATGCGAATCTGGTCTTTCAGCGAACGCTCAAGGAGTCGATCCACGCGCTCGGGCACGCGTTCGGGCTCAAGCATTGTTTTAATGCCCGCTGTGCGATGTATTATTCGAACTCGATCTTCGAAACCGACAATAAAATGCCGCATTTTTGCGAAACCTGCGACCGGCGCCTCACCCGGGCGCGAAACGAGCGGTCCTAGCGCAACACCCGCGCGTCGGCGAGCGTAATCGTTTCTTCCTTGCCGTCGTCGCGCAGAATGCGTAAGCCCCCGCCTTCCACCAAACCCTCGGCCGTCGCATCGAACGACTGCGCCGCGCCGTCGAGGACGATGCGGTAGCGCTTTCCGGGAATTCCCGCGGCTTCGTGCCACTTATGACAGACGCGACCTGGTTGATCGAGCGTGGGAAGCGTGCGTTCGAACTCCCGAAGGATTGCAAAGAGCAGGCCGGCGCGTGCAATCGGCGTTACGTCGTCGCAGTATGCTGGAGGCGGATCGACTCCGGCGTCGATCGGGGGCCGCCGCACGTTGATTCCAACGCCGCACGCAACCCGCGCGGTAGGCCCGCTGACGCTCGACTGACAGAGCAGGCCCGCAATCTTTCGTTCGCCGAGCAGCAAGTCGTTGGGCCATTGCAGCGTCGTCGCCACGCCGAGCCGCATCAGCGCGTTTCGCACGGCGAGCGCCACCCAGTACGGAACGACCCAGAGCCCTCGAGCGGCAACCGCACGCGGCAGAATCGTCGTAAAGAGTAAGGCGGTTCCGGCCGGCGCGATCCAGGTGCGCCCTTTCCGCGCCGCGCCGCGGCTCTGATACTCCGCGACGATCGTGTGCCCCCCGAACCGCGCGTCGTCGAGCAGCGCTGCGGCGTCGGCGTTCGTACTCGCCGTCTCCTCAACGTATGCGATGGAAGCGAACGGCCCCGCCGCGAGCTCCCGGGCAATCTCCTCGTACGGCCCCGACTTTAGTCCCATTGCACGCTCATCAGGTTGGCAAAGGATGACCCGGCACCCTACCCAAAGCAGGCTCTATGGCCATCGAACGTACGCTCATTCTCTGCAAACCCGACGCGGTCTCGCGGGGCCTCGTCGGCGAAATAACCGCGCGCATCGAACGGCGCGGCTACGTTATCTCCGCGATGAAATTGATGCAGCTCGACGGCGAGCGCGCGCGCCGGCACTACGGCGAGCACGCGGGGAAGGCATTCTTCGACGGTCTCGTCGCCTTCATCACCAGCGGTCCGCTTGTGGCGATCGCGGTGGAGGGCGAAGGCGCGATCGACGGGTGCCGTCAGCTTATCGGCGCGACGAATCCGCTCGCCGCCGCACCGGGCTCGATTCGCGCCGACCTCGCGCAGACGATCGGCCGCAATCTCGTGCACGGCAGCGACGCTCCTGCGAGCGCCGATCGCGAGCTGAAGATCTTCTTCGAAGACCGCGATTTCGTTTCGCGCCGCCACGATCTCGAGCGCTGGATTCAGGAGTAATCGTGGCGCTCGAGTCGTTGCGCGGCGGCGGCAATCCGCTCATCGAAGGAGTCCACGCGCGCGAAGTGCTCGACTCGCGCGGTAACCCGACCATCGCCGTCACGGTCGCAACGAGTTTCGGAGCGGTCGAAGAAGCAATGGTGCCGTCGGGCGCATCGACCGGCGCGAACGAAGCCGTGGAAATGCGCAACGGCGATAAGGCGCGCTACCAAGGCAAGGGCGTCCTCAAAGCGGTGCAGGCCGTCAACGAGGTGCTCGGCCCCGCGATCGAGGGACTCGATGCCATGGCCCAGCGTGAGATCGATACAAAGCTCATCGAGCTCGACGGTACGCCGAACAAATCGAGCCTCGGTGCGAACGCGATCCTCGGCGTTTCGCTCGCGGTCGCGCGCGCGGCCGCAGCAAGTCTCTCGATGCCGCTCTTTCGTTATCTCGGCGGACCCTCGGCCGCGACGCTTCCCGTACCGATGATGAACGTGATCAACGGCGGCAAACACGCCGAGGGGGCGCTCGAGTTTCAGGAGTGCATGATCGTTCCGCTCGGCGCGGACGGCGAGGCCGAAGCCGTTCGCTACGGCGCGGAGGTCTTTCACGCAATCGGCGCGCTCCTGCACGAGCGCGGTTTGCCGACGCTCGTCGGCGACGAGGGCGGTTATGCACCACCGCTGGAAACGCCGCAAGCCGCACTCGATCTGATCGTTGCCGCCATCGAGCGCGCCGGGTACGTGCCCGGCAAGGACGTCGCAATCGCACTCGATCCCGCCTCGACTGAGTTCTATAGCGACGGCAAATATTATCCGCTCTCGCGCGACGCGGCCGCAACGGCCGGCGATATGATCGCGCTCTATTCGGAGCTCTGCGAGCGCTATCCGATCGTCTCGATCGAAGATGGCCTTGCGGAAGGCGATTGGGACGGCTGGGAGCAGCTGACGGAGGCGCTCGGCAAGCGCATCCAGCTCGTTGGGGACGATCTCTTCGTGACCAACATGCGTTTCTTGCAACGCGGCATCGAGGAGGGCGCGGGCAACGCGATCCTCATCAAAGTGAACCAGATCGGAACGCTCACCGAGACACTCGATTGCATCGCGATGGCGCAGAAGGCGGGCTTCGGTACGGTCATCTCCCATCGTTCCGGGGAGACCGAAGATACGACCATTGCCGACCTTGCGGTCGCGACCGGTGCAGGGCAGATCAAGACCGGCTCGCTCTCGCGCAGCGATCGCACGGCGAAATACAATCGCCTCATGGCGATCGAGGAACAACTCGGCCAAGCCGCACGCTATGCGGGTGCATCGATCTACGCGCGTGCAAAAACCGGACGATAAGTCCCAGCACACCATTCACCGCCTCGAGGCGTTCTCTGACGTCGTCATGGGCTTCTGTCTCGCGCAACTCGGGCTCAACCTGGTCTTGCCTGGCGGGTCGACCGATCCCAACGCCGTCTGGGGGAGCGTCGCGTTTTTCATCGGCGCGTTTGCGTTCATCGCCCTGCTCTGGTGGCTGCACCATCGCACCTTCAGCACGTACTTCGTGCTGAACACGCCGATGATATTCATGAACTTCGCGATGCTCTGCGCGCTCATCTTAACGCTCTATCTTTTCGAGAGCGTCATGCACGTTTCGGCAGCGGGCGGGAACGGCGCGACCTACTTCAACTGGTTCGTCTTTGCATTCGCGCTGGTTTATGGGCTGCTCGGCGTGATGCTCGCCGTCGGTCTGCGGCTGCGGTATCGCGAGCTGGCGCCGGCCGACATTCGGTGGGGGATCGGGCAGCTCACGAGCGTCGTAATCGCGGTGCTCTTCTTCGTTTTCGTCGGCGCGTATGCGAGTCTTGGCTTGCATCACCTCTCGATCGGCTACGTCGCGTTCGCGATCGCCCTCACCACCTTCATACTGCGGCGCGTTATCCTGCCGCGCTGGCTGCGGCGGGCCGTTCCCGACACTCCAGTCACGCCCTAACGGAACAAATCGCCGCCGGCGCCGTAGATACGGCGTGGAAATCCAGATCGACGCTCTCAACAAGAGCTACGGCGCGATTCGCGCCGTCCGCGACTTCACGTTGACGCTCAAGCCGGGGATTCTCGGATTGCTCGGACCCAACGGCGCAGGCAAGTCGACCCTCATGCGGATGCTCTCGACGGTCACCAGACCCAGCAGCGGAACGATTCGATTCGACGGTGCCGACGTGGTTGCAAACCCCGAGGCCCTGCGTCGCACGCTGGGATATCTTCCGCAAGACTTTGGCGTCTATCCGCACTTGTCGGCGTCGGAGTTCCTCGAATACATCGGCGCGCTTAAAGGTATTCCGCGCCGGCGGCTGCGCGAGCGCGTTGCCGAACTGCTCGATCTCTTGAACCTTGCGCACGTAGGCGCGCGTCCGCTGGGAGGATTCTCCGGCGGAATGCGCCAGCGCGTCGGAATCGCGCAAGCGCTGCTGAACGACCCGCGCGTGCTGATCGTCGACGAGCCGACCGCCGGGCTCGACCCTGAGGAGCGCGTTCGGTTGCGAATGCTGCTCGAGCAGATGGCGAGCGATCGCATCATTATTTTTTCGACCCACATCTGCTCCGACATCGAGAGCGTCGCCAAGCGCGTGGCGATCATCGACCACGGAATGCTGCTCGCCAACGACTCGCCGGAGAATTTGCTTCGTGCACGCGCCTCGCTCGAGGAGGCGTACCTCAGCGTCATCACGGGAGCGCGAGCCGCGGCATGACCGGGCTCTGGTCGATCTACGCGCTGGTGCGAGCCGACGTTTTGGAACGGACGCGGTGCTATCAATACTTGGCCACAGTGGCCGTGACGCTGCTGGTTGGAACGCTGCTCGTGCCGGGACGCCATGCCAGCTACGAGACCTTCCTCATCGACGGCTATCGCGGCATTTACAACTCGGCATGGATCGGCGCAAATTTCGCGTTGCTGACCGCCATGCTGCTCTCGCTCTTTGCGTTCTACAATGTGAAGAGCGCCGTGGAGCGCGACCGAACGACGCGCGTTGGCGAGATTCTCGCGACCACTTCGATCGGCCGGTTCGATTACTCGCTGGGAAAGGCGTTGAGCAACTTCGTCGTCTTGGGCTCGATGGCGGCGATCCTCTGCCTCACGGCCATGGTGATGCAGTTCGTTCGCGGTGAGAGTTACGCGTTTGCGCCGCTGCAGATCCTCATACCCTTCGCGGTCGTCGTCATGCCTCTGATAGCGATGGTTGCGGCGATCGCGGTCCTCTTCGAGATGGTTCCGTGGCTGCGCGGCGGCTTTGGAAACGCCGTCTACTTCTTTGGGTGGACGGCGTACTTGGTTTGGAGCGTTCAGGACGAGTTGCGCGGAGTGCCGTGGTGGCGCGATATGCTTGGCGCGAATCTCGTGATGCGCAAAGTTTGGGAGGCGCTGCTGCGAGTCGATCCGCGGGCGAAGCCGAATTCGATCGAAATCGGCGTGAACGTCGGAGCGGGGGTACGCCACTTCTTTACGTTCATGGGTTTCCATTGGACCGTCGCCGAGGTCGCAGAGCGGCTCGTCTGGTTCGCGATTGCGCTCTGCATCGTTGCCGCTGCGGCGCTCCTCTTCGATCGCTTCTCGAAGCCGGCACGCAGCACCGAACAGCGAAGAGGCAATGCCGTCGTGTTGCGCTGGCGAACGGCTGCAGGCCGATTGAGCGCACCGCTGGTCGACGCACTCTTCGGAAGCGATTTCGGTTCGATCGTTCTTGCGGAATTTCGGTTGCTCGTGCGCGGTTTGAGCCTGTGGTGGTACGTAGTCGCCGGCGGTCTGTGGCTCTTTGCGCTCTTTGCCGATGCGACCGGACAGAGTCTCGCCGTCGGCTTGGCCTGGATCTGGCCAATGCTGCAGTGGTCGCAGCTTGGCACTCGCGAGACCGTTTTTGCGACAGAGCAGTTCGTCTATCCGACCGTGCATCCGATTCGGCGGCAGTTCGTCGCTCAATGGTTTGCCGGCGTCCTGCTCGCGCTCGTGAGCGCGGGCGGATCGCTCGTGCATTGGACGATTGCCGGCAACTTCACCGGACTCGAGGGCGTGCTCGCCGGAGCGGTCTTCGTGCCGACGCTCGCGCTGGCGTGCGGGGCGCTTTCGGGCACGACGCGGCTCTTCGAAATCGCCTATCTCGTGCTGTGGTATCTCGGTCCGATGAACCGGACGCCGTTCGACTTCACGCAGGGCGCCTACGCGCCGCAGTTCACTCTGGCGTCGGTGGTGCTCTTCGTCGTCGCCGTCGGCGCTCGCACGGTGCGGCTTCGCTACGCGTGATCATTTTCCGATGATCACGTCGGTCGACTTCACGATCACCGTGACCTCATCGCCCTTCTTGAGGCCGAGCCGTTCGGCCGAGAGCGCGGTAATCGCGGCGGTGATCGTTGCGGGATCGGTTTCGACTCGCACTTCGCACATCACGGTGCCGGTCGAAAGATCCTTGATGCGGCCGCGAACTTGATTTCTAGCGCTAAGCTCCATGTTGTTCCCCTTTGTAGCAAGAAGAGTCTGCAGCTGGGGCGGCGTCCTTTTCCTGCTGCCGCGTTGCGACGATGCCTGTGACTAGCCATTAAGCCAATGAAACGACGGGCGTCGTGTCGCCACTCCAAACGAAGCGATACGTGGAACCCTTCCGCACGTTCGTGACGAGCGCAGGGCGAAAGCACGCGATGCACGTTCCCTGGGCATTGCGAACGCTCGGATAGACGATTCCCAGCGACCCATCCGTCAACAGGTTCTCCGCGAGCTGTTGCGACGCGATGTAGCTCTCGGGTGCCAAGAACTTCGCAAAGCGCTTCGCGCGCCGTAAATCGTGAAACTCCGCGCTGAAGTCGGCGGTGTAGTCGTCGTATGTAACGTCGTCGTGCAGCACGCCGATCTCGAGCAGGTCGATCGTTTTATGGAATGCGATTTCGGCGATCGACGTTTCGATTTCGAAGCCGCAGTACCACGCGCCGCGGTCGGGGCCGTTAAACCGGCTGCCGAGCGGATACGGGTGCGTGAAGGCCGCATTGACGATCTGCGAGTACGGGAGGCCGAAGACCAGCTCGTGGACGTCGATTCCATCCGCGATGCCGTTCTCCACGAGGGTGCGTTCGTTCGTGGCAATGTCGAGCTTGAAGATGTCGTCGAGATGGCGGCTCGAATCGGCAATACGCGCGAGCACGCTCTCGCCGTGCTTCGACGCGATGAAACGGTGCGTGTCGTTGCGGCGAACGAGTGAGGTGGGCGGGAGAGCATTAGATGCCGCCACGGCGCGCGTCGAGGAGCCGGCGTACGAGTTGAATCGCCGGAATGCCGCCGCGAGTCATATACTCCAGCGGCGTGGCGCTGCGGAAGATCGGATTGCCGTTGGCGAGCGTGACCCAGCGGTCGGCGAGAGCCTTCCCGTGGAGAATGTTGAGTGCTTTGAAGATTCCGATCAGGTACGAAACGCGCAGCATCGTATCGGCGTCGAGCGTGCGACGCGGCGACTTCTTCATCGCATAGTAAGTGCTGCTCGCCATTCCGCCCAGCAGCCGCATCGCGTCCTCGTCGCGCAAATGCCAGCACTCGGCGATATTGAAGAAGGCCTTGAGCGCTGAAGGCCCCAGACGCTTACGCTCCTCGGGCGACGCGATGTCGATCGGTTCGGGAGCGGCGTAACGGGTTGCGGGGTATGCGAAAACGGTCATCGTTTGTGGGGGTCCCTTTTTGGAGATTATATACTCCATATTCGGAGAACGCAAGACCCTCTCGTTGCGGGTCGAGGAGTGACGCCCGCGTCGTTCTGGAAGAGTGAGGCGCCGGGGCCTGTAGCTCAGCGGTAGAGCGGCCGGCTCATAACTGGTTGCGCGTAGGTTCGAATCCTACCAGGCCCATAATCGACTTCGATTTACGCCCCGATTGCGTAGAGTATGCCCTCGGTGCTTCCGACGTAGAGCACTCCGCCTACGATCGACGGCGAGCCCGCAATGGAACCGAGCGAGTAAATACGGTCGAGACCGACGATGACGCCGTCGAGCGTGGAATCGGAATAGAACGGCGCAATATCGAGGTTGCCGTTCTTATCGAGGTGCGCCGGCAAGTTTTGTCGTGCCGAATCGGTGAGGAACCGATCCGTCACTCGCCCAGATTGGGTGTCGACGGCGTAGAGCCGCCCATCGAATGTACCGAAATACACAACGCGGCTCGCCAGGGAAGGCGAAGAGAATGCAAAGGCGCCGTACGATACGCTGAAGCGTTCGCTGCCGTCACGTTCGTTCAACGCCCAGAAGCGGCGTTCGTCCGACGTCGTGTAGTAGACGGTGCCGGCGTCGACGGCCGCAGAGCCGATGACCCAGCTGCCGTGCTCGTCATGCTTCCACGCGAGCCGTCCGGTGCCGGCGTCGAGCGCGTAGAACTTACTGTCGCGGCAGCCGAAGAAGACCATTCCGTTATCGACCGCTGCTGAGCCGGCGATCCCTACTTGGTTGTAGGTGACGCGATCGTCGCCGGTCACAAACTTCCACTTGAGCGTGCCGGTGCGTGCGTCGAGTGCATAAAAGTATCGGTCCCAGCTCCCCACGTAGACGATACCGCCGGCTACGGCTGGAGAGGCGTGCACCACGTTGCCGGTCGTAAACCTCCATCGCAATGCCCCGGTCGCAGCGTCGATTGCGTAAACGTTATGGTCCCCGCTTCCAATGTAGAGAACGCCGCCGGCGATCGCCGGCGACGAAAGAAAGACGTCGAACGGATCGGGCATCAGCTCGCTCTTTGGAGTGATTCCGTGGATGCCCGGAGCCGTAAACCGCCGCTCTCCGCCGGTGACGAAACTCCAACGCTTTTGACCGGTTTGCTCGTCGACCGCGTAGACGTTCCCGTCGCGGCTCGAAACATAGACGAGCCCATTCCATGTCGCCGGCGTAGAATTCACGGCGCCTTTCGTTGCGAAACTCCAAAGCGGCGATCCGTCGGCGGCGCGAACGGCATAGAGCCGGCCACTCGAGCTGCCGATATAGACGACGCCATTGCTGACAGTCGGCGACGAGAAGAGCTTACCGGAGGCGTGAAAGCGCCACTTGACCGCGTCGAGTCTGGGCGCGCTCGAGTTGTAAACGCCCACGTGCGCCGGACCGCCGCGAAACATGGCACCGTTGGAAGAGACGGTCTGGGCCTGTGCCGCAACCGCCCAGCCGGCCGCGGCTGCGAGAAATACTGCGCTCTTCATTTGCATCACGCGCTTCAAAAACGTCGCGCAATGGCACCTGCGCTTTAACACCACTCTGAGAAAGATTTGAGAAGTCGGTGGTATCGCTTAGCAAGCGAGCTGCCGGCTCGACGCGGACCGGGCTGAACGATTCGGTCGTCGCCGGCGTTATAGCAGCGAAAGGCCAGGTACCGCTCCGGCAACGAAGGAGAGCGCCCCGAGGCCTGAGTCCCGTCAGCTACACCGGAGGTTACCCCGCCCGTGTTTCGAAGTTAGGCGCCTCCTCATGAAGAGTGCGCGTATGAAGAGTCGCATGCTGGTCGCGTGCGCGGTCACCTTTGCGCTGGCCGCCTGCGCCGGCCTTGCGCCGCAAGGTAGCGGATCGACAACGATCCCGGCAAATCCGTCCGCCCATGGCGCGAAGAGCCAGAGTCTCCTTTACCTTACCGATGTTAAAGGCAATACCGTTGCGGTCTATAGTTATCCGAACGGGGCGTTGGTTACAACGCTGACCGGTTTCGGTAAGCCGCGCAGCGAGTGCGCCGATTCTGCCGGCGACGTGTGGATCGCCGACGTCGAGGCGCAGCAGGTCGAAAAGTTTACGCCGGGCGCAAAGAAGCCGGTTGTGGCATTGAGCACGCAGGGCACGCCGTCGGGATGTTCGGTGAGTCCGATCGACGGCGACGTCGCCGTCGCCGGCGGCCCGCGTGGAATCGTGCTCTCGGTCTTTCACCGCACCCCGCGAAACCGCTGGCGCGATGCAAAAGTGTTTACCGATAAGACGATGGCGACGGGATATTTTTGCGGCTATGACGCGCAGGGTAATCTCTTCGTCGACGGCCGCAGCAGCAGTGGGGACTTCCACCTCGCCGAGCTGCCCCACCTTGGTAAAGCCTTGGTCGATATTGCCGTGAGCCAAACGATCAAGCTTCCCGGCCAAGTGCAATGGGATGGTACGCACCTCGCCGTCGGGGACACGGGCGTCACTCCATCGCTTGTCTATCAGTTTTCGATCGTCAAGAGCAAGGCTAGCAAGACCGGAACGACGACGCTTTCTGGAAGCACGAGCGTACGGCAGTTCTGGATTGCCGGCGACAAGATTATCGGCCCGGATAATGGCGCCGACGTGAAGATCTGGGCCTATCCCGCGGGCGGCTCCCCGACGAAGACGATTTCCGTTGCCGGATACGGCGCCGCCGTCAGCGCGGCGCAGTGAGAGGAGAGGCTATGGCACGCCGCTATATCGCGCTCGTTGTCGCTGCGTGGCTCGTCGCATGCGGCGGCCACTCGAGTGCACCGATGAATTTAATGCCTCCGAACGCATCGCAGGGTCTCGCCCCCGCGTCCGGTCAGTCGCACGATTCCAACGTGAACGAACTCCCCGAGCCGCCGGTCGTGAAATCCGTGCACGGCGTTGCCAAGGTTTCGCTGCAGGTGACACTCAGCGGCGCCACCGGCTTCCCGCAGTTCGTTTATCAAGGCGTCGGGGGCATCGCGCCGACCATTCGCGTGAACCCCGGCGACACCATCGATATGGAAGTGGACGATAACCTGATCGGACGGCGCGGCGGCCGAGCCGAAATCAACATCCATTTCCACGGTCTGGGATCCTCACCGCGCGCGCCGGGCGACGACGTGCTCGGAACGATCGCACGACCGGGGCAATCATTGCATTACGTCGTGCACATTCCGAAGAATCAAGAACCCGGACTCTACTGGTACCATCCGCACGTGCACGGCCAAACGACGTATCAAGTCGGGTCGGGCGGCATGTCGGGGGCACTCGTCGTCAACGGCTTGGAAAAGCACATTCCCGCTTTGGCGAAAATGAAAGAACGGGTCATCATCGTCCGCGCCACCGGGACCGGCCAGAACGCACCGCCGGGTGCCAAAACTGACGGGGCGTCTGCCGACGCAATGTCCGACGGCGACGATATGTCCGACATGGCCGGCAATATGCCGGGCGGCTCCGGATCGGTTAAGCCGCAATTCCTCAACAGCGAGCCGTGCGGATCCGACCTCGGCCTGACGACCACGCTCAACGGCGCCTATCAGCCGGTAATCACCATCGCGCCGGGCGAGAAGCAGTTCTTCCGCGTCATCAACGCCACCGGTCATAAGACCCTCGATCTCTCCGACGGCGGCGATCTTCAAATCGTCGCGGTCGACGGCTTCGCACTCGACTCGTGGCCCGGTACGCCGCCAACAAAAACCGTCAAGTCAGTCATCTTTCCGCCGGCTTCACGCCGTGAGTTTGTCGTCACCGGACCTGCGAGCGGACACGCGACCTTCAAAACACTCTGCTACGACACCGGCCCGGTCGGCGATCGCGATCCCGAGCTCAAGCTTGCCGAGATGAAGAAGCCGAAAGGAAAAAGCGCGCCGCCGGTCGTCATCGGACCGTTACGAGTTGGAGCTCCGCTTCCGCAGAACGGCTACACGTCGCCGCTTCCACCCATCGCGCACAAGCGCACGATCGTTTTCAACGAAACGCCGACCCACTTCCTCATCAATGGTAAGGCGTTCAAAATGAGCGATCCGCCGCTCTTCGTGGTGCACGTCGGCACGGTCGAAGAGTGGCACGTCCTGAACGTCACCGAGGAAATCCACGACTTCCACCTGCATCAAGCGCACTTTCTCGTCAAGGAGATCAACGGCGTGGCGCTGGCGCATCCATATTGGGCCGACAGCTTTATCATCCCGCGGGAGAAGAACGGCAAGCCCGGTTCGCTGCTCATCATCGCCGATTTCCGCGACCCGATCATCAAAGGAACCTTCCTCTTCCACTGTCACATCCTCGATCACGAAGATGCCGGGATGATGGCGAAGATTCAGGCGATCTAGCATGAACAACATGACTGCACGTTGCGCACTTGGGGTCGTTGCCGGTGCGCTACTCTTCGCCGGTTGCAGCGGGAGTGCCACCATCCCAACGCGATCGAGCGCGCTCCTGCCGTCGTCGCGTTTTGCGACCGGTGCGCATACCAACGCCGCCGATTCCTGGATGAGCCCCGAAGCGACGAGCGAAGATTTGCTCTACGTCTCCGATAGCGACGGCCAAGTCGACGTCTTCTCATATCCGGACGGAAAGCAAGTCGGAGTATTGAAGGGATTCTCTTCGCCGGCCGGTCTCTGCTCGGATGCCAAGGGTGACGTCTATGTCGTCAATACGAACCTCTTGAACATCCTCGAGTACAAGCACGGCGGCAAGAAGGTCATTGCGACGCTCAACGATTTCGGGCACTACCCGTTCGGCTGCTCCGTCGATCCCAAGAGCAAAAACGTCGCGGTTGCTAATTACGCAGACACGTTGCTCGGTCCGGGAAGCGTCTCAGTTTTCGACGGTGGTAAGGGCGTGCCGCATTCATACCAAGACACCGCATTCACCGAGTACTTTTTCTGCGGCTACGACGATCAAGGCAATCTCTTCGTCGATGGCGCCGACAGCGGAAGCTATCATACGCTCTTCGCCGAACTTGCCAAGGGCAGCAGCACGCTCACCAGCATTACACTGAATCAGACGATCGGCTATCCCGGCGCCGTTCAATGGGACGGCAAATACGTCGCCGTGCAAGATGCGCTGAGCCGCACCATCTACCGGTTCAGCATCGCCGGATCGGGCGGAACGTCGATGGGGGCGCTCCATCTCAAAGGCGACGCGGACCATCTCGTTACGCAGTTCTGGATTTCGGGAACCACTATCGTGGTGCCGTTCGGTACGCAGCCTCGCCAAGCGCACAGTGTCGGCTTGTGGCGTTATCCGGGCGGTGGCAAGTCGTCGAGAACGTTCCACGTTCCCAACGCGACGGAGTTGGTCGGCGCGACCGTCAGCCTCGCCGACAAGTAGGGCATAAGGCCGGTCGCCTGGGCGCTCCAGGCGGGAGCATTTGACATCGCGAAGGGCGCCCGATAGGGTAGGTAAGCAATCGCGGCGCCATCGTCTATCGGTTAGGACATCGCCCTTTCAAGGCGGAAAGACGGGTTCGATTCCCGTTGGCGCTAACCGAAAACTGATTACTCTGCTTGCACTTTTGCAAATTCGACTGACCTTCGTCTAACAAGCGCCTAAACGGTCGATCGGAAACGCACGCCCTGAGACCGCGACCTCGATGTCACTGGAC
>DASRSI010000018.1:0-3725 GCA_035695445.1 Candidatus Cybelea sp. | reverse complement strand
GCGAGGCGTCGCGACGTCCTGAGGGGTGCTGGGTCGCTTCCTCTCCAATCGACGCCCCTTCGTCGTCTGCGCGATCGCCGCGATGCTTGCGGCTTGCCACGCGACGAGTCACGCTACGAGCGAGGCCGTGACGATCGTGCCTTCCGGCAACCACAGCGGTGTCTACGAGGTGCGTCGAGGCGTTGCGAGCGTTTGCAACGTCTACGGAACGCTTGGGCCGCCGAGCTACCTCGTTTCCGACATGGGCAAGCCGGGCGCGCCGGTTCCCGATTCATCGGACGTGACGACGCTTCATAAAATGCTGCGATACGTGCATTCTGCTACGCTACGTTATGCGTTCCTCGGCAATGAGTTCATCGTCTACGACGCCGTCAACGGACCGTACTCGATGGAGGTTCCGTACGCCGTTCTCAACGAGCGTTCGTGCAACGCCATGTACGCGCCGGTCGACCGGCCTGACGCACTCTCTGCGTCGACGGGTTGTTGGGGTTGACAGCCGTTGCCAGTTAGATAGGCATATCTAGCCAAACATACGTTCCCATGCTATGCTTCTGAGTGATGAAGCTGGCGGATTGGGCGCGGAAATCCGGTATCTCTTATACGACGGCCTGGCGGTGGGTGAAGGACGACCTCATGCCCGTGCCCTGGCATCAAACGGCTTCGGGTACCATCCTCGTGGATGAGCCGATTGACGATATGCCGCGCAGCGTTGCGCTCTATGCTCGCGTGAGTAGCCACGACCAACGTAGCGACCTCGACCGGCAGCTTGCGCGGCTTTCGCAGTATGCCGCCGAGCACGATCTTCACGTCGTCGAGTCAATAGCTGAAGTCGGCTGCGGTTTGAATGGGAAGCGGCGCAAGATCATGCGCTTGTTACGCGATGCGAAGATCAACACGATCGTCGTCGAGCATCGCGACCGCTTTGCTCGATTTGGTTCGGAGTATCTGGAAGCGGCGCTCGCCGCATCGGGCCGCAGGCTCATCGTCGTCGATCCGGCAGAGATGAACGACGACCTCGTGCAAGACATGATCGCGATTCTTACGAGTTTTTGTGCACGGCTCTACGGACGCCGCTCTGCCCGCAATCGCGCTATCAGCATCGAACGGGCGCTGGCGCGAGGTAAAGCATCTTGACGCTCGCACATCGCATTCGCCTTGTACCCAGTGCGGACCAGGAGGCATACTTCCGTAAGGCGTGCGGCGTAGCGCGCTTCGCCTATAACTGGGCACTCGCCGAATGGCAGCGGCAGCATGCTGCGAGCAAACATCCGAACGAGATCGCCATGCGCCGGTCGCTCAACGCCGTCAAACACGAACAGTTCCCCTGGATGCGCGAAGTTACGAAGAACGCGCCGCAGCAGGCGATCAAGAACCTTGGGCGCGCTTATGCGAACTTCTTTGCCAAGCGCAGCAAGTATCCGCTGTTCAAGAAGAAAGGCAAGTCGCGTGATGCCTTTCGCGCCGATAACGGCTGCGATACCAGGCATCCCGACGCCGTGCTCGTTGACGGCAAGCGCGCGAAGCTTCCCGTCATCGGCTGGGTGAAGATGCGCGAGGAGGTCCGCTTTGCCGGGCAGATCGTGTCGGTGACGATCTCACGCGAAGCCGATGCCTGGCATGCGAGCTTCACCGTCGAGGTCCCCGAGGAGCCTGCGGCCCACGTCCTCACCAACACCGTCGGCGTCGACCTTGGTGTATCGGCACTGGCCACGCGCAGCGACGGTTCGCCCAAGACCCTGGCCCCCAAACCGCTACGGAGGTACCTAAAGAAGCTTAAACGCCTCGCTCGGGCGCTGAGCCGCAAGCAGCGCGGATCGGCCAATCGTGTCAAAGCAAAAACCACGCTCGCACGATTGCATGCTCGGATCGGTCATATCCGTCACGATGCGCTGCACAAACTCACGACCGATCTCGCTCGCAATGCCGCGACCATCGTGATCGAGGACCTCAATGTCGTCGGAATGCTCGCGAATCGCAAACTGTCGCGGGCGATTGCCGACCTTGGCTTCTTCGAGTTCCGGCGGCAGCTAGAATACAAGAACGCCATGGCCGGCGGCGCGCTGATCGTCGCGGATCGCTGGTACCCGAGCAGCAAACTCTGCTCGGCCTGCAATGTGAAGAACGCGCTGCTCACGCTGAGCGAACGAACCTGGACGTGCGTATCGTGCGGTGCGTCCCATGACCGCGATGTGAACGCGGCCGTGAATCTCGCGCGATACCCGGAGAGTTGGGCCGGGTCAGCCTGTGGAGCCGAAGGCGCTGGCGGCGGGAGTCATCCTGCCGCGAAACCAGCGGCGTAGAAGCAGGAAGATTTGCCTATGCAAATCACAACGGCTCGAGCAACTGCTCCATCGTGCATTGGGCCGGGCCTTTGTCGGGTCTCCACCGCAGCAATCTTGCTGCGTGCCGGAAGCGCCGGCCGGTCACGTGATCGAAGGCAACCTCCACCACGATGCTCGGGCGCACGGGGAACCACTCGCCGGCAGCCTCGCCTTTGCGCCACCGGCTCGCGCCTCCGGGGGCGTTGCCGGTGAAGCCGGGCGGCTCGACGATCGGCCGCAAGACCGATGCCGCGTGCGCGCGCTCTTTCGCATCCATGCTGCCGACGAACCCGACGTGATGCAGTAGGCCGTCTTCGTATAAACCTAACAGCAACGACGCGATCGTCCCGTCCGCGGATGCGCGGAAACCGCCGACGACGCAGTCGGCGGTGTAGCGGCGCTTCACTTTGAGCACCGCATTGCGTCCGCCAAAATCATACGCCACGTCGCGTTTGGCGATCACGCCGTCCAGACGGGCGACGTCGCCGGCAAGCCAGCGGCGCGCGAGATCGACGTCGAGCGTCGACGGCGAAAGCGCGACCGACGACGGGAATGATTGTTTCGCAACGAAGCGCTCGAGCCGCTTTCGGCGTTGCCGGAGCGTTGCCGCAGACAGATCGTCGCCGCCTTCGACCAGCAGGTCGAACAGTGCGTAAGTTGCCGGCGTCTCCTTCGCGAGCCGGGAAACGCGGCTCGCTGCCGGATGGATTCGCTGCAGCAATGCGTCGAAGTCGAAGCCGCCCTCGACGTCGATGAAGAGCTCGCCATCGACGACGAAACGCGTCGCCGGCGCTTCGAGCAAAACAGCAACGATTTCCGGAAAGTAACGCGCGAGCGATTGACCCGATTTCGATTCGAGCTCCACGTTTTGTCCGTCGCGGAACGCGACGCACCGGAAACCGTCCCATTTCGGCTCGTAGTTCCACTCGTCGCCCACCGGCAGCGTCGCGGCAGACCGCGCCTCCATCGGCTCGATCGGCGGTCGCAATGCCAGGCGATCAAACGTGGGCATGCGCGTAGTTTGCCAGATCGAATCGGCCACGTTTGGCGAGCAACGGTTTCCACAAGTCGCCGATCTCTTGGATGCGGTTCGGCACGTTGGCGATCGTGAAGTCTTCCGGCGAGCAGCCGCGCCGGACTTCGTCCCAAGTGACCGGCGTCGAAACCGTCGCGGCTTCGTTGGGGCGCACCGAATATACGGAAGCGAGCGTCTTTCCAAACGCGTTCTGATTGTAGTCGACCAAGACGTGGCCGCGAGGCCGGTCCGCGACGCGGTACGCGACGGTCAGCAAGTCTGGATGCGCGCGGGCCATCGCGTGACCGACTTCCTTGGATATCTCCCAAACCTCCCGCTGCGACGGTCCGCTGCGGATGGCGACGTACACGTGCATCCCTTCCGAGCCT
>DASRSI010000017.1:0-33589 GCA_035695445.1 Candidatus Cybelea sp. | reverse complement strand
TGTATTAGCTAAGACTTAATCGGACAGTTGGCAAGATCGTGTCGAATCCTGCCGAGTCGCGAGACGACGTCGGCGACAAAGGAGACGATCTTGACCACCGAACGCAAAGTTATTCGTGCCAAAGTCGGGCTACTCAACCTGGCCAAGCAGTTAGGCAACGTCCAGCAGGCTTGCAAGATGATGGGCTTCAGTCGCGATAGCTTCTACCGCTTCCAAGAGCTCTACGAGACCGGCGGGGAGGCCGCGCTCGCCGAGATATCGCGCCGCAAGCCGATCATGAAGAACCGCGTCGATCCCGCGATCGAGGATGCGATTGTGGCGCTGGCAATCGAGCAGCCGGCGCACGGTCAAGTGCGCGTTGCCAACGAGCTCAAGAAGCGCGCAATGACGATTTCGCCCGCCGGCGTCCGCTGTGTGTGGCAGCGCCATGATCTCGAAACGATGAAAAAACGGCTGAAGGCGCTCGAAGCCAAGAGCGCTCAGGAGGGTCTGGTTCTCACCGAAGCGCAGCTAGCCGCGCTGGAGAAGGCGCAGAGCGAGAAAGATGCTCACGGCGAGTTTGAGAGCGAATGCCCTGGCTACTGCGGTGCTCAGGACACGTTCTACGTCGGCACGCTCAAAGGCGTCGGCCGCGTATATCAGCAGACCTTCGTGGACACCTACAGCAAGGTCGGATTCGCGAAGCTTTATGAGCAAAAGACACCGATTACCGCGGCCGATCTGCTGAACGATCGGGTTCTGCCCTTCTTTGAAGAACACGACATCCGCGTAATCCGGGTGCTCACCGATCGAGGAACCGAGTTTTGCGGCGATGCTCAGAAGCACCCCTATGAGCTGTACCTCGCGATCGAAGACATCGATCATACGCGAACGAAGGCCAAGAGTCCCCAGACGAACGGCATCGTCGAGCGCCTTCACAAAACGATGCTTAACGAGTTCTATCGAATCGCCTTCCGCAAGAAGATCTACCGGACGATCGACGAGCTGCAGGCCGATCTGGATGCATGGATGCGAGAATACAACGCAGAACGAACGCATCAAGGGCGCTGGTGTTACGGCAAGACGCCGCTGCAGACATTCTTAGATAGTCTGGAACTAGCCAAGGAGAAACTATTTGCGGCATGAACTCAGCAGCCGCGAAACCATCTGACACACGTCGAGGCGATCATGCGCCAACTGTCAGACGAAGTCTCGGCTTACACATATAATGGCTTGTTCAGCGCGTACACTGGTTGACAGCTCTGTCGAGAGTGATTGCCTCGGAGATTCAGCATGGCGGCATCTAAAGCGTCGCATGGCCCCAAACGTACCCTGTACCATTTGGTTTTTCGTTACATGTCTTGCCATGCTCTCGTCCGCTGAAGCGAGGTGCGGTCGTGGTCAGTTGCCAAATTATGGTGACGTCGATGCAGTGCGATATGAGCGAAGCAACTGCTTCGGGGGCAAGTGCCCAAACTATTCAGTTTTGTTCACGAAGGAGGGCCAGTGCTATTACGTTGGTACGGCTAACGTAGGGATGATTGGTACCTACCGAGGCGCGTGTACCTCGTTAACGTTTAATAGCGTCAAGTCCGCGCTCAGGGGCTATGGGTTTTACGATTTGAACTTCGATTCTGGCGTCCTCGTATTAGACGCGCCGCACTATCTGATATCGGTTGACAGATGCGGTGTAACAACCCGATTAGACTGGCCTGCATACGAAGATCGAAAGGATATCCTTGCGCTCTTGAAGCGCCTTGACGTCATCACCAACAACGTTCCCTGGAGAAAGACTGGCAATGGATTGCAACCACCATTTCCGGCTCGCGCATCTATTCCCTAAAAGTCTGCATCAGGTCTCGAATTTGAGGCGCGACTTGATAGTCGCATTCTTTGCCGGCCCAACACACGCGCGCGTATCATACATGTCAAGGGCGCCGCTTCAAGTGACGCTTACGTAGGGTCGTTCCCGAACACTTGTCACGCAGTCTCCTGCCACGGGCCGGTCCGGTAGCCTTATAGAAGAAGGAAACCACTTTTACGATCCCTATCCAGGACCAAGCTCCTCCACTCCTAGTGAACCTCCTGGGGAGGCTTCCATGAGTCAACCGGGTCCCACCGAGGCCGGTCGATTTTACGACGCACAGTCTGGGGAACCGTTATGAGTAAAAACATCGTTCTGTGCCTGGCAGCTTTACTGTCAGTTTCGAAGATATATCCAGCGGCAGCACGCTGTGTCGATGCTGCCACGGTCACATCTCGCCCGGGGGGCCTTTTCCTTGAAAAGCTTGACGTGCAAAATAGCGAGATATGGTTTCGCGTGCGAATGAGCGCCTACGCTAAAGCGTCTCCATGGACGGGACTTCTAACGGTTCGCATCGACGGCGGACCTACTCTGTCGATGCCTGAGTCTGTCGCTAAAGAAAAGATCGTGACCTTAAAGCTGGGTAATCTAACGCGGGGCGAGCATTCAATCCGTATGTCGATGCGTTACGGCGAAATAGACTTTTACATCGAAAGATGCATAGTAGTGCGGACGACGTCGTCAACCTTGTAGGCCTCTGTTCTCGTAGCGTCCTCGTTTTTGTTGCAGATGGCTGGCGATCTAAAATTAGGTGAGGTCGTAACTAAGGGAATGATCGCGTTTGCTGTTCGGGCGAAGCCACTACAAGCCACAATCGCAGCTGTTATTCTTAAATAGAGAACTCCTCGCAATCAAAACGTTGCACGAAGCCGTTTCAACTCCGACATGGAGGCGGTTCGGCTTGTCGAGGTAACGAGGCTACGTCCACGTCTTTCATATGCGCGGCCGTCTCACCGAGGTGCGTAACGCTGAAAGCGTCGAGACTCGACGGCTTACGATCGAAGGCGGTTGGCCAGGGTAACAAAGCGGATCATAAGTTAGTTAGGGATCGTCGGGCGGAAAGCCGCCGGCGTTTCGTGCAAGCCCCTCGAGTTAACAAGTGCTCATCAAATGTAGGCCAAGAGACCAGAGCCGGACCACGAGTGCCGTCAGAGGACCCTTTAATAGAATGCGGAGCTCGGCTAGGAAAGCCGGCTCGCCGGAGGGGCAACTAGCCCCTGGTTGGATTACCGATTGGTCTACCATATACACAGGCGGTGCCCGCTTCATTTTAAGTGAAGTCGGCTAGGCGCAACGCTCTGTTGGTTATTTAAGCGGACGTTCGTCGCGTGCGGCGTCGATGAGCAGCAGGTTACGAGCACCTGAACACGAGGGCTGCTTCGACCACCAGGGCTCGGAGGGATGGCTTTGCGAGTGCGCGGTCAACTGCGCTTACTAGGCGGTACTTGAGTGGATCCGTTGGAGGACGGCCAGAAGCGCCGCCCTTGTCGCAATGGTACGCGAAGCGTCCATCTTGCGCTGCGCCATGTCGACGTTTCGGAGGGTGTCGACCTCGCGCATGTTTTCGCTGCGCTCGTCCATCATCTGATCGAAGACTTCCTATTGCATCTGCAGTTGTTCTTGATTTTGGATCTCGGAAGCGTACATTCCGAGCTGGAACGTTTCGTCTTGCGTGTTGAGCGCATTCATCGCGCTGTTCTCGGCGTTGCCTGCGGTGCCCGAGCCGAGAGCACCGCCGAGCGCATTCCCGAGCAGACCGGAACCAAGGCCTTCGAGGACTGGAAGCAAGAATGCCATGTCGTTGCTCCTTGTGGCGAATCAGTTCGAGTCGTCGCTGAACTGCGTGTAATCGGTCGTCTGCGGTTTGTAACTTTGACTCTGCGGCAGACCTGGAAGGGTCGGCGGGCTCAGCGGAAGACCCTGGGCTTGCGCCGAGAGCGAGCCAATCGAGGAGATGAGATTTCCAACCTCGGCGACCGCCGAGTTTTGCAGCGAACCGCTGATCTCACCCGCGATTGGTGCAGAGAGCCTACCGCTGACCGGCGCTGAGACCGAGCCATGGAGCGCGCCTTCGAGCGCGCCGGCAATCGGCTTCGCGGCGATCGTTCCTTCGAGAGCGGGCAAAAATGACACGTGATTTCTCCTTTCTTATGAGTTCTTCTCGTCGTCATCGCTGTCGAGCAGCGCGAGATAGTCGGTGGTTTGCTCGCGATAACCGCGAGCGGAATGGATTGCAAATGCGGAGGTTGGCGGCGCAATCGACGGCACCACCGGGAGGGTTTGCGCGCGCGATTGCAGCTCGCCGACCGACGCGACGGTCGCGTTCGACTCGGCAATGGCGGTCGATTGCGGCGATTCCCCGGTGAGTCGCTGATAGTGGCGCAGCACCGAATCGGCATATCCGAGCTCGCTGCCGTCCGACCAGCGAGTGGTCGTTCCGGTCGCGGTGGGCGAGCCGGCGTTGTAGGCCGAGAGCGCCTCGTGGACGTCCCCGCCGTAGCGCTTGAGTAACCCCGAGATCATTCCAGCTGCGTAGTCGGCGTTCTGTGCCGGATCCATGGCCGCGGGCGTCGAGGCAAACGAGTGCCAACGGTCGTCGATCTGAAAGATACCCCGGCCGTGGCCGCCGTCGCCGACGACGTTGCGGCCCGCGTTACTACCGGGTCCCCCGGTCTCCTGCGCGGCGACCGCGGCCAGGAGATTGGGTCGAGATTGAATCGCCGCGCGGCGTTCGCGATTTGCGGGGCATAGGCAACGCCTTCGCCGGCGAGTCTTGAGGCGGTCGGATCGATGCTCATGGCAGGGCTTCTATCCCCCTGCGCGAGGCGTTTGACAAGGCGCGCTGACGGGTTCTAGAATGGCAAAGTCCGTGGCGGCCCTGCCTAGTTGGCGGGGCCTCGTGCTGCGGTGTCGTTGTTTCTATGGATCGTTCGCACAAGGTTGACGTCAGCGGGCTGCTCGCAGGTAGCCGCCAGCTCATGATGGTTGAGGACGAGGTCCCCATCGAGCCGTTCGAGGGCCTCGCCTTTCCCGAGCCCGTCCGCGTCCGGCTCGAGCTTCATCAAGCCGACCGGATGCTTGCGGTTGAAGGGAGCGTGGATGCCCGGGTCCACGGCCAATGCGACGGCTGCTTGGAGGACGTAGATCTGCAGATGCACGTGGAAGTGGACGAACGCCTCGATCCCGCGGAGGGCCGCGACGTCGAGCCGTTCGGGGAGAGCAATGTCTTGATCGGGGAACGCCTCGATATCGCGGACCTGGCACAGCAGAGCCTGCTGAGCGCCCTGCCCATGGGATTGCGGTGCAGCGCCGACTGCCGCGGTCTCTGCCCTCGGTGCGGGGCGAATCGGAATGCGGGCGAATGCACGTGCGAGCCCGCGTGATCATTTGAAACGGAGAGTAATGTGGCCAACTTAAAATGGAAGACGCCTCGCAGTAAGACCCGAAGCCGTCGCGCGGCCAACTGGAAGCTCGGGGACGTTACGACGGTCCTGTGCTCGCAATGCCATCAACCCAAGCGGCCGCATTTCGCGTGTCAGAACTGCGGGACGTATAAGGGACGCCAAATCATCAAGATACAAGACGAGCCGGCCGGTTAGCGGTCCGTGCTCCTCTCTGGCGTGAAGATCGCCGGCGTCGGCCATTACGCGCCCCCGCGCATCGTCACCAATCAGGATCTCGAAGCCTGGCTGGAAACGACCGACGATTGGATTACGACCCGCACCGGCATGAAGCGCCGCCATTGGGTCACGGAAGAAGAGGGAACGAGCGATCTCGCCTCGGCGGCGGCAAGCGCCGCGCTCGTACACGCCGGTCTGCAAGCGCACGAAATCGATTGCTTCATCGTCGCGACGGTGACACCGGATTTTTACTTTCCGGCGACCGCCTGCCTCGTAGCGGCGAGGCTGGGTGTGAGCGAGAAGCCGGCCTTCGACATCGGCATCGCCTGCAGTGGTTTCATCTACGGCCTGACGGTTGCGTCGGGATTGATCCGCTCGGGGGTCTATCGGCGGATTATGCTCATCGGCGCCGAGACGCTCTCGAAGATCCTCGATAAGGAAGATCGTTCGACCGCGATCCTCTTCGGCGACGGCGCAGGCGCGGTGATTCTTGAAGAGAGCGCCGAGGATAGTTTCCTCGGGTCCTCGTTAGGTGCCGACGGCAGCAGACCCGAGCTTCTTTACGCGCACGGCAGCGGAGCCCGCCGGCCACTCGACCACGCGGCCCTGGACGCGAAGGTCCATCTCATCCACATGCAGGGACGTGAAACGTTCAAGCTGGCGGTGCAGCGGATGGTTGAAGCGACCGATACCGTTCTGCAAAAGGCGGGGTTGAGCAAGGCTGACGTCACCTTTCTCATTCCGCATCAGGCGAACCAGCGCATCATCGCCGCGACGGCACGCTACCTCGAGCTGCCCGACGAGAAAGTCGTCGTCAACATCGCGGAATACGGTAATACTTCGGCGGCGTCGATTCCGATGGCGCTCTCGGAGACGGTGCGGGCCGGACGAATCAAGCCGGGGGATCTCATCGTTTTTGTCGCATTCGGCGGCGGCCTGTCGTGGGGCGCGGTTGCGTGGCGGTGGGTCGCGTAGTGCGCGTTGCCGCGGTCTTCCCCGGACAAGGTTCGCAGGGCGTCGGTATGGGATCCGACGTTGCGGCAAACGTCCCCGCCGCACGCGAAATCTTCGAGCGCGCCTCAGCGATTCTCGGTTACGATCTCCTCGGCTTGCAGCGCGAGGGTTCCGAAGAGATGCTGCGCGAGACGGACTTCAGCCAGCCGGCGATCTTCTCGACAAATCTCGCCCTGTATGCTGCCATCGGCGATCGTTTTACACCCGTCGTCACCGCAGGTCACTCGTTCGCGGAACTCTGCAGTCTCGTCGTCGCGCGCTCGCTCTCATTCGACGACGCGCTGCGCATCGTCAGCGAGCGCGGCAAAGCGATGCAGGCGGCGGCGCAACGCGCACGTGGCGGAATGTCGGCCGTCTTAGGTCTCGATGCGGCGCAAGTTCGTTCGGTGCTCGAGCGCCTGCACGATCGGGAGCGGGTCGGGTTGGCGAACTTCAACTCACCGACGCAGATCGTTATCAGCGGCGAGCTCGATGCGGTGCAGGCTGCGGGTCAAGCGATGCTCGATTCGGGCGCCAAGCGCGTCGTGCCGCTCAACGTTTCGGGCGCCTGGCATAGCGCGTTGATGGAGCCGGCCGTTGTGCGCGTTCGAGACGCGGTCGAGGCGAGCAGCTTTTCGGTGCCGCAGATCGAGGTGATCTCCAACGTCGACGGGCGCCCCTACCGCGATATCGAGACGATCAAAGCGAATCTCATTCGCTCGGTTGTCGACGAAGTGCGATGGCACGATACCGCCGAGCGAATTCTTACCTACGAGCCGGAGATGGTCGTCGAGTTCGGCGCGAGCGGCGTGCTGAGCGCGCTGATGAAGCGAATGCACGGCGCGCCGGCGACGACGACCGTGAGCGATTTTGCCGGCGTGCAGCGAATGCGCGGTGTGCTCGAAGGCGCGGCCGAGGCAAGCGTATGATGCTCGGCGGCAAATCTGCGCTCATCACCGGCGGAAGTCGCGGAATCGGACGTGCGATTGCAGTCGAGCTCGCGCGTGACGGTGCCGACGTCGCACTCGTCGGGCGCGACTCGAGTGCTCTCGCCGAGAGCGCCGCTGCCTGCGCGAACGCGCGGCCTGGCGCCGTCGCGCACGTTTTCGAGGGCGACGTGACCGATCGGGCGGCAATCGAGCGCATCGTCGGCGAAGTCGCCGAACGATTCGGACGCATCGATTTTGCGGTTGTCGCTGCCGGACAGTCGGTCGATGCGCTGCTCTTGCGGCTGCGCCCCGAGACGATCGATCGCATGCTCGACGTCAATCTCAAGGCGGCATTCTATCTCTGCGGTGCGGTTGCGAAACCGATGATGAAGCAACGAGCCGGGTCGATCGTGCTCGTCACGAGCATCGTCGGCATGATCGGGAACGCGGGACAGGCTGCATACGCAGCCTCGAAGGCGGGCCTCATCGGCCTCTGCAAATCGCTGGCAAAGGAGTTGGGTTCGAGGAATATAAGAGTCAACGCCGTCGCGCCGGGGCTCATCGAGACCGCTATGACTGAGAAGATGCCCGACGCTGCCAGGGAGTTCTTGATCAAACAGGCCGCACTCGGCCGGGCCGGGAAGCCGGAAGATGTTAGCGGGGTCGTAGCGTTCCTGTGCTCCGACGCCGCCGGATACATCACCGGGCAAACGCTCGTCGTCGATGGCGGCATCCTGATGTAACGCTCCTCCCGGAGCACAAAGAGTCTGAAAGGAGATGTAATGCCCACCACCTTCGATAAAGTCAAGAAGATCATCGTCGAGCAACTCGGTGTCGACGAGTCGGAAGTCACGCCCGAAGCGTCGATTACCGACGATCTGGGTGCCGACTCGCTCGACCAAGTCGAGCTGGTGATGGCGTTCGAGACCGAGTTCAACATCGATATTCCGGACGAGGAAGCGGAGAAAATCAAGACGGTCGGCGACGCGGTCAAGCGCATCGACGAAACGACGGCCGGTTCTTCGACCTCCTAAGCCGCATTGTTCGATCAACTCCAGGAGCGCCTGAGCGCGATCTTCGACCGCCTCAGCGGGCGCGGCCGGATTAGCGAAGGAGAGGTCAACGATGCGTTGCGCGAAGTGCGCGTCGCCTTACTCGAGGCAGACGTTTCGCTGGGCGCGGCCAAGGCCTTCGTCGCGAGTGTCAAGGAACGCGCGATCGGCGCGAATGTCCTCGAATCGCTGACGCCGGCGCAGACGATCCTCAAACTCGTTCACGACGAGCTCGTCGAACTACTCGGTCCGCCGACCGGTTCGGGGCTCGCACGCCTGCAATTCTCCGACGCACCACCGTCGGTCATCATGCTGGTCGGTTTGCAAGGTTCGGGTAAGACGACCCAGGCCGCGAAACTCGCCCTCCGATTGAAGGAACAGGGCCGGCGGTCGTTGTTGATTGCCGCCGACGTCTATCGTCCCGCGGCGATCGACCAGCTCAAGACGCTGGGAAAACAGATCGGTCTTCCGGTTTACGAAGGCGCATCGAACGATCCCGTGCGGATCTCGCGTGACGGCGTTGCCGAGGCGCGCCGGCTCGGCCTCTCGACCGCGATCGTCGACACCGCTGGGCGCCTTCAGATCGACGAGGCGCTCATGGAAGAACTCGCCCAGATCAAAACGGTCGCGCAGCCTCGCGAGATTCTGCTCGTCGCCGATGCGATGACGGGCCAAGAGGCCACGAGCGTCGCAAAAGGCTTCCACGATCGGCTCGGTATTACCGGCGTTATCTTAACGAAGCTCGACGGAGATACGCGCGGCGGAGCCGCACTCTCCATTCATAGCGCGACCGGGGCGCCGATCAAATTTATCGGAACCGGAGAGAAACTTGCCGCGCTCGAACCGTTCTATCCGGAGCGGCTCGCCTCGCGTATTTTGGGCATGGGCGATGCGTTGACGCTGATCGAAAAGACGCGCAGCCTCTACTCCGAGGACCAGGCGAAGAAGCTCGAAGAGAAGTTTCTCAAACAGACCTTTACGCTCGACGATTTCCTCGAGCAGATGCGGCAAGTGCGAAAACTCGGTTCTTTCAACGACATTTTGAAGATGGTTCCCGGTTTGTCGAAAGCACTGCCGAAGAATTTTGAGATCCCCGAACGCGAGTTCACGAAAGTCGAAGCGATCATCTGTTCGATGACGCGCGGTGAACGCCGCAACCCGGGGGTTCTCAATGGTTCGCGCCGCAAACGAATTGCTCTCGGCTCCGGTACGCAAGTCTCCGACGTGAACCGGCTCGTGAAACAGTTCGATCAGGCGCGCCAAATGACCAAACAGCTGAGCCGAAACAGGCGGAGTTTATAACACAAGCATGGTGAAAATTAGATTGCGCCGCATCGGCGCAAAGAAGCAGCCGACGTATCGTTTCGTCGTCGCCGACGCGCGCGCGCCGCGCGACGGGCGATTCATCGAGATTCTGGGACATTATAATCCGCGGACCGAGCCGCGGACGGTCGTGGTCGATGAAGAGAAGGCGCGCCAGTGGCTCGCGAAAGGGGCGCAGCCTTCCGATACGGTTCGGCGGCTCTTCGCAGAGAAGGGGATTATGGATCGCGGACCGATTCCGACCCATAAGCGCAAGCCGAAGAGCGCCGAAAGCAGCGCTTCATGAGCGCCTTCGACGACGAGTTCGGTCTCTTCAGCGAGAAGGTGGTCGACGAGCCCGAGCGCAAACCGTCACCACGGAAGGAACCGCCACCGCGCAAAGAGTTCGTGCCGCGTCAGGAGCAGGCGCCTCGACCGGGCGGGCGGCCGAGTCCGCGTCGGGAGCGCAGGCCCGACGCCGGCGGCGACCCGTGGGCCGGGCATCGCCGTGCGACGGAGTTGTTGAACTTTCTCGCGCGCAAGCTCGTGCAGAAACCGGAGGCCGTCCGCGTCGAACTCTTCGTCGATGAAGAGGCTCAGCCGGTCATCGAGTTGATCGTCGATCCCGAAGACCTCGGCAAGGTGATCGGACGGAGTGGACGCGTGGCGCAAGCGCTGCGGACGGTGGTACGCGCGACGGCCGAGGGGCGCGTGGCCGTGGATATTCTCGATAGCGAAGAGGCCGCGGAAGGCCTCGAGGATCCGCCGACCGACCGAGAATGAGAGTCGCTTCAACACGTGACGGCTGAAGCGTACGTCGTCGTAGGACGAATCGCCGGCGCGTTCGGCGTTCGCGGCGAGTTAAAGTGCGACCCGACGAGTGCGGGTCGCGCTGCAATTTCGGCCGGAGCGGCGTTACGCTGCGAATGCCGCGGCGAAACTCGAAACGTGTGCATCGGTGCCGTACGCCGGCATAAGGGACGGCTGCTCGTTCGCATCGACGGCATCGACGATGCGAGCGCGGCCGCGGCTCTCTCGGAAGCGCTTCTCTCGGCGCCTCGCGCCGCAATCGAGCTCGCGGAGGGCGAGTACCTCGACGACGATCTCATCGGGTGCACCGTCGTGGGGCGCGACGGCCGCGCGTACGGCAGCGTCGAGCGGGTCGAACACTATCCGGCGAGCGATATGCTCGTCGTCGGCGGTGCGATGATTCCGATGGTCCGCGCTATCGTCGTGCAGATCGACGTGACCGGGCGTCGCATCCGCATCGACCCGCCGGAGGGCTTGCTCGGGTCGCCCGGGTCCGGCGGCGCTTAGCCGTTATCGGGGTGGGCGAGCGCGTACGCGGCGACTGCAGCCTCGACGGCAGCCTTGATCGAGGAGCCTTTGCCCGTCTGCTGATCGAGCGTGGCGCCGAAACACGTGTAGATCGAGAGTGCGAAGACGAACTGTTTTCCGTGGTGCGCCGGCAGCTCTTGCAACGTTCCGGTTGCGATGGTGTTATCGCGATTCGAACCGCAGATTGCGTCGGCAGATGCTGCGACGTTCGATGTAACCGCCGTCTGTTGTACGTTGAAACGGGCGTTGAGTGAGAAGAAGAGCTCGTTCTGCGCGCCCGTGACGTCGGCGGCGGCGACGCCTGAGGATGCGGTAATGGGTGCGACGATCACGCCGCGCGATGGTTTGACGACCGGTCCCGGCGTCGGCGTATGCGCGGCGCCCTTATTATGCTTGAAGACCGAGTTAACGATGTTGCTGAGTCCTTTGATTGGGACCTGTGCACCGTTGGTAGACGTCGGCGCCGGCGTGTTCGACGTTTGCGTCTCGACACTCTGCGTACCGCGTCCGAGGAAGGCGAGAATCTGCGAGCGCGCCAGCAGCGACTGCGACGCGACGTCGGCGACGCTCGATACTTGCGCCGTCTGCGAAAAGAGAATAACGCCGCTGCTGACGCTGACCACTTGCTCGACGACCGCGGCGCTATCGCCGACCGGTGTGACGTAACCGCTGATGTAGAAATCGGCGTGCGCGGAGTGCGCGTTCTCGAGAAAATCCGCGCGCTTGATGCCGTGCGGGACAGGCGGCACGGTGATCCCGCCCGCGGCGGTCATTTCCTGCGCCAAAATCTGCGCGATCGCCGCGCCGATGCGCGCATCGGTTCCGGTCTGTACGTCGAACGGGTAGATGAGCACGATTGGGAGCTGTTCGAGTCCGGCGGGCGGCGACGCGGTCGCTGACGGGGCGGCCGATGCGGCCGGCGATACGACGGGTGTCGCGACCGCCTTGGGTACCGGCGTCAGCGTCGGCGTCGGCGTCGGAGGAGCGGCGGCCGCCGCGAAGATCGGTGCTAAACAAAGCGCGGCCAACCCAAACAGGCCGCGCGGCGAGCGTCTCTTAGGCATTCGTCGCGGCTCCTTCGCGCCGTAGGGCCGGATGTCCGGTTTGCCACGCGATGCTATACTCGGCGCCGAAGAGAAAGATCGATCCGATGCAGTAGAACCAGAGCAGCAGGACGAGCGGGGCCGTCAGCGCTCCGTAAACGTGCGTGAAGTCGACATGCGTCAGGTAAGCGGCGAAGGCATATTGCACGATCGGCCACGCGATCGCGACCACGCTCGCGCCACGCAGCGCGAATGCCCACGATACGGATTGGTTCGGCAGCCAGCGATAGAGCACCACGGCAACGATGAAGACCAGCGCGATCGAGAGGAGATAGGCGAGAATGTGCGTGAGGCGGCGCGGATCGTGGACGCCGGTCACGTGGAATGTGATTGAGAGTACGATCGGCAGCGCGATCGCGATCATGAGGAGGATGCCCGTGACGGGCAGCATGACGAACGAGAGCGCCAAATTGTGGACTAAAGGGCGTCCCTTCGGCACGTTGAGGGCGCGATCGAGCGCGTAGGCGAGACCCATGAAGAGATTCTTTCCCGACCAAAGTAGAAAAACGAGCGCGATCAAACTCGAAATGCCACGTCCGTAAATGTAGGTCTGCAGGTTGTTCGCGATATAATCGTGGAGCGTCGGTGCGAGCGTTTCGAAGAAGTTGAGTGCGCGGCGCTCGGCATCGGGCAGAACGAGGGTCAGCGCACTCAGCGTAAGGACGCTGAGCGGAAAAAGCGCAAAGATCGCATTAAAGGCAACCGACTGGGCGTGGAACGCGCAGCCGTCGCGCGAGTAGCGCAGGAGGGCTCGGCGAAAGGCGGAGATGAGTCGGTGCATCCCAGGCGGTATATCGTGGAACGTGGCGCTATTCCCACCGCCTGCGCCGGTCGCGGTAATCGTCGACGGGCGCCCTCTTGCCGCCTACCAGCGTGCGTATCTGATGGAAGGGCGCGTCTTCGTGCCCGTAGCGCCGCTCTTGATGCGACTCGCGGATCGTTTCTGGATAGACGGCACTACACTGATCGTCGAGCGGCAGGGCTGCCGCGTGCGCGTGCTCCTCGCCTCACGCGTCTCTAGCGAGTTCGGCGATGCGTACGTGCCGGCCGGCCCGGTGCTGCGGTCGCTTGGAGCATCGGTGCGGTACGATCCGCACGGGCGTCGGCTGATCGTCACCATTCCGTCGCACGACGCACTCGCTTCGCCGACGCCGTTTAACCCGGCGGTGCCGTCAGCGGCACCCGCCGCCGTCTTTACGCCACCGGTGCCCTCCACACCGCGTCCGATCTGGACCGGCTCGCCGTTGCCGCGGCGTACCGCCCTTCCGTTTCCGCCGCCACACCGTTAGCGTTGCGCGACTGCTCCGAGATCGAGCATGCCGAGTCCGCGATCCGAGACGTTTCGTAGGAGCCCTTCGATCGCATCGATGACCGGCAATCGCTCGTGATGCGCTGCGCCCTGCATGAGCGTCGCATCTTTGTGAGCCATATCGACCGTCCAGAGTGCCTCGTATTGCTCGCAGGCCATACGCTTGCCGCGCCCTTTGACTTGCCCGGAAGGATCGTAGTATTCGAAGAGGGCGTAGGCCTGATCGCGCGAGAGCCCCTGCCGTTCGGCGATGCGGAATACGTCGTTGAGGCCGCCGACGACCGCGAGAATCATCGCGTTTCCCATGAGCTTGAAGATCGCCGCGTCTTCCGGACGCGCACCAACGTAGCGAAGGTCGCTGCACATCATCTCGAGATCGCCGCGCAAGCGCTCGACGAGCGACGCATCGCCCGACGTTAGCATCACTCCCGTCGCCTCGAGCGCCATCGGCGGTCCCATAAAGACCGGCGCGTGAAGAAATGCGTATCCGGCTGCGGCCAGGCGCTGCGCGCGCTCGATGACACGTTGCGGAAGTACGGTTGTGTGATCGACGATCGGAGACTCCTGCGCGATTCCGGCGAGTGCTGCATCCAGAACTGCGTCGACACTCGCGTCGTCATTCAAGCAGCAGTGAACGCGATCGGCTCCGCGCGCGGTCTCCGCCGGATCGGTGAAGGCGCTTGCGCCGTACGCTTCCAACGCCGCTGCTTTCTGAAACGTTCGACTCCAGACTCGTACTCGCTCTCCGCGCTGCAGCAACTGACGAATCATCGCCGAACCGAGCATACCCGCGCCGTAAAATGCGATCGTCACGATGCGGGCCTACGGGCGAGCAGGTTGAGGCCGGCAACGATCGCTGCGGCGGCAAGCGCATACCAAATCTGCAGCGGATCGGTGAGGAAGCTCGCGTGCAGCACGTTGTCGAGCGAATACAAACCGTTGCCACCGAATGCGATGCCGAGCGCGACTGCGATGTTCGTGATCGGTAGCTCCCAGCCGCCGCCGCTGCTGAAGAATCCCTTGTTGTGATGAACCGCGCCGATCGCGACGAGCATGACGAGCACGATCAAGACCGGGCCGAGCGCCCCGCCGAGTCCGAGCAGCGTCAGCAGGCCGCCAACCGTCTCTCCCAAGCCCGCCATCAGCGCGAAAAGCGTACCAAGACGAAAACCGATGCCTTCGAAGAAGCCGCCGGTTCCGGCGATTCCTCCCCCGCCAAACCACCCGAAGAGTTTCTGGGTGCCGTGGGCCGTCAGGGCAAGTCCCAAGATCAACCGGATGACCAAAAACGCAATACCGACCGCAACGCTCATGCAAACCTCCCGTCTGTGAGCATATACCCAAGGCCATGCGCGGGGTTTGCAGGCGCCCCGCATCCAGGATATCGACCCCGGAAAGCTGTACCACCGCGGCTATGCAGTTAGATGGGCGAACCTTTTTAGTCAGCGGCGGTAGCTCCGGGCTCGGTGCGGCCTGCGCTACTGAATTCGTACGCGGCGGCGCCAACGTCGTGATCTGCGACGTCAACGAACGCGGCGCGGAACTGGCGGGCGAACTCGGCGGCTCGGTGATTTTTGCGCGTACCGACGTCACGAGCGGCGACGACGTACAACGCGCGGTCGATATGGCCGTCGAAAAATTCGGAGCGCTGCACGGCGCGATCAACTGCGCCGGCATCGCGACCGCAGAACGCGTGATCGGGCGCAGCGGGCCGCTGCCGTTGGAGAATTTCTCAAAGGTCATTGCCGTCAATCTCATCGGTACGTTCAACGTTATCCGTCTCGCGGCGGCGAAGATGCTGCAACGCGCTGCGGAGGCGGGCGAGGACCGTGGAGTGATTGTCTGCACCGCATCGGTCGCGGCGTACGATGGGCAGGTCGGCCAAGCAGCGTACTCCGCATCGAAGGGCGGCGTCGTTGGAATGACGCTCCCGATCGCGCGCGAGTTCGCGCAGCATCAGATTCGGGTCGCGAGCATCGCGCCGGGAATTTTCGATACCCCGATGCTTGCCGGACTGCCGGAGGCGGCGCGCGAGTCGCTCGGCAAGCAAGTGCCTTTTCCCTCGCGGCTTGGTAAACCCGCGGAGTATGCGGCGCTCGCGCGTCACATCGTGGAGAATCAGATGATCAACGGCGAGGTGATCCGGCTTGATGGGGCGATTCGCATGGCGCCGAGGTAATCTAACAGGACCTCGAACGCGTCGACAGCCAAGAATCGAGTGTGAAGCACGCGTTCATTGCTGCGCTTGTATTGGTTGGAGCCTGCATCGCGGTTGCACCGGTCGGCAGCGCTCCGCAATCCGTAGGCGTCGCGACGCCGGTCCCGTTACCCTCGCCGGAGCGGGTCCTCTACGAGATTCGCCGGCAGTTTCGCTCGCATCGGCCGCCGCCACCGTACGTTACGTACACGCTGATTCGCAAGCAGACCCTAGACGACGGCTATCCCGATCTCCTCAACAGTTACACCTATCACATATGGTGCCGCACGTACGATCGAGCGGCGCTCGGCCGTCGCGTCTACCATGGTTCCGCTCGAGGAACGCTCGAGTTTCTGCGACCCTCCTTCAACGAGCCGTGGGATCCCGGTCCCCCGACCGCCGATCTCTTCGAACCCGCGCCGGTGCATCCACATAATAATCCGCGCGAGTTCGTTCCGACGCCCGAGCCGAGCGGGAGCCTTCCGCCGGTCATCGCGAGCGTCACCGCGCTCGGTGAGTTCGACTATCGCATCACGCGAGTCGCCAACGAAGGCGATCTCGTTCACGTCAGCCTCGTGCCGCGCCGCGACCCGGATCGTAACCGCTTGCGCGAGATCTACGCCGACGCCAAGACGCTCGAACTCAAGGAAGTCATCGCAACCGACAAACTCTACGAAACCGATAACGGCAACCACGTCTATCCAATGCTCTTCACCGTCACCCTCGGGTGGATGAACAACATGCCGGTCGTCACACACATTCACGGCACGCCGACCTACGAAACCGATGCCGAATACCTCGGGCGCGACGCGACCGTCGACTACGACTTCAACGACATCGCCTTCCCGGGTTCTCTCCCGGATTGGTACTTCGACCCGCGCTCCTACGCCGGCCACACCTCCGATGCACCGCTTTAGTTCTTAAACGGAGCGTTGGGCTTGACGAGCTGCGGATACTGCTGGCGAAGTTTGCGCAACTTCGGCAGATCGTTGAAGACGATGTACGGATTATCCGAATTATGGATCGCGTAATCCTGATGGTAGGCTTCGGCAGGGTAGAATCCGCGCAGCGGCGATACGACCGTTACGATCTTCGATGAGTAGACGCGGTCGTGCTGCAGTCGCGCGATTGCGGCGAGTGCCTCGGCGCGCTGCTGATCGGTCGTGTAGAAGATCTCCGAGCGGTACTGCGTCCCCTCGTCGGGGCCTTGGCGGTCGAGCTCGGTTGGATCGTGCGCGACGAGAAAGTAGACGTCGAGCAACTGCTTAAAAGAGATGCGCGACGGATCGTAGGTGACCTCGACCGATTCGGCATGCCCGGTGGTGCCGGTGCTCACCGTCTCGTACTGCGCCGTCGAGGCGCTGCCGCCAGAGTATCCGGCGACGGCCCGCTCGACGCCGACGAGCGACCCGAAAACGAGTTGCATTCCCCAAAAGCAGCCGCCCGCAAGGACGACGCGTTGGGTTGCGGCATTCGCCGGGGCCGCGCCGGCAGCAAGCAGGGCGATGAAGAGCGCGATCGCGCTAAACCGTTTCACGCTCTCTATAACGCACGTGCTCGGCATTTGGATGAGGGCGCTGCGTTTTAGCGGAGGTGCTCGTCGAGCCAGTCGAGCCAGAGCCGCGTGAGCGCGGCTGTCTGCCGCGGATCGGCGGGCCCGTGCGTCGAGGCTGGAAAGACGGCGAAGCGCACCGGCACGTGATTGTCGGTCAGCGCGTGGAAGAGCGCGTACTGTTGCGGAATCGGCACGACCGGATCGAGCGTGGTTCCCCAAATGAGCGTCGGCGTCGTGATTTGTGCGTAATAGGTGATCGGCGAGTTCTCCCGGTAGATGCGTTGGCCGTCATCGGTGAACGGAGAGGTTCCGAGCGGATAGCGATCTTGGACGTTCGACTCCGAGGTATTGTATTCGTCGAACTCGCTGTTGACCGCGGCGCCCGAGATCGCCGCGCGCCAGCGATGATCGTGACCGATCAGCCACGAGGTGAGCTCGCCGCCATACGACCAGCCCGAGACCGCCGTGCGCGATGGGTCGACGTCCGGCGCCTGTGCGAGCGCTGCGAGCCCCGCGAGAATGTCGGCGCTCGGACCAATGACGGTATTGTGGACGATCGCGATCATATATGCGTTGCCGAGGTTGTCGCTGCCGCGGTAATTCGGCTGCAAAACGACGTAGCCGCGCGATGCGATCATCTGTGCGAGCGGCCACTCCTCGTAGACGAAGTCGCGCGTGCTCGACAATCCCGGGCCCCCATGGATTAACAGAACGATCGGGTATTTGACCCCCGCTTGAGCGTCGGGCGGACGTGTCACGACGCCGTTTTCAGCGAAACCATCGGGTCCGGTCCAGTCGAGCTCGCTCATTACGCCGAGTGTAATCTTCGACAAGAAGGCGTTGAAGTGCGTCAGCTGCCGCGGCGTCGTCGCACCCGCCGGCATATAGTAGAGCTCGCGTGCGCTATGCGACGTCGTCGCAACGAACGTCGTCGAACCGTCGCGCGCGATGTCGCCGGCGATTCCGGCGTCGAAGGTGCTGCTCGAGTAGGGATCGCAGACCGCGTGGAGATCGCCGAGCGGTATCTGCGTTAAGGTTCCGTCGAGGGCGGTCTTCCATAAGAAGTTCTGCGTGCGATCGGTTGCGCAGATCAATAGGTGTCGGCCATCGGGAAACCAGAGCGAGGCCGCGATGTTGCGGTCGAGCGACGCGGCGAGCTGATGATCCGGACCGTCGCCCACGACACGTAGCGTCGTCTCGGAGTTGAAATCGCCGTTGAGCGGATACCAATAGGCGAGGTGCGCGCCGTCGGGCGCATACGCGGGACTCAGTTCGAAGGCCGAATGGCTCGTCAGCTTATGCGCGACGCGGGTTGCGATGTCGACTTGCCAGAGTGTCGAGTACTCGCTATCTCCGCTGAAGGTGTTCTCGATGCGCGTGTATGCGATTGCCCGTCCGTCGCGCGTCCACGCGACTTGCGGTGAGAAGATGCCGCCGGGGTCGGTCGGCGCGATCGTCCACGAGCCGCTCGTTAGGCGTCGTGTTTTTCCGCCCGACGAAGCGACTATCCAGAGATGGTCGGGCGGCGTCAGCGCGGTCTGCGTATAGTCGTTGTCGCCGGCATAAAAGAACGTCGACGGCTTTTGCGGATCCGCGGCGACGTAGGCGATCTCGCGGCCGTTCGGGCTCCAGGCCGCGTCGATCACCTCGCCTGCGGAATGTGTGAGTTGCTCCGACTTGCCGTCACTCCTCCGGACGAAGAGTTGGCGGATGCCGCCGGATTCCGCGAGATAGGCAAGGCGCGCCCCATCGGGCGACCAGCGCGGCACCGCGACGTCGTGCCCCGTTACTAGGGCCGCGATCCGTCCGGTGCGCGTTTCCACCACGTACAGCCGGTTGACGTAGGCGGCGTGTGCAAGATCCTGCGAAATGGCCACGAAGGCGACGCGAGCGGCGTTGGGCGTGATCGCCGGCTCCTCGAGGTCAACGATCTGCGCCATGTCGCCGACCTGAAGAACGGAAGCGAAGAGGAGAGCGAGCATTCGAGCGGGTTCTGGCTGCGGAGCCCAGCTCTCCTCGTATGCGAGCTACGGGCCTGTGATGGTCGTCGTTCCCCGGCCGCGCCCGCCGAAGAGTCCCAGGAGCCCGACTAATCCGATCAGACCCCACCACCCGGTGTGCCCGCCCCCGGAAGTGGTCGTTTGGGTGTAGGTCTCGGCGCCGGGTGTGGCCGTCGCGGCACCCGTCGAGTTATCAGCGTTCGGGTTCATGGTTGCGTCCGGATTCACGGTCGCGGTGGCCATCGGCGCTGACGTTTGGTCGGTCGCTTGTGCGATCGCGGTATGCGGCGCAACCCACACGCCGAACGAAACGATTGCTGCGAGTATGAATGAAAGCTTCATGGCGTGCTTGTGCCCGCGTTCGAAAAGGCTCAACCTTCCATGACGCCGGGGCTTGCAGAAAGAGGAGGGGAAGTAGAGGCGACGATGCTCGAGCGATTCCATCCGCTGGTCCGGGAATGGTTCGGCTCGGCATTCGGAACCGTAACGGAACCGCAGGCGCTCGGCTGGCCCGCGATTCGTGAAGGCAACGACGTGCTGATCTCGGCGCCGACGGGTTCGGGAAAGACGCTTGCAGCCTTTACGCTCGCGCTCGACGACCTCGTTCGGCAAGCCGACGCGGGGACGCTCCCCGATCGAACGCTCGTCGTCTACGTTTCGCCGCTGAAGGCGCTCACGAACGACGTGCGCGAGAATCTCGAGAAGCCGCTCGCTGCGATCGTTGCCCTCGCGAACGGTCGTTTGACGCCGCTCGCCGCAATTCGTACGGCGGTGCGCACCGGCGATACGCCGCCTGCCGCGCGTCAGCAAATGCTGCGCAAGCCTCCGCACGTGCTCGTTACCACTCCCGAATCGCTCTTTATTCTGCTGACCGCCGAAAAATCACGGCGCCTCTTCGCCGGCGTCACGAGCGTCATCGTCGACGAAATCCACGCAATGGCCGGCGACAAGCGCGGCGCTCACCTCGCGCTAACGCTCGCGCGCCTCGACGATCTGGTTGCGCGCGAGGGCGGCCGGCGGCCACAGCGGATCGGACTCTCCGCGACGGTCCGTCCCCTTGAAGAAGTTGCGCGATTCCTCAGTCCGCAGGCGACGACCGTCAACGTCGGTCACCGGCGTGCGATGGAACTCTCGGTCCGCGTGCCCGCCGACGAGCTTGGCCCGGTTGCGAGCAAAGAAATGTGGGGTGAAATCTACGACCGGGTTGCCGATCAGATTCGCGATCATCGCACGACCTTGATCTTCGTCGGCACGCGCCGCATGAGCGAACGCGTCGCCTTTGCGCTCAACGAACGGCTGGGCGACGGCTTTGTGATGCCGCACCATGGCAGCCTCGCGCGCGAAACGCGTTTCGACGTCGAACGGCGCCTGCGCGCCGGCGAGCTGCGTGCCGTGGTTGCTACCGCGTCGCTCGAGTTGGGCATCGATATCGGTTCGGTCGATCTGGTCGTCCAGCTTGGTTCGCCGCGGGCGATTGCCGTGGCACTGCAGCGTATCGGGCGCTCGGGACACTGGATCGGTGCCACGCCGAAGGGGACGCTCTACGTGACGACTCGCGACGAGCTGCTCGAGTGCGCCGCGCTCGTTCGCGCGATCCGGAGCGGTGCTCTCGATGCGCTGCGAATCCCCGAGGCGCCGCTCGACATCCTGGCGCAGCAGATCGTCGCCTCGTGCGCTCAGCATGAATGGCGCGCCGACGAGCTCTTCGCGATGGTGCGCGAAGCCTATCCCTATCGCGATCTGGCTCGGCATGACTTCGACGAGGTCGTTTCTATGCTTGCCGATGGCGTCGCAACCTCGCGCGGGCGCAGTGGAACGTTTCTGCATTACGATCGCGTCAATGGCCGCCTGCGTGCGCGTCGCGGCGCACGGCTCGCCGCGATCACGTGCGGCGGTGCGATCCCCGACACCGCCAACTATAACGTCGTTGTCGAGCCCGAAGGCCACACGATCGGAACGCTCGATGAGGATTTCGCGATCGAGAGCATGGCCGGCGACATCTTCCTGCTCGGCACCAACTCGTGGAAGATCCGGCGCGTTGAAGCGGGCGTCGTGCGTGTGGAAGACGCACACGGTGCGCCGCCCTCGATTCCGTTTTGGAACGGCGAGGGGCTCGGGCGGACGATCGAGCTCTCGCGCGAGGTCTGCGCCGTTCGCGCCGCCATCGACGAGCGCGACGATGCCGCCGCGAGCGAGTGGCTCGCACGGGAATGCGCCTTGGACTCGCCGGGCTGCGAACAGGCCGTCGCGTACGTGCGCGCCGGCAAGGCCATTCTCGGGGCCGTTCCGACCGATCGCACCATCGTCGCGGAACGCTTTTTCGACGAAGCCGGCGGGATGCAGCTCATCCTGCACACGCCCTTCGGCGCGCGCATCAATCGCGCGTGGGGGTTGGCGTTACGCAAGAAATTCTGCCGGTCGTTCAACCTCGAACTGCAGGCTGCGGCAACGGATAACGGCTTCATTCTCTCGTTGAGCGACCAGCATGCATTTCCGCTCGATGCGGTCTTTGAATTCGTAAAGTCGGCGAGCGCCGAGACGACGCTCACGCAGGCACTCCTTCCGGCACCGATGTTCGCGGCACGCTGGCGCTGGAACGCGTCACGCGCGCTGGCGATTCTGCGCTTCAGCGGCGGCCGTAAGGTGCCTCCTCAGATTTTACGGATGCGCGCAGACGACTTGCTGGCCTCCGTCTTCCCCGATCAGGCCGCCTGTCCTGAGAATCTGACCGGACCGATTCGCATTCCCGATCACGTTTTGGTCCGCGAAACGATCGGCAACTGTCTGCGCGAAGCGATGGATCTCGACGGACTGCTCGAGGTGCTGCGCGGCGTTGAGGCCGGCGCGGTACGAACCGTCGCGATCGATACTCCCGAGCCTTCGGTCTTCTCGCATGAGATTCTCAATGCCAATCCCTATGCCTATCTCGACGACGCGCCGCTCGAAGAGCGCCGCGCCCGCGCCGTACAGCTACGGCGGACTCTGCGCGACGACGTCGACGGCGCCGGCGTGCTCGATCCAGCAGCCATCGCGCAAGTGGTGGAGGAATCGTGGCCGGTCGTGCGCGATGCCGACGAACTGCACGATGCGCTGACCTCACTCATCGTGCTGCCGCCGGTTCCGACGTGGAGCGCATGGTTCCAGGAGCTGGTCGCCGATCGGCGCGCCACAATCGTCAAGGGAGCCTGGACGTGTGCCGAACGCACCGAGCTTGCGCGTGCGGCCTATGGCGACGCATCCGAAGAACGCGACCTCGCGGTCACCGAGGTGCTGCGTGGTTGGCTCGAATCGGTCGGCCCGGTGACGGCCGCGCAGGTCGCGGCGCGGCTGCGCATCGATTCGAGTGCGATCGAAGCCGCGCTGCTGCGGCTCGAGACGCAGGGCCAGGTCCTGCGCGGAAGCTTTACGGGTGCCAATGCCGGCGAGGAGTGGTGCAACCGGCGGGTTCTCGCGCGAATTCATCGCCTGACGATCGGAACGCTTCGGCGCGAAATCGAGCCGGTCAGCACCGCGGCCTACGTGGCGTTTCTCCAGCGATGGCAGCACGTCGCAACGTCGTCGCGTCTGCACGGCATCGACGGGACGCTGCAGATCGTGCGGCAGCTCGAAGGGTACGAGATTCCGGCGTTCGCCTGGGAATCCCAGATTCTCCCCGCACGTGTCGCGGGTTATCGGCCCGAGTTGCTCGACCGGCTCTGCTATGCAGGCGACGTTATGTGGGGACGGCTCACGCCGCATCCGTCCCTCGAGCCGGGGTTTGCTCCGGAACGGACGCGCGTACGTCCCACTCGACTCGCGCCGATCTCGCTCTTTCTGCGCGCCAACGCCGACGAGCTCATCGTTCGGCGACGCAGCGATCCCGTTGCGCTCTCGCACGCCGCGCTGGAAACCCTCGCGCAGATCGAATTATTGCGCGCGCCGTTCTTCGCCGAAATCGCGCGGGCGACGAAACGGCTGCCGAGCGAAGTTGAAGAGGCGCTGTGGCAGCTCGTTGCGGCGGGTTTAGTGACGGCCGATGGCTTCGACGCACTGCGTTCGCTCAGCGATCCGAAGCGCCGTCTCGGCGAGAAGGGTTTGCGGGCGCGGCCGCGTTCGTCGAGCGGACGCTGGACGCTCTTGCAGGCCACGACGGTGAGCATCGATCGTGAAGCCTTCGCGCGCCGTCTGCTCGCGCGTTGGGGCGTGGTCTTCCGCGACGTCATCGCGCGCGAGAGTCTGGCGCCCCCGTGGCGCGAGCTGTTGACGGTCTTTCGTCGCATGGAGTCACGCGGTGAGATCCGAGGTGGTCGTTTCGTGGCGGGATTCGTGGGCGAACAGTTTGCACTTCCCGAAGCGGTCGACGCGTTGCGTGCGGTGCGCCGCGCCGGTGCCGATCGCGAGACGGTGAACCTCGGTGCGTACGATCCGCTCAACCTGACCGGCGTGATTTTACCAGATGCCGTCGCCTAGCACTGACCTCCGCCCTGATTGCCGGGCAGTACCTCGATGACCGCGGATACCGCGCCGGGGATGCTCGCGCCCTTTAAGAGCGTTCCGATACCGCCGATGACGCCGCCATACTTTCCTTTCGACGCGATCGCGTAACAGGGACCAAAGTCGACCGGGAATCCGTAGATTTTCGCTTCGCCGTAGGCCGTATACGGCTGCCCCGGGATAATGTGCTTTGAGGTCAGGCCGCCGCCCGCTTCCGCCTTCGCGCCGAACGCGGTTTTACCGGAGAGTGCAAGCTGCAAGTAAAGGATCGGAGTTCCGTGCCCTAGCTGCGGCATGTCGTCGTAGTTGGCCGTGCTGCTTGTCACCATGAGTTTGACAGAAGGATTGGCGCTGGGATATTTGACGTTGCCGCCAAACCCGCCGAACTCCGGGATACAAAAGGAACCGCCCTTTGTCGAGAGCGTGACGGTCACCGATGCGTACTTTTTCGAGTTGCTTTGGCCTTTGCACTTCGGCGGCTTGCGGTCGGGAATCGCGACGCCCGCAGGCGTGAGCGCGGTCGAAGGTACGAGCGCTCCCGCATGCTCTGCACACGCAGCGAAAAGCATCCCGGCTGCGAGCAGGCACGCGGTGCGGATCCAAGATCGTAGCGACATCGTCTAATCTCCGATACTCGGTGCTAGTGTGCGGCGAGCGCTTGCAGCTGGGCCTCGCCGTCGGTGGCCAGCGCCTCGAGATTTTTAGCGGCCGCATACTCGGCCTCAGTTGGCCGAGCATAGGCACCCTCGAGCGAGTTGAACAGGAATGCGAGCTGCTCGCGGATTTTCGTTGGATGCACCACGTCGTACTCGCTCGAGCTGACGTTGGTAAGGGTCAGGTTCGCGATCGCGTCGTCGATCTGCGTTTGCGCAGCGGCGGGCGCTCGATTTCGCGCCGTCATTGCCGCAGCAATCGCCCGGTCGAGGCGGTCGATGGAACCGAGCAGCTCCATCTCGAGCGCGAGCCGGGCCTCGAGATCACCCGCGGCGGGATGCATGCGCGGATCGAGCACCACTTTGAATGGAGCTTGCAGCCGCTGCGAGCCGTATTGCAAGACCGCGGTATAGGACCCGGGTACGATCGTCGGACCGTCGGCGGAATCGGGCCAGTCGTCGGTCGGCACGGTTTTGAACCCGGGGTAGTCGTAAGCCGGCGGGTAGTGCAGATCCCACACGAAGAGGTTCATCCCGGCAGCGACGGTGGTGAGCTTGTTGATGCTGCGCCGGCGCTCTTGCGTAGTATCGAGATTCTCTTCCTGTTCCGGCGTCAGTTTGGGCTCTTTGTTTTTGGCGTGAAGGGTAAAGCTCCGAATGGTCGCGCCATTTGCATCGAGGAAGGAGAGCGTAACCGGCGACGCGCTCGTATACCCCGCGGGAAGATTGAAGAAGACCGATGCACCGTACTGCGGATTCGAGCCGAAGCTGGGAATCGAAAAGCCCGATGGTCCTCCGTAGGCATTGGAGAGCCACGCGGTTTCGGGCGCGAAGAGTTGGACGGTCGCCGTCGAGAGTGCGGTTTGATGCGCGAGCTGTTCGAGCATCGTGAGATTGTCCATAATCCAAAAAGCGCGCCCGTGCGTCGCCGCAACGAGCTCGTTTTCGCGCGTATCGATCGCGAGGTCGCGAACCTGGACGCCGGGCAGATTGAGCGTGAACGGCTCCCACTGCGCGCCGCCGTTGAGGCTGACGTACGCGGTGCTTCGGGTTCCGGCAAAGAGCAAGCGCGGCTCGCGCGGATCCTGCTTGACCACGAACACATACTCGTCGGACGGGAGGCCATTGGTCATGGCCGTCCAGTGCGCGCCGTAGTCGGTCGTCTGGTAGAGATACGGATGATAATCGTCCCACATGTAGCGCGACGCGCTGAGATAGGCGGTGCCTTTTTCGGTATGCGAGGGCTCAATCGAACTAATCTGTGCCCACTGCGGCAGGTCCGGCGGCGTGACGAGCGTCCAGTGCACGCCATGATCCGTCGTTACGTGCACCAACCCGTCGGCGGAGCCGGCCCAGAGCACATTGGCGTCGAGCGGCGAGACCGCGAGCGAGGAGATATCCGGAAACGTTTCCGCGCCGGTCTGATCGTAGAGAACGGGGCCGCCCGTCGGGCCTTCGGTGCTAGGGTCGTTTCGCGTTAGGTCGGGGCTGATAATTTTCCAGGTCTGTCCTCGATCCATACTCGAGAAGACGACTTGTGCCGCGACGAGCAGCTCGTGCGGATCGGACGGCGAGAAGAAAATGGGATGCGTCCACCCGAACCGGTACTTCGTATCGGCGGCCGCGTTGCCGGCCATGTAGCGCGGCCACGGGCTCACGTTCTTCGCACTTCCCGTCTTGTAGTTCAACGCGACGAACGAGCTGTAATAGCCGCTGCCGTAGGTGACGTCGTGATCCTCGGGATCGGGCGCGACGAACGTGCTCTCCCCAAGCGCTACTGCATGCCACTCGCTCGGCCCGATACCGGGACCGACGGCCGCGCTGGGGCCTTCGAACGCGCCTTCGTCTTGGCTTGCGCCGAAGATGTGGAATGGAAACTGATCGTCGATCGCGACGTGATAAAATTGTCCCGTCGGCTGATTGAGATCGGTGCTAAAGGTGTCGCCGTCATCGGTGGAGACGCTCGCGCCCCCATCGTCGCCGACGAGGATGATCTTTGGGTTACGCGGATTGATCCAGACGATGTGGTTGTCGCCGTGCGGAGTATCGACTTCGCTCCACGTCTTGCCCCCGTTTTTCGTGCGGTAGACCGCGTCGACTTCGGGTGCGTATGCTATCTCACTGTTGGTCGGGTCGACGAAGATTGCGGTATAGTAGAAGGAGCGCTGGCGCAGCTTCATCTCCGAGTTCACGCGTTTCCACGTCGCCCCGGCATCGTTCGAACGGTAGACGCCGCCGTCGCGTGCGGTGACGATCGCGTACACGACGCGCGGATTGCTCGCGGAGACCGAGACGCCGATTTTGCCGAGCGTGCCGGTTGCAAAACCGGGATTCATCGAAATCTTGGTCCAGTGCGCGCCACCGTCGGTCGTTTTGTAAAGGCCGCTCCCTGGGCCGCCGTTGGCGAGGTGCCACGGCGTGCGTTGCGCTTGCCACATCGCTGCGTAGAGCACCTTCGGGTTGCGCGAATCCATCGAGAGATCGACGCCGCCGGTGGCGTCGTCGACGAAGAGGACTCTCTTCCACGTGGACCCGCCGTCGGTTGTTTTGAAGATGCCGCGTTGGGGGTTCGATTTGAAAACGTGACCCATCGAGGCAGCATAAACAACGTTGGGTTCGTGTGGGTCGATCGCGAGTTTTGCAATCATGTGGGTATCGCGAAGACCCGCATACGTCCACGTCTTTCCGGCATTCGTCGTCTTGTAGACGCCTGCGCCCGTGTCGAAGTCGCCGCGAATGTCGGCCTCGCCGGTGCCGATGTAGATAATGCTCGGGTTTGAGGGCGCAACTGCGATTGCCCCAATCGGGTCGGCAACGCCCGGAATCTTACCGTCGGTAATGTTCTCCCAGCTCAGGCCGTAATCGGTGCTGCGCCAAACGCCGGCTTCAACACCTCCAAAATAGAACAAGTTTGGGTTGCTCGGGACGCCGGCAACCGCGACGGAACGACCCCCGATATATGGGCCGATACTCCGCCATTGCAGCTTGCTCATCAGCTGTTGGGCGGGCGAGGTTGTGGCCGCGGCGCTACTGTGAACCGGCGCGAATGCGAACGCCGCTGCAGCGAGGAGAAGAAGAAGGCGCTTCATACCTTTGATATCGGGTTTTCGCGCGGCAAAACCCTGCGTTCGGGCCCCCTCAGGGGCGTTGTCGAGTCGTCGGCAACGGTACGAGAGGCGGCGTGGCCCCGGGCGTGGGCGACGACGAAGCTGGATTCGGCTGACCGTGCGTGTCGAAGTAGAAATCTCGTTCGCCGGCGCCGTCGGTGCAGCGCGCGTGCACAATCGTAAAGGCTAACGGATCGCGTATCGGGGGGTCGTCTTTGAGTTTGAGGGATAGTTGCTTCCAGTGTCCGTTCGTGCCGCATTCGTTCGTCGCGAGGTATGCGTCGATCCAGTTCGTGTTCGATAGTGGGTTCGATGGCCGTATCCAAATCGCGCGATCGAGCGAGGTTCCATCGCTCGGAGCGACTGGCGGCCCCGGCGTGAAGTTCTGTACGATGCCGGGAGATGCGATAAGCTGGATGAATCCCAGCTTATCCGAGTAGAACTCATAGATCCACGCGTAATCCCCCGCGCGATACCACAAGTCGATGGAGCCGTCGTCGGCGTTCGTCGTCACTTTCGCGGGAGTTCCGAGCAGCGCGCGCACCTGATCGGCGCTCATTCCAAACGAGGCGCCTTTTGAATCGGTGTACGGGGCGCCCGGGAATCGCTGCACGACGGTCACGGAAGCGGCGACGCTCTTCTTGACGAGCACGTCGAGGTAGATCGCGCCTCCGCCCTCGAGATAGCGCCAAATCACGACGTTTGGTGGGGTGACGACCGCGACGGGGTCTCCCAGGCGCTGCTTGAGGCCGGCGATCGGTTCGCCGAGCGTTACGCCTTGGAATGCCATTGCAGAAGGCGATGCGGGCGGCGTTTGCGCCGGAACCGAGGTCGGGATCAGCGCAACGAAGGCCGCGAGAACGAGTGACGAACGCATGTCACGTCTCTTTGAGAGCGAGCTGAGGACTCCGCCAAGCGGGCGCCGAACCGCTCGGCGACATGAAGAGCCGGTTTTGCTTTTGGCTTGGCCTTATTGTGCTCGTGGGGTCGCTCTCCACCGCTCCCACCGCTGGTTTCGCCGCTGCGGCGTCCCCGCGGCAACTTGCCTGCGGCCCCTTTGGGGGCCCGCGAGAGCTCGTCGAGCCGCCCGATATCCAGGTTTGGAAGTTGCCGGTCAACGCAAGCGGCGAGCACGAGCTGATTTTGGCGGTTCAAACCGACGGCAAGGGCGGCAGCCAGCGTTTCTGCTATAGCTATACGCTCGACGGCGTGCGGTATAGCGTTGCCCCGACGATTCGCGTGCGGCGTGGCGAGCATTTTGCGCTTCGGATCGTTAACGAAATTGCCGGGCCGAGCAAAGCCGCTCACCTTGCATCGAATGCAATTCCGGAGTGCATGCCGATGCCGATGCCTTCGCCGACGACGAATCACTACGTCGGGTACTTGAACCATACGATCGACGATCGCTGGATGCCGTTGGCGACGCTCGACACGAACATTCACCTGCACGGCTACGAGGGCCCCGCTGCGCAGGAGAACATCTTTCTCTCGACGCTGAGCACCCCGATGCATGCCTGCGAGTTTCACATCACGATTCCGCCGACGCAGCCGGCAGGAACCTATATGTATCACCCGCACGCCCACGGAGCGTCGGATACCGAAGTCGCGACGGGACTCGACGGCGTCTGGATCGTCGAACCCGACCAGCCGCAGCTTCCGCGCTCTGCGGAACATATCATTATGCTGCGGTATCGGCTTCCGTTCGAGAACGATAACCCGTATGCGCCCGACGACAGCGCGATCTTTCCAGCGGCAATGGCGCACGAAGCCGCGCTGCGCGCGGCGCCCCCGGTCCCGTACGATCCATTCAACCCGCCGCCGTGGCCGGTGAGCGCGCCGATACGCGCCGCCGGCGTATCGCTCGACCCGAGCGGTTGTAATGGGATCGCTTCAGATGTGTACGTCGCGGCGAACGGCTCCGACACGCCGGCCTCGCTTACGCTCCCGGCGGGTGAACCCCAGCTTTTGCGCATCGTCAACGGAACGTCGGACTCGGCGACGTCGCTGCAGCTGCGCGACGGGTCAGGCCGCGTGCTGCCGATCCATCTCGTCGGCCTCGACGGCGTACCGGTCTCGGGTGATTCGGCGCGTTCCCTCGCTTCCTACATTGCGACCAATACGCTGATGCTCACCTCGATGTCGCGTGCCGACATTCTGCTGACGGTGAATCCGGGCGATAAGGTGACGCTCTCGTCGGAGCATTATTGTGAGGGTGCCGATGCCTTCTACCAACTCCATCACGACTTGATCAAGATCGATGCGACGGCGACCGCCACCGGATCGGTCGCCCACGTCGACTCCGCGCCCGCAGTCATCGCCGACACGCCCGCCGGGAAGCTCGTTGCCTTTGCGCGCGCGAACCCCGCGCTCGTCCATCGTCGCGCCCTCACGTTCACGGAGTACGTGATGCCGAAGAATGGCAAAGTTCCGCCGCATCAAGCGTACTACCTGACCGACACGACGAACCCGAATTTTCAGGAGCATCCATTCTGGCCGGTCTATTTGCCGGGCAAGAACGTTCCGTCAAACGCCGACATCGTCGTGAAAAAAGGCACCGTCGAGGAGTGGTACCTGATCAATGCCACGCTCGAATCGCACGCCTTTCACATCCACCAGATGGCGTTCGAACAACGCCGCGCCCTAGCCGGTACGCCGATCATGGCCGACACGGTCTTCGTTCCGGTCGGCACGCTGCTGCCGAATCGCAAAGATCCCAATTATCCGCTGATCAAGCCTCGTATTACCAAGATTCTCCTCGACTTTCGCCACGTGCCGCGCGGCACGTTCGTCTTCCACTGCCACATGCTCTATCATGAAGACCACGGCATGATGGCGATCATCAGGGTGGTCTAGGGCGGACCCGTATAACCCGGTTTGTACGGCCCTTCGAAACCGCCGGATAAAATAAATGGCACTCGCGGAGGTTGGGTAAAGTCGAAATCGTCGCGCAAGTCGCCGAGTATCGGCTCGTTCTCGGCGACGTTCGCGCGCGGATCCGGGCGGCCGTCGGTTTTGGGATCGAGGCGGCGGCCGGCGAGAAAGTCGTCTTCGATAAATTTGACGTAGGCGTCGTGACTGAGCGTTTGGTGATCGATGTATCCCTTGCGCGCGTAGGCACTGATCACGAGCGCCGGAACGCGTAAACCGTACCCGAAGTAGTTGACGTCAGGCGGTACGACGTGATCGTAGAAACCGCCCCAATCGTCCCAGCTCAAGAAAATCGCCGTCGAGTTCCAATAAGGACTGCGCATAACCGCATTGACCACGCCGGTGACGTAAGCTTGCCCGGCGCTGATGCGACCGGGTGGATGTTCGCTGTATCGGTTCCCCGGGGCAAGCCACACGACCGAAGGTAACTTGGCGTCACGTAGATCGCTGAAGAAGCGGCTCGTGTCCTTGATGTTGCCGAACTCGCCATCTTGCTTGACGTCGGTAAAGGATAGGAGCGGATTCCAAATGCCGGGCGTTCGCGCGCTCTGTGGTTTCAGCGCGCAGCTGCTCTGATCGGCGATGCAGTCCGGCTCGAGGCCATCCATCACGTAGTATGCCCATGAGACGCCGCCGGCGTGCAACAGATAGGTCAGGTCGGTCCATGGATAATCGGGGCGACCGGCAACTTGCGGCGAATCTTTATCGAAAAGATCGCGCGGAAAATCGCGCGGGTGAATGTAGACGTTGTCCGCCGTGCAGCTCGACGGGTCTCCGTTCTTCCTACACGTCGCGGCCCACTCCGAGACCATGTACAGATGTGCGGGCAGACTCCACGACCGAACGGGTTCGAACATGCGGTCCTGCAAGACGAAGTTTCGCGCATAGGCCCAGTAGTTCGGCAGCTCCTCCTCGGTGTGATAACCCATGACGGTTCGCTCGTGTCCTTTGACGGCGCACGTGGGAATATCCGTCGGGCAGCCGCCGGTGGTATGCGACTCGCGCATCACTCGAATGAATCCATCCATCTTGCCGTGGTCGACGTCGGTTTCGGCCGCCCAGTTACTGTGCGGACCACCCGCATTCTCATCGTGCGCGTCGTGGTAGGGCTGCACGCACGCTTTGGTGACCGGGTCCGGAACGCAGACTTGCGGGGCGCCATCCTTCATCGGAATCCCATCGGCTCCCGGAAACGTGCCGAAGTAAGAATCGAATGACCGGTTCTCTTGCATGATGACGATGACGTGACGGATCTTGTGAATCCCATCGGAAGACATCGGATCGGCGGACGCACGTGGCAGGTCGCTCGGTGCCGAAGCGATCGTTGCAACGAGGAAGAGCGCTGCATACCGAAGTTGCCGGGTTCGAAGCATGAACGCAGCTTCGCAGCGGTTCGAGCCGTGCCTGCCCTTTCCGTGCCTTGAGGCGTGTGCTAGAATGGCCGAAGCGCAGAGGGGCGCATCCGGTCCGCGGAAAGGACAGAAGTCCACCCTTCCTTCGCGACATTTATGTGCGAACGGACTTTCTTGCCTGGATTATGCGGACCTCAGGCGCGCTTGAAAGGACGTTCATTATGCTCACACGGCAATTGCCTTCCCATCCGAGCCTGCCGCAGCTCAAGCAGCAGGCGAAAGATCTGCTGCGGGACCAGCGCGCGCATCTGCCGCACGCCGCCCAACGCATGCGCGAGTTCCATCCGCGCTTTCGCAAAGCAAGCGACGGCGCAATCTTCGACGCCGTTTTGAAGCTGAGCGATGCGCAGCTCGCGATTGCCCGCGAATACGGGTTCGCATCGTGGCCCCGGCTCAAAAGCTACGTCGAGAAACCCACACGCGAGGATTTCAAGCTGCCGGCGCACGAGCGCGTTGCGGATGCGGCCTTCCGCCGTGCCATCGAGTTGCTCGATGCCGGCGATGCGCACGGTCTGCGTGCGCACCTGCAGGCGAATCCCCGGCTCGCTCGGGAGCGCGTGCAGTTAGAGGGCGGCAATTACTTTCGCGAGCCGGCGCTGATCGAGTTCATCGCCGAGAATCCGACGCGCCGCGGAAGCTTGCCGGCCAATGCCCCCGAGATCGCGCGCGTGATTCTCGATGCGGGCGGCAAGGGCGATCGGGCGAGTCTCGACTCAGCGCTTGCGCTCGTCGCGTCGAGCGACGTCGCATGGGAGAGCGGCGTGCAAATCCGGTTGATTGACGTGCTCTGCGATTTCGGCGCCGATCCGTCGGCGGCAACCTATGTCGCGCTGCTCTACAATCAGTTCGACGCGGTCGCTGCGTTGATTCGCCGCGGCGCACGGGACGATCTCGTGGTTGCTGCCGCGAAGGGCGACGTCGGCGAGGCGAAGGCTGCGCTTGTCGCGGCCGATGGGGAGACGCGACAGCGAGCGCTCGCGATGGCAGCGCAACAGGGCCATGCGGAAATCGTGCGGCTGCTGCTTGACGCCGGAGAGGATCCGAATCGTTTCGCGCCGGTCGGCGGGCATTCGCACGCCACACCCTTGCATCAAGCCGCGCTCGCCGGCCACGAGGAGGTCGTGAGAGTGCTCGTCGAGCGCGATGCGCGCTTGGACATCCGCGACATCCTGCACGGCGGTACGCCCCTCGATTGGGCAAAGTACGGGAAAAAGACCGCGGTCGCAGAGTATCTCCGCGACCGCGGTTCGGAAGCGCGATGGTGAGCTAGCTGGAGCCTTCCTTTGCCCACTCCGCTTTGATTGCATTGAGGGTCGGTCTCACCACCCGAAGGTCCGGATTTCTTCCGGGGTTCAGCGGATACGGCTCGTTGCCGATTCCGCTCTTTTGGTTGCCGTAGAGCCCGAACCACGCCTCGTCATCGTAGCAACCGGCAAATTCGGCGTTTACCGTGATCAGGTTGCCGATGAAACCGCCGATGTGCTTGTGCGACCATCCTGATTTCCACCATTCGTCATTGAACTCGAAGTAGAAGCCACCCGAATCGACGCCGCCTTGGAGGGTCGAGTTCGCAAAGACCTCTTGTTGGTTCGTCGTTACGTACTTGACGAGGTCTTGCATGCCGGGATTGGTATTCGCGCCGTTCTTGAGCTGCACCGCATCGTCCCACGGCTTGGGAGGCGGGAGCCCGTAATACGGCTTTTTGTCAGAACCGTCTGGGTAGTTCGTGCAATTGTAGTTGGCTCCATGTTTAGCGGTCGACTTTGGATAGTACG
>DASRSI010000016.1:0-60832 GCA_035695445.1 Candidatus Cybelea sp. | reverse complement strand
CGCGCGTTGGAGCAGGCGCGCATCTTCGCACCGCACGGTCAGCTGCTAATCAACGAATACGGTCTTGAGTATGACCTCCCCGAGGAACGCGACCGGCGCTACCTTCTTCTCAAACTGCTCGAGCGTCTGCGCAATCAAAATGCGCCCCTCGACGGGCTGGGCTTACAAGGCCACCTCGACTTGCGTAAAGGCCGCATCTCGGAGACGGCGATCGCAAGCTTTCTCAGCGACGTCTCGAGCATGGGTCTTTCGATTGTCGTGACCGAGCTCGACGTCAAAGAGTCGCAATACGTTGCCTCCGCTGAAGAACGCGATCGCATGGCGGGCGATGAGGTGCGGCGCTACCTCGACGTCGTCTTACAAGCGCCGCGCGTGGCCGGCGTGACGACATGGGGGCTAAGCGACCGTCACTCCTGGCTTGAAGTTACGCCCCAGGATTACACCCGATTTCCCGGCGCATGGGCCGACGGAAGCGGTCCCGGTCTCAACCGCGGTCTGCCCCTCGACTCATCGATGCAGCGGAAGCCGATGTACTATGCAATCCGCGACGCGCTCTGGTCGATTCCGAACCGTCAGAGGCGCTGATAGTAGAGCGTCTTGAGAAAGACTCTCGGCGTGGCGAATCCCGATTCCCACGCAACGCCGGTCGAGAGTCTCAGCTCCCCGCGCGGCCCCGTGCTGAAAATCGCAAGCGGCCCGACCTGCTCGAGTGAATACGACGGGTTGCCTTCGCCGTAGCCTTCGACGCCCAGGTGCACGTACGGCGAGAGCGAGTGCGTGACGCCCAGGAATGCCTGGTAATCCTGGAGGCCCGTGCCGTAATACCCGTCCCAGTCGACGCGCCACGGACTGCCCATGGTTTGCCCGTCGGTGAGCAATCGGAGCTCGGTTTGTTGGCCTTCGAGCTTATTGTTGGGATCGTTCGGCATAAGGCTCGTCGACGTGTAGTTGACGCCCGCACCGAAGTCGGCCCACACGCCTTTGTTCGTGAACGCGTAGATCCCGTCCAGCTCGCCGCCGCCAAAGTTGGCCTTAACCGTCCCGAGGTTCTTGTAGTTGTTTACGTAATTGTATCCGCCAAAATCTCCTAAAATGCGTACGGCGACCCCGTTCGAAATCGTCGACCCGGGCAGCGCGAGCGTGACGCCGGCAAAGACGTAGTTCGAAAAGTCGAGCTGGCCGCCGGCGAAGACCATGGCGTTATCGTCCGCAGCGCAGGCCGCGCGTGGCCCTCCAAAGGCGAAGAATCCGATCGCGGCAACGGCGATAAAGAGTGAAGTTCGGGACCTTAACGGCATGGCACCCTTCCTAAACAAGAAGTTTTTGCCTTTCGAGCTCGGCGACACTCGCCTGAGTACGATCGATCGGCGTTTTCGTTGCCCCAACCCACGTAATGAGCTCCTGCATACCTTCGTCAAACGTGCGTCGCGGCTTAAAGCCGAACTCTCTTTCAATTTTTCCGAGATCGGGAAAGCAATGACGGATATCGCCGACGCGGTACTTACCCAGAAACTCCGGCTCGATATCCTTGTGCAGCATACGCGCCAGCGCATGCGCCATCTCCGCGACGGTGATGGGCGATCCGCTGCCGACATTGAAAACGTCCCAAACGGCTTTGTCGCTCTCCAGCGCGGCGACGAACGCGTCGGCCACGTCTTGAACGTGGACGAAATCGCGTTGTTGCCGTCCGTCTTCGAATACTAACGGCGGCTGATCGTTCTGAAGCCTCGAAATGAAGATCGCCGCGACTCCGGTATACGGATTGCTCAGCGCCTGCCTCGAGCCGTAGGCGTTGAAGAGGCGCAGCGCGACGGTGGGAATCTGTAAAGCCATGCCGACGGCCAAAAACATCTCTTCGTGGTCGCGCTTGTTAATCGCATAGATCGACGCCGGTTTGAGCAGCTTCTCCTCCGACGTCGCCACCGGAACGAGCTCCTCGCCGTTTCTCGAGAGCTCCCAATTACGGTCGGCAAGCTGCTCGTGCGTGCGTAACGCCGGGGCGACCGTCTCGCCGGTCGAGGGGACGCGGTACGCACCCTCGCCGTAGATCGACATCGACGATGCGACGACCATCCGCTCGATGGTGTGCGGCTCTCGCGAGAGAACTTCCAGCATTCGCGCTGCGGACATCACGTTGTTTCGCGTGTAGTCGACGATATTCGTCATGCTCTGGCCGACGCCGACCGATGCGGCCAAATGCGCGAGGTGCGTGACGCCGCGAATGCTTCCCTCGAAGACGCCGTCATCGAGCAGGTTGGCGTTGATGCGCTTTGCCCGAGGATCCAAATAGACCGGCCAGCCCTCCGCGTCGCGCTCTTCATCCGCGTGGACCTGCGGCAGCAAGCAGTCGAGAACCGTCACCTCATAGCCGCGCGAGAGCAGCAGGTCGACGAGATGCGAACCGATGAATCCGGCGCCGCCCGTGACGAGGACGTGCTTACTCAACGCGAGGCTCCTCCGCAGCTTCCGGCAGCTCGTCCGATCGACGGAACTTCCGGCGTATGAGCAACTTATTTGCGTCGATCTTCTCCGTACGCTGCCAGGCGAGCCCTCCATCGCGCAGATACATCGAAAAGCCGATGACCAGCGGGATGATCCAGAGGAACCACCAGATGAACGCCGAGATTGGATTGACGCGAATCATGTACCAAACGCGGTCGGCCCGTCGCGTGCAGACCAAGCCGGTTCGTTTCCACGTATTCACGTACAGCAGCGTCAGCTCGATGACGAGTAAGACGAGGTTGACGATCGCGAGCCACACCGTCCAAACTGGGAGAATGTCGGCGTGCGTGAAGTACTCGTATGCCGCCCAGATGCCGACAGGCACGCCGACGACGTTGATCGTCAGCGATAAGCAGGGAACGAATATCAGCCGGGCTTTGAATCGCTCCCATGGCGTCATGCCGATCGAACGAAGCGGGCTTCCGAGCGACTGAAAGAAGCCGCAGATCCACCGCTTGCGCTGGGTGATCCCCTGCAACCAAGTCTTCGGAACCTCTTCGATCAGCGAGCTCGAGAGAATGCCCAGCCGCTTTCCGTTCTTCCAGTACCGTAAGCCGATTTCCGGATCTTCGATCGTAATCCACGGATGAAATCCGCCCAGCGGTATTAGGTCCGAAACGCGGTAAAAGAGGCCTTTGCCCAGCACCCAGTATGGCTGGCGCCCATGCGCCGAAAGATGCGTGTATTTGTATCCGTCCCACGCCATGTGATCGAACGCGTGCCATGAGGTCGGAAGCGTCGCGTTGAGGTTCCCCACGACATTCTGCGCCTGGAGTACGTCGTAATGCTTGAGCCCGATAACGGCACCCTTGAAGTGGTCGACCGGCGGGCAGCTGTCTGCATCGATGTAGTTGATAACGAGGTTCGGTTCGTTCTTGAGCGTCTGCGCCACGGTGTAGAGGCCGTAGATCAGCTGGCGCGTCTTTTTGGGCGGCAAATCCTTGACGCCGGCGCGCTTGCCCTTATGCCACCAATAGGCTTTGGGATTGGCATCCCAGGCATCCCAAACAACCTGCCATGAGGGGTCGCTGGTCGGCGGCACGGTCATGATTTGCACGAACGGAAACTCGGCCGCCAACCGCCGGAGGCTCGCAATCGTCGGCTCGTCGTTGCTATTGGGAATCGCGACGACGCGGCAGCGATCCGTCGGATAATCCATCTTCGCCAGCGAGACGAAGGTCGTACGCATCGTGGCTTCGAGTTCACGGAGCACCGGATAGAAAAGGACGATGTACGGCCACTTGCTCTGCGGTTCGGTGATCGGCTCCGACATGTCGACCCAGTCGACGGGAAGGCTCAAGAAATACGCATCGACCGCAAACGTGAGAAAATAAAGAATCTGCGTCGCGATGAAGATCACGACGAGGACTTGGGTGAGCGGGTCTAGCGCCGGAAAAGTGGAGGTCATGATTCCTTCATTTTCACTTCAGTGTGATGATCTCACTGAGCCCTTCCGTGGTTCGAAAATACTCCAGCGTCGAGATCAGACCGTCCCGAAGGCTTACCTTCGGTTCCCAGTTCAAGAGCTCGCGCGCGAGCGCTATGACCGGCTTACGACGCGTCGGGTCGTCGGGCGGAAGTTCGCGGGTCACGACCTTGAGCGGTACCCCCGCCAATTCCGACACGATCCGCGCAAGCTCAGATACCGTGAACTCGCCGGGGTTCCCGATATTGACGACCTTGCCCTTGAGAGCTTCGCCCTTGGCCAAGCGAAGTACTCCCTCGGTTAGGTCGGAGACGTAGCAAAAGCTACGCGTCTGGCGACCGTCTCCATAGACGGTCAGGGGCTCGCCCCTCAGCGCCGACAAGCAGAAGTTCGGGATCACGCGGCCGTCGCCGGGCTGCATCCGGGGCCCGTAGGTGTTGAAGATCCGGACGATCCGGGCGTCGATACCCTCCTTGCGGATCGCCGACGTGATATAGGCTTCGCCGTAGCGTTTCGCCTCGTCGTAGCAGGCTCGGACGCCGATCGGATTGACGTTTCCCCAATAGCCTTCGGGTTGCGGATGTTCGAGCGGCTCGCCGTAGACTTCGGAGGTCGACGCGAAGAGTAGCCGCGCTCCGCAGCGCCGTGCCAACTCCACCCCATGCATCGCCCCCAGGGCATTGACGGCCATCGTCGCCAACGGCTCGCGCCCGTAATCGACCGGGCTTGCAGGCGAAGCGAAGTGCATGATGAGGTCGGGGGTATCGAGATCGCGCGCCCACACCCATGGTGCGGAAACGTCGGCCTCGACGAACGCGAAGTCGCGTGCGCCGCCAAGGTGTTCCAGATTGGCGCGCGACCCAGTTGCCAGATTGTCGACTCCGACGACGTGGTCGCCGTCCGCGAGCAATCGGTCGACAAGATGCGAACCGAGAAAGCCGGCGGCCCCGGTGACGAGTACCTTCACGAGGGTCCCTTATTCGCTTAAGACTTCGTACTCGCTCAAGACCTCGGCGTACTCGGGTTCGATCACCGCTTCTTTCGAGCGACCGACCCCAATGTAACGCAGTCCCTCCCGAACGACGTCGTCGGCCTCGAAGGCGTTGCGGCCGTCCAGGACGAGATTGCCCCGCATCAGCTTTCGGACCATCCGGAAGTTGACGCCCTTGTATTCGTTCCACTCCGTCGCCAGCACGACGACGTCGCAGCCGTCGATCGCTTCGTACATCTGTGTGCAGTACGAAACGTCACCGCTCGTTCGGTCGCGGGCGGCTTCGATTGCGATTGGATCGTGCGCGGTTACCGCAGCGCCGGCTCTCACGAGGTGGTCGATGAGATGCAGCGCGGGCGATTCGCGAACGTCCGAGGTGTTCGGTTTGAAGGCCAGACCCAAGACGCAAATCCTCTTGCCCTCAACCGAGCCGCCCAGCGCACTCTCCAATTTAGCGAAGGTACGGTGGATCTGCGACTGGTTCACTGCTTCAACGGCCCGCAGCAGCGCCGCGTCGTAGTTGCGGCCGTGGGCGGTGCGCTCGAGCGCTCGAAGATCCTTGGGGAAGCACGAGCCGCCGTAACCGATTCCAGGGTTCATGAACTGCGCGCCGATTCGGTGATCGAAACCAATGCCTCGCGCCACGGCCTTGACGTCGACCCCGACGAGCTCGCAAATATTGGCAATCTCGTTCATGAAAGAGATTTTCGTTGCTAAGAACGCATTCGCGGCATACTTGATCATCTCGCTTGTCCGCACGTCGGTGATGACGAACGGTGCATCGAGCGACTGATAGAGATCGCGCACGATCGTCTCGGCGTACGGGTTGCCGGTGCCGACGACGATCCGATCGGGGTGCAGGAAGTCGGCAACGGCCGACCCCTCGCGTAGAAACTCCGGATTGCTGACCACGTCGACGCGATGGGGATGCGACGCATTCTCCGCGATAATCGCGGCGACCATCTCGCACGTCTCCACCGGTACCGTCGACTTAATGACGACAAGTTTCGGTCCGTTGAGCTCGCGGCCGATCGTCGCTGCGACATCCCAAACCGCGGAAAGGTCCGCGTTGTCGTCATGACGCATCGGCGTGCCGACCGCGATGAAGACGATCGAGGCATCGCGCAAACCCGCTTCGACGTGCTCGGAGAATCCGAGGCGGCCGGCGTGGTGGTTGCTGACGATCAGCTCGAGCAGATCGGGCTCGAAAAACGGAACTTCGCCGCGTCGAAGCATCGCGATCTTCGTCGCGTCGGTGTCGAGGCAGACAACTGAATTGCCAAGTTCGGCAAGGCACGTTCCCGTGACCAAGCCGACGTATCCGGTCCCGACGATTGCGATTCGCCGCTGACCATTTGAGTGATGGCCATGTTGAACGGTCGTCGATTCTACGTGAGGTAGCCGATGCGACCCGTTCGTTGTCACAAACGTTGGAGGCGTTAATGACGGACCAATGATTTCCATCCGCGTCTCCTTTTCGACTTGGGGGAAGGGTCGACGAGTGACTCGAGACCTACCGTTCGCTAACTTTGCCTAACGGCCCTCCTTTATATGCGATATCGAGAGGCCGCAGCTTGAGTGATTCGCTATTTGAAATCCCGTCGATTATCGAGGGTGGAAATCGGCATACCCTGTCGCGGCTTTTCCATCGCTACGGCGCGACGCGATGTCGAATCGTCTTCCATGCATTTCGCATGCGACCACGGTCGCAGTGCGACTCGCACCACCGCGCCTATCATACGGGCGCGACGCTTCTAGGACGCTTCTTTGCATGGCGGTAGAGCGAGCGGAAAACGGCGGTAGACCCGGCGTGCCGGCACTCGCACCAGCTAACGACCACGCCCTCGCCACGCGAGCATAGAGCCCCGGGTCGGGGCAATACGATGCAAGAGCGCTCTCATTAACTCGCAGCGTCATCGAATGCAAAATACGGCGAGATACGTTCGCAATTCCTGCTCGGATCGCGCGCCGTCAACGTTCGAGGCATGCGTGCAACGAGCGGAAGGTCGCACATTTGCGGTCAAAATTGGTGGCGGAATCATCGTGCTGGGCACAGCGGCGGCCGAGTGTGCTTCGGCCGAATGTCGAAGCGTGCGTAATGCATTGGGGGACTCCTCTGCTTCCGTTAGGATGCAAGCCTCCTATGAGGGAGGCGCGCAGCGTAATCCTGCACGCGCAAGCACCGTTTTCGTCGCAAATTCGAATAGTAAAGAAATAGTAAAGAATTCGTAAAGAATTTATCCTAGAGTAGGGATGGGAAGAGCGCTCAGAACGCGCCCGAAGCTTCGCGCAACGCTTGCACCAAGGGCTCTCTTATTGCAATCGGCGTTCGGCCCGTACGTAGGTCGCGCGCTTGACCGATCTCGTCTGGAACGATTCCCGACACCTACCCAGTTGTGCCGGCGAAGGCACCATCCATAGGCTGGAGAGAGAAGCCCAGCCCTAAACCAGGCTCGAGAGAAGCCGGGCGGCCATCTCGCCGACCTGACCTTGAAGCTTGTTGGCTCTCCGTTTAAGCAAGCTTAGGGGCAGAAAATCTGAGAAAATCTGAAAAAATCCGAAAAATACCAAAAAATAGTACAAATGTACCAAGGTACCTAACGCCGAGAATCCAACGCCCCGGACTGCTTAGAACTAGCTTCGCTCACCTACCGAAGGAGGCTTCTAGCATGCGTTTCTACGGTTCAGCGCTTTGCGCTGCGGTCGCTTTGGCACTCCTCGCGGGGTGCTCGGCGAACTCCCCCGCGACCGGCACCGTTCCGAGCACTGGTGCTGCGGTCCCCACCGGCGCGCACGGGCGCTTTGTTCCCGTGTGGTCGGAAAATGCCACGTTGGTGCCCGATGCGCTGCGACCGGTCGTACCCATGCCGCTGCACGGGCGTCCCGCCCCTGACACCGCCGTCGCCGGCGGCGTCTACGTCACCGAGTTTTACTCAACCGATCTCTACGGCTTCGAACGCCAAAACAAGACGAATAATCCCCCGAGCTGCACGCTCTCCGGCGTCGTCTTTCCTAACGACGTCGCTTCGGACGATCGCGGCAACATCATCGTGCCCGACGGCGGCAGCCGATCGGTCAACGTCTATAAGGGTTCCGGTAAATGCGGTTCGCTGATCGGTTCATTCCACGATCGCTCCGGTCAACCGTCCGACGCGACGAGCATGAACGCCGAAAAAGACGTGATTGCAGTAGCGCACATTTACAGTTCCAAAGGCTTCGGACATCGGGGCGGGACCGTTACGCTCTGTACGATCGCCGGCTCCTGCGCCACGCCGCTCGTCAATGCGAACATGTATGAGGTTGGCGGCGTCGCAATGTCACGCGGCGGCGACTGCTGGGTAACCGCTCTTAACGGAAGCGGCACCCCCACGATGACCTACTTCCAGGGCTGTCAGGGCGCCGGCGTGACCGCTACCGGGTTCCTCAACGCCAACATCGGCGGACTCGACATCGACACTGACGGCAACATCGTTTCGATCAGCTCCTACGATGCGAAAGCCTACGTTTATTCCGGCTGCAATCCCGGCTGTAAGCTCGTTTCGGGGCCGTTCAAGTTGAACGGTGAGGCCATCTTCGGCCATCTCAACAGACAAGCCATGGCCCTCGCTACGGCGGATTTCCAGTACGGGCAAGTTGACGTGTACATGTACACGCCGAAAAAGATCAAGTATCTCTACAGCTTCAATAACGGGCTTTCGACGACGGATGTGGTCGAAGGCGTCGCATTCGCTCCGAGGTCGCACGAATAACGAGTTTCCGTTGCGGTGTCGCTCGGAAAGAGCGGAGGGACGGAGTCAGTACCGTCCTTCCGCTCGTTTTTTATGGACTCGCCAGCGTTCAGCGGCGACCACTGCCCAGACCGCCTCGACGATCCCGAACGGCCACGCCCCCTGGAGGAAACCGTACGCTGAACCCAGTGCGCAAGACGCAGCAAAACCCAGGATAAACCACGGGCTCCGCCTTTCAAGCGCGTAACAAACGAGCATCGCGGTGACGGCAAGGAGGCCGAAGCCCGTGACAGCGCTCATTGAGCCTGAGTTCGCCTCGGATCGGAGGGAGCTTGTCGAGCGCGTCGCCGCGCCTTTACTAAGTTTCTCGGCCGACGCGGTCGACAAATAATGACTGGAGTCGCTTTTTATGCTAGACTATGTTGGCAGCACGTATTTGGATCGACTCTTGAGTGTGGGAGGGGCCGCGTACCACCGGCCCCTTCTGCTTTCGCGCCGCCCGGCGGCAGCTATCTCGCCGGCCTTGGCTCTAATGCCAAGTAAAGACGATCACGCCGTCGCCGGTGTCGGTCTGCCAGCCTTGGTAAAGATGTACGGCGCCGGCGCTTGACTCAACAAACGAGGAACCGCCGCCGCCGGAACCGCCGGACCCTCCGCCGAAGCTGCCGCTGCCTTTTGATCCGCTGCCACCCCCGCCGCCACCGTAATAGCCCCCGCCACCGCCACCGCCGCAGTTTATGAAATGGTTGCCGCTCGTTTTGTCGGCGTTGCCACCGGTGCCCCCAACGCCCAGAGCTCCGGGACTCCCGGGATTGCCAAAACCATCGCCGCCGGCACCCCCGGCTCCGCCGTGATTTTTTGTGCCCCCGAACCCCGCGCGGCCGCGCTGCCCACCGGCTGGACCTCCGTGACCCTTGCCGCCGACCTTCGCACCGCCAAGCCCCCCGGTAAAATCCGCGTATCCGTGTCCCCCGCTACCGCCTGCGACGAGAATGCGGTTGTTCACGCCATCGCCGCCCTGGCGGACATCCGATGCGCCCCCGCCGCCGAAGCTACAACTTCGGGTCACGCAGGGTGTGTAGTTTCCACCGCTGCCGCCGCCGTTGAAACCGCCGGCCGGCGACGCCCCCCGTCCTCCGACGAAAACGTACAGCGTCTCGCCAGGCGTGACGGGGATCGCGGCTTGGGTGCGGCCGCCTCGTGCGATTCCCTTGTCGCTCGCTCCGGCTGCTCCGTCGGCGACAACGCTGATCGACGTAACGTTGGCCGGTACACGGAAAGACTGCTCTCCGCCGGTATATGCGAACGTTCGGGATTTAGACTTCGCGCTACGAATGCCGTCGGGCGGTTGAGCTGGGACGTTCGCAGCGTTACCGCTGCAAGCGGCCAGCACCGATAGCACCGCGTAATAGCTAAGCGCGTGACGAATAGTGATCGAAATGTTCATACCGTTCTCTCACCGCAAGTGAATCAGCCGTGCACCGCGCGTTCGCGCCGGAGAAGCCTAATGCCCGCGTACGTAACGCGCCCGAAGGGGAGAGCCGATCGTCTTGCGGCGACAAAGCGCGGCGCGAAGGGATCGCGAACCGCGTCGCTATGCCCTGGTTCGTTAGCCGGCTTGGAGCCGCCGGCGCTGGCGTGCTCCTTGGGGTCGTCAGCATAGCCTTCGGCGTACGCGAGAAAGAGTGGCCCCGCCCAACTCGCGCGTTGGCCGTCATCTTCGGGTTATCGCTCGCGCTGGCGGGCCTTTTCGAGGTCGTTACGATCATCTACGTCATCGGCTGCGAGCCTGCCATGAGTTGCCTCTAGGACCGCTCGAGGCTGAAATCTGGGTGCGTTGGCAGCCACGGTGAAGGGCCGACAAAGCAAAACCCCCGCAAAAGGAGCCTTATTTCGCGGGGGCTTTTGAGACTTGCACCGCGAGGGACTTGAACCCCCAACCAAGTGATTAAGAGTCACCTGCTCTACCATTGAGCTAGCGGTGCGAACATGCGCCCTCCGGGACTCGAACCCGGGACCAACGGCTTAAAAGGCCGCTGCTCTACCGACTGAGCTAAAGGCGCTCGCGTCGTTGCGCCCGCTTCTATTAATTTCTCGTCCTAATGTCTCGTTGTCACGATCGAGAGTCCTCCAGCGGGTCCGTGGGGTGACTGACGGGGGTCGAACCCGCGACCTTCGGTGCCACAGACCGACGCTCTAACCAACTGAGCTACAGTCACCACGAGGCGGTATTGTATCATGCGCCCGGAGGGACTCGAACCCCCATCTTCGAGTTTAGAAGACTCGTGCCTTATCCCGTTAGACCACGGGCGCGCCACGGGTTAGGATACCATGCTGAGAAGTGGTCGGGGCGACAGGATTTGAACCTGCGATTTTCCTCCCGCTCCCAAAGCGGGCGCTCTACCAAACTGAGCTACGCCCCGATCGCATGTGGCCAGCCAAACCGTTCCACGGTTCGGCGTCTGTGGCAGTTTGCACAGCGTACCTCACATTTGGCGACCTCCGCGGCTATCCTTTCCCAAGCCCACCCCTCGCGCACCAGGTTGCTAATGTTTCGGTCCTTTTTGCCTCGTACATGATCGAACTCTAAAACACGCGTGTCGGCCTCGCCGCAATCGACACATGGATGCGCGCTGAGATACTCGCGAATTCGCTGGCGATTCCGATTGCGATAGCGGGCCTGGTTTATAAGTCGTCTCTGATTGTGTAGTTGCTTATTTCGCCGGTAGTGCTCTTTGCAGTAAGCACTTTGGCAGGCACGACAGTAACTCCCGCCGCGTTTCCTGTTTATCGATTTCGAAAAGAACTCAAGGTCGAGAACGGCACAGCACTTTGGACATTTCTTCATGCACCGATTCTCGCGTACGAGTGTGCCACCTGTATTGCACTCTGCTCGAGGCCGTGTGTTTCTTTTTACAAAAGCATGCGATGATACGCAACGTACGTCGACATCTCGCCGATAAACGAGTCGTGTGCGAGCAAAAACGATTCCTCGATCCGCAACCCGGCGCGCAACGCCGCGCGTGCGATTCGGCGGTTCGAACCGGGGACCAGCGCGGTGCACCACGTTGCCGAGTACTTTCGCTGCATCGTTACGAGCGCGTACGCCAAGATCTGTACCAGATATGCCTCCGCGGCACACGCCATCGGCCCAAGGTGCCCGTCGGGCCAAACGTAGGCGTAACCAATGGACTCGCCGCCGAGGAAAAACGCGTGGCCGGTTGCGTTGCGCGCAAACTCCTCGTGCTCGCCGGCCCGAATGGTGCCGCGGGCTTGGCGGTCGAGTTCGTTCAACGCGCCGGCATGCATCGCGGCATCGACGGCAGCGACTTCGAAGCGATAATCCCCCGCGGCCATTTTCGCGAGCTCTTCTTCTCGTGGTATGGCACCCGCAAATCGAAGCAAGACCTCATTTGGTGCCATGCGAAAGCGCAACGCCAGCGTCAGCGCCGCCGCGTCGCCAGTCCCGACGAGCATCGCGCGTCCGGCATCGTCGCGACTGCCGAAGGCGGCCTCGATCATACTTGCGCCGATGCCCGCATCGCGATATGAAGGTTCGACGAAAAGATCGCCGACGAATCGCTCGTCTTGCGAATCGCGGGCGACGGCGATGCCGATAACTTCGCCCTCGTCGCGCGCGACCCAAACGCCGTTTCTCTCCACCGCTTGCAGCGACAACCGAATCGATAGATCGTCGAGACTCCGGCGTCGCTGAATCTGCCGTACGTCGTCGGGCGACGCGATGGCGATCTCAGCCATGTTCGGCGAGGATCGCCAGCAACGCGTCGACGGCGCGCCGGCGATGGCTCACGGCGTTCTTCTCCTTCTCGCTCAGCGCGGCAAAACTGCGGCCAAGCGGCGGGTAAAGGAAGAGCGCATCGTAGCCGAAGCCTCCGGTGCCGTTCTCGCTCTCGAGAATGTGCCCGGCAACTTCTCCCGAGGCAAGGATCGGCTCGCCGTGCGGCTCGATCAGCACCAGCGTGCAAACGAAGCGCGCGGTCCGCCGGTAGGGTGGTACGCCGCGCAACTCTGCCAGCAGTGCGGCACGCCGTGCGGGCCAATCGATCTCTACGCCCCCGTAACGCGCCGAGAGCACGCCGGGCCCTCCACCGAGCGCGTCTATTTCGAGGCCGCTATCATCGGCGAGCACGGCCGCTCCGAGATGACGCTCGCGTAAATCCGCCGCTAACGCCTGTGCCTTGATCATCGCGTTGCCGGCGTACGTTCCCGCGTTCTCGACGACGTCGAGCGTCATCCCTTTGCGCGGCGTGACGATCTGAATCGCAGAGCGCGTGAAGAGCGCCTTTAGCTCGCGCAGTTTTCCGGCGTTGCCCGTCGCAATGTAGGTCTTCACGAATCTAACCGGAGAACGGCCATGAAGGCCTCTTGCGGCAACTCGACTCTGCCGACGCGCTTCATCCGCTCTTTACCGACTTTTTGCTTTTCCAGCAGCTTGCGTTTACGCGTTATGTCGCCGCCGTAACACTTCGAGAGCACGTTCTTACGCATCGCACTAACCGTTTCGCGCGCAACGATCTTGCCGCCAATCGCCGCTTGAATCGGAACTTCGAACATTTGCCGGGGAATCAACTCTTTAAGCTTTTCGGTAAGCGCGCGCCCGCGCTGCACGGCCTTGTCGCGGGCCACGATAAACGAGAGCGCGTCGATCGGCTCGCCATTGAGCATAATCTCGAGTTTCGCGAGCTGGCCCTGGCGATACCCGATCACCTCGTAGTCGAGCGATGCATAACCCTTCGTTCGCGATTTGAGAGCGTCGAAGAAATCGACGATCACCTCGATGAGCGGCATTTCGTAGGTCATGATGACCCGCCCGTCGTGGAGGTACTCCATGTTCGAGAGCGCTCCGCGGCGGTTCTGTGTCAGCTCCATGATCGCCCCGACGAAGTCCGGAGGCGAGATGATCGTTGCCTTCACATAGGGCTCCTCGATCGTTGCGATCACGTTCGGTGCCGGCAGCTTCGAGGGATTGTCAATGGTGAGAACGGTGCCGTCGGTCCGTACGACGCGAAAGACCACCGACGGCGACGTCGCGATCAAGTCGAGACCGTAATCGCGCTCGAGCCGCTCCTGAACGATCTCCATGTGCAGCAGTCCGAGGAACCCGCATCGGAATCCGAAACCGAGCGCGACCGAGCTTTCCGGCTCGTAGACGAGCGCGGCGTCGTTGAGCTTGAGTTTCTCGAGCGCATCGCGCAACCCGTCGTACTCGCCTTCGTTGGGATAAAGCCCGCAGTAGACCATCGGAACGGCCTTGCGGTAACCGGCGAGCGCCACGTGCGCGGGATCGGTTGCCGACGTGATCGTATCGCCGACGTCGATTTCGCCGAGCGACTTGATATTTGCGATAACGTAACCGACGTCGCCGAGTTCGAGGCTCCGCGTTGCGCGCATCTGCGGCGCGAAGATGCCGACCTCGGTGCACTCGAAAACGCGCTCGTGGGCCATCGACATAAACCGCGTTCCAGGCGAAAGCGCTCCGTCAACGACTCGCAAATAGCTCACGACGCCGCGATACGGATCGAACTGGGCGTTGAAGACCAGCGCGCGTAGATGATCGCGATGTCCTTTTGGCGGCGGAATGCGCTGGACGATCGCCTCGAGGATCTCTTCGATGCCAACGCCGTTCTTAGCGCTGGCAAGAATGCATTCGCTCTTCTCCATCACGAGCAGTTCTTCGATCTCGCTCATGACGCGCTCGGGATCGGCGGCCGGCAGGTCGATCTTGTTGATGACCGGGATGATCGTGAGATCGTGCTCGAGGGCCAGATGGTAATTCGAGAGCGTCTGCGCCTCGATACCCTGCGCCGCGTCGATAATGAGCACCGCACCTTCGCAGGCGGCGAGCGAACGCGAAACTTCGTAGGAAAAATCAACGTGGCCCGGCGTGTCGATCAGATTGAGGCGGTAGAGCTCGCCGTTACGCGCCCGGTACTCCAACGTGACGGGATGCATGCGGATCGTGATGCCGCGCTCGCGCTCGAGATCCATCGCGTCGAGCGCCTGCGCCTCCTGGTCGCGCGCGTGCAGCGTCCCGGTAATCTCCATCAGCCGATCGGAGAGGGTCGTCTTTCCGTGATCGATGTGCGCGATGATACAAAAGTTACGAACGTTCGTCGCAACGTCGACTCGGTGCGGCCGCTCGGATTTCAGCGCCACATCAAAAATTCGGGACGCAGCTGTTGGCGAGTGCGTAGAGTCCCGGCCGAACGAACATCTGAAGGACGAGCAGCACGATCAGGAATGCCACGTCGAAGCCGCCCAACGGCGGGATCACTCGACGAATCGGCATGAGCACCGGCTCGACGAGCGCAGCCAGTACGGAGACCCACCGACCGCGGCGCAAGTCCGGAAACCACGAGACGATGGCGTAGATGAGCAGCACGCCGGTGTAGGCGTAGACGGCGTAGTAAAGAAGGCCGGCGAGACTGCAGAGGAGCTGGTTCACGGTGCTGCGATTCTACGATGCGGCCTGACGCGCGCGCTCGATCGCCTCGAGTTCTTCTGCCGAGGCCTGGACCGTCGGCTTGAAACCGGCAACCGGTTTGCCGAACGTGCGTGAATCCTCGCGGGAATAGATGCTCGTCAGCACGACGCCGTCGCCTTGCCGGTTCAGTAAGGCAAGCGCGTAGGAAAGACCGGGTCCGCCTCCCGCAAAAGCGTCGTATCGGACGAATCCGGCGCGCGAGAGGTCGGCCGCTGAGAGTGCTTCCAATTCGCTGATCCGCTCCTTCAAGCGTTCGATCGATGCGTTCGTCGCGTTTTGGCCGCTCTCGAGTTCGCCGAGGCGGCCGGCGGCGCTGCCGTTCTCTCCGGCGATCAGGTGATCGTGAAGATCGAGGAGGGCGCGCATTCGCAAGAGCGCGGGGCGGACGGCCGCGAGGTGGTAGACGGCAAGCGCCACGAGGGCGCCGGCAAACGCGCCTGCGGCAGCATAAAACGTGAGCAACTGCATCCTTTATGTAGAAGTTCCCGGGCGAGGCCACGACGAGAGCCAGGAGACTCACGGCACCCGTAAGGGCCTGCTTACCGTTGCTACCTTCCGGTTCTGGCGGGGTTCGCGGGGTTACGCCGCGTGAGGCCTAACTCCCATCATGGCCACGCCATGATACCATACTGCTCATGCACGGATTACTCGCAGCCGGGGGGCTCGTCGTTGCAATCGCCGGGTCCATGCAGCTCCAGAGCCCGGACTTTCCCTCGGGAAGCGCCATCCCGCACTCATTGGTTGCCATCGAGTGCGGCGGCGACAATCACACGCCTCGGTTGACCTGGACCGGCGTTCCGGCCGGAGTGAAATCCTTTGCGATCGTACTGCACGATCCCGACGCGCCGGTACCGGGCGGATTCTACCACTGGATCGTCTACAATTTGCCCGCAACCGCACGCTCGCTAAAATCGAACCCGGGACTCCCGTCAAACGAACTCGGCGAAACCTCGGTCGGAAAGCAGGGTTATTTTGGCCCCTGCCCTCCTCCGAACTCGACTCACCATTACGCCTTCACGCTCTATGCACTCGATATCGCTCACGTCCCCGCATCGCCCCCGTTGACGGCCACACAGCTCGAGCACCGCATCGCCGGTCACGTCCTAGCTCGCGCCGTGCTCAACGGTACGGCATCGAGCGTCGAAGCGAACCCTTAGGACCCCCTCGCCCCGGCGTCGAAGCGCCGCAGCGATGGAGAATACGACAACCAATGGCGTAACGATCAAAGTCCGCGAGAACGGCCCCTATCTCGTCCGCGGAAGTCTCACACTGACGGACGTGGATGGGAACGAATATACGATCGAAGGCGCCAACGTGGCACTCTGCCGCTGCGGAGGATCGCAGACCAAGCCCTTCTGCGACGGATCGCACAAAACCAACGGGTTTACCGCAACGGAGCGCGCGATCGTCGTGGCGAGCGAACCGGGTTAATGCCGTCATACGTCCGCGAGGGGTCCGTTCCGCACAAACGCCACATTCAGTTCCGGCGTCCCGACGGCGGCCTTTACGCCGAGGAGCTCTTCTCGACCAAGGGCTTTGAGAGCGTCTACTCGCTTCTCTATCACATACACGCGCCCACTGCCACGCTCGACGTGCGCCCATGGGCGCGCCCGGCGCCGGTCTTTGTGCCGAACGATCCGCTTCGCAACCGGCACTTGAAGACCGCCTCGCTCCCACTGGAAAGCGGCGAGGCGATCGCATCACGAACACCGCTGCTCGGCAACGACGACGTCGTCGTTGCCGTGGCCGAGGCACGCGAGCCGATGGAGTACTTCTACCGTAATGCCGGCGGAGACGAACTGCTCTTCATTCACCATGGAGCCGGCGTCCTGGAAACGCAGCTGGGCGAGCTCGCCTATCGCGAGCACGACTATCTGGTGATTCCAACGGGAACGACCTATCGCGTCATCCCCGCGTCGCCGACGCGGATTCTCGTCTATCAAACGACCGGTGCCGTCACGATACCGCGCCGGTATCGCAACGAGTTCGGTCAGCTCGAGGAGCACGCGCCATACTACGAGCGTGATTTTCGTGCACCGATTCTCAAGACTCCGATCGAAACGCAGGGTGAGTACGAAGTCCGAGTGACCAACGGCACTCGCAACGCCATCTACATCGTGCAAAATCACCCGTGCGACGTGGTCGGATGGGACGGTTACTGTTATCCGTATGCCTTCAACCTCGACGAGTTCGCACCGATTACCGGAAAACTCCATCAGCCCCCACCCGCGCACGCAACCTTCGAAGCGCCGGGTGCCGCCTTCTGTGCATTCGTGCCGCGGCTCTTCGACTACCACCCGCTGGCGATTCCGGTGCCATATAATCACTCGAGCGTCGACTGCGACGAAGTACTCTATTACGTCAGCGGCAACTTCATGAGCCGTCGCGGTGTCGAGGAAGGCTCGATCACGTTGCATGCATCCGGCGCGCCACACGGGCCGCAGCCCGGCGCGGTCGAACAAAGCCTCGGCAAAAAGTCGACCGACGAGATCGCGGTGATGATCGACACCTTTCAGCCGCTACGGCTTTCGGAAGCGGCGCTGGAATGCGAAGACCCGAAATACTTCCGTTCCTGGGTGCAAGAGGCGGCGACGATCTCATGACCGGTACGTTTGCCTAGCGCACTGCCTCGATCCGGCCGCGTGCGGCACCGAATCCGATCCGGCGCGCGCCCGTCCTTTCGCACCAGCCGCGCAGGGTAATCTCATCGCCATCCTCGAGAAAGGTTCGCGTCTCGCCTCCGGGCAGCGCGAGGGGACGTTCGCCGTTCCAGCTCAACTCGATCAAACTTCCTTGCGTACCGGCCGCGCTTCCGCTGATCGTGCCGGAGGCGAAGAGATCGCCCGGGCGCACGAGCGCTCCATTTACGGTCGCGTGCGCGAGTTGCTGCGCGACGTTCCAGTACATATCGCGAAAGTTCGTTTGCGAGATCGTTGCCGGCGGGACGCCGCTCGCGCGCATGCCTGCGGTCTGGAGATCGACGGCGAGCTGGATGTTGTACGCCCACCGATCGTCGACGCGCAGATACTCAAGCGGCTCCGGATCTTGGCGCGGTCCTTCCACGCGAAAAGGTTCGAGCGCGTCGAGCGTGACGATCCACGGCGAGATCGTCGTCGCGAACGACTTTCCGAGAAACGGTCCGAGCGGCTGGTACTCCCAAGCCTGGATATCGCGCGCGCTCCAATCGTTGACGAGCAAAAGCCCGAAGATATGTTCGGCGGTATCGGAAACGGCGATCGGCTCGCCGATTGCATTGCCCGGCCCCGTAACGAACCCCATCTCGAGTTCGATGTCGAGCCGGCCGCTCGCGCCGAAGAGCGGCGCCGGCGCGTCGGGCGGCTTTCGCTGGCCGTGCGGACGCCGCACGGGCGTGCCGTCGATCACGATCGTGCCCGAACGTCCATGGTAGCCGATCGGAATCCAGCGCCAATTCGGCAGCAGCGCCTCGGCGTTCGGACGAAAGATTCGCCCGAGATTGGTCGCGTGCTCGAGCGATGAATAGAAATCCACGTAGTCGCCGATCTCCATCGGAACCAGCATCTCGACCGCGTCCCGCGCAATCAAGAAGTGCTCGGCGCCCGCATCACGCAGACGCGGATTGCCATCGACCCGAAGCAAATCGGAGATTCGCGTGCGAAGCGCCCTCCACGTCGTGCGTCCCGCGGCCAGCAGCGGGTTGAGCAGAGACGCTTCGAGCAGCTCGGGCTCGCAGCAGTCGTCGAGAAGGCCGCGCTCCGCGACCGCGCGGCAGTCGAGGATCATCTCGCCGATCGCGACGCCGATTCGCGGCACGCCCCGTGCCCCAACGAAAACGCCGAACGGGAGATTCTGAATCGGAAAATCGCTCTCTGCGTGAACCGGAACCCACGATTGCAGGCGCGGATCCGTGCTCTCCAACGAGTCGATCATACGAGCGGCAACAGGCCAAGCGCCGTGAGATCGTCGACAGGCTCGGCGAAACTGCAGCTGCCGTAGGAGACGAACGCGTTGCGGCGGGTGCCCTCAAGCTCCGCGGTGACGACGCGCTCGCTGCGCCACGCGAACGAATCCTCGTCGAAAACAAACGCTTGGGGATCTTCTTCGGCGATAACCGACAATAGGGTCTTTCGCGGAAGCCGCGGCGCCAACGCGGCGGCGGCCAGAATGTTTAGAAACCCGTGCATCGTAAAACCGGACGTTTCGTCGAGGCGGCGCACCGGATGATGCAGCCCTGCCGTCGCTTTGAACGGGATGCGCGCGGTCGCGGCCGCGGCGATAAATTCGCCGACCTCGTCGACACTCGGAAACGCGTCGGCCGTCACGCCGCCGCAGCGAAGCTTTGCAGCGAGGCCGAGTCTCGCCAGCTCCTCCAGCGCCTGAGGCAGCCTCCTCCCCCAGCCGTGCGTCCGCGAAATCTCAACAAACGCCGGAAGGGCGAGCGAGTACTCTTGCAACGATGCAAAGCTCTCTCTCAACGGAATTTCGAGCGCTTCGATGCGAACGCCGCGCTCGCGCAGCTCGATAACCTGCTCGAGCGAAGCAAGGTCGGCCTCGACGATTGCGGAGAACGGCGCATCGAATATTTCCGGCAGCGCGGCGAGGGTACTCGCCGGGATGATGAACCGTCCAAGCATCCAGGCATGCGAACCACGCCTCGCCTCGGCGTACTCCGTCTCCGCCTCGGCCAACGACAACGCTGCCGGGGGAAAGAGCCCGGCATAGTCGATCAGCGAACCGAACGCTGCGCGGACCGAAGGGAGCAGTGCCGTCGATGAGGTCATGCTCCCCGCTTCGACAGGGCCGCCCGAGAGGCTTCGCCAAGTCGCCCACCATGAGCACGGCGACCGAGGCACGCAGCAATCCGCTCGCACAGATCGACTGGGATTACGTCGAGTTCTACGTCGGCAACGCGAAGCAAGCCGCCCACTATTACATGTCGGCATTCGGGTTCGATCAAATCGCGTACGCGGGTCCCGAGACCGGCGTACGCGACCGCGTGAGCTATCTGCTGGGGCAGAACAAGCTCCGATTCGTGCTGACCGCAAGTCTCGTCCCCGACGACGAGATCGCGCGTCACGTCATGCTCCACGGCGATGGCGTCAAAGATATCGCAATCCTCGTCGAAGACGCCGGGGCCGCCTTTGAGATGGCAGTGCGCGGCGGTGCACGCGTCGTGCTCGAGCCGAGCATCCTCGAGGACGAAACTGGCCGGCTGATCAAAGCGACGATCGCGACCTATGGTGAGACGGTTCACTCCTTCATTCAGCGCGATGGTTATGCCGGAATATTTGCACCCGGTTTCGTCGAAGCGCGCCGCTCGATCGCGCATGCAGCGAAACCCGGACTGCAATTCATCGATCACTGCGTCGGCAACGTCGGTTGGGGCGAGATGGACGCCTGGGGCGACTTTTACGGCCGCGTCTTCGGCTTCTCGCAACTCGTTTCGTTCGACGATAAGGATATTTCGACCGAGTATACGGCGCTGCGCTCCAAAGTTATGACCGATCCTCGCCATCAGGTAAAGTTTCCGATCAACGAACCGGCCCAGGGCAAGAAGAAATCGCAGATCGAGGAGTACCTCGATTTCTATCACGGAGCCGGCGTGCAGCACATGGCGATACGAACCGACGACATTGCCAACACGATTCGCGCGCTCAAGGCCAACGGCGTCGAGTTTCTCGACACGCCCGACTCCTACTACGACATGCTCGCGGAGCGCGTCGGTTCGATCGACGAAGCGATGGAGACGCTGCGCGAGCTGCGCATCCTCGTCGACCGCGACGACATGGGCTACATGCTGCAGATCTTCACCAAACCGTTGCAGGATCGCCCGACCGTTTTCTTCGAGATCATTCAACGCAAGGGCAGTCTCTCGTTCGGGAAGGGGAACTTTAAAGCGCTCTTCGTCTCGATCGAGCGCGAGCAAGAGAGACGAGGCACGCTGTAGCTACCGCTCTCGCCCTCGATCGCGCGCACCTTCTCGAGCGCTATCGCCGTAACCGCGAGCGCTCGACGCAGCTCTTCGCCCTCATCGACGACGCGGCGTTCTACGATCGCCCGATCCCGCTGCGCCATCCGTTTGCATTCTATGAAGGCCATATTCCGGCGTTCAGCTTCCTCACGCTCAACGCGCGGGCGCTCGGCGAAGCGCCGGTCGACGCGGCATTCGAGCGGCTCTTCGAGCGCGGCATCGATCCCGGCACGCTCGACGAGGCGCGGCTCCACGGCCGCACCGACTGGCCCGATCGGCGAACGGTTGCGGCGTTTGCCGCCCTCTGCGACGAACGCGTGATGCGCGCACTGGAGTCCGCAAAAATCGAAGATCCGAGCGTTCCGCGTTTGGTCCGCGCGCAGGCGGCGTATACCATCCTCGAGCACGAGCTCATGCATCAAGAGACGCTGATGTACATCGTTCATCAGCTGTCGTATGGCCAGAAACACGGTATTGCGGCGGGCCATGAGGATCACGCGCTCGTCGAGACCGCGATGCGCAGCGTCCCCGCCGGCACGGCCACGCTCGGCGCCGATCTCGACGAGATCGAGTTCGGATGGGATAATGAGTTCGGCCGGCAGCAGGTCGACGTCGCCGCGTTCGATATCGCAACGTACCCGGTTACGAACCGCGACTGGAGCCGCTTCGTCGCCGACGGTGGTCCGATTCCCGCATTTTGGCGCGAGCGCGACGGCGCGTGGTTCTTACGCTGCCAGTTCGAAGAGATTCCGCTCCCCGGTTCGTGGCCGGCCTACGTGACGAACGACCAGGCACGAGCCTACGCGGCCTGGCGCGGAATGCGTTTGCCGACCGAGGCAGAGTACCATCGCGCCGCGTTCGCCTCGCCCTCGGGTGAAGAGCGCGCATTTCCCTGGGGAGGGGCGCCCCCGGCAGCCGAGCACGGCAACTTCGATTTCGCGCGCTTCGATCCGGATCCGGTCGACGCACATCCCGCCGGAACGAGCGCGTGGGGCGTTGCCGATCTCATCGGCAACGGCTGGGAATGGACCTCGACGCCGTTCGCGCCGCTCCCCGGCTTCGAGCCGATGGCCTCGTACCCGCAATACTCCGCCGACTTCTTCGACGGCAAGCACTACGTTATGAAGGGTGCATCGCCGGTCACCTCGCGCGAGCTGATTCGCCGTTCCTTCCGTAACTGGTTCTACGGCGATTATCCTTACATGTACGCGAAGTTCCGCTGCGCGGCCTAATGCGGTCTGCGACCCTGCTCGGGATTGCGGCATTGACGCTCTTTTCCGTTCCGGCATGCTCGAAGAGCGCCGGCTCGAGCGCGGCTCCGTCGGACCGGTTGCGGATTGCAATCCCGATCAGCCCCACACAACTCAATCCGATTCTCGGCCAAAATACCATTGAAGGTTTCGTCGACGGGTTGATCTTCAATTTCCTCGTCACGCACGATCAACACCATCGCCAGGTTCCCGACCTGGCCGCGACGGTACCATCGCTGACGAACGGCGGTATCAGCAGAGACGGCATGACGATCACCTACCACTTGCGCCATGGCGTCAAATGGCAAGATGGCGCCCCTTTTACGAGCGGCGACGTGAAGTTCACGTGGCAAGCGATCATGAACTCGAGCAACAACGTCGTCTCCCGGCGAGGCTACGACCAAATCGCTTCGGTCGATACGCCGGATAACTATACGGTCGTCATGCACATGAAACGCCTCTTTCCACCCGCCGTGGATACCATTTTCGCCGAAAGCGATACGCCAATCACGGTGCTCCCCGCACACCTGCTGGCGAAGCTTCCGGATCTCAATCACGTCGCGTTCAATGCCGCGCCGATCGGAACGGGCCCGTACGAGTTCGTGAGCTGGCAGCGCGGCGATCATATCGCCCTGCGCGCGAATCCGTCATACTTTCTTGGAGCGCCCTCGATCAAAAACCTGACCGTGGCAATCATTCCCGACGATAACACAACCGTCGCGCAACTGCAGACGCACGAAGTGGGCCTGGGAATCGAAATTACGAGCGACAGCTATCGAGACATTACCGGCGCGCCCGGGGTCGAGCGCCAGCTTGCGGAGAGTCCAACCTATACTGCGATCGACTTCAACGTGCAGCGGCCACCGCTCGACGACGTACGCGTGCGACAGGCACTCGTCTTCGGCTTGGACCGTGCAACCATCGTCCGTGACGATACCTACGGCACGGCACAACTTGCCGTTGCAGATCTCGCGCCGTACTACTGGGCCTTCGACACCACCCTACATCCGACGCCCTACGATCCCGCACGTGCGAAGGCGCTGCTCGACGCTGCCGGATGGCGCCTTGGACCCGACGGGGTGCGCGTTCGCGATGGGAAGAGACTCTCGTTACTGCTCGTCTACGGGCTCGGCAGCCAATCCGTGCGGACCATTACGGCGCAGACGCAACAGATGTATCGCGAGCTCGGAATCGAGGTCGAGCTCAAGGGCTTCGATTACGCGACGCTCTATGCGGCGGCCGAAAGCGGCGGAATTCTCAATGGCGGAAAATTCGACCTCGCGATGTATGCGTGGGTCTCTGGGTCCGACCCGGACGATTCGTCGCAGTGGACGTGCGGGATGATTCCTCCCGCCGGAAACAACGTTACCCGCTACTGCTCGCCCGAAATGGAGGCTGCGCAACGCCTCGCGCTCTCGACGTTCGACCAGGCGACGCGCAAGCGGGCATACGCGCAGGTTGAGCGACTGCTGTTGCACGACGCGCCCGCGGCATTCATGTACTATCAAAACTTGCGCTACGCGCATGCGGCCGGGCTGGAAAACTTCATGCCGAACGGGATTAGCGAGGGCTGGAACGCCCAGGAGTGGCGCCTCTAGGCGCCGTACGAGAAGCGGCCCGCCGGCAGCGGGCGGCACCCATCAGTAGGAGAGTAAATTGTCCACGACCATCGCAACGGCGAAGAGCGTGCCGGTCACCGTCGCATACGGTGACGGCATCGGCCCGGAGATCATGAAAGCAACCCTTCGGGTCCTCGAAGGCGCCGGCGCCCGCCTAGAGTTCGAGCGAATCGAAATCGGCGAGTCGGTCTATAACAAGGGCCTGAGCAACGGTATCGAGCCCGCGTCGTGGGAATCGCTGCGGCGAACGAAAGTCTTTCTCAAGGCGCCGATCACGACGCCGCAGGGCGGCGGCTTCAAGAGCCTCAACGTCACCGTGCGCAAGACGCTCGGCATGTACGCCAACGTGCGTCCGTGCGCGTCGCTCCATCCCTACGTCGCGACCAAGCATCCGAATATGGACATCGTCATCGTCCGCGAAAACGAGGAGGACGTCTACGGCGGCATCGAGCACCGGCAGACGAATCAAGTCGCGCAGTGTCTCAAACTGATCTCACGTCCGGGCAGCAAACGGATCATTCGCTACGCGTTTGAGTACGCTCACGCGAACAAACGCAAAAAAGTGACGTGCTTCACCAAAGACAACATCATGAAGATCACCGACGGTCTCTTCCACCGTACGTTCAACGAGATCGCCCAAGAGTATCCCGATATCGAGAACGAGCATTGGATCGTCGACATCGGTGCTGCGAAGATGGCCGATACGCCCGAGGCCTTCGACGTCATCGTCATGCCGAATCTCTACGGCGACGTGCTCTCCGACGTCGCCGCGCAGATCACCGGCTCGGTCGGTTTGGCGGGCTCGGCGAATATCGGCGACCACTGCTCGATGTTCGAAGCGATTCACGGCTCGGCGCCCCGGCGCGCCGGTCAGAATCTAGCGAATCCCTCCGGGCTGCTTCATGGAGCGATCTTAATGCTCGTGCACCTCGGCCAAGCCGACGTCGCCGAGCGCGTGCATAACGCGTGGCTACGAACGATCGAAGACGGGATTCACACCTACGATATTTTCACCGAAGGTACGTCCCGCCAAAAGGTTGGTACGAAGGAGTTTGCCGATGCGATCGTCGCCCGCTTAGGCCAAAAGCCGGAGCATCTCAAGGCCGTTGAGTACGACAAAGAGGCGCAGATGAACCTCGCGATTCGGCCGGCCGGCAAACCTCCGATGAAGCTGCGCGCCGGCGTCGACATCTTCATCGACCGGCGCGACGGCAATCCCGACCAGATCGCGGACGTCCTGCAGCAGCTCCACGTTCCGGGCGTTAAGCTTACGACGATCAGCAATCGCGGCACGAAAGTTTGGCCGCACGGGAATCCCGATACCTACTGGAGCGATCACTGGTCCTGCCGTTTCGAAGCCGACGGCGAGCTCTTCACGGCCGAGCACATTGTCAAACTGCTCGCCGCGGCCGATCACGCCGGCTTCGACGTCATCAAGACCGAGGGACTCTACACCTTTAACGGCGAGCGCGGCTACTCACTCGCTCAAGGAGAGTAAATCCGTCGACCTCAGGATGACAAGGTAATCACGTAGTTCGTATGCCGGGATCCTTTAGCGCCGCCGTACGAGGCGCGTGCCGCACGGAGAACGCATGAGAATCGTCAGCCTCTTACCGAGTGCGACGGAGATTTTGTTCGCGATCGGCGCCGGTGACGAGGTCGTTGGGGTAACGCACGAATGCGATTTTCCAGCGGAAGCGTTGGGCCTTCCGAAGCTGACGGCGGCGACGGCGCCGGAGGGGGCGACACCCGCCGAGATCGACCGCCACGTGCGCGCTGCTCTTCACGCGGGATCGAGCCTCTACCATCTCGACTCCGGACTGCTGGAGCAACTTGCGCCCGATTTGATCGTCACGCAAGAACTCTGCGCGGTCTGCGCCGTTTCGTACGAGATTGTCGCGACTGCTGCCAAACGTCTACGCTCCGATCCGCGCGTGGTATCGCTCGAACCGCTCTCGCTGCGCGACGTTTTCGCCACGATGATCTTCCTCGGCGATATTACCGGACATGCCGCCGAGTCGGAACGCTTCGTTGCAACTCTCGAAACTCGAATGGCGGAACTGCCGCCCACGGCACGCCGGTCCCCGACGTTGGTTTTGGAGTGGACGGATCCACCGATGAGCGCGGGACATTGGATACCGGAACTCATCGAACTCGCCGGCGGGGCACCGGTGCTCGCTCACCCGCGCGCCAACTCGCAGCGGCTCGAATGGAGCGCGATCGCCCAGGCCGATCCCGAGGCACTGATCGTCGCGCCGTGTGGATTCGATCTACCAAAGACGCTGCACGCCGTCGACGCGCTTGCGGCGAGAGACGAGTGGCAAAGCTTGAGCGCGTTCCGCAAAGGTCGAGTCTTACCCCTCGACGGCAACGCGTATCTCAGCCGGCCAGGTCCTCGTCTCGTAGAAGCGGCAGAGATCGTTGCGCGATGGTATACTAGCGGTGCGGAGTACGCCGGATGACCGCCCGGTAACGGGAGGAAAGTCCGGGCTTCATACGGGCAGGGTGCAGGATAACGTCCTGTCGGGGTGACTCGAAGGAAAGTGCCACAGAAACATACCGCCTCAAGGTTTGCGCAACGGGGGCCGGGCGGCTCTACCGCTGGGGTTCCCGATCCGAATGCATGTTGAGGTAAGGTTGAAATCGTGAGGTAAGAGCTCACGGAGCGCTGCGGTGACGCAGCCTCGGGCAAACCCCACCCGAAGCAAGACCGCTCGATCGAGGGACGGCCCGTCCGAACGAGCTAAGTCGCACCGAGGCGCTCGGTAACGCGCGCCCCAGAGAGATGGTCATCACCCATTCGTGGGGACAGAATCCGGCTTACAGGCGTACTCCGCACGACACTGGAGGCTACTCGCTCACGTCTGCACCGCAACCGGTGGGGTGAGGGACGCGTTCTAGCGAAGGAACCATGACGATGACCACGCAGCAATTTACACCTGAGATGACCGTCGACGACGCATTCAAAATGCATGCGGGCGCGCGGCGGGTCTTCGCGCGATTCCATTTGGGCGGTTGCTCGAACTGCGCGATTAGCGAAACGCACACGATCGGCGCCATCAGCGAAGATTACGGCATCCCGCTTCCGATGCTCCTGGAGAACCTGAACGCCCTCTTCGATCAAGGCACGCTCTCGATCGGAGACCACGTGCGTATTCCTGATGAAATTCGGTCGAAGATTCCGCAGCTTGCAAACGTCCCCGACGTCGGCGAGATCACCGGCGCCGAGAGCGGCGCCTACACGGCCGATTTTGGGGAGGTACGACTTCAGGGGCTCGCCGAGGACTTTATCGCCGTCGCCAGCTAGAGCGGCAGCCCTTTACGCGCCGCAAAACCCTCATCGACCCCGTGCCAATACGCAATCGTCGATTCGCCGAGCTTCCAGCAGAGATAGATCGGTTCGTCTTCGCGCATTGCGGGGAAGTCAACGAGCCCTAGGTCGATATCCTTGAGAACGCAGCCGAGCGACTCAATCCGATAGATTAGCCGGCCGATTTCCTGTTTTAGCTCGCCGAAGCGCGGAGCCGGCAGCGCGGAGCGCGCAGCAGCAAGGCGCCGGCGGCGTGGCTCGGAGTGGTGAAGGGCCGGATCCGACTCCAGCAGCTTGATCGCGAGGTCACGGCGTCGCGCCAGGAGCTCCTCGATCAAGGGCTCCAGCTTTGGAATGAGGGCGTTGGCGCGTTCGGTCGAAAATAGCTTCATAATGGGTTCGCTGCGTATTGTCTTCGTGACGGGTCTCTCGGGTGCGGGCTCCAGTCAGGCGATCAAGTCGTTCCAAGACTTGGGCTTTTATTGCATCGAACACCTGCCGCCGGCCGTCCTCGACGGTGCCGTTGCGGTGCTGGAGCGTTCGGCCGTGCGCGAGGCGGCCATCGCCCTCGATCTGCGCGGCGATGCGGCGCTTGGCGACCCGCGCAGCGCCATCGATCGCATCGCGGAGAACCACGACGTGCGGCTGCTCTTTCTCGACGCAACCGACGACTTGCTCGTCCGGCGTTTCAGCGAGACTCGGCGGCGGCATCCGTTCTCGCACGCGGGCTCGGTGCGCGAGGCGATCGAAACGGACCGGAGAGTTCTGGCGCCGTTGCGCGAGCGAGCCGACGTCGTCATCGATACGACGAGTCTCACGCCGGGAGCGCTCAAGGAACGCATCGCCTCGGCCTTCCTCGCCGATCGACCGGTCCGATTGACGATGACGTTCGTCTCCTTCGGTTTTAAGTTCGGACTGCCGATCGATCTCGATCTGCTCTTCGACGTCCGCTTTTTAAAGAACCCAAACTACGACGAGCAGCTTGCCCCGCAGACCGGCGAGGATGCTGCGGTCGGAACATTTATCGAAAGCGATCCATCGCTCGCGCCGTTTCTCGAAAAAGTTAGCGATCTGCTCGAATATCTGCTCCCGCGTTATCTCGCCGAAGGCAAGACGCATCTCACGGTGGGGATCGGTTGTACCGGCGGCCGCCATCGCTCGGTCTACGTTGCGCGGCGGCTCATGCGGCGATTCTCGGAAGATCCACGGCTCGACGTTTCCTCCGAAGCTCGCGATTTGGCGCGAGTGGCCTGATGCGCGAACGCTTCGCCGGCACGCTCAACTGGCTCTTACCGGGCGTCGGGGTGAAACGGTGGATTCTGCTCGCCATCTTTGGCGTCATCGTGCTGCTCGATGCGGCGACGCGTTGGCTCATCGCGGAAGGAACGGGCATTCACATCAACGAGGTCCTCGACGACATCGTCGACGACTATTTCTCTCCCGCGTATCTGACATGGATTCTCGCCGTCGTTGGAACCGTTCTGCTCGTGCTCGGCGTCGCGATGTGGCTACGCGCCGTCGTGCGAATCGCGAGCGCTCGCCACCCGAAAGGCTTTCGCGAGGCACTGGCAGGGCGACGACTGCAGCAGGGCTACAAAATCGTGGCGATCGGCGGCGGTACGGGGCTTTCGACCTTGCTGCGCGGGCTCAAACGGCGCACCAGCAATCTCACGGCGATCGTCACGGTCAGCGACGACGGCGGTTCTTCCGGGCGTTTACAAAAGGAGCTGGGCGTCCTGCCTCCGGGTGACGTTCGTAACTGTCTCGTTGCGCTTGCCGATGACGAAGCGCTCGTCACCGACCTCTTTCGCTACCGATTCACGGAAGGCGAAGGGCTGAGCGGCCACTCGTTCGGCAACCTATTCTTAGCCGCGATGTCGGGCATCACCGGGAACTTCGATCATGCGATCAAGGAATCGAGCCGAGTCCTCAACGTCGTCGGACGCGTGCTTCCCTCGACCCTCGGCGTCGTGCAGCTCTGCGCGGAGCTCGAGGATGGGACGATTCTCGAAGGCGAATCGAATATCTCGAACGCCCCGCGTCCGATCAAGCGGGTCTTCTTCGATCCGCCCGCGGCGACGCCGCTCGAGGAAGTGATTGAGGCGATTCGCGACGCCGATGCGATTGTGCTCGGGCCCGGCTCGCTCTTCACCTCCGTTGCGCCGAACTTCTTAGTCAGCCGCATCGCTCGCGAAGTCGCGCACGCAAACGCCGTGAAGATGTACGTCTGCAACGTGATGACGCAGCCGGGCGAGACCGACGGAATGACCGCCGCCGACCACGTCGAGGCGCTTCTTCGTAATGCGGGCGAACGGGTCTGCGAGTACGTGATCGTCAACGACGAACCTCCTTCGCGGCTGCTCGGCGCCTACGCTGAGGAAGGACAGGTGCCCGTCGAGCCCGACATCGACCGCATTACTGCACTCGGGCTCGAGCCCGTTCGGGCCTCGGTGATCGGTGAGACCGAAATGGTTCGCCACGATCCGGAGAAACTCGCGACCGTCGTGCTCGGTATCGTCGATCGCACGGTTGCGGACCGGGCGACGCTCATGAAGCCCGCAAGCGCCTACCGGCGCTCGCCCGCCTCGGCGTGAACTACTGCGGCGGTTTCTGCGGCAGGGTGAGGTTGAGCTGGAAGGGTTTACCGGGCTCGATGTTCGCCGTCGAAGCGAGAGACTGATACCCGTTCGCTTGCACCGCATAGTCGGCAATACCGCTCGGCACTTTGTCGATCGTGAACTTCCCGCTCGCGTCGGTCGTCGCATTGAGCACCGTGTCGATCGTTACGCTCGCGCCGACGATCGGAGAGCTCGTCGAAGCGTCGAGCACGACGCCGGTTACGGTCGCGAATCCCGCCGCGGGCGGGAGCGAATCGTCGTTGCATCCTTGCGTCCCCAATAGCAGCGATGCGATCAGCACATACGCCGCGCGGCCGTACCATTTCATAGGCGAACTTCTTCGGCGCGCCGAAGCCGCCGCTCCTATGGCAACCCCCGTCGAATCTCAAACCGCGGGCCTCGTTTACTGCGGAAACGCCCTCGAGGCGATCGGCCGGACGCCGCTGGTGCGGCTGAACAAAGTCGTGGACGGGGCGCCCTGTCTCGTGCTTGCCAAAGTCGAGTACATGAACCCGGGAGGAAGCGTGAAAGACCGCCCCGCCGTCGCCATGCTCGATGCGGCGGAGCGGCAAGGCCTCCTCAAGCCGGGAGGTACGATCGTCGAACCGACGAGCGGGAACACCGGCACCGGCCTCGCGATGGCAGCCGCGATTCGCGGATACCGCTGCATCCTGGTGATGCCCGATAAGATGTCGCGCGAAAAGATCGATCTTCTGCGCGCATACGGCGCCGACGTCGTCATTACGCCGACGAACGCTCCCCCCGATTCGCCTGAATCGTACTACGGGGTCGCGAATCGTCTCGCCTCGGAAATCCCCGGCGCCTTTCAACCGAACCAGTTCCACAATCACTTTAACCCGGAAGCGCACTATAACTCGACCGGCCCGGAGATTTGGGAAGATACGCGCGGTGAGATTACGCATTTCGTGGCGGGGCTCGGCACCGGAGGGACGATCTCCGGCGTCGCGCGCTACCTAAAAGAGCAGAACCCCGCGATTCACGTGATCGGCGCGGACCCCGAGGGCTCGATCTACTCGGGAGATATTCCCCGCTCGTACGCCGTCGAGGGAATCGGGATGAACTACCTTCCCGAAACCGTCGACCTTCGCGTCATCGACGAAATGGTGCGTGTCTCCGACCGTGATTCGTTCCTCATGGCTCGCCGCATCGCGCGCGAAGAGGGCTTGCTCGTCGGCGGTTCCTCGGGGACCGCAGCCGTTGCCGCCGTCAAGCTTGCAACGACCCTTCCGGCGAGCGCGATCGTCGTGGTGATCCTCCCCGATTCCGGGCGCGGTTACATGTCGAAGATCTTCAACGACGAGTGGATGATCGCCAACGGCTTTCTCGCCGACTCGAAACGCCACGCAACGGTTGGCGACGTGCTGCGCAGCAAGACACCGGTTCCACCGCTCATCAGGGTTCAGCACGACGACACCGTGAAGACAGCACTCGATCTGTTGCGCCAATATGAGATTTCGCAGATTCCAGTGATGCGCGGACACGAACAAGTCGGCAGCGTCAACGATATCGGGGTTATGCAGAGCGTCTTCGACCACGCCGACATCCTGCATCAGCCGGTGAGCGACGTGATGGGCCGGCCATTTCCGGCGCTCGAACAGTCCGAGGCAATCGAGCGCGCCTACAAACTGCTCACCTTGGCAAATCCTGCGATCGTGGTCACCGACGACGGCGAGCCCATCGGCGTGCTAGCGCGTCAAGACATCATCAGCTTTCTCTCGACCAGCTCCGAGGTGCTTCGGAAACCCTAATGGCGACGCATGCGGTTTTCTACTAAGGCGATTCACGTCGGACAGGAGGCCGACCCGGCCACCGGTGCGACGATCGTTCCGATCTATCAGACGTCGACCTATACGCAAATGCGCGTCGGCGAGCACAAGGGTTTCGATTACAGCCGGACGATCAATCCGACGCGCCTCGCACTCGAACGCCAGCTCGCCTCGTTAGAGGGCGCGCGGTACGGAAGCGCGTTTGCAAGCGGGATGGCCGCAACCTCGGCGGTACTCGGCTTGCTCTCGGCGGGCGATCATGTGGTCGTTAGCGACGACCTCTACGGGGGCACCTACCGGCTCTTTACGCGCGTCTTGCAGCGTTACTCACTCGATTTCGAGTACGTCGACATGACCGACCTTGCCGCCGTACGCGCGGCTGTGAAGCCGGCGACCAAACTCTTCTGGATCGAGACACCGACCAATCCGCTCTTGAAGCTGGTCGATATTGCGGCCATCGCCTCAATTCGCGGGCCCAGCCAACTCGTCGTGGTCGACAATACGTTTGCGACGCCGTATTTTCAGCAGCCGCTCGCGCTCGGAGCGCAGATCGTCGTGCACTCCACCACGAAGTACATCGGCGGTCATAGCGACGTCGTCGGCGGGATCGCAATCACGGACGACGAGGCGCTGCACGAACAGATCCGGTTCCTACAAAACTCCGCCGGCGGCGTTCCCGGACCGCACGACGCGTGGCTGACGATGCGCGGCGCCAAGACGCTCGCGCTGCGCATGCGCGAACACGCTCGTAACGCTCACATCGTTGCTGAGTTCTTGCAGGCGCGCGACGACGTCGCCCGAGTCTACTATCCGGGGCTCCCGTCGCATCCGCAGAACGAGCTGGCAATGCGGCAGATGAGCGGTTTTGGCGGCATGCTCTCCTTCGAGCTCGTCGGGCCGCCCGCGCGTGCGCTTGATTTCGCAAGCCGGCTGCAGTACTTCAGTCTTGCGGAGAGCCTCGGCGGCGTCGAGTCGTTGATCTGCCATCCTGCGCGGATGACGCACGGCTCGATTCCTCAAGCGCAACGCGAGCGCCGGGGTATTACCGACGCTCTCCTGCGGCTATCCGTGGGAATCGAGGATGCGGACGATTTGCTCGACGACTTACGGCAAGCGCTCGAAGCTACGGCTGGTTTACGGGATAGCGAACTGCCGACGCCTGTTTGAGCACGTTCTTCGCTTCCTCAGCCGTCGCGTCGCCGAGGCGCGACGTTTCCGAGAGCACTACTCCACGCTGACCGTCGGCCCAAACCACCGCGTACTCTTTCTTCGCGTCGAAACCGCTTCCGTACGTCACCTCGACGAAATAGGCGGGCATGCCGTTGAGCAGCGACATCGGCTCCTTACCTTTGATCAGCGTTCCATCTTGGCTTCCATGCGTCTGACTCTCGAATTGGCTCTCCCACTGTTCGGGCGGACCGCTGTACGCTTCCATCGAGATTTGGATCAACCGGGCGTTCTCTTTGCCCGGACGCAGAATCCATGCGGCAACCGGCTGCAGATCCTCGGTGAGGTCGCCGGATGAAACCGTCTGACGGTTAATGAGAACGGCATCCGACGGCGCGGCAAAGGTCATCGCGGGGTCCGTATACACGTGCGGATCCGGCGTCGGCGTCGGCTGCGCGATCTGCGCAGATGCCGCAGCCGCGACGCTCAGCGCGAGCAACGGTGCGATCAAGAAACCTTTGTTCATGCCTTGTCCAGAACGCCGGCCAGCGCCGGCAGCGATATTTCGTACCGGTATCCGACGTTGCGATGATCGTCGTCGAATTCCTCGTGGCGGACGGAAAGCCCGAGCTCGCGGATGCGTTGCGCCACGACCCGCGAGCCGACGTCAAGATTATACTCATCGCGCCGCCCGCAATCGACGTAGCGCAGCCGCAGGCGGCTCAGCTCGGCACGATGCGTTCCAATGCGCTCGGCCGGATCGTACGCAAGCCAGCGCGCGAAGACGTCGTCACGCAACTCGCCGGTGGCTCGGTCGAAAGGGAGATCGAGGTCGAACGCGGTGGCGCTGCGCGGTGAGTACGCCGCGGCGTAGGCGAGCATCTCCATCGTCGTATATTCGGGCATGCTTCGCTTTGGCTTTTTCTCGAAGGCTTCGACGTAGGCTCCGATGTCGAAACCGTACCCTTCGAGGATCCGGTGTACGGTCGCGAACGCCGGCGGGTGCGCGTAACGAAAGTACGAGTCGCCGCTATGCGACGCAAAGGCGCCGAACGTTCCAGGATGCGCGAGCACCAGGTGCATCGCGCCGAAACCACCGGAGGACTTTCCGACGACTGCGCGACCGCCTTCGGTATCGATGCTTCGATAGGAGCGATCGACGTGCCCGACGATGTCACGCACGATGTAGGTCGCGTAGGCGCCGTTGTGGACGGAGTTGAGATACTGCGAGCCGCCGAGGCGCGTGAAGCCGTCGACGAGCACGATCAACGCGGGCGGCATACGCTGCTCGCGGACGAGCCGGTCGGCCCATTGCAAAACGTTCGTCTCCCACGGCCGCGTGGAGATCAGCGCGGCAACGTCGCCGGTGTAGCCGTGCAGCACGTAGAGCGCGGGGTAGCGGCGGGAGCCTTCGGGATCGTATCCCGGCGGCGTATAGACGACGACCGGCCGCGTAGCCGGGTCGCCGAGTGGATTACCCGACAAGGCGGGACTCTCGACAAAATCGATGCGGGCATCGCCGTCGAGCGCGAGGAGCCGCGCGATACTCGAACGCTCGTGCATGGCGGGAAGCTTCGTCGCACGAAATCGTCGGGCCTCGGAGGTATCATTCTGAACGAATCAAGCCGGTTGAAGCGCGCGATCGATCTGCGCGGTGCCGTCTCGATCAATGTGATTACCATGATCGGCATCGGGCCGCTCGTGACGATTCCGCTCGTCGTCGCGGCGCTCGGCGGACCGCTCGCACTCGCGGGCTGGATCGGCGGAGCGCTGGTCGCCCTCTGCGACGGCCTCGTTTGGGCGGAGCTCTCGTCACGCTATCCCGGTTCGGGCGGCACCTACGTCTATCTTCGCAACGTTTTCGGTCCGCAGAGGCTTGGCCGCGCGCTGGCCTTCCTCTTCAATTGGCAGTTCTTGTTGGCGGCGCCATGTCTGCTCGCAAGCGGCTATATCGGATTTGCCAACTACGCCGCATTTCTTTACCCCGCAATCGCGTCCAACGCCGCCGCACACGACGCGGTCGCCGCAGGGATCGGCATCGTCACGCTGCTGCTCCTCTATCGGCGCACGGCGCAGGTGGCATCGGTCGGCTCGGCGCTCGCGGCCGCCGCCGTGCTGACCCTCCTTCTCGTCGCACTCGCCGGTCTTTCGCACGCGGACTTCGCCAGGGCCTTTCACGTGACGCATGCAGCGAGTCTTGGTGCCGGTTTCCTTGCCGGTTTCGGCAGCGCGCTCTTCATCACGCTTTACGACTACGCCGGCTATTCCGATGCCGCGCTGCTCGGCGATGAAGTCGTGCGCCCGAACCGGACGATTCCCCTCGCAATCCTGCTCTCCATACTGGTCGTCGCGACGCTCTACGTGCTGCTCCAACTCGGCGTGCTCGGCGCGGTGCCGTGGCAATCGCTCCTCGACGCGCACGGTCAACCGACGACGCAGGCGCAGTACGTTGGCTCTTTCGTCGTTGAAAAGGCCTGGGGACACAGAGCCGGCGTCGCCGTTACCGTGCTCGTGCTCGTCACCGCGTTCGCCTCACTCTACGGCAACCTGCTCGGCTTCTCACGGATTTCGTTTGCGGCCGCGAGCGACGGCGCGTTTCTGCCCATTTTCGCCCGCCTCCATCCGCGCAAGGATATCCCATACGTCGCTCTGGTCGTGATCGGCATCCTCTCACTCGTCGCGAGTCTTTTCTCCCTCGATCAAGTGATCGCGTTCCTCACCGCGGGCATCGTGCTCGTTCAAGCCGTCGCACAGATCGCTGCACTCGCCCTTCTCCGCGCGCGCGGGAGGCCATCGCCTTTCATGATGCCGCTCTATCCGCTGCCCGCAGCGATTGCACTTATCGGGTGGATTTGGGCGTTCATCTACTCCGGCGCCGCCGCGATTGCACTCGGCGTCGGCTGGCTGCTGCTCGGGGTGATCGTCTATTTGGCTGCGGCGCGAGTCCAGCGCTGGTGGCCGTTTCTGCTCGCACTGCTGGTCGCGTTTGCTGCAGCAGGCTCGCCTCGCCTCGAGGCCGCGCAGGGATGGTCGAGTTGGAATACCTCGCGGATCGCGATCGATCGCGGGTATCCCGTCTTCGAAGTCGACGGGCGGCCGTTCTTCGTTTACGGCGCCGCCTTCTTCTACGAACGAATTCCTCGCAACCGGTGGCGCGACGCATTGCTTGCCTACAAAAACCTCGGCATCAACACGATCGACCTCTACGTCATTTGGAACTGGCACGCGCCCTCCTCCGACGTGCTCGATTTCAACGGCACGACGGATCCGCGACGCGATCTCACCGGCCTGCTGCGCCTTACGCACGAGCTTGGCTTCAAAATCATCCTGCGCCCCGGACCGGTGATCCGCAACGAGTGGCGCAACGGGGGTTATCCGGCGTGGCTGCTCGAGCGTCCCGAGTACCACATGCCGCTACACGACGTGCTCGAAGGGCGCTATCCGGCGACGGCGACCTTACAGAACGCTCACGCCGACGCGGCTGCAGCGGAGTGGCTCGGCAATGCGACGCATCTCGCCAACGCGGCGACGTGGCTGCGCAACGTGTTGCGAACGGCAGAGCCCTACTCGCACGACATTCTCGCGATCGCACTCGACGACGATCAGGGAGCCTATCTCGACAACGACACGTGGCCGGCGCCGCACTGGCATGCGTACGTGCATTGGCTGCGCGAGACCGTGCAATCGGTAGCTGGGACGCGCGTGCCGCTCTTTCTCAATACTTATGAAATGCGCGTGCCCGGCGCGTCGCCGGCTTGGGCGTGGGGGAATTGGTACCAGAGCGGCAGCTATCGAATCTCCGGGCACGATCTCGCGGATCTCGATTTTGCTACCGGTCTACTCCAAACGCAGCCACGCCTTCCCGTCATGCAGTCGGAGTTTCAGGCCGGGTGGCTGCAGGATGCCGATGAAGCCGAACCACGTCCGAGCGATCCCGCAAACACCGCGATCGCATTGACGGAATTACTGCGCAACGGCGTGCACGGCGTGGTGAACTTCCCCGTACAGGACACCATCAACCCGCACGGCTGGGAAGCGCCGTGGGCGAACTGGTCGTACGCCTGGAATGCGGCCCTCACCGTCGATTTGCGCGCCGCGCCACGCTACGCGCCAACGCGTGCGTTTGGCGATCTGTTGCGCCGGTACGGTGCTCTGCTCGCTACGACCCACGTGGGCGCCGACGCATCGATTCTCTGGCCGCCGAGCCTATTCTCTCCGGGCACCTTAAGCGCCGACGATTTCAATACGCTCGCCGCCGCTACGAGCGCGATGCAGCGCGCCTGCAATGCGCGCGGCTTGGGCTGTACGCTCGTTGATGTAACGGCTGAGAATGGCAACGGGCTGCATTCCCGAACGCTGCTCTTTCCCACGCTTCCGCCGTCGGTGGCGCGCCGAATGAGCCCCAAAGGAACCGCGTTGCTCGGCGAGTTGCGCCGCGGCGGTCGGCTTTTTAGCGACGTAACATCGATCCCGGCGTCATCGTCGTACCCGCATGCTCCCAATCTGACGACCTTGCTCGCCGATGACCAATCCTTCGCCTTTCTCGTCGCGATCAATCCCGCCGGCGTACCGCGGCGGGTCGGCGCCGGCAACGTTCGCCTCTCGAACCGGCGCGTGAGGTTCGCGGCGTTTACCGTGCCGGCCTACGGAACGCGCATTCTGCCGATCGGCGTGCAGCGGGCCGGCCCCACGACACTTGCTATTGCACCGCCCGGCACCCCCCCGCCGTTCGCCGATCCCGACGGCACGACGATGGCAAACGCGCACCTTCGCGTTGTCTTCGCACCGTTTGCCGGAGCGCGCGTTGCCGAGCTTAGCGACGCGCAGGGTAATACCGCGACGAGCATCGGTCTTCTGCGCGATGCGGTCGATCCGCAGGCGCCGGTTTCGGCGCGCGATTATATCGGCACATACACCCATCCAATGCCGGCCGGAACGTTCAACCGCCCCTATAGCTGCTCGCGACTCGATGCGTTGACGACCCAGCGCGAGAACTGCTCCTACGACGCCCCGGATCTTCCACCGGGTGGCGGAAACTTCGCGCGGACGCTAACGCTGACGGCGGACGGCCGCGAGCTGACGGTCACGGAGGAGTTTCGCCCGCACGAGGCGGCTTCGGCAGCGCGACTCGCAAGCGTCTCGGGCTTCGCATTTGCCCCATCAGATCGCTTGTTGATTTCGAACGATGGCGACGCGCTCGGGATTTTGCACGGGCGCCGCCTGATGCGCCTGCAGTGGCACCGCGGCGAAATCGCGCAGGCCTTTTGGCGGCGCACGCGAGGCGCGGAGCTCGTCACGCTCGTCTTCGCACGGCGCTCGGTCGAGATGAGCCTCGGCCTCTATACGGCCTCGAGTAACGCCGAGGCGCAGGCTTTGGTCGACGCGAAGCACTGATTAACCGATAATCGACCCGGAGGTGTTCGTAATCTCAACCACTACGTGTCAGTGTCCGAATACCGCGTGCCAGGCGACGCCGCACCAAGGCCACGAACAATGCACGGTGTCCGTATCCACATTTAATGGTGGCCCGAAGTTTGCGCCGCCGGGATGGTCGGACGTACCGGGAAGCACTGTTGCATTTCGCTGCCCGGCATGCACTCAGGCGAACCCATAGGCGAGGCGCGGCGCTCACTCTTCACGAAGCAGCGCTAGCCGCTGGGGAAGTGGCGGAATGGCAGACGCAGCCGCCTCAAAAGCGGCCGAGGCAACTCATGTGGGTTCGACTCCCACCTTCCCCATTGATTTATTGCGATAATTTGCCGATTTTTTTGCCCTACTGTACACCAACTGTACGCGCGCCCTATTTTGGCAGCCACAATGAAACCCGACGATCAAATCTGGAAAAGGCTAGCGCGACACCTTGCAAGCGTTCGCAGACGAAAGACCCTCCTGTTCTGGTTGAGCCTTCCCCTGTTCTTCGCGGTTCTCGCCTTGTTATTCAGCGCAAGGCATGTGGCCAACCAGACCGGCGATATTCCATGGAGCCTCTATTTGCTCGTCGCGCTTTGTCTCGGGATTTTGCTCCTGTTTCGAATCCTTTACAACAAATCGTAGACACCTAAGCCCCAAGGCGCAAACCGATCGAAATGGAATTGGCTTAAGGGTTGCTATTCCCGGGGGATGGGACAAGATTTGTTTCATCGCTTGCCCCATACGGTAGCGGAATTGTAATTGTCCAATGCCTCGATCTGGGAAACCGCTACGGCTCCCTATGAAAGGCTAAATAGTTTGGCGGTGAATCCTGTTCGCTGGCCCCGACCTATCCGGCTCGTCGTAGGTAATGATCCAAGTTCGCGTCCCGAAAAGCAGATGGCGCGCCGCTACCGATTAATTATGAAAGTCGTCGCGGGCACTTTTCGGATGCAAGTCGTGTCGACCCGGTTTAGTCGATTGAAGAACGACCTCGCAATCGCGTACGCGCACGCGTTTGCAGCTTGGGATGGACTGCCGAAAGCAACGTGAGCGACGTTCGGAATGGTGACGACGGTGGCATTGGATAGCGTCCGCGCCGCATAAGCGCCAAACGACGCCGCCGTTTGGGCGTCGTACTGCGCGGAAATCAACAGCGTCGGGATGCTGCTGCGTGTCGTGGCCCGCACCAATGGAGATACTCTCGGTACGTCCCACTCGCGACAGTTATCGCGCATGAAGGGCAACGGACCATTTTTCAGGATGGAAAGCGGAAACATCGGAAATGCCCGTCGTCCAGCTTCAATGATGCCCTTCTCGGATTCATACGGCACCCACTCGCCACAAGAAACGCCGTAGAAGAGTCCATTGCCTAGTACACCAACGCCGGCGGGATCGAGCTTTGGCGCAGCCCACGTTGATGCAATCGGTGCTGGGTCGCCGTGCGCGAGTGCGTCTATCGACGCGGGCACTTTGGCAGCCAAGTGCGTCCCGGGTGAGACCGTCCATTGCACGAGCATGCCGCCGCTGATCTTGACCTTCACGTTTCCGGCATGGCCCGGCACCTGGACTGCGACCGTTTTGGGAGAGGCCTCGTACTGTATCACTAGACGTCGAAATGTTGCCCCGATGTCCCCGTAGCGCTTGCGGCAAGGGGTGTCATCGCGACACGCTTTGAAGACGGCGTTGATTCCTTCGCCGGCGCTGGTCCATGCGCCAACCCCGCCCGCCAGGGACGGCGGAAACACGCCGTCGATCGCAACCGAACGAATTCCGTCTGAATGCTGTCGCATATACGTGAGCGCTACGTCGGTTCCATAAGAGATTCCATAAACATTCCATTTCGGGATCTGCAGCGCGACACGCAGATCCTCGAGATCATCTGCACTCTCCAGCGTGTTGTATGCGGCGAGATCGGGAGTGAGCGCCGTGAGCTCTCGACGGCACTCCCGCGTGGCGCTGGAATATGCGATTCCTGTCGCCGCCGCATCGTATGGCATGTCCAACGTCTTTGCGGCCCAGCGGTCGACGGATGCGCACGTCAGCTTCGGCTTGGCGCTATACGTACCTCGCTGCGACATGAAGATCACGTCCCGATCGGCGTTGAGCTTTCCGGCCAGCGCCATGGGAATCTCGGTGATGGCGTCGTCTCCAGGTCCCCCGGCGAGCCAAACGATCGGATCGCTCTTTGGACTCTGCGACGCGGCCGGAACGATCGCCACCGCGAGGCTGATCGTACGTTTTCCGGCGTGTCGACGATCTTCCGGAACCGTAAGTCGGCCGCAGCGTGCATGTTTCAGTTCGGCGATGGGCATCGGCATTGCCGGACACGCGCCCGGAACGAACGACGACTCGCCCGCAGCCACCCTCATGGCAAGGATCGCGGCGAGGCCCACAACTGCCACAGCGCAACCGAAAGCAATACTAAGTATGTGTCTCATTTGAGGGTAATTATCTCCAAAGGCGCTCCTCGCGCAAGCGCTCGTGCGTAGGGTATGCACCCCAAGTCTCCAGACAGGAAGTTCAGTGCGGGATATCGGCTCGAGTGTCGCCGGATCCGATAGGAAAACCCGAGCACGTTGCGGTAGAGCGCGGGCGGCGGCTGGGATCTATTGAGACCCGGGCGTCGGCCTTTTTGGGGAGGCGTCAATGAGCGTTTCATCGTCGTGCCGTTTTGCGCTTGTGACCACTGGGGCTCTTATCGCACTCACGTCGTGTCGCGGCCCTCAGTCGACATTTGCTCCATTTGCGAACGCCCACGTCGTTCGTCAGCCGTCCCCGGACGCGCGCCAATTCGAAATTCTCTTTACGCTCGGCGGTGCATACGGTGGTTCTCCGTTAGGACTCACGCAAGCGATCCCGGGCGGCCGGCTCCTATACGGCCTAACGGAGTTCGGCGGCAAAGATAAGGGCGGTACTTTTTACAGCGTGTCGACCAGCGGTCACGCTCGTCTCTATCGTAGCTTTAGCAGCGCACAAGGCACATATCCGACACAAGTGGTACCGCTCAATGGATTGTTCTACGGCCTGACCCACACTTTTGATTGCGGTAACGGAAACCTCTGCGGAACCATTTTCGCGATCCCGCCGTCCGGTCGCGTGCAAGTGCTTCACCGATTTCGCGGGCGAGAAGCCGATCGGCGCCCCCGCGGCGGGGTTCCGTACAGCCTCGCCGCTCTGAATGGCGTACTCTACGGAATAGGGGGGAGCGGCAAACTACCCGACCCCTGCGGCCTACTCTTCAGTCTGACGCCTCCCCAAGACTATCACATAGTCTACCGGTTTCGGTTTACCGGCGGGTATAAGAATCCGGATAGCTGCAGCCCCGATAGTCTCATCGCGTACGATGGCATGCTCTACGGAACGTCCGTGAGCGGTGGTTCAGCCGCCAGCGGGACGATCTTCAGCGTTACGCCCGCCGGAAAGGAGCGCGTTCTCCACAGTTTCCCAGGGGGGAGCGACGGCATGGCCCCCGTCAGCGTCACGGCGTTCAACGGTAAGCTTTACGGCCTGGCGGCCGGCGGGAATACCGGCGGCATCTGCAACTACGCGTACCAGGGATGCGGAATCGTCTTCAGCATCGATACCACCGGCCACGGATTTCGAACGCTCTATCGTTTCCAAGGCGGCAGGGACGCTGCATGGCCTCTCAACTCGTTGACGGCACTCAACGGCGATCTCTACGGCACAACCCGATTCGGCGGTCGCTGCATTTATTGCGGGACGATTTTCAGAATCTCGCCGAGCGGACGGGAGCGGGTTGTTTACAGCTTTCTAAGCAGCTACGCCGCCCTCGGCTACGGCGGCAGCGGCTTAACGCCGGTGAACGGCACGCTCTACGGCACCGTCGAACCGAATCGCCACTACAAGTCAGGTGCGGTCTACTCGTTCACTCCCTAGCGTTTCCCAGACCCACGAAAGCCCTGCCACCCGCACCCGGTTGCATGACGGAGAACCATTTGAAATATGAAACGCAACAGCGTCTTGACCATCATGTCCCTGCTCTCGATCACTCTCCTCTCGTTTCACTTGACGGATGACATCGTCTATGGGACCGATAAATCACCGGCCTCAAACGTTGCGGTAATCGCTATCCTCGTCATCTGGCTATACGGGACGCTGGTGCTCGCCGAGCGGCGATCGGGGTACGCGATCATGATCCTCGGATCGCTCGCGGGCTTGGTAGTTTTCACCGTTCACGTGAGCGGAGCAGGAGGACTGCCGGCCGGCACGCTCGCTGAGTCCAGTGGAGCGTTCTTCTTCGTGTGGACTCTCCTCTCGCTCGCCGTGACCTCCGTCTTCTCCGCTGTCCTCTCGGCACTCGGGTTATGGAATCTGCGACGTAACACCTGATTTCAAGCGGCTCTGCCCAAGACGTCGGTCGCTCGATTTGGCAGCCTTCTCGCAAGGTCTTGGGAAGTAAAGCGGCAATCGGATGAAGCGATGAATCGCGCGCAGTTCGTCGGCACCGCCTCGGCGTTCGCGCTTGCTGGTGGCACGCACCCCGCGTGGGGTGCAACACTGAGCCGGTCGTTGTGGGTCTGGCGGACGCCGCTTGCCGAAGCGAGTTCGGTCGCAGCGTTCGTGCAACGGAACCGCTTTCGCTCGATATTTCTTTCCGTCACCTCTGGGGAGCGGAGCGTGCTGGCGGAGGGCGATGTTGCCTCACTGGACGCGCTCCGCGCACTGAAGGGCGACCAACGCTCGGTCTACGCCGTGGCCGGGGATCCATCGTGGGTTAAACATGGACACAGCGAGCCCCCCGACTCGATACGTGACTTACTCGGCGCTCATCGGCAGCATGGCGTCTTTGACGGGCTGGCACTCGACGTCGAACCGCACACGCTGCCCGCCTGGAAAGATGGCTCCGAGCAAACGGAGCTCGCGGGAAACTACCTCCAGGTGCTCCGCGTGATTCGATCCGCCGCGGCGGAGCTAAACCTTCCGGTGCTCGCGACGGTGCACCCGACGTATGCGAACTATTCACCGCCGGCGGCAAACGGTGTGACGCTTTTGCAGGCCGCCGGGCGCGCCGTCGACGCAACCGACCTGATGGCGTACCGCAATTCCGAGAACGCGCTTGAGCGTTTCGGCGGTGCGGCGATGGAGCAGTTGGAAGCGCTGGCTAAACCCTGGTGGCTCGGCGTCAGCACGCATACCGGTTCGCCGGCAGGAACGTCCTATGCAACGATTCCGGCAAGCCGGTTCTTCCCGGAGATCGATGCAACGGCCGCCGAGGTCGCGCAGCGTTACGGCGGCGCCTTTGCGGGTATCTCCGTCGAAGATTATCGCAACACGCTCGTATTACTCGGGCAAGCTTGATCTGCGGTGCCGTGAACGTCAACGCGCTGTTGCAAGTTTCGGCTGGGTGGCTGGCATGCGTAACGACGCTCGTCACGGTTCTCGTCGCCTGTTCGCTCCACGCAATCGTGCAGCGCATCGTTAAGCAGGAGAGGCTTAGCCCGCACAACGCCGTTACCGGCGTAGTTCTTACCGTTATAGGCACGCTGTACGCGGTCATCTTGGGTTTCGTCGTCGTCGTCGTGTGGCAAGGCTATACGACGGCATCGGACGTGGTTTCGAGCGAGGCGAACGCATTGGCGAAAGTCTACCGCCTGGCAAGAGGCCAACCTGAGCCGGCCGGAAACACGATCCGTCGACACATCAGCGATTACGCGCAAACTCTCTTGACAAAAGAGTGGCCGCTCATGGCTACTACTGGCGAATCGGATCGTCAGGCCGGCGCCATCGCTCAAGAGATCGCAAATGAAGTCGTCAATCTCAGGCCCACGACCTCCGCTCAGGCGAATCTACAAGCCGCCATGCTTGCCGCGCTCGCAATTCCTCGACGATCGCCGAAGCCGGCTGACGTACCTCCGACCACGCATACCGGGTATTCTTTGGGGCGTACTTATTTTCGGCGGGGCGATACTGCTCGCGCTCACCTTTCTGATCGGACTGGAGAGCCGGCTCGTTCAACTCATAATGACGGGAGCGCTCGCCGCGATGATCGCAATCTCCATCGTCACGATCTTCGATCTCGAGTCGCCGCTGGAGGGGGCAAACCACGTCAACCCAACGGCGTGGGAGATCTTCGCCGGTCCGGTCACGAACGCCCCGCGTTGACTGAAGTTCCAAGGCTACAGCTGCGACGCGTATAGCTCAACGTATTGAATCCAAGCGCCTGCATCGGCGCCTTCACCGGAAACGGGATCGTCGACGCGCCGCGAGCGCAGTGCGAGCACGATTCCCTTTCTCGTCCAAATATGCACTCGTTCGGGGTTCCAGCCGTCGCCGACGAATCGCCGGCTGAGCTCGCGATCGGCGGCAACAAGTTGCTCACGGCTCATCTTCTCGGGCGAAATACCGACATTGACGGTCGCGATGCGCGTCGGATTGTGCGCGGCAGTCGTGATGTAATAGTAGCGGCACCGATGAAACACCGTCGTCGTCCCCGCGACGTGATAGTCGAAGATAGCGGCGCCCCCAAACTGCGCGCCGCTGAAGAGCTGCGAGCTCGATCCGCGTCGGACTGCGAGCGTCGAGTCGGCGAGCATTGATGCAATCGCCATGCCGGGCGCGGCTACGAGCGTACCTTGCGATGGCATCTTCGCGATCGCCTCGGCCGCAGAGTCGTGTCCGGGTGCCTGTGGAACCCCATCGGCTGCGAAGAAGCCGTCGCGATTGGCGGCCGGCAGCGCGACGGCTAAGCCGGAAGCCATGAGCAACCACATCGGCCACACGATCCATCCCGGCCGCGCGATGATGGGTGCGAAGGGCGAAGCGTTCACGCTCTTGCCGATCGAGTCGAGGCCCGACAGCACCAGCCGAACCATCAACGGGATCAAAGAAAACCCGAGGGCGACGAAGAGCGAAAAGAAGACGATCTTTGCCGGGGTTTGGTATTGCATCGGGTTCTTTACGGCGCCGGATTCGATCAGGACATTGCCCACGGTGATCGCGACGATCAAGGTGGCGAAGATTGCGCCGGAGATGAAGGCGAGCGTGCGAATTCGCGGTATCGTGTTAGGCACCCCCGCAGTCGTGTTCGCTGTTGATGCCGGAATACGAGGCGGCCTGCCGATAGTCGTAGACGCTGAATTTCCGGCCGCGTAAATCCGTCTTCGGGTCGCAGGCCTCGTCCGGTTTCGGTTCGCCCAAGAAGCACACGCGCACCCGATCGCCGGGGTGCTCGTCTATCATTATGCTGTTGCCGGGTTCGCCCCCATAGTGAACGACCTCAGCCCACATCACCCCCTTTGGTTGGCCGATTTTAGTGTTGAACGTGACCGCCGGGCCGCTGTCGATTATTTCTTGGCGAGTGTAGTGCTGGTTTGGCATGCCATTCGTTAGGCGCGGCTCCACTGAGCGGACGGTCGTGTCCACGCACGACTCCGACGCGACGACGTCCGGGCCTGGTCGTTCAATGAAATCATAAGGCGTTCGTACGTGCGCGACCGGCAGAACCGCGGTTATCGCAAGTGCAGTAAGGAAGGCCGATGTTGCCACGCTATGCCCGTCTTTCAAAAACGTAGGTACGTGTGGTTTGAGCCGAGGGAGGCGCCGATTCCTGGAGCGTGGGCGGCAGCCGAACCGGACCTCTCCAACAAGTACTGTCCTTGCGCACGTCAAAGGTTAAACGATCGTATGTCGCCCACATGGCAGTCGCTGCTCGAATTCGAACTGAAGGCCGCCTATTTCCGCGTCAAGCGTTTCGCGAGCGACTGCGCGAGGCCGATACGGCGCTGGCCGCTCGACGGCCAAGCGTCACCGGGGGCGCTGCTCGCCGAAGTTTCGACGCCGCTGCGCGGGGCTGTGACCGAACGCGATGCCGCCGAGGCGCGGCTGATCGAGGGAAAGATTCACAACCTGGGCGTGGCGTTACGCCGGCTCGACGGAGCACGGGTACCTGCGGGCGGAACGCTTAGTTTCTGGCAACAGATCGGTAGGGCGACACCCCGTGCGGGATACGTTCAAGGCCGTGAGCTGCGCGAAGGCTGCATCATTCCTACCATCGGCGGCGGCCTTTGCCAGCTTTCCAATGCACTCTACGGCGCGGCGCTGGACGCCGGCTGCGAAATCCTCGAACGTCACGCGCACTCGCAGATTGTCCCGGGCTCACTGACCGAGCGCGGTCGCGATGCGACTATTTTTTGGAACTACGTCGACCTGCGCTTTCGCTCGAGGCGAGCCTTCACGATCCGCGCGGTACTCGACGACCATCGACTCGTAGTGCGTTTCCTCTCCGAAGCGGACGCGGCGGTGGTACACCCGCTGCAAATCGAACTCGAGCCGGGTGCCGTACCCGCTGCGCAACCATCGTGCATGAGCTGCCGGCAGGTTGACTGCGTCCGGCATCGTGTCATCCACCGTAAGAATTCCGCACCACGTTCGGTTTTCTTGCTCGATGCGTACTGGCCAGAATACGACATATTCGTCGCCGGGCGCGCGACTGAACGTGACCTCGCATACGTGCCGATCGACGGCGTGCGGTACCGGTTGCCGCGATACGCGTGGACGCTGTCGGGATTCGGGGGCGTGAAGCAAGCGCCGATCGAAACGCTGCTGCGTTCGCTGCGTTCGCGGCGTCTCGCGACGTACGGAGCGGCGCGTCAGCGAGCGATGCTTCGCGATGCCGAACGCGTCGCAACCCGGTTCTCTCGCGCACTATCCTCGCACGTCGAGCACGTCGTCGTCATGCAAAACCTTTTGCCATACCTGTGGCGCTCGGGTGCCCTGGTGGGGCGTACGTTCGACGTGCTGATGACGGCACTGCCGATGCGCGCTCTTCACGACGTCCTCGATCGTGCGGCACGTCTGCACCCCGAAAGCACGACGCTTGGCGATTTTCGCGCAACCGACGATCTCGTCGAATGCGAACGGGAGGCCTTGGCACATGCACGCCACCTGGTAACGCCGCATGTGGGGGTCGCACGCCGCTGCGGCGAGCGCGCCCTTTCATTGCCCTGGGCGTTTCCAGCCGTCGCCCGAGAAAGCGCGGCCGTGCCGGCGCGTGTCCTCTTCGCTGGAGCCACACTCGGGCGCAGCGGCGCATACGAAATGCGCGAGGCGGCCCGCCGTCTCGGAACGCCGGTGGTGCTCGTCGGCGAGCGCGACGCCAAGAGTCCAAGCTTTTGGCAGGGAATCGACGTCACACGCGTCCCCGATTTCCGCCAAGGCCTCGGGCTGGCAAGTGCCGTTGCGTTACCGGCCTTCGTAGAGCATCAGCCGAGACGGCTGCTCCACGCGATTTCCGCGGGACGTCCCGTTATCGCTTCGGATGCGTGCGGCCTCACACCGGGAAACGGGGTCACGATCCTGCCTGCGGGGGATGCCGATACGCTCGCAGTTGCGCTGCACGAAATGCTGAGTAAGCGCTTGGAGGTGCGAGCCTAGCCCTTACCGCATCTATGCGTTCCCGGTATACGTGACCGGGCGTTCGCTTTTCTTCAACTCGATGCCAGAGGCCTCACCATGCACACTTCGCTCTGCAAGCATGCCTTTATTGCAACCGCGGCTATCGCGCTGCTGACGAACTGCGCCGGCGGGTCGTCAACGCCGGCATCGCGACTCGCGTCTCCGCAAACGTTTCACACCGGTAGCCAAGCGATGCCGTCGTGCCCGTGCCTGTACGTTGCGAACTATGCCACCCAGACCGTGACCGTGTATCCATCGGGTGCAATGAATAATGCGAAACCGATCCAAACGATTACGGGCACGCTGAAGCAGCCCTTGGCGGTGACGGTCGATGCCGGCGCCCACATCTACGTCGCCAACTATAACGGCGGCACCGGCAAGGGCTCTGTGACCATCTATGGCGCGGGCGCGACCGGAAATGCCGCCCCGATCCAGACGATCCAGGGCGATGATACCGGGCTCGATCATCCGATCGGGATTGCGCTCGATCCGATGACCGGCGATATCTACGTAGCGAATACGAGCAACAACACCATAACGGCCTACGCTTCGAGCGCAAATGGCGACGCCACGCCGATCGCGACGATCGGAGGCGCGAACACCGAAATCGACGATCCTGACAGCGTGGCCTTGGATGCGAGCGGCAATATCTACGTCGCCAACTATGCGAGCAGCGCCGTCACCGTCTATGCGGCAGGTTCCACAGGTAACCTCACGCCGACGCGGACCATTGCCGGCCCGCGCACCAAGCTCGACCACCTCTTTGGAGTCGCCGTTGATTCCGCTCTCGACGTATACGTATCGAGCCAGAATAACGCCGTAACGGTCTACGCTCCCGGGGCAGACGGCAATGCCACGCCGATTCAATATATCAAAGGCAACGTCACGAAGCTCAAAGGGCCGACCGGGCTCGCTCTTGACGGCGGCGACAACATTTACGTGCCGAGCGCGAGCAAGACCTGGATCACCGTTTACGCTGCGGGCTCGACCGGTAACACCGCTCCAATCAACCGGATACGCGGCAAGAGAACGGAGCTGAACGACCCCTTCGGCATCGCCGTCCGCTAAAGCGTCAACGCAAAGGCCGCTCCGTCTCCGCCTCCGCCTCCGGTTAGCGTCGTTCCGTAAAACTTACCGTCGATAAAAATCAAACCGTAGGGCTTATAGCCTTCGCCTTTATCGTCGAACGTGTGCAGAATCACGTGCTTTCCAGCTGTGGTGACGCTAAAGATCGTACCGCCATAGGCGCGTCCGGACTGACCCGGGGTCGCGCCGTACAACTTGCCGTTCAACGTCGTCAACGGCGCCTGCGGATCGGCGTCGTCGGCTCCTTGAAAGCGGTACAGCACGCTCTCGCTGCCGGCAGCGTTCACGGTGAAGACCGTCCCGAAGCCCGCGCTCCCGTTTCCTTGACCGCCTTCTTCCGTCGTGCCGTAAAACGCCCCGTTGAGTTCTTCCAACGGCGCCAATGGATGTGCTCCGTCCGGACTCCCCGTGAAACTGTAGAGCACGTTCTCCTCCCCGCCGGTCGTCACGCGGAAGATCGTTCCCAGACCGCCGGCGCCTCCGTTCGTGGTCGTGCCGTAGAGCTTCCCCGCAAGAGGTGTTAGGCCAGCGGGTGTAGTGCCATCCGGCGCTGTGCCAAAGCGGTAGATGACGTTCTCCTCTCCGGCAGTCGTAATACTAAAAACGGTCCCGCATCCGGCCGAACAGCCGCTGCCGTAACTCCCTCCGCTATCGGTCACACCGTACAGAACGCCGTTGAGCGCCGTTAAGGCGCCGACGGGGAACGCGCCGTCGCTGCCTCCTTGGAAGCGGTAAAGGACGTGCAGCATTCCGCTCGGCGTAATGCTGAAAATCGTTCCGCATCCGCTCTTTGGAACGACAACGCACTTACCGCTCGAAACTCCTCCGGTCGCGGTCGTGCCGTAAAACACTCCGTCGAGCTTTGTTAAGCCATTTGGATTTCCGCCGTTGCGGCCGCCCGTGAAGGCGTGGAGCACGCGTTCCGCGCCGGCGCGGGTAATGCTAAACGCGGTACCGCATCCGTCGGCAGAGCAGAGTTTACCCTTATCGCCCCCCAGGGCAGTCGTACCGTACAGCGTGCCATCCATGCCGATCAACGCGCCAGGCTGCTTTCCGTCGCTCCCGCCGAAGCTGAAGATGACGCGGTAACGTTGCGGCGGAGCGAGGGCGGCCTTTGGCACGACGGCAGCACTCGGAACGCTCGGTGATGACGCGCAGCCCGCGCACGCCGCCAATGGCACGATCGTCGCGAAAAAGCCGCAGATCCAGCGTTTCAAAAATTCGATAGCGGCGCCGTTCGCCCGGCCTCCGAGGCAGCCCTGTTACCGAACGGCCCTCCGAATCGTATAAAGCAAAGCGGCCTCACCTTCGCGAGACCGCCTGCCGAGCAACGGAGAGTCTACGTCATCCCGAGTCGGCCGTGCCGCCGGGTTGAAGCCGCAGATCGTACTGCTGCGTTTGGTCTGCGTTTACGCTGTAACCGGAGAGCGATTCTGTTTCGTATCCTTCCTTCTGCGCGGTCAACGTATAATCGTCGGGTTGCAGCGAGAGCGCGAAATAATGCCCGTGCGCGTCCGTCGTTACCGTTAGCTCCTCGGATGGCGAACTGATTTGCACGCGCGCTCCAGCGATGGGCGCTCCGCTTTTCGCATCGGTGACGATGCCTCCGATTCCTCCGAGCGTGCCGGCCGACGCCAAACTTGCTTGACCGCAGAACGCTGCAAGCATAGCGAGCAGACTCAGTAAATGTCGCAGGGAAATTGCTCTTGTCATGTGGTTAACCTCAACTTAACAACGAAGGGAAACACCCGGCCCTCAGCGTGCGCGTTCCGTGCGCCGCCCGCAATAGGAAGAAAGTCAAAAATAGTACGGCCGGCGTTTGAGCGTTTTTTGACCCTTACACCACGAGTGAGCCTCAGTGATTTCTCAGCAAACGACGAGGCCTTTTTGCTCTCGATACACAAGGCCGCAGGATGCAATACGATCCGCCACAGCCATCCGAACTGAGTGAATACTCCGAACGGGCCCGCCGCTCTCGCGTGCGCATCGCCACCGCTCATGGAGACATCGTTCTGACCTTCTTTCCCGACGACGCGCCGCACCACGTCGCGGCGTTTATGAAGCTCGCGGATGCGGGTTTTTATGACGGGCTGGCATTTCACCGGGTCGAACCCGGTTTTGTCGTTCAAGGCGGCGATCCGAGAGGCGACGGAACCGGGGGCCCCGGTTATCAGCTCAAAGCAGAGTTTAACGCGCGACCGCACCGCCGGGGAACCCTCGCGATGGCCCGCGCCGCGAATCCGGACTCGGCGGGCTCGCAGTTCTACATCTGCCTCGGCGATGCGTCGTTTCTCGACGGGCAGTATACGGTCTTCGGCGAGATGAGCGAAGGCTTCGAAGCGCTCGATGCAATCCGGCGCGGCGACCGCATGACGAGCGTGAAGGTCGAACCGAGCGATTAGCAAATGCGGCCGGGGAGAAATCCCCGGCCGCGGTTTTCGACGAGTTCGCCACTGAGGCGAGCTCGGCAACTATTGAATCGTCACGCTCTCCGGCATCGACGCGACGCCGTTGGTTACCACGACGAGGGTGCTCGCACCCGTCTCGATCGTCGACGGAACGTCGAACATCGTGGAGACCTTCTTATTCGACCCGACGCCCATGAAGCTGTGGTTATGGGTGCGGGCGTAGAAGACGTGTCCGCTGGCGGTATTCGTGATTCGCACGAGCGGATAATTCGTTGCCTGCTGATCGTCGTCGCCATACATATTGACTTGCGACACGCCGTTAAAGCGGCGCCCCACGATCGTATACGTATTTCCGTGCGTCAGCTTCGCCGGCACCGAGGTGATCTGTGGAGCGTAGCTCGGCGTGGTGAGGTTATTCTGCGTATAGACCTCCATGTCCGACGATCCGTCGTCCTCTAAGACCTGGCCCGTCGGCAACATGAGAAGGCGAATGTTGTAGGACGAATCGTTCGGCGCTTGCGGGAAAGCCGCGATGCTCTTGAGCTTCTTGCCGGTGAAGATATAGAGCGAGGAGGGCGCATTGTAGAGTCCCGGACTCGCGGCGATCAATACGGTGCCGTCGGTCAGCAGCGTTGAAGGTCCGTCGGCGACGTCGAGTTGCTGGCTCCCAACCTTCGGGAACGTCGGCCCCTGCGTCCAACTGCCGCTGTTGATGTGGTAGACCGCCGACAATCCGCTCGCGCCCGCGACCCAAACCGTTCCGTTCGGACGCAGCATCTGCGGCCCGATTTCGAAGCCCTTCGTCAGATTTACCGGAAGCATCCCGGCCGTCCGCCAGGTCGCCGTCTTCGGCTTGAAAGACTCCGAGTTCGGAGCGTCGCTGACGTCGGCGGTAAGGACGTCGCCGTTGGGGAGCAACGACCAGCCTTCTTCGCTGTTCGTATCCGCCTTGCCGTTGCCGACTTGCGTCCACGTCATGGTGGATTCGTTCAACTGCGCCTGGACCGAGCCACAGCAGCTGCCGATCATGTACGTCCCGTTCGCCAGAACGACGCTTTCGCCGTCGCCGATGCGGCCCCAACCGCTCGGAGGCGAGACCGTCGTCCAGGTGTTTGCGACGGGATCGTAAATCGCGCCAATCGTCGTCTCCTCAGTGCTGCAGAAGTTATACTCGCCGCCGTTGACGATGAGTTTTCCGTCGGGCAGCACCGCTGACGCGAAGTAGAGCGGCGCGTCTCCCGTGGGCAGCGAGGCAACCTGACTCCACGTGCCGGTCACGTAGTTCCCGTTTTGATCGGGCGTGAGTTTGTAGACGTTCGAGCCGCAGTAGTCGAAGACCAGAACGGTCCCGTCGGTCATCAGTTCGTCGGTTTGCGGCCCGTTCGGAAACGACGGAACCGTCGCGAGCGGCTGCCAGCCGCCCTTGCGCGCACGTGCTCGATCCGCGCCGGTGATGACGTGCCGGCGGGGCGGCGGATGAGCCGGCGTACGAAATAATCGCAGCGCACGCGGGGCCGAAATACCGGAGTCGACGACCTGTGCCGATCCCGGCGAGATCGCGCTCGCACCGGTGGGCGGAGATGTTGCGGCGCCGTTGCATCCGGCAACGAGCGCCGCTGCCGCAATGGCCGAGAGCGCAAAGGGAAAACGTAGCATTGATGCCTCCTCAAGCGGGGGAACGATGGAGTATTAGCGTCCGGGTCGTTATCACCCGTTTGAAAAGAGCTCGCCGCCTCCTAACGCCGCTTGCGAGTGGCCTGCTTGCGAACCGGAGCCTTCGCCTTACGAGCAGGCGCTTTCGAGACGGCCTTCTTGCGAGCACCGCCGCGCGAGCCTCGCTTCGACATCACCGCTTCTTTGAGCGCTTTTGCCGGGAGAAACTTAAAGACGCGCTTCGCCGGAACTTTTACTTGTTCGCCCGTCGCCGGATTGCGCGCCATGCGCGCCGCCCGATCGCGTACTTTGAATTGGCCGAAGCCCGGAATCTTTACCGCCTCGCCGGCAACGACAGCCGCTTGAATGTCGTCGAACACGCCGTCGATCAATGCGACGGCATCCTTGCGCGAGAGCTCCAGGCGGTCGACCGCGGAGCGGACCAAATCTACTTTGTTCATCGGTTCCTTTCGTGTGGAAAAAGCTGGCCTACTCGACGAAATACTTCGCGCTGCTTGCTACGAGATGATGATGGACTCCTTGTCTGAAATCAATCGCAAATGCCCGATAAGGTCGTAACCGTTCAGCCCGGACCGGTCCGCGGCGAGATCCGCGTGCCGGGCGACAAGTCGATCTCGCACCGGGCGTTGATTGCCGGCGCTGCGGGGACGAAGCCGCTGCGCGTTGTGAATCTCAATCCCGGTCGCGACGTGCTGGCGACGCGCAACGCACTGGCAGCGCTCGGCGCGCGCATCGACGCCCGCGACGGAGCGCACGTCGTCAGCGGGGGAGGCCTCGCCACATCTGCGGCTACCCTCGACTGCATGAACTCGGGCTCGACCGTACGGATGCTCCTTGGCGCCTGTGCCGGTGCCGGTATCGCCGCAACCTTCGACGGAGATTCGTCGCTACGGCGCCGGCCGATGGAGCCGGTCGCCGCGCAGTTGCGTGCCTTCGGGGCGCAGATCGAGACGGCCGGAGGGTCTCTGCCGCTGCGGTTGCGCGCAAGGGGCCAGATCGAGACTCGTCACTTCATTCTGCTCGCGCCGTCGGCGCAGGTGAAATCGGCGCTGCTCTTCGCGGGTCTCTTCTCGGGCGTCGCAGTGCAGGTCGACGGCGATCGCGGCTCGCGCGATCATACCGAACGCCTCCTCCGATACCTTGGCTGTGAGATCGAATGGAACGGCCAATCGGTGCGCCTCGGGCGCGTCGCACTCGCGCGTTCAGAGGTCGAAGTCCCCGGTGACTTCTCCGCCGCAGCCTTTCTCATCACGGCCGCCGCCCTCACGCCCGGGAGCGATCTCCTCGTTCGAAACGTCGGCCTCAACCCCACCCGCACCGGACTACTCGATGCGCTACGCTCGATGGGCGCTCGCGCGCAGGTCCGAAACCATCGAATCCACTGCGGCGAGCCCGTGGGCGACGTTCGCGTCGCGTGGCAACCGCTCCGAGCGACGATCGTCGCACCCGATACCGCGTTGCGCGCAATCGACGAGATCCCGCTGCTGGCAATGGCCGCTGCCTTTGCCGAGGGAACGACCACGATCTCCGGAGTTGCCGAACTGCGCTCGAAGGAATCCGACCGGATCGCCGCCACGGAGCGGCTCCTTGCGGCGGTCGGCATCTCGGTCACCTACGACCGCGGAACGCTCGCGATCGCCGGAGGCAGACCCGCAGCGGATACGGACCCGGTCGCAACCCTGGGCGACCATCGCATCGCCATGGCCGCGGCAGTTCTCGGTCGGGCGGCCGGGCCGCTATCGCTCGATAGCGACGAAAGCCTCGACGTTAGCTTCCCGGGATTTCTGGAGGTTTTGGAGGGGCTGCGCGCGAGCTAGGCCGCCGAGTCCGAAGGCTTCGCGCTCTTGGACTCGGAGCTTTTTGCATCGCTGCTGGCGCTCGCCGGAGTCGCCTCTTCCTTGGGCTTTTCGCTTTTACCCGAAGCCGACGAACGACGCGAATCGGTCACGTAGAAACCCGAGCCTTTGAAGAGCACCGGAGCAGGGTTGAAAACCCGCCTCACCGGCGCCCCGCAGGCCGCGCACGGCTCCTGGTAGCTCTCATCGAAACCATGGCGTACTTCGCAGATCCGGCCGCACTTCGTGCAGGCATAGTCATAGAGCGGCATAGTCTAAAGTATAGCCTCGTTAGCACTCACGGTCAATGACTGCTAGCGCCTGCTTCAGAAGTCCGCGAGGACCGCTGCGTCACGTTTATACTCGACGAGGCCCTTGAAATGGACGAGTGAGTCGTGCAGGGCCGTCGCCACCCGCTTGCCTCGCTGCCACCGGTCCAGGAGCGTGCCGACCCGGCCGTGATAGGCGGGATAGGCGAGGTGCACGTGCAGCCGCGGGCACGACGTGCGCCGCTCGATCCGAAATTCGATTCGCCGCCGAATCGAGTAGGCTCCGACAAGCGAGAGCCGATAGTTCGGGATCAGGCCGTCGACCTCGTAGAGCTCTTCTTCGTCACCCGGCAGCATCGAACGAATTGCAATTTCCGTGCCGACGCATATCTGCTCGACGGGATTCGTGCGTCGCGCGCTGCGCAGGAGAGCGAGCCAAACGGGCCATTTCTCGACCGCGCAGAGCAACGCGAATGCATCCTCCACCGAACAATCGAGATCGAGACTCGCGTTGTGCATAGCTTTAATTATTCTGCGAGCCGACGCGACCTACCCTCGTACTTCGCCGCGGCCGATCGCTCGCGCAAAGAGTACGAGCGCCGTCACACCGAGCGGCAATGCGCGTTCGTCGAGCCGAAACTGCGCGCTGTGAATCGGATGCGTCGCACCTGCCGCTTCGCTTCGCACGCCCAGACGCATCAGCAGCCCAGGAACGCGCTCCGCGAAATATGCAAAATCCTCGGCGCCCATCGTCGGCGCCGGCGCCTCCACGATCAAGGAAGTATGCGCGCGAAGGTAACTCGAAAACTGCTCGGCGAGCGCGGTGCTGTTGCAAACGGGTGGGTAGCCCCGGAGGATGCGCACCTCAGCGCGCGCACCATAAGCTGCGGCGACACCTGTAACGATGCGATGGAGGCGTCTCTCCAGTTCGGCGCGCACCGTCGGATCGTACGCGCGGAGCGTTCCGCTCAACTTCACCTCGTCGGCTATAACGTTGTTTCGATATCCACCGGCAATCGTTCCGACCGTCAGGACCGCGCTTGCCAGTGGATCCGTTTCTCGCGCGACGACGTTCTGCAGCGCAAGAACGATTGCGGCCGAGGCCGGAATCGCATCGATCGAGGCGTGCGGATACGCACCGTGTCCCCCGGTTCCGCTAACCGTGATGTGAAACTCGTCCGCCGAGGCATTCACCGGACCGCCCGTCACGCCAACGGTTCCGACGTCAAGACGCGAGTCGACGTGCAGCATCGCAATCGCCTCAACGGGCGGGTCGTCAAGCGCACCCTCCTCGATCATCGGCAGAGCACCGCCCGGGCCTTCTTCCGCCGGTTGAAAGAGCAGCACGATGCGCCCGGCCAGCTGCGCCTTGGTTTCGCTCAAAACGCGAGCCGCGCCGAGCAGCATTGCCGTGTGTGCGTCGTGGCCGCAGGCGTGCATTTTGCCGTCGACTTCCGATGCGAATGGTTCGCCGCTGCGCTCGAGGATCGGCAGCGCGTCCATGTCGGCACGTAATCCGGCGACGCGGCCGGCGATGGCACCATCGATGCGCGCCACGATTCCGGTCCCTGCAGCACGGCGGTGTTCGATGCCGAGCGAGTCCAACTCACGCTCGATCAACGACGCCGTCTCACGCTCCTCGAAGCCGAGCTCCGGCCGGCGGTGAATCGCTCGCCGCAGCTCGACCACCCGCGCTGCCAGCGCGTCGCTTTCTTCCATTTCCATCACGGGCCGATGTTAACGGACCGGTACTTTCCTTCCCGCCGCCGAAACGGGGAGGCCGGAATGATGACCGCCGATCTCGCCCTCGCACTGCTGATCAACCGCGCGAGCGCGTTTTACGATGCCAATCCTCCGGTCTACATGACCTACATCGAGCAGACGCACGTCAGCGCGCCGACGCTCGGCCGCGCGCAGGATATCAACCGCTCGATTGCGGTGCGAGTCGCCGATAATCTCGCGGTCATGAAGGATCTGCCGAACGGATCCGAACGCGTCGGCCAAGCCTTCCCGATCGTCGCCTACTTCGACCCACTCTCGAACTTTAGGTTCGGCTATTTCGCCAATCTCAAACGCGTCGACATCACCTTGGACCGCGGAAAGCCCTTCTACCTCGCGATTCCCCCTGACGATCCCAGCGTGAACGTGGTCGTTCCCTACAACAGCTATTGGGCAACTCGCTATGCGCCGGACTCAACCGACGCGGCCCTTCATCTGCTGATCGACCCAACCCCTCGCGTCGCGCAGGGACTCTATCCCTCCGAAGTCATCGAGGATGCAGCGAGCAAACTTCCCTCGCATATCGAAATGAAGACCGCGGCCAGCGACGAGATGTTTTCACTCGATTACGCCGTCATGGACGGGCACTGGGTCATCGTCCACGGCACCTTCAGTCAGACGATGCACGTCGCGTTTCTCACCTATAAGATCGTCGCCGACGTGACCTTCAAAAATATCGCATTCCCGGCGGAATCGCCCGACCCGCGTCTGGCCGGAACACCTACGCCGGCAGCGTCTGCCGCTCCGTAGTCGCTAGCGAGAGTTGGCCCGTGTCGCCACGCGGCGCGCCGTTGGTCGACGGATGGTCCTTCGGCGCAACCCACATGTAGACGTTGGGAATCAAGAGCAGTGTGAGGACCAGCGAGCTGAAAACGCCCCCAATTACGACGACGCCGAGGCTCGAGCGCGAAGCCGAACCCGGATCGAGCGCAAGTGCGAGCGGTACGTTGCCCGCCATGACCGAGAAACTCGTCATGATGATCGGACGGAACCGCGTCTGCGCGCTCTCCTTGATCGCCGAAAGTTTATCCAGGCCCCGCGACCGTAACGTATTTGCATAGTCCACCAAGAGAATGCCGTTCTTCGTCGCAATGCCGATGAGCAGAATCGTTCCGATCAGCGAGAACAGATTGAGCGTGCGGTGCGTGAGGAAGAGCGCGCCGATCGCGCCGATTGCGGCCACGGGCACGGAGAAAATGATGATGAACGGCGAAACGTAGCTGTTGTAGAGCGCGACCATCAACAGATAGACCAGAATGATCGACAGGATCATCGACACGCCCATGCCGACCAGCGTCTGATGCATGAAGTCTTGCTGGCCGAGCGGGGCCGGACGAACGACGATGCTCGGGGGCAGGTGGAGCGAGCGAATTCGCTTCATCACGCCATTTTCAACGGCCGATAATGACGAATTGGCCGCGTAGTTCGCGTTCACGTGCACCACGTTGCGGCGGTCGGTACGCGTAATGAGCGGCGCCGTCGGGGTCTCTTCGAACCGCGCGATGTCGCTGAGATAGACGATCCCGCCGGTGTTCGAGCGAATCGCGACCGACTTCAACTGACTCATGTTCGAGCGATCCGCCTCGGGGTAGATCGCCTGGACTTGCTCCAAGCCCGAGGTCGTCTCGAACTGCGTCGCAACGTTGCCGCCGAACGCGGCACCGGCGGCCTCCGCCGCTTGACCCAAATCGACGCCGAGCGCCTGGGCCTTTTCGCGATCGAACTGAATCGAGATCTCCGGCGCGAGCTGCGTTCCCGTGCTGTTGACGCTGGTTGCGCCGGGAACGTGCTGTAAGACCTCCTCGACCTTCTGCGCGTAAGGTGTGGGATCGCCGCCGGTGAGATCGGTCACGAGCAGATCGATCGGCTGCGCGTTTCCGCCGCCGGTGGAGGTCGCCGGAACGACGACGGCCTGCACGTCGGATGCTAGATTCTGCTTCGAAATCTTCCGAAACTGTTGCGCCCAATAATCCGTCGAGTGCTTGCGCCCGTCTTTGAGCCAGACGTGTATCTGACCGACGTTATTTTGGCTTACGAACCCGCCGAAGGATGCGGCATAGGCGCCGGCGACCGTGGTAATCGCAAAGGTATCGGACGAGTTCAGGAACTTGCGTTCGAGTGCGAACGTGCCTTTCTCGACGGTCGTGAGCGGCGTGCCGATCGGGTAGATGAGCTGGATGTAGACTTCGCCCCGGTCGACCGGCGGAATGAACTCCTCGCCGACCGCTCCGATCCCGACCATGCCCAGCGCCAGCAAAAACGTTCCGGCGCAAAAAATGGCCACCAGTTTGCCGTGGCCTAGACTCCAGGGCAGCACCCGGTTGACGTACCAGGTCCGCAAATCATCGAACTTCCGCCCGAACATATCGACGATTGTCCACGGCTTCCAGTGCGAACGCAGCGCCCAAAGCCCAGCGAGCGTCGGGGTGATCGTAAACGAAACGAAGAGCGAGGTCAGTGTCGAGATTACGACCACGATCGCGAATTCCGCGATCTGGCGACCAACCTGCCCTTGGATGAACGCAATCGGAAAGAAGACCACCACGTCGACGAGCGTGATCACCACGGCCGCCGCGCCGATCTCTTCGCGCCCGCGCACGGCCGCCTCGGCCGGGGGCTGCTTGAGCTCCGTAAAGTGACGCTCGATGTTCTCTAACACGACGGTCGAGTCGTCGACGAGGATCCCGATGACGAGCGACATTCCCAATAGCGAGATGGTGTCGATCGTCAGATTCATGAGCTTCATCGCGGTCATCGCGATTGCGAGCGATGTCGGAATCGAGATGCAGACGACGATCGCGCTGCGCCAGGAACGCAGGAAAAACAACATCGCGATGCACGTGAAGAGAATCGCGAGCGCCAGCGTTCGAATGACGATATTGATCTGCTGTTGGGTAAAGCGCGACTGGACGTTGATGACGTTGAACTCGATCTCGGGGAATTGACGCTCGATCTGCGGGAGCGCCTTCAGCGCGTTGTTGGAGGCGTCGACTTCGCTGGCGTCGGCCGACTTCTGAACCTGTAAGAAAAGCCCGGCGCGGCCGTTGATGTGCGCGGCTTCGAGCTGCGGCTCGTACCCTTCCGTCACGGTCGCGACGTCGCCGATGTGCACCACGGAGTTGGTCGCGGTCCACGGATCCACCACGCCCGGGAGTGCGGAGAGCCCGCCGCGCATATTCTCCACTTGCGCCCCGGTCGAACTCGCGATCGCCGCAGCCACCCCCGAACCGGAGGTTGGGAGAACGGCCAGGTTGCGGACCGACTCCAAACTTTGAATGTCGCCGCGGATATCGATCGTCGTTTGGCGGTTCGGCTCGTAGGCAAAGCCGCCCGGAACGCGCTGGTTATCGTTCTGCAGTGTGTTGATGACGTCGTCGATCGTGAGATTCGCCGCCGCGAGCCGAACCGGATCGACGACGACCTCGTAGGCCGGCGTTACGACGCCGCCGACGTTAACGTATGAAACGCCCGGAATCTGTTCGAACTGCGGCGCGATCACGTTGGTGGAATAGAGCGCCAGCCGCGACAGCGAGAGTTTACGGGAAAACAGGGCGAGGGTGAGCACTTGGGATTGCGTGGGATCGCGCAGATTGACCGTCGGCGGACTGATGTTCGTCGGCAAATACTTTTCCGCAGCCTGGATGGCCTTATTCGTCAGCGCGAGGTCGGTCGCCGTATCCGAGGTGATATCGAAGATCGCCGTGATCGAAGCTTGACCTTGTTGAACGACCGAGTTGTAGGTCTGCAGGTCCGGCGTGCCCGCCAGCGTCTGTTCGATCGGCTGCACGATGTTGTCGCGCATCTCCGTAACCGAGGCGCCGTTGTAGGAGACCGAGATGCTCACGGTCGGCTGGCTGACGTTTGGGTAGAGTTCCTTGACGATCGTCGCGGTCGAAAGAATACCGGCAAAGAGCATCAGCGCGACGATGACAAAGACCAGCGTCGGCCGCTGGATGAAAAGCCGGGTGAGGCTGAATTTCACTGCTGGAACGAAACCTTTTCGCCGTCGCCCAAGCTCATCTGACCGTTGGTCACAACCCGCGTTCCGGGAGAAACGCCGGTGACCACCGAGGTGCTGCCGTCGGTGGCTACTTCGGCAACC
>DASRSI010000015.1:0-1873 GCA_035695445.1 Candidatus Cybelea sp. | reverse complement strand
TGATAATCGACGACCGTGCTGCCAAGCTCTTCGGTGATCTTGAGCGTATTCGGGGCGATGACTTGATACTGGCCGGTCGACGTCGTCGCCGAATGCCAGCCCGCAGCCGCGAACGCGTCGATTGCGCTGATCGTCACCGTGTCCTTGGGCAGGAACTCGATCGATACGATCGCGGGCCGCTTCGCGACAACGCGATGGTTGACCCATTTCCCAAGCAGAGCATCCTCGCCCGATCCATGCGTGCATCCGCCGAGAATCACAAGCGCCGCCGCGTAGCAATGCCCGTGCACCTTCATGGCTTTTTCGTATCCGGCCGCTGCACGGCGGAGGAACCGCCATTGCGCGGTTGCAGCGGCCTACGTCGCGCGGCGTTTCTTCCGCCCTGTTTCTTCGTGTCCGGCGGCTGTTTGCGCCGGCGCTGTACGGCGAGGCGCAGCGTATTCGTCTTGATGGGGTAGCCGCTCTCGCTTATCTGTTTGGCGATCTCGGCATACGTGGCCCCGCGCTCTTGGGCTGCACGAATCTTTCCTTCGATGCGCGAGACCAGCACGTCGAGCTCGCGGCGTGACGCCGGCCTCGGTGACATCGCGTCGAGGCTATCCCCGATCTTTGTGATCAACTCATCCGACAGCATTTGTTGCCTCGTTGTTGCCATAATTTCCATCCATATGAAATGATTGACTTTCCTATGGAGGTTGTTATGATTCTAGCATGGCTAGTGCACCGGCACACCAGGCAGGCAACGCGCCCCAACTCTTTTTCACGACGCAAGCCGGTAGTTGTGGCCACAGCGCCTGCGGCGCCGCAGCCCCAACCAGGGAGAGCGAGGTCGCGTCGCCTTCGGCTCCGCTCAGCTCGCAACAAAGGCTGCCGTCGCGGTCGCTTCGCTCAGCGCGACGCCAGCCTGACGAGTACGCGGCCGGTGCGCTTCGCGGCACTCGTGATCGCCTGCTCCGCGTTCGTCTAACTGAACAAGAAGCCGAGCAAGTTGCGAGCCGCGCTAAGGCACGAAAGCTGAGTCTTTCAGATTTCGTCCGCCGAGCGGTCCTACGAGGGACTGGCGCTCGATTCTCGATTGGACGCCGTGTTTTAGCCGCCGAGGACGCCGCGACGATCCGGCAGCTCACTGACGTTGCAGCGGGCATTCGCAGCTTGACTGCGATCGCACTCGCGCAGGGGAACATCGACGAGAACGAGCTTCAGAGGTGCCTGACCGAGGTTTCGTCGACTTTGGCGCGGTTGTCGGTGTGATCACCAAGTCCGTCCCGGCGCGCGCCCACACTCGGACCTTTGCCGTCGGCGTCGACTACATCACCGAACACACGCACCAACGCGCCGTGACCGCCGCCGGCGCCACCTTCGAGGGTGGCGTCACGTACGCGAGCGCGCCGGAGAAGGCCGCATGGGTTCACCTGCGCGGCGTCACCTCGGTGGAGACTGCAGCGATCGAGATGGAAGCGGTCGCGGTACTCTCGGCGCGTTGCCACGATCCGGTCTATCACCTAATCATCGCCTACGCGAAACACGAACGCCCAACGCGCGAGCAAGTCGTCACCGACGCGGAGCGCCTCCTGAAAGCGATCGGAATGGACGACCATCAGTACGTCCTTGCCGCGCATAAAGACACCGATGACTTCCACGCGCACGTGATCGCGAACCGCGTCGGACCGGATGGCCGCGCCAACGACCTCTGGCGCGAGCGGATTGTCCGTGAGCGCGTCGGCGCGGAGATCGCAGCGGAGCGTGGGTGGGATATCGTTGCAGGGCGCCACAACCGCGACATCGTGCAGCGGATCGAGCGCCTCCACGATCTTCCAGCGGAGCCGGAACGCCGGCTCAGCGACGGCGCGTACCGCCGCCTGCACGAGCGCGG
>DASRSI010000014.1:0-53518 GCA_035695445.1 Candidatus Cybelea sp. | reverse complement strand
TCACGGTCGCGCCGTTGAAGTTCGGCGCGGTGCCGCTATTCGTGACGTAGATCGTCACGTTCGTGCCGCTGAGCGTCGCGCCGTTGAAGTTCGAGGTTCCGCTGAGCACGTAGTTTCCGCTCATCGTCACATGCGCGCCGTTCAGATTGAGGTAGCTGTAGCAGCCGGACTGTAGCGACCCGGTATACCCGTTGCCATTATATGAGGTGCATCCCGACGCGGACGGCGGATTGCTCGTCATATTCGCGCAACCCGGCGAGTCCATGCACGGGTCGGCGACCGGCAGCATCGGCGCCGGCGTCGCCAGCTTGAAGGTCGCCCCGTTCTCGTTCGGCGTCGCGCCCGCATACCCGATCGAGGGCGCCAGGAAGGTCGAGCCGTTGAAGTTCGCAGTGTCGTTGATGGCGATCCCGCACCCGGGCGAGCTCACGTTGGCGCCGTTGAAGTTTGCCTGCACGGTCGGGCTCAGCAGATAGATGCACGAGCTCGAGGATTGCGCCTGCGCGGCAGCCACGGCCTCAGTCGATTCGGACATGCCTTGGGCATATCCAAAGAGGCGCGAGAAGAACGTCGCGACGTGGGCGGTCGTAATCTTGACGTCGACCGCGCAGCTATTTGCGGCATAGGGTCCGCTCAGCGGCGGGTTGGTTACCGTGACCGTGGTGTTGCTGCCGTTGCCGTTGTTGGCAAATCCGTTGACGCCGGCATCGTTATCTGCGGCGTTGGTTGCAATGCCGCTGTTCGGACAGCCGCTACGTACCAGCGCCTGGGCGCCGCCTACTGCGGCGGCATCGGTCGCGTTCTGCTGCGCCTGCTGCCGGTAGTTGAGATACCCGGCGTCGACCGCGACGCCGGCAAAGCCCAGGAGCACCGTGAGCGCTATCGCGACGAGGGGCAGAATCATTCCCGATTGATAATGTCGTGATTTCATTGCGTGAGCACCGCCTCTTTGACGAGCGCTTGACCGGGCGGCGGCGTTGCAAACTCATACGCCGTATTCCCATTGAAGTTTGCCGAGCCGAAGACGAGAACGACGTAGTTGCCGTTCGCGCCGTCGAAGTTGGCGCTGTTTGCACCCGGAGCGTAGATCAAGCCGCTCAGTTTAACGTTGGGGCCATTAAAGTTGATGCCCGACGAGTTCGTCGGCGCTTGATAATAGAGCACGCCCGTATACGGGCCGCTCGTGGGCGGCGAAAGGTTCACCGTACCGCCGTCGAAGTTCGGCGCGGTGCCGCCGGAGGGCACGTAGATCGTGACGCCGCTTCCCGTCAGCGAGTAGCCCGAGTTAAGATTCATATTGCCGCTGATGACGTAGTTTCCCGGCTGCATGGTCGTGGCCGCATTCAGGTTGAGATTCTGATAGCAGCCCTGTTGCAGGGTGCTGGGAACGCCGTTTTCGTTGAAGGTTTGACAGTTCGTCGCCGGCGGCGGGCTCGCCGCAACGGCCGCGCATCCCGGAATCTCAGGACACGGGTCGGCGACCGGCAGCATCGGCACGGGACTCGCCTGAGGGAAGCTCGTGCCGCCCCAGTTCGGATTACCCCCGGCATACCCGATGAACGGCGACGCGATCATGCCGCCGTTGAAATCGGCCGTATAGTTGATGTCGATCGCGCATCCCGTCGAGGAGACCGTCGCGTTGTTGAAGCTGCTCCAGTTGTTGCGGCTCAGCAGGTAGACGCAGTTGCTATAGTACGTGTTCCCCTGCGCGGCCGTTGCCTGCGTGGTCTCCGCAACGCCGTTAGCGAATCCGAAGAGTTTGGCAAAGAACGAGGCCTGCGTGCTCGCGATCTGGACGTAGACGGCGCACCCGTTCCCCGAATACGGCCCGCTCGAGGGCGGGTTCTGCACGGTAATCGTCGAGGTCGCGGTCGAAAAACCGTTCGCCGAGGCGTCGTTATCGGCGACGGTCGTCGCCACGTTCTTGTTCGAGCAACCCGAACGCACCAGCTGCTGCGCCGCTCCGATCGCGGCAGCGTCGGTCGCACTCTGCTGCGCTTGTTGGCGATACTCCCAATAGCCGACATCGACGCCGAGGCCGCCGAAGCCCATCAGCGCCGCCAGACAGACGGCGACGAGCGGCAGGACTTGGCCGGCTTGCGCGGCGCGTTTCACCGGGTGACGATCTCCGGCGTCATCACGAAGACCACGTCCGTCTGCTGGTTCTGATAGGCTGTGGAGGTGAAGAGTTTGCCGAGGATTGGAATCGATGAAAGGATCGGGATCTTTGAGATGGTCTTCATTTCTAGGCGGTTTACGAGGCCGCCGAGGATGATGCTCTCACCCGGCCGGGTGATTACGTCGGTCGAGAGTTTGCTCACGAGCAGGGCCGGAATCGTGAACCCCGAGACGATGACGGCGTTGGCGTAGTCGAGTCTCGAGATCTCGGGCGCAACGAGCGTGTGGACCGAGCCATTGCCGAGAATCTCGGGCGTGACGTTTAACTGAACGCCGTACGGTTGATACTGCACGTTGACCGCGCCGAGGCCGGTCGACGTTACGACCGGTATCTCGCCGCCCACTAAGAACGTCGCCTTCGCGCCAGGACTCGTCACCAAGTTCGGGCTCGACAGTACCTTTGCATGACCCTCCTGCATCATCAGGTTCAGCGTGGGTGCCAAGGTGATCGTTCTAAAAAATGGCTGAATTGTGAAGCCCAGACCCGATCCGACGGCTGACGGCGATTCAACGACCGGAATCGAGGGCTGACCGAGCGTGTAGCCTCCGGTCGGGAGGAACGTGGCCGCCTGAAGCGAGACGCCGAGGTCCGACTGCGCGGTCTTGTCGACTTCGAGCACGTAGACTTTGATGTCCACCTGGCTATTGCTCAGCGAGTTCAGCCGGTCGATGAGCTGACCGTTACTCGCCAAATAAGGTCCCGCCAGGCCACGTGCGCGGTCGAGGATTGCCTGCGCCGTGACCGCGTCGGTCGCGTTACCGCTAACGATGACGTTCCCCCTGCCGTCGGGATCGACGCGGATATCGCTCGCTCCCGGAATATTCGCGATTGCCCGCTGCAAGTCGGCGAGATTCTGCGAGATCGTCACGGCGTTGACGATCACCGATTCTTGCGCTTTGACGATCGGCTCGAACCTGGCGACGATGTCGTTGATTTGCTGGAACTGTGCGCCGTCGGAGACGGTACCCCGCACGACGATCGAGTGGTCGAAGCTGACGACCTGCACGCCCGGTGCCGCGATGGCGCTGCGCAGCATCTGGGCGAGGTCGTCGAGCTGCTGCTGGGTGACCGTCACCTCGTAGGTTATGCGTTTGCCACCCGCCCAGATGAAGAGCGTGGTGTGCCCGGGTGCCTTCGCGTTGACGACCACCTGCGATGTGCCCACCGGCACGATGCCGGCGATCCGGCCGTCGCCAACCGCGACCCGAGTCAGGCCCTCGGCCTTCAGTACTATGGAATGGCCCGACTGGATCGAGACCAGGGTGATCTGATCGGCGCTGACGGGGACCGCGTTCGCGGCAGCGGCCAGCACCATAACGGAAAGAACCCGCCGACATAAAGCGTTCATCGCGGATTATTATGCCACGGATCCCGGCGTTAATGCGTTAACGCAACGAACACGTTGAGTTAGAATCGCGCCCAGGCGGCCTGGTTCTGTTGCAAAGCCCCGGGCCGTGATGGCATGATACAGCGCACCAGGAGCTAGGAGGTTTCCATGCGGCCTTATCGTCAGGTGGTTCTTCCTGTACTCTGCTTACTGCTTTCGGCACAAGGCGCCGCAGCAGCCGCAGAGCGGGAAGTGCCGCTCACAACCGTCGCCCGCGATGCTCACTTAGAGTATTCGTGGTTGGCGGCGACGCGCGCCGTACAACTGAGCGGCCCCGGAATCGTGCTCGTTGTTCGCCCAGGCGACAATGTGTACGAAGTGGACGATCGTGTCGAAACAACCGCAGTTGCGCCACGCTACATCTCCAACGACATCTACGTCTCACAAACGCTCGCCACACACATCACTCATTTAGCACGGCAAGCATACGATCTCGTCAGCGAGCAGGAAGCACAAGTTGCGAGAGTGAGCTTAGATCAGCAGCAGCAACCCGGCGCGTCGGAACTGCGCGGCACGATCGTCCTCAACGCTACGCCACTCCAAGGTGCGGAGGCGGTTCTCGTCACGGGAGAGGCGCCACCGTTGGCACCCGTGCGGATCACGCTTCTCGCTACGCTCTCCTCCGAGCTACCCAACGTGCTGCTCAGCCGTCACGACCTGACGGCAGGGCCGGATGGGAAGTTCCAAGCGATCGTTCCGATCGCGCCCGACTACATGCGCGACACATTCATCCGCGTTCTGGCGACATCGTCGCCGGGCGTAACTTCCGCAAGCGCGCAGCTCTTGGTCAAAGAAGCAAATGCCGGGATCACCGTGCCGGCTCTGGCATTCCCCGGCGGTATTTGGTAAAGGAGATTCATGTTCAAACTTCTACAGTCGATCGCCCGCGATGAAGAGGGCGCAACGATGGTCGAATACGGACTTCTCGTCGCCTTCATCGCACTCGTCGCTCTCGTTGGCGTGCAGGCGCTGGGCGTCAATCTCGGCGCACTGTTCACCGGCGTCTCCGGTAGCCTCTAAATCGAATTCCCACGGTACCTATTCCAAACCTAGCAATACATCACAGCAAAAAGGAGAACCCATGGTAACCACGCTTACTTCGATGATCCGCGATGAGGAAGGCGCCACGATGGTGGAATACGGCCTGCTCGTAGCATTTATCGCCCTCGTAGCTCTGGTCGGAGTCAAGGCTCTCGGAACCGGGCTCAACGGGCTCTTCACCGGAATCGCCGGCTCGCTCTAAAAACAACCGACGAAACGCAGGGTTGATGGGGCGCGGCTCGGGGGATTCGCGCCTCCCCAACCCTTCTTTAATACCCTCGTATCCCTCGTAAGAAATAGATGTCCATAACGATTTGGTTAGCACTCGTAGGCTGCTTTATCGCCGGTCTTTATGACCTGCGATCGCGGCGCATTCCCAACGTCTTGACCGGCTCGCTCGCGGCCGCCGCGCTGGTGGTTCACGCGTTTGCGGGTCTGCAGTCGCTCGGAATCAGTCTGCTCGTCATGGTGGCGCTGACGCTCGTTTGTGCGCTCGTCTACTCGCGAGGCGGCATCGGCGGAGGCGACGTGAAGCTCGCGGTCGCCGTTTCCGGCATCCTGAGCTATCCGCTCTTCCTTCCGTTCTTACTCTACTCGGCACTCGGCGGGGGCCTGCTGGCGATCTTCTTTCTCATCTTTAAGGGCGAAACGCGCGCGGCTTACTCTCGCGTGATGCTTCTCGCGGCAGGCGAAACCCGTAGTATATACACCCAGCGCACCACACTTCCATACGCTCTTGCGTTCGCGATCGGCGCAATTGCGGTCGCCCTCTCACAAAGTGTCGCGCCATTCTTGAGGATTCTTTCGTGAACGTACGCCGTACCACGTTGCTCGTCGCGGTCGTTTTGGCGATCGGAACGGGTTGGCTCACCCTCACCTACCTCTCGGCGCTGCGACCGCCCTCGAACGAGCAACGCCCCGTCCTGATCGCCTCGCAAGAGATCGCGGCGCGCTCGCGGATCGTCGACACGATGTTCTCCAAGGAATCGCGCTCGGCACAAGCACTCGAGCCCGACGCGCTCTCTGCACCGGCCCAAGCGGTGGGATCGCTGGCGCTCGTCACGATTCCCGCCGGCGCGCAACTGACGGCGTCCGACGTCGGGACGAACGTTGCGTTCGCACTTCCCGTGCGGCTGCAACCCGGAATGCGCGCGGTGAGCATCCCCGTCGATCGCGTCAAAGACGTCTCCGGCCTCATTCAGCCCGGCGATCGCGTCGACGTTATTGCGATCCCGCCCTCGAAGCAGAACGGGCCGCCGCCGAAAGCGGTGACGATCTTCCGCGGTATCCGCGTCCTCGCCGTCGGTAATGCGCTCGAAAATCCGTCGGTGACGCCCTCGCCGCAAGAGCAAGAAGCTTCAACGGTAACACTGGAAGTAACGCCGCACCAGGCCGACATCCTGGCGTGGGCCGATACCAACGCGACGCTGCGTTTGGCATTGCGATCGCCACGCGAATCGATTCGAGCAGAACCGATCGAAGCATTGACGATCACCGGCAATACCGTCGCAGCCGCCCCGCCGCCGGTCGCGCCGGCGCCCGCCGGTTTCCCGATGGCGCCGGCGCCGCGCGATCCGCCGGTGCACCGCTTCCTCTCTCCGGTCGAACTCATTATCGGCGATCAGATCGTCGACCCCGATAGCCCGACTACTCCGGCAATCCCGACGACTCCGGGTCAATGAACGACTCTCCGATCGCGCTCTTCATCGGGTCGAAAGGCGGCGCCGGCACGACGACGCTCTGCTGCGAACTCGCCCGCGCGATGGGCCAGCGCAGTAACGTGGCCGTCGTCGATGCCGATCTCACCGGTCGCCGCCACGTCGCGATCCTCTTCGAAACGATTCGAAGCCTCGATGCAGGCCGGGTCGGCTCGCCGATCTCGCGGGTTCGCGCGGGAGGAATCAGCGTCGTCGAGCTTGCCGACCGCTACGACGCAGCCTTCACGCTCGATCCCGAAACGGTCGAGGCGTGCGCGGCCGATATGGGCGGATTCAGCGCGGTGATCGTCGATGCGCCGCAGCCGTTCGCGGCGGCGGTTCGGCCGTTCCTGGTGCGCGCGACGCGCCTCTTTCTCGTGGTCGAGCCGTCACTCTTGGGGGTCGCCGGCGCACAGGCGACGTACGCCGATCTTCAACGCTTCGGCATCCCCGCCAATCGCATCGCACCGATCAGCAACGCGCGCTCCGATTCCGATCAAGTCTCGCGCGGTCAGATCGAGCGGGCACTCGACGCGAAGATCGTCGCAGATATTCCGCCGTCTTCCCACCGCGCCTACGCGAAGAGCATCGCCGGATTACAGCAATACTTCGAAGCGCTTCCGCGGGAGGATCAGCTCTCGGGATTGCAGCCGTCGGCCGCCGCTCCGCCGGGCGACGCACAGGTCCCATTGCGTCGTACGGCTGCCGTTCGCACCAACGGCAGCCGCACGAGCAGCTCGGCCGATCAGAAACGCGACGCATTCAAACAGCAGGTTCACCAAGCGCTGCTGCGTCAGCTCGATCTTCAGACGGCGAGCATCGCGCACAGCGACGCCGACAAGCTCGCCGAGCTCCGCTCGAAGATCGAAAGCATCACGTCGTCACTCGTGGCGTCGACTAATTTTACCGGTTCGGCCGAGGACCTCGCGGCGCTACGGCAAGAGATTCTCGACGAGGCGCTGGGCCTCGGACCGCTCGAAGACCTCATGAAGGATGCAGACGTTTCGGAAATCATGGTCAACGGACCGAATACGATATTCGTCGAGCGCCACGGCATCATCGAGCGTACGAACAAGCGATTTGCCGACAATCGCCAGCTTCGGCTCGTCATCGAGCGCATTATCGCACCGCTTGGGCGGCGCATCGACGAGTCGTCGCCGATGGTCGACGCACGGCTCCCCGACGGATCGCGCGTAAACGCTATCATCGAACCGGTCGCTATCGACGGCACCTCGCTGACGATCCGGCGCTTCGGCCAACGACGGCTGACCGTGGACGATCTCGTTGCGATCGGCGCCGCACCGCGGGTCGTCATGGATTTCTTGAGCGCCGCGGTGAAAGCGCGGTTGAACTGCATCGTGAGCGGTGGAACCGGCTCCGGAAAGACGACCTTCCTGAACGTGATGTCGTCGTTTCTTCCCGAGCGCGAGCGCATCCTGACGATCGAAGACGCCGCGGAGCTTCTGCTCAATCAGCCGCATATCGTACGGCTCGAGTCGAGGCCGCCCAACGTCGAAGGCACCGGCGAGATTCGAATCCGAGACCTCTTCCGTAACGCGCTGCGTATGCGCCCCGACCGGATCATCATCGGCGAGTGCCGCGGTCCCGAGGCCCTCGACATGCTCCAAGCGATGAACACCGGCCACGACGGATCGCTTACGACGATTCACGCGAACAGCCAGCGCGATGCAATCGCCCGTATCGAAACGATGGTGCTGATGGCGGGCTTCGATCTTCCGGTACGGGCGATCCGCGAACAGATCGCAAGCGCGCTCGATCTCGTCGTTCACACCGCGCGTCTGCGGGACGGTTCCCGCAAAGTACTCGGCGTCAGTGAGGTAGTTGGTATGGAGGGTGACATTGTGACGATGCAGGAAGTCGTGCGCTTCGCGCAGCGAGGTGTCGACAAAGAGGATCGGGTGATGGGCGACTTCTGCTTCAGCGGCGTACAGCCGGTCTGTCTCAAACGCTTCGCGGAGTACGGCGTCCCGTACGACTCGCGCGAACTGACGGAGTTGGCGCCGCTTCCCTCTCTATGGTAACTACACTCGTCCCGATTGCGGTCTTCGCGGGCGTCACCGCGACCGTCTTCTTCGCCTTCTGGTCGTTTTGGGGATCGGTCAACGAACGCGCGAACGCACGCGTTCGCGGCATTGCGGACCGCCTCGACCGGGCGGGCATTAGAAGTGGTTCGCAAGAGATCGTTCTGACGGTCATTAGCGGCGCGGCGATTCTCTGGATCGTCCTGCTGGTCGTATTCCATCTCCCGCTCTTGGTCTCGCTGATTCTCCTGCCGATCATCTTTTTGGGCGCCGGCATGGGGTTTTTCGGCTACGTGAACTTCGCGATCAAGCGCCGGCTCGGCGCATTTACCTCGCAGCTCGAGCCGGCGACGCGGCTGCTCTCGGGCGGCTTACGCGTCGGATTGGGGCTGCGCCAAGCGCTGGCGATGGTGATCGAAGAGCTGCCCGACCCCGCACGGTATGAGTTCCGCCGGGTCATCGGTCAAACGAATTTGGGAGCGAGCGTCTTCGATGCATTCGACGACCTCGCCGACCGCATGTCGAGCCATGAGGCATTGATGCTGGCTCGCGTTTTTCGCGTGCAGTCGGAGACCGGCGGCGACCTGGCGCGCATTCTCGATCAGCTTGCCGACACGATCAAGCACCGCCGCCAAGTGCAGCGCAAGTGCGACGCGCTCACGGCCGAAGGTCGCATGAGCGCATGGGTGTTGATGCTTATCCCGATCTGTCTGGGCACGTTCATCACGTTTACGCAAGAGAGCATGGGGCACGCGCTGCTCTACACGCCCATCGGTCACATCGTGCTGCTCATCGTTGCGGGCCTTGAAACCGGAGCGTTCCTCTGGCTCAAGGCGCTGTTGAGGATTGACGCCTAATGCCTGGCATGTCGCTATTGCTCATTGCCGTCCTGTCGGCGGTCTCGGCGTTTCTTTTTGCGCTCTCCATGATTCCCACGAAGAACGTGCTCGCCGAACAGCTCGAAGAGCTCAAGGCCCGCGATCCACACAAGAAGGAACGGTCAGCGCTCCCATTCGTCGAGCAGATCTTCACCGAAGATCGCCGCCTCGCGCTCTCCCATCGACTCGCGGAGGCGGGATGGTATACGATGACGCCGCTGAAGTTCGGGCTGCGCGCCATCGCCGGAGCCTTCTTTGGTGTGGTGCTCGCGCTGTTCATTTGGCGCTTTTTTAATCTGGACACGCACTGGCTCGTGCTCTTGCTCCCGATGCTCGGTTTCTGCGGCGGGTTCGCACCGTTCTTCGCGCTCAATCGCGCGAGCGACGCGCGGAAGGCGTCGATCCAGAAGAGTCTGCCCGAGTTCCTCGATATGGTTGCTTCGACAGTCCAAGCGGGCCTGGCGCTGAACTCGGCGCTCGGTTACGCAGTCGAGGCCGTACCCGGACCCCTCGGTGACGAGATCAAAGAGGCACTCTCGCAGATTCGCCTGGGACGGTCTCGCGCCGACGCGCTGCGTGCCGTCGGCGAGCGAACGAACCACCCCGCGCTGCGCAACGCGATCCGCGTCATGACGCAGGCCGAGCGACTCGGCGCCAACGTCGCGAAGATGCTCACCGACCTCGCCGAAGACGCCCGTCACCAACGCTTGATGCTGGTCGAAGAGATCGCGGCGAAGCTCCCGGTCAAGATGATCTTTCCGATGGTCTTCTTCATGATCCCGGCGATCGTCACGGTCATCTTCGGCGCCGTGGCCGCCAACTATTTCGCAGGAACGGCAGGCAAGCCGTGATCTATGCCATCGCGGCGCCGATCTTCTATGCGTCGATTGCCATCATTGCGATTGCGGCGAGTCGTGCCGTCTGCAAGGACATCGCGCCTGAAGAGGACGGACCGCCGTCGGGACGCCCACCCTACGTAATACTCGTGGTCGCCTCCGCGATCGTCGGCGAGCTTTTGATGTACTGGCATGCAATGCCGTTACAGCTCGGAATCGCGGCGATGGTGCTCTTCGCGCTCGTCGCCTGCTGGTGCAGCGATGCCGTCTGCGGGATCGTTCCCGACGCATTTACCCTCGCGCCGCTCGCGGCGTTGATGCTCTTCTCCTTCGCTCAGCGCGACTGGGGAATGATGATCTCCGCGGCGGTGGTCTTCGTGCCGTTTGCGTTGGCTGCGTTCTTCTCGAAGGGACGCGGAATGGGCTGGGGCGACGTGAAGCTGGTCGCACTCTCGGGCGCAGCGTTGGGCGCACCCCTCGTCGTCTTCGCGCTTGCGGCGGCATGCGGTGTTGCCGCGGTCGTTCACCATTTCAGTCGCGCGCGCCGCGGACCGATTGCGTTCGCGCCCTACATCGCCGCCTTCACCGGAATCGCGCTGCCGCTCGGACTCGCACGCTAGCACCCATCGATGCGACGTCCGGATTTTCTGACCGCACTCGTGAGCGCGACGCTCGCCGGAATGTCGCCGAGCGCCGTGCGCGCTGCAGTCCCAAACGCGCGGCGCCGTATCCTCTGGCTACGCCATCAAGCCGACGACAGCGACGTCATTGCACCGTTCTGCGTCGACGGGCGCACCGTCTATCAACCCGGCTACCGGATGATCTGCTGGCTGATGCGCGACCGCCACGTCGCGCCCGCGCAAGGCTACGTGCAGTACGACATCGTCGAAATCGAGGCCCTTTGGGAAGTTCAGCATGCGCTGGCGCTCAATGGAATCTACAAACCGCTCGTGATTACGAGCGGCTACCGGACTCCCGAAACCAACGAAGCGACCGAGGGCGCCGCACGCAATAGCATGCACCTCTATGCGAAGGCCGCCGACATGTACGTCGACGGTGTCTCGATGCGCGACCTCTTCGATACCTGCTGGTCGCGTTCGATCTCCGGCGGCATCGGCTATTACGACGACCACGTCCATCTCGACTCGGGAACGCGCCGCTGGTGGGTCGGGGACGTCCCGATCCCACGCTTTGAGGGGTCGAGCTAACGCTTGCTTATCCGTCCTGGACCGGGCAGGTGAATCTTTTCGGGGCGGGTATGAGTAGTAGCCACTACGATGCTGCTGCTCGCCCGGTCCCCCCGCCGGCTCGCCTCGCGTCTTACATACGCGGCGGCGACGTATTGGGCCGCGAATATCGTGCTCGCCGCGGTCGAGCTGCGCTGGCATCCGATCACCCGCCTGCTCCTCTGGGATATCTCCCGCTTCAAGATCATTCTGCCGGCGGTCGCGCACCTGCTTCATATCGGCTCCTAAGCGACTTCGACTTCCGCCGTAACGGGATCGGCTTTCTTCGCTTTTTCTTCGCGTCGGCCGTCGTGTGGTCGCACGCGTTCACCCTCGGCGGCTTTGGGGTCGATCCGCTCCGCGCGTTTACCCGAGGCGCAGAGGACGTCGGGGCGATTGCGGTCGACGGGTTCTTCGTTTTGAGCGGCCTTCTGATCGTCCGCAGCTTCGAAAGGACGGCGAATATCGGGCGATTCCTATGGCATCGCTCGCTCCGCATATTTCCCGGGTTTTGGGCCTGCCTCGCCGCGGTCGCCTTCGTCTTTGCACCGATTCTCTTCGTGCACGAACGAGGGACGCTCGCCGGTTACTTCTCGAGCCCCAACTCGCCGTGGACCTATTTGACTGCGAATGCATTTCTCGCGATGAACCAGTACAACGTCGCAGGACTTCTCGCAAAAACGCCCGTGCCGTTCCTTTTCAACCGCTCGCTCTGGACGCTGCAATACGAGTTCTACTGCTACATAGCCGTCGCCGTTCTCGGAGCCTTCGCGATTGTGGGAAGGCGGCGCAGCATTTTGCTGGTGCCGCTCTCCATCGCCTTTGCTCTTTTTATTGCCGGCTCGGTCGTACGCGGCCAGCAAACCGTTCCGACTACCTTGCGGTCGATGGAGCTCTACACGTTCTTCGGCATCGGCGCGTCTGCGTATCTCTACCGTAGCCGTATCCCGATGCGCGGGTCGATCGCCGCGCTCGCGCTCCTGCTGATCGCCGCTACCCTGCCGACGCGCATCTACGGCGTCGTATTGCCGCTGGCGTTGGGGTATCTCACGCTCTATGCGGCGATGATGTTGCCGCTGCGAGATTTTGACAAGCGCTCCGACTTCTCGTACGGAATTTATATCTACGCATTCCCGATCTCGCAGCTCCTGACGGCCTTCGGCGCGACGGCGGCCGGGTTCGCCGCGTACTTCGGCGCCGCGTACGCCATCAGCCTCGCCTTCGCGGTTGCGAGTTGGTTCGGAATCGAAAAACGGGCCCTCGCGCTAAAAAACCTGTCCCTGAAGGCGTTCTTGAGCGGCAGGATGGAAGATGAAACGCGTGATGCGCAGATTTCTCACGGAATCGGGTCGGCTCGAGGCATTTAGCGACGGCGTCTTGGCCGTCATTATTACGATCATGGTGTTGGAGCTGCGCCCACCGCTGGGGACGCAGTTTGCATCGCTGGTGCCGGTGCTCCCCGCACTGGCTACCTACGCTTTGAGCTTCGTCTTTATCGGAATCTACTGGAACAATCACCACCACATGCTGCGGGCGAGTCGAGGAATCGACGGCCCGGCAATGTGGGCGAACCTGCATTTGCTCTTCTGGCTCTCGCTGGTGCCTTTTGCGACCGCGTGGCTCGGGGCGCATCCCAGCGCCGCGGGACCAACTGCTTTTTACGCAAGCATCCTTTTGCTCGACGCCATCGCCTACACGATTCTCGTGCGCGCGCTGCTCAGGGTTAACGGACGCGACGCACCTTTTGCGCGCGCGGTCGCAGGCGATTTCAAGGGTAACATCTCCGTCGTGCTCTACCTTGCTGCGATCGGCACCGCGTTCTTCTTCCCGATCGCCTCGGACGTCATGATGGTTGCCGTGGCGATTATGTGGCTCGTGCCGGACCGGCGCTTCGAGGCGCTGATCGACCGCAACCGCGACGAAGCTACTGGGAATCGGCGATCCGCGGGTCCGTAATCTGGTGCCTGAAGTAACGCTCGTTTAGCGCTGCGGCGATCGGATCGGGGTCACCAATCGAAGCGAGTGCACGTCGATATTCTAGCCCGCGGGTGCCGGTACGCTCGCCAGGAACGCGTCGATCGCCGCGTAAAGGGCGGCCGGCTGATCGAGCATGATGAAGTGACGCGAATCGTCGATCATCACGACCTTTGCCGTTGGATCCCCGGCCAGAAGACTTTGATAGTACGTCTGCTTCTGCGCGCTCGTCGACATCGGATGGAAGGGGTTCTGCGCGTCGACGCTCGCGTCGAAGGGTCCGATCTCCAGAAGCGGCACCGTGATCTGCGAGAGCTGCGGCCGCAAATCTCCCGCGAGCATCTCCTGCAAGTACGTCGCCGTCGCGTTCTGATCCGCACCCTGCGAAAAAGTAACGGCCGTATCGACGTTGGCCGGTTTCGTCATATACGCAATCTGTTGACGTTGCGCCGACTTGAACGCATCCGGACTGGAACTCTTGATCTGCGAGGCCATCTGACCCGCGAGTCCGGCGCGCGCCTGCGGAGAGAGCGCGTCCATCCCCGCAAAGACCGGCAGGCCGTCGATTGCGATTGCGCCGCGGATCAGATTGCTATGCTCTTCTGCGATGCGGATAGCGAGGTAGCCGCCGAGGCTATGACCGATGATTACCGGTCTGTCCGCTTGCGGAAGGAACTTCCCGATGTCGGCGGCCACGGTGTCGAGCATCGGCGGGGCGACCGGCGGCCGTCCTCCGAAGCCCGGCAACGTGAGCACGTAGATCGTGTGCGTCGTCTGATAGTGCGCCACCGTCGTATTCCACACGGCGGCCGAATCGGTGAGGCCCGGAACGAGCACGAGCGAGGGCGATCCCGTCCCGTAGACATCAACGTGGACGCTCCCCGCATCGAAGGAGCGCGCGGGGGTCGCGGCCACCGACACCGCCGGCACAGCCACGAGCATGAGGATTGCTAGAGTGCTTCGCTTCAACATGATGGCTGCGCTTTTCAGCAGCCGGATTACTGCGCCTGCCTCGCGGGTGGGCTAGGCAACGAGTCGAAGCCTCCTCCATGCACGACCTCGAAGCGATCCGATTCAGGAATCGGGAAGACGACAAATACGGCAAGCTGACCATCGTAGATATTCCGCGCGAAGTCGCAACGAACGAGCCCTGGTTCAACCAAACGCTTACTACGGTCAACGATGCCGTCGTTCGCCTGGGGATCTTCGAAAGCGAGTTTCCTTGGCATAAACACGACGATCAGGACGAGTTCTTTCTCGTGCTCGACGGCGAGTTGTACATGGATGCCGAAGGGCGCGAGCCGACGCTGCTGCGCAAGAGCCAAGGTTTTACGGTTCCGAAGGGCGTGATGCATCGGCCGCGTTCACCGAAAAAATCCGTCGTGCTGATGGTCGAGCGCATTGGAATCGTACCGACGGGAGACTGACGTCGGCGTTCGCCGCTTACGCGGTTACTTCGGCCACTGCCCAAGCCGCACCGGCGATCAAGAGCGTCAACGCGAACTCCGACCAGTTCAGGTGCGTCCCGGGTTGGGTAACGAGCAACGGGATCCAGACCACTACGCCAAAGAGCAGCACCATGAGAATCATCAGACGAATCGCAAGGCGCGCCTTGACGTTGAGCAACATGGCGAGCGCGGCGAGCGCGAACGCGACGGTGGTGAGGTAGGTCCAGAACGTTTGACTCGGCGGAATCCACGCCGGCACCAAGCCAGCGGTCGCGCGAAAATAGATCGCCTGCGCCAAGGTGAACGAAATCGTGCAGAGTGCGAGCCCGATACGCGCCGCGCGGCCGAGTCCGGACGATTGGGCTGCGTTTGTCTCGGTTGCCGCGTAAACGGCAATCGCGCCGCAAAGCAAACAGAACTGTTCGAAGAACCCATCATACTCCCCGAAGACGCGCGGTGCGGCGAGTATGCCGGGGATGCTCGCGAGCGAAAAGATCGTATAGACGACTCCCAGAACGATCGACGCCGGCCGCGCGGTCCGCGGAAAGAGCAGCCCAACTCCACCAGCGATCTGCGCCACCATCAAACAGGCGCCGAAAATCGGGCCGGCGGGGAGAGTGCGGATTCTCCAGAGTTCCTGCCACGTCGAGGCATCGTGCCACATCAGCGCGATCACCCCGAAGAACACGGCCGACGCGCCGAAGAGTATCCGTCCGTATTGCGCTGCCTTCACAACAACTCAGCGTCCGCCGGCAGGAAGGTGTGACGACGCATCGCGACACGATGCGCCGCTCAGGAAGATACGGCCTGGGCTCTCGCCGGCAGCTCGGTGCCGAGCACCGGACGATTCGAGGCATTCGCGGCGCAGGCCCAGACGAGGGCCAGCAGCCCGGCCCACGTCGGAAGCCGCAGCAGCCACATCGCGGGCCGGTTGGTGGAATTACCGAGCACGAATTGACGCCAACTCGCCTCGGCGAGGCGCGGATCGATCGCGGGGTAGGCGTGCGCGATTGTAGCCGCATGCGACGGCGGCGCACCGGCGAGCATGAAAAGTGCCAGCAGCGCCGTGAACGCCGCGACCGCGCTTGCGAGTACGACGCTTCGCTGCTTGCTCCACAATGAATAGGTGAGGTAGGCCGCTGGGAAGATCGGTGCGAGGAAGATTGCGGCCGAGGTGGCCATCATCCAGGGAATCGCGAGCAAGAGTAGCGCCGCGAAAATCCAGACGCGGTGCTCCTTTGCCCGCGAGTAAAGGACGAGGCAGGCCGGAACTGCCGCTGCGATCTCTGCGGTGTGCACGAACGAGCCGCCCAAGAGCGCGAACGCGGGTGGAACGAGAGCGATCAATGCGAGTTCGCCGTACCGCCGTGCGAGCGTCACCGCGGTGACGACACCAAGCGCGGTCATCAGTCCGTAGCAGACGTTACCGACGAAGACCGCCGAGCCATCGGAGAGGCCGAGCGCGGCAGCGACCGTCGAAAGACTATATTGATTGTCGCGCGAGACCTCGGAGAGCGCATGCGCGGGGAGCACCTGCGTGACGTACGCGATTGTTTGTGCGATGCCGCCCGTCGCGACCGAAAGGCCCCCGATTACCCCAAAAGCGACGAGCATCGGCACGCGGATCGCCCCGTAACCGGCGAAGAGCGCAATCGCCGCCGGGATGGCGAGGTGCGGCTCGACCATTGCGAGTGCCATCGCGAAAGCGGCCGCAACCGGCCGCCCGTGCGATGCAAAATACGCAGCGAGCACGGGCGCCGCGAGCGCGAACGGCAACACGTTCCCCGCCGAGAACGACGTCAGCCCCGTTGCGAGCGCGAGTGCCGCCCATCCAATGAGCGCCGGCATGCGTGCCATGCGCGCGAGCGCGCAGGCCGCCACGAACAATGAGAGGCCGAGCACGATCCACCACGCAACGATCGCGCTTGCAAACGGCAGAAACGTGAACGGATAGAAGAGCGCTAGGGTGTAGGGCGGATAGGGTGCCGGGACGGTGACGTTCTTCGGAGCGCGGTAGTATGGTGCCGCCGTCGCACTCTCGCATTCGTGCAGCGGCGCAGCGAAGTATGGATTGCGGCCCTCGCGCTGCGCGAGCGCTGCGCAATAATAGGCGCGCGCGTCAACGCCGAGCCATCCGGCGCGGTGATCGCCGTAGAACTGTCCGGCGATCGGGAGCAGCGTGCAGAGTGCGCCGAGCGCAATCGCCGGCACGCGCGCCGGCAGCCGCACGCCACCCGCAACCCGCACCAGCAGTGCGAGCAAGAGTACGAGTCCCGCCCACGTGGGGAGACGCAGCATCCATCCGGCGAGCACGTTTGTCGAGCCCTTCTGCGTGAAGTGACTCCACGAAGCTTCCGCCAAGCGCGGATCGATGACCGGCATGATGCTGTGTGCGACCGCATGCGGCGCCACGACGACGAGCTCGATCAACCCAAGCAAAATCGTCGCCGCACAGAGTCCAGCCACGAGCGCGAGCTTCATCTCGCTCGTGTACCGCCATGCAAGATAGGCGACCGGAACGAGCGGCGCGAGGATGAGCGCGGGCGAGACGACCCAATCCCACGGCACCGCAAGCGCGAGCAACGCAACGATGGCGAGCGTGCGAACCGTTCGCGTGGCATAGCCCGCGAGCAGCACGGCCGCCGGAAGCGCTGCGGCGATCTGCGTAACGTGAATGAACGTCCCGCCGAAAACCGCAAACGCCGGCGGAACGCACGCGAGAAAGGCCGCGTTGCGAGTACGCAGCGCGAGCCGTCCCGCTATGAAGGCGCCCGCAGCGAGCATCGCGGCGTACCAGAGCGTGCCGCCGCGCACCGCCGCGCCGAGCGGCAGGCCGAGCGCTGCGAGCACGGCGGTCAAACTGTACTGCGTATCGCGCGTCGCTTCGGAGAGCGCGTGTGCGGGCAGCACGCTCGTGAAGTATTCGAGGTTGGTCGCAGGGCCGAGTGCTAGAAGCGAAAGCAGCGCTAATGCGCCGAACGCGCAGCCGAGCAGCGCACGCGTCGCGGGGAGCCAGACGGCGAGCGCAATACAGACCGGCAGGCCGAGATGCGGTTCGATCATTGCGCCGGCCGCGGCGAGCGCGGCCGCGCGCGGACGTTCGCGCCACGCAAAGTAGCCGGAGAGCGAAATGCAGCCCAGTGCGATCGGTACGACCTCGCCAAACGGTAGTGAGAGCGCCGTAAGCGCAAGTGCGAAGACGGCGAGTGCGCTTTCCCAAGGGAGGCGTGCGAACCGCGCCAACGCAAAGACGCACGCCGCGCATCCCAACGCAAGGAGCAACGCCCAAAGCGCGGCGGCGAATGGGAAGGGAAGCATTGCGAGCGGCACGAGCACCGCGAGCGAATAACCGGGGAGCGGCGCCGGAATCGCAATGCCCGGATTCTTCTTGAAGAAGGGCGTCACGCCGAGCGACGTTTCGCACGAGCGCAAGGGCTCGACCCGGTACGGATTCGCACCGGTTGACGTCACGCGCGCCGCACAATAAAAGGCGCGAAAATCGCCCATTAAAAAGCCCGTACGGGTGACGACCTCGGTCTGTAGGCCGAGCGCGGCTAGGCTTGCAAGCAGAACGGCTGCGCCGATCCAGCGGCGTCCCACGGAGTTACGATCCCGAGACGAGTCGCAGGTTCGGCTTTTCCGCAGCTTGGTAATCGAGCGAGGCGACGATGTCGGAGATTCGTTCCAACACCATGACGTGGCGCTGCTTCAGCGCAGTATCGAGCGATGCGACCCACGATTCGTGCGCGTCGCCGATGAGCAAGTCCCCGCGGTAGACGCGTGCGGCACTTCGGTAATGTGCGTAGGCCGCCCGCAGCTCGCTGCGCTCGTACTGCTCGTCAGCGTCGTTAGCGTGCGAGACGAAGCGATTCACGTCGACGATCACGTTGTCGAGATCGATCGAAAGCTCATCGCCGGCACGGAAATACGACTCGACCTGCTTGAAGCCGACGATGTGGGCGATTGCCTTTCGAATGTTCGAACAGGCCGTGCGCAGACTCTGGGCGACGAGATGGCGCTCGGCGTCGGGCCAGAAGACCTGGCCGACCTCCGCACGCGAAACCGTTCCATTCGGCTGCAGCGCAACGTACTTGAAGATTTGCCGATCGCGGCGGCGGACCCACTCGATAGGCTGCTTGTCGATTTCCGCAAGGAACCAGCCGAAGAGCCGGACTTGCATCGGGGTCGCGGGTTGGGAACGCCGGCCATAGCGGTCGTAAAGCCGGCTCCGCGAGAGCGCTCGCAGCGGCCGGTACCCGTCGGGCGTATGGACGACGAAGAGACCCTGCTCTTCGAGCGCCTGGAGTTGTGAACGGTCGTCGAGATACGAGCCGCTCATCAGTTTGAGAACGAGATCGGCCTCCCGCTCCGCGACGCTCTGGAGCGATTCGGCAATAAACTCGTTGAAGAGATGGCCGTGGCGCGTGCGCCAGTGTTCGAACGCTTGCGCGAGCGTGATATTGTCTTCGGCGGCTTTGCGCAACGCGCCGCTCACCACTTGCGGCCATCCATCCGTCGATTCGAGCATCCGCAGAACGTCGGCGTGCGTGAATGGTACCCCGCAGGTCTCCGCCACGTGACGGATTCCGGCGGCGTCGAAAGCGAGCCGCTCAGCATCGCAGAGCACTGCCGTGCCTTCGGAGACGAAGCGGCCGGCATGAAAGGCCGCCCGGGACCGACAGGCGATAAGCAAGGAGACGTCTTCGGGAAGGTCGTCGATCAGATTGAGAACCGCTTCAACGCATGTGGCGTCGGGCACGTCCTCGCAGTCGATCGCGAGCTCGAGGGGAACCCGCGCCGCGAGGGCGTGGACCATCTCCTCGTGCGATCCGAACTGGACCTCCAATTGTAACGCTCGCGCGACGGCGTTCCAGAAGGTCTCCGGGTTGGCACCGGCTGCCAGCGCGCAGTAGACACCGTTGGTGGCTGAGTGGCGCAGATAGCCAAGTAGCGCCATGCTCTTACCGTAACCCGGCGGCGCGACTAAAAACCGAACCGGGACGCTTCTAAAACGTCCCAACCATTCTTCCAAGCCTTGGCGTCGGATTATCGACGGCCCAAGGCGAGGCATCATCCCTGAGCTCATAACTTCCTAGGGGCGGTCAGTAAGCTGCCCCCTCTGTAGTACGAGTATACTATTTTAATCATGTCTTCGCAACAAATCGTAGACGGAAAGCTAACGGGCGAGCCGCCGCCCGAGTAGGGAGAGGGCACGAGAGCGCCACCGGACCTCGTAATTGAGCCTCCGGAAGGCGTTTTTGAGCTTGACTCCGGCCGGCTGTCTCCGAACGACCTCGGCGGTCAGGGTGTGGTGGGAGCGCAGCGAACTCTTGAGCTCCTCGACAGCCCGACCAGCCGCCGCCGGCGGGGTCCCTCTGAAACGCAGCAGGCGAGGGTAGACCGGCGCATAGTAGCGGACCACGTCGAAGGCATCGAGCTCCTCTTCGCGCAGCACGTTGCCCGGCGCGCCGAGCGACGAGTAATGGCGCCCCTTCTCGGCGTGGCGCCGCGGCTCCAGCGTATGCCCGTAGTGGGCGTAGACATAAGGAACCGCGATCCGTCTCCCAGTCAGCCCGATTAGCTGCTCGTGGACCGCGCCTTCCCACCGGATTCCGGGACGATAGCGAAAGAACATCATTCGCCGCTCGATCGACGTGTAGTAATCGAACGATCCGAAGAAATGCCACGTGTAGCCGTCGATGAAGTCGTACGCGGCTGGAACGTCGTCGAGACGCGCCGCAATCCGGCCGATTCTCGGACCGTGCACTTCGTCGGCATCGATGAACGCAACCCACGCAGCCTCGCTGTGCTTGGCGTGCAAGCGCATGCAGCGATTGCGGGCCGCCGAGAAATCGGTGAAGGCCGTGCGGTCGACGATGAGCCGGCCTTCCCTCCCGAAGCGGCTTGCCTCGAGCGTCGCCGTATGCGGCGAGGGATCGGGGGCGTTGTCGTTGACGATGGCGATCGAAGCGACGTCGCCGATCGATTCGAGCATCGCGCCCAAGAACGGTTCCTCTCGCGGACCCAGAATCACGTGCGCAGCTATCAATCGTTCGACTCCGCACTTCGTGCTCCAATCAGGATGATTCTAGTGGGCCGGTCGAGTTCGAGCATGACCGCATGGGCACCACTTCGAAGTCGGCGCGATGCGGCCTCTTCGTCTCGCCGTCGATGCGCGCGTGATTGCTGAAGATACGCGCGGCATCGGTCGCTACGCACGCGCCGTGCTCCGCCGGCTTGTCTTGCTCGACGACGTCGAGCTCATGCTGCTCGCCGATCCGCCGCTGCCGCAGCGACGCCGCGCGGCCTACGCTCGCGTGCTTGGCAGCAAAGCGTTCTCCGTGAGCGCTAGCGTCCCGCCGCATTTCGACCTGATCTGGCATCCGGCAAATGGGACCTTCTTCTCTTCCACGCTGCCGAGCGTCGCGACGATTCACGACGCGGTGCCGTTTCGCTATCCCGATCCCGACGCGAAGCGTCGCGAGCACGCACAGACGCCGTTTCTGCGCTCGGCGCAGAGCGCCACACGCGTGATTGCCGTTTCCCACTTCGGCAGCAGCGAGCTCCGCGAACTGCTTGGTATTCCGTCGGAGAAGATCGAGGTGATCGAGCATGGCGTCGAGGGATCGTTCACACCGGGTACTGCCACCGCGCTGCCGTCGCGTCTGCACGGGCGAGAATATCTGCTCTTCGTCGGCGATCCGGTACGCGAGCCGCGCAAAAACTTTACGTTGCTCTATGAAGCTTATCGGCGCGCGTGGCCTTCGGACGAAGCACCGGTACTCGCAGTCGCGGGGCCGCGTGCGCCCGACCTTCCAGGCGTCGTTCACGCCGGAAATTTCAGCGACGATTTGAGCGCCGGCACGAATCTTGGATTGCGCGCCTGTTATCGGGGCGCTCTCGCGCTCACCCTTGCGTCGTATCACGAAACCTTCGGGATGCCGATGCTCGAAGCTATGGCCAGCGGAACGCCGGTCGTCGCTTCGGAGGCGAGCTCGCTCCCGGAGATCGGCGGTGATGCCGCACTCTACGCGCCGCCCGACGACGTCGATGCTTGGAGCGCCGCGCTTCGGCGCGTGGTCGACGACAAGGCGCTGCGCGATCGGCTTCGCGGCGCCGGACTCGAGCGCGCGAAGGCGTTCAGCTGGGAGGAGAGCGTTCGCCGCCATCTCGCGCTCTTTCGCGCGGTCGCGCAATGATTCGCATCGGCGTCGATGCGTGGAATCTACCCGGGGATCATCGAGGCATCGGCCGATACCTGCGCGAGATCTTGCGCATCTGGCGAGAACGCGAAAGCGGCCGTGTGGACGCGACGCTCATCGTGCCGGAGTGGCATACGTGGACGGTTCGCGAGCGGTATCGCGACGAGCTCGAAGGCTTTCCGTATCGCGTCGTTTCTCGGCGCTTTCACCGAGGAGCGCGACTCGACGCGCTTTGGTTTCCGTTCAACGGCTGCAGCTGGACGAATTTCACGCTGCCCGCGATCGCGACGCTGCACGACGCGTCGAACTTCGTCGTGCCCGGATACGCGCCGGAAACCCAGCATATCTTTCGGGCTGCGGCTCAGCGGTGCCGTGGACTGATTACCGATTCACGCTTTGCCCGTGGCGAGCTGGCACGCGAGCTCGCGATTGCACCGGAACGGATCGTTCCAATCGAGCTTGGTGTCTCGCCGCCCCGCCCAGCCGTTCCGGTTCCCCTCGACGTGACGGCGCTCCAGCCGTTCGTCCTCTACGTCGGAACGGCCGAACCACGGAAGGGATTCGACACGCTCCTCGAGACCATGGCCCAAGTCGTGCCGGAGCGGCCGGATCTGCGTCTGGTCGTGACGACGAAACTCGAGGGATGGAGCGTGGCGCCCGGCGTGCACGTTACGGAGCTCGGTTACGTGGACGACGCCATGCTCGCGGCGCTCTATCGCGCCTGCGCCCTGCTCGCCTTTCCCTCGCGCTACGAAGGCTTCGGCCTTCCGGTGCTCGAGGCGATGAGCTACGGCGCGCCGGTCGTCGCGTCGAACGCATCGTCAGTGCCTGAGGCAGGCGGTGAGGCCGCCTGCTACGTCGCGCCCGGCGATGACGCCGCGCTGGCGGCAGCGATCCTCCGCGTCGCGGGCGACCCGGCGTACGCGGGCGAGCTGCGACGGCGCGGACCGATCCACGCCGCCAAGTTCACTTGGGAGAAGACGGCGGCTCGAACGCTGACGGTTATTGAGGAGTCGGCGACGGCGACGGCTCGAAGCCATCGATGATCGCCTGGATGCGCGCCGTCAGGGCGAGCCGATACTTATACGGATTCGGCGAGTCTGCCGGCTGCGCTGCGTCCGCCGCCGCGACTTGGCTGTAGATCGCTTTCCAGAAGGCTCCGGCAAAGCCGGTAGCCATACATGCAAGCTCCGTCGCGGCGCGCAGCGCATTCGCCGAGGCTTCGGTCTTTTGCACCGGTGTCAGAACCCAAATGGTCGCGGCCCCTTTTGCGTTGAGGCCGGCGAAGTGAAAAATCGGATCGTATGCCGGCATCGCCGCCGCGTCCTTTACGACCACGTTGATCGTTATATCCGGACTCTTGACGGCGTCCATCGTCGCCTTCAAGAGCGTCGCAACGTCGTGCGCGGTGAACTGAACGCTCGCTGCTGACGGAACCGGCGACGGCGATTGGGCGAGGGCCGCACCTTGCAAAGCGACGCCCAGCGCCAGCGATAGCACGATTCGTTTCATCGTCCGAACGTTTCCGGCACTCGGCGGCCTCACCTCCGCGTCGCTTTCGGCTCACACTCCCTGCTATAATCCGACGCATCATGCCACAGCAGCATCACCTGGCGACCGGCATTGTGATCCGCGATGGACGCCTGCTCATGGTAGCCTCGCGATATCCAAATCATCCCGAACCGATCTGGACGCTCCCCGGCGGACGCCAGATGCCGGGGGAGCTCCTCGCCGAGACGATTCTGCGCGAGCTGCTCGAAGAGACGGGCATGCGCGTTGCAGCGCGCGAGGTTGCGTACGTCAGCGAAAGCTACGACGGCGACCGACACTATCTGAACGTCACGTTTGCCCTCGAGATCGTAGACCCGTCCGTCGATTCGGGTTCGAGCACACTCGCCACCGCAGGTAGCGGAGAAGGCGATCACGTCGTTGCGGTGGAGTGGGTACCGCTCGAACGAGTCGGTGCGCGCATGACGATCGCCGTCGTGCGCGAGCCGTTGCTCGCATATCTGCGCGGCGAACTACCGCAGCGGTATGCCGGCTTCCACGAAGCCGGCGTTACGATCGAGTGGCCCTCGGACTCACGCTAACGATCAGGATGGTGGCGCCGGCGCCCGGCTTTCCCACCGGGCGCGTTCGAGCGAGTGCGCGATCACGTCGACCGGTTTGCCCTGCACGGTCGCTCCGCGCGTCAGCGTTCCCTGATCCTGGAAGCCGTTTCGGCGCAGCACTGCGCGCGACGAGGAGTTCTCGGGTAGACAATAGGCGCGAATCTCGCGTAATCGCGCGCGATTGAAACCCTCGTCGACGAGGGCGGCGACGGCCTCGCTCGCGATTCCCCGTCCGCGATGCGTCTGCACGACGCTGTACCCGATCTCCGCGATCGCGCGATTCGTCTCCCCGATGCGCAGCGAGACCCAGCCGATCGGCTCCTCGCCGGGCTCGATGAAGTGGACGAGCCATTCGAAGCGTCCGACGGCGCCGGCCGCAAATCGCGTCGGCCGGCTTCCGACGACCCGGGTAAACTGGTCGCGATTGACGTCGGGAAGATCTTGGTACTGGCGGAGGTCCGGTTCTTGCAAGACCCGCCAGAGCATTCCGGCATTGGTGGCCGTCACCGGCACCAGCCGCAGCCGCGTCGTTCGAATCGTTCGCATAGGACTCTAGGCGCCCGAGACGCAGCGCGTGATGGAGCGGCGATGGATTTGGCGGCTGCATACGCCGGAAGAGCGCCGGCGTGGGTTGACTTCAACGCAACGGTGACGTCGCCGCCACGCTTCTTCTACGGTTCCCGCACTCACGCAATGCACGAGGCCTTCGACGTGCAGAGCAGTGCAGGCAGAATCGAAATCGTCGACAACGTCGGTCTCGCGCCGCGTTGCCCGGTGCAAACCGGCGATGCGGTCGAGATCCGCGGCGAGATGGTACACGATCCCGGCCGGCCGCCGGTCGTTCACTGGACGCACCACGACCCCGCGCATCAGCATCCCGATGGTTTTATTCGCTTGCACGGGAGGCTGTATGCATAGGCCTATGCGCCTGCATGCGGAGGAGTTCAGGAATGGTCACGAAGCGATACCCTTGGTGTTTGAGCGCCTCGACGATTAAACGCGTCGCTTCGACGTCGCCACTGCGGTCGCAGAGGCGTCCGGGCGCGCGCATCCGCGCGCAAACAATGCCGCGGTTGCCGTCGTGAAGCGCGATGATCGCGCCGTCGCCAGTGTAGCGTAGCACGCGATTCGCGATCACGCGCGCCGGCGGATTCTCCCAATCATTAGCCAGGGGCACCGACCACATCACCGGAGTGTACCCGAGCTTGCGCACTTCATCGAGCACCAGCCAGTCGCGCGCCCCGAAAGGCGGACGCATAATCCGCGTGTGGTATCCGGTGGCAGCGAAGATCGCGCGGTCGGTGCGCAGCAGCGTTCGGCGCAGGCTGCTGCCATCGTCAAGCAGCAGATGCTCGTGCGCCCAGGTGTGGTTGCCGATCGCGTCGCCGTCGGCAGCCTCACTGCGCACGACGCCGGGAAAGGCCGCGACCGCGCGGCCGACGACGAAAAACGTGGCGCGCACGTGCTCGGCGCGCAGGACGGCGAGAATCTCTCCCGTGTACGGCGGATTTGGTCCGTCGTCGAACGTGAGCGCGACGACGCGCTCGTCTTTCGGCCCGCTCACCAGCGTCTTTCCGAAGAGCTGATTGGTGGGATTCTCGACGATTCGATAGGCTTGGAAAACGACGACGCCGAGCAGCACCAGCGCCAGAGCGCTCCACATGGCGATTCGCCGAAGCACGCTCAGCCGTGCAAGCCGCGAATGCGGTCCTGCGCGCTCTGCACGTTCCGGCGAAACTCGTCGGGGCCGAAATCCCGGAAGTCGGTGACGATCTGTTCGTAGCGCGGATCGGCGACCTGCGTGCTCTGCATGTGCAGCAGGTCGCTCGGCACGCCTTTGGAGAGATCGATCTCGAACTGATGCCCGGTCTTTGTCGCCCAATAGTGCGGATTCGTGAACGTCACGGTCCGCTCGCCGTGCTTGTAATCGACAACCTGTTTGACGTAGACGGTATACGAGGCATCGGCATTGGGGCGCGGCGCCCGGTTGACGAGCTGCCAGACTCCGTCTTGTTCGAGTCTTCCGAAGAAGAAGCTGACGTCGTAGACGCGCGCTGCGGGCGCCTTGACGGTCACTTCGTGCCCTTTGTAGCCGCGAATCCGATAGACGAACGCCGAGACACCCTCGACGTCGGACATGCGGTACTCTTCCTCATAGATCGGCGGCTTTGGGTAGCGAACGAGCATGCGCGCGTAGAGTTCGCTCGGAGCCTTCTGCGCGTGAATCGCCGGACCAAAGCGTCCCATCTCGCCGAAGCCATAGATGCGCCAGCCGATCGCAAGCATCACGACACAGAGCACGACGATGAGGATCTCGATGGGAAAACGCCGCATCATGCGCGCTACTTGATCGGCGCGGGGGCTTCCTGGTCGAGCACACGATTGACGAGCTTATCGGCAAGAACGTTCTGCGCGCGCGGGACGTGGCGCACGTCCACCTCGGCGAAGCTACGGATCAGCTGCTGAGCCCGGCGATAATACGGCTGGAGTCCGGCGTGCTTGACGCGGTATTCGCCGCGCAGTTGTTTGACGACGAGTTCGGAGTCGAGGCGAACGGCCAGCCGAAGAACGCCACGCTTAGCGGCAGCTTCCAGACCGAGTACGAGCGCCTTCCACTCCGCGACGTTATTCGTCGCAATGCCGATGTAGGCGCCGACCTCTTCGATGATTGCGCCGGTGGGATCGAGCAGGACGGCCCCGCTCGCCGCCGGGCCAGGGTTGCCTCGTGATCCGCCATCGGCGAAGAGCGTCGCGTCCATCGCCGGCGCCTTCGCCGGTGCCAAGGCATAGACCGCTCGCCTCATGGGTAGACGGGGAGCATGATGCACTCAACGGCCCTACGCACTGCGGCACTGACGCTCGCCGCGACCTTCTTCGGCGTGCCGGCGGGCACGCTCGCCTCGACCACCCCGACCTTTTACGGAATTACCGTGCACGTTTCCACGCAGAATATCAAGGTGGAGAATCCCAAGACCAAGGAAGTCTTGAGCTTCGTGCTCCTGCCGAAATTCGATCAGGTCTTCTCCGCCGACGGCAAGACGACATATCAAATGAGCAAAGTCAAAGCCGGACAATACGTCGGCATCATTTACGATCAGAAGGGTCTGGGCGTTCGCCACGCCGACAAGATCTATCTGCTCGATAATGCCAACCAGAAGATCGGAACGCAATAGAGCGTGGCGCTACCGTGAGATAGCGCGGGCAGGTCAGGCCTCGGTCAGCGCGAACTGCGGACGAGTTTTCTCTCGCCTGGAGTAATGCGCTCTGTTGAAATTCGCGATCGCCGCACTCGTCACGGTCGGTGCGTCCGTGCTTTCATCGTGCACCGGCAACCGGACGGTTCCGCCGCAATCGGTTGCCGATCCGGCCATCCAAGCCGCGGTCGTCCACGCGGTGCAAGCCGACCGCAAACTTTACGGCGGTAAGTCGCCGGTTCCAGGCGTGCTCGTCGGAATCTGGGACGGCGACGGACATACCTACATTCGCACCTTCGGTTACGCCGATCGCGCCACGCACCGGCCGCTGACGGTCGCCGACCACTTCCGCATCGGCAGCAATACCAAGACCTTTGTGATCGCGACGCTCCTACAGCTCGTCGATGAAAGGCGGCTCAGCCTCGACGATCCGGTGAGCCGATTCTCGATCGGCGTCGCGGTGCCCAACGGCAACAAGATCACGATACGCGAGCTTTGCCAGATGCGCAGCGGGCTCTTCGAAGCCTACGACACGCCGCAACTGGCCGCGGAGCACATCCGCCCGGCCATGACCTTCGATCCGCGCACGCTCGTCGCGTGGGCCATGAAGCAACGCCCCTACTTTGCCCCTGGGCAAGGTTACCACTATACCAACACCAACTATTTGATCCTCGGACTGATCGTCGAAAGCCTGACGCACGACTCGATCGGGGATCAAATCCGCAAACGGTTACTCGTGCCGTTTCGTTTGACGCAGACGTTTTATCCCCAAACCCAGGCGATGCCGAACCCGTGGGCGCGCGGCTACGGCCTCGATAAACATCGCCGTTGGGAGGACGTCAGCGGCACGATCCCCGTTTCGCTGATGGGCGCGGCGGGCGCAATGATTTCGAATATGCACGACATGAAACGCTGGATCGGGCTTGTCGTGACCGGCAAGACGAGCGCGCCTGCGACCTTTCGCGCGCTAACGGAGTGCATTCCCACGGGTCAGGGAAATCTTGCCTTCGGGCTGGGCTTAGGTTGCAGTGCGGGCTGGTATGGCTACACGGGCGGCCTTCCAGGATACAACACCGCGAACTATTACTTTCCCGCCACCGGCGCAACGATCGTCGCCTGGGTCGACGTGCAGGCAAACAGCCCCAATCCCGGCGTTGCCAACGCCGTCTTCCGCGACATCGCGCACGTCATCACGCCAACCAACGTACCGTTCGAGGGCGTCGGCAAAGGGCTGTAACGTACTCTAGTCCCCAACGTAGAGCGTCCATGGCTTTTCGGCGTGATGATCGGGCGGGAAAACGTCGCCGCTCATGAGGTGCACGCGATAGCCGCATTCCGAACATTCGTAGTCTCCGCTCGCGACGACTGCGGCACCGCCGGTTCCAAAGATTTCCGACATGCTCGTCCTCGTACCCAAATATTCTGGGTATAGCGAAGCAATGACCACGCCCGGAATTTCCAACCCCGGTCCGCATTCAACGCCCGATCGGGATGAAGCCTATCCGGCGCGCAACTACAACGAGAGCCCGAAACCGAGGAAGAAGGCCGGCCTCAGCTCTGGTCTTTGAAGAAGCCGGCGATGTTGCCGTCGGAATCGAGCACGAAAAGCAGCGGCAGCGTGCCTTTCGCGAACGTCGCGATGTAATGGTATTGCTGATAGCCTTGCGCCGAGTCCTGGCGAACGTACTTGAGGCTCTGGAAGGCGCCGAGCGGAGCAAGATTGGCATCTACCTGTTTAACGAGGTCGGGTGTAAACTTCGTCTTCATCGTCTCCGATAATCCAGTCGACGGGAGCTTTCCGGCAATGACATCGGTGAGAAACTCGGTGAAGCGCGCAGTCATCGTACCGTCGGCGGCACTCGCTGCGGCCGCGGGTGATGGCGAAGCCTGCGCGAGGGCATAGTGCGGCGCGCCCGAGGCTACGAGAGCGGCGACGATTGCGATGCGGCGGATCATGTTTGGCGGTTCCTCTCTATACGTTCGCGGAGTTTTTCTAAAGCGAGCTTGATGCGACGGATTCGCGTCTCCGGCTTCTTCGCGGCCTCGATCCATTGCACGTACTCTTTTCGATGCGTGTACGACATCCCATCGTAAGCACGGTGCTCGGCCGCTTTCATCGCTTTCGCGAAGTCCGGCGGCACGTCGACCGTCCGCTCCATGCGGTCGGGTTCGACCGAGACGCTTACGCGCTTTCCGCGTTCGATACCGGCGGCGCGCCGGAACGCCGCAGGGATCCCAATCATCGGCCCCAACCCCATGTCGGCGATCGACGTGCGATGTTCGGCGCCGTTGATGACGACGCGCACGGGTACGCGCGCCCGGCCGCCCAGCGCTTTGAGTGCCGCATCGGTAAGGCGCAGGTACGTTGCCGACGACCCTTCGACGCCTTCCACCACCGCGCGAAACGTTCGCACGACCTCTAGGATCGTTTCCATACGAGAACGTTCGAACTTCCCCAGATCTCCGGCGGAAGCGTCCGAATCGTTAATTTGTCGCCATCGATTTTAAACTGTCGTTCGAGCGTGACGCCCATGAGATTGGTGAAGACGCTGACCTCGACGTGATGGAAGACGCGATCGCCGCGCACGTCGTAACGGCCGGCGTAAGCGAGAAAGTTGACCAGCGCCTCGCTTCGGCTCGCTTCCGATGCGGCGCTTCCGGCCGGCGACTTCAACTCGGGTCGATGCGTACCGGCGAGCACCGCCGCCATGCGCGCATCCGCGCTATAGATCAGATACCCAACCGGGTCCGGACCGAAGCGCGGCTTCTGCGTGGCTTTACCTTCGTCGACGTCGAAGCTGACGAGGCTCCACGCTCCAACGATGCCGTCACCGGTCGCCGCCCTCGCCGGCGAAACGTTCGCAATCGTTGCGAGTAGACCGAACGAGGCGGCCGCTTCGAGCATGCCCTTCCGAGAAACAGAGCGCAATGAAGTCATTCCTCGCGATTACGCTGATTGCCGTCACTTCCCCCGCGCGCCCACCCGCCGATTCCGCGGCGGACCTCTTTGCGCGCGGCGACTTTCCCGGCGCGGCGACGGCGTATGCGGCGGTACTGCGATCGCAGCCCAAGGACCTCGACGCGCTGCTCGGGCTCGGGACGATCCGCCTCTACCAAAACGATTTGAATGCGGCCGAGCCGCTTCTGGACTCGGTCGCCGCCGCGCAACCGCAGGACGGACACGTTCAGCGTTTGGTCGGCGAGCTGATGCGTCGCCGCGCCGAGGCAGCGCGGCGAACGACCATCGCGGGCGGCGAAGCGCGCGTCGCCTTCGTCGCCGCCGAACCGTTGCCGGTCGTGCGCGTCGTCGCCAATAGGAGGGCCGCCGACTTCATCGTCGACACCGGTGCCGACGTCGCGCTCGAACCAGCCTTTGCACAGAGCCTTGGTGTGAAGACCGCCAATGCCGGTAACGGCGTCTTCGCGGGTGGCTTGCACGCACCGATCCAGAGCGGCATGCTCGAGTCGCTCTCACTCGGCGGCGCGACCGCGTACGACGTCCCCGTGCACGTGATCGATACTCATGCGTCCGATCTCTTTCCGAAGCTGCACATTGAGGGCATCGTCGGCACTACCTTCTTCGAGCGGTTCTTGGTGACGATCGACTACCCGGAGAACCAGTTGATTCTGCGGCCGCGTTCCCCGAACGCCTCGGCTGCGTTTCAAGCCCGGGCGGCGGCCGCAAACGCGACGGTCGTGCCATGCTATCTCGTCGGCGATCATTTTATCTTTGCACAAGCGCAAGTCAACTCGGCGAGAGCCGGGCTCTTTCTCTTCGATTCGGGCCTGGCCGGCGGCGGGTTGATGCCGGCCGCGCAGCTCGTTACTGCCGCTGCGCTCTCACTGAATCGAGCGGCGGCCGGCACGGGATACGGTGGTGGCGGCGCAATCACCTCGATACCGTTCGTCGCAGCGCGCATCGCGGTCGGCAGCGCAGTGCAAACGAACGTCGCTGGAATTTTTACGCCGCAGGGGACGCCGTTCGGACTCTTTCCCTTCGCCGTCTGGGGAGCGATCTCGCACGACTTTCTCCGTCACTACGCGTACACCGTCGATTTCGACGCGATGCGAATCGTCCTGGTTCGTTTCCCTCGCGAGGGCGGATGAGCCATCGAGCAAGGTTTACTCCCAGTCGGGCGCTTGGTATACGTCGTACTGCCGCATGAAAAACTTCGGCGGCAGCGGCGCCGCGATCTTAACAAACGGGCGCGCTTTCTGCGCGAAGTCAAAGCAATCGAATGCTGGCGAGTTCGCGCGCTTATCGGCCGCGGCGAGTTGATCGAGGCCCCAAAGATCCTCGGCGAAGCGCAGGACGCTCGCCGTTTCGTATTGCACGTGCGAGACGAATCCATGTTTGGCGTACGGCGAGAGTACGAGCAGCGGCACGCGAAAGCCGAGACCGTCGTAGTCCTTAAAAGGCGGCGGAACGTGGTCGTACAGACCGCCCCAATCGTCCCATTGGATGAAGATCGCCGTCGAGTTCCAAAACTTGCTCCGGCCGACCGCGTTGACGAGCGCCGAGACCCACGACGGACCGTAGCCGCCGGGGCAGTTCACGTGATCGGAATCGTCGCAGACCGGCGTGATCCAGGTGAAGTTTGCGAGTTTTCCGGCGCGAACGTCGGTGATGAATTTCCAGTTCGGCGTGATGACGTCGCGCGCCCAATCGGGCCCGTAGTAAATGTGCCGAATCGCCTGATAGCTCGACCAGAAACTCCCGTCGCCGCTCGACGGACTTCCGTACTTGCTCGTGTAGAATCGCCATGAGAGTTTCGCACGGTCGAGCTCGTCGCCAAGCGTCTGGTAGTCAAAGCATACGCCCTGAGGCGGCCCGATCGTTCGCTGCTTCGTGATCGTCGCCACGCTATCAGCCGAACCGCCGAAGCATCCCCATTGGCCGTACGGAAGATTGACGCTCGAGGCGGCCTGCGCCGCGATGATATATTGGTGGCTCACGAAGCTCTCGTCGAGATGCGATTGGAACATCCGGTCGGCCAGCACGCCTTCTCTCGCCATGGCGAAGTAGGGCTTGGAGTCGCTATGCGGCACGTAGACGTACTCGGGGTATTTGACTCCCGGAGGTCCGCCTTCGTTAAACTCCTTGTTGAAGCCGTCGTTGCGACAGTGCGTGCCGCGAAGCTTTCCCGTTCCGTGACACGCCGCGAACATCGCCTCCGCCGAATGATCGATTACATACTCGACCGAGAGCGGCACGGGTTGCAGCGCAATCGTCTGGCCTGTCGATATTTTGCCCTGCGCGACGGTATCTGCGCCGGGGTAGCCTTGAAAAAGATTATCGAAGCTGCGGTTCTCCTGCACGATATAGACGATATGCTTGATCCTTCCGGCTCCCGTCCCGTTTACGAATCTGATCGCTTCGTTGTTTTGCATGTACGGCAAGGCCGGTTGCCCGCCGTAGCAGCTCGATAAACCGATGATAGTGCCGAGCGCCGCAATGCGGTGCCCGATCATTGCGGGTCGCCGTGCTGGATCGTGTGCGGCCGGTCGATGAAGTAACGCGCCGAATACTTCGAGCCGATCGACTTGAAGGCGCGCGGCGATTGGCTATAGCTGAAGATATCGCCGATGCTCGCGGCGCGCTGGTCGGTTGTGCCGACCGGCGAGAGGTTCCAGTTCTGCTCGATATACTTGAGGATGCTCCCGTACTCGTACTGAGTGTGCGAGACGTAGCCGCCCTCCCCCGAGCTGCCCTCGATCGCGTAGGGTGAGAGCACGAGCATCGGCACGCGGAAGCCGAGGCCCCCTTGAACGCCCTTATATTGACGCGGCGCGACGTGGTCGTAGAAACCACCCCAATCGTCCCACAGCACGATGATCACGCTTGAGTTCCAGAACTTGCTTTCGCCGACGGCGTTGACCACGCTTGCGACCCACGAAGGGCCGGTGTCGCACTTACACGCTTGACCCGGGTGATCGTTGGCATCGTCTTCCGGGATGACCCAGGAGACGGCCGGGAGCGTGCCCTTGCTGATATCGGAAAAAATGTTCGTCTCAGGCCACGAAACGTTGCTTCCCCACTCCGACCCGTGACGGACCTCATAGATCACGTCGAACGCGTCGAGCAGATCGGCATCGCAGGCCGACTTGCCGCCATCGCAATCGGAGCTAGGTGCACAGCCGGACTGGTCGGCGCTGCTGAAACAGGGCGTGTAGTATTTCCACGTCACGCCGGCGCTATCGAGTCGAGTGGCAAGCGTATCGTATCCGCCCGAGCCATAGTTCGGAAAAGAGTTCGAGCAGGGATGAACTTTTGCGTCGTGCGCAACTTGGCCCTGAATATTGATCGTGTAGACCGTCGCGTTGGGATTGTCGCATCCCCACGGCCAGTAGGTCGGGTTGTCGACGAGACTCAACGTCGACGTCGACGGCTTACCGCAGGCTTGAATGCACGTTCCGCCGCGAATGAGATCTTGATGTGCGGTGAAGCTTCCGCTGCCCTGGCTCTGAAACATCGCATCGGCGAGTACCCACTGTTGCGCGATATCCCAGTATGGCGCGATGTCGGATTGCTTGACGTAATGATATGGAATCGCCCCGGCGGGCAGGCCGGTCGGACACGCCCCTTTGCCTTCGAGATTAAACCCGTCCATTTTCCCGCCGTCGTAGTCGGTTTCGAAGGCCTTGTGGCAGTGTTGCAAGTCGGTACCGAGCACGAGCGATTGCGGTTTGAGCGTTATCCATTTGTCGACGTACTTGCTGCCTTGCTTCACCTTCATCTTGCCGCGCGTCGCGCCGTTCGCGCCGGGGAAGCGCGCGAAGAAATTATCGAAGCTGCGGTTCTCTTGAACGATAATGACGACGTGCCGAATCGGCGAGCTTCCCGCCTGCCCGAACGGTCCGACCCTCCCCTGCGGCAGCGACGAGGCGCCCCCGGCGCAAGCGGCGAGCGCGAGGGTCGCGACGCTCAACCCGACTCGAAGCGGTAACGCGCGGGTCATATTCTAATCCGTGTCGGGCGCGATACCCGAGGCTTTCTGATGAAGAAAGAACTCCGTTGGGTATTTCGCTTCGATTTTTTGGAAGGGCCGGGGCGACATGCTAAAGTTGAAAGCGGTGCCGATGCTCGTTGCACGGCCGTCCTCTTGACCGAGGGACGACAAGTTCCAGTTGCTTTCGATGAACTTCAAAATGCTCGCCGTTTCGTATTGCGTATGCTCGACGTGCGCCTGCACGTAGGGCGAAACGATCAGGAGCGGTAACCGGAACCCGAGTCCTCCTTGATTATCGTAGAGCGGCGGCGGAACGTGATCGTAGTAACCGCCCCAATCGTCCCAGAGGATTACGACTGCGCTGCTCTTCCAATACTTGCTCTCGCCGACTGCGTTGACGATCGAAGCGACCCACGATGGGCCCGTATCGATCGGTCCATTCTTGTTCTTCTCGTCGGGATGGTCGGAGTTTGCGCCGTCGGGCGTTACCCAGCTGACCGCGGGGAGTTGCCCGTTCCTGATGTCCTTGAAGATCTGCAGGTCGCTGCTCGTAACCTTCGTTCCCCATTCGTCGCTATATCGAACCGATTTGATCGCATCGAAAGCGCTCCAAATGCCGGAGTTTCCGGCCTTGGGTTTGTTCCACTTGTAGACTCTGTTCGCGTAGTACTTCCACGAGACGTCCTTCGCATCGAGTAGGTCGCGAATCGTGCCGTTGGGATAGGCCAGGCAGGGGAAGGGTCCTTTCTCTTGCTGACCCGAGGTCGTGATGACGGGAACCGTCGCGTCGGAGTTCGCGTCGCAGCCCCACGGAAAGCCGGTCGGATCGTCGATGATGCTCTGAGATCCGTTGATCGCCGTGCCCCCCGCGATCAGCGCTTGATGCGCCGTGAAGCTTTCACTCCCTTGGGTTTGAAACGCATTATCCGCGAGGACGTACTGCTGCGCCATCTCCCAATACGGTTTGATGTCGTTCGGGTTGACGTATTGATACGTGTAGGTACAGGTCGTCTGAGGCCCTTCTCCGTTCGGGCCGAACTTGGTGACGTCAAAACCGTCCATCGCGCAAGGATTCGAAGCGCTCGGCTTCGACGCAGCCGAATGGCATCCAAGCAGATAGCCTGCCTTGTAATTATGCGCGAGATCATTATCCCAGCCGAAGTTGTTCTTGAAGCCCTTCCCGGTGAGCGTCACTTCGGTCAGCGTCACCTTCGTGCGCGTCTTGATCACCGGCTGGCCCTTCGCCGCACACAGGTTCGCAACCGGCGTCGGCATCGGCTCCGCGTAGCCGAACTTCGTTCCGTTTGCGTTCGGGAAGGTCGCGAAGAAGTCATCGAAACTGCGATTCTCTTGCACGATGACGATCACGTGCGCGATTGGCGAGCTGGGATTCGTCTGATGCCTCACACCGGTTGCGGGAAGCGCTCCGTTCAGGGTTCCGGGCGATCCGCTGCATGCGACGATTCCGCCCGCGGCGGCAAGCAGAAGAAATGCCAATGAGACGTTACGAAAATGCAAGCAGGCAGCTACCATTCAACCGCCGCTACTTGGGCGTGAGACGGCCTTCTTTCCTCTCAATTCAACCGGAAGTTGACTATGTTTATCGTTTCGGGCGTGACCGAATTCAGTCGTAGCTTTCGCGCACGGTTTCTAAGAGCGTCTGACCGAAGTCGACGGTGATGCCGTCGCCGTCGAGCACGTCGACCGCGAAGCCCGGATAGAAGTTGACAAAACGCTCTTGCTTCCAGTGCGCAACCGACCAGCGATCGCGCGCACCTTTCTCGAAGGGCCACGGCGGCATACCTTCACGATCGGAGCGAATATCGCGACCGTCGGCTGTCTTAATTCGCACCTGAAAACCTTCGATACGAGCGATCTTCATTTCGAGCGTTCCGATTTTCATTGGCCGTCTTTCGAAAGGGAAATCTCGGGCTGACTGGATTCGAACCAGCGATCTCTAGTCCCCCAGACTAGCGCGATAACCAAGCTTCGCTACAGCCCGCTACACCGGTGTTGGCGAGACCTTCTTCGATCTCTTTCTGCGCGTTGGTCTTCCCCCTACGGCATCCTTGAGCGATTTTCCGGCGACGAACGCCGGCACCTTGCGCGCGGCAATGGTGATCTTCGCGCCGGTTTTCGGATTGCGCCCCTCACGCGCCTGACGCGCGCGAACGACAAAGCTCCCGAACGGATTGAGCGCGACCCGATCGCCTTTTTGCAATGCCGCCTTGATCTCGTTCAGTATTAAGTCGACTATTGCGCTCGCCTGACGCCGCGACAGCTCCGCTTCGACGGCGACCGTATCAATCACATCGGCTTTCGTCAAGGTCGCATCTCCTCGGGTCGGCGGCACGATCGAACGATCGCTCAACGGGTGGCCGCCTGTCCAGAGCAGGGGTATACGCAGACGGCGTGTGTGGTCCTCTATTTCGGTGCGTGCGCCGAGCGCGCTAGGCTCTCCGCGATCGCGCGCAGCGCCAACGCGTATCCGGTCGCCCCAAATCCACCGACGACGCCTCGGCAAGCGGCCGCCGTCACGCTCGTGCGCCGAAATCTTTCGCGTGCTGCGATATTCGAAAGGTGGACCTCGATCGTGGGGAGCGCGATTGCGGCGATCGCGTCACGTATCGCGTATGAATAGTGCGCGTACGCGCCGGGATTGATGATCACGCCGTCGTAGTTTTTGCGCGCGGCATGAAGGGCGTCAATGATGGCGCCCTCGCTATTATGCTGCTCGCAGCGGACCTCAATCCCGATCTCGTTGCCGGCAGCGGCGATCGCTTCGTTCAATTCCGCGAGCGTTTGCCTGCCGTAAATCTCAGGTTCCCGCTCGCCGAGCAAGTTGAGATTCGGCCCGTGCACGACCAAAACGCGCATGCGACTCGATTCTTTAGAGGAAAAGCAGTGGCCTCCGAACCAGAGGCGCTCATGCCCGATATGCTGCTCGCCGCATCGAACCTCGACGCCGGCGTTGCCCTCACGGCGGCAATCACGACCGAACTCGTTACCGAGATTCGCGATCGGCACGATCTCTGGCCGACGGCCACGGCTGCAGTCGGGCGCCTCACCACCGGTGCCGCGCTCTTCGCGGCGAGCCTCAAGGGCGGCGAACGCATCTCGTTGCAGATCGCTGCCGACGGACCACTTGGAACGCTCGCCGCCGACGCATGGCTGCTCGATGCGAAGACCATCGGGGCGCGAGGCTATGCTCGCAACGGACGCGTTGAGCTGCCCATCGATGCTCGCGGGAAATTCGACGTGGCAGGTGCGGTTGGTCGAGGATCGTTGCAGGTTACCCGGTCGAGCTCGATCGGCCAACCCTATGTCGGCGTCGTACCGATTCAGACGGGTGAAATCGCCGAGGATCTCGCCGTCTATCTCGCGCAGTCGGAGCAGATTCCGAGCATCGTCGCTCTCGGCGTGCTCGCCGGCCCCAGCGGTGTCGTCGCGGCCGGAGGAATTTTGGCGCGGGCTTTACCGGGGGCCGACGAACGCGCGCTCTCCGTGTTGGAAACGCGAGCCGCTTCGATGGCGCCGGTAACGCAGCTGATTGCCAGAGGCGCCGATGCGCGCGCTCTCTTGCACCAACTCGCGGGAGATCTCGAACTGCGTTCGTTCCATGCGACCGAGGTTCGCTTCGCCTGCCGATGCGACCGTGCCAAGGTCGAGTCCGTCCTCCTCGGTTTGGGTGCCGACGAGCTCTTGGAGCTCACGCGCGAGCGCGACCATACCGATGCAACCTGCGAATACTGTAAAACGCGCTACGTCTTCACCGCCGAGGAGCTGCGCGAGCTCGCGCAGCGCGATTAGCTAGCCCGACGCGCCGACGACCCGAACGAAACGGCGCGATCCGACCGATAGAACCGCCGATTCTCGCACCGGCCACGCCGCATTCGCATCGCGCACCGCTTCGCCATCGATCTTTACGGCATTGCCCGCTATGAGGCGCTCGGCCGCACGTTTGCTCTCGGCAAAACCCGCCTTCACCAGCACCTCCGAGACGCGCTTGCAATCGCCGAGGCCGATCTCTTCGAGGTTTTCGGTTGGAATTTCGCGGCGCTGAACCGTTCGCTCGAAGTACTCCCGCGCCGCCGCAGCGGCCGACGGATCGTGATACCGCGCTACGATCTCTTGGGCAACGCGCTTCTTCTCGTCCATCGGGTTGGCGCGGCCCGCACCGAGATCTGCGGCGAGCCGTTCCGAATCGGCCGCCGAACGAAAGGCGGCGAGCCGTGCATAGACGGGTATGAGCTCGTCGGAAATCTTCATGAGCTTTCCGTATTGATCGTTGGCAGGCTCCGCGACGCCGACGTAGTTTCCAAACGACTTGCTCATCTTCTTCTCCCCGTCGAGACCGACGAGCAGAGGTACCGTCGCGCAAATTTGCGGAAGCTGCGCGAACTCGCGCTGAAACTGACGCCCCAACAGGAGATTGAAGAGCTGGTCGGTCCCCCCGAGTTCCACGTCGGCCTCGATCGCGACCGAATCGTACGCCTGCGCGACGGGGTAGAGAAACTCGTGCAGCGAGATCGGCACGCCCGCATCGTAGCGCTCGTGGAAATCGTTGCGCTCGAGCATTTGAGCGACCGTCGTTTTCGCCAGCAACTTCACTAGATCGGCAAGAGAGAGCGGATCGAGCCACTCCGAATTGTAGCGCACCTCGATACGCTCGAGGTCGAGCACCTTCCCGGCCTGCTCGCGGTAGGCTTGCATGTTCGCCTCGATCTCCTCGCGCGAGAGCTGCGGGCGCGTCGCGTTCCGTCCGCTTGGATCGCCGATGCGCGCGGTGAAATCGCCGATGATCAGCGTAACGTGGTGTCCGGCTTCCGCGAAGCGCTGAAGCGGATGAAGCACGACCATAAAGCCGAGATGCAAGTCCGGACTCGTCGGGTCGACGCCAAGCTTCACGCGCAGCGGGCGACCGGTGCGAAGGCGTTCGTGAAAATCGGCGACGGTCTCGACGTGATCGAAACCGTCGAGCAGATCGCCCGCTTCGCGGAGGCTCACGTGCGCAGCTCGATCAGCGTAACGCCGGTCGATCCCTCTTCCTCGGTTCCGTAGCGCAAGCTCTTCACGCCGGCGTGGCCGCGCAGATACTCTTGCAGGCCGCGCCCGAGCATTCCGGTGCCTTTGCCATGAATCAAGCGCAGCGTTGAGTTTCCGGCGAGCAGCGCGTCGTCGAGCCATCGCTCGACGAGCGGTTCCGCCTCGGCATATCGCTTGCCGCGCACGTCGATTTCCGCCGAAGAGCGCTGTGCCGCGCTCACGCGTGCGTCGGTTTTCATTCCGGAGCGCTCGCCCTTCACCGCGCCGGCCTCCCGGCGAACGTCGGTCTTCTCCACCATCATTTTCATTGAACCGACGGAAACCAGCAACCTTTCCTCCCAGTCTTCGGCAACCACGCCCTCTTGATTCAGCGAAACGATGCGAACGCGATCGCCCGGCGCGTACGCGCCGGCGTCGGACGCGGGGGCCGTTTCGGGGCGAATCCCGAGGTCGCGTCGCATCGCCTCAATCGTCTGCGCGAGCAGCGCGGCTTGCGACGGCGTCACCCGCGCTTTGCGGCTCCGCTCGCCCGATCCGAGTTCCTCCGCCCGTCGTTGCAGTTCGCGTGCGAAGTCGCGAAGGCTCTGCTGTAAGCGTTCCTCCGCCCGCGCGCCGAAGCGACGCCGCTCCACATCGAACTCGCCGCGTTCGGTGCGCAGCCGCCCCCGCTCCTGTGCTACGTCGCTGCGCTCGGCGTTCAGCCGTATGCGCTCCTCCCGCAGCTCGTTACTGCGCTGCGCGAGCTCTGCGAGAGCCGCCTCGTAATCGCGCTCGCGCCCCTCGAGCAGTGCGGTTGCGCGTTCCACGATCTCCGGCGCAATGCCAAGACGTTCCGCCAGCGGAAAGGCCAATGATTGTCCGGGCGTGCCGACATCGAGTTCGAAGGTCGGCGCGAAACTTACCGGATCGAAACGCACGCTCGCGTTGGCAACACCGGGAGTGGCGTGCGCGAAGAGCTTGAGCTCCACGGAGTGGGTAGAAACGATCGCGCGCGCACCGTCGGCGAGCATCCTTTCGAGCATCGCGATGGCCAGCGCCGAGCCTGCGGTCGGTTCGGTGCCGCCGCCGATCTCGTCGACGATCGCCAGCGTGCGGTCGTTCGCCGCATCGAGGATCTCACGCATCCGTTCGAGATGCGCGGAGAACGTCGAGGCGTTCGCGACGAGCGACTGTTCGTCGCCGATGTCGGCGATCACGCGCTCGAATCGCCCGACCCGGCAGCCGCTCGCGGGAAGCTGCATCCCGCAGTAGGTCATCGCCGCGAAGAGCCCGGCCATCTTGAGCGCGACGGTCTTACCGCCCATGTTGGGGCCGCTGATCACGACCAACCGCGTCGTCTCACCAACCTCCAGCGATTGCGGCACCGCGCGCGCGCCAAGGAGCGGATGCCGCCCGCGCTCGATGACGAGCACCGGCTCCTCGACCAGCTCCGGCGCGACGCACGCATTTCGGTGGGCGAGGTCCCCCTTTGCGGCGAGCAGGTCGATGCGCGCAAGCATTTCGACGTTCGCGTCGATCGTCGCGGCGCGCGTGCCGACCTCGCGCGAAAGCGACTCGAGAATGCGCCGGACCTCACGTTCTTCTTCGATCTGCAGGGTTCGCACCCGATTGTTGGTTTCGAGTGCCGCCAGCGGCTCGACGAAGAGCGTCTGACCACTCGAGCTCGTATCGTGGACGATGCTTGGGAGGCTTCCCGAGAACTCGGCCTTGATCGGGATAACGAAGCGGCCGTTGCGAATCGTCACGATGCGATCTTGAATCGCTTTCGCATACTTCGCGGAGTTGAGAATGGAGCTCACGCGATCGCGAGCATCGGATTGCGCCCCGACGAGCTGGCGGCGAATTCGTCCGAGCGCCGGAGAGGCACGATCGGTAACTGCACCGCGCTCGTCGATCGCATCGCCGATGGACCGCACGAGATCGCGCAGCGGCGCGTATCCCGCAAGCACTTCTCGGAGTTCGGCTTGTTCGATGACCGCGCGATATGCCGCCGCAGCGGCCGCGATCGCGTCGCCGATCGCGCGCAGGTCGCTTGCGCCGAGCGTGCTCCCGGCGGCGGCGGCCTCGGTAAATTCCAACGTTTCGATCGCCGGCATGACGCGAAAATCCGCCCCCGCAATCAGCGAACGTAGCGCCTCCGTGTGGATCTGTTCGCGGCGCACGAGCTCGAACTCGCTATGAGGGGCCAGGGTTTCGGCGTAAGAACGCCCGCGCTGCGTCCGCGTCGCTGCGACGACGCGATCGCGCACCGCGGTAAAGTCGAGCGCGTCGAGCGTCCGGTCGTCGGTTAGCAGAGTCTCTTTCGCACCAGCTCGTTGACGAGGGCCGGATCGGCCTTCCCTCGCGACGCCTTCATGACTTGACCGACGAGAAAACCCATGACGTTCGTCTTGCCGGCTCGATACTCGTCGGCGACGCTTGCATTCACCGAAAGAACCTCGTCGACGAATCTCTCGATCGCCGCGGGATCGCTCGTCTGCGCCAGACCCTCGCGCTCGACGATCTCGGCCGGGGAACCCTCACCGTGCCACATGCGGCCGAGGAGTTCCTTGGCGATCTTCGAGTTGATGCGGCGCCCTTCGACGAGCGCGATGAGCTCCGCCAGATGCTCGGGTGAAACGGACGAACTCGCAACGGCAACACCCGTCTCGTTTGCGAGCCGGGAGAGTTCGCCGAGCACAAAATTACTCGACTGCTGCGGATTGCCGCTGGCGGCGACGACGCGATCGAAGTATGCCGCGAGCGACAAGTTATCGATGAGCTGCGTCGCCTGCTTCGGCGCGAGCGCGTATTCGCGCGTATAGCGTTGGAATCGCTCCCACGGAAGCGCTGGAAGCGCGGCCGCGAGCCGCGCGACCTCGTCGCGTGCAACCTCCATTGGCACGAGGTCCGGGTCGGGAAAGTAGCGATAATCGTGCGCCTCTTCCTTGCTTCGCATCGAATGCGTCACGCCGTTGACCTCGTCCCAGCCGCGCGTCTCCTGCACCACGCGGCCGCCGGAGGTGAGGATCTCGATCTGCCGCGCGATCTCACTCTCGATCGCCCGCTCGACCGATCGAAACGAGTTCATGTTCTTGATTTCGGTCTTCGTCCCGAGCTCGCTCGAACCGGCCGGCCGAATCGACACGTTGGCATCGCAGCGCAGCGAGCCTTCCTCCATCTTGACGTCGCTAACGCCGAGAGCGAGCAACGTGCGGCGCAGCGATTCCAGATACGCGATCGCGTCGGCCGCGCCGTGCAGCTCCGGCTCCGAAACGCACTCCATGAGCGGGACGCCCGCGCGATTGAAGTCGACGAGCGAATAGGCACTGCCGGCGATGCGCCCGTCGCCCGAGCCCGCGTGTGTCGACTTTCCGGTATCTTCTTCTAAGTGGATGCGCGTCAGCCGGCACTCGCGCATCGTTCCGTCCTCGAGCCAATACTTTACGGCGCCTCCGAGCGTCAGCGGCGTGTCGTACTGCGAGATCTGATAATCCTTGGGCATGTCCGGATAGAAGTAGTTCTTCCGGTCAAATTTCGAAAACGTAGGAATTTCGGCGCCGAATGCCAGGCCGGCGGTGACGATGTGTTCGATCGCCTTCGCGTTGGGCACCGGCAGTGCGCCCGGCATCCCCAAACAGACCGGGCAGACCTTCGTGTTCGGCTCGCCGCCGAACTCGTTTACGCAGCCGCAGAACATCTTCGTGCGCGTCTTCAGCTCGACGTGGCATTCGATCCCGATGACGGCTTCGTAGGATGCGTTCACGCACGCGCCCCTTCGAGTGCCGGCTTGCGCGCGAGCGCATGCCGCGTGGCGCGCTCGTACGCGTGCGCCGCACCGAGGAGAAGCTTCTCCGCGAAGAGCGGAGCGGCGAGCTGTAAACCGATCGGCATCGGCGCCTTCGCCCCCTCGGGCGTAGACCAACCGCACGGCACCGAGAGCGCCGGAAGGCCGGCGAGCGCCATCGGAATGGTGTAGTAATCCATTAAGTACATGCTGTACGGGTCGCTCTTCGATCCAAACTCGAAGGCCGGACAGCTCGCCGCGGGAGACGCAATCAGGTCGCAGCGCTCGAAGGCGCGGTCGAAATCGCGGGCGATGAGGGTTCGCGCCTTCTGCGCCCGCACGTAATATGCGTCGTAATAACCGCTGGAGAGAGCGTGCGTCCCAATCAGAATCCTACGCTTGACTTCCGGACCGAAGCCCGCGGCGCGCGTCTTATCGTACATTACGCGCACGTCGTCGCCCTCGACGCGCAATCCGTATCGCACGCCGTCAAAACGCGCGAGATTCGACGAACACTCCGCCGGTGCGATGAGATAGTATGTCGCTACGCCATAATCGGCGGTTGGCAGCGAAACGTCGACGAGCTCCGCTCCGAGACGTTCGAGATCCGCATAAGCAAGCCGGTAGCGTGCATCGAGATCCGCTCCGAGTGCTTTGGTGTCGAACTCGCGCACGACCCCGATGCGCATTCCTTTTAAATCGTCGAGCAGCCCGGTCGCTGTGGCCTCGAGCGGCCGGTCGATCGAAGTAGCATCCATCGGATCGTAACCGCCCATCGCGTCGTAGGCGATCGCCGCGTCCTCGACGCTGCGCGTCAGCGGACCGATCTGGTCGAGACTCGAGGCAAAGGCGATTAAACCGTAACGGGAGACCCGTCCGTACGTCGGCTTGAAACCGACGAGATTGCAGAATGCGCCCGGCTCTCGAATCGAGCCGCCGGTATCGCTGCCCAAACCGATCGCCGCTTCGTAGGCGGCGACGGCCGCGGCCGAGCCGCCGCTCGATCCGCCCGGAACGCGCGCCGGGTCGTATGGATTCCGCGTGACGCCGAGCGCCGAGTTCTCACACGAACTCCCCATCGCAAACTCATCGCAGTTTGCCTTGCCGATCGGCACGGCGCCTGCCTCGAGCATCCGCGCGACCGCGGTTGCCGTATACGGTGCGATCCAGTCTTCGAGGATCTTGCTGCCGCACGTCGTGCGCGTACCTTCGAGGCACATATTGTCCTTCACCGCGATCGGAACGCCGGCGAGCGGGAGGCGTTCGCCGTTGCGAACGCGTTCGTCGACCTTTGCGGCCTGCGAGCGTGCGACGTCGCTGAGAACCGTCAGGTACGAGCCGACGACTCCTTCGACCGCGTCGACCCGTGCCAGCGTCGCTTCGGTAACCTCGACGGCGCTCGCGCCACGCTCGCGAACGGTTTGCGCGATCTCCGCAGCACTCTTCCCGATCAAGCTTTCGTCCGTCACTTCGCTACTCCGAGATGATGCGCGGGACGCGAAAGAAAGCGCCCTGACGCTGCGGCGCTCCCGCCATAACGATCTCGTGGTCGAGGCACGGGCGCAGTGCGTCATCGCGCAGGACGTTGCGCGATTCAACGACTTGTGCCGTCGCCGGCACGCTCGCGGTGTCGAGATCGGCGAGTGCGTTGACGTGACCGAGCAGGTCGCCGAGCTGACGTCCAAAGACTTCGATTTCGTCATCGGTTAATGCCAGCCGCGCCAGCTTGGCGACGTAGCGGATGTCGACCGTATCCGAGGTCACGTCTGCGAGTACTCCAGTCGAACGAGCGTTTCGACGTGCCCCGTCTGAGGAAACATGTCGAAAGGTTGAAGCGTCACGAGCCGGTAGCCCTTGGCCACCAAGAACTTGGAATCCCGTGCCAACGTGGCGGGGTCGCACGACAGGTACCAGAGTGACGGGATGCGCGCATCGGCAACCACGCCGAGTGTCACCTCGTCGGAGCCTTTACGGGGCGGGTCGAGAAAGAGCGCGTCGGCATCGCTCAGCGTCGCGCGGAGCCTGCCCGCGCTCGCGAGTTCCTCTACTCGCCCGGTTGTGAAGCGTGCCGAGTGCTCGAGGCCATTGATCTTCGCGTTGGCCGTCGCTTCTTCAACGGCGTGCGCATTCTCTTCGATTCCGTGGACGCGCCGCCCGGACTTTGCAAAAAAGAGCGCGAACGTGCCGACGCCGCTATAGAGGTCGACGATATGACGCGTGCCCTCGAGCCAGGCCTCCAAACACGCGAAGATTCGACCGACCATCTCCACGTTTACCTGGAAGAACGATCCGGTGGAGACGCGATAACGCACGTCCCCAATTCCCTCCTCGATCTCGGCGAGACCCCCGAGCGTGCGATGGCGCCGTCCCAGAATCGCGTTCTCGCTCGAAAGATCGAAGGAGTTCGTCACCCCTGCGAGATCCGCAACCTCACGCATGAGAACGGGTGCGGCGCGTTGCGCGCTCTCCGATGGTCGCCCGGTCGTAATCGTCAAAACGCTCGTGCCGTCGCTCGAGGCCCGTGCGACAAGATGGCGCGCGTCGCGTAGCATCGTGACGACGGCCGCATCGGTTCGTAAGCCGTTGAGAGAGGCCAGGTCGGCATCGAGCTTGGGCGAGACGATCGGACAGCCGGTAATGGGGACGACGTCGTGCGAACGCTGACGGTAGAAGCCGAGCGACGGCACCGTGCCGCGAGGATCGACGACGAGCGACATCTTATTGCGATAGGCGCGCGGTTGCGCCATGCCAATCGTTTCACGGACGTCGACGCCGGTGAAGCCGCCGATCCGTTGGAACGCCGCGCGCACGACGTTCGCCTTCCATTCAAGTTGCGCCGGGTAGCTCAGATGCTGCAGTTGACATCCGCCACACGTGCCGAAGACCGGGCAGAACGGCTGGGCGCGAGCCGGTGATTCCCTGAGTATAGCGAGGCAATCGGCGACTACATAGCGCGGTTTAACGCTGGTGACGCGCACGCGCGCCGTCTCGCCGGGAAGCGGGCCAAAGGCAAAGAGCACGATGCCGCCGCTGCGGCCGACGCCTTGGCCGTTGGCGAGGAGATCCGTGAACGCGAGCTCGAGTTCGACGCCCTTACGGAGCGTCACCCTCGCTTCAGGCGCTGTGTCGCTGCTCGTCGAGCGCCTTCAGCAGCGAGTTCGCCTCGTCAATGAGCTCTTGAATCCGCTGCGTCGTGGGGTCTTCGCGGCGTTGCGCACCGGCAATGCGCAGCGAGACGTACGCGACCGTCGCGCCAAGCGCGGCGATACCGAGACCCAGGCCGATCCAAAAGAGCATCGGCGCGAGTCGACGTCCTTCGCGATCGTCGAAGCGTTCGTTTTCCGGTCGTGGATCCGGCGATTGCATGGATGCTCTCTTCGCGCTTGAGGTATTCCGGCCCTATTTCGCGGCGGGGCGGTTCGCGCTCGTGAGGGTCACGTCGTCGACGTACTGCTGCGTCGAACGATTCGGATAGCCGTCGCCATGCACGCCAAAGTAGAGCCAGAGCGTACGGCCGCCGTACGCGCCGAGATTCCATTTTCCGCGCACCCAAACGGAGTTATCGTTGGCGGATCGATAGAGGTTCACGATGAGGTTGCCGCGATCGTCGAGCAGATCGGCCTCCTGGTACGCAAAGGCGGCACTCTCTTCGTTGGATAGCTGGTAAAGCTCCGCCGTCAGGAGTCCCCCGGGCGGAATGGTCACGCGCTGGCAGACGCCCGAGTTCCCGAGCGGCTCACCTCTTCCGTTGCGGACTCCTGAGTACTCCGAAAATGCACCGCTATAAGCGTGTGCCGGGAGTACGTAGGCTGCGGCGTCGCCGCACTGCAGCCAGCCGTTATTGACGCCTCCGCTCTCGAATCCGCCGTTTGCAATCGCGTTCGGCGACGAAGCCGTCGCGACCGAACTCTTTACGAACGTGCGCGGCAAGTTGAAATGACCGGCAACGGCTTGACGGGCGGCACCGGTCGGCGTTACGGCGAGGCCAACGAGGAGCGTCGCAGCGAGCAGCGCAAGTACGGACGCAGTCGATTGGGGAGAGGTGGCAGAGCGGTTGAATGTACTCGCTTGGAAAGCGAGCAGAGGTGATGAGCCTCTCGAGGGTTCGAATCCCTCCCTCTCCGAGGCCACACCTACATCCCGAACATTCCTTAGTGGTCTGCGCGAAGCGCAGTTCTGAGCGAGGCCCTGAGACGTGTCGAAGGGCCGAGTCGAAGAGTCGAGTCCCTCCCTCTCCGAGGCCACACCTACATCCCGAACGTTCCTTAGTGGTCTGCGCGAAGCGCAGTTCTGAGCGAGGCCCTGAGCCGTGTCGACGGGCCGAGTCGAAGAGTCGAATCCCTCCCTCCCCGAGGCCCCGAGGCTTGCCGACCCGCGCTGCGCGCGGCTCACGCGCCGGCGACGCGATCGAGATGCGCTATCCAGAAATCGAAACTCGCGCGCGCCTGCGCTTCGAGCATTGCATCGCCTGGAACGACTTCGCGGCCGAGCCGTTCTCCCAGCGTCGCACGCACGCCGTAGTTCGCATCCATAACGAGATCGGCGAGCTGCAACGCCGCCACGAGTTCGTCGGAGAGCTCGGCGTCGGGTGGAAGCGTGCTGACCACGATCTCGGGGGGATTCGCGTTCGGCCATGGACGCGCTTCGAAACGCCGGCAGGTTTCGTGCAAACGCTGCACGTCGCGTCCCCATAGAAACGCATACGCGTCGTTGTCGTGCAGCTCGGCGAGTATTGCGCGCGCCGTCGCACCGTAGCCGAGCACGCCGACGCGTTTGAGCGCGATCGGTTCGTCGAGCAAGGTTTCAATTGCGGTGCGCGCGCCGATGCCATCGGTGTTCGTTCCGAAGATTTGGCTTCCAAAAAAGATTGTGTTGACGGCGTCGGCCTGGCGGGCCTCTTCGGTTAAGGCGCCGCAGATCGAGCGAGCCTCTTCTTTCAGGGGATAGGTAACGTTGCATCCGATGAAGCCGTCGGCTTGCAATCGCGCGATCGCCGCAGAGCCGCGTCCGCGTGCGACGCGAATCGCTACGTAGCTTCCGTCGATCTCCGCATCTTCGAGAAACTCACGGTGCAACCGCGGACTCTCGCTATGCTCGACGGGGTCACCGATCAGTGCAAGCTTCAACGGCGGCGCTCCCGCAACATCAGGCGCTCGAAAAATCGAAAGACCCGCGTGATCGCAAAATCCTTCAGCTCGATCGGCTCGGTAAGGATCGTGTAAAGGCCGCAGAGCTTGCCGCCCAGGACATCCGTGAAGAGCTGATCGCCGACGACCGCAATCTCGTGGCGACGCAGTTGCAAGCAACGCTTCGCCCGTAAGAAACCGAAGGGGAGGGGCTTGAGCGCATTCGGAAAGCACGCCACCTCGAGCTGTGCCGCGAGCCGCGTGACGCGCTCTGAGAAGTTGTTCGAGAGCATCACGATGCGAAAGCCTCGCTCGCGAGCCTCCGCGACCCAGTCGATATGCTCCCGCGCCAGCTCCGTCTCGCGAAACCCGAGCAGCGTATTATCGAGATCGACGATCAGCCCCCGAATTCCGGCCGCCTCGAGTTCGTCGTGCGGAACGTCGTGGAGGCGCGGCGCGAAGCGATCGGGTCCGAGCATGGGGGACATGGCTTGCACCGGTTATCCCCGGTATCCTCGGGCCTGTCCACACCCTCCACCCGCCTGCTCGCCTGAACGACCGACTTCCACCGATTTGACTCACTTGACCACAGCGGTTCCACAAGGAGTTCGGCTCGAACCCCAATATCTTGTGGCAAAGGCACGGATGTGGCACAATAGGTATCCTATCCGAGCCGATAGAATCTCTCGAAGGCGAACGCGTGTTCGGTATAATTGAGGAGCGCACCTATGAAGTTTTCGCGGACCTATTCTGCCCCCGGTGATCCTTATGCCGGCGTGAAGTTTGAGCCTCGAGGTTCGCGGATCGTCAACCCCGACGGATCCGTCATCTTCGAAGCAAAGGACGTCTTTGTTCCGGCGGGGTGGAGTCAGGTCGCGGTCGACGTCCTTGCGCAGAAGTACTGCCGGAAGGCGGGAGTTCCGACCGCGACGGCGCGTGTGGACGAAGATGGAGTGCCCGCGTGGCTGCAGCGCTCCGCCGCAGATAGTGCGGCCCTCGAGAAAATGTCGCGCGACGAGCAGTTCGGGGCCGAGCGCGACGCCCGCCAGGTCTTCAACCGGATGGCGGGATGCTGGACCTATTGGGGCTGGAAGCACGGCTATTTCGACTCCGAAAGCGACGCACAGGTCTATTACGACGAGATGTGCGCGATGCTTGCGCGCCAGATCGGTGCGCCGAATTCGCCGCAATGGTTCAACACCGGATTGCATTGGGCGTACGGTATTTCGGGACCGGCGCAAGGACATTATTACGTCGACGCAGCCGACGGCGTATGCAGGCCCTCGCCGGACACCTATTCTCACCCGCAGGTCAGCGCCTGTTATATCCTCGGAATTGAGGACGACCTCGTCAACGAAGGCGGGATTTTTGACGGCGTCATTCGCGAAGCACGCATTTTTAAGGGCGGTAGCGGCAGCGGCGCAAACTTCTCGAAGCTTCGCGCGGCCGGTGAGAAGCTGACCGGCGGCGGTACGTCGAGCGGCCTCATGTCGTTTCTCAAGGTCTTCGATCGCGCTGCCGGCGCGATCAAGTCGGGCGGTACCACGCGCCGAGCCGCAAAGATGGTCGTGCTCAACGCCGACCATCCCGACATCGAAGAGTTCGTCAACTGGAAGGTTCGCGAAGAGCGTAAGGTGGCAGATCTGGTCATCGGCTCGCGCATCTTCGAACAGCAGCTCAACGCGATCATCGCCGCAGCGCACGACACGCGAGTGCCGGAGGGCGCTCGGCTTGATCCGGCGCTCAATGCATCGCTGCGCGGCGCGATCCGTGAAGCGATCTCCTCAGGACTTCCGTCGGGCGCGGCCCAAAACGCACTCGACTACGCGCGCCAAGGCTATACGCGAATCGAAGTCGAGAGGTACGACACGAGCTGGGACTCGGAAGCGTACATCACGGTATCGGGGCAAAACTCGAACAATTCGGTTCGGCTTACGAACGGCTTTTTCGATGCGATCGATCGCGACGATGACTGGATTCTGACCGCGCGTACGACGGGCGACGTGGTGAAACGCATCAAAGCGCGCGATCTCTGGGAGCAGATTGCCGTTGCCGCCTGGCAGTGCGCCGATCCCGGACTGCAATTCGACGACACGATTCAAGAGTGGCACACGTGTGCGAACGACGATCGCATCAATGCAACGAATCCGTGCAGCGAGTATGTTTTTATCGATGATACCGCCTGCAATTTGGCGAGCGTCAACCTCGTCAAATTTCTCAACGACGACGGCAACTTTGATGCGAAACGGCTCGCCGAGGCGTCGCGCATTTGGACGACCACGCTCGAGATCTCCGTCGCGATGGGCCAAATGCCGTCGAAACGAATCGCCGAAAAGAACCATGGTTATAGGACGCTCGGGCTAGGTTACGCAAACCTCGGCACGCTGCTCATGCGGATGGGGCTTCCTTACGATTCCGAAGAGAGCTTCGGCTGGTGCGGCGCGATCAATGCGCTGCTCACTGGCATGGCCTATCGCACCTCTGCGGAGCTCGCTCAGCAGCTCGGACCTTTTGCGCGCTTCGATGCTAATCGCGACTCGATGCTGCGCGTCATTCGAAACCACCGTCGCGCGGCCTATGCAGCCGATTCGAACGAGTACGAAGGGTTAACCGTCAAACCGGTAACTCATACGCCGACCCTCTTTACGCAGCACACCTGGGCGCTCGCTCGCAAAATGTGGGATGAAGCACTTTCCATTGGAGAGGTTGCCGGATATCGCAACGCTCAAGTCACCGTAACGGCACCAACCGGCACGATAGGGCTGGTCATGGACTGCGACACCACCGGGATTGAGCCCGACTTCGCCCTCGTGAAGTTCAAGAAGCTTGCGGGCGGCGGATATTTCAAGATCGTCAATCAATCGGTCGACGCAGCACTGCACAAGCTCGGTTACTCTCACGAACAAGTCGAAGCGATCGAAACCTACGCAAAGGGAACGGGCACGCTGCTGGAAGCGCCTCACGTCAACCGCGCAACGCTCAAAGCCAAGGGCTTCGACGATGCGGCGCTCGCTCGCGTCGAGGAGGCACTCCCGAGCGCTTTTGAGTTGCCGTTCGTCTTCAATAAGTTCGTCCTCGGTGAGGACTTCTGCAAAGAACGACTCGGCCTTACGGACTCTCAGCTCAATGATTGGAGCTTCTCCATTCTGCGCGACGGCCTTGGATTCACGAACCGTCAGATTGAGGAAGCTTCGGCGCACATCTGTGGGCGTATGACCGTCGAGGGCGCGCCATCTATCAAAGACGAGCACCTGGCCGTCTTCGACTGCGCCACCCCATGCGGTCGCTATGGCACGCGCTACATTCGGCCCCTCGCACACGTCGATATGATGGCGGCGGCGCAACCGTGGGTCAGCGGAGCAATCAGTAAGACATTGAATTTTCCGCAAACCGCGACGATCGACGAAGTCAAGGAAGCCTATCGCTACTCTTGGGAGCGGATGATCAAGGCGGTCGCGCTCTATCGCGACGGCTCGAAGCTCTCGCAGCCGCTCGCGGCGAGTTACGATCTCGGCGGCGATGCAAGCGACGAAGAAACGGCGGCCGCGGCCGCGCAGCAGCCCTTTACGACGCCGATGCAGGTCGCCGAGAAGATCGTCTATCGTTACATCGCAAAGCGGCGGCCGATGCCGCAACGCCGAAGCGGGTACACCCAAAAGGCGACGATTGCCGGACACAAAGTCTACCTGCGCACCGGCGAATACGAAGGCGGCCAGCTCGGCGAGATCTTCATCGACATGCACAAAGAAGGCGCAGCCTTCCGGTCGTTGATGAATAACTTCGCGATCGCGATTTCGCTGGGCTTGCAGCACGGCGTGCCGCTCGAGGAGTTCGTCGAAGCCTTTACCTTCACGCGCTTCGAGCCGAACGGTCCGGTCGTCGGTCACGACCACATCAAGATGGCGACCTCGATTCTCGACTACATCTTCCGCGAACTCGCCGTCAGTTATCTCGGCCGCTACGACCTCGCGCACGTGCAGCCGTCAATGCAGATGGATGCGATGGGGCCCGAAGCGCAGGAGGAATACATCGCCGAGGAAGAGGCCGGCGTGCAAGTCCGCCCCGCCGGTATCGCCGAACGCCTGCATCCGGTCAGCGCGCATCTGCATCCGGGCCAAGAGCCGCCGCAAGGCGGAAGTGCTCCCGCCGTAAGTGATTCGCCCGCACCGCATTTCCAACCGAGCAACAATGGCGGCGGAACGGCGGTCGCGACGCTTGCACGCACTGAAGCGATCAATGCGTCGAAGGCAAAGGGCTATACCGGCAACGCCTGCTCGGAGTGCGGCCAGTTAACCATGGTGCGCAACGGCGCCTGCGAAAAGTGCGACTCATGTGGAGCTACCAGCGGTTGTAGCTAGCTCGCTCTGAGCTCCTCAATAGGATAGGCGGCTTGGCTATGGAACGTAGGCACCATTAGCAGACCGGCGCTGCTCAGGAAGGCGCGCCTCGAATCGTTGTTACGGAGGAACTAATAACACCGATGTTCTTTAGACCGTTTAGCCGGCATGCATTCGGCATTGGCGCGGCTCTTATTCTATTAGCCGGTTGCGGCGGATCGCAGTCACAGCCCGGCGTGCCTGCGACGGCACAGCAGAGCGCGACGACCGGGCACGGCGGCGAATCGGGGCGCGACCGCCGCTCGACAACTACCACCGCCTTCACGGTGGGGCTGCGGAACGTTCTCCTCGACGGCAAACCGTTTTTCATCAAGGGCGTCGATTATGGCACGGCTCAGATTGACTCGCTTTACGACCAGGCGCCGGTTGCCAATCCGCTCGACAACGCCTATAAGGGAATCTGGCAAAAAGACCTCGCGCTGATGCGCGCCGACGGCGTCAATGCGGTCAAGGTTTATAACGTGACGCTGGCCAGCTTCAAGGGCATACCGAATTATCAAATACTAGCGCCCCAGCAGCCTTTCCCAAAAGAGACGGGAAAGATCAACGAGTTCCTCGATGCGGCGTGGAACAATGGCGACCACCCGATCTACGTCGTGCTGAGCCTTCAGTTCGGGGGAACCGACGCGCTGCAGCCCGATTACGAAAAAGCGCTGGCGGCGGCGTTTAAGCTCGTGGCGAGTGAGTATGGGTCGTACCCCGCGCTCATGGGAATCTCTATCGGCAATGAGATCAACTCGAAATCGCTCATCATCCAGCCGGCTTGGTGGAAAGCGCTCAACGGCCTCAACGCCAGCATCAAAGCCGGTTTCAAAGAAGCGGACGGAGCGAAGAAGCTCACCACCACTACCATGATCGACGGCGTTGAAAACGTTGGTGGAAAAGAGTATCTGGAGACCGTCTATTATGGCGAGAAATATGGCTTCAAGGTCGACGCGTGGGGCATCGATGTGTATCGCGGCCCAAGCTTTGGCAGCGCCTGGGAACAGATCAAGCGAAGCACGGTAAAACCGACCAT
>DASRSI010000013.1:0-142338 GCA_035695445.1 Candidatus Cybelea sp. | reverse complement strand
ATTCCTCACTGCTGCCTCCCGTAGGAGTCTGGACCGTGTCTCAGTTCCAGTGTGGCTGGTCGCTCTCTCAAGCCAGCTACCCATCGGAGTCTTGGTAGGCCATTACCCCACCAACTAACTAATGGGACGCAGTCCCCTCTTCGTGCGGATTGCTCCTTTCATCGCCTCGAGATGCCTCAAAGCGATCGTATGCGGTATTAGCTAACCTTTCGGCTAGTTATCCCCCACGCGAAGGTAGGTTGACCACGTGTTACTCACCCGTCTGCCACTGGGTATTGCTACCCCGTTCGACTTGCATGTGTTAGGCACGCCGCCAGCGTTAGTCCTGAGCCAGGATCAAACTCTCCATAATAAAACTTATGGAGCCTTTGATAGAGGCTCTTCGAAGCTCCGACTCCGCCCACCTCATTGAGATGAACTCGATCATCGCTTCATTATTTAAATTGTACGAAATCTCGCGACTCAAAAGACATTGCCAGAATGACGTTGTCTCGTGCGTCGGAGACCCACAGACTATTGCGCTGCTGCACTGTTCAGTTTTCAAGGAGCGAACCAAAGACCAAGACGGTTCGGGGCGGGTCCACCGCGTCGCGCGGGAACGCCCGTCCGTCAGGGCCGACGGCTATCATAGCGCCGCAAATATGGCGTGTCAAGGAAGGCCCGGACATATCGGCGGCCGCGCGAGGCGGCCGGAGTCCCGGCCCTTGTCATCCTTTATAACTACCGGACCGCCTAATTAGTTTCAGCCGGTGACGAATTCGCCGGCCGCCCGGTCCTACAGGCTCGGCTGCTCGGCGGCCTCAGGGGGATCCGATGCTTTTTGACCACGTCGACCTGCGGGTCAGCAGCTTTTCAAGGGTCCGCCGTCTCTATGACGCGCTGCTCCCCGCCTTGGGATTCTCCCGGCTCAATGAGGATGCCGAGTCGATCTGCTACTACCGACCCGGCGATGACCGGGCGGCGCCCTTCTTCTGTATTAATGAAGAGCGGGGCCATCGTCCCAACGGCTCGCGAGTCGCTCTGCGAGCCGCGGACCGAGCCGAAGTAGACCGCATCGCCGAGATCGCCCGCGACGCCGGCGCGGCCGCTTTCGAAGCACCGCACGTCTGCGAGGAGTACACGCCGTTTTACTATGCGGCGTTCTTCGAGGATGGCGACGGTAACAAACTCGAGGTCTGCTATCGCGCCGTCCCTACATCTTGCGAGAGATCGTCTTCGCCTGCATAAAGAGCAGCAGGTAGTCGCGACCGCCGGCTTTGCTGTCGGTCCCCGACATATTGAAACCGCCGAAGGGGTGAACGCCGACCATCGCGCCGGTGCTTTTGCGGTTGAAGTAGAGGTTTCCGACAAAGAACTCTTCGCGCGCCCGCTCGATCTTCTGCTCGTCCGTCGTGTAGAGCGATCCGGTCAATCCGAACTCGGTATTGTTCGCGATTGCGAGCGCGTCTTCAAAGCCGCGCGCCTTGATGATCGCGAGCACGGGGCCGAAGATCTCTTCCTGGGCGATCGTCGCCTGCGGGTCGACATCCGCGATGACCGTCGGCTCGAGGAAGTAACCGCGTTCGCCGACGCGCTTTCCGCCGGCCACGAGGCGTCCTTCTTGCCGGCCGCGCTCGATGTACCGCGCGATCGAAGTGAGCGCCGCTTCGTTCACGACCGGGCCCATGAAATTCGAGGAGTCGCGCGGATCGCCCACGGTGATCGTACCGACGCGCTCCTTGAGTTTCTCGACGAACTCGTCGTAAATCCGTTCGTCGACGATGGCGCGCGAGCACGCCGAACACTTTTGACCCTGAAAACCAAACGCCGAAAGCGCCACGCCCTCGACTGCCGCGTCGAGATCGGCGTCGGCGGCGACGACGATCGAATCCTTCCCGCCCATCTCCGCCACGACGCGTTTGATCCACTTCTGTCCTTTTTGCGGCTTGGCGGCGAGCTCGTTGATGCGGAGGCCGACCTCTTTCGATCCCGTGAAGGAAATGAACCGAATCTCCGGATGCGTCACGATCAGGTCGCCGATCTCGCTGCCCGAACCTGGAATAAAGTTGACGACGCCCGGCGGGACACCCGCCTCCGCTACCAGGTCGACGAACCACGCGGCAACGATCGCCGCGTCGCTCGACGGCTTGAGAACGACCGTATTGCCGCAGACGATGGCCGCGGCGGTCATGCCGATCATAATCGCGCCGGCAAAGTTCCACGGCGGAATCACCGCTCCGACGCCGAGCGGAATGTAGACCAGTTCGTTTCGTTCGCCCGCGATCGGCACGACCGGCTGCGGCTGCGCGTAACGCAGCGCTTCCCGCGCGTAAAACTCGACAAAGTCGATCGCTTCGGCGATATCACCGTCGGCCTCGGGCCAGCTCTTGCCGACTTCGTAGACGAGCAGCGCGTCGTATTGAAAGCGGCGCTCGCGCAGCAGCGCGCCAATTCTAAAAAGATACGCGGCGCGATCGGCAAGGGTCAGATGGCGCCACGAATCGAATGCGCGCGCCGCCGCCTCGATTGCTTCACCCGCGTGCTCCTTCGATGCGGCGCTGGTTACGCCGACGACCTCGTCGGGATCGGCCGGGTTCACCGACCGGATCCTTTTCTCGGTTTCGACTTTGCGTCCGCCGATGACGAGCGGGTAGTGCTTGCCGAGTTCGCGGGCAACGAGGGCCAGCGCGTCCTTCATCGCAGCGGCATCGGCCGGATCGCGAAAGTCTTTTACTCGTTCGTTTTGGAAGGGCGGCGCGTCAAGGCCGGGCTTCGTCGCGGTCGTCGTCATGGGGCTATAGTACCAGCCCTTGGCCGTTCGCCCTCTGCCGTGACCGCCGGCGGGTACCGGCCACCAGCGGGCGCCGCTTGCTTTCGCCGCGAAGTCGTCCGCGTGACGCAGCCCATCGCCGTGGCTATTGCGGCCTTCTTCCTTGGAGTGGGAATGGCCGGCGAACCATTCGCGCCGCTGCATGCGCTGCTAGCAATCGCAATCTTGCTGCTCATCGCGACGGCACTCGGGCGCCGGAATACGCCATTGATCGTCTTTCTCTTTGGACTCTCGGGCGTGCTGCTCACGTGTTACGTGCAGCATGGCGAAATCTATCCGGGGACGGGAATCGTCGGCCTCGGCCTTGGGGCGCTCGCGGCGGCATCGTTGGGGCGCCGTACCGCACCCGCACTCGTCGCGGTTCTAGGAACGGTCGTCGGGACGAGCCTCTACCTTCTCTTATAGAGGTACGCCGACCGCATTGACGGTGCCGGCGCGCAAGGACCCAATCAGCGAACCCGGGGCATCCGATCGCATGAGCGCTTCGCCGATGAGAAAGCCGCGTGCGCCCGATGCGCGCAGACGCGCGACGTCCGATGCGTCGCGCATTCCGCTCTCGCTCATCGCAAAGAGACCGGCCGGCACCTTCGGGAGCAAATGTTCGCTTACGGCGAGGTCGGTCTCCAGCGTTCGCAGATTCCGGTTATTGATCCCAACCAGATGCGCGCCCGCGGCGATCGCGCGGCGGAGATCTTCCTCATCGTGCGCTTCGGCGAGCACGTCGAGCGAATACGCTGCAGCTTCCTCCATCGTCTCGCGTAGCGCCGTATCGTCCATTCCCGCAACGATGAGTAGGACGCAGTCGGCGCCGTAGGCGGCTGACTGCGCGATCTGATAGCGCGTCCACATGAAATCCTTGCGCAGCAGCGGACGCGACGTCACCGCGCGGACTTCGTCGAGATAACCGAGCTCGCCGAGGAAGTGGTCTCGCTCCGTGAGCACGCTGATCGCATCTGCCCCCGCGTGCTCGTAGGCACGGGCGATCGCCACGGGGTCGAAGCTGCGAGCGATCAGTCCGCCCGAGGGCGACGCCCGTTTGATCTCCGCGACGATCGCACCCCCCGTCGCCGCCTCGAGCGCAGCCAAAAAACCGCGCCGTTCGCCGATTCGGTCGAGCGCGCGTGCGCGCAGCGCCTCGTATGGTTCGCGCGCTTGCTCCTGTTCGAGCGAGGCCGCCTTCGTCGCGTAGATCTTCTGCAGCGTATCGATCACGACGAGTGAAAAAGATCTCTGCTACTTCGGTGTCGGCGTGCTGGTCGGAGGAGCCGACGGCGACGCTGACGACGATGGGGTCGGAACCGGTGCCGGCCCGACCGTCACCGTCGAGCCCGTGGCGTCGTGAGCGATCGTAACGTTCTTACCCGGCGCGCTCATCGAGTCAAAGATAATCCGGTGTGAGTAGCTTCCATTCCGATTCGCGCCCTGTTCGCGCGGGTTCCAAACATCGTCGAGGGCGTAGACCGATTCGTTGCGGCGAACGATGTTGATCTCCGTGCGGAGCGCGCCGATGAACGCGTTTTCGCCCGGCGACACCGTCACGCCACCGCCGAAATCGACCGCGCCCCGGACCGGCACCGGAACCACCGGCGAAAATGAGTCGGAGAACGCATATTGCGCTTTCGCAAACTTCTCGCCGCTAACGTTCAGGCTGACGCTGCCATCGGTAATGATGTCGAACACCCTGGCGACGATCGTACTATCGGCATCTCCATGGGCGAGCACGATCGATGGCCCGGTTGCGTACGGCGAGGCCGTCGGCAGCGGGACCGTCAGAGCTCCGATACCAAAGTCGTTGCCGCGGATCAGACACGACGTGCAGCTGAACGCGCCGCCCGCGACGAGAACCCCGTCGAGGTTGTTCACTCTCGGCAAGATTGCCACGCCAAACGTCGAGTCGGAGGCGTTGGTACTTCCGATCGCATCGAGCGAAGCGTAGAACGAATTCGAACCCGGCGGCGAGAACTTCGCGGCGCCCACATAAATGTTGCTGAAGCCGACCATCGCGGGCGGCAGCACTTCGAGCGTCGTATAGGCGGTATGCGGCGAAGCGTGGACCAGCTTCTCGAAGATGGTATCTTCGCCGGCTCCGTTGATGAAGGTACCGGCCTGTGGACCGTGTCCGTACGCGAATCCCTTGATCGTGACGTTCTTCGGAACGACGATCGGAAAGATCTCGCCGTTGGCTGCAGTGTAGCTGCCGGGCTCGAGATTGATGACAAACGCCGATGTGACCTGTTTCGCCGCTAGAAACACGGACATCGCCTTGGTTAGCGTCTTGTACGGTTTGCTTTGGCTCCCGTTTCCGCTGGAGTCGCTTCCCTTAACGGGATCCACGAAAATCGGGGGGAGCGGGGCAATAGTCGGCGTCACCGGCCCAGGCTGTCCCCAACGCGTGCAGGCCGTCCCACTCATGAGGGCGGCAACTGCCAGCACGCCGACCACCGCAAAAAAGAGGCGCGCGAACCAGCCACTCTGCATTACGCGTCCCCTTTGCCGCGGCGCAGCTTAGGACCTCGGGGAGTCCCGCTTCGCGCTCATGAAGAGATGAAGCGATGATTAAAGTGCCGGTGCGCAGCATCGTTGGGGCGATCGACGCCGCTGCCGCTCGCTGGCAGGATCGCACCTTCCAACCGCGCATCCGCGCTCGCGACGGCGTCGCCGTGCGAACCGGATACTCGCTCGCCGGCGTCGACTACGCCTTCGACCGGCTCTTCGGCGAGCTTCGGCGCAACGCGGTCGAATCGGTCATCCGCGACGAGCTCGGCGCCCTCGACGTGCTCGACGGCTTCGCTGCGCGTGAAGGGCGCCCCAAGAGTCGAGCACTTCCGCTTGGGCGCATCTGCATCGTTTCGAGCCGCACGACGATTGGCGTTGCGGTTCTTCCCGCGATCTTCGCGCTCTGCGCAAAGTGCGACGTCCTCGTGAAAGATCGCGAGGACCATCTCGTTGGCGACTTCTTCAGCACGCTTTGCGTCGAGCTGCCTGAGCTCGCCGGCTTCGCGTCGGCCCAGGCCTGGTCAAGAGAAAACGACGACGTGAAGCTCTCCGGGTACGATGCCGTGGTGGCCTTTGGCGACGACGAAACACTCGCAACGATTGCGTCGACCTTACCCGCGACCGTACGTTTCATCGCCTACGGGTCGAAGGCGAGTGCCGGTTACATCACCCGCGAGGCATTGTGCAGTGAAGCGGCAGCGCGGCAGATCGCACGCGATGCAGCGCTCGATCTCTCCCTTTACGAGGCCGAAGGCTGTCTGTCGCTGCACGTACTCTTTGCCGAGAACCGCGGTACGATCGCCGTCGAACGTTTCGTCGAACTCCTTGCCGATGCGATGCGCGACATTGCTGCCGATATTCCGCCGGCACGACCAAACGTGCGAACCTCTGCGCGCCGCGCGAGCGCGCGCGAGCTGGCCACATTTCGATCGAACGAAGCCGCGTACCCGAAGACGGCCGCGGGCTATCTCGCGATCCTCAATCCGCCTTTCGAAGAGCCACCGCTCTTCCTTCCCCAGACGATCGCCGTGCGCGCGGTCGACGATTCGACGTGCGCGGCCGAGTACTTCGAGCGTCACCGCATCACGCTCGAAGCGCTTGCGGTGACCGCTGCGCGCGACGATCTCCTCGAGCTGGCGGCGCGATGCAGAGTCGCACGCGTTGCGCCCTTCGGTAGGCTGCAAGCGCCGCCGATCGGCGCCTTTCATGGGGGCCGACCGCGCATCGCGGAGTTCGTGCGCTGGATCGGTGACGAGACGTGAACGTCCCCGGCGCTCGGAGTCTCGCGCTTGCCGCCCAGTTGCGGCACTACGAGCAACGCAACGTTACCTATCTCGCCGACGACTTTCCAATCTTCTGGCAAGCGGCAAACGGCGCGACCGTTACCGATGCCGACGGCAACGAGTACATCGATTGCACGGCGGCCTTCGGCGTCGCCAACGCCGGTCATAGTAATCCGCGAGTCGGCCACGCCGTCGCGGATCAGGCCGCGCGACTCATGCACGGAATGGGCGACGTCCATCCCACCGAGATTCGCATCCGGCTCTTCGAGCGGTTGGCCGCGCTCCTGCCGGCGGGACTCAATCGCTTTTTTCTTGCAACGACGGGATCGGAGGCTATCGAGGCGGCGCTGAAAACGGCGATGCTGGCGACGGGGAAGCATCGTTTCGCCGCGTTCCACGGCGCTTATCACGGGCTCTCCTTCGGCGCGCTCGCGGTCGGGGGAATCGACCGCTTCCGCGCGCCGTTCGCTCGCGCATTGACGGAAACGCCGCTGCTCCTCGACTTTCCGCGAGAAGGCACCCAGGTGAGCGAAGCCGCAGCTTCGACAGACCGAGCGCTTGCAGAACGCGACGATCTCGCCGCTATCGTCATCGAACCAACCCAAGGACGAGCCGGCGCGATCGTCCCGCCGCCCGGATATCTTCGCGAGCTTCGCCGAATCTGCAACGAACGCGGCCTGCTGATGATCGTCGACGAGATCTTTACGGGCTTCGGACGTACGGGCCGCTGGTTTGCAATCGAGCACGATGACGTTCTCCCCGATATTCTCTGCATCGGCAAGGCGCTCGGCTCCGGAGTGCCGATCAGCGCCGCGGTCGGTCGCGAGAGCGTGATGGATGCGTGGCCGCTCTCCAGCGGCGAATCGCTTCACACCTCGACCTATCTCGGAAACCCGCTTGGGTGTGCGGCGGCGCTCGCGACGATCGAGGAGCTCGAGCGTCTCGATCTCCCCAATCGCGCGGGTCGGCTTGGCAACGCGATGTGTTCGCGTCTCCAAACGTTTCGCTCGCATCGCTGCGTCACCGGCGTACGCGGCCGCGGACTCCTTCACGCAGTCGAGCTCGACCGGGCGGAACGCGCGCAACGGGTCGTGCGAAACGCCCTGCGAAGCGGCGTCATCTTCCTCCAGTCGGGGGTTGCGGGAAATGTGGTGACGATCTCGCCGCCGCTCGTCATCGAGGAGGAGCAGCTCGACCGTTCGATCGAGGTTCTCAAAGCCGCCATTGAGGAGTCCGAATGAAACCCTACCGCACCGGAATCGTCGGCGCCGGATTCGGCGCGACGTGTCACTTGCCCGCGTTACAGAATCATCCCAGCTTCGAGGTCGTGGCGATCGCTTCGCCACGAAGCGCGGTCGACGTTGCTCGCCGGGAGAACGTTGCGCATGCGTTTGGATCTTGTGCCGAGATGCTCGCCGCCTGCGAGCTCGATGCCGTGATCGTGGCGTCGCCGCCGTTCGCGCATGACGACGACGTGCTCGCAACACTCGCGGCGCGCAAACACGTGCTCTGCGAGAAGCCGTTCGCGACCTCGCTCGCGGCCGCCGGACGTATGGTCGAGGCTGCGCTTTTGGCCGGCACCGCGTGCGGAGTCGTGCACGAGTTCCGCTTCGTCCCGCAGGCGCAGGCGCTCAAAGAGCTGATCGTCAACGGTCATCTTGCGCACGTGCGCAACATCGAGATCACCATGCTCCGCCATACCTTGCGCCGCCACGAACGCCGCGAGCGAAGCTGGTGGTTCGAGCGCAAGCGGGGCGGTGGTCTCGCGGGGGCGATACTCTCGCATGTGATCGACCAGGCAAATTGGCTCGCGGGGCGCGATCCGGCGCGGGTTCTCGGCTTTCACCGGACCGCGAACCCCGACCGCATCGACGATACGGGGAGTTATACGTCGAGCGTCGATGACGGCGCGTTTGCGCTACTCGACTACGGCGATGGTTTGGTCGCGCGTTGTACCGCCGATGCAACGGCTTCGGTCGAATCGTATACCTGCGCGGTCCATGGCGAGCGGCTCACCGCAGTGGCGAGCGGGCCGAATATCGTGGAGCTTACGCTCTATACCGCCGATCGCGAGCGGACCGAGGAGCTCACCTGCAAACCGTCGCCGTACCGGCGCTTCGAGCGCATCAACGGCAACGTACCGCTCCTCATGGAACTCTACGACGAGTTCGCGAAGGCCATCGAAGGGGAGCCCAATGCCTTGCCATCCTTCGCCGAGGCGCTCGCGACGCAGCAAGCACTCGCGGCGATTGGTTACGAGCTGTAGTTCGCCCGAAGGCGCCGCCAAAGCATACCCAGGGCAACGGTCGTTGCACGCTGCATTACCGCTTCGCGCTCGCCGCGCAGCTGTACGTGCGCTCCTTGAGCGCCGGCGCCGTCGGCGATTGCGATCCAGACGAGGCCGACCGGCTTCTCCGGCGTCCCACCATCCGGACCCGCGATGCCCGTCGTCGCCAGCCCGATGTCGGCTCCGAATCGAGCCCGCACGCCGCCGGCCATCGCGCATGCAACCTCGTCGCTGACGGCTCCGGCACGCTCGAGGGTCGCGCGCTCGACGCCGAGCAACTCGATCTTGGCCGCATTTGCGTAAGCGACAACGCCCCCGGCGAAACTGCGCGACGATCCCGGTACGCCCGTCAAGGCGGCGGCAATCCGTCCTCCGGTGCAAGATTCCGCGACCGCCAGCGTTAGGCCGCGCGCCTGCAATACTGCGTGAACCGCGCTTGCGGGTGACGCCGCATCGCTTCCAAAGATATACCCCGCGAGCCGGCTTTCGATCTCGGTCTGCAGGGGCGCAATCATGCTTTCAGCCGACTCCGGTGAGTCCGCTTTCGCCATAAGCTTCACGTCGGCGCGATAATCGTGGGCGAGGACGGCGATCTTCGGGTTCTCCGCGCTTCGAAAAAGATCGGCGATTCGATGATCGATCTCCGACTCACCGATCCCGATCGTGTGGAGCACCCGCGTGTAAATCGCTTCGTGGGCGGAAAAACGCTCGCGGAGAAACGGCAGTAGATGCTCGGAGAGCATCGGCTTCATCTCACGCGGTACGCCGGGCATGCAGGCGACGAACTTTCCCTCGGAGCTAAACGCGATGAATCCCGGCGCGGTGCCGTTCGGATTGGGCAGCGGGCGGCTGCCCTGCGGCAGCTCGGCCTGCTTACGATTATTCTCGCGCATCGGGCGTCCGATCGATGCAAACATTTCTTCCATTTGCCGCAGCGCCGGCTCGTAGAGTTCGGTGCCGAGAGCGAGCGCGGCGCAGACCGCCTCTTTCGTGAGGTCGTCGACCGTCGGTCCGAGACCACCGGTCGAAACGACGCCGGCGGCCCGCGCGAGCGCGCTTCGCATCGTCGCCGCTATTCGCTCGCGGTTGTCCCCGACGGCGTGCGTGGCGTGAACGTCGATGCCGGACTCGGCAAGACGTGCGGCGATGAACGCGGTGTTGGTATCGACGAGCTGACCGAGCAGCAGCTCCGTGCCGACGGCGACGATCTCAACGCTGGCCATCGCCCTCGTCGAACCATGACGGATATGCAAACCGCACGTCGGCTTCGAAACCGTGGGCCGCTTCGATCATCGCGGCTCGGCGGAGCGGCGAATCCTCCGGACCGGGGTGCGCCGAGCGCGTACGCTCCCGCAGCTCCGCCAGACGCTCGACGAACCGCGCAAACTTCTCGTCCATCGCGCGCTGGAGCGCTCGCTTGAGAACCTTGGCCACGCGAGGCGCGAGCCCGGCGGTTGAAATGGCAACGCGTACCGGCCCCGCTTTTGCGATCGCAGCCATTGCCACGAAGCCGTACGTGGGCTGGTCGATACAGCAGAGCAGGAACCGGTCACGGTCGGCAAGCGCGCGCAAACGCGCCGAAAGCTCCACATCCTGCGGCGTTGAGATCACGAAGAATGCGTCGGCAAGCTGGGTTTCGTCGAGTCGCTGCGCGTCGTAGACCCGCCGCAGCTCGGCTCCCGCTTCTTCCAGCGCTGCGCTCTTCTCGACCGCTTCGCGATCGTCGGCCGCTCCGATCACGACGCAGACTCGGCCCTCGAGGTTGAGGCTGACCGGAAAGAATGCTCTCCGCGCCATATCAGTAATCCACCGGACGCAGATAAAATTCGTTGATTGCCGTGTTACTGAGCATCGCCGTCGTCGGAAGGTGGCGCTTCCAGTGCGTCGAGTCGACGCGCCCGCGCACGAGCGCGACCTCGGCGCCGGAGAACCCCTGCTCGAGGAGCTGCTGGTCCGAATAGCCCAGCAGCAGCTGCGCGAGAATCGCGTCGGCCCGCGCATAACTGATCCCGAGATCGCCTTCGTCGGTTTGGTCTGCATGCAGATCGGCCGTCGGTGCTTTCTCAATCAGGCGCGCCGGGACGCCGAGATACCGCGCCAGCTCCCAAATTTGACTCTTGAAGAGATCGCCGATCGGGTTGAGCGGCGGCGTGTCGTCGGCATGCCAGGTAAAGTATCCCAGCAGGCGCTCCGTCTTATTTCCCGTTCCGATTGGAAGCGCGCCGAGCTTTGCGGACTGATCGAAGAGCACGACCATTCGAATCCGAGCCATGACGTTGCCGCGCCGCCGCGCGTCGGCATCCGGCTCGAAACGCAAGTATCCGTCGACGGCATCGCTGATCTCAATCGTACGACACGCAATTCCGAGTGCGTCGACGACCAGCTGCGCGTCGGCTAGACTCGAGGGGTGTGAGCTCGCGTACGGCATGCGAATGGCATAGACGTTCTCCGGCCCGAGCGCTCTCGCGCAGAGAAAGGCGGTCACGGCGGAATCGACGCCGCCGGAGAGTCCCAATACGGCCCGCGTAATTCCGCGCCGTTCCAACATTTCGTCGCGCAGAAATGCGACGAGCCACTCGGCGGTGACCGCAGGGTCGATTCCCGGAGGCGCGACCGGCGCCGGCCGGCTTTCAACGATCGGGAGCATCGAATCGCCTTCGCGGAAGCGGCAGCTCGTCGTCGAGCAGCAGATCGGGCAGCGCTCCTTGCAAATCGCCGAGCAGCGGGAGACTCGCCCGCGCGAGATCGATCTCGCGGAGGTCGAGATCGGCCCGTACGATGCACGCTTGCGTGGGCGACGCTTGCACGATGACGCGGCCCGATGGATCGATCACGCTCGACGACCCCGTCATGCCCTTACCGCCTTCGAAGCCGGTCAGCCCGGCATAGATGATGTAAATGCCATGCTCCATCGCCGCCAATCGCAGCATCTCGCGCCAGCGTGCGATGCTTTCGAGCTCGCCTTCGCGCTCGATCCCACGCCCGGGCGAAGCGCTCGGGACGACGAGAATCCGGGCGCCTTTAATTGCCGCGATTGTCGGCACGATTGCGTGACAGGCGTCTTCACAAATCAGTAACGCCATCGTACCGAAGCGGGTATCGAAGACGCCGAGCTTGTGACCGCGCGAGAGGAAGCGTTCCTCGTCGAAAACACCATAGGTTGGCAGAAACATTTTTCGGTGAAGGTGGAGTACGCGCTCGCCGTCCGCGTCGACCTCGAGGTAGAGAGCGCTGTTATAGAACGTTCCGTCGTCGTTTTCAAAAAAGCCGGCGGCGATATCGACCCTCTTCCCGCCCGCGGCCCTCCACGCTTCCGCAACGTCGCGCGCAAACCGCCCAGCCGGGAGTGCAAGATCGTAGACCGCGCCTTCAAGAAAGTACCCCGTGAGTGCGGCCTCCGGAAGCACGATCAGGTCGGGCGGATCGGCGGCGAGCTGCGCAAACGCCTCACCCGCCGCCGCGAGATTTCGATCGTAATCGCCCTTGGCGGGCTTCGTCTGCAGCAGCGCGACGCGCAGCCGCGGCGCCCTCTCACTCACCGGAGATGCTCGTCGCCATTTCCACCTGCTCGTCGCCGGGGACCCTCTGCCCGAGCGCTGCCGCGCACTCCTCCGCAGGATAGGTCCAAATCTCCGCAAGCGTCGGATGCAGATGGGGAATGCGCATGAACTGATCGACCGTCGCATCGAATCTCATGGCGACGATCATTTCGTGGATCAGCTCTGAGGCTTGCGAACCGAGGACGGCGGCGCCGAGGATGCGTCCCGCATCCCGACTGGCCATGATCTTCACGAAACCTTTCGTCTTCCCCAGGCACTGCGCTTTGCCGTGCTCGGCGAAATCGTAACGTCCAGAGACGTACGGAACGTGGTCGCGTTGAAGCGCTTTTTCGCTCATACCCACCGCGCCGAACTGCGGATCGGTGAAGACCGTATGCGCGCCGGTCAGCCTGTAGTCGGCAACTTCACCGGCATCCAGACAGGCGTTGCGCGCAGCCAGCTCGCCCTGATAGATGGCAACGTGAACGAGCATGTACTCGCCGGTCACGTCCCCGACTGCGTAGACGTTCGGATTGGTCGTTCGCATGCCGCTGTCGACCTTGACGGCGCCATCCGGTAAGCATTCGACTCCGGCTTTTTCGAGGTCGAGGCCGGCGGTATTCGGTACGCGCCCGAGCGCATAAAAGATCTCGTCGGCAGCGACCTCGGCCTCAAGACCGTCCCGGACGAACCGCACCGACTTCTTCGAACCCTGCCGCTGTGCGGCGATGAGCCGCACGTGAGTGACCACGTCTATGCCCTCCTCCCGGAAGTACTCCGTCAGAGTGTCGCCGACGTCGTCGTCACTCGACGTGAGCAAGTGGCCGCTGCGAATCAACATCGTTGTGCGCGCGCCCATGCGTGCAAGGAACTGTCCGAGCTCGCACGCCGTGTACCCGCCGCCGAGCACGATCACCGATGCCGGGATCTGCTCCAATTCGAGGACGCCGTCGCTATCGATATAGCCGGTTTGCGCGAGCCCCGGCAGCACGTCTGCCGCAACGACGCTTCCCGTCGCGATCACGAACGTTCCGGCCTCGAGCACGACGTCGTCGGCGACCGCGAGCTGCGTTGGCGAGAGAAAGCGGGCCGGTCCGCGATAAAGCGGAAACTTTTCTATGCCTGCGATCCGATACTCCGCAAAGCCGCGTACGAGATCGCGTTTGCGGGCGGCGATAAACGGCATGTCGATCGAAAGCTCTTTCGCCTCGATGCCAAGCACGGTTGCGTCGCGCGCATCCTGCAGTGCATCGCTCGAGGCTAAGAACGCCTTACTCGGCATGCAGCCGCGGAGAATGCAGAGCCCGCCGAGCGGCCCGGGGTCGACCAATGCAACGTTGCAGCCGACGTCGTGCGCGGTCCTCGCGGCCGCATAGCCGCCCGAACCGGCGCCGACGACGACCACGTCGTGACGGCGCGCCCGATCGGGCATCAGCGTCCGGACGGGCGGGCGCCGAGCCGGTGGGTGGATTCGATAAAACGCATCGTGCCGCTCGAATGGACCAGAATCGAATGCGTTCGTGCCTGGTTACCGAAAAATCGGACCCCGCGGACAAGATCGCCATCGGTAATGCCGGTCGCGCAGAAGATGACGTCGTTGCTTCGCACCAGATCGTCGAGCTCGAGAATCCGGTCCACGTCCGCGATTCCCATCGCGATCGCGCGCGCCGCCTCCTCCTCGTTCCGCGGCTGCAAGCGACCCATGAAGTTTCCCCCCAGGCATTTGATCGCGGCCGCGGCAAGCACGCCTTCCGGCGCGCCGCCCGTGCCCATTGCAACGTGAATGCCCGTCGATTCGATTGCCGTCGCAATACACGCGTCGACGTCGCCATCGGAGATCAAACGGATGCGCGCTCCCGCCGCCCGCACTTCGTCGATGAGCCCGGCGTGGCGCGGCCGGTCGAGGATGATCACGCATACGTCGTTGATCGGCTTTTCGAGCGCGTTGGCAACCGCTTCGAGATTTTCGCGTACCGGCGCATCGATGTGCACGTAGGGGGCGGCCTTTGCGCCGACCGCGAGCTTTTTCATGTACGTGTCCGGCGCGTGCAACAGTCCGTCGCGCTCGGCAATCGCCATCACGGCGATGGCGTTGGGCAAACCGTTCGCCACGAGGTTCGTCCCTTCGACGGGATCGACCGCAATATCGACCTCTTTGCCGCCGCTTCCGACCTCCTCGCCGATGTAGAGCATCGGCGCCTCGTCGCGCTCGCCTTCACCGATCACAATGCGTCCGGTAATCTCCATATCGCCGAGCGACTCGCGCATCTTCTCGACCGCGGCGCCGTCGGCGGCATCGCGTTCGCCGCGACCCATCCACCGTGATGCGGCAAGTGCCGCACTCTCGGTTACTTTGACGAAATCGAGCGAGTGAACCGGATGGTCCAGCACTGCGCGCATAATCGATCGTGCCATCGCTACTCTGCCACTACAAAGGGAAGCGGCATATTTCCTGTTAAGAACGCACGACGTGTTCGTAGATGCCCGCCCCTTTCGTCCTTTTCGCTCGCGGCTAGCGCCGTTCGGGGACGGTATCGTCGCGGGATGGCCGGCGCCGGCGATCGTTGCATTGGCCGGCCTGAGCCTCGGCTTTTTCGCGTGGTACGCGCTCATCGTACCGCATCATCACGGGTTTATCAGCGAAGCCGGTCTTCTGGCCGGTGTCGTTTTGGGCGCGCTCGCCGCGCTCGTGCTGTGGGCGCTCTATTCGCAGTACTTTGCGCGGCGCGCGGGAATTACGTTGGTGCGGTCGTTGCAATACGACGCACTCACGTGGGCGCCGTTCTTCCTTCTCTGGCTTACGTTCGTCTTGCCTGCGCAGCTGACGCACGGGGCGCGGCTCTTTTTGCTGGCGCTCATCCTAGCGTGCGTTGGAAAGGTCCTCATCGCGGCGCGGTTCAATCAAACCGTGCGCGAGGTGCTCATCGACTTCGCTGCGACGCGGCTGGCGATCATCGTGATCGCGGAGCTTGCCGCAGTGATCATCGGACAACGAGCCGGAACCCACGTGCAAGAGTCTTCGCACGCGTTGCTCGCCGTCTGGGGACGCTGGGATGCCGTACACTATCTCGACATCGCGACGCAGGGATACTACGGCACCGACATGGCCTTCTTTCCGCTCTTCCCCCTGCTCATTCGAATCGTGGGGTCGCTCGCCGGAAACCACCTCGTCGCGGGGATGCTCATCTCCAATGCGTCGTTTTTCTTCGGCTTGCTCTATCTCTACAAGTTGCTCGAGCACGAATACGACCGTGCGGTCGCGCGACGTGCGATCTTTTACGTCTCGATCTTTCCGACATCGGTCTATTTCACCGCGGTCTACACCGAATCGCTCTTCTTCATGCTTACGGTTGCCTCGTTTTATTACATGCGAGAGCGCTCGTGGTGGCTCGCCGGACTTCTCGGGTTTTTCGCCGCGCTGACGCGGGTCGAAGGCGTTCTCCTCCTCGTACCTTTTCTGATCGAGTGGTGGGCACACGAACGCCCCCTGCGCATCAAAGCGTTCTACGACCTTTGCGCCGGCCTCCTCATTCCACTCGGGCTCGCCCTCTATATGGCCTATCTCTGGGTGCTTCGCGCCGATCCACTCTATTTTTCGCACGTGCAGATTCACTGGAACCGGCACCTGGCGCCGCCATGGGTGAGTCTCGTCAACGCCTTCGGTAAAGTCATCCACGGGCCGGGAGCCCAGCTGGTTGCGAATCAATCGCTCGAGATCGCATTCACGCTGTTGATGATCGCCGTGCTCGTCGTCGGCTGGCACGCGCTTCGCCCGTCCTATCTTGCCTACATGGCGCTTTCGATTCTCGTGCCGATGTCCACCTCGAATCTCATGTCCATGCCCCGCTTCGCACTCGTGCTCTTTCCGATGTTCGTCATTCTCGCACGCTGGGGCGACCGTCCCTGGGCGAACAACGTGATCCTCGCATTTTCGCTCCCGCTTCTCGGGCTCTTCACGGTGCTCTTCGCCGATTGGTATTGGGTTGCCTGACGAGGCTGCGCCCGGAATCGTGCGCGGGCTGAGCCGGCGACGCGGCGTGCGTCAATTCTTCAAGTTCGGGATCGTGGGCGCCTCGGGCATGGTCGTCAACTTCATCGTCGCGCATCTGCTCGAGCGCACGACAGCGCTCTCCTGGTTTGCAGATTTCGCGATCGGCTTCATGATCGGCGGCGTATCCAACTATATCCTCAACCGCATCTGGACGTTCCGCTCCCGGCGCAACCCGATCCTCGAGGGGTTGCAGTTCCTCACCGTCTCGGCGGTCGCGCTCGTTTTCGGCAAAATCGTCTTCACGATTGCGGAGCGCCTCGGATTCCATCACTTTACGACCGTCTGGCTCGTCGCTACGCTCGCCGGAACGTTCGTCAACTTCTTTCTCAACAAGTACTGGACGTTCAGGCACTTGAATTGACGGTGCTCTGAGCCTCCCACACATGTCATTTCAATTAAGGATTTATTGGTGGGTGGGGTTGGTTGGCGTCTTGCTCGTCGGGCTGGCGCTGAGATTGCATGGCATACACGATCCGATGCTGGATCATCCAGGGTGGCGCCAGGGCGATACTGCCGCGATCGCTCGGAACTTTGCCCGCCTGCAGTACAACATCATGTATCCGCAGACGATGTACAACGGGCCTCCGCCCAACTACGTCGAGCTCGAGCTGCAAATCGTACCTTTTTTAGCGGCGACGTTCTACAAAATCTTCGGGATCCACGAGGTCTTCGGGCGGTTGATTACGGTTCTCTTCAGCCTGTTGACCGTCGCGACACTTGCCTACTTTGGCCGCTGGCTCTTTGGCAGCGCAATCGCCGGGCTCGCTGCGGCGTTCTTCTACGCCGTCTTCCCTGGAAGCGTCTACTATGGGCGCACCTTCATGCCGGACTGCGCCATGGTCTTCTTTCTCACCGCTGCGCTCTTCGCTGCCGCGCGATATTGTATCGATGATGAGCGCCTCTCAGCGCGCGGCGCGGTGGGCGTCACTGCATTGCTCTCCCTGGCGTTTCTCGCGAAACCGGTTGCGACGCTCGGTCTGATTCCCGTCCTCGCGGTGATCGTCGAACGCGCGCGCGTGAGGCGCAAATTCGATTTCGCACAGATCGCGGCGATCGTTCTGGTGCCGCTGGCGATACTCGCACTCTACGATCGGCGGATCGATTCGTATGCCGAGTGGCATTGGGCGAGCGGCATAACGCGGCTCCACGTTCTTCCCGCCCTGCGCGATGCCCTGACGAGCGGCAGCGCGTTCCTCGGCAAATTCGCGAACTTCCGGATCGTCCTCGGGCTCCTGCGCGACCGCCTCCTCGGTACGCTTTCCTTCGTTCTGGCGATCGCCGGACTCATCGCGCTGCCCTGGATTCCGACGCGAAGCCGATCCGTGCTCTGGGCTTGGCTCGCGGGGGGTCTTCTTTATATCTTCGTCGTCGTGACGGTCGAACGGGTCGACTACTACATGCTCGCGCTGCTGCCGCTCGCCGCGCTCGCGATCGGCGGCCTCGCAGCGCGCTTCGCGGCAGGCGTGCGAGGCGCCGACGTTGCCGCGGGTCCGCGCTACGCGTTGCTCGCGCTCCTCCCAATCGTCGCGGTCGTGGCATTGATCGTAAGCCGTGGGCCGGTCGCCGCGTACTACGGCTATAACGGAGCCGCCTATCACAGCGCCGTCGAGCTCGATCGTATCCTTGCGCCCGCGACCCTCGTCGTGATCGGCCACTACGGGCCCGACGTGCAGTACTACATCGACCGGTTCGGCTGGGAAGAGGACCCCTTGCTGTGGACGCCGTTCGACGAAGAGAGCGCGATCCGCAAAGGAGCGCGTTACTTCATTTCAATCGAAGACGGACGCTTGCGCCGCAATCTCGAGCTTTGCGCGTGGCTGCAGCGCTTTCCACTGGTCGCGCCAAGCACCCAGTGGCCCGTGTACGCGACCGACCCTGCGAGAGTCTCGCCACATGCCACGGCACTCTGGCAGGCCTTTCGCCGTGCCGAGCGCACCGGCGCCGGCCGCGCCTTCTTGAATGCGCGCGGCCTCTGCATCCCGGCTAGCGGCCGATCAGATCCAGACTCGTCAGCAGCGAACTGAAGGCATTCGGCTCGACCGAGATGCTGCCGCGATACGGATAGTCGAGCGCCATCACCAGGAAGATCACGAGACCGATGACGAGGCTCAGGCCGCCGATCATGAGTTGCTGCATCACCGTACGATCGAAGCCGAAGAGATACGTATACGCTACCGTGACGTAGGCGCCCACGATCAGCACGATCCACATTATTGGATTGATACCGATGAAGTCGATGGTCAGCCTCTCCTGCCGGTCCGCGAGTGCCGTATCGATCGAGACGAGCATCTGCGCCGCAATGTTCTGCAGGCGGGGTGAAGTGACCGGCAGCGCGCGTATGTCGCGGTCGGCGGCCTCGAGCAGCGTGTTGGAGATCGCCGAGTCCTGGCCGCGGTTCATCTTCGGCCACTCATCGGTAATCACCGAACGCAAATACGCTCGAACCGTCGCGCGCAGTCGTCCCGAGTTCGGGAACGACTCCGAATCGCGATAGACGTTTGCCAACGCGCCAGCCTCCTCGAACGTCCGCTCTTCGGCCACTTGAAAGCGCTCCCAAACGCCGATGGCGACGAAAGCAAGCAGCACGGCGTAGACGACGCCGATCACGGCTAAGATGAAGCCCGCACGGTCGGTATGCGCCGCCCGTATCTCCTGCGACGTGACCTTCGAAACGATATATCCCAGCACGAGCGTCGAAACGACGAAACCGCCGACTACGAAGATTCCCGCGATTGCGGTCGGGAGCGATTCGAACCAGGCGATCATTGCGTCACGGCAGCGGCAGCAGCGATCCCGTGCCGAACGTCGTCGACTCCGACGGCGCCTCGGGGATCCCCGAGTTGACGAGCTGGCGGTAGACGATCAAACGATTCGTGTTCTTCGAAAGCTCCAGCTGCAGTTCGTAGCTGCGCTTGATCGCGCTGGTCAGATCGGTGCCGTCGAACGTATAGCCGAAACGCTTCAGATCGCGCAGCAAGAGTGCGTTGGTTATGTTGAGACGCTGATAGGCGTGCGCAATCTCCAAGCCGGCGGCGTGATAGGTTGGATAGTTCGAGAGCACGATCTCGCGCTGGAGCTTGGCCTGATCGATCGCCTGTTTGAGCGCAGCGAGCCGCACGCTCAGCGAATCGACGGCGAGCCCTTCGTCGACGGTCGCCAGCGCATCGTCGAACGCGCCCCGCGCATACTCCACTCGAGCGAGAGCTGCCGCGGCCTCGACGAACCCCGTGCGGGCTCGCGCATTCTGCGGATCGACGCGTAACGCCAGGCGATAGGAGAGTTCGGCATCGCGCGCGTCGCCCCGGCCGAGCGCAAAGTCGCCCTGATGGATTCGCGTGTTGACGATCCAATTCTCGATCGAACCTGCGCACCCGCTCAAGAGCGCGGCACCGAAGACGATGGCCAGAACTTTACAGATGAACATGCGCGGCAAATCGTGCAACGACCTCGATGACGACGGCGGCGGGATAGAGGATCGCCTGTGAGAGCAGCGAGCCTACGATCGCCGTCAGCGTTAAGTAGAACACCATCGACCGAACCTCCTCGATGCTCCGCTTACCGTGGATCGCCTGGTCGGTGATGATCGCCGACGTCGGATCGACGAAGAGTGTGAAAGCGATCGTCCCGATCCCATTGACGACGCCGGAGAGGCTGATCGCGGTGCGCGCGACGCGAACGTCCAAAACCGAGGCAAGAAACGAGGCTTGCACCCCGATTGCGTAGACGCACATCACGACGGTGTTGAAGATGAGCAGTCGCTTGGGGAGCACCCGCCAGTCGAAGCCCCGGACCTCCGTCAAACTCGGGAAGCGCTGCGCGCGAATAACGTCGCCGATGACGGCCGGCGAGAGTAGCCGCACGAGGGAGTGCGGAACCGACCCGCGCGCTTCGAACGAGTGAACGCCGCGCCGGAAAAGGTAGGTGAACATCGGAAGGAAGAGCGCGAATCCGATCATACCGATCGTTCCCGCAAGCACGATAAGCCGTAGCTGAATCTCGAAGACGTGTTGCCATGCCGCGGCCGCAACCGGATCGGCTTGCAGTCGTGCGACGGCATTTCCGGCATCATCCGAGAGCGGGCCGACGAAGAATGCCATAAAGAGGTTGGCCAGACGTCCGGTGGTGACGAAAAGATTGAAGAGCGAGATCGACGTTGCAATCCGCTTCGTTTGGACCCCCGCGAGTCGCGCCGCGTATGCCCCAATGGTGACCCCCTGCACGATGAAGGTGATCGCCATCGCCCCGATCAGCTTCCCCGACCAAAGATGCGGAGCGAGCAGCACAGTGCCGAGCGTCGCGCTCATCATCGAGTTATGCGTTTTGTGAGGGCCTCCGACACGAGCGCCATTGACAGGAGGTCAAAACTCTCTTTGAAATGTGGCGCGAGTGCGGCGGAGCAGGCGCGAAACATGGATGTGGAGCGCCGAGCGTCCCGAACAAGACGCATAGCTCGATGATGAGGGCGACTCCAATGGACTACGCAGCGGAACGGCTCCAGACAATTGCTCCCTCATCCACTGGACCGATTATACATAAGCCGAGGTTCTCTTCGACGAGCAGCTCCTGCGCGAGCTCCTGCGCTTGTGCGGCCGTCACCGCGTCGATCCGGGTCTCGATCTCCTCGGGCGTCACGTGGCGGCCGAGTGCGAGCTCGTTGCGCCCGAGGCGCAGCATCCGCCCCGACGTGGACTCCAGCGAAAGCGTGAGATTGCCCTTGATGTGCTCCTTCGCGAGCGCAAATTCACTATTTTCGATTGGAACCTCTCGAACGCGGGCGAACTGCTCGAGGATAACGTCGATACAGGGCTGGACGTTCTGGGCCGAGGTACCCGCGTAGACGCCGAACAACCCCGCGGCCCGGTAGGCGGCCTGAAACGAATAGACGCTGTAAACGAGGCCGCGCTGCTCGCGGATCTCCTGAAAGAGCCGGCTCGACATTCCGCCACCGAGTACCGTGTCGAGGAGCGAAAGTGTGTAACGCCGGTCGTCGCGAACGTCGATGCCGCGCGTACCCAATACGACGTACGCCTGTTCGCTCTCTTTGTGCCGCACGTTCGTCGCCGGTGTCGTCTTCGGCCGTTCTGCCGGTGGCGCCGCGCACGAGCCCTCGAACGACGAAAATTGCTCGCAGACGAGCTCGACGAAGCGCTCGTGCTCGATGTTTCCGGCGGCCGCAACGATAACCGAATTGGGCGCGTAGTGCGCCGACATGTGGGCGCGCAAGTCGTTCGGAGTCAGATCGACGACGGTATCGGCAAAGCCGATCGTCGGCTCGCCGAGATTCGAGCCTTGCCACATCGTCTGCAGGAAGACGTCGTGAATGAGGTCGTCGGGCGAATCCTCGTACATTTTAATCTCTTCGAGGATGACTTTCTGCTCTTTCGCGAGTTCCTGTGCGTCGAAGAGCGAGCGGAGAAACATATCGGCGAGCACGTCGAGCGCAAGGGGGACGTGGCGATCGATGACCTTCGCGTAATAGCAGGTCGTCTCTTTATCGGTGAAGGCGTTGAGGTTTCCACCGACCCCATCCATCGTCTCGGCGATTTGGCGAGCGGTGCGGCGCTGCGTCCCTTTGAAGAGCATGTGCTCGACGAGATGCGAGATACCGCGCTGCTCGCGGCTCTCTACCGCAGAGCCGACGTCGGCCCAGACTCCGACCGTCGCAGAGCGTACCGATGGCATCGCCTCGGTCAGCACGCGCAAGCCGCTCGGCAGCGTCGTCTTCTTATACATTACTCCGGCGACGCAGCTCCGGGCGCCTCGAAGGCAGCGCGAGCCCATTTCTCGTCCCAGAAGACCCCGTCACTCGCCAGGCTCAGGCGCGCGCGCAGTGACGCAACGCTTTCGCCGCGGCGCGCGCTCAAGCTGAAGACGGTTCGCGATGTCGGTTTCGCTAGATCGCCGCTCACGATCGCTCCTTTCGCCACGGTGATCGGTACGTTCGCCCAGAGGTCGACCTCCTCGACGGCGGGCGCCGCGGCGAAGGCTCGGTCGACGATCTCGACGACTTCTGCGACGAACTCCGCGCGGGTCAGGGGCTGGTGGAACTTGACGCCCCAGAGACGGATCCCGACGATCAGGTGGCCGTTGAGGGAGTTTGCGGAAATCTGACTTACCTCGGCGGACCAGCGCGTCGCGAAGACCGCCGTGCCGATCTGCTCGGCGACGTCGCGACGATTTCCGGCCGAGCGTGCCGTCGCGTCGAGCTCCGCAACACTCGGTTCGTACGCCGTCGCGACGCCGAGGCCGAGCTGGAACGCGAGCGCCGCGCTCACGACGATTCTAGTAAGATTGGGCAAAATAGGCTCTCGCCGTCGCCGGTTCGCCGCAGGCGACGCAGCGAAGATTCGGTTCCTCGAGCGGGCGCACGACGCGCGTGGTCGCGCTCGTCAGGGCTTTTACTTGCGCCTCGCATTCGGAACGCTCGCACCACGCGATGTCGATCATTCCCGCGCGCGTTTTACAGAGATCGAGGAACTCGTCGCGCTCCTGCGCTGCGATGGTCCGTTCCTCGAGAAATGCTTTCGCCTGCGCGTAGAGCGATCGCTGAATCTCTTCGAGCAGACCTCCGAGAAGCGACGGAACCTGGTCGATGGCGACGCTCTCACGCTGTCCCGGCTCTCCCTTGTTGCGGTCGCGCCGCGCAAGAACGCAGGTTTGCGCGTCGACGTCGCGCGGTCCAATCTCGATCCGAACCGGTACCCCGCGGAGATCCCATTCACTATACTTCCACCCCGGCTGCGCGTCGCGGGTGTCGACGCGGATTCGGAACCCGGCCTCACGTAGCCGGGCGGCAAGACGCTCGCACACCTCGACGGCACGCTCGTCGTTCGAGCGCACGATCGGAATCAGAACCGCCTCGATCGGCGCCATTTTCGGCGGAATGCGCAGTCCGCGGTCGTCGCCGTGCGTCATGATCAGACCCCCGAGCATGCGCCACGACACCCCCCACGACGTCGTATAGGCGTGTTTGATCGCGCCGTCGGCATCGGTGAATTTGATTTCGTAGGCCTTTGCAAAGTTCTGCCCCAAGTCGTGCGACGTGCCCGATTGCAGCGCCTTGCCGTCGGGCATCAGCGCTTCGATCGCAAACGTCTCGACCGCGCCCGGAAACCGTTCGCTTGCGCTCTTGCGGCCGGAATAAACCGGCACCGCGGCGACGTTCTCGGCGAAATCACGATACAGGTCGAGAATTTTTAGCGTCTCTTCGCGCGCCTCCGCCGCCGTGGCGTGTGCGGTGTGGCCCTCTTGCCAGAGAAACTCCATCGTCCGCAAGAAGGGCCGCGTCGCCTTTTCCCATCGAACGACGTTGGCCCACTGATTGATGAGAATCGGCAGGTCGCGGTACGACTCGATCCACTGAGCGTACATTACGCCGATAATTGCCTCCGAGGTTGGGCGAATCGCAAGGCGCTCGGTCAGCTCTTCGCTGCCGCCCTGGGTCACCCACGCCACCTCGGGTGCGAAACCTTCGACGTGTTCGGCCTCCCTAACGAGCAGATGCTCCGGAATTAATAGCGGGAAATAGGCGTTTTCGTGACCTGTCGCCTTAAAGCGCGCGTCGAGATGCTTCTGGAGATTCTCCCAGAGTCCGAAGCCATACGGACGGAGCACGACGCATCCTCGCACCGGTGAGTAGGAGACCAGCTCCGCCTTCAGACAGGCGGCGGTATACCACGCGGAGAGGTCGGCCGCTTTTGGGGGAATCTCCTTGACTTCGCCGGCAGAGAGTGCGTCGGACATGACCGGCCCCGCTTCGCGCGCAGTGACGAAACGGCCTTCGCCGGGGAAGTTCGCCACCGAGCGAACATAGGGATGGAGAATGGCGAAACACACGCGGATCTACACTCGGACGGGTGACCAGGGAATGACCGGGCTCGTCGGCGGCGGACGCATCAAAAAAAGCGCGCTGCGCATCGAGACCTACGGCACGCTCGACGAGCTTTCGAGTGCGATCGGCGTCGCGCGCGCCGCGCTGCGGCCATCGCTCGCACACGCGCGCGCCGCTCGGCTCGATGCGTGGCTGGCGTGGACGCAAGATGCACTCTTCAACCTCGGGAGCGAGCTCGCGACCCTGCCGAAGGACCGCCGGGACGACCAGGCCTCGATCCACGCGAGCGACGTGGCGGCGCTCGAGCGCGCGATCGACGACGCCGAGCACGAGCTTCCCGCGCTCGCGAACTTCATTCATCCGGGCGGATCGACGGCCGGCGCGCAGCTGCACCTCGCGCGCACCATCTGCCGTCGCGCGGAGCGTCTGCTCGTCGCTCTCGCCGACGAGAAAGAGCCGTCGGCGAACGAGCCCCTGCGCTATCTCAACCGTCTCTCCGACGCGCTCTTCGTCTGGGCTCGCTGGATCAACGACGCGCTCGCGGTCCCCGAACATCAGTGGAATCACTCCGGCAGGCCACCGGAAAACTGAATCCGAACGGACGGGCGATGTCGTTCTTCTCCGAGCTCTTCGCGACAACCGACGCAGAGAAGCTCCGCGAAATCGGCACGCGCAAGATTTTACGCCGCGCTTTGACCGCCAAGGATCTCATCGCGATCGGGCTCGGAACGATGATCGGCGGCGGCATCTTTACGACCATCGGCACCGGGGTGAAGGGTGCGGGGCCGGCGGTCATCGTTTCGTATTTGCTCGCCGGCCTTACCTCGTTCTTTGCCGCACTCTGCTACGCGGAGCTCGGCGCGATGGTTCCGGTGGCCGGCAGCGCCTACACGTATGCCTACGCCACCATGGGTAAGCTCTTTGCTTGGATCATCGGCTTCGCACTCATCTTCGAGTACGGCATCAGCGCGGCACCGGTCGCCCAGCAGTTCTCCGCGGCGATTCAGGACGTTCTCAAAGGGACGGTCACCTTACCGGCGTGGGCGCAGCAATCGAATCTGATCGTCCACGGCGCCTGGTGGCTGCCCTCGAGCTGGGACCTCGCGCACTCCCAATACGATATCGTCGCCGCACTCTTCGTGATCGGTCTGAGCGTGCTGCTCTCGGTCGGGATTCGCGAATCCGCGACCGTCAACAACGTCTTCGTCGTGCTCAAGATCTCGGCGCTCATCGTCTTCATTATCGCCGGCGCCTTCCTGGTGCACTCGGTCAACCTTCACGATTTCAATCCGGTCGGCTGGGGAAAGCTCCGTCCGTTCGGCGGTCTCGCCGATTTCTCGTCGTCCGCGCAACCCTATGGCATCATTCCGATCGCCGCCTTCGTTTTCTTTAGTTACATCGGTTTCGACACCGCGACGACGACCGCGGAGGAGTGCAAACGTCCGCAGTTCGACGTGCCCGTCGGCGTCATCGGCGCGCTCGCCATCGGCACGATCATCTACTGTGCGACCGCGATCGTGCTCGTCGGCGCAGTGCCCTGGAGCCAGGTACCGATCAAGAACCCGCTCGTCTACGCGCTGGCACCGCTGCACATGCCCGCGTTGAGTTGGGTGATCACCATCGGCGTTCTGGCTGGAACGACGAGCGTCGCGCTGGCGTCGCTGCTCGGGCAGTCCCGCATCTTCTACGTAATGGCCCGCGACGGAATGCTTCCGCCGGTCGTGGCCGCGATTCATCCGCGCTTTAAGACACCCTTCATCACCACGATGATCACCGGCGGCGCCGTCGCGATTCTCGCCTTGATCGTTCCGCTCAACAATCTTCTCAATCTGGTGAACATCGGAACGCTCATCGCGTTCTCCGTCGTCTGTGCGGGCGTGCTCTATTTGCGCAAGCGCCGGCCCGAGTTGCCGCGCAGCTTCCGCGTGCCGTTCGTCCCACTCTTCCCGATCTTGGGAATACTCTTCTCACTCTTTCTCGCGATCTTCGGCCTCTCGCGCGCGACCTGGACGTGGTTCGCAATCGCCCTCGTCTGCGGCTTGATCTTCTTCTTCGCCTACGGCTTTCGCAAATCGAATCCCGCCGACGTGGTGCCGGTGGAAGAGCCCGAAGGCCTTACCGAGTACGCCTGAGGGCCGTCCTCAACTACTGAACGGCAGCGTTGTTCTGGGTCGCGGCCGGCAGTTGGCCGATGCCCGGCGTCATGACTTCGATGCGCGCGTTGCGGGGATCGTACTTCGCGTGTACCCGAAGCGCGCGTGCGACCACGTCGAGCGAGATCATCACATGTCCGCGTACGCGAAAGGGCGGATGTTTGAGCGTAAACGGCATGCCGTCGAGGGTCGCGTGCGAATCGCCGACGCGCACGCGCAGCGACTGACCGCCGAGCACGACGTCGATCGCACCGCTCTTCGGATCGATCTCGGTCTCCGCGCCGAGCGCGTCGGCAATGGACCGCAACGGAACGAAGGCGCGTTCGCTCGCCGTAGTAATCGGGGACACCTCGCTATCGACGCGCTCTCCGTCGACGAGCAGCACGATCGGCCGTGAAAAGCCGAGCAGCGCAGAAACGAAGAGCGCAACAACCGCGATCACAGCGAACTGGCGGAACGTGAAGGCGCCGTAGAGCTGCGACGCCCGGCGAATCATACGGCCGAGCCGCCGATTTCCGCCAGGTGCTCCGGATACTTCTCGGCGATGACTTTTTCGATCTCAAGGCGCAGCATGCCGAGAAGATCTTCCTCGGGATAGGTCCCAACCAACTCGCCAGCGCGATAGATCGCGCCTTTTCCTTTGCCCCCGGCGACGCCGACGTCGGCCATCTTCGATTCGCCCGGTCCGTTGACGACGCAGCCCATGACCGCAACCTTGACCGGCGCGCTGTATGACTTCGCGATCGCTTCGACCGCGCGGCCGAGCTCGAGCACGGAGATCTCGGCGCGTCCGCACGAGGGACAGGCGGTAATCTCGAAGCCTTTCTCCCGCAAACCGAGCGATTTGAGGATTCCCCAGCAGACCGGCACCTCTTCAATCGGATCGGCTGCGAGCGAGACGCGGATCGTATCGCCGATGCCCTCCCAGAGCAGAATCCCCAGCCCGATCGACGACTTAATCGTGCCGTCCCGCAGCAGCCCGGCTTCGGTGATGCCAAGATGAAGTGCGTAGGGCGTCGCGCGTTCGCGTAGGCGCTCGTCCATCAGCCGGTAGGCCTGCACCGTCGTTGCGACGTCGTGGGCCTTGAGCGAGATGGCGATATCGGTGTGCCCGTACTCTTCAAGCAGCTCCACGTGACGTAGCGCCGAGAGCACCATCGCTTCGGCGCAGTGGCCGAGCGACTTCTCCAGGTCGGGCGCCAGCGAGCCCATGTTCACGCCCACCCGAATTGGAATCGCGCGAACGCTCGCGGCTTCGACGACCTCCGCGACCTTTTTGGGATCGCGAATGTTCCCGGGATTCAGCCGCAGCTTGGCAACGCCGGCTTCGATCGCTGCGAGTGCCATCTTGTGATCGAAGTGAATGTCGGCGACGATCGGGACGGGCGATCGATGGACGATCGCCGGCAGCCCGGCCGCGTCGGGCGGGTCTTTCACCGTCACGCGAACGACCTCGCAGCCCTCCATCGCGAGGCCATAGATCTGTTCGAGCGTCGCGTCGGCATCGGCGGTATCGGTCGTCGTCATCGACTGCACCACGACGGGATGGTTGCCGCCCATCCAAACGCTCTTTGCGTCGGACTTACCGGTCTTGTTCTGCAAGAAGATCGGTTTGCTCTTACGCCGGACTCGCAGCATTACATAATCCCCTGCCCGCTCACGATGCGGGCGATGTCGTGGAAGGCAACCAGCATGATCAGCGCCATCAGCGCTGCGAAGCCCGCGATGTGAACCATCGCCTCCTTCTCGGGATCGACCGGGCGCCCGCGAACGAGCTCGGCGACGATAAATGCCGCGCGACCGCCGTCGAGCGCCGGAATCGGCAACAGGTTGAAGAGCCCGAGCGCAAACGAGATCGTCGCCGCTAATGAAAAGTACGGGCCCCAGCCCCAATCTTGCACCGTCGCCGCGACCTGGCCCATGCCGATCGGCCCGGAGACCTCGGGCGCGTACTTCGCGAACTGCGTCACGAGCAGCGCGAGCCCGCTGAACGTTTGACTCGCGATCGCGAGAAATTCGTCGGCGCTTTGACGGACTGCGGTCGAAATACTTACGTGCTCGTACGCCGGCACCGGTTGAAACCCGATGCAGCCATCTTTCCGTCCGACCTGCGCGGGGCAGGGCCGTGGCTTCACGTAGATTTCGTCGCGGGCGCCATTGCGCTCGTAAACGAGGTCGAGCTTCTTCCCGAGGGCACGATGGATCGTATCGACGAGCGTTTTACCGGAGGTGACGTTGACGTCGTCGATCGCGACGATGCGGTCGCCCGGGCGAATCCCAGCGATCGCTGCCGGAGATCCCGCAATCACCTCACCGACGACCGGCATCGCTCGATCGCTCGCAACGCCGAATGCGAGCGCGCTCACGAGCAGAATCAAATAGCAGAGAATGAAGTTGGCGATTGGCCCTGCGAGAATGATGGCCAGCCTGCGCCACGGAGACTTCGCCTGGAAGTTGCTTGCGGCTGGTTGGCTCTCTGCCAGAAACTCGCGCTGCTGCTGGGCCTCGGAGGTGCGGTTGTCCTCCCCCTCCATCGCGCAGAAGCCGCCGATCGGTAACGCGCGCAGCGTGTACAGCGTCCCCGTGCGCGGGCTTGCCCAAGCGAGGAGCTTCGGGCCGAACCCGATGGCGAACTCATTGACGCGCACGCCGTTGCGGCGAGCCACGACGAAGTGCCCGAGCTCGTGAAGCACGATCAAGACCGAGAGCATCACCAAAAAGGTGACGACCTTCTCGAATCCGACGAATGTGACGACTGCCAACAGACTCAACGGCGTACTCTTTCGATGGCTTCCACGATCTCTCCGGCGGCTCTACGCGCCTCCCCGTCGCTCCTTCTTACCCCCTCCAGCGTCGCTTCTTCTAAGGGGACGGTGCGCATGGCACCCTCGATGACCTCGGAGATCCGGCCGAAGGCGATCCTCCCTTTTACAAACGCATCGACTGCGACTTCGTTTGCAGCCGAGAGAACGGCGGGTTGGGTGCCGCCCACGGCAAGCGCCTCATACGCGAGGCCGATGCAAGGGAAGCGAGCTGGATCGGGCGCTTCGAACTCGTATCGAAGGGTAACCTCACCGTCCTTAGCGCCGAGCACTCTCAATATTTCGTCGTTCGTGTACATGGCGGATCCCACAAGCTCCGCCTGTGGGGAGCGCGCAGCCGAAGGCGTAGTGCCCGTTCGAGCAGGAGGGTTCCCGGAAGACCGTAGTCTTTTGGGATAACTCAGAGCGTAGCCGATCGGAACGCGCATGTCCGGCGCGGCGAGTTGCGACTTCACGCTGCCGTCGCTAAAGACCGCGAAACCGTGTGCGACTGACTGCGGATGAACGACGATACGGATGCGCTCGCCTTCGATGCCGAAGAGACGGCTGGCCTCGATGACCTCGAGTCCTTTGTTCATCATCGTCGCAGAGTCGATCGTATTCTTCGTTCCCATCCGCCAGGTCGGATGAGCGAGCGCCGTTGCAAGGTCGGCGCGCTCCATTGCTTCGCGCGACGTCTCTCGAAACGGGCCGCCGGAGGCCGTCAACACGATCGCTGCGACGCTCGATGGCTCTTCCCCGACCAGACATTGAAAGATCGCGCTGTGTTCGCTGTCCACCGGCATGAGGCGCGAACCGCCGGCGCGAGCGCGCTCCACGAGCAGCTCGCCGGCCGCGACGACGAGCTCTTTGTTGGCCACAGCGACGTCGATGCCGCGCTCGACTGCGGCGAAAACCGCTTCGAACGCGACCGAACCATCGGTTGCGGCAAGCACCATCGCCGGCTCGCTCTCTACCGCAACGCGCCGCAGAGCCTCCGGCCCGTCGGCGGCCGTCGTCGCGACCCGCGCGCCGAACCGCCGGACCTGTTCGCGCAGCAGATCGACATTGCGCCCAGCCGCCAAGCCGACGACCTCAAACTCGTCCGGATGTTGCGCGATAACGTCGAGCGCCTGCGTTCCGATCGAGCCCGTCGACCCGAGAATCGCTATTCGCTTGCGGCTCACTGGACTTGCAGGATTCCCACTAAGTGGAGCGTCGCGTAGAATGTGACGCCGCCGAGTAAGTACGAATCGAAGCGGTCGAGCACGCCGCCGTGTCCTTGAATCATTGCGCCGGCGTCTTTCACGCCGGCATCGCGCTTAAATGCCGATTCGACGAGGTCCCCGACTTGTGCCGCAACGCTCGTTGCGAAGCCCAAAGCCGCGCCTTGCCACCATTGAATGTGAAGCTCGGGGACCCAACTGGCGGCAATACCTACCGCCGTGACGATGACGAGCGCTCCTAACGAACCTTCGACGGTCTTCTTTGGGGAGATTCGCGTCAGCGAATGGCGCCCGAAACTGGCGCCGACGAGCATCGCAAAGGTGTCGGTCAGCGCGATCAGCACGATGACGTAGAATGTGAACCAAATGCCGCTTCCCGCAATCTGGCGGATGAAGACGAAATAGGTCAACAGCTTGCCGATGTAAAGAACGGCGAGCAGCGTGTAGGCGGTGCGGGCAAAGTACCCTTTTTCCTCGCCGTACATGCCGATTGCGAATGCGACGATCACGATTCCGGCGAGCAGCACGCCCTCCCACTTGTGGAGCAAACCGAATATCGCCATGGCGACGTATGCGCCGACGCCCAGCAGCGCCACCAAATACTCCAGCGGCTGACCTTTGATCGCACAGAGATAGTTGAACTCGTAGATGCTCGCCAGACCGATCGCGAGGATCAGCAGATAGAACGTCCAGGGAAAGAGCACGCTGAAGAGCCCGATCGCCGCGACGATCAAGGCTACGACGACTCGCCGCCCGGTCAAGTCCCGCCGAAGCGGCGTTCCCGCTGCTGAAAAACGATCAACGCTCGTACGAAGTCATCCTTCGAGAAATCGGGCCAGTAGACGTCGGTCATGACGAGCTCGGCATACGCGGCCTGATAGAGCAGGAAGTTCGAGAGCCGATGTTCGCCGCCTGGCCGGATCAAGAGATCGAGCTCGGGGAGATCGGTCGTATAGAGATAGCGGCCGATGAGCGCCTCGTCGACACTCTCGGGCGTAAGAACGCCGCGGGCAACATCGCGCGCGATTGCGCGAACGGCGCGTTCCAGCTCGGCGCGCGAGCTATAATTGACGGCGAGATTCAGGACGAGCCCGGTATTGGCCGCGGTTTCGGCCTGGAGTTGGGCGAGCGCACCGCGTGGCGCCGAGGGAAGCGACTCCCACTCGCCGATCACTCGAACCCGGACGTTGTTGCGGCATAGCTCGGCGAGCTCGTTGCGGGCGAAGTAGACGCAAAGTTCGAAGAGCAACGAGATCTCGCGCGCGTTGCGATTCCAGTTCTCGGTTGAGAATCCGTAGACGGTAAGCGCGTCGATGCCGAGGTCGCTTGCGATGCGCGTCACGTGGCGCAGCGCAATCATGCCCCGCCGATGACCCTCGATCGCGGGAAGCCCGCGCTCCTTGGCCCAGCGCCGATTGCCGTCCATGATAATGGCAACGTGCCGCGGTACGCTTCGAGCGTCGAGCGCCGGAAGCGAACCGGCAACGAGCGAAAGCGTCACGGCCGGTACGACTCATACCCGACGATGAGGTCGGCGCTACGGTCGTCGTCGATCTTCATTCGGAGAACGCGTAAGCTGCCGTAGCCGACCAGGGCGCCGTACGGGGCGAGCACGTGCAGGCGAATGCGGCGATCCCCTAACGCGCGTCGGGCCTGCACCTCGGGGAGAAGGATGACATCCTCGGTCACACTTCCATGATCTCTTTCTCTTTCGCAGCAGCGAGCCCGTCGATCTCCTTGACGTATTTATCGGTCAATCGCTGCAGCGATTCTTGCATTCGCTTGTTGTCATCTTCAGTAATTTCATGGGACTTGAGCTGACCTTTCAGCTCGTCGTGCGCGCGGTGGCGCACGTTACGAACCGCGATTCTGCCGTCCTCGGCCTTCTTTTTGATTACTTTTGCAAGGTCTTTTCGCCGTTCTTCGTTGAGCGGCGGAATCAGGAGCCGGATCGCCGAGCCGTCGACGTTCGGCGTCAAACCGAGGTCGCTCTTCTCTACGGCTTTACGAATCGCCGGAACGACGCCCTTGTCCCAGGCGCTAATCAAGAGCGTCCGCGAATCGGGCGTCGAAACGCCGGCGACTTGTTTCAGCGGGACCATCTGTCCGTAGGCTTCGACGACGAGGCGGTCGAGGAGTGCCGGCGCGGCGCGCCCGGTCCGAATCGAGGCGAACTCGCCTTGCGTCGCCTCCACGCATTTGTGCATGCGCGACTCGATTTCTTTGAAATACGCATCAGTCATACTGAGTGTCCTGCCCCCGCGGGTGTCGCCTCGCGCCGCCCGACATACGTGCCGATCGCCTCGCCCCAAATCACGCGGCGAATATTTCCAGGGACCGACATATCGAAGACGATAACGGGCAACGCGTTATCCATGCAGAGCGCCATCGACGTAGAATCCATTACCTCGAGGCCGCGTTGAAGAACTTCCATGTACTCGAGCCGCTCGAAGCGGGTCGCAAGAGGATCTTTCTTCGGATCGGCGGTGTAGATGCCGTCGACTTTCGTGGCTTTGAGAATCGCCTCGGCATTCACCTCGACGGCTCGCAGCGCCGCAGCGGTATCCGTCGTAAAGTACGGATTGCCGGTTCCTGCCGCAAAAATAACGACGCGTCCCTTCTCGAGGTGACGAATCGCGCGACGGCGGATATATGGTTCGGCAATCTGGTGCATCGCAATCGCCGTCTGGACGCGCGATGCGACACCCATTTGCTCGAGCGCGTCCTGCAGAGCCAGCGCATTGATGACCGTCGCAAGCATACCCATGTAGTCGGCGGTGGCGCGCTCCATACCGGCCTCCTCGTGCACCTTACCTCGCCAGATGTTTCCTCCGCCCACGACGACCGCGATCGAGACGCCGGAACGCCGGACCTCGGCGATCTCTTCGGCCATCGCGCGCGTCGTGTTGACGTCGACCCCGCTGCTATCGCCGCTGAATGCTTCGCCCGAGATCTTCACGAGGACGCGCGCGTACCTCGCCGCGCCAAGCTCACTCACCAAGAGCGTATCGCGCGAAGCGGCGCACGCGAATCTTCTCGCCAAGCGCACCGATCGATCGGAAGATCAACTCGCCGATGCTCAACGAATCATCCTTGACGAATGCTTGATCGAGCAGACAATGTTCCTCGAACCATTTTGTGAGTTTCCCCTCGACGATGCGATCGCTCACCTCCGCCGACTTTCCGGCCGGGACCGCGGCGCGAAACTCGCCGCGCAGTCGCTCGATTTCGCCGGCGGGGACGCTCTCGCGATCGAGATACTGCGGCGACATAGCAGCAATGTGCATCGCGATGTCGCGTGAGAGATCGCCGAACTTTGGATTGCGAGCCACGAAATCCGTCTCGCTGTTGAGCTCGAGCAGAACGCCGATCTTACCGCCGGAGTGGATGTAGCTCGTGACGAGTCCTTCTTCTGCGATCCGCTCGGCCTTCTTAGCGGCTTGCGCCGCGCCGCGTTCGAGCAGCAGCGCTTTTGCACGCTCCACGTCGCCGGCGGCATCGAGGAGCGCCTTGCGGCAATCCATCATCGGAGCGCTCGTCTCTTCACGCAGCGCTTTGATCTCTTCGGGTTTCGGCTGGTAGGAAATCAACGTCCCGCCTCCGCCATCGTTACCGGGGCTTCGCCGCCGAACTCCGGAGAGGCCGGCTCGTACGCCTCTTGGTCGTACGCGCTCTCGTTCTCGGTCTTCCCCTCGATGATCGCATCGGCGATCTTCCCGACCATGAGCTTGACCGCTCGGATGGCGTCGTCGTTGCCCGGAATCGGGTAGTCGATCTCGTCGGGATCGCAGTTTGTATCGATCACCGCGATGATCGGGATCTTCAGCTTGCGGGCCTCCAAAACGGCGATGCGCTCCTTTTTGGGATCGACGATGAAGAGCGCATCGGGCAGCCGGTGCATATCCTTGATTCCGCCGAGAAAGCGCTCGAGCCGGTTCATCTCGTCCTGAAGCTTCGCGACCTCCTTTTTGGGAAGGCGGTCGAAGTCGCCTTGCATCTTCATATTCTCGAGCTCGCGAAGGCGCGCGATGCGCTTTTGAATCGTCGCGAAGTTGGTCAGCGTGCCACCGAGCCAACGCTGGTTGATGAAGTACGTACCGGCACGCTCCGCCTCTTCACGAACGACGTCCTGCGCTTGTTTCTTGGTACCAACGAAGAGAATGATGCGCCCGTCGCGGGAGAGCTGCCTGACGACCTCGTAGGTCGCGCGCAGCTTGGCGACGGTGAGCGCGAGATCGATGATATAGATGCCGTTGCGCTCTTGGAAAATATAGGGCTTCATCTTGGGATTCCACCGGCGCGTCTGATGGCCGAAATGGACGCCCGCCTCCAGGAGCTCTCTCATGGTGATGACGCTCATACGAATAACCTTTCTGGCTCCCGGCCGCCGCCCATCCTGGGATCGCGGTCGCATCGTGGAACCATCGGCACCCCGCCTCCATGCCGGGTGAAGTAAAGACAGCCGCGCGATTATAACACGCGCGCCGGAGAGCTCCAAGGGCTGCCACAGCAAGCAGACGGCTGCCGCACCGGTGCGGCAACCGTCGTCGAATCAACAGCAGCTCGGACTATAGCAATAGATCATCTGAAGCTCGCCGGCACCCCGGACTATGGCCGGCCCTCGTAGACGATGTTGAACGGCGTCTCCGCTGCGCGCCGAAACCGTGAGAATCCGGCCGCGCTTGCGATCTCCCGCATCGGCGCCTCCCCCGCCTGCGCCCCCAAGACGTAGCGCCCCTTTTGCTCGATCGCCGACGGCGTGCAGAGCAGGGTCGAAGCCGCATAAAAGACGCGCCCCACCGGCGTGAAGTTCTCTTCGAGGGCATCGCCGGCGTACGGTTCGACAATCATCAGCGTGCCGTTCGATTTGAGCGCCTCACGGGTCCGAGCGAGGGCGCCGACGGGGTCGCCCATGTCGTGGACGCAATCGAAGCAGCAAACGAGATCGAAGCCGCTTGCGGGCATCGTCCCGGCAGACGCCACTTCGAAACGTACCCGGTCGCCGATCCCCGCGGCACGAACGGCTTCGCGCGCGGCGACGATCGAGGGCTCGTGGTAGTCATATCCTAGGAATGTCGACATCGGAAAGGCTTTTGCCATCAGAATCGTCGAGCTGCCGTATCCACAGCCAACGTCGGCGACGACTGCACCGGTACGCAACTTCGCCTCGACCCCCTCGAGCGCGGGAATCCAGTCCTGGACGAGATGCGCCGCGTAGCCATTGCGAAAGATGCGATCGGTCATACCGTAGAGGCGAGCGTCGTGCTCGTGCCAGCCGACGCCGCGTCCGCTCCTGAAGGCTTCGACGATTTTCGGCTCGTCGGCGAAGAGCGGCGTCGCCATTCCAAAGAGACCGCACATGTTGAACTCGCTCGAGTCGTCTGCGAGCAGCGGGGCGTGCTCGGCCGGCAAGTCGAAGCGCGACGTCTTCGCATCGTAATGCAGGTAGCCCGCAGCAGCCTGATTCGCGAGCCATTCGCGCACGTACCGCTCGTGCGTTTCCGTGCGCGCCGCGAGCTCGTGCGCCGTCTGGGACCCACCCTCTGCAAGCGCTTTGTAGAGGCCTAGCTTATCGCCGATTAAAACCGAGACGGCCGTCATGACTGCTCCCACGTCGCCGAGAAAGTGCCCAATCGCCGCATGAAACTTCTCACTGTCGATGGGTGCCGCCGTTGTGGTCAAGGTATCGCCCTCCATTGTCGAATAGTCGCTTTCCAGCACCATAACAACGCGAGGTAGGGTCGTGCATCGGGCGGTGTACGGAGGAACGGACCGGTTCCGGAGCGCGCTCGTCGGCAGGGGGCGCGAACTCGACGAGCTGCGGCGCGCCTACGAACGCGCCGTCAGCGAGGGCGGCACGGCGATCTTGCTCTGGGGTGAGGCCGGCGTCGGGAAAACGCGCCTACTCGAAGAGTTCTCAGCCCTCGCACTCTCGGCAGGGACACACGTCGCTGCGGCGAGCTGCTTTGAAGCCCTCTGCCCCCCGTTTGCGCCGATTCGCGAGCTCGTCGCGGCGCTCGGGCTTCGGGATCCCTTCGGCCTCGACTCGTTCGCGTCGACGGCTCACCCGTCGGAAGGGGCGCGCTATCGCGCATTTTCCGATGCCGCCGGCGCGTTCACCAACGCCGCGATGCCGCTCGTCTTGATCCTCGACGACCTGCAGTGGGCCGATTTTGCAACGCTCGATTTTCTCGCGTTCCTCACGCCGCGGCTCGCGGGCTCGGGAATTTTCGTTCTGGGAGCGGTTCGCTCCGAGCAACTCGAACGCGACCACGCGCGTTTCGAAGCCTTCGCGCACCTGAAGCGCCGCGGCGCGTCGACCCTCCACATCGACGCGCTCGGCGCTACCGAAATGCGCCGGCTCGTTGCGTGCCTCTTGCCTGCCGAGAGGCCACTCGAGGATCGCGCGATCGAGCGCGTCTGCGCGTTGGCCGAGGGGAAGCCGTACTTCGCGGAGGAGCTCGTCGCCAGCGCCCTTGCCGCTCGCGACCGAAGTTCCCCTGAAATAACGCCCCTCAGCATCCGCGCGGGAGTGCTCGCGCGCTTCGAACGCCTCGCTCCGGATGCGCGCCGGATCCTGCTCTACGCATCGGTGATCGGCCGCAGCTTCGATGCGCGGTTCCTGGAAGAACTCTGCGAATCGGAGAACGCGGCGGTTTGCGAAGCGCTCGCCGGCGCGCGCGACCTCCAGCTCGTGCGCGAGACCCGCGAACGCAGCGGGCACTTTACGTTCCGGCATGCGATCACGCGCGAGATCCTTTATCACGAGATGCTGACGCCGCAGGCTCAAACGATTCATCGCGCCGTCGCCGAACGTTTGGCTCGAGCCGACCAGGCCGATCCCTTCGATCTCGCGCACCACTGGAGTGCGGCCGGCGACCGTGCGCGAGCGACCGCGGCGTACGAAGGCGCGGGCGACGCCGCACTCTACCGCAATGCCCATCGCGATGCGGAAGTCGCCTATCGCGGCGCAATCGAATCGCGCGATCCTGCGGACGAGACCTACCCGCCGCTTTGCGAAAAATTTTCGCGGGCGCTCTCCGCCAACGGCCAGGTCGAAGATGCCTGCACGTTTGCACAGCGTGCGGTCGACGCCTACGAAGCGGCCGGCGACATGGAGAAGGCGGCGTCGCTCGCTATTCGGCTTGCGCGGCGTATCTACGAAAGCGGACGATCCGCGGCTGCCGAAGCGACCGCACAGCACGCGTTACGGTTGTGTGCGCACCGGGGTTCCATCGCTTTCGATGCCTACGTTACGCTCGCACACTTCGAAGCTTTGCAAGGACGCAACGATGCGGCGTCGGCCTACCTGGCGTCGGCTGAGGCGGCCCCGGGCGAGCATCCTGCGATGCAGCAACGCAACGCATCGATGGTGCAGGCCATCGTGGCAGCGACATCGGGGCGCCTCACCGAGGCGTTCGGGCATTACGAAACGGCGGTTTCGATCGCTCGCGACTTTGACGACGCCGAACAACTCGCGTGGACGCTCAACAACTACGCCAGCCGTGCGATGGCGACCGGCTGGATGGATCGAGCCCGCGCGGCACATAGCGAGGCGGCAGCATGCGTACGAGGCGAGGAGTACGGTAAGGTCGGCGCTTCCACGATTCAAGGAGCGGCGTTTGCAGAGCTCCTTGCCGGAGATCTTTGCGCAGTTCGAGCGCTCCAGCAAGAAGATGCGCGGCTGCCGCGAGGCATCGCGATGACGCGGACGGCGCGAACGGCGCTCGGCGTACGCCTGGCCTTTTACAGCGGTGACGATGCCGAGGCCGAGCAGCTCATCACCCGCGAGGCGCTCGAACTCGCCTTCGAGTCGGGCGAGGCGCAGCGTATCGGACTGCTCGCGGGGTGCGTTGCGGCATACTACGACGTACACAGCCGAAGGGACGAAGCAAACGAGTTGCGCTCGCGCGCGTTGCAAACGATTCGCACGGTCGACTTCTCTTTCTGGCTCCTCGATCAAATGGCGCTTTCGGACGATGCTGACGAACGGCAGCGCGCTCGGCACCTGCTCGTCGAGTCGGCAACGGATCCTGGAAATCTTGCCGCCGGGGCATACCTCGCGCTCTTCGATGCACGAAGTGCCCGAAGCGCCGATGCAAAATCACGGGCGGTCGACGCGGCGGAGCGGTTCGGGGCGATCGGCTGGCCTTGGGAGCGCGCGCAGGCGCTCGAAATCGCCGGACGTCAAGCCGAAGCGCTCGATATCTATCGGCGTCACCAGTTCGCACGCCACGCGCAGGAACTCGAGCAGCGCCGGCGCCGAGTGCGCCACCGCGCCGGAACGCGGGAGCTCACGCCTCGCGAGCACGAAGTCGCGCGCCTCGCCGCACAAGGCAAGAGTAATCGAGCGATCGCGGCCGAGCTCTTCATCGGGGAACGGACGGTCGAGACTCACATCGCCGCGATCTTCGACCGGTTCGAGCTCACCTCGCGCCGCGAGCTCGCCGCGCTTCTCGACGATACGAGCAGGCAGGTCGCGGCGAAACCGCCTGCGTAAAGCGCGCCATGCGCTGGCTCGTCACGGGGGGGTTGGGATTCATCGGCTCCCACTTCGTGCGGCTCGCTCTCCGCGAGCGGGAGGCCCTCGAGATCGTCAATCTCGACGCGATCACCTACGCGGGAAATCCTGCGAACTTGCGGGATGTCGAAAGCAATCCTCGCTACCGGTTCGTCAAAGGCAACATCTGCGATGCCGCCGCGGTGCGAAGCGCGCTCGGCGACGGCGTCGACGCGATCGTTAATTTCGCGGCTGAAACGCACGTCGACCGCTCGATCGTCGAGCCTGAGGCCTTTCTCCGCACCGACGCGCTTGGAACGCACGTGCTCTTGCAGGCGCTGCGCGAGCATGCCATCCCACGGTACCTGCAAGTCTCCACAGACGAGGTTTACGGTAACGTCACAACCGGAGAATCGTTCGAAGCCGATCCGCTGCGTCCGCGCAGTCCCTACGCCGCAAGCAAGGCGGCCGGCGATTTGCTTGCGCTCGCCTACCACGAAACGTACGGCGCTCCAGTGCTGCTCACACGTGGCAGCAATACGTACGGGCCGTATCAGTTCCCCGAGAAGATCGTGCCGCTTTTTGTTACGAACTTGCTCGACGACCTCTCCGTGCCCGTGTACGGCGACGGCTTGCAGATTCGCGACTGGCTCTACGTCGAGGACCACGCGCGCGCGATCCTCACGGTTCTCGACCATGGCGAGGCTGGAAACGTCTACAATGTGTCGAGCGGAACGCCGCAGACCAATATCGAGTTGACGGGCATCCTCGCTCGCGGATGCGGCCGCTCGATTGAGACGCACGTCGAACACGTTACCGATCGGCCCGGCCACGACCGGCGCTACGCCGTCAACTCGGCGAAGCTGCGCCGGCTGGGATGGCAGCCTCGGACCCCGTTCGAAACGGGCATCGCTGAAACGATCGAATGGTATCGCGCCAACGAGCCCTGGTGGCGCCCACTCAAAGCCGGCAGCGATCGCGCACCGCTCGATAGAATGCACCGCTCGTGAAAGGAGTCGTTCTTGCCGGCGGCCTCGGCACGCGTTTGCGTCCGCTCACGAAGGTCACGAACAAACATCTGTTACCCGTCTACGACCGGCCGATGATCTACTATCCGCTCGAGACGCTCTGCCGAGCCGGGATTTCGGAAGTCATGCTCGTCACCGGCGGCAACTCGGCGGGTGACTTTCTGCGGCTGCTCGGCAACGGCGCCGAACTCGGCTTCGGGAACATCTCGTATGCGTATCAAGAAGGCGAACGCGGCATCGCCGACGCCTTGCGTCTCTGCGAACATTTCGCCGCAGGCGAGCGAATCGTGGTGATTCTCGGTGACAACATCGTCCAGGACGATATCGCGCCCCACGTGCGCCGCTTCGACGCGCAGCCGTCCGGTGCGCGCATCCTGCTCAAAGAAGTCGACGACGCGGCGCGATTCGGCGTGCCCGTCTTCGACGGTGAGCGCATCGTCGCGATCGAAGAGAAACCCTTGCAGCCGAAGAGCCGTTACGCCGTAACCGGAGTCTACATGTTCGACCGGCGCGTCTTCGACTTCATTCGTGTGCTGCAACCGTCGCGGCGAGGGGAGCTCGAGATCGCGGACGTGCACAATCGCTACATCAGCGAGGGCGATTTATGCTATGACGTCCTCCAGGGCGCATGGAGCGACGCCGGCACGTTCGAAAGCCTCTTCCGCGCGGGCGAGCTCGTCCGCTCCAACGCTAGCCGGCGCCCCTAAAAGACCCGCCCGCAAGAGCGGGGCGTTCACCCCTTCGCGTGCGGCATGATCGGCAGCAGGGCGAGCGCGACAACCACCAATACGCCGGCGAGCGCGCCGCGGAACCACCGCTCGGGAAGTTTTGTAACAAAGTACGAGCCCAGGAAGACGCCCGGAATCGAGCCCATGAGCAGCGAGGTCGCGATGCCGGGGTCGACGTCGCCGATCCGCCAATGGCCGAGCAGCGACGGCACCAAGACCACGACCGCGAAGGCGAGATCGGTACCGACCAGCCGCCGCAGCGCGACGACCGGCGCGACGAGCAGCAACAAGGGCAACGTGAGCGAGCCCGCTCCAATCGACGTGATGCTGACGGTAAGTCCGACGAAGAGGCCGATCAACGCCAGCCGGAGGGTCGGGAGCTTACCCGTTCCGTTCGGCGCATCACCGCCCAGCTTGCGATTGAAGATGATTCCCGCCGCGGAGACGAGCAATGCCACGGCGACTGCGAGCCGCAAAACGCGCTCGAGCTGATGCACGTCGAGGGCACGGTGAAGGTCGACACTGATCATCACGCCCATAATCGCTCCGGGTAGGCCGCCGAGCGAGAGGCGCCAGAGTACCGACCACTGCACCGTGCGTTTCTGCAAATGGGCGATCATCGCGACGAGGCGCGTTCCCAGAGCAAAGAGTAAGTCCGAGCCGATCGCGCGATCGGTGCCCACTCCGAGAAAGATCAGCAGCGGCGTCGTGATCGCGCCGGCGCCGACGCCGCTATACGCCGTGCACGTGCCGACGATGAAACCAACGAGCACGTAGCTCCAGGTGATGTTCACGATAAAACTCCCGTTGGCATCCTGTGAGAACCCAGGTCACCATTCCGTAAGGAACCTAAGTTAACATTCAAACCGCGTTTCGAGCCTCTACCGCTCGGCGGTACGGGCAGGCTCGGCGCCCCGCAACTATCCCTCCTAGTTGCGGTCGGCCTCCCCGGGTACGGTCTCGACCAGCCTCGTTCCTACCGGACCTTGCTTGCCTGGGTGCGAGCGGGCCGCATCGGCCCGGTGGATCTCCGCGAAGATCTCGAAGCGATGTACCGGCACGTCGCGGGGCGCCTCGATACCAATCTTCACTTGGTCGCGGTCAACTCCCACGACAAGAATGCGAATATCGCTGCCAATCATAATTGACTGATTCGCCTTGCGGCTAAGCACAAGCATGGCGCCCTCCCTGGCCCGTGGTGCGGTAAGGGCTGCTTCTTTCGGCGCTAGGGTTCCTCCGCCTCCGTATGCAACCGCAAACCTCGAGAGGAGTTGCCGATGATCAAGGATATCGCCTTCTTCGCCTATTCCGTGCGCGACGTTGCGCGCGCGAGAAGTTTTTACGGTGAAACGCTAGGCCTCAAAGAGGGCGCCTCGTTCGGCGATCATTGGGTCGAGTTCGACGTCGGGAACACGACGTTTGGAATCGGAAACGGTGAAGGATTAGGATTCGAGCCGGGTGCCTCCACCGGCGCCGCCTTTGAGGTGGACGACCTCCGCAGCATGCGCGAACGTCTCGAAGCGACCGGCGTGGACGTGGGTGAGGTGCACGAGTTCCCTGCCTGCATCACCTGCTTTGCGCGCGACCCCGAGGGCAACCGCTTCGCGCTTCATCAGCGCCGGACGCCCGCCCCCGGGGACGCAGCCTAAGAGGCGGTCGCGGTCTCCCGCGACGCTTCGATGAGAATCTGCGCGACCTCCGGCCGCGAGAATTCGGGCGGCGGAAGTTGTCCCGCACGCAGCATCTCGCGAACCTGCGTTCCGCTGAGCGTCACGTGATGCTCGGCATCGTGGTTGCAGGTCTTCTTTGACGCCATCGACTGACACCGGCGGCAGTAGAAGCTATTCTCGAACTTCAGCGGGGTAATGCCCAGTTCTTCGGGCGTGAACTCCTCGAAAAGCTTCTGCGCGTCGTAGGTTCCATAGTAGCTGCCGACGCCGGCGTGATCGCGTCCCACGATAAAGTGCGTGCAGCCATGGTTCTTCCGCATGATCGCGTGGAAAATCGCCTCGCGTGGACCCGCGTATCGCATTGCCGCCGGCAGCGTGCTGAGCAGCACGCGATCGGCCGGGTAGTAATTGTCGAGCAGCGCCCGGTAGCACCGCATTCGCACGTCGGCCGGGATATCGTCGCTCTTCGTTTCGCCGACGAGCGGATGCAGCAGCAATCCGTCGACCGACTCGAGCGCGCACTTTTGAATGTACTCGTGCGCGCGATGTACCGGATTGCGCGTTTGAAACCCGACGATCGTTTTCCAACCGCGCCGTTCGAACTCGGCGCGCGCCTCGGCCGGTGAGAGGCTCTCCGGATCGCTCTCGCGCGGAAGAACCGTTACCGGTCCGCCGATGAGAACGTCTTTGCGCGCGTAGAGAGCAGCCACGCCCGGGTGCTTCTCTTCCTCGGTGCGGTAGACGTTGCGCGCTTCGTGTTTCTTGTCGTACTCGAAGACTTCTTCGATGTCGATCACGCCGCGCAGTTCGCCTTCGGCATCGTAGAGCGCAGCCCGGGTGCCGGGTGTCGGCGCTTCTTCGCGATCGACCGCCAGCACCACCGGAATGCTCCACGGTAAACCGTTTGCGAGCCGCATCGTCGGAACGACGCTCTCGTAATCCTTACGCCCCATGAAGCCGGTCAGCGGACTGAGTGCGCCGTTGCCGATCAATGCGAGATCGTTGAGCTCGCGGCCGGTGAGCGTCAATTTGCGAAGGCTTCGTGCCTCTTCACGCAACGCGGCTTCGGCTTGCGGCGTATCGGTCATTCGATTGATGAGTTTGCCGCCGTGAGGTTCGATCATGACACCGCCTTGAGCTCGGCGACGTGACCACGCCGTTCGAGTTCCGTGAGGATTTTTGCGACGCTCTCCTCGACGGCTTCGGTCTCGCTATCGACGATGACGTCGGGATTGTCGGGAGCTTCGTACGGATCCGAAACACCGGTGAAGTGCTGCACTTCGCCCGCAATTGCTTTTTTATAGAGGCCTTTGACGTCGCGGCGCACGAGCTCGTCGAGCGAGCAGCGCACGTAGACTTCGACGAATCGGTCGTCGCCGATGCGCTGGCGCGCCTCGGCGCGAGCCTGCGCGTACGGCGAGATGGCGGCGGTGATCACCGCGGCGTCGTGCTTCACGAGAAGCGACGCAACGAATGAAATGCGTCCGATGTTGATGTCGCGATCTTCCCGGCTGAATCCCAGTCCCTTCGAAAGATGGGTGCGCACCTCGTCCCCGTCGAGGACCTCGACGTTGCGTCCGCGAGCGCTGAGCTCCGGGCCGAGCCGCTCGGCAATCGTGCTCTTACCGGCGCCCGAGAGACCGGTAAGCCACACAGTGAATCCCTGGTTCAACTGCAGTTCCTTTCAGAGCTATTGGTTTAGAGAAGGGCACCCATCACTCAAAAGCGGGACTTCTAAGGCGGACGTCCCCAGATAGGCGCGCTACTTCGCCTCAAGATTATTGATTTCCGTCTACTTCCTAGCCCCTGCCCCCTACGGCGGCCTCAGCGAAAACTGCGCGGCGTGGAGTTTGGCATAGGCGCCCCCCTTGGCCAGAAGCTCGTCGTGCGTGCCGGTCTCTATGACTCGTCCGGCCTCGATGAAGAAGACCCGATGCGCCCGCCGGACCGTCGAGAGACGATGGGCGATGATCAGCGTCGTCCGGCCGACGAGCAGACGGTCGAGAGCTTGCTCGATCATGGCCTCGGAGTGGCTGTCGAGCGCGCTGGTCGCCTCATCCAGAATGAGGATCCGCGGATCCCGCAGCACCGCACGTGCGATCGCAATCCGCTGGCGCTCGCCGCCGGAGAGGCGCACGCCCCGCTCGCCGACTTGCGTTGCGTAGCCGTCGGGGAAGCCGGCGACATACTCGTCAACGTTCGCGTCGCGCGCGGCGGCACGCACTTGCGCGTCCGTAGCCTCGATTCGGCCGTAACGGATGTTGTCGAGAACCGAGCCGCGGAAGAGCTGCACGTCCTGCGGGACGATCGCAATCGCTTTTCGGAGGTCCGCCAGCCGTATCGTCGCCGTGTCGATTCCGTCGAGGAGCAGGCGGCCTTCTTGGGGCTCGTAAAAGCGCGGCACCATGTTCACGAACGTCGTCTTGCCTGCGCCCGAGGGACCCACGAGGGCGACGATTTCCCCCGCCTCGATCGTCGCCGTGATCTCGCGCAGTGCCGGCGGATCGCCGGGGCGATAACGAAACGTCACGCCGTCGTATTCGATCCGGCCGCGCACCGGCGGCAACGGTACGGCGCCCGCGGGATCCTGCACTTCGATCGGAAGATCGAGCAGTTCGAAAACGCGACCGGCTCCGACGATGGCTTTGCTGATGTCGCCGAAGAACGCCGCGACCCGGTTCATCGGGTTCATCAAATTGACGAGCAGCCCCCAATACATGAAGACCTTGCCGGTATCGAGCCGGCCGACCAGTACCTCGCGCACGGAGAGCCACATGATCCCCACCACCGCCGCGACCATGATCGTCGAAACGACGAGCGGCTGCGTTTGGATGAACTGCGTCAGCTTCATATAGGCGCCGAAAAAGTCGTCGTTCCGGTTACGGAAGCGGGCGACTTCGAACTCTTCGCGACCGAAAGACTTGACGACCCGATGCCCGCTTAGAACCTCCGAGAGATTTGCGGTGAGATCGGCGATGCGCTGCTGCGCGCGATGCGTGCTCGCCGAAATCAGACGCTGAAAGTTCGAGACGGCGATTGAAACGATCGGCGCGACGAGCACGAGCGAGAGCGTCAGCAGCCAATCGAGATAGATCATGGTTGCGAATGAGGAAATAAAGGTGGCGAGTGCGACGACGAGTTGCGGGACCGAGACGCTCACCGCGTCGATCATGATTTGCAGATCCGTCGAGAAGCGCGCGATGAGCTCGCCGGGGCGCCACGTATCGAATTCACGGAGCGGTAAGTTGAGAAGTCGCTCGAAGAGGCGCACGCGAATGCGGGCGACGAGATTCTGACCGCTCCAAGCGGTGAGATAGGTTTGGCCGTAGATCGCGCAGTTTGCGAGGATGAGGGCGATCGAGGTAAGGCCGAGCGCGAGATAGAGCGCTTGTAAGTCCGGCGCGCTGCCGTGCGGGGGGACGAGTACCTGGTTGATGATGATGCGAAAGGCCAGCGGGGGCGCGATCGAGAGAACGCCGGCGAGCACCCCCATCGTCATCGCTATGGCGAGACGACCATAGTACGGACGCGCCTCGCGCGCCAAGCGTAAGAGTATCGAGCGGCGGCTCATCCGTTTTTGGCCCTTGCCGCTGCCGCGCGGTGAAACCTCCCCCGACGCGCTCCGGTACGTGATGGTGGCAAACGATTCGGAGGACGCCAAACGCACAATGGACTGCTATTTTCACTCAAACGTACCGTCGGTCGCGCCCTGCGCCGGTTGCGGAAAGCCGATCTGCGCGACCTGTCGTGACGAACGCGGCGGCTGTCCCAGTTGCCGGCTTGCGGCAAAAGTCGATGCGGCGACGGCAACGCGGCAGCAAATTGCGGGCTCGGTGCCGCCTCGCCCGGCGCCGGCGAGCGTTCGCGGCAAGGCGACCGTTGCGACCGCGCCGGATCCGGTGGAGTCGCGCGCGCTCGTCGCCCTCGGTTATCCGTTATGGCCGCTCGCGCTCATTTCGCTCCTCGACCGAAAACAGTCGCGGAATTTGCGCCGTCAGGCATTCCAGGCGCTCGGTTTCAACGTCGGTTTCTTTGGCTTCTGGGGATTGCTCTCACTCTTGGGGCAGATACCGTTCCTCGGCTTCTCCGCGATCGTGCTCGTGCCGCTCTTGGCGCCGCTCTTTCTCGTTGCCAGCGTTTATTATGGCATCAAGACGTGGAACGGCGACGACGTGCGAATCCCGATCGTTACGAGTTGGATCGACGAGCGGATGCCGAAGGGTGCCGAATAAACTCTCGATAGCGGCGTAAGAAGGCTCGCGCCGCGGCGCCGTGGTCGATCGCCGGTGGGGGGTAGGCCTCGGCCGCGTAGAGCCCGAGCGCCAACTGCGGTGACTTCGAAGAAGGTCCATACCACGCGCCGAGCGGCACGTCATGCAGCTCGGGAATCCACCGCCGTACGTACGTTGCGTCGGGATCGTATCGGCGGCGCTGCCGTTCGGGATTATAGATCCTCGGATACTGCGCCATATCGGCGCCGATGCCGGCGATCCATTGCCAGTTTCCAGTCGCCAGCGGCAGATCGTCTTCGATCAGCCAACGATTCCATTCGTCGCGACCGGTGCGCCAGTCCACGCCCAGATCGAAGCAGAGCCACGACGCCGCGACCGCGCGCACGTGCGGATGCATCCATCCCGTCGCGTGGAGCTGGCGAATCCCCGCATCGACCAACGGATAACCGGTCTTGCCCACACGCCACGCCTCAAGCAGCGGGTGCGAAGAATCCCAGGTAAATCCGCGCATCTTCTCCTGCAGCGGCTCGTCGTGTGTTGCCGGATGGAACCACGCGAGCTGCAGAAAGAAATCGCGATGGGCCAGGGCTCGTAAGAAGAGCCGAAGCGAGAGGCGCTCTTCGCTCAGCGCGAATGGGTCCTCGAGACGCTCGCGGATGGCGCGCGCGACGCTCCGCGCTGCGATCGTTCCGAAGGAGAGATCGGCGGAGAGGTGCGAGGTGCGATCGTCCGAGGCAGCGGTCGCGGCCACCGCATACTGCGCCGCGTCGTCGCGGAGAAATCGCTCGAAGCGCCGCCGGGCCAGCGCCGGGCCTGCCGCCGTTACGGTTGCGCTTGCGCCAAACTCCTGCGGTGCGGGCAACTCCTCGCTGCCGCCCGGCGCGGGTACGAAACGCAAGAGCAGCGGATGCTCGTGCGACGGAATCGGGAGCTTCCACCACACGTCGAAGTATGGTGCGAACGCGCGATAACCGGTGCCGCTCGCACGGTGCGCGGCAGCGCCCTCCTCCGGCGCGACGACCGGTGCGTCGTGGACGACCAGTGCCTCGCGTCCCGCCTCCTCCAGCAGGGATGCCGCGCGCCGGTCGCCGGCGATCTCGCCCGGATCGTATGCGGCGCTCCAGGCAGCCCCGATCGCATCGATTTCCAGCGTAAGACTCGGCAGCACGGCCCCGGCCTCACCCCGGCGCACGATGAGGCGGCTTCCGCGCTCCTGCAGCTCGGCGGCGAGCGCGCGAACGGCCGCACAGAAGAACTCGGCGCGCCGCGGCGAGGCACTCATTCTCGCCGTCATTGCGCGATCGATCACGAGCAGTGGAAAGACCGGACCGCGCGAAGCCGCTGCCGCTAAACCTGCATGGTCGTCGAGGCGCAGATCCTTACCGAAGCGATAGATAAACGGCCTCTCCGCCATGGCGGGCCGTTCCGGTCGCGCGGCGCGCTTCCCTCGGAAAGAGTGCTAGTTCGCGATTATTTCGGGGCGTGCAGCGTATACTGCGAATGCATCGCCGTGCGGCACATCGATCGGTCGAGAACGGCATTGCCGGAGCTCCTTGCGACCGTGCATCGCACCGGAACTCCGCGCTCGTTGACGTTCAACTCGACCGTTGCCGAGAACGCCGAAGCACCGACCGAAAGCGACTCCGCGCGCCCCTCGCGATGCGGCGCCGTCTCGGTGTTCAGCGCAGCGAGTGCGTGCGCTTCCTGAACCGATGCGCTGCGCGGCGTGGGTGGCAACGGCTGCGGACGATCGGCCATCCGCATGCCGGCGAACGCGATGACCACGGCCGCTGCCAGCGCCGATGCCAGGCCCCAGCCGTACCGCGGTTTCCGAGCGCGACCGAGCGCGGCGCGCAGATCGGGTTCCCAGCGTTCGCTATCGCGGGCATACGCGACGTGCGTCATCACTCGCTCGATCGCGCGCTCGCCACCCAACGCGTTGAGACACCCTGGGCAACCCGCGAGATGGCTGCGATAAATTTCACGCTCGGCGTCACCGGCTTCACCGAGCGCAATCGCACCCGCGAGGCGTTCGGCGGCTCCGCAACCCGGTCGCTCGTTCATCGATCATTCTCCTCTTTCATCGTTGCGCGCAGCACGCGCATCGCTCGGCAGACGCGCTGACGAACGGCGTCGGACGTGGTGCCGAGAATCGCGGCGGCCTCCGACGACGAGTAGCCCGCGTAGCTCGTCAAGAGCAGCGCCGCCGATTGTTCCGGCGGCAAGCGCATCAGCGCCGACTGCAGGTCCAATGAGGCCGTACTGCGCTCGTCGACGCGCCACGCGCTGCGATCGATCTCGCGATCGAGCGGCAGCACGCGCAGAATTTTCTTTCGGCGGAGGAACGAAATCGCCGCGTTCGTTGCGGCCCGGTAGAGCCAGCCAGCGCTCAATTCGCGGGTCGAATCGGCTTGCAGCATCCGGTACGCCGAGAGAAAGACGTCCTGCGTCAGGTCGAGCGCCGCCTCCGCGTCGCCAACCATCCGCCGCACGTATCTCGCGAGCTTCGTCTGATACTCGAGCACGAGCGACTCGACGCGCGCTTGCGCGACCGTCGTTTGGTCACTCGTCACCCGGACCGCGTCCATCGGTTTTCCCCCTTATCCTCCAAACGCCCGCGGCCGGGGCGCCGTGACCGGTCCCTCGATGGCCGGCATCCTAACCGCCGATCTCGGAGAAGGCGCGCATCCGCGAGCCGCTCTCGCCCAGGCGCAGGTGGTGGCGTTCCGGCTTGATCAGCATAGCGGAACGAAGCAGCGCCGCAAGCTCCGCAGTCGTCGCGCCTGCACGCAGCGGCGATCGTAGATCGACCCCATGGTCGCCGAAGAGACAGAGACGCAGCCGCCCGTCGGCCGTTAACCGCACGCGATTGCAGCGCTCGCAATACTCGTGCGAGAGCGGGCTGATGACGCCGACGGCGCCGGGTGCGCCCGGGAAAGCAAAGTATCGCGCCGGACCGTTCCCATTCGGTCCTCGTACCGGCAGCAGCTCGCCGTCTCCGGCGATGCGCTCCAAAATCTCCTCCGACGAAACGTAGGCATCGCGCTGTAGCCCGGCGTTCTCGAGCACCGGCATCACCTCGATGAAGCGCACGAAGATCGGCCGCGCGCGCGTGAGTCGCGCGAAATCGATGAGCTCGTCGTCGTTCCTTCCTCGCATGACGACGCAGTTGAGTTTGATCGGTCCCAGGCCGGCGGTAATTGCAGCATCGATCGCGCGGAGAACCCCATCGAGCCCAGGTCGGCGCGCGATGGCTTCGAAGCGATCCGGCCGCAGCGTATCGAGTGAGATATTGACGCGACGCAGGCCCGCGGCGACAAGCTCGGAGAGCTGCGATTCGAGCAGCAATCCATTGGTCGAGAGCGCGATGTCGTCGATGCCGGGCGTTGCGGCAATTACCTCGACGAGCCGGCTCACGCCGCGACGAAGCAGCGGCTCTCCGCCCGTCAAACGAATCGTACGCACCCCCACCGACGCGGCGGCCCGCACGATCGCGGCGATCTCTTCGTACGTGAGGATTTCGTCGCGCCGCAGCCACGGCAATCCGCCTTCCGGCATGCAATAGATGCAGCGAAGATTACACTTGTCCGTCACCGAGATACGCAAGTACGTAATCGAGCGGCTGAAGCCGTCGAGCAGTGAGATCGCCACTATCGATCCTCGAAGACGCCGCCCGGAAGCGACGGGTTGATCTTGTAGCCGTCGAGCGTCGCCGTGATGTCCGCAACGTAGCCGGGCTCCTCGACGTGTCCGGTCTGCGATTCGATCACGAGGTTTCCTTCTACGCGTCCATAGCGATTCGTCATCTCCGCGTACCCGCCGTTCGCGTAGCTCCATCGCATTCCGGTGACGGTTGCGCTCTTGTCATCCACCGTTGCGTCGATCTGCGTTACGTTGCCCTGCTTGCGCGGTACGAGTTTGAAGTGCGCCGTCGTCCCATCGTCCGAAAGCGGCGTCACGACGTAGAGCGCGTCCCAACGCGACGGAGCCTCGATGTGCGCGTACAATTTGTCGAACTGCTGCGCGACCAGCGGAACGCCGCCGGTAAAGGCGACCTTCTCGCGGTCCGGCGCCTGATAATAATAGGTGCCCACGAGATCGGCCGAGAGGAACGGAAATGAGCGCATCGTGACGTGCGCATGCATCGTCGCGGTGCTGGTATGCAAGTCGGGATTGATCGCGGCCATGCGAGTCAGCAGCGCCGCGCTCGCGGCGACGGCCAGGATCATCGCACGGCCTCCAGCGCGCATCGAATCTCTTCGCACACGCTCGGCTCGCGCTCGTGCGCCGATCGCCGGTGAAGCGCTTCGACTGCCCGCGGGGAGCCGATTCGGCCGAGCGCCCAAGCAGCGTGAGCGCGCACCATCGGATGCGGATCGTGGGCGACGCTTTCGATCAGCGGGTCAACGGCCGACCGGTCGAGCGCGTTGCCGAGCGCTACGGCGGCGTTGCGCCGCAAAACTGCCGCACCACGCCAGCCCATTGCCGTGGAGCGATAGCGGCGCTTGAACGCCGCGCTTCCGAGTCGAAGCAGCTCGACGAGCGGCGGGCGAGCCGCATCCGCGTCCGGCGCCGCCCAGCGCGCGGCGGCCGGCGTTGCCGCGCGCGCATTCGGCGGACAGACCGTTTGACAGATATCGCACCCCCAGATCCAATCGCCGAGCAGCGGCCGCATCGCGCGCGGAATTTCGTCGGTGCGCTGCGTGAGATCCGAGATGCACCGCGTGGCGTCGATGGTATAGTCACCGCGCAGCGCTTGCGTCGGACAAGCATCCGTGCAACGCGAACAGGATCCGCAGCTCTTGCGCAACGGTTCGTCGACCGGAAGGTCGAGCGTCGTTACAATTTCACCGAGAAAAACGAAGGAGCCGAGCTGGGGCGAGATGAGATTGGTATGCTTGCCGATCCATCCTAGGCCCGAGCGCGCGGCGAAGGCTCGTTCGGCGACGGGGCGCGTATCGCAAGCAACGGCAGTGACACTCGCCCCCGCGGCGTCGTCGATTTCCGCCGCAGTGGCCGCGAGCAGCGCACGCAACTCGTGATGGTAATCGCGCGACCACGCGTAGTTCGAGACTCGCCCCCGCAACGGAGCGTGCGCGCGCGAAGGCTCGGTTGCGTACGGCATCGCGACGCAAAGCATCGTGCGTGCACCCGGCAGCAGCGCTGCCGGATCGCTCGCGGTTTGCGCGTAGCGTGCGTCGTAGCCCCAGGTCGCGAAATCACGGCGCGCAAAGGCCGCCTCCATACGCTCCCGGGCTTGGGCATCGGCCGCGGTGGAGACGACGCGGACGGCGCCGGCTCCCCACCCGATCGCGGTGCGGATCGCGCGTTGCTTGATTTCGGCCGTTTCAATTCTCGCTATCATAGGGTTGCTAGTGCTCGTGGCCCTCCGCGCGGGTAGGCATCGTCGATTTTTGCGACGTCGGCCGCATCGAGCTCGAGTGCTCCCGCTGCCGCGTTCTCTTCGACGTGTTCTACCCGAGCGGCTTTTGGAATCGCGAAGAGGCCCGGCTCGCGCGTCAAGAATGCAAGCGCTACTTGCCGCTCGGTGGCCCCGTGCTTCTTCGCGACCGACTCGCAGGCTCGCCGGCCGGCTTCCGACCGCAGGAAGCTCCCGCGCCCGAACGGAGTGTAGGCGACGACCGCAATCCCTTCGCGCCCCGCGGCGGGGATCAGCGCGTGTTCGATCCCGCGCTCGCAGAGGTGATAGAGCACCTGATTGCAAGCGAGCGGCGCCTTTCGCAAATGTGAGGCCGCCTCGATCATCTCATCAGGCTCAAAGTTGCTCACGCCGATGAAGCGCGTCTTGCCTTGCTCGACGAGGGCCTCGAGTGCCTCCATCGTCGCTGCGAGCGGATGCGAACCGGGCCAATGCAAGAGGTAGAGATCGACGTACTCGCATCCGAGCCGCTCGAGGCTCCGGTCGGCGGCCGCGATCGTTCCACGATAACTCGCGTTGCTTGGCAAAACCTTGGTAACGATGAATAACCGCTCGCGCGGGATGCCGCGGATTGCCTCGCCGAGCAACTGCTCGACGCGCCCCGCGCCGTACATTTCCGCCGTGTCGAGATGTACCATCCCGAGCTCGATGCCGCGCCGGATCGCGCGTTGCGCCGCTTTGACTCCCGCACCGCGCTCGGGGAGGTTCCACGTTCCCTGTCCGATCACGGGCAGCTCGACGCCGGTCTTCCCAAACGCCTTGTACTTCATCTTAGAAAAATTTAAATTCGTGATGGCGCGCGGCGTAGGCGAGCAGACCACCGCGCAGGTGCGTGATGCGTGAAAAGCCGGCTTCGTGCAGGCGCCGAACGGCCCACAGCGATTTCGCGCCGACGCGACAGGCCACGACGTAGCGCGACGCGCTATCGAGTTCGTGCAGACGCCCTTCGAGCTCCGATGCCGGAATGCGCACGGCTCCCTCGATCGAGCCGAGCACCGCTTCGTGCGGCTCGCGCACGTCGAGCAGTACTGCGTCGGATAAGGCGTCATCGAGCCCTTCGGCATCGATCTCTGCGACCGGCGTCTCCTCGGGCGTGTCGTCGTAGATTGCGGGCACGATCGCCGCAATCGCCGGCTCCGCGCCGCAGAGCGCGCAGTTGGGATCGCGTTCGAAGCGCACCTCGCGGACGCGGGCTTGCAGCGTATCGATGAGCATGAGCCTCCCAGCGAGCGTTTCGCCGATTCCGAGCAGTAGTTTGAGGGCTTCGCTCGCCTGCCACGTACCGACGATGCCCGCGAGCGCGCCGAGGACGCCGCCTTCGGCGCACGTCGGACGCCCTTCCGGGGGCGGCGCCTCCGGATAGAGGCACCGATAACATGGCCCCGGCGAGCGAAAGACGCTCACCTGTCCGTCGAAACGGAAGATCGATCCATAGACGTCGGGGCGCATTTCGAAGAAGCACGCATCGTTAATGAGAAACCGGGTCGGAAAGCGATCGGTACAGTCGAGCACGAGATCGTAGAGGCGCACGAGCTCGCGAGCGTTTGACGGACCGAACCGCAGATCTATTGCATCGGCGTTGACCAGTGGATTGATCGCGCGCACTCGCTCTGCGGCCACGACGGCCTTCTTCCGGCCGACGTCGGCGCTGCTAAAAATCGTCTGGCGCTGCAGATTCGTTTCGTCGACCACGTCGTCGTCGACGATGCCGATTCGTCCGACGCCGGCCGCCGCCAAGTATTGCAGTGCCGGCGAACCGAGGCCACCGGCGCCGACGATGAGTGCGCGGGAGGCGCGCAGGCGCTCTTGACCCGTTAATCCGACCTCGGGAATCAAAAGATGACGGCTGTAGCGGCGAAGTTCGCGCGCGTTCACTCTTGCACTGCCGGGTGAAGTTCGTTCAGCCACTCGAGCACCGCCGCGCGCGAGTGCTCCGCGGCGTAGGTATGGTCGCTCGCAACCGTCACGAGCCGCTTCGGATCGGGAGCCCGTTCGTAGAGCTCGCGGACGCTCTTCGGACTGACCATCGCGTCGCGATCCGCGCTCACGTAGAGCGTGGGACGGCCCGCAAGCCGGGCGAGAAGCTCGCCGTAGCGGGCGTCGACGCCCGTAACAAGCTCGGGAAGCGTTACGCCGACCACGTACGAGGAGCGAAAATCCGCAACGCCGACGCGTTGGAGCGATTCCAACGAGGTCGGGCGTCCGTATCCAGTTGCGATTGCGACGGTACCGAGGACGCCGGCGTCGAGCGCCGCGCTGAAGATCGCCGTCATGCCGCCCATACTGTGGCCGAGCGTGTATATCGCGTCGTCGCCACGATCGCGCGCAAGCGCAACCACGGCGGCCATCGCATCGATGCAGTCGTCGACGCCGCCCAGGACCCCGCCGCTTGCGCCGAGTTTATGTCCCGGAAAATCGAGACTATACGCACCGAAGCCGTGGCTGGCCAAGAACGAGCAGAGAAAGTCAAGGTTCTGTTTGCTCGAAGAGTATCCGTGACCGGCGACGAGCGTGATCCCACGTGGGCGGCGTGGTTCGTATCGGAGCACGGCGACCGGATTTCGCTCGGCCGCGATGCGGAGAAGTTCGACGTTAGGCACCGCTGCGCCACTGCGCGCTGCCGTCGGCGTAGCACTCCTTCTTCCAAATCGGCGCACGCCGCTTGAGTTCGTCGATCGCATACCGGCACGCGTCGAAAGCGGCGGCGCGGTGCGCGGCCGCGGCGAGCACTGCGACGGATATCTCTCCGGCGCGCACCTCGCCGATGCGATGGATAATGGCGACGCGCACCCCGCCGAACCGGTGACGCGCCTCGTCCGCGATACTCTCGAACTCGCGAAGCGCCATCATCTCGCAGGCTTCGTACCAGAGCGCGCGCACTCGCCGGCCGTCACCCGAGTCCTCGCGAACGATTCCCAGGAAGGTCACCGTGCCGCCGTCGCGTAGGCCGGCGATTTCGTCGAGCATCGGTGGCGCAATCGGTTCCTCCACGATGCGAAAAAGCGTCACCGCTATCCGCCTCCAACGGGCGGCAAGAGCGCCAGCTCGTCGCCGTCGGCGAGTGCCTCTTCAAAGGAAGCGACCTGCCCGTTGCGCGCGATGCGCGTCGAGGCGCGGTGGGCGGCGAGCGCCGGAAACTCGCGCGCGAGCGCGCCCCACGCGTCCGTGACGCGAGCGCCGGCGGGAAGCTCGATCGCGTGCTCGGGTGCGTGGCAGAGTTCGCGCAGAGCGGCGAAGGCAAGGATTCGAATCCGCATCACCGACGCTGTTCGACGGGTATCGCTTTGTTCCGTACCGAATTCGCTCGGTGAGTTTACCATGCTCCGAGTCCTTGCAATCGCCGCCGTTTCGGCGGCACTCACGCTTCGGGCGGCAACCGCTGCGGAGCAGTGCACCCAAGAGAGCCTCTCCGTCGAGGGGCGCGCCGTTTCGATCGGCTACTGCATTAGCGGCCCTCTGCGCTCCAACGGTGCCGACGAGGTCCTCGTACCGGTGACCGCGACGTACGCCGCATCGGGCACGACGCTCCGGCTTCCGATCCAGCTCCACTTCATCGCGGGCGAGAACGTCTCGCGCGTGCTCGAGAGTCTCGACCTCACCAAGCTCGGCCTGACTGGGACCCTGCATCTCACCCTCGCCTTTGCGCACGGCCTCGTCCGCGTCGAAGGCGCGCTCCTGACTCCGGGGGCGATCACCATCAAGTGAGTGCAACCCTCGAGCCGCTCGCGGGACTCTAGAGGGTCGTATGCGCCGGCGCTACATCGCCTTCAGCAGTTTTAAAATCCCGGACGGCTGTCGATAGAGGAGCCCGCCTTTTTTACTATGCCCTGTACGGCGACCATTCCCAATCTCACGGCTCGCGAGCAAGCGCAGCACCTCTACGAAGCGATACCACCCGGCCTCTTCCGGGTTGCGGACGAAAACGAACGTATCGCGTGGCGCGTCAGCCCCGAGCCGTTTGCATTGCCGGCGAAGGAGGCAGACGCGATCGAAGCACTCGGCGCCGATCTCCTCGGCTTCTACCGTGCGCTGAATAATCTGTACAACCGCAGCGCCCGCGGCACCGCTCCCGCCTTCATCGCGGAGTATCTCGATCGCGGCAAACCCGAACAAGTCGTCAAGCTCGCTCGGCAGAATCGGTTCAAGCAAGAGCTGCCCGGCGTCATTCGTCCCGATCTGATTCTCACCGCCGACGGCTTCGTCGCCACCGAGCTCGATAGTATCCCCGGCGGGATGGGATTCGTCGGCGCGATGACCGAGGCGTACTGCCGTCTCGGCCTCGAAAGTCTCGGCGGCCAAGACGGAATCCCATCGGCGTTTGCAGAGATGCTGCGCAATCTCACGCGCGCAGAGTATCCGACCGTCGCAATCGTCGTCTCCGACGAATCGGCCGACTACCGCAACGAAATGGAATGGCTCGCCGCCGCAATGCGCAGCCGGCAGCTCGCCGACGCGTGGCTGCGCCGTCCCGAAGAGATCGTCTTCACCGAAGAAGGCCTCTTCATTCGTCATGAGGACGGGCGTGAAGCGCGACTCGACGCGATCTATCGCAACTTCGAACTCTTCGATCTCTTCAACGTGCCCAAGCAGGAGCTCATGCTGTACGCGGCGCGTCACAATCGCGTCAAAATAACGCCGCCGCCGAAGGCGACGCTGGAGGAGAAACTCGCCTTTGCACTCCTCCATCATTTCGCGCTCGCCTCACTTTGGCGCGCGGAGCTCGGCAAGGAGCGCTTCGAACGCCTGCAGCGCATTCTTCCGAAGACCTGGGTGATCGATCCGCGACCACTCCCGCCCCAGGGGACGATCGCGGGATTGGAAGCCGGCGGCGTGCCGGTCTCCGATTTTCGTCAGCTCATCGCGCTGCCGAAGAGCGAACGCGCCTATGTGGTGAAACCCTCGGGCTTCTCTGAGCTCGCCTGGGGTTCGCGCGGGGTTAAAGTCGGCGACGATCTCACGCGCGACGAGTGGGAGGCCGCAATCGAAACCGCGCTCGCTTCGTTCGATCGCACCCCATGGATCCTCCAGCGTTTCCACAAGGCAAAGCTCGTTCGTCAGCGCTATCTCGACCGCGAGCGCGAAGAGATCCGCGAGTATGACGGCCGCGTGAGACTCTGCCCGTATTATTTCGTGACGGGCGAAGAGAGCGTGCGCCTTGGCGGCGTGCTCGCAACCATCGCACCGGCGGACAAACGCCTGATACACGGAATGAGCGACGCGGTCATGACGTCGTCGATCCGTGTCTAGCCGGCCTTGCGTCGTGCTCTGCCGTCACGCTGCGACCGAACACAATCTCACCAAGCGTTTTCTCTCGACGACGGATCTGCCGCTTGGTCGGCATGGCCGAACGCAATGCGATGGGCTGCGCGAAGCCCTGCGTTTGTTTCCCTTCGAGCGCTGCATCGTCAGCCCAATGCGGCGCTGCTTGGAGACGCGCGAGCTGGTCGCACCGCAGCTCTCCTTCGTCATCGAGCCGGCGCTGCGCGAGGTCGACTTTGGATCCTGGGAGGGTAAGACGCTCGAATGGGCGGAGGCAAACGCGCCGCAACTGCTCGCACATCGGCGGCGCGATCCGGTTCGGTTTCGACCGCCGCAGGGTGAGAGTATCGAAGAGGCTGCACAGCGGCTGCAGTCGCTGGCAGATCGGCTTCGCGGCGACGAAACGACGCTCGTGATCGGTCACCGCATCGCGCTGGGAATCCTCGAACGTTTGTTGCGGGCGCTCCCGCTCGAGTCGCAGGATGTTGCCGGCCTGCAGCCGGCCGAGTTTAGGATCGTTGCCGAGTGAGCACGGCGTTCTGTGACGGAACGACGATTTGATCGGGAACCAACGTTTCGGGATCGTACCAAATCGTGACGACGATTGGACGATCGACCGAGAGCATTGCGTCCTGCGGCGGAACGCCGGAGGGAGGTGCCGCCGAAATTGCCGAGCCGACCGTTAGCGCCTGACCCTGCGCCGACGCCGGCGTGATCCAGGTGACCGACGACTCCTTCCATGCAGCAAGCTGTGCCGGGAGCGCAAAGAGACCGGCGAGCAGCCCGGGCTCGATGACGACGAAATGCCGCGTGTTCGCTGCGAGCGTCACGCGTTGCGGCACGTCGTTCATTGCGCCGATCGCGGTCGCCGACGAGGGCGTCAGCGTCACGCTCACGTTCGGACTCTGCGAGCCCATTCGGTAGCTGCCGGTGTAACGAATCGGCGCGAGATCGGCGCCGAGCGCTAGCGAGGCGTTCGCCGTCATTTGCATGCCCGCAAACGACGCCGACGATGTCTCGTCGATCTGGGTGCCGCCGTCCCGATCCTGAACGCTTACCGACCATCCGCCGATGTTCTGTCCGGCAAGGGATGCGGAGTAGCGATACTCTCCCGCCGCGGGGAAGGAGGATGCACCGGTGACGGCGGCCAGCAGTAACGTTGCGAGGAACGGAATCTTACACCAACACTTTCGTACGAGCAATTGCAGCGACCGCTGTCAGGAGCGCGTCGATCTCGTCGACGCTGTTGTATCCATGCGGCGAGACGCGAATGCCGCCGGCGCGGTAGGTCGTGAGGATCTTCTCCTGCTCCAGCCTGCGACCCACCTCGATGCTGTCGCGCCCGGGCAGAGCGAAGGTCACGATGCCCGAAGAGATTCCTTCACCACGCAGGGTCGAGAGCTGCGCCCCGAGGGAGAGCAAACCCTCGTACAGCCGATCGGTGAGATCGATCACGTGCGCCGCGATGGCTGCTTTTCCATTGCGCTCGAAAGAATCGACGGCGGCGACGAGCGAGAGTGCACCGATCAGATTGGGTGTGCCGCATTCAAAGCGCATTGCGTCGCCGGAGAACGGCTGATCGTAGCTGTGGAAATCCCACATGTTCTCCATCGAGCGCCAACCCGGCATCGTCAGCTCGAGCCGTTCGCTCAGCCGCGAACCAAGGTAGAGCAGCGCGATGCCGTGGAGTGCCAACAGCCACTTCGCGCCGCCGGCATAGAGCGCATCGACCCCGCTCTGCGCGACGTCAACGGGAAACGCGCCGAGGCCCTGCATGGCGTCGACGCAGAGCAAGGCGCCGGCCGCGTGTGCCACGGAAGCGAGCCCATCGAGGTCGTGCCGGTAGCCGTCGGCGTACGAGACCCACGAGAGCGCGACCAGACGCGTCTGCGGACCGAGCTCCCGGCGCAAAACGTCGGGCGTGAGCCGGTTCTCCGACGTCCGGACGAGCCGCAGGCGAACGCCTCGCCGCCGAAGCGCAGCCCATGGGACGGCGTTCGCCGGAAACTCGTTGTCGCAGAGCACGACTTCGTCGCCCGCGCGCCAGTCGAGCCCCGCAGCGATCGTTGCCGCCGCCGCGCTCGTGCTCGTGAGGAGCGCAATCTGCGACCCCGGCGCCCCGATGAAACGCCCAATTCTTTCACGATATTCGGGCAGACGGAGATCGTAGGGATAGGTCCCCAGTACGCCCTTCTCCGCGTGTTCGCGCGCGAAGGCCTCGATCGCCGCAACGCTCGAAAGCGGGAGCACGCCCGCCGAAGCGTGGTTGAGGTAAACGAAGTGCCGGACGACCTGGAATTCCGAGCGAGGGAGCGGAGTGCTCACTCGGCGCCGATCATATCCTTCGTGTGCCAGGCGATGTTGCCGGCGCGGTCGCCGACGCGTTCCAACGATGCGAGTACGAAAAGATACCGCGTACCGGGTCGCACGATCTCAGGGTCCGACCGCATCTCCTCTTGCAGCAGCTTGATGCTGCGTTTGTAGAGCTTGTCGACCTCGTCGTCTCGATCGATCACGTCGCTGGCGAGCCGCGGATCGCGCTCGGTGTACGCACGCATCGCATCGAGCAGCATTGCGTGGGCGACGCTCGCGATGCGGTCGATCTCGACGCGCTGCGGGCGCATCGGCTGATCGGAGAGCTTGATGGCGTTCTTGGAGATATCGACGCCGTAATCGCCGACGCGTTCGAGATCGGTCGCGATTTCGAGCATCGCTGCGATCTCGCGCAACTCGCCCGCAACCGGCTGTTGGCGCCAGATGAGCTCGATGCAATGCGCGTCGATGCGCCGGCGAAGATCGTCGACGACGTCATCGCCGGCAAGCACGCGCGCTCCCGCCGACGCATCGCGATTGTTGAGCGCGTCAACCGATACACGTACCGCGTCGCCCACGAGCGCCCCGAGACGCACGACGTCGAGCCGTGTCGCTTCCAGTGCCTCGTGATACGCCGTCCGAACTGCCACCGTTGCCTCCTTAGAAATTTCGTACCCAGTATAGGCTAAACGCCCCTTCCGTGCAACGCAACGCAGGAACCTGCGACCTTTATCAAATCATAAGGTTCCTCACTATGCCTTTTGAAGATATTCTCGTCGCCGTCGAACCGCCCATCGCCGTGATCACCTTCAACCGGCCCGGCGTGCTCAATGCGTTGCGCACGCTCCTGCTCCGTGAAGTCTCGACGGCACTCACCGAGCTGGAATCGAACCGGGACGTCCGCTGCGTCGTGATCACGGGTGCCGGTGAAAAAGCGTTCGCCGCGGGTGCCGACATTGGCGAGCTCAACGCGCTCGAATCGGCACATCACGGCGCGGCGCAATCGCGCAGCGGTCAGGCCCTTACCCGTCAAATCGAGCGAATGAGCAAGCCGGTCATCATGGCGATCAATGGCTTCGCGCTTGGAGGCGGCTGCGAGATTGCGATGGCGGGCGACATCATCGTCGCCGGCGAGAACGCGAAGTTCGGTCAGCCGGAAGTAAACCTTGGGTTGATTCCAGGCTACGGCGGCACCGCACGGACGACGCGGCGCGTCGGCATCGGCATGGCCTCATATCTCTGTTTGACGGGCGAGATCATCGACGCACAAGAGGCGCTGCGAGTCGGTCTGGTCGAGCGGGTCGTTCCGGCCGCCGAACTGATGAACGAGGCGAAACGCATCGCAACGCTTATCGCATCCAAGGCGCCGCTGGCAATCGCGGCCTGCAAGCGCGTCATCAACAACGGCGCGCATCTTTCAATCGACGACGCACTCGAGCTCGAAGCGCTCGAGTTCGGGACGCTCGTCGACACGCAGGATATCAAAGAAGGCACCGGGGCTTTCCTGGAAAAGCGTAAACCAAACTGGAAGGGTGCCTAACCCTCAACGCGATAGGTGCCTCTGTGCGTTGCTGAGCGCCAATCCGATTGCCGGGTTGAGCCCTTCCCATTTGGCGCGTACTTTACCGGCCGCGTCGATCGCGACGATGGTCGGAAAGCCTTGGACGCCAAAGAGCGCCGGCGCGCTGTCGTGTGGATCGAGCGCAACGTCGGCGAGCGAGTAACGCCGTGCAAACGCCTCTGCGGCGGCTCGCGACTCGCCGACGTCAACCGGAATTACCAAGGCCCCGCGATGTCCCCGCGACCAGGCTTCTACCAGGGGAAGTTCGATTTTGCACGGCTCGCACCAGCTCGCAAAAAAATCGAGGAAGAGGACGCGCCCTCGCTGATCGGCAACGCGGAACGTTCCGCCGTCGAGCCGCGGATAGACCGCGTTTGGCGCCGGATGAACCGGCGGCGAAAACGAGCGTGGCGCGATGAGCAGCTTCCACGCGGCAAACGCGATGATGAGGATGGCGAGGACATCCCAGAGACGTCCGAGATTGAGCGCCGGTTTCGCCGAGTCGCTACGCTGTTCCGGATCGCTACTCTGCACTGAAGACGGCCGCGATTCCCTGCCCGCCGCCGATGCACGCCGAAGCAACGCCGTAACCGCCGCCGCGCGCGCGCAGCTGATGCAACGTCGTAATCGCAAGGCGCGCGCCCGAAGCTCCGAGTGGATGACCGAGCGCGATTGCGCCGCCACGGAGGTTGAGCGGAGCGCTGTCGGCTCGTAATTCGCGCAGACAGGCGAGGACTTGCGGCGCGAAGGCTTCGTTGATCTCGAGCACGGCAAGATCGCGCATCTCGACGCCCCCGCGTGCGAGCGCCTTGGGAATCGAGAACGCCGGGCCGATGCCCATGATCGCCGGGTCGACGCCGACGACGCTGCCGGCGATGAGCCGGCCGAGCCACGGAATGCCGTCGGCTCGCGCGCGCTTGAGAGTGGTCAAAACAACGGCGGCTGCTCCGTCGGTGATGCCGCTGGCATTTCCCGGCGTCACTACCCCGTCTTTGACAAAACGCGCCGGCAGCTTTCCTAGCTTCTCCATCGTTAAACCCTGACGCGGACCTTCGTCCTTTTCGACGCGCGTGGTGGTGCCTTTCGGACCCGGAACGTCGACCGGAACGATCTCCTGCGCGAAGTATCCGCTCTCTTGTGCTTCGAGCGCGCGTTGTTGGCTCGTCAGCGCGAACTCGTCGCACTCCGCGCGCGATACGCCGTACTTCTTCGCAAGGTTCTCGGCCGTAATCGCCATCGGCATGTTGCCGTATGAATCGGTCAGTGCCGTCCAGAGCGAATCTTCGAACGCGACGTTTTGACCGAGATGGAAACCTTTGCGCGCGCCGCGCACGACGTGCGGTGCCTGACTCATGTTCTCCGCGCCGCCGGCCAGCGCGTAGGCGGCACTTCCGAGCGCGAGCGACTGCGCGGCCGAGAGGATCGCCTGAAGGCCGGAACCGCAGAGCCGGTTGACCGTTAAGGCAGGGACGCCGATCGGCAGACCGGCTCGCAATCCGACGTGCCGAGCGAGGTAGATGGCGTCGGCGCTCGTCTGGATGACGTTGCCGAAGACGACTTCATCGAACGATTCGCGCGGCACGCCGCTGCGTTCGATCGCTGCTTCGGCTGCGGTAACGGCTAGGTCGGTCGCGGTAAGATCCGCCAAAGCCCCGCCGAGATTTCCAAACGGGGTACGGGCCCCCGCCACGATGACGATGTCGTTGTCGTTCGATGCTTGAACCATATCGCGCCGTCTATTCCGCGCGCGCGCACGCGCGTCCCGGCAGGCGCGGCCCTTGCGCTTCCCTAAGACGGCTGGCGTATGCCGACTCATCGATCCGCCGCGGTCACGCTCGACGCCCGGTCGCTTCAACCCGCGACGAAAACGGAGCACATCCTCGAGGCGTTCGATAAACTGCCGATCGGCAGCGCGCTCGAGATCAGCGAAGAGACCGACCCGCGCGCGCTGCGCAATGAGATGGCGCAGCTCCGGCCTGGGCGTTTCTCCTGGGACGCCCGCAACCTCGGCGGCAACCGCTGGACGATCCGGCTCGAACGAATCGACGAACACGCCGATGGCGAAACCTTCTTGACGCACGTTACCGCATTCACTTCCGCGAAGGGCGGCACGATCAAAGAGCTGGCCTCGCAGATGAGCGAGCGAAGCTACCGGGCCGGCGACACGATCTTCGACGAGGGCGAAGTCTGGCCGTATCTTGGTATCGTCAAGGCCGGGAAGATCATCTATACGCTCCTCTCACCCGATGGCAAAACGCACACGATCGGCGAGCGGCTGACGCACGACACCCTCAATGAGAGCGGCACCTTCGATAGCGGCGGCGCAACGACGCGCGCCGAGGCGCTGACCGATACCACGATCGTCACGCTGCCGAGCGAAGCGGTGATTCACGCCGCGCGGAGCGACGCCGAACTCGCGCTCGGTTTTCTGATCGCCTCCTCGCAGGCTCGCCGGCGCTCTATCGATACGATCGCCGATCTGGCCTTTGCGCACGTGCTGCAGCGCGTCGCGAAGTTTCTGCTCGGGTATGCGCGCACGTCGGTCGGCATGTCGCGCGGTCTCCCCGGCGTTGAGAATCTCTCCCAAGCGCAGATTGCTGCCGCTGCGGGAACGGTGCGCGATATGGCGGCGCGCGCTCTCCTTCGGCTGAAGAACGCCGGTGCGCTCGAACTCGATCGCGGACGCGTTCGCGCGATCGACCGCGCGAGGCTCGAAGCCTTCGCGCACAACGTTCAAGCGCCGCCCGTGTGATTGCGGAGCTTTGACGCGTCGCACCAATGCCACGACCCGCTGCGGTTGCTCGTGCAAAATGCCGGCTTCATCCGCAGCGCATCGGTGGCTTATTGCGACGGTCGGCCGTTATCCGGCGCGATTAAATTCGGTAAACGTCCGCCGTGGTGTTCGGGTCGACGAGCGCGGGATGAACGCGCGGCCCCGAGCACATGATCGCATCGTGTCCGATTTCGATCTTCATCCGGGCAACCTCGCCGCCCATGACGTCATCGACGGCGCAGCCTTCAACCTTACCAGGCAGACGAGCCATGATGATGTACCGCCCCGGATCGAGGGTGATGTCGCTGAAGAATCCGCGACCGTTCGCTTTCAGCGTCATGATGTGGTTCGGCCCGTGTTCGAGATAGGGCGAGCGATAATAATAGAGCGTCGCATGCGAAATCGGCTGGCCGGTTTTGGCATCCACGACCGTCCCGGAGATTCCCCCAAGATTATCGCCTAGTGCCGGCAATGCGAAGGAGCCGGCGAGCGCGAGCATGATTGCTATCTGCTTCATGCCCCCCAGTATTCCCGAGAAGCGGCTGCTTATACCGATTCGAGCGCGGCGGTTTCCTCAGCGGCAGACTTCGAGTCGAAGGCCGCACGCTTGCTTTTTGCAGCCGCATCCGCGAGCGCCTGATCGGGAACCTGGCGCGGCTTCTCGAGCACATCGCGCCCCTTGCGCACCGCTCCGAGCGCGCCCGCGAGCCGATTCTCCATCTCGCTCAACACCTGAGCGGCATACCGGTCGGCCCCCTCGCGGACGATCTGCGCACGTTCTTCGGCCTCGCGCAGCACCACGTCGGCCGTCGTACGCGCGCGCTGAACGATCTCGTTCTCGTCAACGAGCTCTTCGTGCTTGCTCGCGGCTTCGTCGACGATCGCTTGCGCCTTCTCCTGCGCAACGCGCAGCATGCGCTCGTGGTCCTTGGCAATGACCTTCGCGCGCCCGACTTCCTCGGGAAGCGATGCGCGAATCTTCTCGACGAGTTCCAGCAGGCGCTCCTCTGAGAGGATCCGGTAACCAGCCGGCAGCCACGTCCCTTCGTGGACGTAGGTTTCGAGCTTATCCAAGACGCGATAGACCGACATTGCTACCTCCGTTGCAAGTGAGTTCGTTTCTCCGTCATGACGCGGAGTACCGGTTCCGGAACGAGCGCGGCGACTTCGCCGCCGAGAAAGAATACCTCTTTAACGAGGCTGGAGCTGACGAACGAATACTTCTGGTCGGACATCAAGAAGAGCGTGTCGACGTCGGAGAGCGAGCGATTCATGAGTGCGGCCGACATCTCACTTTCGAAATCGGAGACGACGCGAAGACCCTTGACGATAACATCGGCCTGGGCCGCACGCACGTAATCGGCAAGGAGTCCGCGAAAGTGCTCGACGCGCACGTTCGGCAGCGCGGCGACGCTCGCCTTGAGCATCGCTTCCCGCTCCTCGAGCGAAAACATCGGTGCGCGCTTTTGAGGATTGACGACGATCGCGACCAGGAGTTCGCCGAAGCACCGCGCGGCGCGTGCGATAACGTCGAGGTGCCCGTTCGTCGGCGGATCGAAGGATCCGGGATAGACCGCGCGCGTCGCGCGCGTCGGCTTACCGTTCGTCACGATTCCGGCGACAAAAACGCGAGCGCGACATCGCCGTAGACTTCTTCGCGCACCGAGCGATATCCGGGTATGTCGGGCAGGATCCGCTTCGCCGCGTGTTCGTAGACGACGAGCGCATCGGGTGCCAACAGCTCGCGCTCGAGCAGTAACCGAAAGAGCGCAAGCGGGACGGGATCGGCGTAGGGTGGGTCGAGGTAGACGATGTCAAAGGGGCCCTCGAGGCGATAGAGCGCGCGCTCGGCGGGCGCCTGAAAGACCGTCACCACGTCGTCGACCCCGAGGCTCTTCGCCGCTTCTTCGATGACGTTTGCCACGTCGCGTTGGGCCTCCACGGCCACGACGCGACCCGCGCCGCGCGAGGCTGCCTCGAATCCGATCGCTCCGGTGCCGGCAAAGAGATCGAGGACGCGCGCGCCCTCCAGACGGTGCATCACAATCGAAAAGAGCGACTCTTTGACGCGCCCGGGGGTGGGACGCACCTGCGTGCCCTTCGGCGAGCGCAGCTTGCGGCTGCCGAGCGAACCACCCGTAATCTTCGGCGCCATCGCGATCTAGAATCCCTGCGGCGCGAGCGGCTCGATCGATTGTCGAAGCCACGTCGAGTCGCCGAGCCACTCGTAGCGAACCGTCGAGTACGGCACCGTTCCGTACGAGAGGAGCCGGTCGTGAAAGGCTCGCTGATTGAAAGCCGTGCCTTGGCGGTCTTGCACGAGGCCGATCATCGTCTCGATCTGCGTCTTGCCGATGAGGTAGTCGATCGCCTGACCGGGGCCCATCGCAAAACGCGTCGCTTCGCCGCGCGCGGTGTCGTAGTCGATATTCGCGTTCTTTTGGAAGTACGCGATCGCTTGCGGAAGCGTCATCGTCCCGGTTGCCAGGCCGACGTCGACGCCGATTCTCGTCGCCCGATGACGCATGAGATGAATCACTTGCCGGCGCGCGCCGGGGTCGTCGGCGTAGAGCCCTTCGCGCATGAGCATCTCCTCGCCGTAAAACGCCCACCCTTCGGCGAAGACGCCGTCGCTCTGCACGTGCCGGATGAAATCGGGATTGTGATACGCGGTCGAAAACTGCAGGAAATGGCCGGGGATTCCCTCGTGTCCGAGCAACGGCAAGACCGATTGCCGCGCTTGCTGCACGAAGAAGCTTTGATTGCTCGGACTAAAATCCGGAACGAAGTAGAAACCCTGGGAGTCACTCGAGAACATCGGCGGTGCGTTCATAAAACCGCCGGGATAGGTCGCGGCAAGCGCCTTGGGCACCTCGACGATGTGGAACGCTCCGATATAGGAGGGAATCGTCACGATCTGATGCGAGTTGATGAACGCGATCAGCTTCGCAAGACTCTGCTCGTAATAGGACAGGAATGCAGTGGTCGAAGGAAAGGTCGGAGCGGGTGAGGGCGACGGCAACTGCGCGTCCTGCGCGGCCTCCCACATCTCGAGCGCGCGATCGCGCGCGAGCTCGACCTGGCCGATATGCGCCACTTGGTTCGAATCGTACGGCAGCATGAGGACGCGCCGGAGGTACCAATCGTACTGCTTTCGTCCGACCGCAAAGCCTCCCGCGCGGAAGCTGGACATATGCGAATCGAGCCACGCGCGATACCCGTGCAGCGCGCTCAACGCGACCGACTGCGACGCCTTCAGCTCGCGCTTCGTCGCGGGTGAGGTGTCGCGCGCGATCTCGTCGAGCGTTGTGGTATAGAGCGAATCCCCGTCGCGGATGTCCTCCGAGGCGATCTGTGCGAACTCGCGGACGGTCTGCGTGAGATTGGCCCGTCCCTGCTCGAGAACGCGCGGACAGGCGCGCAGACGCGCGATCGCGGAGTGGATGCGAACCTCGTCGCTCGCATACTCGCGCTTGACGATTGAGAAAATCCCGTTGCTGCACTCGCCTTCGTAGACGCTGGGATTACGCTGCAATCCGCGCAAGACCGTCCGGCTCCACCAGTCGCCCTCGAGGTTCGCCCGGACCAGCAGATAATCGACGCGCGCGTGCGGGGCAGCGCCCGCCGGCGGCTCGAGCGCAGCGAGCTCGTTGCGGTACTTCCGCAGCTGCACCATCTGCGCGGCCTCCGTCGGCGGCGAAAAATCGGCAAGCTTGTCATCGTACGTGTGAACGCCCGAATCGGTTGCGAAGGTCGGACTCTCTTCGAACGACCAGTAAATGTAGCGGCGTTCGAGCTGCTCGAGCCGTTGCTGATAATTGGAAGGCGGCGGTGTCGCCGCACCCAGCAGCACCGCGCATGCGGCGAGCACCGCGAGCGTCGCAAATCCGCGCCTCATCTCGTCCGCACCGCCGCCGGCAGGAGATCGAGCAACTGCGCGAACTCGGAAATCGTATGCTCCGGCGGACGGAGCTGCGACGGATACTGCTTGGCCTCCCAGTTGATCCAAACGCTCTGCATGCCGGCCGACTGCGCGCCGGCTACGTCGCAGTGGGGATCGTCGCCGACGTACCAGCTCTCCTCCGGATCGGTTCCCAGCGCTTGCAGAAGCCGCTCGAACGCGTGCGCTGCCGGCTTTTGCTCGCCGATCTCGCCGCTAACCAAAATGGGTCCCCGAAAGCCGGCCTGCTCGGCCTTGCGCGCCTGCAGCGGATTCCATCCGTTGCTCAATATCGCGATCGCGATTCCGCGCTCAGCCAGCGCGTCGAGCGTCGTTTTCACTCCGGGCAGCGGTATGACGAACTCGCCGACCATCTCGACGGTCCATCGGCGAAAGGTTTCGACGTACCGATCCGCCGGTTCGACTGAGTGTTGCGTGGCGAACGTCCGCACGGCGTCGTCGATCGTGAAGTCGCCCCGGCGCTGGCGCGAAAGGAGATCGTCGATGCTCTCGATTTCATCAGCCAGGGTTCCGATCGTCCGTCCTCCTTCTTCGAGCATCACTCCGAGCAGGCGGAGCAGCGCAACCCGTTCCAGCCGGTTGTCGATCGCAAGGGTATGGTCGAGATCGAAACCGATCCCGCGGACCGCGCTCATTCCCGGCGCGTTCGACGCCAAGCGCCGCTCGCCCCTAGGAGGCTCCTGCGCGCGAACTACGGCGGCGACGGACCGGTGACGACGCGTACGAACGCGTCGGGACGAATGTATTTTTCAAGCGCTGCCTGGACGTTTTGTGCCGTCGCCGCGAGCTCGGCGCCTGCGTCGACGACGTTCTGGTTCAACGGCAGACGGAGCGACGAATACCGCAGCAACTCGCCCGCCACGCCGTCGTAGCTCGACTCGCGGATCGGCACCTCGCCCATCAGCAGCGCTTTCGATCGGAGAAGGCGGTCGGCATCAATCGGGCTCGCCTGCAGCTGCTTGAGAATCGCGGTCGTTTCCGCCTGCGCGGAGAGAATATTCTTGGGATCGCATCCATAGTCGATCCCAAACGTTGCGCGGACCCGACCGGCCGAAACGTGACTGTCGACGTCGTAGGCGTAACCGTGCACTTCACGCAAGTCGTGATAGAGCAGCGACGAGTAGAAACCGCCCGTCAAAACCGCGTTGGCAAGCTGGAGCTGCGCCCACGCGGGATCGCTGCGCACGATCGGAAGCGTTTCGACGAGCTGCACCGACGACTGAACGCGCCCGGTCGCCGGAACCTGCAGCTGACTCGCCGCATTGGCCGGAACCGGCGGCGAATCGACGTTCGGCTTGGCCCCGACGGCCTTCCACGCGCCGAAGTACTTCTCAAAGATCGCCTTTGCCGCTGCGGGCGTCGTGTCGCCGATGACGACGATCGTCGTCAGATCGGGACGATAGGCACTCGCGTACCAGGCCTTCACGTCGTCGAGCGAGAGCGCGCCGATGCTCTTCGGCGTCGCGAATCGCTGCGACGGGTCGCCGGCCGGATAGAGCGCCTTGTTGAGCGCGACCTCCGCAAGGTGTTCGGGCGAGGTCATCTCGCCGACGAGCTCGCCCGCGGTCTGCGTGCGCACGACCGTGAAATCGTCCGGTTTGAATGCGGGATGCAGCTCCTGATCGGCGAGCAGCGCAACGCCGCGCTCGAAGTGCGCGGAGAGCACATCCAGCCCGAAGTCGGTTCCAGCTTCGGTCGTCGCCGCGATGTCGTCGAGCTGACGCGCGAACCCGAGACGATCGTAGGTCGTCGTTCCGTATGGGAAGAGCGCCGCGGTAACGTCGTCGACGCCCTCTTTCCCAGCCGGAACTTGCACGCCCGCGTTGTTCTCGATCTCACCCGAGACGACCACCGTGTGACTGATGCTCTCGGGCACGACGATCAAGCGAATCCCGTCGGAGAGCGTCATGTCGACCGGCGAGGTCGTCTGCTCCGGGACGCGCAAGTTGTCGAGCACGCGTTGCGCCCAACTGGGGAGCGGCTCGTGTTTGGATGGCGGAATTGCGTTGTTTTCCTTCGCCATGCCACCACCCGCAGAGGTCAGCCCGCTATTCTTCGGAACGGCATATGCAACGACCGCCCGTTTGTCGTCGAGATAGGTGCGCAGCACGCGATTGACGTCGGCGACAGTGACGCGCGCGTACTGCGCGATCACATCGTTGGGCGAGCTCAAGCCTTGCACGGCGACGGCCTGACTCCACTCCTGCGCGAGACCTTCGATCGAGTTCGCGTTAAACTCCAGCTGAGATATTTCGCGTAGCTTCGCCGCCGCGACGAGTTCGGGCGGCACGCCGCTCTTCTTGTAGGCTTCCAGGTTGGCGCGTAACTGCCGATCGATGGTTTGGGGCGGCGTCGTCACCGGCACGATGCCAACCGCGATGCCGATCCCAACCTTCGGATAAATCTCGGTAAGAAACTCCGTGGCGAGCGCCCGTCCCGTGTAGGCGAAGCCGCCGAACGTACTGCGCTGGCTCGAAAGGACGTCGCCGAGGATTTGACCGGCTGCATAATCGCGACTCTCGTAACCGGGGAACCGATAGCCCAGCGCGACCGCGGTAAAGGATTGATCGGAGGTATCGTGATAGAGCGCGCCTTGGAGCGGCCCGAGGTGAAAGGGCGCGCGCGCCGGGAGCTTCCCCGCAGGAACGTCCCCGAAAATCGCCTTGACCTGTTCGATCGTCGCCTGCGGGTCGACGTTCCCGCTGATCACGTAAATCGCGTTGTTGGGGTGGTACCAGGTACGGTAAAACTTCATCAGCTGCGCGCCGTCGACGCGATTGGCAAAGTCCGAAACCGTTCCGAGCGTGTTCTTCGCGTACGGAGTTCCGCCGATCAGCCGATCCTGCATCTTGACGAAGAGACGGTAGAACGCACTACTGTTATCCTGCGCAACTTCTTGCGTGATCGGTCCGCGTTCTTGCTCCCATTGATCCTGCGACATCAGCAGACCGGTGGCGCGCGAGCGCTCGGCGCGCAACGCGATGTCGAGATAAGCCGACGGGACCGTAAAATAGTATTGCGTTACGGTGCTCGTCGTGTCGGCGTCGAAATCGCCGCCCGTGATGCCCATCGACTCCATCAGTTGTGACGACGAGAGGCTCTCGCTTCCCCGAAACATCATGTGCTCGGTGGCGTGAGCTAAGCCGGGTATCCATTGTTCGTCCGAGCCGACCCGATAGTTCATCATTGCCGTCGCGACCGGCGCAAGCGTATCGCGGATGACGATGACGCGCAGTCCGTTCGAAAGCGTCGCGCGCGCCACATCGGCGGGCGCGCAGTCGGCCTGCGAGCCGAGCGCAAACCACAGCAGCAACGCAACGACAGCAACGATGAACGCGGAAGCCTTGCTCATGATGAGATCACCAGGGCCCGCGTCCGCGGCTGGCTCTCGAGCGTCGAGCGGAGTCCCGCGTGTTCGGGGCGGTTGAGACCGGGATCGAGAGCGACGATCTTCTCCGCCGCGAGCTTTGCTGCACGATAGACGTCGACGTCCGCAACGAGATCGCCCAGGCGCGTTTCGGCTGCGCCGGATTGCAGCGTTCCCGAGAGCTGGCCCGAGCCGCGCAACCGCAGATCTTCGTCGGCGATTCGAAATCCGTCGGTGGAACCGGTCAAAATGTCGAGACGCTCCCGCTCGCCCGCATCGTCGGGATAGACGAGAATGCAGTGCGACTGCGCCGCTCCTCGGCCGACGCGCCCGCGCAACTGGTGAAGCTGCGCGAGGCCGTAGCGCTGCGCGTCGAGCACGACCATGACCGTCGCGTTGGGAACGTCGACGCCGACTTCAACGACCGTCGTCGAGACGAGCACGTCGAGCTCGCCACGGACGAAACGCCTCATGATCTCTTCTTTCTCCCGCGAGGCGAGCCGGCCGTGCAGCAATCCGAGCCGCAGGTCCGGAAAGACCTCGTTCTTCAGTCGCTCCGCTTCGCCAACGGCGCTCGCAAGCATCCCTTCTCCTTCCTCGATCGCCGGAGTGACGACGTAGGCCTGATGACCCGCGGCAACGACCTTTCGCACGAACTCGTAGACGCGCCCGAGTCGGCTGGTGCGAACCGCGAACGTTTCGATCGGCGTTCGACCCGGCGGCAACTCGTCGACGATCGACAGATCGAGATCGGCGTAGACCGACTGCGCGAGCGTGCGCGGAATCGGCGTGGCCGTCATGTGGAGCGTATGCGGAGAGACTCCCTTGGCGCGCAGCCGCGCGCGCTGCTCGACGCCGAATCGATGCTGCTCGTCGATGATTGCCAGGCCGAGCCGATCGAAATCGACGCCCTCGGTGAGCAGCGCGTGCGTGCCGACCGCGACCGAGGCCGCGCCGCTTGCAAGTTTCTCGATCGCGGCGCTGCGCGAGCGCGCTCCTTGGCTCCCGAAGACGGCTTCGAGCGTCACTCCAAACGGCACCAGCAGCGGTGCGAGCTTGCTCGCGTGTTGCCAAGCCAGCAGCTCGGTCGGCGCCATTAATGCCGCCTGCATACCGTTGCGTGCCGCCAACACGACCGCCGCCGCCGCAACGAGCGTCTTTCCGCTCCCCACGTCACCCTGCAGCAGCCGGTTCATCGGAACGTCCCGGCTCATGTCGTTCCACAACTCCAGAATGACCCGTCGCTGCGCGCGCGTGAGCGAAAAGGGAAGCATCGCCTCGAAGTCGTCGAGTAGACCGGCGGGAATTCGCAGCGCCTGCGCGTCGTGGTCGCGCTCGCGCTCGTTTCGCCGCAGCTGCGCCGCGGTTGCCAGTCCGAGAAACTCTGCAAAGACGAAGCGCTCGCGGCCGCGTTGTGCTTCCTCTGGAGTACGCGGCGCGTGGACGGCTCGATATGCCTCATCCTGCGAGCCGTAGTGACGCGCCTTTGCCAGTGCCGGGGGAATCGAGTCGATCGGCGCGGTCTCGACCAACCGCGTCAGATTCTTCTTAACGACCGCCGCAATCTTTCGGCTTGCGAGATCCTTCGACGCGCGATAGACCGGGACGAGCTCGCCGCGATATTCCTCATTCTCGCCGAGCTGCGCGTACTGCGCGACGTTGACAACCGGTCCCGAGAGCAATCGGTCGACCCGCCCGCGGACGAAGAGCCGCATTCCCTCGCGGAAGCGGCCGTAGACGTACCGATTGCGACCGATCCACTTGGCGGCGAACGAACCGCCGGCGTCGTCGACGAGGCGCGCCTCAACGATCTCCAGACCGCGGACGCGGCGTTCCTTGAGCGCCGTGATTCGGCCGACGGCGTTCGCTTCGCCCGCCGCCGCACCAAGCTGCGCCGCGGGCGTTGGAAACCGCAGATCCTCGTAGCGAAAGGGTAGATGCTCTAAGAGCGCGGCTACGGTATCGATTCCCAACTCGCGAAAGAGCGCTGCGGTCTTCGGGCCGACGCCGCCGAGTGATGCGATATCGGCCGAACCGCTGCTCTCGGCGATCATTGCAGCGATCCTGCCGCGCTAACGCGCCGGAGCCGCTCGTACGCGTCGCGCAGGTGCGGGACGGCGACGCCGTACCGGTCGCCGAGCTCGATCGCGGCGCCGAGAATCGGATCGAGTTCGAGCGCGCGGCCTTGTTCGAAATCCTGCAGCATCGAGGTCTTCACGTCGTCTAGTCGGGCGGCATAGGCGATGCGCTCGTCGACGTCGACCTCGTCGACGACGCCCATCGATTGACCGACGCGGAGCGTCTCGGTCATCAGAGCGTGAACGTGCGCGCGCGCGCGCGAATCCGCGAGCATCGGTTTAATCGTGATGCCGCGCAACACGCTGACCGGATTGAGACCCGAGTTGTTGACCAGTTTCAGCCAAACCGTGGATCGAACGTTTTGATCGACCTCCGGCGTGAGACGCGCGCGGCGAAAGGCGTCGGCAAGCGCGTCGACGCGCGCGTTCGAACCGCCGCGCGGGTCGCCGAGTACGTAACGTACGCCGCCACTCTGCCGAACGTGACCCGGAGCGACGATGCTCCCCGAAACGTGAACGACCCCGCCGATCACGCGATCATCGCCGAAGAGCTTGCCGATCGCGCCGTCGGGATCGACGCTCGCCAGCGGCGGCTCGCGCACGTACCAGAATGGAAGACCGTTCTGCATCGTCACGATGCTGGCGGTGCTCGAGGCGAAGGGCTCGAGCTGCTCGCGAAACGCGGGCCAGTGGTGCGCTTTGAACGTCAGAATCAGCGCATCGAAGTCGCCGAGCCCGCGTAAGTCGTCGCCTGCCTCCAGGCGAGTTCTCCAGCTGCCGAGATCGCTCTCGACGCGCAACCCTGAGGAGCGGATTTCCGCGAGGTGGGCACCACGCGCGACAATCGCGACGGAGAGGCCCGCCTCGGCAAGCGCGGCCGCCAGAAAGCCGCCGATGGCGCCTGCGCCGACGATCGCGATGCGAGTCACTGGAGAAAATCTTCAGGCGACGGGCAGATTTGAACTGCCGAATGGGGCTTTTGCAGAGCCCTGCCTTACCACTTGGCTACGTCGCCCTGGCGCACTGGAGCGGGTAGTGGGAATCGAACCCACGCATCAACCTTGGGAAGGTCGCAGGCTGCCATTACATCATACCCGCCCACGGCGTCGCATCGGGTTCGAGCACGTCCATACTCCGTCCTACAACACCGGAAGCACGCGCTCGGTTCTCGAGGCCTATGAGATCAGGCTGATCGCTCGGGCGAGCACGATCGCGACGGTGATGAGCGAGAGGAGCGATTCGGCCAGCATGAGCGCCTTGGCCTGGCGGCTGAGGGGCATAACGTCGGCCGGACTAAATGCGGTGGCGTTCGTGAACGCGAGATAGAGATAGTCGAAAAAGAGCGGCTTCCAGAGCGGGTCGACGCAAGACGGCCCTCCACCGCTCGCAATGGTCATCTGCATCTGCGGAAAGAGAAAGTCGGCATTGCTGAACTCGGTTGCCGCGCTGGCATGCGCGCGCGCTTCAGGGCCGTCGCCATCGATTTCCCAGAACCAGAGCGCGAAGACGAGCACGTTCGTAAACCAGATTTGCGCCCCCGTGCGCAACAAGTAACCCGGCTGATGCAAGGCAGCTTTCTCGGGATGGAAGAGCGCGGCAATCAGCAGCAGCACCGAGGCGAGATTGAAAAAGTTCACGATAGCGATGAGGATGATGCTCAAGAAGCGCGTGCGCCGCGTCTCCTTGTGGCGCCGTGGAGCAAAGATCGAGAGCGGGATCAGCAGCACCAAAACAATCGTCGGAGCGGCCCAGACCGGACCGATCGTCAAACGCGGCGGAAGGGTGATGTAGAGCAGCATTGCCGCCAACACCGCCACCGACGCGTGCCATCGGGGCTCGTGGCGCGGCATGGCCGCCGGCTGCTGCATGACGGGCCACCGTTCGCTGGCTCGCCCGCGCAACCCGCTGGCGTCGCCGCGCATTATGGGGGCATGCCTACTGATTTTCGCGATGGAAGAACCTTTCCGCGGCGTGGCCGCGAGGCGATCGGCGACGCGTTGTGGCTGCTTCGCGCTTCCGATAAAGGGCGCGCCGCTGCAGCCGGAACGATCTTCGACTACGTCTATCCGTGTCCGATGGATCGAGGAATGCTCGAGCGCTGGCGGATCCCGCTCTCGGACTTCGATGAAGCACTCAAAAGGCACCGCACCGACGAGGAGCTCTTCGCCTGGTTTACCGAGCGCGTGCGTCCGGACGACGTTCGGAGCGCCAACGAGTGGCTCGTGACGGATCGCATCGAAAACCTCGACCGTCAAGATGCCGAAGAAGTGGTCCCGGCGGAGCGGCCCTAAATGGGATCGATGATCGAGTTTACTCGGCCCGACGGAACGTCGGCACCGGGTTACTTCGCACCGGCGCCGGGGGCTAACGCCCCCGGCGTCGTTCTCTTCGAAGAGTGGTGGGGTCTCGACGAGCGGATCAAAACGACGGCAGACCGGCTCGCCTCGCACGGTTTCGGCGTCGTCGTCCCCGATCTGTATCGCGGGCGCAGCGCCGCAACCGGTGACGAAGCGAACCATCTGATGGAGGGCCTCGACTTCACCGACGCCGCCACCCAAGACGCTACCGGCGCGGCCCGCTACCTTCGCGAACGCGGCGCAAAACGCGTCGGCGTTATGGGATTCTGCATGGGCGGTGCATTAGCGACGCTCAGTGTCATGCACGGCAGCTCATTCGATGCCGCGAGCATTTGGTACGGCTACCCACCGGCGGAGGCGGGCGATCCCGCCACGATAACGGTGCCGATTCAGGGACATTGGGCGCTCGCGGACGGCTTCTTCACCATCGAGGGTGTCGATGCGATCGAACGCAAGCTTCAAGCGGCCGGTGCGACACCTGAGTTCCATCGCTACGATGCCGAACACGGCTTCTACAACACGGGCGGCCCGGGCGAGGGCGGCCTCGGGCAGTATCATCGCGATCACGCCGAAACGGCCTGGCAGCGAACCGTCGAGTTTTTCGACCGCACGCTGCGTTAGCGCTTAGGTCTCAGAGCGGAGAAGATCTTGCGTTCCCCTTGTGCAGGTAAAGGAGCGCCGATTCAAACCGTTCTCTATCCTCTTCAAACAAGCCAATAGCGGTGTTGCAGGCGTTGCAAAGCAATCCGCGCACGACTCCGGTCCGGTGGTCGTGGTCCACGTAAAGGGCATGAAGGAACATTACCTCGTGGCTGACCTTCTTAGCCATCGCGCAATCTTGCCAGTGGGTGTTGCATATGGCGCATCGGCCGCGCTGATGAAATAGCATTCCTTCGAGGGTCGCGATCGAGAGGCCATACTTTCTGCGAACGTAGCTTTCGCGCTGCTTGGCCCGCCGCACCGCGCTGCTATGATAATACAAGCGTCCCCGACGATTGTGACACGCTAGACAGCGTGAGGCACCGCTTGTCAACGCCACCTTGAGCGCCCCGCATTTGCCACAGAAGGCGAGACGTGTCCTAGGCATAAGCCTTTCTACCTCGGCAGCGTGCCATACGTTGTGGCACACCGGCTGGTAATACTTCCAGCCGAGCTCGGAAGACAGGAGAGACCCGACCAAGTCGGGTCTCTCTCCGAATCTGCCAAGGGCCCGGATCGAACGGGCGACACCGCACTTTTCAGGCGCGTGCTCTACCAACTGAGCTACCTTGGCTCGGTCGTCGTCGAGCGCACCGGTTAGCTGCGATGCGCTCGACGCAAGATGGCGACGCTGATGGGGCTCGAACCCACGACCTTCGCCGTGACAGGGCGACGCTCTAACCAACTGAGCTACAGCGCCAAGGCCGACACCACCGACCTTGTTGGTGGGCACGGCTGGGCTCGAACCAGCGACCCCCCGCGTGTGAAGCGGATGCTCTCCCGCTGAGCTACGCGCCCGTGCCGGTAGCGGCTCCTTGGACAAAACAGCATCGTACCCTACCGTGCAGCAGGCTGTCCAGCGCGGAGAGCGCGGCGCGACGGTTGAAAAAGCTGGCGTGAATCTGCTCGCGCTCGTCTTTGCTGCAGCGACCGCCTCGGCGCCGGTGCACTTCGCGGTCTCGACGAGCAACCCGCAAGCGCAGGCGGCGATCGATCGCGGTCTCTTCCTCTATTATGCGTACGACGGCACCGATGCAGCGCAAGCATTCGCCCAGGCGGCCGAACTCGATCCGAAGCTCGCGATGGCCGATTGGGGTGAAGCGCTCGCGGCCGGCCCGGATTTGAATACGCCGCTCACCGAAGATCGCTTCGCGCGCGCGTCGGCCGCAATCCGGAAAGCATCCGGGCTCGCGACGGACCTGCCGCCGGAAGAACGCCGGTTCGTCGAAATCATGGCGTTACGATTCGCCGGGAGTTTTGCGAACTGGACAGCCGACGACAAAGCCTATCGCGAAGCGATGTTCGCTTTCGCGCAGACCTCTCACGACGTGAACGCGCGGCTCCTTGCCGCCGAGGCCCTTCTGGAACACGGCGGACTCGCGTGGCAGAATGGAACGCCCGCCGCCGAAGAATCGCGCGACGCGCTTTCGATCGTTCAAGGCGTTCTGAAGGACGATCCGGTGAACGTGATGGCCAACCATCTCTGCATTCATCTCTACGATCTCGCTCCCGATCGAACGCCCGCGCTTGCCTGCGCGAAGCGCCTCGACGCCGATATCTTTCCGCCGCAAGCCGAGCACCTCGCACACATGCCGGCGCATTACTGGATCGAGACCGGGAATTACCCGGCAGCTTTGCGCTCGAGCGAGCGCGCCTACGAACTATTGACGCAGCTGACTTCCGGGACCGACCACCCCGAACAATACGCGAAACATGACGTCGCGGTCGGATACTCGGCGGCGATGATGCTGGGAGATTATGCGGTCGCGCAACGCTGGAGTCGACGGATGTCCGCTGCGTTCGGAACGACCTTCGACGGGCTTACGGCGCTGCGATTTGGCCGCTACGAAACCGCATATGCCACCGACGGAGCGGAGTTCGCTGCAACGAGCGTTCGCGGACTTGCCGCGCTGCATTTGGGCCACGTCGACGAAGCGCGCGCGCTCGCCGCAAAGATGCCGGTAGCCAGCACCGCGCAGGGCTATATGCCGCAACTCTTTCTGGCTCGGCTCGCTGAAACTGAGGGTAACTATACTGAAGCGCAACGCTGGATCGAACGAAGCGTGGAAAACGAACGCGCTGCGTTCGGCGGCGAGCTGATTCCATTCTTTCCCGCCGGCGAGGCTCTCGGCGCACTGTACCTTCGGCGCAATGATGCCGCCGGCGCGATTGGGGCATACACCGACGCACTCGCCGCCTACCCGAACGATCCGCGCGCGCTTTTTGGTCTCTCGAAAGCGTTGGCAGCGAGCGGTCAAGGCGCGCAAGCGGCGGCGTCGCGCACGCGCTTCGAAAAAGAATGGAAGGGCGCCGACACCAACGTCGAGGACGCCCTCCCGTAGCCGTTACGCGGCTTCACCGTTCCGTAAGTTGCGCGCCAGCACAGCGAGCGCGTCACTCATTGCCTGCGCACCGTCCGCGAGACGAGTGCGGGCCCTTGGATTCGATCTGCTCCGCGCGAGGCGAGCCGACCGCCTCCGGCGGGCGTTTTGCAAGGCGTCGTCACGGCGAATCCGGATCTCGGCTTCCAGCCAAAGTTCCATGATCCACCTCGATAGTATGAGTGTAGAGAAGTTTGAGAAATGAAAAGGCCTCCGATCGATTCGCGGAGGCCTTCGTTCCTTGAGCGAGCTCGCTATGCGAGCGTTGCTACGATGGCAAGAACGAAGGTCCAGCGCACGCCGACCCCACGCCGTTGGACGGCATGGTGGAGGTGAACTGACGCAGATTGTTCATCGAGCCTCCTTATGACGAGCGAGTAATACGCGCAACTCTATCATGCCGCGATAAACCTTGTCAAACGCTCGCATGCAGGTTCACAGCGCTCCGCTGCGAATCTGGAGGAGACTTTTTGGGGCGGTTAGCTCAGTGGGAGAGCGCTTCCTTGACACGGAAGAGGTCATAAGTTCAATCCTTATACCGCCCACCATAAAAACACTTGTAAAATATAGTTTATCGGACCGCCAAAAAATGGCGGTTTTGTTTTTGGTTATCCAATTGGTTATCCACTTTTCCGGCAGGGGTGAAAAAGTCCGTAGCTAAGTGCCGCGCCATGCGACGGAAAAAGGCCCGGGCGAATCCTGGTAACGGTAGCGTCTGCTGGAACGAAAAAGAGCGCCGATACGTCGCCCAAATCTCCTTGGGCTTTGACGACCGAGGGAATCGCGACCGTCGGCGCCTAGTCGGGCCGCGCAATGACAAGTCCGAGGACGCCTTCTATGGCTTAAAAGACAAAATGGAGCAGCTACGGCGCAAGCAGCCGCCGCGCAAACGGGGACAGGTCTCGTCGCGTATGACGTTGCGCGAATACCTCCGCACCTGGCTCGACAATCACACGCTCTCTGAGGCGGGCCACGCGAGTTATACCTGGGCGCTAGAGCAGTATCTTATCCCGCACATTGGCGACGAGAAACTTCACAGGCTGGATCATGAGAGGTTGCGCGTCTTCTTCTCTACCCTGACCGGGCTCTCACCGGCAAGCAAATCGAAAATCCGCACGGTGTTGCATAAGGCGCTCGAAGATGCACTGGACAAAGGATTGATTATCGTGAATCCAGCGTCCAAACTAGACGTTCACGACCGCGCCTCAAAGTATCGGCCTAAGGAAATCGTCGCCTGGGACCGTGAAGAGGCGGCGAAGTTTCTCCGTGCCGTAGAGCGGAGCGAGCACCTTCCCATGTTCTTGATAATGATTCGCGGCGCTTTGGGCCCTGCCGAAACGTTTGGGATTCAATGGCACGATATTCAGCTAGATCGCGGATGGGTTTCCATTGTCCGCAATTTAACCGAGGTCGCCGGAACACTCTGTGCGCCCAAGGACGTTAAGGAACAGTCGCGACGGCGAGGCTTCCGTATCCCTCCGGTCGCCTTACGTGCGCTTAGAGCACGGCACAAGCGACTGCGGCCAACTCCGAGCGATTACGTCTTTACCTCGCCCGATGGGGGCCCCATTCACCTAAGCAACTTTCGTCACCGCGTATGGCTGCCGATCCTCAAGAAAGCGAAAGTCCGCCCGATCAGATTATACGCCTTGCGACATTCTTCCGCATCGCTAATGGCCGCAATGGGGATACCGATCCTGCTCGTCAGCCGAGCGATGGGCCACGCGGACATAAAAATGACGGCCAACGTCTACAGCCATCTCTTCGACGACGCTCAAGAGGCCGTAGACGAGAAGTTTGACGCCTTCTTCGCAAGGACGTTCAAGAAGCGCCGCGTGGCCTAACGTGCGGTCGGCCGAAGCGACGGCGCGGCAAACTGCCGCCCTCCTCGCGATCATCAACGAAGCTCCGGACGGTGCTCGGTCGGAGTAGGATACGACGCCCTATTGCAACCGAGGCTATGATCTTGCGCTTCGCGAGCCTTCTGATGCATGTTTCCGACACGCCCAAGTATTCGGCCGTTTCTGCAATCGACCACAACGCATCAGCAGGGCGTGATTCTTTGGGCATTCGACTCCAGGCAATAGCGAAACAGAACGGACGCCGCGTCCGCCTGTGGCAACCTCCTCTCCAGAAAACCCTTAGCGGCAAATTGATCCGGACCGCTCTCCCGTGCGGGCCCGATTTCGTTTTGCCACCCGCTTTCATAGCATAAGTTGCATTAGGTTGCAACGGGTCGCAACAAAGTTTTTCCCGTACCAGTCGCGGCAAACGTTCACAATAATTTACCGTAGCGATCTCTCGAAGAATTAGGATAAACTCGACAAGAGGAATTCTCTGGGACCGGCGTCGTAGCAATTGTTGCCGCCCAAGCACCGGCTTTTAGTCTCGGCGATAGCGCACGCCACGCGCCTTCGCCCTGCTTTCGCATAACTCGAAAGGAATAGCGGTGCTCGAACAGTGTGAGTTTTGGTTCTTTAAGGACAGTGCGGCAAAATGCCGCGTCTGCGATTATTGCAAAGCTGAAGCTAGATCGATTTTAGAGGCGCGCAAAATCGTTAGCGCTTTCAAAAAACGTGGTCATAGCGACCGTGACAGCCCTGTCGTATAATTTAAGTAGGAGGCGGGTTCGTTGCGTTAATGAAGCTTCGAGCCGGTCTACCTTCACGGGTCTGACCCATCGAACGCTCGGATGACGGCGGTGCGGTTAAGAAAGTGCGTCCGCGATCTGGGAACAGATCGGCTCACAGGGCTTCCGCCGAAATCGATCCTTGCCAGCGCGGATGACCTTCTTCACCTCAGCGCATGTCACTTGGCCTCTGTCAAGCAAAACATCCGCAACGATCTGAACCTCAGGCAGCCAGTAGTCCATGAGCTTCACCGTGGCGAGTTTCACCCTTCGCTCCGCTTCGGTGGCGTGAGCGTCACCGTAATGAGCTGTTAGCGAAGTCTTGGCCTTCACAAAATCGCTCCCTACTGACCCCGGAAGGTACCGTGAAAAGATCAAAGCTTCGGCGGCTGCACCAGCATATGAGACCGTGGCGCTTCGCTCGCAATTGACACGATCTGCTTCCTCCACAGTATACGCCTGTCTTTTTCGGTCATATCGAAACATACGCCGCACCTCAACAGTGTCCACGAACCCGGCCCCTTCGCCATCAGAGCCTTCGCGCCGAATCGAGGCTGTGGTGAAGGTGAATCCGCATTTGACGGCCGCGAGGGCATGACCAGCTTCGTGTATCGCGATATGACGAAGCTCTTCCTCGGTGAAGCGACGTTCTCGGGCATCTTATCTAATAACCTAAGCTTTCGTTCGTGAGTTTCGTGCTTAGCTATTCCACACATGTTTCGAGAAACTCACAAAGAGCCGCTCGGGATATGCGGATGACCCGCCTCGTTGTTCCGCGGGTGGGCAAGACATACTATCGTAAACGCCCAGAATCGAGAATCCTACAAAAAGTCGGAGGTGTAACTCCGAGGATCACCGCCGCTGCTTGGGCGTTAGCAAGTCGTCTTTTCCATCAGGGCTATTGTCTTTTTTGTTCAGTACGGTCTCCACTCAAGGCCACAGGAAGATAAACGGACACCGCGCATCCGCTTTGACTACCTCCTCTCCTCGAAAACCGGCGGCAAATTGTCTCCCGACCCGCGCTACGTGAGGGGTGGTCAGCAAATCGCCAGCGACGTTAATAACACACTGTAGCGCTGATTGCAAGCGTTCGAAACAATATTTTTACCGTACCGGTCGCGCAAACGTGCAGCAAGCATTTACCGTACCGATAACGCTACGAATGGTATACGCGGTATACAAAAAGGCTTCCGATGTGTCGTGAAGAGGTTTCGCTTGTGGGCGGTGTCGTAGCGTCGAAGTGCGGGTGTTAAGGTATAGATGGCCGATCTGAATTCTAAGCGTCTTCGAGCGGGCGAGCTTCATGAGCTAGATCAGGCGCAAAGAGCCGAGACGGCTCTCCGGATCGTGGAAACGGGGCCGGACGAGGAGCGCGACTACGAATCCCAGCGAGCCTTCGAGGTCGGCGCCAGCAGCGTCACCGTGCGGGTTCGATCCTCGGGTCACGGTGCGCGATCACGGCAAGCTCGACGGTTGCGACCGCGAATCTGGCACTGCGGCGGCTGTGGGCAACGTGCTGCGAGCTATCTCGACGGCCGACCCGCCATTGCGGTCTGTCAGTGTTGTGGCTACCTCCTCGAACCCATATGCGATAAACGCGGAAGGATGCGGTTCGCCCTCCTACCGCCCGAGTATGCCGCACTTCTTAGCAATAGCCCTGAGGTTCGTTTACCGGACGTTCTCGGCTTTCTGATCGCAACACAACGCTGGAAGAACGGTGACTTAAGCGAATGGATCGCGGCGTTCGAAGACGGGCGCCAACGCGAGCGCCCTAGCGGCGGACGCCCGCGAGATTTCGGTAGCGAGCGGGGCATTAAAGCGCAAGCGCGTTTACCATTGAGCTTAGAGCGCGACCTGGAGATACACAACGGCCTAAAGCAGTTTACACCTGTTTGCTTGATGGGCTTTGACCTTCTTGAAGAAGCCGTTGCATATTTATGCAGAGAGCCCGGCGCGGCAAATCCGATCCTAACTTCCAACAAAAGCGAAATCATTTCGTTGCGCCGCTTATTCGGACGCGACGACATCGATAGTCTGACCGTCGATCAAATGCGGGCATTCGTCCGTCGATGAACGCTTTGTCCTTGATTTCCGATTTTTCACGTGTTATGATTGAAGTACGGATGCGTCACATCGGCGCGTTCTTTTTTTGAAGGTAAAACCTAATAGGCTGCATTTACTGATGCGGCTTTTTTCTTTTAACGAGCACGGCTTGCTATATCGATGACGAAGCTCTTTGACCTAACGGATGGGCATTACACGGCCATTCCTAACGCGGTCTTTGACTGCGATCCTAAGTACCTCTGTTCCCGGGACAAGTTGGTTCTCATGGCGTTAATACGCCGGTCGTACCAAAATGCCACCTTCGAGGTCGGTCACCGCCGGTTAGCTGCTGATACCGGCTATACCCGCGATACCGTCAGCGCGGCTATTGAGTCGTTGGCCAACCTTGGCGTTTTAGATCGACATGATGGCCCCAAAGGACGGCGGATGAGAGTCACGCTCCACTTGGAGGCGCTAATAAAGTGGCCTACTCAGTCGGCCACTTCGGAGCATCCTGACTGGATAGGTGGCCCAGCGACTAGGCCAGTGAGTGGCCGAACCATTAGGCCACTAGTGGCCGAACCACTAGGCCACAATAAAGAAATAAGAATTAGTAAAGAATTCCAAGCTAAAGATATTGATGAGCAATTTCCGAAAATGGATAAAAGTGGTCGTGCCAGGATCGAGCCGGTAATTGAGCCTGCTGCCGAGCTGATAGAATGCACGGCCTCGGGTGATATGTGGCCAGGCGAGCCCCGTTTGGCGCAAACCGATTGGCGGTATCGATACGCAAGTTTCGCCAGTCCGAAAAATAGCGCGAGGACTCTAGTCTCTTTGACCCCGGAAGAAATCACAACGCTTTGCGGCCTGATCGCGATAAGATACATGGGTGCGATCTTCTCGCCAGCTTTTTGTAAATCCGACGGCCAAAGCTTAGCCCGAGAGTTAATCGTCAGGCTCGACCAAGAGCTTTGGAGGAAAAGGACCATCGCCAGCGTCTTGGACCAATGCGACAGGTTTTTAAAACACAGCCAGGAGACAGATGGGTGTTTTTTACGGTCACTGGATGATTTAATACCGTTCGATGATTTGGTACCATCCTAGCCGGAGAGCAAATGACTCACAGGCCAATGGCGATCCTTTTGGACCAAGCCCGGAAATACGGACCTTTGCTACTTGAGCATGGTTACATTTCCTGTTCCACCACAGTACCCAAAGCTTTACGGCGGGCGATTGGGCTGCGATACTTTGAGGCTCAGGCGATCCTGGAAGAATTCCAATGCCCGGGTACGTTGACACCCGTCGTAATAATCGCTGAAGCGATTATCCGCGAAGCGCGACTGAATACCCGTCCGACTAAGAATATGCCGCACCGGATTGCTAAGGGTAAAGGTCCGACGCAGTTACCGCTCCTTTGACCGTTCGGTTCTTTTGGCGTTTCCTTGCCCGTAGACGCGCCCGAACGCCTCAGCCCGTAACTTTCCTCGCCGGATAACGCAAAGCGCGTCTACGGCCCGGGAAAAATAGCTAAACGCCATTTCACACTTCTTAGGCCGTCCAATTATGCGTCGGCCTTTTCACATTGGAGGTAAACCGTCGTGATTTTTTCGGCCGAAATAATTCTCACGAACCGAGACCCGCAGGTATTAAGCGCCGATTATTCGGCCGTCATGAACCTGATCCAGCAAAGGGATGCCGCCCGTACTTCCGGGCCCGCTTCATTATCGGCCTCACCGCCGAAAGCAGCCCCGAAAACCCGCAAGCGCAAAAAGGCGACCACGAAAGCCTGACGCGCAAACGGTAAAACGAACAAACAACAGGCGCACCGGTAACGGGCGCCATTTTTCATGGAGACATACGATGGAAAAAGCAAAAGCGAAAAAAGCGGCGACCAGTAAGCCCGCAAAGAAGGCCCCTGCGAAAAAAGCATCGGCAAAAAAGGCGACGATCAAAAAGACCGTAGCGAAAAAGGTAGCGCCCAAAAAGAAGTCTGCGAAAAAAGCGGCGCGTAAATCACCGAGCCGCAAAAAGGCAAAGTAGATGCCGAACTGTCGCGTATGTACGAGCCCGGACCTTGCGGCAATAATGCGGGACCTCCGAAGCGGTTCGCTGGCAGAAGTCGCGTCACGCTGGTCACTCTCAAAGGCCGGGCTCCATCGTCACATGCAAAACCACACGCCACGAAGTGAAAACGCGGAAAAGCGGTCAAACGTGGGGCCGAGTAAGCCCCCACGGGCTAAGGCCGGGCCGTCGTCCCGTTCCACTTCAATCCCCGATCCGGACGGGCGTTGCCCAACGTGCGGCATTATCTCTGAAGGCCAGGATTTGGCGCCTGCTGACCTCATTCGCCGTGCCGAAAGGCTTTTGTATTTTGCCGAGACCCGGGCGATGAAAGCGCACGACGACGACTCCCGCGATCTTTTTCCCGCACTCGATAAGGCGCAAAAGTTTCTGGAGCAGCTTATGCGGGTCCACAACTTAATCGGTCCGGAGAGCGTCACGGTGATCGATAACCGATCCGTTAACGTGTTCGAATCCTGGCCGACGGACGCCCTTATGGCGCTTGATCTTTTCCACAAGGTACTCGCAGGCGGTGGAAGCATTTCCGAGGCCATTACGGCCGTTCTAGGGCAGCAAGGGGCCCCGGTAGCGTTACCGAGGCCAGCGAATGAAGCGGCTTAGTACGACGCTTACAGCCCGATTCCGAAGCCCGCGTGATCGTCCCACTTCGTGCCCTGTCGGATGTAGCGGCGAGCGACGGTAACGGACTTGTGACGCGTTTGCCGCATGATCGCCGCTTCGGACTTCCCCGCACGGGCTGCGCTTGTGGCAAAACCGCTCCGGAGCGAATGACCGGCAAGCTTATCGGTATCGAGTCCGACCTTACCAGCGAGCTTTTTCACGACCAGGGCGACCGCGTGAGCCGATAGGCGGTCACCGATCCGTCCGCCCCGTGCAATATTGCGGAACAGGGGGCCATCTTCGACGCAATCCATCCAAGTCTGGAGGGCACGTACCGGGCAGGTGCTCAAGTCCGAACCGTAAGGAACCGCAATCTCTTCGGTCGCGCCCTCCTGATCCGTCTTCGAACGGGCCAAGGTGAGCACGACGCCCGCCCGTTCGAAGCGAATATCGGCAACGTCAAGCGCGACAAGCTCCGAGCGTCGAAGCGCACCGGCAAAACCAAGCAACAAAAGTGCCCGGTCGCGCAGATCGATTGGCGCGTCTCCAAGGTCCGCGACCATAGCGCGAACATCGGCAACGGTCAGGGCGGTCTTCTGCGCTTGCGCGACACCTAACCGGCGACGGGTTCCAGCTAACACCGAACGGACGACCTCATGCGAAGTGGGTGACTCGTATCCGGCAGCTTTATGCGCCACCGCAATGGCCGCTAAACGGCGCTGGAGGGTCGCAGGCTTCACGCACTCAGCAATGTCCGCAACATAGAGCGAAAGGGTCTCAGCGGTCGCTGGAAGGCCCGTAACGCCACGTAGCTGGCACCAGGAACGGAAAGCCTGCAAGTCGCTTTCGTATGCCCGCACGGTATTCGCGGATCGAGCATCGTTAGCATAAGCGCGAGCCTTGTCGGATAAAGCGCCGAACGTCAGTGTTGCGTCAAGTGTGGTCGATAGTTGCTGTGACAAAAAAGCCTCCATTGGTTTCGATAACCTTCGATTATCGTAACCAAACGGATGCACATATTCAAGCGTATTCGTCAAGCATTTTCGCACAAGGAAACAATCGCGCAAGCGTTACCGGAGTGCGCCAAATGCGTGACAGGGACAGGCTACCCCCTCGGTCCCGGAATGCGAACACATATGTGGCTGAGGCGTCTGCCTCCGACGCTAATTTAAATTTTTGAAAATGTTTCGGCCCATCTTTCCGGGCCGCTTTAGGAGCCAACTATATGTCAGATGATCCAAGTAAAACCGATTGGTCCGTTGATCCAGATTCGGCCGAATGGGCCGAGCGCGAAAAGCTTTTTCGAGAAAGCCTCAGACGTTCTTCGCCTATCGGTCCGAACGAATTTGCCGCTCTTGACGCGGCCCTATTGAGCGAAGAGGAAATGAAATCTCTGACGAGACTTTTGCAGGGTCGCGGAAATAGCTTCGACAGATCGATTTGCGCCCACGCTCTAGCGGAGCAGCGCCAGGCAACAGGAGACAAGTAACATGACCACTCAAACGCTATCGCCCGAAAAGCGCCTCGCGCAGATCGACGTCGAGCTATCCACCGCAGAGAGAATGGCTGCTGCCGAGAAAGCTTATCGCGCCGCTTTCGGCATTGGCGGCTTGTGGGAAGGTGCGATCAAACACCTTGAACGCTTAAAGCTCGAAAAGACCGACATCGAGCTTCAGGTCGAGGGCCGCAGAATTGCGGCAGCGGAGGCACAACTTCGCGAGCTTGACCGTGAGCTTGAGGAGGCGCAGAACCGGCGAAATGCCGCAGATCATGCTCTTCGCCTGTTGCTCGAAAACCAAACCGTTGCGCGTTACCGCCAAGCCCTCAGCCTTGCAATCAAATGCGGTTTCGGGGCATCATGGCAGCATTTTCAGGGATGGTACGAAACCGGACGCGAGCGTTTTCAGGGGCTTCCGGCAGACGGCATGTATTTTTTGGACAATCCGACCTGCCCCGACGCGCTTCGCTTCGACCTTATCGATGATCGCACGACGATCTTGAAGTGGCGGGACGCGGTTGGTGAAGCTGACCGAGCGCTCCTAACATGGGGCAATGCCGCAGATCGCCGTAGCCGTTTGCTCCGAGAGCACCCGGAGCTTACGGTTGCGAGCACCTAGCTAGGCGGTTTACAGGGGGTTCATCCATAAAAGCGATAAAGCCACCTTGTTGACGGCTTTTCCTCGCGACATTACTCTACGGCTCATTGCACCTATCGTCATTTCAGTGACACCTTGGGTGATTACGCTGGGAGCTTTTGTCTTTCATTCGGACTCGGAAAGCGCGATCTGGCTTTCAGGTGCGATTGGCATAGTTTCGTTCTTCGTAACCGGGCCACTGACCGGGCTTGTCTTGAGTCGGTCCGTGCGTGACGGGATGATGAAGTTTCCGGCCTTTGCAGCCCTCCTGTTTCTTGTAGGCTTGCCGTCCATGAGCTTCCAGGTGGTATCGTACAGCGCCTCACTGTTGTCTGCTTTTATGATAGCCCCGTCCGTAGAAAAGCCGACGGCGTTCTTGATCGAAGGCAGCTTTTTAGCGGTGGCATTTTATCTCATTTATGCCGTCGTGGGCTATTGGCGATCAAATAGCACTCTGGGTAGTGTTCTTACCGCTGTGGTTCTCTTTTCGGCATCAGTTGGCGCCTTGGCGCTCTCTTTCTCTCTAAAGCTGCACTAGCAATATCCCACTGCTCAGGATAGAGCGAGTGGGCTAGAGTTGAGCGCACCGGACTTTAGTCCTAGCCGGTGATGCGGTCGCTTTAGGAAAGCCTCAACCGCAGTTTCCGCTCCTCGCAAAAGGCCGCGTTTCCGCTCAGGCGATTCGCGGCCTTCACATTTTATGGAGGTCCCAAAATGGTCAATGCCTGCATTATTCCCGGTGATTTTGAAAGCATCGATGAGACGCTTCGGAGATTCCGTAAAGCGCTTGAACGCCACGGTACGATGCGCGAATACCGGGATCACGAAAGCTTCACCTCGAAGCCCGAGAAACGGCGCTCCAAACGAAACGCGGCGATTGCGCGGCGGAACGGAGGGCGGCTTCGTGCTCGCACCTGACGCCCTTGCGGCCGCTGTCGCTCAACGTTCCTTAGTCGCCTACGCTCAACGCGTTTTGCCAGCATGGCAGCCTGCGCGACATTTGATCTACATTGCCAATTTGCTGGAGCAGCTAGAGGCCGGCAAAATCCGTCGCTTGGTGATTTCCGTTCCAGTGCGGCATGGAAAATCTGTTTTGTGTTCCCAGATTTTACCGTCCTGGTTTTTAGGCCGTCACCCGACCGAACCGGTTATCATTTCGAGCCACTCACTCGATCTAGCGCAACTGCATTCGCGTAACGCGAAGCTTGCCGTGGAGTCGCCGCGCTACCCATTCCCTAATGCTAGAATGTCGGCCGATTCAACGTCCGTCGCGCGATGGAACCTGACCGCAGGCGGCGGCTGCTACGCCGTAGGAACCGGTGGGTCGATTTCCGGTCGCGGTGCGGCCTTATTGATCGCGGATGACCCGTTGCACGACGCGCACAGTCAAACCGCTAAGGATGAGGCTTGGGCATGGTGGCAAGAGATTGCCGTACCGCGTCTGAATCCGGGCGGTAAAGTCCTCATTGTATCCGCAAGGCTTGCTCCCGATGATCTTGTCGGCCGCATTTTGGAAAGCGAAGACGGATCATCGTATACCTACGTACGGCTTCCGGCTATCGCTGAGGAAGGCGATCCCTTAGGACGCGAACCGGGTGAAGCGTTGTGGCCGGAAATGATTCCGCTTTCGGAAATCAATAACCGCCGAAGCGCCATGACCCAAAATGCGTTTGCCGCGCAGCTTCAACAGGAAGCGCTTCCATCGTCCGGCCGGATTTTTGACATGGCATGGTTCCCTGAATATGACCGTATTCCGAGCGTTCCCATCCAGGCATGGAATCCGCTGGATATTTGGTACCAGAGCCCGCTTTCGGATGCGCAGAAACACCGTAAGGACTTCATGACGGTAACGGCCGTCGATGCAGCCGCAAAGGCGACGGATTCGGGAAGTTATAGCGCCATTGCGACGGTGGTCTCGGACGGTTCGGACATTTATGTGGCCGAAGTGGAACGCGGAAGGTGGGACTTCGCGCCGCTGCGTGAACGGGTCATAGCGCATTGTGAACGCTGGCAATCCGATGCGGTGGTGATTGAAGAGGCTGCCTTTGGATCGCGACTCCTTGGGGACCTACGGGCGACGACCCACCTTTCGGTCATCGCGGCCGATCCGTTCAAGCGCGGTAAGGAAGAAAGAGCGCTAAAGATCGTGCCCATGTGTGAAGCGGGACGCGTACGGTTACCGCAACGGGCATTGTGGAAGGAAGATTTCGTCCGGGAGCTTGCGGGCTTTCCGGGTCGCTTCACCGATCAAACGGATGCGTTTGTTTGGGCGCTCATGTACGTGCATAAGCTGCAATACGTACGGCGTGATGCAGAAGCGTTTGACCGGCAGATGGAAGGCTTTTCTCTTTTCGGGTAAAACAGCGCTTTACATCGAGACACGTAGTCACAGGTGAAGGCGCATCGAACAAAAGTGGCACAGGACGAACAGGAGCAAAAAGGGGCCGCGCAAATAGCCGACGCCGAAACTTCGGCGCCAGGCCTTCCTACTTCTGGACGCCGAGCTTTCAGCGAAATCAGACGCCAACTGTCCATCGAAGAACTTAGCTCACCCGGAGTTCACAAGCTCATCATTGAGGACCTGGATCGTGCTGAGGTAGAGTGCGAAGGCCTTCGGGATTTTGTTGAGCGCTACCATGATGCGGACAAGCGGGCGGCGGTCTTACAGGAGAAGGTCAAGAGAAGAAACGCCTTTGAGGTTCTACATTCTCTCTGTCTAGTTGTCGGAGGCGGCCTCGTTGGCCTTGCTCCGAGTTTGAGGCAGAACCTTATGCTAGATGTCGTATTAGTAGGTTTTGGCATCGCACTTATAATTGGGTCGAGTATCTCGAAGTTTTATGAAGCTTAACATCGTCCGAATTCAAGACCCCGGCGTAGCGTTTCAAGAACGCGTACATCTTAGCGTAACGCTGGCAACGAATCTTTCCAATTACGTGCTTCTTAATACACTTCTTCAGAACGACGGCAAGTTAACAAACATACCTAGGCACAGCTACTGGTTTGGTCCAAAGTTTGTCAAGCCAGGAGACAACGTGATTCTTTACACTGGCCCTGGCACGTACAACTGCAAAGTTAGGCAGGACGGCGGCACGGACCATTTCTTCTATTGGGGTATCGCGCAAACCATTTTTGGCTCGGCTGAATCACGAGCAACCTTGCTTGAAATAACGGCGTGGGACACGAGCAAAGTCTGAAAAACCCCTTAGGCTCATAACGCCACTTTGGCCGGTAATTTCGGAACACCGTAGAACCTTAACCCGCATGTTTTCTTCCCCTACACCTGATGACCGCATCCGCTAATACGTTACCGTGGTAAGATTGGCGTGGCGCGTTGGGGGGAAATGACTTTGGCGTTAATCGCGGGAGCGACTTGACAGAGAGGACGGGGGAAGGCGCGGCGACGAGCCTGCGCCCAGAGAACCGGATTAGCCTGAAAGAGGCGATCTGTCTTACAGTCTATGACCCCGATCCGACACCCCGGCTTATGATGAAATTTCGCGACCTTCACTCGATTTGGTTTATGTTCCGTAATCAGACCGTCGCTCAAACAGTCGCGATAGAAGAGGATCACGGCCGATGCGAGCGGGGTGCTGTCGATCATCAGGCGCCGAAGAAGCGGGTCGAGCGAGATATTGAGACCATCGCCCGAATAATGCTAACGGCGTTCCTTTCGACCTATGGAAGCGCACTGTTTTATTTGATAGGCGCCATGTCAGACGATGGACAGAAGTGGTTGCGCAAAGAAAAGAAACGCAGGCCTCTCCTCGATAGTTTTGAACGACTTCGGAATCGTGAGATTCATCACGAACCCCTAAGCACGTTAATCGGTGTCCGATATATGGTGAAAAGCCTAAGCGCGAGTCCTACTGCTGAGGACCCTAACGTTTCGCACGTTCATTTTGCATCGCTTCATCAAGGAGCCGGATTTGCTATCGATGCGCTTTCTGCTAGCCAGCAATTCAAAGCGCATCCCGATCTTGTCAAGCTATTAACAGACAAGTCGATCCTAGAATTAACTCACAACTGTATCCATGAGCTTTCTGCGCTCATAAATGAGGCGGTCGCTCTCGGTTATTCAGATTCCGACAAGGCGTTCGTGTGCTGGCTCTGTCGGACAAGGTTAGATACACAATCCCAGGCCAGGCAGACTGTATAATTCCCGTACCTGTCCGTCCCGCAACGGTGACGCCCGTTCGCAAACAAAACGAAGCGCCCCGTTTTTTTGAGGGCGCTCCGAATGCTTAGACTATCTTGCGTCTTGTGCTAAGACTGTTATGCCCGCTGGATCGCGGCTGTAAACCCGTTAGGTTTTGGGGTAAGACGCTTTCGGCCGGAAGTGTCCGTTGCTTCTCGGCCCGGGCCTTCGGAGCGCGTAACCCCGCTCCGGGGCCCGTTGCATCCAAAGTGAACGCTGACGCGTTAGCGTAGCGGGGGCGGGGCAGCGGAGGCGCGTTGTCCGGCCCTCTTGATCCATCTGGTAAAATGATTTTGGGCGCGAAGCTTTTAGCTTCGGGCTCGGGGTCCTTTGGCGGCGACGAGTGCCGTCAGAGGGCCCCCTTTTTGTTTTGCGGCCTCGCCGCAAAGAATGTCAGGGCCGTGCTACGCTAATGGCAATCCGTGCCGCATCTTCGGGAAGATTGATCGTGTGCGTTGGCTCGCCGCCTGCTGGATACTTAAAAACATATATGACGCCATTATAGGCTGAATCTTCATCTGCCACGGCGAGGTTAGCTTTTTCGATGGCAAACGCCCAAGCGCGAAGCCCATTAAAAGCAAGCGATCCGACATATTTCGCCTTACGGTCTACGATAGCGTAACGATGGATCAGATACGGCTGAGCGACTTCCGTGAGATACCGTCCGTCCCAAAAAATGCCCTCATGCGGATAAGTGCGAGGGCGCTTTACTCTGAATGTCCTAAAGCCCGGGCCGCCGTATCGAAACCAATCCGTACCTGTAAGATACACGGAAATGTTGCCTGAAATGAAAAGATCACCCGTGCTGTCATAGGTGATCGCGTTTATTTCAAAAAGGTCTTTCGGGTTGTATACCTGCGGCGTCCCTGTCGCTCCGACATAAATATCTACGACGTGGTTAGAATCACAGCAGCCGTTGGCAACAGCGAGGTTTCCCGTCAGGGGATCGACGGAACACGCCGAAGGATTGCCGCTTTTGTCATCGAGTGTGGCAATCGGCGTTGTACCGCCGTGCGTGTATTCATTAAATTGCGCGTAGTAATTCGAGACCTCACTTGAGATCCAAACGTTCCCCATCTTGTCAGAACACACGGTGTTCGGATAGTTGTCATCGGTGATCTGACCGACAAGATGGCCGCCTGGAAACGTGTATATGTTAACCGAATGTTCGTAGGGAAGGGTCACGTACAGGAGATTTTGCCTCTTCGCTTCCGGTAGCATCCACGATCCAGCGCGATCATGTTGAACGGACGCGCTTTGTGTAATCGTTCCAGGCGTGGGAATTCCCGTACCACCGCATCCGGAGAGGATCGCCGTGGCAACGCCTAGAGCGAAGGCGACTCTTAGGTCTGCATCCTGTCCGTTTTTAGACCAAAGCATTTCGTTTTATTTCCCGGGAGCTACGCTAAGTGTAACGCCGTAGAAGGAGCGACCAATATTCCGATAGCGTACCTGCACCACTCCGCCTTTGGGATACTTCCACACGCCTATAGTATTGGCATATTGGGTACGTTGGCCGTACGGGACTATGACGGTAGTGCCATCTATCCAAGACTGGAGTGCTTGGTCGCGAATGTTTCTCAAGAAGGCCTTCCCCACAACGGTCGCGGACGAAGCCGAGATGCTTAGTCGGAGTATTCTTATCTTACCGGGCGAGCGAGATTCGAACGTCATTTCGCGCCCGTCCCACTGCACTTGCCCTGGGTTTCCAACTTTACCGATTATTGTCAATCGGTGAAAACTCGATTGACCGGCCGGAAGCTCCGCCATATTCGAGCCAGACCCAGGGTAACCTGAAACGAATAAGTCTCCGGCATTGTCATAGCCGCAATAGTCTGTGAACGTGGCCGCAGGATACGTTGTCGGCTGGCCAGACGCCGAGGAAAACACAGCGACATTTGCGCTCCCACTACCGGTGTATGTAACAGCGAGGTTTCCCGTTGTCGGATCAATTGCACAGCCCATCGCGTAGTTGCCTGGGATAGGGAGCGTCTTGATGGGGGTGGTTCCACCATGAGCGTATTCGACCACCTGAGTGCCATCGGTAACGAACACGTTTCCGTTAGTGTCCGAGCATTCGCCTTGGACTAGGCCGCTTAGGGCGATGCTTGCGACAAGCTGACCGCCCGGATAGGCAATAACGCACACGCCTCCGCAACTGCCAGTCGCATAGATCAGCGCACCACTGTTCTTTGCGGGGTGTTCCCGCGCTTGACTCTCAGGCGTCTGGGGAATGGCGACGGAACCGTGTGGGTCGCCGCATCCCGAAAGAAAGGCCGCAAGGGCGCCTATCACGCCCCACCGGATCGAACCTGATCGCGCCATACTCCCCGCTCCTCTGAGCCCTCAGCGGCTCTTGGAAGGCAACGTTCGACGGGGGTTAGGGGTTCCCGGCGCAACGGTCAGGCCGCCCCGGACTTGGGGCCCGGACTCGGGCCAGGTCGTGAAAATTTTTCCGTACCGGATTCACCGCCTCCAACCAGCTTTTTCCGTACCGGTAACCGCTTCGCTCGCTTGGCCGCTCCGGTTATCCACCTGGTTATCCACTTGCCCGAAAACGGGGACGGATATGGCGTCTATGGCGCGTATGGCGGAAGCTAAAAAGTCTTATGGCATAAGAGAAATCAATGATTTACGGTCAAAACGGGCTTCCCTCATGAGGTCCTTGACACGGAAGAGGTCATAGGTTCAATCCTTATACCGCCCACCATTTAAAACTTCGACAGCATATACGTTTTTGGCGGACCCGCAATAACGCGGGTTTTTGGGTCATCCACTTGGTCATTCACTTTGCGATCTTCAGGGAGCAGGTGTAGAAATCTCTGCCGCCAAGTGGCCGCGCCATGCGAAGGAAATCGCATCGTAGGCCGCTTGGAACCGGCAGCATCTCTTGGAGCGAACGCCAAGGGCGCTACGTTGCTCAAATATCGCTTGGATTCGATGACGATGGCAAGCGGATTCGAAAACAATTGGTCGGCCCACGCGGTGAGAAAAGCGAGGATGCCTATTACGCCCTCAAAGACCGCTTAGAACAGCTACAGCGTCGGCAACCAGCGCGTAAGCGCGGTCAGGTTACGTCCCGTGCAGCCCTCCGAGAATATCTGCGGGGATGGCTTCAAGGTCATACGCTTTCAGAGGCCGGTCTGGCGTCGTATACATTTGCGGTCGAGTAGCACATCGTCCCCGCGCTCGGAACCCAAAAGCTGCACGCGATAGAGCGTAAGCGCCTTCGCGCCTTCTCCAGCATCACCACGCTCTCGTCGGCAAGCAAAGAAAAGGTTCGGACCGTCCTCCGTAAAGCGCTTCAAGATGTGATCGACCATAGCGTCTCATTAGGGCGCGATCCTTTGGATCCGGGCATCAAACAAGGGAGAGAAACCTCCGTAGCGTTTGGACCTCCTCCTCAGCGATTAACAATACTAACGCCTACGCAGTATGTGTCGGATAAACACTACCCCGTGCTATGGCTAAATACGCTCCTGCTTCTTGAGCTAGCTCATGTCGAAGTACTACATGACGAAAACCTACGGGAAGCTTGACTTAACGACCATCCACCTGGGGCCGTAAGCTGTGTGGAATAGTAAAGGGGTTGGGCCCGTCCGAAGCTAGTCGAAGAATCCGGGAAACCCCAAAACAACTGAAGGAACCTGATCTAGAAACAGCAGATGATTGCTCATGCTTGTTGCTCTCCTCATTGCTAGCCTTATCGCTACAAGCTGTCCTGAAGCCCCGGTAGTGTTGGTCAAGCGGGTTGAGGTTGGGCTAACGGCCTGTACCGAATGTCCAACGGGAACCGTAATCGTCAAGGTCACCGTGAATCCTGACGGTTCCGTAAAGGACGCGACCTTGGTGCAAGCCTCCCTTGCTCCAACGTTAAATGGGGCAACGCTGAGATCGGCAAGACTAAGCCTCTACTGGCCCAGAACGGTCAATTGTGAACCCGTCGAAGGAACCTATCTCTTTCGAGAGGATTGGTTGCCCGTAGTACGGTGGAAGTCGCATTGAACCCCAACGATCAATTCTGGAAACGGCTTACCCGCAATCTTGCTAGCGTTCGCAGACGGAAGGCTCTCCTGTTCTGGTTGAGCCTTCCCCTGTTCTTCGCGGTTCTCGCCCTATTATTCAGCGCAAGGCATGTGGCCAACCAGACTGGTGAGATTCCATGGGGTCTCTATTTGCTGGTTGCCGTTTGCCTCGGACTTCTATTCCTATTCCAAATCGTTTACGAGAGATCGTAGACGCTCTAATCCAAACAGGTATAGCGCCCTCACAGATGCCGTTTCTTGGCGCTAGGGCGCTTTCAAAGCATTACCGAATGTTTCTGATATCCCGAAATCGTCCTGGCGCCGCAATCTGTGTGCTTTAGTAGAACAGGCCGCGAGCATAGCTACAAATCCGCTTTAGTATAGAATCCCTCGCTCCGCGCCTCTTCGGGGCTGAATGAGGTGACGCAATACCAAACGCTTTCGGGTGTAAGCGATTCTTGCGGCGTTCGGTCTACCCAGAAAAGCGCTTTTTCGAGGGACACTTTTACGCACTCATCCCAAGAATAGTCAACGGCATCGGCGCCCAGATCGTAACCGCTCGTATCTCCGTCGGTCGGTGGGTCTGTGGCAAAGTCTATAATGTCAAATCCAAGAATAATGCGGTTCGCAGCCGCAAGCTCGCGCAAGGCCTGCTTAACGTAAACCCCAGACCAACAAACGTCGCCAGAATCTAGTACCCGGGCAACTTTGGCTAATTGCTCCCCAACATGCATATCTTCTCTCATCTTATTGCCTCCCCGCAGGTCCCAGGACGATCATTCCGGTTCGTCGTCCGAAGCCGGATTGATATAGTCGATAGCACCTTCGACGCAATAGGCTAAATAGTTTGGCGGCGAATCCTGTTCGGCTGGCCCCAAAACCGTACCCGGCATCTACATCTCCAAGTACGCTTATTATTCGATGCCGAACCTCTGGTGGAAGCTCGCGCAGATCACCAACGTCAATAACCTCCTCAAACAATTCCTTAGACCTGAGCGCAATCACGACCAAAATTAGGCCGCGCCTAAAATCAAGTGGCTCCATCGAAACGCTTTCCTTTCTCAACGCCCAAGACGATCAAGCCGGTCCCGGATAGTGTTTAGCTATCTCAAGTCGGAACCGTGTCAATTCCTCATTCGTCGGAATTTTAGAATAGTAGCCATCGAAGGCTTCTTTGCAAGGTCTTGCCCTCATTAGCTTCAACGGTTCCTGAAACGCTGGAACGTCGTCAGACCGAATTGCTATTGCGCTAAAATCTTCGCTTCTTTCGCAATACATGGCCCAGGTACCGGAATCCGAACAACAGACAAAACGCTCGCCGAAGCTTGAAATCCATTGCTCTTCAATTGTTCCTTCCCACAAGGCCGCCCAATAGGTCGAATCATCCATGTCGCGATCAATATAGATGGCCGTCCGCTCATAATTTCGTTCCAAACGCCAGAGATTCAACAAACAAACAACCTCGCCGTGATCTACCTCAAGAAATGCTCGGGCTATACCGACGAAGGCCTTGACGAAGATATATTCTGTCTCGAAGAACAAGAACCGGTATTGCTCCGGGCGCCGAAAGACGTTTTGAGGAAAATCACGCTCGGCATCTACTAAGCTCAAGGCGTTATCGAACGCCCGTTTTCTCGCCCCAGGGCTAGAAGCCATTACCTTGTCAGTTCTTCCAGGGCTCCGGGGTTGGGCAATACTTCGGTGATTCCCACCCTATCGCCGGAGAATGCAAAAGCCACCGAGCACGTTCTACACCAGGTGTAATACCCTGTGCTTGAACGATAACCGCTCCGCCGATGGAAGTCCCCATGTCTGGAACACCCGGCTTGTCCGGTGTGCTTAAGAAAAATTGGACGAGCTTATGACGCAGAACCGCGCCAAAGAAAATGCCGTTCCAACCCGGACTTCCTGTAAAAGAAACCGGAGCAATCTCTTGAACCCACGACCCCCCGCCGGTAGCAGCATCGCGGTCTGAAGAGCCCATCACGTTCAGAATCGCCCTCGCGCCCGGACCTGCATAGATCACAAGGCTTACCTGGCAATAGCCCTCGGTTTCAAAAAGAGAACCAAAGGGATGCTCTTGCTGCCCTTTCCAGTTTGCATCATCCCCACCGGCCACCTCGACCCATTCGCTGTATGCCGGTGTCGTCTTTGATGGCACGAAATGTTGGGGCGGTGGAATGTCCGCCTTAGACCCAACAGCACTTATCCCGATCAGCGCTAGGGCAATAAGGACAGCGCCAATATTCGTTTGCCGAACCATTGCTAAAGTGCGCCCAAGAAGATCACGCCAGACCTACGGTATACCGGGACTTCGCCCGACGACTATGGTTTGAATTAGGCCACTCAGAAAGCCCAACACAACCGCGCCTATGAGAAGCCACGAAAGCTTCCACGACGCGATACTATTCCGAAAAGAGGGCCCGATCAAAAGTATTCCAACGATAAGCAGTCCGACCGGCACCACAACAATCGCCCTACCAATTCCAACGAAGCATGAAAGTGCGAAAAGTTGCAGCCAAATATTTGGCGTGGTTATTGCCCACAAATATTGATGCCAATCATGAGATACCACTTCCATCTGGTAATCTAAATAACGGCCTCCTGGGGCCAGCGCATACAACCCTACGCCATTAGCAACCGAAAAGACCAGAAGGACCAGAGCCCAGCGACCTATTATCCGCAGCATCTAAAACGTGTTTCGGACCTGGCTGCCTTCCTCGCCGCGCTAATGATGCAAAACATGGCGCCAGAAGCGCACCTGCTGGAAGGCGAACCATCCGAGCCAAAGAGCGGTAAAGATCGCCCAGGTGAATAGCAATGCGCCAACTACGACGAGAAGCACCTTTCTCTCGCGCAGCCTTCGCTCATCCATCGTTAAGCTTCTTGCCTCAACCCAAGAAGATCGCGCCTGTCAACAATTTAGTGAACATCGTTATCTCTCCAAACACCCCACGTACCGGATTCCTCTTCATGAATAAGCTTGCTCATTTCACTATAGTAAAGCCGTTGCGATTCGGTCAGCGAGCCATAAGGGTGCGATACCATTATCTCGGCCAACGTAGCTTTCCCGAGAGCAAGATCGCGCTGGGCCTTCTCATCTCGATGAGCCAGATGCCAAAAGGTCGCAGCGATCAGATACGCTCCCGCTCCATCAAAAGGATACAGGCCATTCTTTGGAGCCCACCCCTTTTTTAGGCAGTCCTGAAAGATCGTTGCCGATTCCTCGCGCAATGTAGCTGCTTGGGTGTACATACCCTTATCGGCCAATTTGCTTGATTCATTGTACGGTGTAAGGAAAGACGTTGAGCATTCCTCGCTATTCGCTAACGCCGCGAATGCAGAACCGCTCAGCCCTAAGGCCATCCATCCGAGGAGCAGCAAAACCCTCATCGACGGAACCTTCAACGTTCCGAGAAGCATTCACTTCGTCAACGCTTCGACCACTAACTTCGGGAGATCACCAGGCCACGGAGCTGCTCTACCTGTTCTAGTCCGCATGCCGAAATCTCGAAAAACCTTCCCCACGCAGACGTCGACGCGCGCCACGACTCACTGCTCGAGGCGCTCGAGGCTCGTTTACATCCGCATCATTTCGCTGATAAAAGCGCGGCGGAAAACGGGATAGCGTCGCTCATGCGATCCCGTACGGCGCCGATTGGAGTGAAGAGGGCGTGACGCTACGGCGCTGCACCCTCTGCAAACCGAGTCGGCCGATTCTTAGCGAGTCACAGTTACCGGGACGTAGACTGTGTCATTCTTGTCCTCGTCGGTAAATGAAATGTAACAGCTTTCTCTTGCATTGCCCGCGGTAATCGTGAAGGCCCCGCTCGATTCCGATGGTGTAACGACTACGCAGCTGTTGTACGTGGGGGCCAAGTAGTTCTTCGAAAATCCGACCTCCTTCACGGTGATGGTCGTGGATTGGTTCTCTTGCAATCGAACCTTCACGGGAGAGGTCTTGATGATGTCTTTCGCAGTGAAGACGTAGACGTCAGGATAGGTATCCATAAAGACCCAGATATTGCCATCGGCGCCAAGGGTTCCAGTCTGTACACCACCATAACCAGATTTTGGCGTCGGCACGAGATTGTATGCGCTAAACTGCCGGTTCTTTACGTTCAGGCGAGTTATAAAATAACCGCCGTTCATAAAATAGATATCCTGATTGGGGCCGGCGAATATTTCGTGCTCGCCTTGGACACAAAGATTACCAACCTGCGGCGGTACGCCAAACCCGCTTACCACTCCACGTGCCGTGGAGTAAAGCACGGAATAGGGAGTGTTGCAGTGACTGATCCAAAGGTTCCCATCAGGCCCCGCGGTTAAGGCGCCAGGAAACCCCGATGAACCGTAAGGACTGGGAATCGGATATGTTGCGACGGAATTATTGTTAACGTTGACGCGCCCAATAAATGCGCTGTAATTGGTATACCAGACGTTACCGTCTGGACCAAGAGCGAGAAACTTTGGTGGGTTAGCGTAGCGAGATCCGATAGAAACCGGAATCAGGGTTTCGTTGCCACCCTGGGCCCTAACCACATATGCAGCGGATCCATAGGGATCGCTAGCCCCGGATGTCCAAGCCGATCCGTCTGGGGTGACGGCAATCGTTGACGAGGTCGGCGCAACAAACTCAGGACTGCATGAGATGTGTAAACAGCCCAACGCATAAAGCGTGGGCGAGCCGCTAGCGGTCATGATGCCGTAACCGTAGGACGCCAAATAATAGATGTTGTTGTTTGGGCCGGCTTCAACATCTTCGGGATCTGCTGGCGGAGTAGCCGGCGTCTGACTTGGCTCCGGCAGAACAAAATTTCCAGCGCCGTAGGTCTCCGTTTGTCCCGTTGTGCTAATTTCGGTGATCACATTCTGCGTGTAGTCGGCGAGCCAAACGCTATTGTTCGGTCCGCGAACTGCGCTGATCTCGAAGGCGGCCGTATAGCCGAGCGGATACGTTGCCCACGCGCTACGTTTGCTATCGTGCCGCAACGGCTTCTCCGCGCTGCTCGACGGAGTGACGTTCTGACCGGCGCATGCAATGAGGATCGATACGGCGAGAGTCAGCGTGAAGACCCAAGCCGCGGACTTCGACGATGGGTGCATCTCTTAAGCTCCTTACCTAGGCAAGTGGGCGCCGTGTTCCACGCCCTAGCGAGCGAGCCCTATCCCGCCGAATCGATTGCGCCTGCAAGGTTTTTCAGGCACTCCTATCATCCGAAAACGGCTTTGATCAAAGATGTGCATCCGCTTGTTTGCCCATCATCAAGTGGGGCGCTCCAGGACCTTCGGAGATGGTCGAAATGAGCGTTGACACACGGGCGGCGCTTACGTATGCCGCAAACGACGAGTTGGCGCGTCGACGCCCGGGCGACTTCACCGCGCCGCTCGAGCCGACGTACGAGCGCGCCTTGCATACCCGTGTCATGTGCGAGCACCTTGAGGCCATTGAGTACGGCGAGATCGATCGGCTGATGATGTTACCCCGCTCCTCTGAGTCCTCGGTGGCTCTTGAAAGGCAACTTTCGACGGGGGGCACCGGTTCCCGGCGCAACGGTCGCACACGGCCCCAGGCTTGGCCTGGATTCCCCACCTTCAACTAGGATTTTCCCGTACCGGTAAACCGCTTTGCTCGTTTGGTCGCTCCGTAGCCACGCGGTTATCCAGCTCCCCGAAGATGGGGACGGATATGGCGCGTATGCCGAAAAGCCCTACGCCGTAAGAGAAATCAATGATTTGTGTTCAAATCGGCCGTTCCTCATGATCTTCTGACACAGAAGAGGTCATAAGTTCAATCCTTAGCCGACCCACCACATACCATAAACGTTTCTTTGAAGCCCTTATTTTATTCGATCGCTTAAGTTCCGACAGCTATAAATTGAAAATGATCATCCCGCAAGGTTCCGTCCGTGGCCCGCAACACAACATGGAAATAAGGATTGTGGACCTGGCAATCTAACGCGCGAGCGCTTCCGAGAACATTTAATTGGTGTATCACAGGAGCACGACCCCAGGTTTGGACGAGCATAGCCCCACAACCCGTTGGAAAGAACCCCTTCTCGAATCTTATGTTGTATTCACCCGTGGTTAGGTGGCTTACGGAAAACCCGCTTCCCTCTTCGATCTGACCTGTATCTGAGACAATTCCCGCCACGGTTTTCGGTCCTGCGGTTGCGGGAGATTCATAACGGTAAAATGTCGCCGCCGAAGCTTGAGCCATCCAGGCAATGGCGACCACAACAACGATGATAAGGAACAGCCTCATGGTAAAACGCTTTCTTCTTCAAAGCGAACGATAATCTTTAATGGGTTTAACTATGGGTCTAAGCCAACCTTTCTAACCATTCTCGGGAACCGGCTGGGTGCGTTGTTTGGGGTTCATCTGCAAAGAGCGCAACGATCTCGGTTACAACGTTACCGAATAGACCGTCCCGTCGTCATAAGTACCCCCGGATGACGTCGTACCGTAGAGCGTTCTTCGGACGTTAATCAGTCCGCCGCGCGGTGTCGCGCCGTCGCTTCCGCCCGTGAAAGCGTGCAGCACCCTTTCGGTGCCGGATGGCGTGACGCTGAATACGGTGCCGTCGTTGCTGTTCCCACCCGAAGTCGTTGTGCCGTACATTTTGCCGTTGAACGCGAGCAGCGCTGCAGCCGGGGAACAGCCGTCAACGACGCAATTAAAGGAATGAAGGATGGTTTCGCTTCCCGACGGCGTGATGCTGAAGACCGTGCCGCCGGAATAACGACCGCCATATTCCGTCGTGCCGTAAAGCGTTCCATTGACGGCAATCAGACCGGTGGTTGGGTTCGCACCGTCGCTGTTGCCGCCCTGAAAACTATAGAGCACCTCTTCGCTCCCGGACGGGGTTAGCGAATAGACCGTTCCGAAGTTCGCGGTGCCGCCATAGTATGTCGTGCCGTATAAGGTGCCGTTGAGGCTTACTGGGCTTGCCTCCGGTAAGTCACCGTCCGCACCGCCTCGGAAGGCGTATACAAGGCTCACGCTGCCCGACGGCGTTACGCTGAAAACAGTGCCTCCGGAACCAGCGCCTCCCGAACGAGTTGTACCGTAAAAGGTGCCGTTCACGTTGCTCAAGCCCCCAATCGGGGACCACCCAATCGTTCCGTAGTCGGCGAAATTGTAAAGGACTGAGACTACGCCCGATCGCGTGGCCCTCACGATAGTCCCGAAACCGTGTGCGCCACCGCTTAGACCGGTCCCGTAGAGCGCGACGCCGCTGCCCGGCCTAGGGCCGAGTGTCAGTTGGACGAGCAAAGACCCCTGTTCTCTCGTGACCTCATGCAAAACGGTTTCATTTCCCGAGGGCATGACGGTGAAGATAATGCCGCGTGGGCGGGAACGGCGCTGGTCCTCCGTATCATTCTCAGTCACCCCATATAAGATGCCGCGCACGTCGGTAAGGGTCCCTACCGGGCCTATCCCGTCGGGCGTCTTGCTTCCGAAACTATAGATGACTATTTCGCTTGCGGCGTTGCGTTGATGCGACGGCTGGTGCTGCGCAAGGCCGCTGCCCGACGCCCGACTCCGGCTCTGCGCGGACGTAACCGGCGTAACCGTCCCGCCTAGCGTACCACCGCACCCGGCGAGGATCGCAGCAACGGCCATTCCGATGGCTAGAATGCTTATGAGTGACTTCACGGAGGCGAACCTTACTTGCGGATGTGCGTAGCGGATGGGGCGACGCTGACCGTCAAGTCGGCAAGGAAATCCTTTCGGCCTTTCGTGAAGCCGTGAAACTTCGCAATCGGATTACCGCCGGATGCATAGGACCATACCCCAACGCCCTGGTTGTTGTTCTGTAGCACCTTTTGCAACTTCGCGAACAAAAGACCGTCTTGAATGACGAAGCCATAGAGATTCGTCGTGCTGCCGTCGAGAAACTGTGTAGAGCCGACCAGCGTGGCTGCCTTCCCGCTAACTTCAATCTGGTCGATGAATAGCCCACCTCCATTTGACCCTGTATCCTCGTAGGTCAAATACGTTCCGTCCCACTCCATCTTGGATGGGGTGCAATCGCAATTCGTAAAGGTAAGGAACTTATAGTCGTGCTTACCAAAAGGTAGCTCAATTAACCGGTACCTCGGTCTCTCACTTTCCGCCATGCTGTAAAGATTGCCTGAACCGTCATAGGCGGGATACTTGAAAAACCTGACCTTCTTGTCCGTATAGACTGCGGCGGGTCCCTTTTCGTTAGGATATACAAGCAACGCTCCGTGATTTTGCGGGCCGTACTCTGCGTTTACCGCTAGATTGCCAGTCAGTGGGTCAACGGCGCAGCCATCTGGCTCAACGTATCCAGTCGGAAGGTCCAGCGTCGCGATGGGCGTTGTGCTTCCGTGCGCATATTCGTAGACATGACTATCGGAACTGCCGGAGCCCTGCGGTAGGAACACGTTTCCCTCAGTGTCCGAGCAAATAGAGTCGCCCGGTGTGTGCCAAGGGATTGTGGCGACGACCTTGCCTTCAGGATACGACATTACAACCACGTCCTTAGTGGCTGTCACATATATCAAATCGCCACTCGACGCCGACCCACGATGCATCCGACTCTGCGCGGATGTAACCGGCGTAACGGTACCGCTTTGAACCCCACTACACCCCGAAAGAAAGGCCGCAAGGGCGGCTATTACGCCCCACCGGAACGAACCTGATCGCACCATCGTACCCCCGCTCCTCCGAGCCCTCGGCGGCTCTTGGAACGCAACGTTCGACGGTACAAACGCTAACGCTGCCAACTTTTTCGGATAAAAGCAATGCAGCCTGCGCCACTTGGAGCAGTCGAAGCGGCCGCGATCCGTTGGCACTACGCAAACCTTGCTGGCTGCGCAAACCATCACGCTGCGAAGTCCTACGGAATACCACAGCGACGCCAGCCTCGAATAACGTCGATCGGGCCGGGCCTTTATCGCGTGCTCTACAGCGTCAGTGCAAAGACGACTCCGTCGCCGTCGCCCCCGTACGCCGCGGTGCCGTACAGCGTGCCATTCACGTATAGCAAACCCGCCAACGGATATCGGCCCGACGTCCCGCCGACGAAGTAATACACCACACTCTCGGCGCCGCCTTTGGTGATGCGGTAAATGCTGCCGCAGCCGTTGCCGCACTGCGTTGTCGTGGCGCCGCCTGCCGCCGTCGTACCATACATCGTGCCCTTTACGTTGAGCAAGGGCGCCTCGGGTTCGAATCCGTCGTTCTCGCCGCTGAAGGAGTGGAGCACCCTCTCCACGCCGCTCTTGGTAATGCTGAAGACGGTTCCGCAGGAAGAGCCGCAGTGATATGAGTTCGTGCCGCCTTCTATGGTCGTTCCGTAAAGCGTGCCGTGCACGTCGATCAAGTCCGCTTGGGGATCGTCGCCGTCAGGCGCGCCCCCGAAGCTGTGCAGAACGCGTTCGGTGCCGGCCGTGGTCAGGCTGAAGACGATGCCGCGGCGGTAACCACCGCCCGTCGCGGTTGTGCCGTAGAGCTTGCCCTTGAGTTCGACCAAGCCCGACATGGGCAGTTGTCCATCATCGGCTTCAAACCCCGGGAAGCGGTGGAGCACCCGTTCCTTGCCCTTCAGGGTTAGGCTGTACGCCGTTCCGCAGCCCGTTGGTTTGCAAACCGAAGACGCGCCCCCGCCAGTGTAGGTCGTTCCGTAGAGCATGCCGTTCGCGTACAATAAATCGGCGCTCGGTTCCGATCCGTCGCCGGTCGCGGGGTTAAAGCTGTGCAGCACGTTCTCCTCGCCGGTCGTGCTGATGCTGTAGACCGTTCCGTTATCATATTTCCCGCCGCCGATCGTCGTGCCGTAAAGCGTTCCGTTTACAACGATCGTCTTCGTGTAGGGGATCGCGCCATCGGTGCCTTGGCCGAAGCGATGGAGCACGTTCTCAACCCCGGCCGGAGTAATGCTGTAAATCGTGCCGCAGCCAAGCCCACATCCCGCACCGCCGCCGTTCGGAGTCGTTCCGTAAAACGTGCCGTTGATGTCGACCAAGCCGGAGGCCGGGTTCCGTCCGTGCTCGCCGCCTTGGAAGCGGTAGAGCACCCGATACGTCGAGAGGATGGCACGTTGCATGCTCCCGCCGCTTCGCGCGGTTTGGGGTAACGCGCTGGACAATCCGTTCAGCGATTGTGACGGGCCGCACCCGGGAAATAGCCCAAACGTCAGGCAGAGGAGTGCTGCACGTGTACGATGACTCATAGCTTCAGCGCAAACACGGTGCCATTTCCGTTCGCACCGCCGCCCGAGGTCGTGCCGTACAGCGTCTCTTTCAGGGCGGTTACGCCCGCGATGGGCGTCGCACCGTCGGAGCCATCGCCGAAGCTGTGCAACACCTTCTCGCTGCCGCTCAGCGTCATTCGATAAACCGTTCCTTTGCGGTATGCACCGCCCCCGGAAGTCGTTCCGTAGAGAACTCCCTTCACGTCGATCGGCGGCCCAGTCGGACCGCTCCCATCGGAACCCTTGCCGAAATCGTGCAAATCCGTCAACGTTCCGCCCGTCGTGATGCTGAACGCGATCCCGCCGCCATTCGGTCCGCCGCCTGCAGCCGTGCCGTATAGCGTACCGTTGATGTTGACCAACCCGGCATTCGGACAACATCCCTGCGAGCCGCCGTAGGGAAAGCTGTAGAGAATGTTCTCGGTGCCGGTTGGCGTGATGCTGAAGACGACGCCGTCGCCGATGTCGCGGGAGGCGTACTGTGAGCCGCCGGCGGTCGTCGTGCCGTAGAGCAAACCGTTGAGATAGACGAGGCCGCCGTCGGGCCACGCGCCGTCGCTCTGGCCGCCGTAGAAACTGTGCAGTACCTTCTCGCTGCCCGTGGGCGTGAGGCTGAAGACCGTTCCGCGACCCCACTTGCCGCCATCTGTCGTCAGCCCGTAGAACTTCCGCTTGACGTAGATCAAGACCGATGCTTGGCCATCGGCGCCATCGTTGGGCGACCCGTGGAGACTGTATAACACGCTCTCGCCGCCGGATCGCGTGATGGCATAAATGACGCCCCAGTTGTAGACGCCGTCCCCGGGGGCCATGCCGTACAGCGTGCCGTTCACGTCGACGAGCGTGCCCTCCGGATTCGAGCCGTCGAGCGGGCCGCCGAAGCTATGCAGCACGTTCTCCGTTCCCGTCGTACTTAGGCTGAAAACGTTTCCTTGGCCAAACGCTCCGCCGACCACCGTGCTGCCATAGAGTGTGCCTTTGACGTCGAGCAATCCTCCGGCGGGATAGCTGCCGTCGTAAACGCTGCTGAAATCCGTCACGATCCGATAGTTTGTGGATTTCGCTTCGCGCGCGGATTGCAGCCGGAGATTCGGCAACGCAAAGCCTGCGGGCGCCGGCGGATTGCCGCCGCCTCCAGTGCAGGAGGTCAAGAGCGCCGTACTGAGACAGATCGTCGATGCGGTGTAACGCTGGTTCATCGCCTGTTCCTCACGGTGTGAGCGCAAATATCGTTCCGCAGCCGTTGTAGCACGGTCCGTTTCCTCCGGCGGTCGTGCCCCCGTACAGCGTTCCGTCAACGTTGGTCAAACCCGACCAGACCGGCTCGTCTCCGTCGTATTCGTTTCCGCCAAAGCTGTGCAGCACGCTCTCCGTGCCGGTGGTGCTCAGGCTAAAGACCGTGCCGCCGTAATACCGGTTGTAGATCTGGCCGTTGAATTGACCGCCTAAATACGTCATGCCGTACAGCGTTCCGTTGACGGCAGTCAACGGCGAATAGGAAAACTCCCCATCGGAACAGAGTGGCAAGCCGCCCGAGCAGAAGCTATACACCACGCTTTCGGCGCCGCTCGGGCTGACGCTGAAAACCGTCCCGCATCCGGCTTGCTGCGCGCAGTTCGCGCCGCCGGTCAGCGTCGTGCCGTACAACGTACCGTTTAGGCTCAGGAGAGTGGCCTGCGGCGATGTCCCGTCGGAGCAGCTGCTCGGACCGTCCGGACAAAACGTATGCAAGATCGAATACGTCGCGCTGGATGGAATGATGCTGAAAACCGTCCCCATCGGAGCGCTCCCGATGCCGCCGGCAGTGGTTGTGCCGTAGAGCGTACCGTTGAGGTTCGTTAAGCCGCCGCGCGGGAAGCAGCCATCGTGGGCGCATCCGTTGTGACCGGTCCCAAAGTCGTGCAATACCCGATAATGCGAGCCGTTCTTGTTTATGGTAAAAACCGTTCCCATCCCGGCCTTTCCGCCGCCTGCGGCCGTACCGTAGAACGCGCCGTTCACATTCAGCAGAGTGGCAAAGGGCCTATTACCGTCGGCGCCGCGAAAGCTATGCAGCACTTTCACGTTTCCACTTCGAGTAATGCTGTAGACCGTACCCTCGCCGTATCGACCGCCCGCCCAGGTGGTGCCGTAGAACGTACGATCGACGTCAATGAGCCCGGCAACGGGGTGCGAGGGCCCCATGTAACCCGAACCGTAGCCGAACATATGCAGCACGCTGTGGCCGCGGCCGCTTGTAAAGATTTCGAAGACGGTCCCGCCGGCCGTCTCGCTTCCCCCGCTCGTGTCGAAAGTGGTGCCGTAGACCTCGCCGTGGGCGTGCAGCAACGCGCCGTATGGCACGGCCCCGTCGCCGTTGAAGCTGGCTTGGACCCTATACTGCACCGTCTGCGGCGTGCTTCGAGCCGCCGGCTCACCCCGTGGCGCGATAGGCGAAGACCCTCCACCACACCCCGCAAGCAATGCCGAAATCGTGCCTATGCTGAAAAGGCCGCAATGAAAGCTCGGTCTGCTCATGCGATCTGCTCCCCGCTCCACGAACGGAGCACTCCGGGAAGACTTTTCGGCGTGGACCGAACGTTTCCCAGCCCTGCCTCGGTCTGCCGCACCAACCCGGATTCTTCGGCCCGCTAACGGCAGCGCAACTTCACTTCCTGCGCGCTAGCGCGTTTGCGGAACGGCCTTTTGCCCGACTCACGGCGCGTAATTCGCCGCACCGTTCATTGGGTTAGGAGCTACGCCGCTCTTCCCCGTCCCACAGCAGCCAATCCACTGGAGGTTCAGGCGGTCTGAACAACAGCGTCTTCTTTGCGACGGAGGATGCCCAAGATTACGACGAGCGTGGTGGCGACGAGGATGAACGGGCCAAACATCGCGATGAATTGAAGGGGCTCCCTCGAGACCAGCCCGATCCATACGATCGCGAATGCGATAGCTAAAACGGTAAGGATTACACTCTCGAGCTTCAACATTGCAGCTTTGGCAGTCGAATGAACGGCAGCCTCCAACAGTTACGCACGGCTGACGCCTACCATTTAAAGCCGAAAAAGATGCCTATGCGCGGCAGAAGTCCAATGGCCGGCGTCGGAGCCACGCTGGGTTCCGATAAATCCTCAGGGTACAGCTCAAATATCGATGCCTGCGAAATCGCCTCCGCCCAATTGTTCATGGAGACGACACCTGCAATGATCGCGAAGATAAACAAGAAGACCCGCAGCCACCCCGGTGGCATGGGCCACATCGACAGGCAAAAGCTGCCAACCGCAGCGGCGAGCCAGAGCCATGCGAGCCGGTAGTGAAGCCGGCATTCTGACGCGGCTGTTATGCGCTGCTGGACGAGCAGAGCCGCGATCTCTCGTCGATGCGGGTATCTCGCGGTATTAGCGAACCTCTCGTCGTCGTGCGGCTCACTAGGCTGCATGGATTTATTATACCACTTGACGCTAACGGCGGCTCACCGACGCCAGGTCATCAACGCTTAGCTTCACGATCCGCTCCGTACTTGCGGCTGTGCAAACCGGAGGGCGCCACGGAGAGCGTAACGTCCTCAATTTGAGCCTTCTTACCCTTTGCGACACGGTAGAGTAGCGCCATAGGCTTGCCCCCCGCGGATATGACCATAGTGCAAATTGGCGGTCTTTCTTTACCGACACGCTGAGCTACTTCGCCGTTATTCATCCAGCCCCACGGCTACGAATTGAAATGTGCGATCTTCCCCGAATCCAGAATCGCCCTGAATAAATACCTCGAAGGAGACGGTGGAACCGTTGCATTCAGGTACAACTCGGCTTCTCACCGGACGCTTTATTCCTTCGACGGCTAATGTTGCACACGCGGGGTAACCCGTAGGACCGAAGTATCCAGGCGAATATTGAATCAGATACAACCCGCGTTGCGGATGCATTACGGCAAAATATTTTCCCGCAATGATTTTACCAGCGCTTCCTATCACACCCGACCCAGCCTGAAGATACGGAACCGGAGGGGCGATGGTTCGGTGAACGCCCGCTGCCGAAGCGTAGCCAACAACTCCTAAAGCAAACGCGCCACTAAGAAAGAGGATGGATTTGACCATGTTAGGCCTCCTCTGGCTCTTCGAGAGATTGTGACACATGCTAACGCCACCAGGGCAAAACAAAATCACGCCAGACCTTACGGTATACCGGGGCTTCACCCAAGCTTGTAAAATCAGAACACCAAAGGCGCCCGCAATCGCGAGCGCCCCGTTGCGATTCGATTACTTTGCCGCTTACCTTTTGGGACAATACTCGTTAGTGATTTTAAGATGGGCGATGCCAATGAACCCCTTGGCACCGTAAGCGTAGAACGTCACTCGTTTAGCCGTACCGCAGTATGGACCGGCGGCGGCTTGCCAATAGTTGGCGGGCGAACCCGTATCTTGGATGGAACAGATCTCCTCGCCCTTCTTGTAACAAAGTCCCTGATCTCGGTACTCCTTCAAATATGTGGTCTCCACGCCGGGGCCGCTAACGTAAAACACATAGTATCCCCGGGTCTTTTTCGTGAGAACAATCGGGCACGAACTGACGCTCACGCCATTTGTTCCGCCACATCCCTTGCCCTCCGGCGCGAGTTGCCTATGCGCCGCGCTCTGCGCACCCTGCGGCACCGCGCTTGTTTGCGCCGTACCACATCCCGACAGAAAAACCGCAAGGGCGCCTAGTGCGCTCCATCGGATCGACGCTGATCGTGTCATGATGACTCAGCTCCTTTGAGCCGTCGACGGCTCCTAGAAGGCAACGTTCGACGGAGGCTCGGGACTCCCGCCGCGATAGGGATCGGTCGAATCGGAGCGGTCTTGGGCGTTGCAGTCGGAACTGCGATCGGTCGAGCTCTGAGTTGAGTGTAGTGGTTAAATAGGTCCGCATACAGCGACAGGCTTTCCAACGGCGAAACCAAGACCAGCGGCGAGCGCGATTAGGACGAGCCCGGCGATCGCGACCGGTGGCGCACGTAATTCCCACCGAAGGCGGTAGCCCAGCGCGAACGCCAGCGCTAGAAGCGGCACCGTTATAAAGAACGTGACTTCGGGGCCGAAGACGGAGGTATAGATAGCGCCATCAAACCCCGGGGGTACGCTAGCCTTCGAGCATTCTCGCCAACCGAAAGCATACCAAAAGGCCCAGAGCATCAGGATCGCGATCGCAAGGGCGGCGAGCCCGCGTTTGACTTGCGCCGACATAATACCCGCCTACTCTAGCTCCAACGGATCGATCTTAATCTTCCGTCCTTGCCACCAATACTGTAGTCGGAGAACGATCAGAACTAACACTCCTCCGACAAAAACGAACAGATAACCAGAAGGGTTGGCGTTCGGGTGCATGCCGCCATGTATCCCGTATCCCGATATGAGCACGATAACCCTACTAAAATCACCTAATGAATCGTCATTCCGGCGGGACCGTCCAGGCCTGTCCTCCGCCCCTTGATAACGCTGATGGGAGATACGTTGCCGGTTGCGCCAGAAGCATACACTGCCACGAAGCTGCACGTGGTGCAGCGTGGTTCGCCGGCTCCGTTCGAAGCGTAGATCGTGTGGGAACTGTCGACGGCCACGCCGTGGACGTCGCTCAACTTCGTCATGCCGCCCTTAATCAATTGGATGGGGCTGACATTTCCATTTGCTCCTGAGGCATAAACGGTAACGCTGCTTTTCTCGTTATTGGCAACGTAAAGATTGGAACTGGAGTCCAACGTCAGTCCTAACGGTATCGCCAATTTCGTCAATCCACCCTTGATCTTGCGCGTCGGTCTAACGTTGCCCGTGGAGCCGGCGGCGAAGACGTTCACGTAGCTACTGACGTCTGAGTCGTAGATGTTTCCGCTCGCGTCCAATGCCAGGAAGACGGGGCCTGCCAACCCGGTTTTTGAACCCTCGATGACTTCACTCGGGGCGACGTTTCCATTTGAACCCGGCGGAAAGACGAGGATACTGGGGTTGCCGCTGGGACCGTTGAGGCTCAGCACGTCAATGTCGCCGTTGATCGGATCGATACCGATGCCTTCGGGATCCAGCAGATCGGTACTCGAGCCGCTGATCCTCCCGATCGGCGCTACATTGCCCGTCGCACCGGGGGCATAGATCGTGATGGAGTTATTGTCATAGTTCGACACGTAAATGTTACCGCTTGCGTCTAGCGCAACGTCGTAAGGAAGGTCGATCCCGGTCGAGCCACCCGCAATGGTCTGAATCGGCGCAACATTGCCGGTTGCTCCCGTCGGATACACCGTAATTGATTCTCCCTGCCAGTTAGTAACATAGAGGCACGGACATGCAGTTGTCGCCCTGTGCGCGAAATGATCCCGCTGCGTGCTCAAGGCTGTGCCCGAGCTCGCCGAAGGCGAAAACCGTTGTTGATCCGATGAGCAGCCTGCTAAGATTGCGAGAGCGCCAACAATTGAGAGCGACGCAAGTCGAATAGACACGTTTGGACACCTCCATGCTAGCAGAGGACGTGATGCGTAGCTCGTTAGCGAGTACCTGACCTTTACCTTCCAGTTCCTGCGCCAAAACCTAGGCGCCTTCAAAACGATAAGGAACGAAAATAACGCAAAAACCTCCGCCAATACCGCCAGGTATTCGAAGTGCTCCCAAAGCGCGTCGCCCGTTCTGTAGACGGCGAATCAGAGGCGACTCTAAAGCGCGCCCGTCGCTCCGCCATAGTCGAGGGGGCGCAACGCCTCCGGCGAAGGCGCCCTCTACCTGTTGAAGTCTTTCGAAGGAGAGCAAAGAGATGCTCAGACCGTCGGGGTCCCTGGTCGTTTTGGCTTTTAGTGCTACGGTATTGTATGGATGCGGCGGGCCAGAGGGACGACCTGGGACGCCAAGCGCGATTCCACGATCGCTGACACGTCAAGTGCCTTACTCATCGGCGTCGCCCGGTTCTGCTTCAGGGTTTCAGGTGCTGTTCGGGTTTGGGGGCAACAGAGGCGAGTACCCTGGCGATTTAACCGCTGTAAATGCGCAAAGCGGGTTCTCTCTCTACGGTACGACCTTTGCGGGTGGAACTTACAACTCCGGCACGGTTTTCAATCTACAGACTGATGGAAAAGAGCGCGTTCTTTACGACTTCAGCGGCGGCCAGAAGGGTACTGGTCCGTCTCCGCTGACGCGTCTCAACGGTACCTTCTATGGCGTCACGGCCTACACTGAATTGGTCGGCGGTCAACTTAAGGGTGGCACCGTCTTCGCGGTAAACAAATCCGGCAAGGAGCGCACGCTCTACGTTTTCCAGGACAGCCCCGACGGCTCGCTACCCGTAGCGAAGCTGACTGCCCTGAACGGAATACTCTATGGCACGACGCAAGATGGTGGCACGTCGCCATGCCCCGGTCTCGGCAACGACGGCTGTGGGATCGTCTTCGCCACTACCATCACGGGGCAGGAGCGTGTGTTGTACAGTTTCAAGGGCGCTCCCTACGATGGCGCGATCCCTGAGTCGTCGCTGCTCTACCACAACGAAAGGTTTTACAGTACCACCACGTTCGGCGGGAGCGGCGGTTGCTATAATTCCGATAAGTTGGGCTGCGGAACCGTGTTTAGCATAACGCCGAGCGGACAAGAGCACGTGCTTCACAGCTTCACGGGCGGAACCGACGGCGCTTATCCGTTAGCACGCTTAGTCAATGTGAGCGGTACGCTGTACGGCACCACCGAACAGGGCGGCACGAATTGCTATGGAGCAGGGTGCGGGACGGTCTTTAGTATAACCCCACGCGGCAAAGAAACGGTAATTTACACGTTCAAGGGGGGAAGCGACGGCAAATATCCTTTCTCAGGACTAACGCTCATGAACGGTACGCTCTACGGCACGACCGAAGACGGTGGTGGGGCTGGTTGCCAGGGACAAGGCTGCGGAACCATTTTTAGCGTTACGACGACTGGAAAAGAGCAGATACTCTATCGTTTTAGTGGGAATCCTCCGGATGGCAAGTTTCCGGAGTCTGACTTAACGCTTCTAAACGGCGCGCTCTACGGCACGACAGATAATGGCGGCGCCCGGCACCACGGAATAGCTTTCGAAATAACTCCCTAGCTCGAACTCCGCAGCCGCCGTTCGTTCAATCCAATGGCGCCTTGTTTGGAATTAAGAACCAAGCCAGACCCGCGATCGTAAGAATAACGGCCTCGCGCAAACAGGCCATATCCTTAGCCGCAGCGACGAGGTGAGATTGCAGCAGCTCCGGGCCGTAGGGCGAAATGGACGCAATCGAACGTGCGTAAGCAAAAGCGTTCGCCACCGACGAACCGAGGGCGAATATAAAGATCGCTATTCGAAAGCGCCACATCGGTTACGAAGCTTCTTAGCCCAGCTAATGCCTCCTTTGAGCGCGTGCCTATTTCTGGAGCCACGCGCGTCGAGCGTTTTTCCTGCGTCTGTGCGTCGCGCCGGCTCTGCCAATTATGGCATACCTACTCGGGGATGCCCCCGTCTTCGCGGATGATCTCTTGCATCGAAGCCGGACCGGTATGGATCTTGCCGCAGTTGAGCACGGGCGGCTCCCGTGCCGGCACGAACTTGTTCGGTTTCTGTCTATAATTGAAGATGTCGCCGATCGAAGTCGAGCTCGCGTCGGTCGTCCCGAGCGATCCCAAGCCGAAGTTCTCCTCGACGAACCGCAAGATGCTGCCGGTGTCGTACTGGGTGTGCGAGATGGCGCCCGGCTTCGCAAATGGAGAGATCACGACCATCGGCACGCGGAATCCAAGCCGCGTGTAGGTAATCTGATCGGGCGGCACGTTGTCGTACCACCCGCCCCAATCGTCCCAGATCAGGATGATTGCGGTATTCTTCCAGTACTTGCTCGTGCCGACCGCGTTGACGACCTTCGTCACCCACCAGGGACCGCCGTTGCAGCCGCTTGCAGGATGGTCGGAATCGTGAAGCGACGGAATAACCCACGAAACGGATGGCAGCGTTCCCGAGCTGATGGCGCTAAAGAATGACGTGTTCGGGATGCTGACGTTCTTCCAGTCCCGACCTCTGTTACAGAAATATTTTCCGCCACTCGGGCTCAGATGGCCGGTCGGGCAAGCGACCTTTTTGATCGCATCGAATCCGTCCCACACCGCGCCGGAGAAATCGAAGTCCGGACCTGCCTTGAACGAATCGACGTAGAATTTCCACGAAAAGTTCTTGGCGTCGAGCAGATCCGCCATGGTCGCGTACTGCGAAAAACACGGGAACATGCCGTCGACCTTATACCTTCCATCCTTAAAGAGTAGCGGCGTCCAAGTGTACTGATCGTGCTGGTTGTTGTTGTGGGGCCCAGGGCCGTCACATCCCCACGGCGTGTTGTTCGGCTGATCGGTAAGCGACGAGTCGCTGCTGATTTCGACGGTGCCGGCGAGGATCGACTGGTGCGCGATGAAGCTCGAAGCCGTTTCGGTGAAAAACATTTTGTCGGCGAGCGTATATTGCTTCGCGAGCGTCCAATACGGTGCACTCTCTTTCCGATCGATATACGCGTAAGGATAGGTCCTCGCCGGCGCGCTCTGCCCGGACTCGCCGAAGTTAATGAGGTCGAATCCGTCGTTCTGGCAGACGTTGGCCTTATTGGCGTTGCATTCGATTCCGAAGCCGCGGTGGCTGTGGTCGAGATCCTTACCGATCTTTGCGCCGCCTTTGTAGCTTTCGAGCAAAACGGAATGGAGCTTGATCATGTGCGAGCCTTTGCACCACGGAGCCGGCAGGCACGCACCCTCCAGCGTCGTGTCGGCGCCCGGAAAGCCCGCGAAGACATTATCGAAGCTGCGATTCTCCTGCATCATGATGACGATGTGCTGAATCGGCCTCGCCGCTGGGGCTGACCCGGTCGCCGGCGTCGTTCCGGAACCACAGCCCGCAAGCGCGGCAATCGCAACGAAAAGACCTAGAGCCTCAAACCGTTTCATGGCACCTCCAAACGCCGAGCTACGTTACCGAAGTCTTCGACCTAAGAAAAGATAACATCTTGTCGCAGCCTCCTGGCAGCACAAGAAGATGGCTCTATCGGCGGCCCGATTGAGGCTACCGACCACCCATGTCATCAATTACCCCTGTTTTGCCGGCGGCGGCCCCGCACGACTATGGAACGACACTCAAGGGGCGCTTCGAAATGTTTTGCTCGGCGGCGACGCTACAAGACTGCGTCGGCACTCACCGCGATCGGCCAGTTACCGGCATTGATCGGGAGCTGGCTCGTCGATACGGTGCCCTTCGGATAGGCGACTTCCTTCACTACGAATGCACCGTATACGTCCACGGTTGCGTAGAGTTTGGTCTCCTTCTTGTTCAGCGAAAGCCCGAATGCGGTGTTACCGCTTAACGAGATCAATTTTGACGGTTCGGTTTGGCCTGCGGGAAAAATCTCGATGATCGAACCGTAACCCGCGAGGATGATAACGTTGCCGCTCCGGTCGACGGCTAAGGCTCCTCCCCCGTCCATATCGAGTCCCAGATCGGTGCCGGTGGTAGAACCGGGCGGAAACTCCATGACGCCGGTTCCCCTCGATCCTCCGAGATACGAGACGTAGAGATTATCCGCCCGATCGACGGCGAGATACTCCGGCGGCCCCGGGACCGGAATGGTCAGCGAGGGCGACGTCTTTCCTTTCGGGTAAACGGTAACCGTGTCGTTTCCGAGGTTCCCGCTGTAGACGGTGCCCGCGGCGTCCACGGTGAGACCGGCCGGCGTATTTACGCCGTCACTGATCGTGAGACTCGGCGTGGTTGTCCGTCGCTTATACGCGGTAATGGTGTTGTTGCCGAGGTTGGAAGCGTAGACGTTGAGCGCCTTGTCGACGAAAAGGCGCTCCGGACTCGAAAGCCCACTGGTAATCTCACCCCGTTCCGCCGGATTGCTTTTCCTCGCCAGATAGATCGTAATGGTGCTGGTATTATAGTCGCCCCAATAGATGAGCGATCTGAGCCCTTTTACATCCGGCGCGATCCAGCCTGACGATCGGCCATGGCGGCTCGATGCCTTACCGAAACCCTCCGAAAGCAGCTGGCTGCTACGAATGCTGGCCGCCGGCGCAGCGCCGGACCGCGCGTTCTCCGCGGGAGCGACTGAAGAGTTCGCGGTGCAGCCGGCCAGTATACCCGCGAGAAAAGCAATCCGGCCGCACTCGCGTGCGAGCCGACGAAATCGCTGAGCCAAGATTCCTCTCCTCCGAAGAGCGTAGCATTGCGGGCTTCAAGTCCGAGTGAGCGCTCTTTGCTCGTACGGCGTCAGCGGCTCCTCTTCCGCGGGAAGTCAACGGCACGCTCGCGAGCACAAGAAGCGCCCCTGCGTGAGCGCTTCCTGCCTTACCCATGGACAAACGAAGTTTCCAGAGCGTTTCCGTCTGGTTGAGTCACTACGTCGAACCTGGGTGATGCCGCATAGCATTTCCCGTAAATGCTCACGACACGGTAATTGATACCAGAAGATAATCCATTTAGCCATATTCAGAGTAGTAGTTCGGTTTGAGGATAGATTAAGCGCAGGCTAAGCATCTATGGCTTTACGACGCGATCGATGACGAGCTTGACATTCCCGAACCCTACGCGCTCGTGATCGAAACGACTTTAGGCGCAACGTCGGCTTTTCTTCGCGACCAGTGGACTGGCGCCAATACATTCAGCGCCGAGCTCGGTGTCGTCCCCGACGCCGACGTATGGAACGCGGCAAGCCGTGCCGTCAAAGGGCTCCGGCAGCAACTTCAGGCAGCGGGCGTCGCTAAAGCCTCGAAATGACGCTCCCGTGCCGGCTCGGAGCCTACATCCAAGTCGAGCCGCGATACGTTAAGCGCTCTTCATCCTTCTCGTCTCTCGAGCCCTATCTTACGTCCACGCTCCTGCCAGCGTTTACCCTCGCGATAGAGCATCTCGAAGTTCTCCCAAAAGGCCTCTCCGTGTGCAGCACGATGCATACGCACGATCTCACTCAACAACTCCCAGGCTCTTTCGATGGGTGGCATCGCAAAGTCGTAAATAATCGGACCATCGATCAGACCATGCTTCACGTAGGTACCGATTCGCTCGAAAGTGCGCATCAGCGGCAACTCTCGATGGACGTTGGTATCCGCCATGCCGATCAAGAGCACTTCGTCGCGAAACTGTTGCTCGGTCATCCGCTTGGGAAGGTCGGTTGCGATGAAGTGTAATGAATCCCAAAACTCCGCGGTGTTGAGATCGTCGAAAATCTTCATCGCGCCTTGAAGTTGCGTCGCTCGACGCAAGTGTTCGAGTTGCGAGCGAGTTAGTCGCAACTGACGAATCCCCAGCAGCACGGTCGCAACGATAGCTAGCCCCGTTCCGAGCGTCGCCAGCGCCGTAATCGCCTCCCATGCCATCGAGGCGAAACGTTCTTCGAGCCGTGTCAGGCGCCATTCTTAGAGCGAGCGTAGTGGCTCGGCGCGACCCCGACGAGACGTTTGAACATCGTCGCGAATGCCGCGGGACTGTCGTATCCTAAATCGACCGCGACGCTGGTGACTGACTCGCCCGAGCTCAGACGAGGTAGCGCAGTGAGCAGCCATGCCTGACGGCGCCATTGCGCGAAACTCCTGCCCGTCTCACGACGGAACATGCGCGTAAATGCCTTCCGGCCGACGCCCAGCGCGCCCTTGAGGGTCGTAGGCAGGCGGAACTTCCGTTGCCGCGTCCAGCAGCGTACGAAGGAGCGGCGAGACCTCAATAACCTGGCCGCGGTCGCCCGGCGACTGTAGCGACCATCCGCACCGCGTGCGGCATCCCCGGCGGGCGTCCAGACAGCTCGTTCCGCAGCACCCAGTCATCGATCGTATGGTGAGGATTGGGCTGCTCGAGAAAACCGCGGCACTTCGCCGCGAGCGCACGACTCGACCGAATATCGCATTCCGTCGACGGTGCCGAAACCGGACAGTTTGGGGACGCTGCTGCGGACCTGCTCCGATGGGCTAGCTTGTGGCCGCCGGACTGCCTAGAGGACCAGCGAGATATTGGTCGCATGCCTGCTACCCCAGGCTACCAGCCCGGGCCATCGGGCTTCGCGCAGCGACTCCGATCGGTACTGATCGTCTTTTGTTCGAGGAAGGACGTCTCGTGAAACAACTGTGCAGCCTCATTGGAGCGTGCGTCAGCGCGGCGCTCTTGACAGCCTGCGGCAGCGGCAATTTGGCCGCGTCTGGGCCGCCGATTTCCCGACAGACCTCAACCACGTCATCGTGCCTAACCGCTCCTTGCATTTACACCGCACAAGCCACCTACTCAAAGTCAAAGATCGGCGTCTTTACCGGCGATGCAACCGGCAACGTCGCACCAGTAGAACCGATCACCGGAAAACGGACGCAGCTCTATCTCGTGCGCGGCGGCGTCGCGGTTGGCGTCGATCACAAAGTCTTTGCGAGCGACGACGGTACCGTAACCGTCTACGCCGCCGGTGCGTACGGCAACGCCAAGCCTATCCAAACGATCTCCGGTTCGAACACCGGCTTAAACGAGTCGCGGAAACTAACGGTCGATGCTCAGGACGATATCTACGTTGCCAACTCGGCCAATGGCTCCGGTCCAGCCAGTATTACGGTTTACTCCGCCGGCGCAACCGGTAATGCGACGCCCGTTCAGACGATCACCGGCTCACTCACAAACCTAGATAGTACCTATTCCGTAGCCGTAGACTCGTCACACGACATTTATGCAACGAACCTTGGATCCTCGCCGAGCGTCACCGTATTCGCGGCCGGTGCGAACGGTAATGTGGCGCCCGTCCAGACCATCTCTGGCTCATCTACGACCATAAGCAGTCCACTCGGTATCGCGCTCGACGCTTCGAAGAATATTTACGTCTGCGATAATGGGGCAGGCAGCATCACCGTCTTCGCTCCAAATGCCAACGGCAACGTGCCACCGATTCGGACGATCTCTGGTTCGAAGACCAAGATCAACAATCCCTGGGGCGTTGCTCTCGACAGCGGCGGCAATATCTACGTAACGAGCACCGGTAGTATTCTGGTCTTTGCGGCCGGCGCTAACGGCAATGTGCGACCCACGCGAATCATCAAAGGCTCACTGACGAAGCTCAACTCGATGCAGCAGTTCGCCCTCGCCGTTCAATAAAGCAATGCGCCACTAGTTTCCGCCCCGAACGCGTTACTCGCTGCGGCCGTAAAAGCGCTTCCCTAATTTTCTACAGCGATCTTGACTGCCTTCGACAACGTGGGTGCAGGGTAACCGTTCCGGCGCATCAATTTCCCACCCGGAGCTACGGAATTCATGGCCATCTTCGCAACGGTACTCGGCGTATTTCGGTTCGGTACTCATTAAACGAGGGTTCGACGCGTAATGGGCCCAGGCTTTCCGGAATTCACGAATGCAATTTTTGCATCGAGAACCTACACATGAACGAGTTCAGCAGCCGCCCTTCATTCCGAACGCCAATGCCCCCTCATCGAACGCCTCACCCCCGTAGACCTCGTCGAATACACCCGGGCCGATCGTACCGTGGTTTGCGGATCCGATGAATACCAGGCCGGCATTTTGACCGTATCCCTGGGCTTCGATCGTTGCTACCAAGGTGTGGTTAAAGATTTGGAACGTGCCGTAAGCGAACTTCTCGCTGCCCTCGACGAACGACGCCGAGCCGCCGTTTCTGCCGTTTTGCGTTAAGGTGAGGCAGAATGTGCCGTTGCCGGCCTTCGCGCGGCTTATGGTGACCGGCCAGCTGCCGCTGTAACTGTGCGAATCCGGGGCGATCGTTCTCATGTCAGCGCCGTTATAGCTGTGCCCTACGGCCGCGCCGGCCGAAACAACGGCGATAGCGGCGGCGATTAAAATCGGTTGCAGAAAGCGCATGGGCGGTTCTCCTTTGGTGAATCCGAGACGTGTTGCGCAAGAGCATAGACTACCCTAATGAAAAAAGTCTGAGCCGGTTCGGCGTAGGGCGCTCCCGAAATCCGTGGGAAAGACGAGAAATCTAGCCAAACCCGGCTCGCACGCGCTCTGCCGTGATGAAAGGACTGTCACTAAAATGGCCAGCGATATAGGGTCGATCGCCCGCGAAGGATATATTTACGGGTTCCCACTTGTAGATCTGTACCGGATTTTATGGGGCTACTTCGCGAACAAAGGCGGACCGGCGTACAAATGTCCGGTCAACACGCTCTTCAACACGGCTGACGTGTACACGCCGGCCAACACGACGGTTCAGACGCCCAACTCGGACACGCCCTATTCGTTTACGCTCCTCGACCTTCGTGCCGAACCCTGGGTGGTCACGCTTCCCAAGATTGAAGACCGGCGCTACTACTCGGTCCAATGCGTCGACCTGTACACGTATAACACCGATTATCTCGGAACGAGGGCAACTGGCAACGTCGGAGGTGACTTCCTGATTGCCGGTTCGGGCTGGAACGGCACACCGCCGGCGAGCGTGAGAAACGTCGTCAAAGCCGACACCGATATGATGCTTCTCATCTATCGTACGCAGCTCTTCGGTCCCTCGGATCTCGATGCGGTCAGGGCGATTCAGGCGCAATACAAGATTGCCCCACTCTCAGCTTACGCCGGGACGCCTGCACCGCCCGCTGCGCCGCCGCTCAACTGGATACCACCGGTGACTGCGGAGCAGGAGCGAAGCTCCCTCGAGTTTTTCAATATCCTTGCCTGGGTCTTGCAGTACTCTCCGCCTTTCCCCGATGAGGTCGCGCTGCGCGATCGCCTAGCCTCCCTTGGCATCCAGCCTGGCAGCACGTTCGAAATCTCCGGCCTTCCCGAACCAACGCAACGCGCGCTTCGTGCTGGAATGGCAGCAGGGCAAGAGCAAATCGACGCGACGCGAGCGAAAGTCACAACTTCGAGCGACCTGTTCGGCTCGCGTTCGGAACTCGGCGATGCCTATCTTAAGCGCGCAGTTGCCGCGCAATACGGAATTCTCGGAAACACCGCGGCCGAGGCGGTTTACCTTGGCTACTCAACGGATCCCACCGGTCAACCGCTCACCGGTGAGCAGGCATATGCGCTGCGCTTTGCGCCAGGCCAGTTGCCCCCGGTGAATGCGTTCTGGTCGCTGACGATGTACGACCTGCCCCAGCAACTGCTCGTAGCGAACCCGATCGATCGTTACCTTATTAATTCGCCGATGATTCCGGAACTCGCGAAGGATGCAGAGGGCGGATACACGCTCTATATTCAGGCGACCTCTCCCCGGAAGGAACAAGAGTCGAACTGGCTTCCGAGCCCGCAAGGACCATACTTTATGGTTCTACGTTGCTACTACCCGAAAGCATCCGTGCTCGATGGGACGTGGAAATTGCCGCCGCTCACCAAGCTTGCTCGATCCGTTGAAGCGTCCCGTCGGCCCGAATCGCGGCCAACCCGGCGTTGATACGCCGCACGAGATCGCCGTGGCTCCCTTTTGCAACGGCGAGGCCGAGCGACTCCTTTACGAACATCACCGTTGGAACCGTGATTTGCCCCGCATAAGCGGCTGCCACGAACGCCGCACCATCATCGATGTTGAGCGCCGCCGCATCGGCCTTTTTGCTCAGTACGTCGGTAATGCTCTCCGCGTAACTGCTCGTCACATCGAGGGTCATGGACGGATAGTGCTCTCGAATCAAAGTCACAAACGGGCCAAAACTCGGAGTCGCGACGGTCTTGCCGGCAAGCTCGGTAAGGTCGGACGGCGCTCCGTTTGGAGCGCGCACGAAGAGACCTCCTCCAGTCGTCACGATCGCGTCGGTGAAATCGTATAACAACTCGTTCTTCGACGAAATAAGCATCGGCGCAACCGCGTCGGCCGTTCCGTTCTTTAACGCGGCCGCGAATCCCGACGACATCGGCACGAAAGCGATCGTAATGCCTTCACGCGACGCTGCAACCCGCAGGACGTCCGCTACTCGCCCGACGGTCTTCCCATCTTTTACGTAGATCAGTGGCGGCATCGCGATAGGATGAACGACGCGAACGGTCTCTGCCAAGGCGACTGCCTGCAAAGAAGCGCCGATAAACGCCATTGCGGTGATTTGAGCGATCGTCATTCGTAAAAGGCCTTTCAGGTAGTCCTGCGTATATCGTCGCATGCAAGTGCTCGACGCGCAAGCGGGCACAATAGTGTGCCTAGTCGGCAAAGGGAGGCAGAAGTGCGCCGAACCAGTCCGCGAGCCGACGTGTATGAAAAGTGTCCGGTAGAGCAGGCGCTCGACATCGTCGGTGGTCGTTGGAAATGCATTATTCTGTTCCACCTTCTCACCAATCCCGTTCTACGATTCGGCGAGTTACGCCGGCGAGTGCCGGGCGCCACCCAACGCATGCTGACGCTGCAGCTTCGCGAGCTCGAACGCGATCGGTGCTTGGAGCGCAAGGTCCATCATGATTCATCGCCGAGGGTCGAATATCGAATCACCGAGTTTGGACGAACGTTGAAGCCGGTGGTAGCGGCTCTCTGCGATTGGGGAATGCGGTATGCGCTTGAGACGCCCTCTCGGTTATCCGGCCAATGCACCGAGGCGAATTAAAGCAGTGGTTGCCCTTCTCCGGCAGCCCGGCTGCTGCGATGGAATTGACGCTCGGCGCCGAACGTCGCTAGCCCACCACCCGTTCACGGTGCGAGGAGTACCTCTATGAGCAGTCTTGGTTTTCGGCACTGGCTGTTAAGTACAGGCGCGGCTGGCGCACTGCTTACGGGATGCGGCGCGCTTCGACAAGCTCAGGGTGACATGCCCCCGATCGGAGCGCCGGGGGCGATAGGTTCGTCGGCGGTGCAGGCGGCTACAGCCGGTGACTTACTCTACGTGACCGGCAATACCGGGACTTTCGCCTACGTCTACATGCTTTCATATCCCGCTGGAAAAGTCGTCGGCAAGATTGACAAGCAGATCGCGGGCCTCTGCTCCGACGCACAAGGCAACGTCTACATGACGCAGTCCTATCACTCGACCTCGACGATCTTCGAATACGCGCACGGCGCAAAGAAGCCGAAGGCGACGCTTGTCGATCCGTATAATGGCGCCTCCGGTTGCGCCGTCGATCGAACCACCGGAAACCTCGCGGTCGCCAACCAGGAAGGCAACACAGTCGTCGTGTATGCGCACGCGCGCGGCAAGCCGAAGCGCTATTACATCTGGTTTGCCCCCGACTTCGTTGCTTATAATCCCAAGGGCGAGCTCTTCGTTACCGGCGGTGGCAGCCCCGCGGGCTTCGCCGAGCTCCTCAGCGGCCAGTTTCGCCGCGTGAGCATGACAAAGCGCATCGAGTTCACCATGGGCGTCCAATGGGACGGCACGTACATGGCGCTCGGGGAGGCATCCGGAACGTACAGCGATGGCCTCATCCGGCAGTATACTATCGTCAAGCACAAAGCTATTTGGCAGAGTGGTACGAAGTTGGGCACCTTCGCGTACTCCTTCTTCATTGAAGGCTCGACCGTCGTCGTTGCAGATGGCTACCGAGTCTACTTCTTCGCGTACCCGGCCGGAGGCGAGCCGACGAAGACCATCGGCAACCTCGCCAGCCCTTACGCCTTAACAGTGAGCTTGGCACCGTGACACGCCTATCCACGAACCAATGGATCGTCGTGCCGCTTACATTGGCGATCCTCAGCAGTTGCGGAGCAGCCCGAGAAGCTTCTAGCCCGATCGCGGTGCTGCCGGCTGCGCCGACTGGTCGCACGACCCTCTCGAGGAGCCTGCTCTACGTTCTCGACAAGCTGCAGGGCCGTAAGCTGTCCGTTTTCACGTTCCCCGGCGGAGCGCCCCAAAAGAGTGTACTGCTGCCGACGGACGGATGGGCGTATATTTGTAGCGACAGCAGCGGCCACGTTTTTGCCCCGACGTACGGCGTCGTCTTCAAATACGCTCACGGCGGCGAAAAGCCGATCGGCTATCTTCAGGATAAGGGAGCACTCGGTCAAGAGTGCGCCGGCGATCCAAAAACCGGCAATCTTGCCGTTATCAACGAGGGTCGCGGCTGCACGTTTGCGATTTATAAGAGCGCGAAAGGCAATCCGATGTGCCTGAATGAGCCAGGCATCACCGCTCAATACCCGAGCTACGACGATCGCAGCGACCTGTTCTTTAATGGAGGCACCAAAGAGAACTCATCGTTCTTGGCCGAGATTCCCGCGGGAACCACGAAAGTGCTCGAGATTGCGCTGAACGAGAGCATTTCCACTTTCTACGATCTTCAGTGGGATGGGCAGGACGTTGCCATTCAAACAAAGCTGCCCGGCACCGAAGATCAGCCGGTCGTGATCGAACGAATTCAGGTATCCGGAACGAAAGGGACGATCGTTAAGACGATCCGGTTCAAAGGCTGGACAAACCAGACGGGATACTTCTGGATATCAGGCGGCTACATTGTTGCGCCCATCAATTTCACCGAGCTCGGTATCTGGAACTATCCGCAAGGCGGCAAGAAGGTCGGGTCGATCGCGCTTCCTCATTTTTGGAGCTGGACGGTTAGCGTCGCGCCGTAGGCTCGACGTGACGACCGTTTCGCTTGCGCATGCTTCCTGCGCCCTGGATAAGCGGGCGCTAATAGCCGACTGCGCTACATCTAAACGCCGCCTCAGGCCGCGTTAACGCGTTAACACCCAGTAAACATTGAGCTTTTCGACGCACGCGTTAATGCGTTAACGGAAAGTAACATATGCGTGCCTCTAATAATGCATTGCTTTTACAGTAAGCAATTGTTAGAATTCGCGCACAGCTTGCTTTGCAACAGCGACAGCTTTTGTAGCCGGTTCGCCGCTGCTAATTTCTCGCAGAAACAAAGGGCACCCCGTGACTCATCCAAACCTTACCTGGGGCCGAACTCTAACCGCTGTTGGCTTCGCCGCAATCGCAGTGATCGTTGCTGCGTGTTCGGGAACCGGCACGATCCCGTCGGCACTTCAAGCAGCACCAAATGCGGTTCAGGGACACACGCCTCATCCGCCGTACACCTTTGCGTTTGAAACCGTCGATGCCCCACCTGGAGATGGTAATACTCGAGTTACCGGCATTGACGAACGCCCCGATATGATCTTAGGCACCACCGGGAGCACGCGGAGCACCTATAACAGTTTGGTCGCACACACACCCTCTCCATCGGGAGGCGGTTACCGCGAGTTTCGCCCCCGCAGCTATCCGCACGCCGGCGGCACCTATATGTCCGCAATGAGTAGCGCTTTCTATCAGGGCGGCACGGTATTCTCACCGCCGCCGAATAGGCATCTTCAGTGCACCACCTGCGGCGTCACGTATTATGGTAAGGGAAGTGGCACAGGTTATGGCGACGGCGACCACTGCGGTAGTACACCGTGTCAGTGGACGTTCGTCCAAGATCCCAGTGAGGGAACCGGACGCTGCGCCGTAACCGAGGTCCTCGGCATGGCCTATTCAAATAGTGTCGTCGGCTACTACAGAACCGGAGGGCATGACTGCGGCACTCAAGCCTTTGAGGCATATCTGAGTCCAAGCGGCCAGTCCTTTGCAGATTTCAACGTTCCCGGCGCCGATCCGTACACCACGCGAGCAACGTCGCTCAACGAAAAGGGTGACGCCGTTGGAACCGCACTCTTCGACGGCGTTACGAAGGGCTGGTACTACGTCGATGCATCCTATTGCACGCGACTTGCGGCTCCGAAATCGACGGCAACGTATTTCCTCGGCATCAACTGGGAAGATCAGATCGTCGGCTACTACGTCGATCGTAGTCAAGTAACCCATGGGTTTATCTTGCTCAACCCAGCATCGTCAGGACGCGTCTGGGAGACCGTTGACGCACCCGCCGCGGACAATTATACGGTCGTCAGCGATATCAATACGCATCACTATATTACCGGCTGGTATCGCGCGCTGCACGGGCGCATGCGCGGCTTTGTCGGCACCTGCACGAACTGCGAAAAAGGTCAAGATGAGCGCCGGGGCGGCGACCCGCAGGCGGCGCCCGATGGGCAGACGGCGCCCGAATCGGAAGGGGCCCGCTGCACCACGAAGGGCATGGGGCGTCAACGTCTATGATGGCATCGCGCCTCAATCGCCGCGCGCTACGCACCGTCGAGTCTGCACTCGCGGCGTTCACCCTCGCCGCGTGTGCGAACTTCGGAACGAGCAATCTGACGCCCCAAGGATTCTCCGCGCACGCTTCGCCGGTGGGCCGATCTGCAGCCGCGGCGTTTACGTTCTATACGGTAGACTATCCGAACGAGCATCCCAATCGCATCACCGGCATCGCGAAGAATCGCGAGATCGTGGGCGTCTACGGTAACAACGGCAGTCAAGGTCCCTACCACAGCTACACCTCACTATATAATGCTTCGCAGCCGTACACGCAGTTTCAAGTTGACGACTTTCCAAACTCACAGAGCACCTATATGACCTCGATCGCGATCCCCGCGCATTCGACCACGGCCATCCAGGCGGGCTACGTCATCACTCCCGCCGACCTTCAGGGCAACTGGGGAGTCATCAACAACAAAGGGCTTTGGTCGCTGGTTCGCAGGAATCGGGGCGAGCGCACCTGCCACATGATGGAGCTCTTCGGAATCGATGCCAAGTACGATGCCGTCGGCTTTTATTGGAACGATGACTCGCCGTCGGGAACGTGCGGTAAGTATACCCAATACCCCACCGAAGTCGTCCCGGGTGAAGGCTTCCACGACTACCCTCACGTGCTGGGAGCCTATCCGAGCGCGACCGGCATCAACCGGGCCGGTTTGCTCGTTGGCAGCACGGACGTCAGCGGAAACGGAGCGAGCAAAGGCTGGACGCGGGGGCAAGCCGATTCATACAAGTATTGGAATTACGATAACAAGTCTCGCCTTAGCACGTTGATGAACGGAATGAACGATGCGGGCGTAATCGTTGGAACGTATAAAGACTTAACCGGCGATTGGCACGGTTTCATCGTCTCGAATCTCTTCTCAACGACAAAGCAGCCGGTCTGGCAGTCCATCGATGAACCCGACGGCGACCAAGAGAGCACCGTTATCAGCGGGATTGACGGCTCGGGCGACATTTGCGGATGGTATACCGGCACCGACGGCCTAATTCACGGCTTCGTCGGCATTCGTCAATAAAAGCCTTACTTGAGGCCGAACGCGTAAACGTTGCCCGCCTGATCCGCACCATATAACCCCGATGGCACCACGACCATCGAGGCATTGATATAGTCGGGGGTTGGATAGCTCCACAGCGTCTTTCCGCTGCTGAGATCGAGCGCCACGAACTTTTGATTGAGGCCCACGAAGCCCATGCCTTGCGCGATCGCCACGTATCCAACGAGGCGATTTGGCATCGAGACCGACCAGAGAACGTGTCCGCTCGTATTCATGCCTTGGAGTTTGGAATGATAGCCTTGAAAGTATTCGTCAGGCTTCACGCCGGGCATCAAGCAAAACTCGGCATCGCCGCCGGAGTGGGAGCCGGTATTCTTGAAGAGGCCTGAGCCTTCCACGATCGTCGTCCCGTCCGTGGTCGGGCTCGCAAAACCGCCGCTCCAGTTACCGTTGCCCGCCTCCGTATTGAGATCGGTCTCCCATTCGATATTGCCCGACTCGTTGCTGAGCGCGTAAAACTCTCCGTTCTTATTGATGAAATGCGCGCGCCCGTTCAGCACCATCACGCCGCCGCCGCTATCGGAATCAGCATGCGAATCTTTCACCGCAACCATACTCCAGGCAGGCTTACCGCTAAGGTCGAGCGACACCGCGCCGTTCGCCGTCGTAATCGGCTCCTCGCACGTGTTTCCCGTTCCGAAGATCAAATGCGAACCGCTGTAGGCAATGGCGCCCCAAACCGAGCCGCCCTTTTTATGATTGGGATCGACGTTCCAGATCCATCCCACGGCGCCCGTCGATTCGTTGAAAGCGGTGACGCCGCCCTGAGTACAAGCAGGCGGGTCGCCTCCCGAACGGCCGGCGTATACCCATCCACCGGCTACCACGGGCGAAGCCATGAGCAACCCTCGCACCGGCTGGTGCCACGCGATGCTCCCGTCAAGGAGCCGCAGCGCGTAGAGATATGAATCGGGGCCCTCGCGGCCGACGAAGACCAAGCCCGTAACGGGGTCGATCACCGGCGTCATCTTCGCCTTTCGGCCCAACGCAAATTTCCAAATGACGTGCCCGTCCTTCGTGCTCAAATCGTAGACGACCGAGCCGGGTTGATCGCTGCGCGTGCCTTCCGCCACGACGATCAGATTCCCGGCATAGGTCACGGGACTTGCGAATACCGTGTCGCCGATATTTGCCTCCCAGCGCAACTTGAGCTTTGAAACGTTCTTTCGTGTAAGCTTGGTGACGTTCGGGTTGTACCCCGTTCGATGATAGTCGTAGGCAAACATCGTCCACGCGTCGTTCGAACTGGAAGCGCCCAGCGCGCTTTCGTCGTCGCCCGGTAGCGCGATATTCGGTAACGCCTGCGGACGCGCATTACAACCCGCTGCTGTTAAAATTAAAGCGGCAACGATCGCACCAAATCGGAAATGGGAAGTCGCTCGGACAGAATCCATGCCTGGGATTTTAGCACGGGTGAAAGGTGGCTACAAGGTGCGAAGCTCGGTCGCTACTCCCCGACCAACACGTCTGGTGATTGGGTCGGTCGGGGAAGCCGGCTCACCCCGCGGAGCCCCGCGATAAAAACACGAGGTTTGAGCGACGGCAACTCGAAAGAAACCCGCGCTGTGTCGCCGTTGCGTGGCGCCCATCTCGTCCTTGCACTCGCCGCTTGCGCGGGTTGTTCGACGTTTTCGAGCCCTGCGGAATTTACGCGAGGCCTGCCCGCTTCTCGCGGCAGGCCCCTAAGCGCGGGTGCCTATATCAAACACGTCGTCGTCATCATCCAGGAGAACCGTACCTTCGATAATTTCTTCTCGGGCTATCCCGGTGCGGATGCTCCGACCTTCGGCTGCGCGATGGGAAAGAACGACAACGACACGATTGCTCCCACTGGAACCACCGGGTTCGGATGTCCCCCGGGCCAGAAGCAGGTTCCGCTGCGTCAAAGTACTTTCCAGCACGAGTCGAATCTCCCACACTCATTCGAGGCCGCGATCGTCGACTGGCATAACGGCCACATGGATGGTTTCTCGCATTGGGGACGCGGCGCAAATCTCCACACTGCCGCCTATGAATTTATCGAGCGTTCGCAGGTCACTCCCTACTGGACGATGGCGCAGCAATACGTACTGGCCGACCGAATGTTCCCGACGGAGTTTGGCCCAAGCTGGACGGCGCACCTCACCCTCGTTGCCGGAACCGACAATTTAAACCCGAAACTGGCACTCGCAGATTTTGCCACCGGAAAGAGCAATTGCAGGTCGCAGCCCGGATCGAAGACGACGACGGTCGATTCGAAGCGCGTCGTGCGGCACAGCTCGGGGCCATACCCCTGTCTCAACCAGTTTAATACGATGGCCGAAGTGCTCGACACGGCCGGCGTCAGTTGGAAGTACTATGTAAGCGAAAAACACAAGGCGTTCATCTGGTCGCCCTTCGCTGCAATCCAATATGTCTACAGTGGCCAAGATTGGGACCGGAACATCATCCTGCCGCAAACGCAAGTGCTGAGCGACATCGCAAACAACAATCTGGCCTCAGTGAGCTGGGTGACGCCCAGTCACAATGATTCCGACCATCCCGGAGGGGGCAGTGACAAAGGTCCCTCGTGGGTATCGTCCATTGTGAATGCGATCGGCCAGAGCTCGTACTGGGACTCCACCGCCATCGTGGTCGTCTGGGATGATTGGGGCGGCTTTTACGATGACGCCACTCCGCCGCAGCTCGACTTCCGCGGGCTCGGATTCCGGGTGCCGTGCTTGATCATTTCGCCCTACGCGAAGCACGACGTGGTAGTACACACGCAGTATGAGTTCGGCAGCATTATAAAGTTCATGCGCGAGGTTTTCAACCTGCCGCCGCTCGGAGCGACGGCTGACGGCTACACCGACACTCGCGCGAATAGCATCTCCGACAGCTTCGATTTCACCCATCCCGCGCGTCGCTTCACGGTGATCAAAGCCAAGTATCCGGCGGAATACTTCTTGCACGAGCCCCCTTCCGACGAACCGGTCGACGACGAGTAGAGCGCCGTTCAACCTGGGCCGATCGCCGGTCGGGCCTTTAAGGTGCTACGTCAAATAGCGTTCCGGTGCCGCCCTTCTGGCCCTTGTTGCCTCCCCAGATCGTCGTGCCGTAGAGCGTGCCGTTGGCGACGGTAAGGTCTGCGTAGGGAACGCGGCCGCCCGGGCCGCCGGTGAAATTGTGAATCACCGTCTCCGAACCTGAAGGCGTTATCGTGTAGATCGTGCCCTGGCTCGCAGGCTTTTTGGTCTCCGGGTTCACGCCGGATTTACCGTTCGTCCCTCCATAGGCCGTGGTGCCGTAGAGTTCTCCGTTGAACACCGTGAGGCCCGAATAGGGGTAGAAGCCGTCCGTACCGCTGCCGAAGTTGTGGATTACCGCTTCCGATCCCGAGGGCGTGATCGAAAAGACCGTTCCTTTGTTCTCGGCGCCGCCTTTTTCCGTGGTTCCGTAGAGCGTCCCGTTCAACTCGGTTAGTCCCGTAAAGGGAAACGCACCGTCGGTTCCCCCTTGGAAGCTGTAGAGAACCCGATAGTTCGAGCCATCCGGAGCGACCGCAAAGACGGTACCGCTATCGTTCGCGCCGCCGGAGGCGGTCGTACCGTAAAGGACACCGTTCGATACGACGACGGCACCGAGCGGCAGCGCGCCGTCATCGCCGCCGATAAAACTGTGAAGCACTTTTTCGGTGCCCGATGTAGTAACCCTGAAGACCGTCCCGGTTTCGGCTTTACCGCCGTAATAGGTCGTGCCGTAGAGCACCCCGTCGACGCTCGTCAAGCTCGTACGCGGGTCGTTCCCATCTTTGCCGCCGAACGAGTAGGCGACGCGCTCGTCGCCCGCGGTCGTAATCGCGAAGACCGTCCCTTCGTTGTGCGTGCCGCCGTCCTGGGTGGTTCCGTAAAGAACGCCGTTGACGTTGATCACGCCGGCGTACGGACGCGTACCATTGGTTTTGCCCGTAAAGCGATAGAGCACCGTCACGGCACTCGGCGGATCGAACTTGTAAACGGTGCCGCATGCCAACGCCGGATAGCAACGTTTGCTCGGATCGCCGCCGAAGTTCGTCGTGCCGTAAAACGTGCCCTTATAGTGGAGCAGCCGACCGACGGGAATGATGCCGTCGCGTTGCTTATCGAAGATATGAAGAGTCTGGAAGCCTGCGCTGCCGCTCGCTTGTTGTGCTCTACTGGGAAGCGAGGAAGTACTAGCGGGCAAATTCGCGCAGCCCGCAAGAATGATGATACACAATGCTGCAGCAGCTCTTCGCATCACGTTTGTCTCCCCAAGAAGTCCTAAAACGGTCTGCGGCGTTCATTCTCCCGAAAGCGTACCGGAACCCTACCGCGCCCGGCCCTCGCTTGCGACCGATAAAGGGCAGCGGTTCGGCAGTCGCTAAAAGACCGACGGTCCAAGCACAATGTTGGAGGTTGTGGCATGACTCGTTGCTCTCTTCGGCTGGCGATGCCGGCGCTGGTACTCTCGGTCGCGGCGGCATGTGCGCCGCGCGCCGTTCCTTCGACCGGCTATGCATCCACGTCGGGGGCGCCCCCGGCTGTGAGCCATCGTGACGCCGAGCCGGCCGATACGACGTCGATTTTGAACGGTCTCACCAAAGACGTCACCATCGGTTCGACCATCGACACGAAGAATGGCGACCAAGCGCCGCGCGCGCTCTCGATTGCCAACGGCAGCACGCACGGCGCGTTGAAGAAAGGCGAGCTCGTCTTCTGCAACTTCGAAAATTCGGCGGGCGATGCCGGCACGGGGACGACGATCGAGGGTCTCAAAGCGACACCGGGTTCCACACCGGTGCGTTTCTTCCAGAGTGAAACGCTCAAGGGCTGCGCCGGCGTGAGCGTGCATCCTCGCAATGGAAGCGTCTACGCCGAGGGGTTGGCCAGCGGCAAGTTCGATATTCTCGCGAAGGGAGGGAAGATCGTAAGAACCTACGGCGGTAAAATGTTCGCCGATCCCTTCTGGGATCTCGTCACGCGGTCCCAGACGAACTTCGCTCCGTCCTACGTCTTCGTCGGTACGACCCACGGCACCATCATCAGCGTCAGTACCGGCTTCTACGGTAACGGACAGGCAACCGAAGTCTCCAAAGGCTTCGCGGTAAGCAAGGGTTCGCAGGGGCAGTTGGCCCCGGGCGGATTTCAGTACGATCAGGGAATCGATTCGCTCTATATCGTCGACGGGGCGAGCAATACGATCGTAGCGGTTACCAACGCCAGCAAACTGCTGCAGCCCGACGCAATCGTCGTCCAGCCCGGCGGAAAGAAGTTCAAGTGCAAGAGCCCAAAGACGACGTGCGCACATCTCGTCTACAGTGGCTCGCCGCTCGCCGCGCCGGTAGCGTCAGCCTTGCTTCCCAACGGCAACCTCATCGTCGCCAATACGCAGGGCACGCCGAATACGCTCGTCGAGCTGACGCCGCAAGGAAAGGTGCTCGCAACGAAGGTTGTCGATCAGAGCTCGAAAGCGGGAGTTTTTGGGCTTGCGGCTCACGGGACGACCGATTCCAATACGGTGCTCTACTATACCGATACGAACTCGAATACCGTCGAAAAGCTCGAGCCGTAACCCCCGCGATCCGAGGAGCGTTCGGTAGGCTTACCTCGTCCTGATCCGAAGGCACTCCCCTATGGCCAGTCATACAGAGCCGCTCGTCATTATTTTTGAACAGAGCGAATGGGATCTTAGTAGCCGCGACGATCTGAAGAGGCTCTTAGAGCCCGCCCGCACTCACCCGAACGTCATCCTGGATATGAGCCTTGTGACGTTTGCCGACTCTACCGCGCTCCAAGCACTCATTAACCTGCGCCAGGAGCGGGCAGCAGCCAACTTCGAGCCCGCACGCATCGTTGCGCACAACCCGCAGATTCGTCGCCTGTTCAAGATGCTCGGCCTCGACTCAGTCTGGTCGCTCTACATGAGCCTTGAAGACGCTCTTACCGATATGCAGCTCAGCAGAGAAGCCGGTGACACAAATGCGAACTCGAGCGCCTGACTTCTCGCCGAAACCTCTTACTTGTTTGCACTCGTACTGGTGCTCGTGCTCGTGCTCGTGCTGGGCGGTAAAGGCGAACAGTCATAGCTTCCATCGACGAGATGGCATTTCTCACTCGTGAGTCTGTCAAGGCGCCACTGGACGCCGCCGGTCTCGACGTACTGATAACGGAAGAATAGTTGAAAATCCGCCGCGAACACGGCGAGCAGCACTAAGACACCGACGGCAGTAAGCACCCACTTGGGCGTTTTAGCATCTTCCATCTTGCAAGCTCCATTTGCAGAGTGGTAGGGGTCGAGTTACTGATCGGGCGGATACTGCCCGTCTCGACCCCTTAGATGCAGCTTATGCCTAAGCGCCGGTGCCAGTCCTGAAAAAAGCCTGTGACGAAATGCCGAACTTCACGCTCGGGCCACCAGACTATCGAATGGTCACCGCTTCGGGTTGCTCGATTCCAGTACGGCCGCCCTTGATTATGTTGATCGGTGCGACGTTCCCGGTTGCACCGGGCGCGTACGCGGTGAGCCAGTTGCCATAAAAGCTCGTGACGTATAGGTTGCCGCTGCCGTCGAGAGCAAGCGCGTGCGGACCCTGAAGCTTGGTCATTGCGCCCTTGATGTATTGAGTCGCCTTCGCGTTCCTATTCGCTCCCGCGGCGTAGGCGGTAATGCTGCCGAAAACGTGTCCTGTATGAGGATACTGATTCGCAACAAAAATATCCCCGGCGGAGTCGACCGTAAGATTTACCGGGCTTGAGAGTTTCGTCCGGGGGCCGCTGATCGTGCGGGTTGGTCGAACGTTTCCGGTTGCGCCGGCCGGGTAGACGATGACGCTGTTGTTGCCATCGTTGCTGACGTACAGGTTCGCACTCGCGTCAAAGGCTAGTCCGTAGCCTCCGCCGAGAATGTCTGTGCGACTGCCCGCGATCTTTCCGATGGGAGCAACGTTCCCCGTGGAGCCGGGCGAATAGATCGTAATGCTGTAGTTTCCATCGTTCAGAACGTAGATGTTTCCGTTGAGGGGATTGATGGCGACGCCCGCGGGTCCGCTCAAGCCGGTAGCGTTCCCCGAAATATATCCGTACGGCGCCACGTTACCGGTCGCTCCAGGTCCGTACACCTCGACCGCACCGAAGTTCGATCCCGTTCCGGTTTGCGTCCCCAGATAGTCGGCGACGTAGATATATGCCCCAGCGTCGACGGCGATGCTGTAGGGAGCAACGAGCTGGGTCATTCCGCCGCTGATCACCTGCGTCGGCGCGGCGTTGCCGGTCGCGGATGCCGGGAAGACGGCGACCGACGGACTCCCTTCACCGCCGTTCGTCACGTAGATACACGGACAGCCGCTCGGTTGCCTGCCATGGACCTCGGGACGAGCCGCCTGACCGGGCACCGGTGCCGACGTTGCCCCCATGCAACTCGTCAGTATCAAAAATGCGGCGCCCGCCGCGGGATATCGAAGAAACGCAAACATAGCAACGGTCTCCTTGAAGCAAATGCGCAACGGCTGCCAGATAAGCGGCAGTCGCGTCCGGCATAAGTCAGCCGGTCGCGTCCGAACTCCTGCTGCCCTGGCCCTCCGGGTTCTCGACCGCTCTATTCGCCCGTCAATAGCCGCATCACGGTCGCCTCAACCAGGCGGCACAACCTGCTCGGGCTGATATCTTCCATTGAGCGTGCCGCTCGGATGATCGTAATCTTCTCCGATGCCCCAAACGCCGTTAAATGCCGTATCCGACGTGAACGTTAGCTTGATCCATCCCGTCTGGCTCGCATTCTTGAACGTGCCGAAAACCTTGTTTCCCTCAAGCGTTCCACCAACGGTAACGAGTTGGCCGGTTGCGTCGGCGCCGCTGCCTCTGAGCGTACGCCCGCCGATCACGATCAGATGCAAGCGGCTCACTAAAAGCGGACTTCCCTTGACGGTCGTGCAGAGCCAATCGCTAACGACGGGGATCGTTTGCGCTCGAACCACCACGGGACCGAAGGCCGCGACCGCGCCGGCGAAACCGCCGACTCCCAACGCCATCGACAGCACAACGCTTTTCACGTCCAACCCCGGGCGTAAGCGTAGTATTTTACGATCACTCATGCGCGAGCGCGATCGCCGCCTTATATTCCGCATCCCTGAGCGCGACCTTTCCTTGTACGGAGTAAACATCTCCTAACCCCTGGACCGGCGCGGCCCAGTTTTCGTCAAGTTTCATCGCTATAGTATACTCCGCGGCGGCATCCTTAAGATCGTCCTCCGAGAAGTAGACCCGACCGAGCTCGTTGTGTGCAACGGCGTTCTTCGGGTCATCTGCGATGGCTGCGTTAAAATCCGAACTAGCCGATTTATAGTTGCGATCGCCCAAATACATAACTCCCGAGATGACGTGCGCCCAGATCGAGTTCGCGTCGTTCCCGGGTAAACCGCTCTTTAGAATTTTCGTCGTAATCGCGCGAGCCGCGGCTTCATGTCCCACGATATAGAGATGGGCCGCCGCGACGAAAGGCTCGGTCTTCTCAAAGACTTCCTGCGTCGCAACGATAAAGAGTGCGTCGGCGCCACGCGGCGATATGTCGCCTTGATTCTTTACCAGAAAGGTGCTGTCGTTCAGTCTGAGCTGAAGCCACAGCCTATGATGACTCTCGGTGAGCTCGCCCGCAACCCGCTGACGCGAAATATGCAGCATCGGTGCAACCGAATCGGCAACGAAGTTGAATGGCAGCCCCACCGCGGGTATCGTTACGTCGGGCTCTTCGCTGGAAACCTCGAGGCTCGCTAGGTGTATCTTGTTTTGCGCCTCGTTGTAATAATGGATAAGGGCGTCGTGAAATCGCGACTGGGCCACGGTCTGCGAATAGCCTTGCTGAACGAGATCCGGCGGAACGTCGATCTCGGATATAACCACGGCAGACTGCTCGAGGTAGCGGACGAGTATCGTTACGAGCAGGGCGAACGCTACAACTGCGCCGACGCTGGCTACCAATGTGGCCGCACTTGAGAGAAAGGCGAGTACGGCTTTCAGGAGCGTCGCGATGTCGCTCATGGATTGCTTCGCGATCTTCCACGTAGAGTGAGTCAGCTCGAGTACGAGCCGGTAGCCGGCTATGGCTTTGAGAGGCACGTCGAAAACGCGACCGCGCCGCGACGCGGCCGGAGCGCACTGATCATGCCCGAAAGTTCAGCGACCGGTCCCTGGCGCCCTTTGAAAAACTAGCCGAATGGGCTAGAGGAATTCGGCTAAGCCCCGTGCTATTTCGAGTTCCCGGCAACCGCCTCAAAGGGGGTGCGCATGGCCTCTGCTGATGCTCAGTGGCTCGCTCAAAACACCGGATTCAAGATCCTGGCAGCTGCGGCAGCCGACGCTCCATCGGTGAGCTCGCGAGACTTCGCTCGCAAAATTATTGATTTCGACTCGGAGGGGGACTCCGGCAAAGCCTTCTTGGCACAAGCTCCGCTCTCGAGCCCAATCACGGATATGAAAGATATCCCGTGGAGTGCCGGCATGAAGCCGATCCCCGCTCCAGCGATGGCCGGAAGCGCCGCCGAGCCGCTCCCTGAAGCCGACGTCGTCATCGTCACCTGGACGATGGACGAAGGCCACACGCTCAGCCGCGTTCTAACGCCCGGTTTCGACAGCGACCGCAACTGGAAGCACTACACGCACAACTATGAACAGATCGCGTCGAAAATGCGCAAAGATGCCCCGGCCCTTGAGGAAGAGCGTCTCGGCACATACTGGCTCACGCAGATTGCCGGCCGCAAAGTTCTCTGCTTCAAATCCGACTCGCATCTCTCGCAGGATGGACCGGCAACAAACGGCGTGGTTCCGAACGCGATCGTCTGGAAGCAAATCATCACCGAAGCGCGCCCTAAGCTCGTTATCACCACAGGAACGGGCGGGGGAATCGGTCTCGATGTCGAGGTCGGCGACGTCGTGGTCAGCGAATACGTGCACTTCGATTGCCAGCAAGACTTTAAAAATGCGCCATTCCACGACGCGCAATACAAGTCTCCCGGCGCTGTAAGCACGGCACGACTCAACGAAACCACGGCGCTCTTTGCAGCGAATGCCGGCTTTCTGCCCAAGACGAACTCGCGACCGCCAAAGGTTCTCAAATCCTCCTCGTACCCAACCGGAATCGTTACCACCGATTTCTTTGGTTTCGATTGCACTGCCAACACCTTTAAGTTGAGGGATCCCGTGCAAGGGCGTCTCTCTGAAATGGGCGATGCCGTTCTCGGTATGGTTTGCAAGGAGATTGGCGCAGGCGCCCCTCCGTATATCGTCGTCAGGAACGTCTCCGACCCCGAGATCAAATCCGACGGCCTCACCGAGGCGCAGCAGCAAAGCCTCGCCGGTAATATTTATATGGCCTTCGGCAAATGGAGTACCGTTTGCAGCGCAATCACCTGTTGCACGCTCGTGTGGTCGCTCTAGCGACCCAAATTCACTCCGTCGATTAAACGAGGACAAAAACTATGGCATACAAACTTGGCAAATTGCCGGCACGGCACGACCCGCGGACTCTGATGCTCACCAAATATCTCACGACGCATCTTCCCGCCCCTCCGGCGTCGAAAGACTACGGCGCCAAAGTCGAGGAACAAGCGAAGCAAAGCAAGGCGGGCACGTGGCCGATGTACAGTAACGATACCCTGGGTGACTGTACCTGCGCAGCCATTGGCCATATGGTCGAGGTCTGGACGGCGAATGCTACGAAGTTGCTCCAAGTTCCTGATGCCGACGTCGTCAAGCTCTATCGTCACTTCAGTCCGCCGGGAACCGATAACGGCGCGAATTTGCTCGATGTACTCACGTATATCCGGAAGAACAAAGTCGGCGAAATCCCCGAGATCGCCGCGTTCGTCGGGCTCGAGCCCAAGAATCACAACCAAGCAAAAGACTCACTCGATCTTTTCGGGACGGTTTACATCGGAGTATCTTTGCCCGATTCGGTCGTTCCGGAGAACGACCCGAACGACTGGCTAAAGATTCCCTGGACGGTCCCGCCGACGGGTCCCCACGGTAAGGCCGCTCCCAACCCTCAAAATGGTCATTGCATTCCCGCGGTTGCCTACGACGATCGCAACCTGTATATCATCACCTGGGGCGCTTTGAAGGCAATGAGCTGGTCGTTCTATGACGCCTACGCGGACGAAGCGTATGCGGTCCTCTCCGACAAGTGGTTGTCGCCCGCACATGTCGCTCCGCCGGGCTTCGATCTCGAACAGTTGAAACAGGATCTCGCCGCATTGAGCGGAGCGCACGCAAACAAAGCAGTTGCCGCAGTCTAGCTAGCGATTAAGGAGGTTCACTAGTGGGGAGGCCGCACGGTATGGCCTCCCCCATGGGCATGAAAGGCGCTGGTTAGAACGCGCCGACGCCGTTGGGCGATCCCCACCCATCGGGACCCGAGTACTGCCCGAATTGTGCCGTGCCGACCTTGCAGAGATAGGTCCGTTTTACGCTCTTTGCACATCCGTCAACGGGGCCGCCCTTGGTAATCGCGTGGAGATCGTTCTGAAGCTGGCCCGAGCTAAGCATCCAGAGGTTTTTGCCGCCGTCTTGGCTCGTCGCATTTCCGGCCAATCCATAAACGCCCGCCAGCAGCGGCGAAGAGATGCTCGTACCGGAAACGGTGAACCATCCGCCGTTACCGTACGTGTCGTACTCGGCCACACCTGCCGCGACGGCTGACGCGTCACTTCCGGTGCGATAACCGCAATCCGGATCCGCCTGCCACGATGGTTTCGGCTCGTGCGTGCTGGAGCAGCCGCCGCCGCTATCGATCCACACTTTCTCGATGTAACTTTTGGCCTTCGGAGTCAACGTGGTGCCGCCGGCGGCGACGACCGATTGAAATGTTGCCGGATCGTACAAACCGTAGCCGTCGTCGCCCGAACTCGCAACGTACGTGATTCCCGGCGTGTCATAGGACGATTCACTAGCGCCCGTGCCGTCGTAACTGTTACTCACGATCGTCGCACCGAGCGAGACCGCTTCGGCCTCGGCCTGCTGCAGGTCGCTCCAGGCACTCGAATTTGCCTCGACGAGATAGATCGTGCAGCGCGGACATGCCGCAGAGACCATTTCCACGTCGAGATCGATCTCGACGCCCCAGCCGGTGTTTCCGCTCGGATAGTTGCTCTCTTGACCGTTTTGGTTGTACTTTTGGAACGTCGCCGTTCCAAGGCCGAACTGCGAGCGGTATGTCGCAAGGTCGGACGACACGTTGGGGTTGTCGTAGGCGTCGACCAGCGCGACGATTTGACCGGAGCCGCTCGTCGACGAGGGCAAGTTGTAGTATGTCTCCAGAGTGGTGGCGCCTAGGCCGGCGACGGCGGGGCTGGCGCCGCCGGTCTCCAGAAGCACGTCGCATTGAGCGTGGCCGACGCGACTGCCACGGCATGCCGGTGAAGCCGCACCGGTAAGCAGCCAATGTGGAAGCATTCGCTTCCCCTCGGTGGGCTGCGCAGACGCATTCGGAAGGCTCGAGGATCCGCCGGCGCTACAGGCTGCAAAGGCGAGTGTCACGAGAAGCGGCGCTGCGAGCTTTAAGATTGGCTTCATGAATGTCCCTTCTCTCGGAGGCAACGAAGATGTGCAGGGGTTACCAGAAACTACGGCGTCGCCCTGCACGTCGGGAACATTATCGGCGGTGAGGAGTTATTTATTACTGATCGCCGAGCCGATCGGGAAATGCGTGGCTGAGTAGTGCGTCGGGGTGCCTCCGGCGGGCAACAACCAGCGCGCGACGGCATTGCTTCCCGAGCCCCGCGAGAGGCATGGGCCGGCAAAGTAACTGGCGCGCGGAGCGAGTGTGCCCTGATCGACGTCACAGCCGCCGCCATCGTAGTCGTTCAGCGGATTCGAGCCCGCGATGGTGGCGGTCGACCCCGATATCGTCATCGCGTAGAGACACGACGCCTCTTCATCGTTGCACGACTGATCGCCGACGACGAGCTGGTTATGCACTTGATCCCAGTTCAAGCCGCCGGGAAGGAAAATCGAGCCGCCCGATACACTGAGCGTGCTGCACGTGCCGCTCCCAGGTGCGCACTTCGACAGAATGGATGACTCGTCCGAGGTGAACCCGTCGACGTAGAGATTTCCGACGGTATCGTATGCCGGGAAATAGTAGTAGCTCTGATTGGGGTTCACAATCTCCGTCCCCGAACTCGACCCATCGGCGAAAATCTCGACGTTTCCCGATCCACCGATGGTGCCGATGAGATTCGTTACCGCGAGGTCGCCGTTGGCCTTGTTAACGGCGCAGCCGGCCGGAAGATACGGACCAACCGAAACCGATCTGAGGAACGTCCCGGCGCGCGAATATTGGAAGACCTGCGAGGTCTCGGTATTGACGATCCACACATTCCCGCTTTTGTCCGTGCACATCCCCTGCGGCTCGGCGAAGCCCGTGAGCGTTCCTTTGAGAGTCATCGCGGGCATCGTGAAGATATAAACGTCGTCGGTGCCGTCGTCGGAGACGAAGAGCAGTCGAGGAGCCTTCTTTACGTCGGGCGAGACCCACGACTTGCGATGA
>DASRSI010000012.1:0-1578 GCA_035695445.1 Candidatus Cybelea sp. | reverse complement strand
CGCGCGGCCGCGTGCGCGGCGGTAATCGGTGCGCCCGCCGACCTGCGCGCTTATCTTCGCTCCAACGGTGTAGACCTCGACGGTGATTTGATCCTCGATGAAGCCGGGCTGGCGTCCGGCGCAAGCACGGCCGTAACGCAGTTCGTCGATCGCCTTGCCGGACTCGACGGCGTTGCGCTAGGCGTACTCGGGCATCCGCTGACCGATTTTGCGGGGCTGCCGGAACTCGTGCGCGAGTTGGAAGCTCGTGGAGATTCCGTCGCAATCGTATCGGGCATGCCGCGCGCGACGCTCTCCGCCTCGATGTCGATACCGCTCGTACCGTTACCCGCACCGTCCGCGCATTACAGTTGGGACGACCTGGTCGAAGTGATGGCGCGTCTGCGAGCCGGATGCCCCTGGGACCGCGAGCAAACCCACCGCAGTTTGGTGCCGTACTTAATCGAGGAAACGTACGAAGTCGTCGAAGCGATCGAGAACGAAGACAACGAGGGTCTGTGCGAAGAGTTGGGCGATTTGCTGCTGCAGATCGTTTTCCACGCGCAGCTCGGTGCCGAAACCGCGACGTTTACCGTTGCCGACGTCATCGACGCGTTGGCCAACAAAATGGTGCGCCGCCACCCACACGTTTTCGGCGATGCCGAAATTCGCGACGTCGACGCACAGTGGGTCAACTGGGAAAAGTTAAAAGCGCTCGAGGCTACCGGGAAAAAGCGCCGTAGCCGATTGGACGGCATTCCGCGTGCGCTCGGCGCACTGCAACGCGGACAACGCATGCAAGAGAAAGCATCGCGCGTCGGGTTCGATTGGAAAAGCGTCGACGGCGTGCTCGACAAGCTCGACGAAGAACGGCGCGAACTTGCCGTCGCTCGCGAAGAGGCGAACCCCGACGGCGTCCGCGAAGAGTTGGGCGACGTGCTGTTTACGCTCGTCAATCTCGCGCGCTCGCTCGGCGTGGACGCCGAAGCCGCCATGCGCGAGGCAAACGAAAAGTTCTATCGTCGCTTCCGCTTCATGGAAGAGGATGCCGCACGCAAAGGCCGGCCGCTGGCCGAGATGTCGATCGAGGAGCTCGAAGAGTTATGGCAGCAAGCCAAGACGCAAGCAGCATAATCCGTTTGCGCATGAGCGCGCACGACGCCCACTACGGTGGGAATTTGGTCGACGGCGCCCGCATGCTGTCGTTGTTCGGCGACGTCGCAACGGAATTGTTAATCCGCATGGACGGCGATGAAGGCCTGTTCGTCGCCTACGATCGGGTGGAGTTCCTCGCGCCGGTGTTCGCCGGGGACTACGTGGAAGCCGAAGGCCGGATCGTTTCGGTCGGCCGCACGTCGCGCACGATGGAGTTTGAAGCCCGCAAAATTATCGCCGCTCGCCCCGATATCGACGATAGCGCCGCCGACGTCCTGAATCCACCGGTCCTCGTTTGTCGTGCTTCAGGAACGTGCGTCACTCCGGCCGCCAAGAAGCGCATTCCGTAATTGCTTAGACTAGACGAGCGTGGGTACGGCGCTTCCAAACGAACTCGTAGTAGCTGAACTGCAATACCAGACCGCTGCAGAACGCGATCGGATA
>DASRSI010000011.1:0-162055 GCA_035695445.1 Candidatus Cybelea sp. | reverse complement strand
TCCCTGGTTATGCGCACCGGCTGCATTGGAGTTTCCCGGACCCTTCGAACCTCCCAGGCACGTGGGAGGAGCGGCTATCGAAAACTCGGCTCATTCGAGACCACATCAAAGCGAGAATTGACGCGTGGTGTTCGGAAATATGCGAACCGACACTAGCGGGGTGGCGAGCTACGGCGGAAGTAGCGGATGTTGAAGTCGATCGTGAGCCTCTGCGGTCAGCCTGACAAGCTCGGAAGCTAGAAAGTCCAGTGCGGCCGCGGGAGGAGTTGCCGTTCGCTCTTCACGGAGAATCTGAGCGACGATCGCGCGCGAGTCAACGGGGTCGACGACGAGATCGTGCTCCGCGTACGCTGCCGCACGGTCCTTAAGACGGTCCCAGACGCGCCCGATTTCATTCATCCCGGAACGCCCCTTCTCGCGACCGAAAAGAGAATCGAACATTTCACCCTCCTACCCCGAAAAGCAGCGGCCAAGCGGCTCAGAAAAGGTCTGGGGTGCCATCTTTCATGTAAGCGTCGTCGATAATGGAAGACGAGATGTCGCTCGTCACTGTCGATATCACGCACGCAGCCCTTACTAGGCTGGTATCGCTCGCTCGGCGGCTACGCGATGACGGCCGGCCGAGTTTCCTATCCGCGTTAGTCGAGTGGCTTTTAGAACCGAAGTATCTCGCGATCCTCGAGGTCGAAGTCAAGCGGTCGGACCCGGTGAAGTGGATGGCCAATCGCGAGCGCGTCCTTTTGCGGGCGGCGGAGCTCGGCGATGTGATCGTTGGGGGTGGTCCGTTTGCCACCGGCTCCAAAGGCATTCCCGACGTCGACCTGATTTGCGAAAACTGTGGCGATGTGGCTCTCACCATGCCAAAAAGCGCAACAACCTTGAGGCCGAGCGAGGAACTTCGGTTTCGATGCAATTCGTGCGGAACGTACGGTCGGCTTCCCGGATGAGGCGACGACGGCCATAGCCAGCCGGCCCAAAGCGGGTACGACTCGGTAAATGAAGGCACTCCTTTTCGATCTCGACGGGACGCTCGTCGATTCCACATATCAACACGTCGCCGCGTGGACGAAGACTTTGCGTGACGCCGGATTCCAGATTCCGGTCGTCGAGATCCATCGGCGAATAGGAATGAACGGAGCGCTGCTGCTCCAAGCACTCGATCGGACCTTCGAGCTGGGATTATCGCACGCAGAGCGCGACGCGCTCGAAGGCGCACATGCCGAGGCCTTCGCGCTCGTCCGGGAAGAAGCGATTCTCATCGACGGTGCGAACAGGATATCGCGGGAGCTCGAGCGTCTCGGCATCGGTATGGCGATCGTGACGAGCGGTTCGCGCGAGGACGCACAAAGGTATCTCGATCGCCTCGATCTCGTGACGTCGACGCACTGCATCACCCGCGAGAATGAGGCTCGGTCGAAACCCGCGAGCGATCAGCTCCACCGCGCGTTCGAGCAGTTGCGAGTCGATCCCCACGATGCGGCGCTGGTGGGGGACAGCACGTGGGACATGCTCGCTTCGCGGACTGCCGGTTCCTTTGGAATCGGGGTATTAACCGGAGGCTATTCGCGCGAGGAGCTCGCCGCGTCGGGTGCGTTCCGCGTCTATCGTGACGTGGCCGACCTCCTTAAGCACCTCGAAGAGGTCGGTATTCAAGCTGCCTAAGATCAGATCTCGCTCTTCTTACAGGGCCTTTTTCAAGAAGATACGCTGATGCCCGGGCGGGCAGTCATTCAAAACTCCAAATCGCTCGTAGCCGAGCTTTTCATAGAATGCTTGGGCTTGAAAGTCGAACGTGTCCAGGTGCGACAACCGTGCAGCCCTTTTTCTTCGCTTCTTGCTCGAGATAGCGTAGCAGTTTTCCGCCAAAGCCTCGATGGCGGTGCCGCTCGTCAACCCATAAGGCGTCGGTATATAAGATGCCCCAGCAGTAGAGCGTTGCTGTGATCCCGGCGATCAGCGCGCCTGCGTCATCACGTATCCCGTACTGCATCCGAATGAAGGGCTCGCTCTGCGTAAACGGCACGGTCGAAGAGTTGAAGTATATCAAGCGATCGTCGACGATTCGCGCATCGTCTGCGGATAGCTCGACGATGCTTTCAAGATGAGACACGATTCGTTTAATGAACGAACCCTCTAACGGGTGACTGAAGCGGACGGGGCGACCGAGACGGTAACGCCCTTCGGCCCGTCAACGAAGATTCTCCTATTGGGGTTCCCCCCGGCCGGAAATTTATAGTATTGCACCTGGTTGTTTCCAAAGCTCGCGACGATGAGGCTCTTTTCATAAACCCAAAACGAGTAGACGCCGTTCGCATCGTAGATCGGAATCTGCGCAACCTCAACGCCGTTGTTACCATTAACAGAAAACTCATCAATGGAAGCACCGTTGGCTACCGCAAGGTTAGGGCCGATCGTTTGAACGCCGCCGAAATCGTTGAGCTCTTTGTTGAGAGAGAGTTTGGTAAACTTCTTACTTCCACTTCGAAGTTCGGCAAGCCCAAAATCTCGATCCGCCGTCCCCGTCTCTCCATCCACGAAGAGATCCCCCTCGTTGTCGTAGGCGCAAGACGTTGGCGCGGGCAAATTGGGATCTTGATAAATGACCGGCCGTCCCTGCGCGTGATGGTAGATAAAAATGCTTCCAGACGAGAGGCAGCGTCCACTGCCGTAGTCGCACGAACCAGTTACGGCCAGATCCCCAGTTCCCGCGTCGACCGAACATCCCAGCAGTCCGTAATTGCTGGGCGCGCTCAACGTGCGAATGGGAGTACTTCCGCCGTGCGCATATTCAACGATGGCGCCGTTGTCGTTGGACGTCGGAACCCACACGTGGCCCTGATTATCGGAGCAGATCCCGGTCAGCGGTTTCCCATGGAAGCCGATTCGACCGACCAACTGATCGCTGTCGTATCGGTAGATATCGACGCCCTTTCGAGCGGTGGAGACATACAGCAACTGCGGCGTTTTAGCGAAAACCTTTGCCTGCCCATCCCCAGCAGATTTCGGCGGGGAAATCGCGCTCGGCGCGCCCGCGCACCCGGCCAATAGCGCGCTCACCAGCCCGGCGCCAAACGCGCCGCGGCGAAACCGTGAAATCCGCATTTCCTGCTCCCCTCCGCCTTACGGGCGCGAAGGCAAAAAGCGTTCGACGGGTTGAAGCCGCTGACCGGCTCTCGATGCGGAGATTAGGCGATCAGGTTAGGCGCCGCAGGCCGAATGGCCACAATGGCAGTGCCCGTGATCGTTGGCCGTTTTACACGCGTCGCTGCAATACTCTCCGTCGGTCGCCTGACACTTGCAGCCTTCACCTCGACATGGCATGGATAGCTCTCCTGTGAGGCCATCGTACCCGCTTGCACGAGCGGCTACTCCGGGATGCTGAAGAGTCTGTGGAGCGACGTTATTTGAAAGACCCGCCGAATCGGAGGCTGCACTCCGCGCAGGGTTACCCCCCACTCTTTCAATCGAGAACGCAGCGCGACGAGCTCGTAGAGAAACGACGAATCGACGTATGTTACCTTGGCCATGTCGACGATCGCCGGACCGTTGCCGTCGAGCGCGCCGAAGAGCGCCGCGACTTCATCCCGACGGCTAAGGTCGTACTCGCCTTCCAGCGACACGGAGTGTACGAGGCTCTGGATTTCGGCTCCCATAGCGGTGACGAAGCCATCGTACACCGCCGGCATGAAGCCGTCCTGAAGAGATGCTGGGAAGCTATGGATAGCCGCGATACAGAAAGCGCCCGCGTTTTTATGGCGGGCGCTCCGTGCCTAGAACATTGGACTTCCTCTGTTTAGATGAAGGTATTCTCTCCAGCTGGTCGCCGCTCTAAACCCTAGGGGCAGAAGTCATTGGTTACCGCGGCGTAGCCGTAGCCGACCGCTTGATTCTGGGCGTCCCATGCCTCGAAGCTAATCTCTGCAGGTCCTCCGCAGTTAGCGCCGCCTTTGACTTTGAACGTCACGCCGCCGTGGGGCTTCACCGAGCAGATGCCGCCGTCACACGTCTGGTAAAGAAAGGCCTTAACCACTCCCGGTCCCCTGACGCCGGCGATCGTTCCCCGCTTCCCGCGAATCGTGATCGGGCACGGCTCGACCCGTACGTGGCCGCTGCCATAGCAGCCGGTCTTTGCGGCCGGAACTGCGGCCGATGTACCCGTCGTGGAAGCGGCTCGAGGCGCGGCGTCACCGCAGGCCGTCACGAAGGCGAGCCCGACTGCCGCAAGCGCGGCCTTCGAAATGCTCATCGGCGCTTATTTCGCCGGACTGCCCTAAGCTCCGGCGAACTGCATGCGGATGAACCTTGTACCGGCCGCCGCCTCGTCAGTCGCCGTCGAGCGCGACGGCGAGATCGCTATTCTGACGATGAACCGCCCCGAGAAGCGCAACGCGCTCTCCCTCGCAATGATGCGGGAGCTCGATTCCGCGCTCGAGGGGCTCGGCGGCGACCGGGAGGTTCGCGCCGTGATCGTACGCGGGGCGGGACCCGCCTTCTGCGCCGGCCACGATCTCCGCGAGCTGGTCGGGCGCGACGCCGAAACCTATGCGGCGATCTTCGACGCCTGCGTTACGCTGATGACCCGAATCGCAACCGTTCCTCAGCCGGTGATCGCGGAGGTCGCCAAGGTGGCGACGGCTGCCGGTTGTCAACTCGTCGCCGCCTGCGATCTGGCCGTCGCATCGAGCGAAGCGACCTTCGCGACGCCCGGCGTGCGCATCGGGCTCTTCTGCAGCACGCCCATGGTCGCGCTAACTCGCGCGATCGGACGCAAACGCGCAATGGAGATGCTCCTCACCGGAGCGCCGATCGACGCGCCGACGGCACTTTCGTGGGGGCTGGTCAATCGCGTCGTCGCGCCGGACCGCCTTGGGGACGAGACGCTCGCGCTCGCACGCAAGATCGCCGAGTCGAGCCGCGGCGTCATCGGGATCGGCAAAGCGGCATTCTACAAACAGATCGATATGGATCAACCGCAGGCCTACGACTATACGAAAACCGTCATGACGTCGAACGCGATGGAGTCTGACGCGACCGAAGGCATCACCGCATTTCTCGAGCGCCGGCCACCGGTCTGGCGCTCCTAGGAGCGTGAGCGTCAAGTGCGTGTCTCGCTGGAGGGGTTGGGTGGGTACCGTTGAAGCCCGACCGCCCGCGGCGCTCGTAGTGGGCAGCGGTCGTCGCGCGAGCTAAAGGCGTCGCCCACACCCGGTATGTGCGGCCCGACAAAAAGGAAACCGCGCATACGCGACGGCAGGGGGGCTCGTCTCTGGCGAGCCCCTCTGTAATGCGCACCACGCGGCCATCGAGCAGAAAAAACGGAAAATCGGTCGAATGAGTGGCGCTTCGTGACCTTCTCTACCGCGCGAACGCGCTATGCCGCCATCGTCTTGCTCGTTGCCCTCATTGCGTCGCTCGCGGTCGCGGGCTTTCGCGTTCGTGCCGAAACGCACGCGCGCCGCGTCGAGATCGCTATGGATTTCACGGATTTCGACGCGCTCGCGCGCTCGTACGATTATAATCCCGCCGCGTTTTTGATCGCATTGCGCCGTGCCGGATTGACCTCGCTCGCCTTGAGCGAGGAGCTCGGCGCGAATGTCGGCAACGACGACAAGGCCTATGCCACGACGGGCGCGGCGCTCGTCAACCAAGCCCGGGTCAGCTCGATCCGCGACCCAAAGCTGGCGCAGCTTCTGCGCAACGGGCAGATCGATCAAGGCGCGGTCTACCTGCTCGTCTCCGACGCGGCGACCTACCATCGGTATCAAACGCAGTTGGCACTGCACTTCGCGCGGAGAACGGTCCGCTACTTGCGCACCACGCAACCGTGGCTGATTGAAGTGCGCACGCAGGTCGACTACTTTAACGCCACCGCGCTGGGAATACCGACCGGCCAGATCCGGCTCGCCCGCCGCCTGGCGTTGCTCGTGGTTCCCCGCTTTCAGAACGACGAAAACTTCGACGCTGCGAAGATCGATGCGGTTTTCCGCGACGTGCTGCAATACGATCCGAAGGTCTCGACGGTGATCTTCTCGGGGTTGGCCAATCAGGTACTCGGCTATCCCGATCACTTGGAAGATACGGCGAATTCATTCAAGCGGCATGCATTCAATTTCGGTTCGATCGAGACGTACGACCCGACCCAGGTGCAGAAGGGCAACGATACGCTCGCAAAGCTCATTCCCGGCCGCACCGTTCGCGTGCAGGCCATTGCGAAGACCGAGCTCGATAAGCTGAAACTCGAGGAGGCCGTCGCGCGTTACGTGCTCGGCGTACGCGAGCGCAACGTGCGGGTCGTCTACCTGCGGCCATGGACACATCCGGACGGCAAGCTTTCGATCGAAGCGACGAACGTCGAGTTGGTCAAGGCCATTGCGAGCGAGCTCCGCGCCGACGGATTCCGCTTGGGACGCGCAACGCCGATCCCGCAATACCATGGAAACAATCGCGTGCTCGTCGGCGTCGCCGCGCTCGCAGTGCCATCGATCTTCGTGATCCTGCTCGAGTTCTTCGGATGGTACCGCCGCAGCTTCGCCGTTGCTGCGTACGCGTTGACCGTGCTCCTCTACGCCGCCGGCGTGCTCAGCCACCATGACGAGTTCGTCCGTTCGGTCTTCGCATTGATCGGCGCGCTGCTCTTCGCGACCGCGGCGTTGCTCGTTTTGATTCCGGCGTGGAACGAGAGGCCCGCGGAGGGCGACGGCACGCAGTTCATCCGCAGTCTCGGCTGGACACTCGCGGCGACCGGGGTCGCGCTGATCGGCGCGCTGGTCGTGGTCGGCGTGCTGAGCTCGCCGCTGACCATGGAGGAAATCGAACGTTTTCGCGGCGTCCGCCTCATCCTCGCGCTTCCGCCGCTCATTGCGCTCACGCTCTATCTCTTCGACCGGCGCTTTGGCGCCGCGAACCGGCCGCGCGACGTCTTTCTCTCGCCGGTTCTCACCTATCAGCTTCTTGCGGGCATTGCGATCGTCGCGCTCGGCGGACTGATGCTCGTGCGCAGCGGCAACGACAGCGACGTTGCCCCGACGACCTTCGAGCTCGCGCTCCGCCACGCGCTCACGCACGTGCTGAGCGTGCGACCGCGCTTCAAGGAGTTCGTGATCGGCTTTCCCTGCATGATGTTGCTCCCCGCGCTGCTCCCGATTCACCGGCGCGCGATCGGCTGGCTGCTCGCGCTCGGTATCGGTGTCGGTATCGGTGACGTCATCGACACCTTTTCGCACCTGCACACACCAATCGAAATCTCGGTGCTGCGCGTCACGATCGGGCTGGTCATCGGTGCGGTCGTCGGCGCGATCGTCATTTGGCTTTACCGCCGGGCCGTGCCGGCAGCCTCGTGATGGCGCGTCTTTTGATTTCGGGCTATTACGGTTTTGGAAATCTTGGCGACGAGGCACTCCTCGAAGTGATCGTCGAGCGCATGCGCCGGCGCTTCCCTTCAGTGGAACTCGAGGTGCTCTCCGCGACGCCCGCGGCGACCGCGCGGCACCATCGCGTGCTTTCGACGGCGCGCTGGGATTGGCGTGCGATTCGCGGCGCGATCGGCCGCGCGGACGTCGTGCTCTCCGGCGGCGGGGGCCTGCTGCAGAACGCGACGAGCCTTCGCAGTCTGCTCTACTACGCCGGCATTCTGCGGGAGGCAATTCGCGCGCGTCGCAAGACGATGGTCTTCGCGCAATCGATCGGACCGCTCGATCTTTGGGGGCGGTTCGTCGTTCGTCAGTTCTGCCGGGGCCTCAATCGCGCGACGGTGCGCGACGAGCGTTCGCGCGGGCTCCTGCAACAGCTCCTTCCAAAGACGCTCGTTGAGCAGACGGCCGATCCCGTTTTCCTCTACGATGCGCCGGAGGCGGCAGCCGACTTGGCGAGCGAAGGGCTTGGCCCCGAGAGCGGCGCGTATGCGGTGATCAGCGTGCGCAAGATCGCCGCGTTTGGCGACGTGTCGGCAGTGGTCGCGCGCGTGGTTGACCGGCTCGCGCAGCGATACAACATTCGTTCGGCCTTTCTTCCTCTGGGCGGCGCCGGCGATGCGGCCGCCTCGACTGACGTTATTCGCGCCTGCACCTCGAACCCGATGCTCTTGCCGGAGTCGCCGCTTCCCAAAGCGGCCGCGATTCTGCGCGGTGCGCGCGTCGTCGTCGGAATGCGCCTGCACTCGCTCGTTCTGGCCGCCCGCTATGCGGTGCCGTTTCTTTCACTCGCCTACGATCCAAAGGTCTCGGCGCTCTGCGACGACTTGGAGTATCCGCTCGCTCCGCTCTGGCGTGCCGGCGACCGGCGACCCGCGGATGATGCCGTGGACGCCCTGGTCGACCGGCTCGTCGGCGACCACGACGCGCTTGCCGCGCATCTCGAGGAGCGGCGCGCAAACGTGCAGGCTGCGGCAGAACGCAACTTCGACGCGCTCGGCGAGCTTTTGAGCTGATCGATGGATTATCGCGCGACGCTCAACTTGCCGAAGACCGACTTCCCCATGAAGGCCGAGCTGCCCAAGCGCGAGCCGCAATGGCTAGCATGGTGGAAGGAGCAGAAGACCTACGAACGGCGCCTGCGGCGCAACGAGCCGAACGGTCCATGGATTCTCCACGACGGGCCGCCCTACGCGAACGGGAATCCGCACATGGGCACGATGCTCGGCATGGTGCTCAAGGACATGTTCGTAAAAATCGCGCTGCTCGACGACAAGTACGCAAAGTTCGTTCCCGGCTGGGATATGCACGGACTGCCGATCGAGTACGAGACGCTCAAGCACCTTGGCATCACCGATTTTCATTCGATCGATCCGCTCGAATTGCGGGCGCGCTGCAAAGAACGGGCGCTCTTCTGGCTCGATCGGCAGCGCGAGCACCGGATTCGCATGGGTAACTTCGGCCTCTTCGATCGTCCCTACCGAACGATCGATCCGTCGTTCGAGGCGACGATCGTCAACGCGCTCGCCGATCTCGCCGAGCGTCAGCAAATCTACAAGGGCCTGCGATCCACGCTCTGGTGCATTCACGACGAAACGGCGCTTGCCGAAGCCGAGATTGAGTACGAGCCGCGCATTTCACCTTCAATCTACGTTCGGTTCAGCGCGAACGACGCGCAGCGCCGGCGCATCCTCAATCAATTGAACGCGGCTTCGTTCGAAGGAAAGCTTTCTTTTCTGATCTGGACGACGACGCCGTGGACGCTTCCGGCAAACGTTGCGCTGGCGGTGCGTGGTGACGCAAGCTACGGGCTCTACCGAATCGGCGATGAAGCCGTCGTCGTCGCGGAAGCACTCGCGGAACGGGCGCTCGGAGAACGCTTCGCGCAGGCCACGCAGATCGGTCGCGCCCTCGGCTCTCGGCTCGACAATCTCACCGTACGCCATCCCTTCATGGACCGCGACTCGGTCGTCGTTCTCGCCGATTATGTGGATCTCGAGACCGGAACGGGAGTCGTACATACGGCGCCCGGTCATGGCGCCGACGATTTCGACACCGGCATGAAATACGGATTGCCGATTCTCAACCCGGTCGACGCCGCCGGGCGCTTCACCGCCGAAGCCGGTCCCTATGCGGGCATGAAGATTTTCGAGGCTAATCCGAAGATCGTCGAGGATCTCGAGCTCGGCGGCGCGCTCTGGAGCGTCGCGGAGTACGAGCATTCGTATCCGCACTGCTGGCGTTGCCATAATCCGGTCATCTTCCGCGCGACGGCGCAGTGGTTTCTCGCCATGGATCAGAACCTGCTGCGCCAACACGCGATCGACGCGACCGATGCCGTCGAGTACGTTCCGGAATGGGGACGCGCGCGCCAGCGCCAGATGATCGAAACGCATCCCGAGTGGTGCCTATCGCGGCAGCGAACGTGGGGAACGCCGATTCCGTCGCTGATTTGCCGGGCCTGTAACGAAGCGCTGCTCGATCCGCGAGTAGCCCGTATCGCGGCGAGGCGGTTCGGCGAGGCCGGCGCCGACGCGTGGTGGAGCGATCCCGTCGAGACGTATCTTCCGAAGGGTTTCGTCTGCCCGCGTTGCGGCGCGGCGGAATTCGAAAAGGAGAAGAACATCGTCGACATCTGGTTCGAATCGGGCGTGACGCACCTCGCCGTGCTCGGTCGCGACGGCATGCCATGGCCGAGCGACATGGTGCTCGAGGGCGGCGATCAATTCCGCGGATGGTTTCGAAGCTCGCTGATTACGGGCGCCGCGATCAAAGGCCGCGCTCCGTATAAACGCGTGATGAAGAACGGCTGGGTGAACGACGAGCAGGGTCGCCCGATGTCGAAGTCGACCGGCACCGGCATCGACGCCATCGATGCAATGAATCGTTGGGGCGCCGACGTTTTGCGCCTTTGGGCGGCCTCGGTCGAGCCGATCGACGACGTGCGTTTCGGCCCCAACGTGGTAGAGCAAGTCGGCCGCGTCTACCGCAATCTGCGCAACCGCATGCGCTTCATGATCTCGAACCTTTACGATCTGCAGCCCAGCGACATCGTCGCAGGGGATGCCATGGAGACGCTCGACCGGCTCGCCTGCGGCGTGGCCGATGCGTTCGTGGCAAGCGTGAAAGAGGCATACGACCACTGCCAGATCCACGATGCGTATCTGCAAATCGTCGAGTTCGAAAGCGCGATGTCGAGCCTGTACTTCGATGCGCTCAAGGATCCGCTCTACTCGCGCGCCGCGGGCGATCCTCGCCGTCGAAGCGCGCAATCGGCGCTGCTCTACGTGCTGACGCGCTTCCTCACGGTGCTCGCACCGGTGCTTTCGTTCACGGCCGAAGAAGCGTGGCAGGCGGTTCCGCGAGCGCTACGCGGCGATGCGGAGAGCATCTTCGATACCTCCTTCGACGCCGGTCGCCATCGCGGGGCGGCGGCCGAGGGAGATCTGCGGCTCTGGCAGCAGCTGCGCGCGCTACGCGCTCGCGTCGCTTCGGCCGAGAGCCCGCGCGATTTCGAAGCCCAGCTGCGAATCACCGTGACGCCCGCGGCGCACAAGCATCTCGCGGCGCTTGGTGACAATCTCCGCGAAGCGCTCGTCGTCTCACAGCTAGCCCTCGTTCAAAGCGCGGGTGGCGAGGCCGACGTGGACGGAGTCGTTGCCTTCGATCTCTCGGCCGCAGATGGTGCGAAATGCGTGCGTTGCTGGAAGTACCGCGAGTTGGGCACCGACCCGGCCCATCCGGAAATCTGCGCCGACTGCGCCGCAGTGGTGAACGCCCTCAACGCGTCGTCATCCTGACCGCGGGCGCTCCGAAGCGTTGTCATCCTGACCGCGGGCGCTCCGAAGCGTTGTCATCCTGAGCGTAGCCGCGAAGCGGCGGAGTCGAAGGGCGAACCGCGAAGGGCGTTCGAAACGCGTCCCACGTACCGGTTTCGATCGCCGCGCGGGCCTCGGCCATCAGCGCGTTGACGAGGTAGACGTTGTGATACGAGAGCAGGCGCGGTCCGAGCATTTCCTTGGAGCGGAAGAGATGCGCGAGATAGGCGCGTGAATACGCCGTGCACGTGGTGCAGTCGCACTGCGGATCGAGCGGCGATGTGTCGGTGACGAACGCTGCATTGAAGATGTTGAACTCGCCGGCGTGCGTCATCGCTCGGCCGTTGCGGCCGCAGCGCGTCGGATAGACGGAATCGAAGAGATCGATGCCCCCGTCGATCGATGCGATCAGGTCGCGTACCGTGCCGACGCCCATCAAGTAGCGCGGTTTCGCCTCCGGAAGCAGCCCGGCTGTACGGCGCGCGGTGTCGTACATTTCGTCGCGTGTTTCGCCGACCGAGAGTCCGCCGATCGCGTAGCCTGGAAAATCCAGGTCGACGAGCTCGCGCGCGCTGCGCTCGCGCAGACCGGGGTCGAGGCCGCCTTGGACGATGCCAAAAAGGAGCGTTCCCTCTCGCGGGGGTACCGCCGTCGAGCGCCGCGCCCAGGCGGTCGTCAAACGCACCGCTTCTTCGAGCCGATCTCGAGAGGCCGGCAGCTTGACGCAGACGTCGAGAACCATCGCGATATCGCTGCCGATGTGCTGCTGAAATGCGATGACGTTTTCGGGCGTGAAGCGATGTTCGCTGCCGTCCAGGTGCGAAGCGAAGGTAACGCCATCGTCGTCGAGCCTGCGACGGCTCTCGAGACTGAAGACCTGAAAACCGCCCGAATCGGTGAGAATCGGACGATCCCACGCCATGAAACGATGGAGTCCACCGGCGCGCTCGATCGTTTCGAGTCCGGGACGCAGCCACAGATGATAGGTATTCGAAAGCACGATCTGCGCGCCGCCCTCGCGCAGCTCGGCGGGTGTCAAACCTTTTACCGTTGCCGCCGTTCCGACCGGCATGAAGCACGGCGTCTCGACGACGCCGTGCGCAAGATTTAGGCGACCCCGCCGCGCGCCGCCGTCAGTCGCTACGAGCGCGAACACACGATCGACGTCTTTCAGTCTGCGTTCTCGGCCACGGTAGAGCGCGCCTGAAGATAGGCCGGCGGCGGCGGCGATTCGAACTGCAGCGGCTCGCGCGTGCGCGGATGCCGGAAGGCGAGCCGCCACGCGTGCAGCGCTTGGCCCGGAAGTTCAAAGCGCGCGTCCCTCTTGCCGTAAACGGGATCGTTGAGTACGGGATAGCCGGCCGCACCGAGGTGCACGCGAATTTGATGCGTGCGCCCCGTCTCCAGACGAAAGACGAGCTCGGCGTGCTTTGCGAAGTTTTCGCGAACTTCGTAGTGCGTGACGGCCGGTTTACCATCGCCGACGATCGCGTATTTCAGACGGTTCCGCGGATCGCGTCCGATCGGGCCTTCGATCGTGCCGCGCGCGTGCTGCGGCACGCCGCAGACCAGGCCGAGATACTCGCGCTCGATGCGCCGTGCCTTCATCGCCGCACCGAGTCCGCGAAGGCTCTCATCGTTCTTTGCAACGACGAGCAGCCCCGAGGTATCGCGGTCGAGGCGATGAACGAGGCCCGCGCGCAATGCGTCGCCGGGGAGCGCGGCTGCCACGTGCGCGAGTACCGCGTTGACGAGCGTGCCGCTCTTTGCGCCGTGTGCGGGATGCGTAACCATCCCGGCGGGTTTGTCGACGACGATCAGATCGCCATCTTCGAAGACGACCGCGAGATCGATTGGTTCGGGAAGCGCGACCAGTGCGGGCGGCTCGCGCACGTCGAATTCGACGGCATCGCCTTCGGAGAGGAGCGTGCTCGGTTTGGCGGCCAACCCGTTGACGAGAATCTCGCCGCGCTTGGCACTCTGCGCCGCTTGCGATCGTGAGGCGCCCGAGAGCGAGGCGACCAGAACGTCGGTGCGGGTTCCCGCTTGGTCAGTGCTTACGACGTGTAACAAGACTCGAAAGTAGAAGCAATCCGACACCCACGGTGATGCACGAATCGCCGACGTTAAAGATGTTCGGCCAAATCCGGTAAAAGTCGATGAAGTCGATGACGTATCCGTAATGCAAACGGTCGACGATGTTCCCGATCGCGCCGCCGACGATCATGCCGAAGGCGATCCGCACGGTGAGCGAACGCGCCGCGGCATCGCGGAAGCTGAACCAAAAGAGCAAGAGCACGACGATCGCCATTGCGATGAGCAGCACCGCGTTGTTGCCGAAGAGGCCGAACGCGCCATGCACGTTGCGCTCGTAGGTTATCCGTAAGAGGTTCGGAATGACGGTCCGGCAGGCCGGAAAATCCGGAACGCATTCCCGAACGATCATCCGCTTCGTCACCTGATCGGCCCACAGAACGAGGACCGCCACGGCCGCGACGACGAGAGTGTTGACTAAGTTAGAGTTTCGGTTGCGGTACAAATTGATAGAACCATCCTGCGACGTTGAGGAATGCGTCGTTGACGAGAACCAGCCCGACCACGACGAGAAATGCGCCCGCCCCGAACTCGATCACCCGCAGCGCGGGTCGAATGCGGCGCAACAAGGGCAGCACGACGCCCACGGCCGCGGCAGTCACGAGAAACGGCACGGCGAGACCGAGGCAATAGAACGCGAGCAAAAGCGCTGCCTGCGCGCTATGCTGCTGCGACGCGATTGCGAGAATTCCCGCAAGGATCGGTCCGATGCAGGGGGACCAGCCCGCGGCAAAGGCCATCCCGACGAGGCCGGAGGTCCAAAATGAGGCCCGGTCGCGCGTGAGGTGCACGCGAGCGTCCATCATGAGCCACGGAATCCGGAGCATGCCCATCATGTTCAGCCCGAGGACGACGACGATCACACCGCCGATCTGCGCGATGAGCACGCGGTTCGCGGCGAGCGCGCCGCCGATCGCGCTGGCGCTCAGGCCGAGCGCGATGAAGATGAGGCTGAAACCGGCGACGAACGCAACGGCGTGTGCGAGTGTTTGGATCCGAGTCGCGGCCGTCCGCTCGCTCTGGAGATCTTCGACGCTCTCTCCCGTGAGCAATGAAAGGTATGCGGGCACGAGCGGGAGGACGCACGGGGATACGAAGGAAACGAGGCCCGCAAGGAAGGCGATGCCGGCGGTAATATGCGTCGTCTCGGTCATGCGCCGATAGTGGTTTGAAATGCAGCACTGGTTTACCTATCCGACGAACATCGATCCCGTAGCGATTCACCTCGGGCGCTTCGGCATTCATTGGTATGGAATCGCCTATCTCGTCGCGTTTCTCTGCGTTTACCTCTGGATGAGCCGCCCGGCTGGACGCCGGCGTCTCGGACTCACGCGGGAGCAGATTCAGGATTTCCTCTTCTACGCGCTGATCGGCGTGCTCGTTGGCGGTCGTACGTTTTTCGTCATCAACGACATGATCAGCATGCACGACGCCGCGTTTTACTTCTCGAATCCGCTCAATTTCATCGCCGTCTGGAACGGCGGAATGGCCTTCCACGGCGGCCTCGTCGGCGTGCTCATTGCGATGTGGCTCTTCATTCGCAAGCACCCCGGCTTGAAGTACACCGTGGTCGGCGACGAGGTCGTGATGATGCTGCCGGTCGGCATCACGCTCGTTCGCATCGTGAACTTCATCAACGACGAGCTCTGGGGCGACGTCTGCAACCCCGACCGCCCCTGGTGTCTGATCTTTCCCTCGGCGCCGAGCGTCAACGGTGCCGGGGTCTACCGCCATCCGTCGCAGATTTACGAGGCGATCCTCGACATTCTCACCCTTCCGATTCTGTTGATTCTCTACCGTTTCAAACCGAAGGATGGCGTGGTTGCATGGACGTGGTTCACGCTCTACGGGGTGACACGCACCATTGCGGAGATGTGGCGCCAGACCGCCTTCAGCTTTATGGGTCTGACCGGCGGCCAGCTCTACGCCCTGCCGATGATTCTGATCGGCATCATCGGTATCGCCTACTGCGCGACGCGACCCGGTGCGCGCACCGAGGCCCGTCCGGTCTCGGCGCAGCCGGCGCGTGGATGACCGAAAGGCCCGGCGAGCGATATCGGGTGCTGCGGCGCGCGGTCGATGAGGAACTGCGGGGTTGCGGCCGGGATCCGGACTCCTTGACGCTCGTCGGCATCGCCAAGCGCCAACCCGTCGAACGGATCGCTGCGGCGATCGAAGCCGGCCTCAGCGATCTGGGAGAAAACTACCTTCAGGAGGCGCAACACAAGTTTCCGTTGCTGCCGCCGGTTCGCAAACACTTCGTCGGGCATCTGCAAACGAACAAGGCCAAGGCGGTCGTGGCTGCCTTCGACGTGGTACAGAGCGTCGATCGTGCTGCAGCCGGGGCGGCGCTCTCGAGAGCGGCGCTCGAGGCAGGGAAGGAGCTGCCGGTGCTCATGCAGCTCAACGTTTCGCCGGTCGAGCGCTTCGGTTGTCCGCCCGAGGAGGCTGCCAGGCTCGCCGAGGCGCTTCGCGGAGAGCCTGGCCTGCGGCTCGACGGCATTATGGCGATCGGTCCGCTTGCCGCCGACCGCGACGCAATCTTGCGCGCGTTCGAGCTTGCCGCCAAGACGTTGGACCGTATAGGTGGAAGTACGCTCTCGATCGGTATGTCGGGCGATTGGCGTGAAGCGGTGCAGGCAGGTTCCACGATGTTGCGCATCGGCGAGGCGCTCTTTGGTTCGCGTGCGGAAAAGGAGGTTTCGCGGTGAGCATGTTCAGCAAGATCGGTTCGTTCTTCTCGATTCGCGACGAGGAGGACGAGTTTTACGAAGACCAGGGATCGTCGTCGCGGGTCGTCTCCCTCTCCACGGCGTCGCGGCGCGGCGGCAATCAGGTGAGCGTCTTCTCACCGCGCAGCTATCAGGACGTCGTCGAAATAGCCGACGCACTGCGCAACCGTCAGGTCGTCATCGTCAATTTGCAGAATGCGGACCGCACGCTCTTGCAACGCGTCGTGGACTTTACGTCCGGCGTTGCCTATACGATTGACGGCAAAATCCAAAAACTTGCCGAGTCGATCTACCTCGTCGTCCCGGCCGGCATCGTCGTGAACGCAGCCGGCTTGCGCGACTCGATGATAGCTGACGGCTCGTTCGACTTCATGGCTAATCGCCCGTAGGATACGAAGAATGCAAAAGATCACACCGATCGACATTCAGCACAAGACGTTTAAAAAGGCGCTGCAGGGTTACGATCGCGCCGACGTCGACGGCTTCCTCGACGAGGTCATCGAGACGCTCGAGGACGAGGCGCAACGTGGTGCCGCGCTCGAAGCCGAGATCGCCGATCTCAAAGAGCGCATCAGCCATTTTAAAGCGATGGAGGAGTCGCTGCATAACACGCTCGTGCTGGCGCAGCGCACCGCCGACGAAGTCAAGGCCTCCGCCCATAAGGAGGCCGACCTGATTCGCGAACAGGCGCGTCTCGCCGGCGACCGCGAGATTGCCGGATACAACGACGCGATCGCCGACGTACGGCGCGAACACCAGCGGGCAGTCGAAGCGACCGAGAAGGCACGCAGCGAGCTGCGTAGCCTCCTCATGACCCATCTCGCCCTGCTCGAACGTGTCGACGGCACCACGGTCAACGGCGCGGCGCAGAGCGCCGCTCCGCCGCCCGAACCGGAGCCGGTGAAAGAGCCGCCGCGTAAGGACGACACGACCCGCATCACCGTCTACTAAGCGTGTCTCGCATTGCGGTACTTCCGGGGGACGGCATCGGCCCCGAGGTAACGCGCGCGGCGGTCGACGTCTTTTGCCGCGTCCGTCCCGACGTCGATGCGCGCGAAGGCTTGGCCGGCGGCGCCGCGCTCGCGGCTGGATTTGCCCCGTTGCCGGACGCGACGCGCGAGCTCTGTGACGGGAGCGACGCGATTCTTTTCGGAAGCGTCGGTCTTCCCCAATATGACGGCAAACCGTTACCCGAACGCCCCGAGTATGCGCTTTTTCTGCTGCGCAGCGAGTATCAACTCTACGCCAATCTACGCCCCGTGCGCGTCTTTGCGGGGCTCGAAGAAGCCTCTCCGCTCAAGCCCGAGCTGGTGCGCGGTCTCGATCTGCTCGTCGTACGCGAGCTGACCGGCGGTATCTACTACGGTCGCCCGAAGGAGCAGCGTACCGTGGACGGCATCGAGGAAGCCGTCGACACGATGCACTATCGCGCACCCGAGATCGAGCGGATCGTGCGGATTGCGTTCGAGCTCGCTCGCGCGCGCCGTAAACGGCTCACCTCGGTCGATAAGCAGAACATCCTGGAAACGTCGCGGCTCTGGCGGCGAGTGACCAACGCGGTCGCAAGCGATTATCCCGACGTGCGGCTCGAACACCTGCTCGTCGATACGGCTGCGATGCAGCTCGTCGCGCGACCCGGTGACTTTGACGTTATCGTGACCGAGAACATGTTCGGCGATATTCTCTCCGATGAAGCGGCAATACTCACCGGATCGATCGGCACGTTGCCGAGCGCAAGCCTCGGTGCAAAAGGCTCGCCGGGGAAACAGTTCGGTCTCTACGAGCCGATCGGCGGAACCGCTCCGGCGCTGGCGGGCGCGAACGTCGCCAATCCGACGGCCGCCATTCTCTCCGGTGCGATGCTCCTTCGCCATTCGCTCGACGACGAGGCGAACGCCGCGCGCATCGAACGCGCCGTCGAGCGCACCTACGCCGATGGGCTGCGCACCGCCGAGCTCGTGCGCGCACCGGCCGAGGCACTCTCGACCACTGCATTCGCCGAGGCCGTTATCTCCCGGCTGTAGCGCTACGCCGTAATCGTGACCGTGTCATCCTGAGCGTAGTGAGCGAAGCGAACGTAGTCGAAGGGCGAGTCCGCCTCATACTTTCGTCTCTTCCGTCGCGACCTTGCGGCCGATGAAGTCGATGAACCTCAGATGAAGAACGGCGCGCTCCCGCGGATGCGCGGCGACCCATGCGGCGCGCCATCGAGCGAGTGCCTCGCGTTTGAGCGCGGCGACGGTATCGTCGTCGGCGTCGGTGTACGCCTGCAAGTCGAGACTGACGACGAGCGTCGTCGCCGGCTTGATATCGAAGCCCATGACGATGCCGTCATAGCGTTGCTTCAGCGGAGCGACCGCCGCCAGCTCGGCGTCGTCGACCCCATGCGGCGCCGGCGAGCTGCAAGCGGCTAGGAGCAGCGCTGCGAACGCGCTCCGGAGCGGACGCAGATCGTTCATCTCAAGGAAACGATTCGGCCAACCTAGCGCGCTACCATGCGTTCGTGGACGGCATAACATGGGCGGCGAGCGCGATGGTCGCGGCTCGGACGAGGCTCGAGATCGCGACTGAGAATCTGGCAAATGTTTCGACCGCCGGCTTCCGCCGGATAGCGGCGCACGGCTTCTTGAACGCTCTCGGCGTGACGATTGCGCGCGAGCGCGTCGGGGATCGCAGCGGCGAAGGGCAGGCCGGCGCTTTCGGCCGCAGGGTCACCGGCACGAACGTTGCCAACGGCGTCGACGCGATCTCCGAGATGATCGACGTGCTCGCCGCCGAGCGTTCGTTCGAGAGTGCGCAAAAGACGGTCGGCGCGATCGACTCGACGCGGCAAAAATCCGCCGAAGCCGCTCGCGTCTCGTAGGAGGTCGACGAACGTGGATCGCGCACTCTTCGCGGCCGCCAGCGGAATGGCGGCACAGCAACGCAACCTCGAAACGATCGCCGACAACTTGGCCAATGCCGGCGTTGTCGGATTCAAAGGCTCGGCTCAGAGCTTCGCCGAGCTCATCGCGTCCGGTCAAGGCGGAGTGGGAACCGTAGCGCTCGGAACGCACGTCTTTTTCGCGCAGGGGAAGCTGGCGCGAAGCCCGGGTCCGTTCGATCTTGCGATCGACGGGCCCGGTTTCTTCACCGTCGTCGATTCACACGGACGGCATTACTACACGCGCGACGGCGAGTTTTCGCGCGCTGCGGACGGGACGTTGCGCAACGCGCACGATCTGCGTCTTTCCGGCGTGCGAATCCCGAACGGGGCACTCTCGGCGACGGTCGCTGCCGACGGCAGCGTGACGGCGAGCTTTGCCAAAGAGACGCGCGTCGTTGCGCGCATTCGCCTCGCCGAGTTCGCGGCGCCCGAGCGCCTGCGTGCGCGCGACGGCACGCTCTTCGAAGAGACCCGCGAGTCGGGGAAGGCACGAATGGTCGTGCCCGGCGGCGACGACGGCCCCAAGCTTCGGTTCGGCATGCTCGAGGAGTCGAACGTCACGATCGTGGACGCGATGATGCAGATCCTCACCGCTCAACGTGCGTATGAGGCGAACGCGAAGGGCGTACAGGCCGCAGATGAGATGCTGCGGATCGCCAATAACTTGCAGCGGGGGTAGCGGAGACGATGCGATAGCGGAAAGATACTCTGACAGTATTTGCTCGATGAACCCTAAAATATCAGCGGTTGGCGGCAGCCGCTCTGCTGTGTCCTAGAGTCAATAAAGAATCGATGGCAGGTACGAGCCGGTCGGCTCGTTGTAAAGCCCAAGGGACATCAAGGTCAACGGCTGCGTCATCCGGAGTTTGTTAGCGAAGCACCATCGCATAAGTTCGCCGTTTCGCGAGGGCACGAGAAACCCGGGGCCTTCGAACGAGCGTGCGGCGGCGATCAAAGCCTTCAAATCATCGTTCGTCTCTGCAACGGCGTGGCCGAAGAATGCGATCGACGTCGAGTAGCCGGTAATTCGTTCGCCACGTTCGATGACCGTCGCGTGCCCGTGACCGATCGCATCACGCAACTCGCCCCCGCGGTGGTGCCCGTGGACGCGCTCGCACAGATGGTTGCAGGCTGTGACGTCTTCTTCGGTGGCGGCCCGTACGGCGTAGCCCGGGAAGCTTGCGGCGATCGCCGGTCCCTGCATGCACGCGACGTGCTCGCGAACCTCGAAACCCAGCTTCGAATACAGCGCAAGCGACCTGCAGTGATATCCAGCCTGAACTAGGCGAATTCCGGGGAAACCGCGGCGTTCCGAACGTTCCATAACGGCCAGCATCAGTCGCCGACCGATCTCTTGGTTCTGTGCCTGAGGGTCGACGGTGACCGGACCTGCACCCGAGATCGGATTGCGCTCGTCGAGAACGTTGCTGCCTAGGATCGCGCCGTTTTGCTCGGCGACAACTTTGTAGAAGCCTTCGTTTTTGAACATCATCGTAATCAAACCGGTCGCCACCTCGACGCTGGGAACATCAGGACTGAAATTGTGTGCCTCCGCAAGCGCGCTGAAGGCGTCGTAACAAATTCGCCCGCACGCTGCCGCATCGCCCTCCACCGCCTCGCGGACGACCACGTCGAGTGCTTCGCGCATCATATCGACCGCAACTCTCCTTCCGCTAATCCGGGGTTTCCATACGCCCGTCCTTTTCGCGGCACCGCCGGGTGATCCCGTAGTTTTTCCGCCTCTCGGCAGCCTACGCCTTCGCTTTGGCACGTGCTGAAACCGCGGCGGCTCTGGAGAGTTCGGCACGCTCGATCTTGAAAGGATGAACGCCCCCGGCGTATACCCTACTCTAGCAAGCGTTAACGGTTCGCGAGTGCGGTGCACTATCGAGCCTCGACATTATAACGGATCGCTGTGTAGCCGTTGTTCGCGCCGTAATTCCTTGATGACGTCCCGGAAACAATCGAGTGCTAGCATCTCGGCATAGATTTTATGCTTATCGTATCTCCCGCCGTCAAAAAGAGTAGCCATCTGCTTTTTGTATGCACTCCCAAGGGCGTCCAGGCAGCCGACGAGATGCTGCGGATCGCCAATAACTTGCAGCGTGGATAGCGCGGCCGCGCGACGCGCGGGTGAAATCTTCGAAGCGATGCTGCTCGCGCCGGTTTTGCGCCCGATGATTTCGGGCGCCGGCACGCTCGGCGAATACGAGCTCGACCTGCTGGCAAGTGAGATTGCGCGCCACGATAGGGGCGGGTTCGCTGCGTTCGTTGCGGCCAGCTTGGAGCGAGCCCGGTGAGCGACGCACCCGATCGCGATGCCCAAGTGCGAACGTTGCTGCCGCTGGTGCGCCGGCTCGCGCGCCGACTGAAACGCCTCGTGCCGAACCTCGACGCCGACGATCTCTTCGGTGATGGATCCATCGGTCTTATCCGCGCGATCGACTCGTTCGACCCGTTGCGCGGCACCCCGCTCGGTGAGTATGCGCGGCGGCTCATCGTCGGCGCGATGCTCAATGGAATACGGCGCATGGATCCGGTCTCCGAGCGGGCACGCCGGCTGGTGCGCGAAGGCGAGAATCAGCGCTACGCGCTCGCCGCCGCGCGCGGCACCGTTCCGAGCGCACGCGAGATGGAGGTGCGCTGTCCCGGGTACGTCCGCGCGGTCGCGGCCGCTTATCGAGGCCAGCCGCTCTCGCTCGACGCTCCCTTGCCGCGCGGCGAGTCGCTTGCCTACGACTGGAGCGACGACCCGGCGCGCATCGTCGAGCGCCGCTTGCAGCGCGTAGAGCTCGCAGGACTCCTCGACGCCTTACCGCGGCGCCATCGCGAGGTGCTGCTCCTCCACTACTTCGACGAAACATCGTTGCGTGCGGTCAGCCGGCGCCTCGCGATCTCGCCGCAGCGCGCCTCGCAACTGCACACGAGCGCGCTCGCGAAACTCAAGCAGCAAGCGCATGTTGCGTCGCATTGAGCTCGACGAGTCGAACGCCGCCCTCCCCCTGCAGATTGGCGCGAACCGCTCGGAAGCGGTCGTGCCGGTCGTCGCCGATGCCGAGCTCGATACCGCGCTGCTGCCCCACGACCAGCCGCGCTGGGTCAAGGATGCCGTCGCCGTTTCGCAGCGTGCTCGTGAAGTTATTGCGAGGCTGCGACCTGCGGCGGTGCACGTTCTCTCATTCTGGGATCACCGCATCCGCGCGATCGTAGTCGCGGGGCAGCGCGTTGCGATCGATGCCAGCGGCTGCTATAGAGCCGACGGAATGCCCTAGACACCTAGCGGCAGCAAGTGCGCGAGAACGGCGATTGCGACGGTCGCCGTTCCGGCAAAGACGAAGTAAATCAACGCTCGCGTGACGAGCAGTACATCGTGCGCGTCCATATCCATACTCTATCGCGCGAGCCTGGTAGCAAACGTAGAGCCGGCTGAGATTCCTCTGAATTTTGCGGCTTTACGACGGTACGAAGAGGTTCTTCCCCGTCATGCGCTCCGGAATCGGTAATCCCATGAGCGTGAGCAGCGTGGGTGCCACGTCGCCGAGCTTTCCGCCGGCGGCGAGCGTCCCGTGCAAGTCGTTGGCGACGAGCACGAAGGGCACGGGATTGGTCGTGTGCGCCGTCAGCGGATTTCCTTCCGGATCGATCTTCTCTTCGGCGTTGCCGTGATCGGCGGTAATCGCGAGCAGACCGTTTGCGGTAAGGACCGCGGCAGCGAGTCGCCCCAGGCACTCGTCGATCGTCTCCACGCCGGCGACCGTCGGTGCCCACTTTCCCGTATGCCCGACCATGTCGGCATTTGCGTAGTTCATCACGATCGCGTCGTAGGTGCCGGCGGCGAGCGCCTCGACGGCTGCATCGGTGATCTCTCGAGCGCGCATGGTGGGTGCGAGATCGTAGGTGGCGACGCTCCGATCCGAAGGGATGAGTCTGCGATCTTCGCCTTCGAACTGGTCTTCGCGTCCGCCATTGAAGAAGTACGTCACGTGCGCGTACTTCTCGGTCTCGGCCAGCCTGAGCTGACGCAGACCCTCGTGTGAAACGATCTCGCCGAACGTATCGTACTGGGGCCGCGGCCCGAAGAGCACCGGGTTGGCATAGGTCTCGTCGTACTTCGTCATGGTGGCGAAGAACGGATCGCGGTACGGCTTCGAGGCGAAGACGCCAAAACCGTCGTCGAAATAGAGACTCGTCCCGGCGTTGAAGGCCGTCGTTAGCTGGCGCGCGCGATCGGGTCGAAAATTGAAGAAAACGAATGCGTCGCCGTCGTCAATCGGTCTCGCTTCGCCGACGATCGTCGGGCGCACGAACTCGTCGTCCTCGCCGCGCTCGTAGCCCGCGCGCACCCCGGCTGCCGCATTTTCGGTGCGATACTCGGCCAGCGCGCTTGCCAGCAGATCGTAGGCGAGTTTGGTACGCTCCCATCGCCGGTCACGGTCCATTGCATAGAAGCGTCCGGTGATGCTCGCAATTGCGCCGGCGCGCCCGCATTCGGCGAGCTTCGCTTCGAGCTGTTCGAGAAAACCGAGCGCCGACCGGGGCGGCGTGTCGCGTCCGTCGAGAAAGCAATGAACGACGAGCGGCACCTGCGCTGCGACCGCCGCGTCGATCAAAGCGAAGAGGTGCAGCATCGAGCTGTGCACGCATCCGTCGGAGAGCAGCCCCATCAGATGAAGGCGGCCGCCGGTGCGCACGACGTGCGCGAAGGCACGGTGCAGCGTCTCGCTCTCGGCGAACTCGCCGTTGGCGATTGCCGCGTCGATGACGGTGACGCCCTGCGCAACGACGCGTCCGCTCCCGAGGTTCGTGTGGCCGACCTCGCTATTCCCCATCACGCCCTTCGGTAGTCCGACGGCCTCTCCTGAGGCGAGCAAGGTGGTATGAGGATAACGTTCGAGAAGCGAGTGCCAGTTCGGAAGTCGAGCCGCTGCGATCGCATTGCCGTGCAATGCATCGCGACAGCCCCAGCCGTCGAGTACCGCGAGAACGACCGGATCGTAGCGCATCGCGTCAGCGTCGGGCGCCGGCGATCAGCATCGCGAATCCGGTGGGATCGAGCGAGGCGCCTCCGATCAGGCCGCCGTTGACGTTCGGCCGCGCGGCGTAGGCTGCGACGTTTCCGGCGTTCATGCTGCCGCCATAGAGAATCGGCGTATCTTCGAGACCTTCGACGCAGCCTCGAATGGTTGCCATGACACGATCCGCATCCGCAGCATCGCAGTTTGCACCGGTGCCGATCGCCCAGATCGGCTCGTAGGCGATCACGACCCGCGCGAGTTCCTCGCGCGAAATGCCCGCGAACGCCGCGCGCGTCTGCGAAACGACGCGCTCGTCGGTCTTCCCATCCGCTCGTTCGGTCGACGTCTCACCAACCGCGACGATCGGCGTTAGCCCTTCGCGGAGCGCCGTATGTACTTTCAAGTTGACGGTCTCGTCGGTTTCGTCGCAGTACGCGCGCCGCTCCGAGTGTCCGAGAATAACGTACGTCACGCCGAGATCGCGCAGCATTGGCGCGCTGATCTCACCGGTGTAGGCACCTTCGAGCTTCCAGTGCATCGTCTGCGCGCCGAGACGAACGCGCGTGCCGCTCAGCCGAGCCGCAGCCACTGGAATCGATGTGAAGGGCGGAGCGATCACGATTTCGATCGCCTCGGGCAGCGCCGCGACCGCTGGAAGAAACGCGTCGAAAAAGGCTGCCGTTTCGCGCACCGTTTTGTGCATCTTCCAGTTGCCGGCGACGATCGTGCGCGGGCTGTTAGGTTTCAAGCGCGGCGACCCCGGGGAGGGTCTTGCCCTCCAAATATTCGAGCGTCGCGCCACCGCCTGTCGAGACGAAGGTGGTCTCTGCGGCAAAGCCAAGCATATGCGCCGCTGCGGCCGCGTCGCCGCCTCCGACGACGCTCACCGCGCCCGCCGCAGTCGCGCGCGCGATCGCCTCGCCGACTGCTTGCGTGCCGTGCTGAAAGGCCGTTCGTTCGTAGACGCCCATCGGGCCATTGAAGACGATCGTCTTCGCCCTTTCGATTTCGCGCGCATACGCCTGCGCGGTCTGCGGTCCGATGTCGAGGATCATGGCATCGCCCACTTCGCCGATCGGAACGTTTCGCGCCTCGCTCTCGGACTCGATGCTCGGTGCGACGACCGCGTCGACCGGAAGCTCGAGCTTCACGGTGCGCGCCCGAATCAGCTCGAGAACCTGTCGCGCCGGGTCGAGATCGTCGTCGCGCAGCGAGCGCCCGACGTTGACGCCGGACGCGGCAAGAAGCGTGTTGGCCATTCCGCCGCCGATGCAGAAGGCGTCGACGAGCTCGCTTAGCCGTGCCAAGAGTGCGATTTTGTCTTTGATCTTTGCGCCGCCGATCGCGCAAACGAAGGGCTTGCGCGGCGCTTCGATGAGGCGCGCGAGCGCCGAGAGCTCGGCCTCCATCAGCAACCCCGCTGCATTTGGAAGCAGATGCGCCAGCCCTTCGGTGGAGGCGTGCGCGCGATGGGCCGTGGCGAAGGCGTCGTTGACGTACAGGTCGCCGAGCGCGGCGAGCCGCTTTGCGAACTCGGGTTCGTTGCGCTCCTCTTCGGGATGGAAACGCACGTTTTCCAGGAGCAGCACGTCACCATCGTGCAGCTGCGCGACGGCGTGCTCGGCTTCATCGCCGACGCTCTCCCCGGCGAACCCTACCGGAATGCCGAGACGGTCGGAGAGCGCCCGTGCGAGCGGTCGAAGCGAGTAGCGCGGGTCGGGCTTTCCCTGCGGGCGCCCGAGGTGTGAGAGTACGATCGTTCGCGCCCCCTGTTCGTGCAGCCAGCGAAGGGTCGGAATCGCCGCATCCACGCGCCCATAATCGAGAATCGAACCGCCGGCGAGCGGTACGTTGAGATCCTCGCGTACCAGAACTCGCTTCCCTTGAACGTCGAGATCGGTCAGCCGCCGGAAAGGCATTCGAAACCGATGCGGCGTGCTAGACTCGTGCGGGAATCGTCGCGAGCACCATCGCCGTTAGCTCGGCGAGGCGGCACGAATAGCCCCACTCGTTATCGTACCAGGAGGCAATCTGCATGAGGTCGCCGTTGGCATTATTCAGCTTCGCATCGACGATCGAACTGTGCGGATCCTTTTTGAAATCGCTCGAGACGAGCTCGTTTTCCGTATACGCGACGTACTTGCTCATCTTGCCCTCGGCGGCGCGGCGCAGAATCTCGTTGAGTTCGGCCCGCGTCGCGGGTTTTTTCGTCTGGGCGACGAGATAGATCATCGAGACGGTCGGAGTCGGTACGCGAAGCGCAAACCCGTCGAAGGTACCCTCGACTTCCGGAATCGTGAGGTAGAGCGCCTTTGCCGCGCCGGTCGAGGTCGGAACGATGTTCGTCGCGGCGTTGCGCGCGCGACGCGGATCCTTATGCGGCCCGTCGAGGACGTTTTGATCGTTGGTGTAGGAATGAATCGTCGTCATGAAACCTTTGACCCAACCGAGCGTGTCCACGACGGGTTTGACGGCGGTCGCCAAACAGTTCGTCGTGCAGGAGGCGTTGGAGATCACGTGATGCGCGGCGGGATCGTACCGGTTTTCGTTGACACCGAGCACGATGGTGATGTCTTCCCCTTTGGCGGGTGCCGAGATGATGACTTTCTTGGCGCCGCCGCTGTCGATATGCGCGCGGGCCTTCGCCGCGTCGGTGAAGAGCCCGGTCGATTCGACGACGACGTCGACGCCCAGGTCCTTCCACGGAAGTTTTCCCGGATCGCGTTCGGCGAAGACGCGGATCGTCTGATCGTCGATCGTCAAGGTGCCGTCGCTCGCCCCGACCTTGCCCGCGTAGATTCCGTAGTTACTGTCGTACTTGAAGAGATGGGCGCATTGCTCTGCGTCGGTCAGGTCGTTGATCGCGGCGATCTCGATCTCGGGATGGCGCTCGACGAGCGCTTTCGTAAAGTTTCGTCCGATACGGCCGAAGCCGTTGATTCCGATACGCATGTGAGCGCGTTTACCGGGCGGCTTTCGCGCTCCCCTGCCCGCGGAGATGCCCGGCGAGGCGGCTGAGCGCGCCTAGCCGGCTGCTCACGGTTGGCTTGGGGATCGGCGGATTACAGCGGCGCCCGAGCTCCGCGAGCGACTCGTCGGGATGTTTGAGCCGTAGATCGGCGACTTCACGCAGCGGCGGGGTCAGCCGCGTCAGCCCATATGCATTTGCGAGGTATTCGATGATCTGGCGCTGTGCTGCCGCAGCCTGCGCGCTGCGTTCGAGGTTCGCCGCCTCGGTGTTGACCAGACGATGGATGCGATTTTTCGTCTCGCGCAATGCCCGGACGTCTTCGAGCTGCAATACCGCCGCGAACGCACCGACGAGCGTGAGAACCTCGGCAATCGCATCGAAATCCTTGTAGTAGAGAACGCAACGCGACTTTCGTCGCACTTGTTTTACGGGCACGCCGGCGCTGCGCAGCATCCACTGCAGGCGCGTAGCGGCGAGGTCGTCGCGAACGACGAACTCGAGGTGATAACCGTGCGCTCCGGCGGCAAGCGAACCGCACGCCAAGAACGCGGCACGGATCTCGATCAGACGATCGCATTTATGAACCGGCTTACGCGGCGTACCCACGAGCCGGGCGGGAAGCGCAATTGCAAACGTTGGTAAGCGGTGCAGGCGGGTTGGTGACCGGCTCTCGATCGGGTGCGATTTGCGATCGTCGAGCAACGACCAAAAGAGGCGTGCCACCGCGTTGCGATGCGTGACGAACTCGCCGCGCGCGCTGCCGTAAAGGGCGAGACCCGCGAGCAACGCCTCGCGGCAGTGACTTGCCGCCGGGGTTTCCCGCGCGAGCGCGTCCTTGGTATCGGCCGAGATCACAGCCACTCGGCCTCGTCTTTTCGCGTCTCGAGAATCTCGTAGAGCTCGGCGGGTTTGACGGCGGGCGTTACGCGCAGCGGAACCTCGCGGACGCGAACCGTCACGAACTTCGTCGCGTAGTGGATCTCCAATACGTCGCCCGGCTTCACCTGATAGCCGGGTTTGAGCGCTTTGCCACCTTTGGCGATCCGCCCGTGCTCGAGCGCCTCGTGCGCCTCGCTGCGCCGTTTGGCCAGCCGGGAGACCTTCATGAACTTATCGAGCCGCACGCCGCCTCATTCGGCGGGTGCGGCCGGGCCGCTTGCGCAGGCAGAGCGGCTTCGAGTGCAAGTTTTTGATATATCGAGAAGTATTGCAAAATACCGATATATCGAGTACTATCGGGCCATGGATATTGGTTTTTGGGGTAATCCTCGCTCGGGCGGCTGGTGGCGGCACGAAGAGCGGCGTCATCGGCGGGGCATGCGCCGCATGCGCCGCGGCGTTCTCAAGTTCGCTCTGCTCAAGCTGCTCGACGAGTTGCCGCGCCATGGCTACGATCTGATTCGGGCCGTCCGTGAGAAGGGCTGGGGTGCCGGAGCCGGCTCGGTCTATCCGATTTTGGCCGCGCTCGAGGCGGCCGGGTTGGTCAACGGGCGCGACGAAGGCGACCGGCGCATTTACGAAATTACGCAGCGGGGACGCGAGCTGCTTGGCGAACACGCATCCGACCTCGAGCGTTGGCTCAACGAGGCCGATCACGAGGAAGCGCCCGAGCCGGAGACGGCCTCGCAACTGCGCGATTCGGCGCAGCGGCTGATGCAGGCGATCGCACAGCTCGGACCGTCGTCAAAGCCGGAAACGATCGAGCGAGTCTGCGAGTTGTTGAAAGCGGCACGCAAAGAAATTTACGAACTTTTAGCGGAGGAGTAAGAGCCGATGGCTCAAGCCGAGGCCCGTCCGGCGCCGCGCCGCCACGGAGTCAACATTTTCGAGGAGGGGAAGCCAATGTGGCAGATCCTCCTCGTCTTTCTCATACCCCTGATGCTCAGCAACGTCTTGCAATCGGCGTCGCAGACGATGGCCAGCATCTGGATCGGCCGGCTGATCTCGACGCAGGCGCTCGGCGCGGTATCGGCGGTCTTTCCGATCATCTTTTTGCTCTTCTCGTTCGTCTTCGGCGTTTCGAGCGGCAGCAGCGTCTTAATCGGGCAGGCTTTCGGCGCCGGCGATCATCACCGGGTGAAAAAGATCGCCGGGACGGTGCTTGGCGCGGCGCTCTACCTCGGCATTATCGTTGCGATCGTCGGTGCGCTCGGTTCGACGACCATGCTTGGCTGGCTGGCGACACCCCCCGACATCATCGGACAGGCCGATGCGTACGCGCGCGTGATTTTCCTAACGATGCCGGTCTTTTTCTTCTACTTCGTCTATGCGACGATCTTGCGCGGCACGGGTGACTCGACGACGCCGTTCTACGCGCTGATCGTCTCCGCGGTACTCGCGATCGGAATCACGCCCCTCTTCATCGTTGGTCTCTTCGGCTTGCCCAAGCTCGGCGTAGTCAGTGCGGCCGTCGCCGGCGTGATTGCGAACGCGGCGGCGCTCGCGTGGCTGCTCTACTACCTGCATCGTCGCGATCACCCGCTGAAGTTCGACCGGGAGACCATCTCCGACATGGGGATCGATTGGACGATTCTCCGGGCGGTCGTCCGGATCGGCATTCCGACCGGGCTGCAGGTGATGATGGTTTCGCTTGCGGAGATCGCAGTGATCTCGTTCGTGAATCGTTTCGGTTCGAGCGCGACGGCAGCGTACGGTGCCGTCAATCAAGTAATCGGGTACGTCCAGTTTCCGGCGATCTCGATCGGCATCGCGGCCTCGATCTTCGGCGCACAGTGCATCGGTGCTCGCCGTGAGGATAAGCTCGGTACCGTCATCCGGTCGGCCGTTGGTTTGAACTATTTCATCGGCGGCATCATCATCGGACTCTGCTACATCTTCGCCTGGGTAATCCTCGGCTGGTTCATCACCGATCGGCAGACGCTGCAAATCGCGCACCAGCTGCTGATGATCGTGCTCTGGAGCTATCTGCTCTTCGGTAACTCGGCGGTGCTCAGCGGCGTCATGCGCGGAAGCGGCTCGGTGCTCTGGCCGACGATCAACGGAATCTTCGCGATTTGGGCCGTCGAGGTGCCCGTCGCGTACGTTTTGATGCACCGCATCGGGCTCGACGGCGTCTGGCTCGGCTACCCGGTCGCGTACTGTGTCGTGCTCGCCTTACAGTTCGGCTATTACGAGTTCGTCTGGAAGAAGAAAACGCACGAACGACTCGCCTAACCCGATTATCGGCGAACCCGAGGCGGGGCTCGTTCGAATCGCCGAGTACGATCGGGCGTGGCCGCGGCGCTTCGCGATAGAACGCGACCGTATCCGCGCCGCGTTGGGAGGTACCGCCATGCGCGTCGAGCACATCGGTTCGACCGCGGTACCCGGCCTCGCCGCGAAGCCAATCGTCGACGTGCTCGTTGCGGTGGAAGCCGTCGAAGACGAAGCGCGTTATCTTCCGCAGCTCGAGGCTGTCGGATACGTTCTGCGCGTTCGGGAACCCGGGCACCGTATGTTTCGAACCGTCGCAAAGGACGTACACGTTCATCTGTGGGACTCATCTGCGCAGATCGACCGGCATCTTCGATTTCGCGACCGCCTCGTACGAGACGAGTCCGATCGTCGGCTCTATGAAGAAACGAAACGGGAGTTAGCGAAGCGCGCTTGGCCCGACAGGGAGGCCTACGCGTCCGCGAAGGACGATGTGATTGCCGCCATCATGAGGCGGGCGACCGACGAAGATCGGTGAGTGAGTTTTCGATTCGAACGGCCGGCGAGGCCGATCTCGAAAGAGTCGCGCGGCTGCACTACGACGTGCGTGAGGCATCGCTGCCGTATTTGCCGCGCATCCGCACCCTGGAAGAAGTCGTTCGCTCCTTTCCCGCGGTGTTGCGGGAGTGCAACGTGCTCGTCGCCGAGCGCGATGGAGCGATCGTCGGCTACTGCGCATTCCGGACCGGGTGGCTCGAGCACCTCTACGTGCATGCGGCCCATCAACGCCAAGGGATTGGCGCGGCGTTGCTCGACCGCGCCCTGCGCGCGACGGGAAGCTGCAAGCTTTGGGTCTTCCAAAGAAATCGGGATGCGATCCGGTTTTACGAACGCCAGGGTTTCACGCGCGTGCGAACGACCGAGGGCGAGAACGAAGAGCGCGAGCCCGACGCCCTCTACGAGAAGCGCCTTTAGTCTGTCGCTGCGTCGCCGGCGAGCAGCGACTGGTTGACCTGCGCGAAATGATAGCGCTCGCCGTGCGGCGTCAGCACCCAGACCATGTCGAACCGATCGTCGGGCCAAACGCTCGGCGTATGGGCGCCCAGCGCGGCGGTGATGAGCGGAATGTGCTTGTGCTCCCACGCAACGAGGACCACGCCCGAGCGCGATGCGATCTCGGCGGCTACCTGCGCCTCCTCGCCGACGACATACGGTGTGTTGACGGGCAGATCGAGTGCAAGCGCGAGGGGCGTCACGGTCTCTTGCGGACGCCGGCTCTTGCTGTCATCGCCGGCGGTCGGATTTGCGTCGACTTTCGTTGCGTAAATCCAGTCCGGAGGTTCGATCGGCGTATCGCCTGATGGTTCGCAGAAGAACCGAACGAGCGCGCCGGCACGTTGCCAACCATGAACGATCAGCGAATGTTTGCTTTGGACGCCGTCGGCGTTCACGCCATGCGGAGGCGGTCCCGGCGGATCGTCGGGCTGCTTCTCCGCATGCCGTATCAGCATGATTTTCGGGGGCGTCATCTATGGACGCCGCTGTTTATCTTTCGGGGTCACGCACGTGCCGGTTGCACGGCAGACGACGACCGGCGGATCGAGCACGTCGGCAGCGCTCCCGCCGATCTCCGGGCGAGCTGCGATGACCTTTCGTGCCTCGAACTCCATGCGTCGCGAGCTCTTGCCGGCCTTCACGATGCGACCTTCGGCTTCGATATAATCGCCGGCGTAGGTCGGCGCGAGAAACCGAATCTCGTCGTAGGCTGCGAAGAGCCCTTCGTCGCCATCCATCCGAACGAGCAGTTCGGTCGCGACATCGCCGAAGAGCGCAAGAATGCGCGCGCCGTCCACGAGATTCCCACCGTAGTGCGCGTCGGCGCCGCTCATGCGGACGCGCAGGATCGCGCTTACACCTTCGCCAGTTTCCATAACTCCTCAAGTTCGCCGGTGTCGAGATCGGAGAGACGCTTCCCGCTCGCGGCGGCGCGTTCTTCCATGAAGCTGAAGCGCCGGTAGAACTTCTCGTTTGCTTCGCGCATCGCCGTCTCGGCGTCAATGCCCAGCGCTCGCGAGAGATTGACGATCGTGAAGAAGACGTCGCCGAGCTCTTCGCGCACGCGCGCATCGTCCTGCCGTTCGCGACGCGCCTGCGCGAGTTCGCTCAGCTCTTCAGAGAGTTTATCGAGAACGCCTTGCACGTCGGGCCAATCGAATCCGACGCGCGACGCCTTCTCTTGCATGCGCTGCCCGCGCTGTAGCGCGCCGAGATGCATGGGGATGCCGTCGAGCCGGCTGCGGCGCTGGCGCCCGGTCTTTTCGAGCGCCTTGAGGCGCTCCCAGTTGCGCCACTGCGCGTCGACGTCTTCGATTACCGCGTCGGAGAAAACGTGCGGATGACGGTGGACCATCTTGTTGGAGAGCGCGTCGACGACGTCGGCAATGCTAAAGGTTCCGACTTCGGTCGCGAGCTGCGCGTGAAAGACGACCTGCAGCAGCAGATCGCCCAACTCTTCGCAGAGTCCCTCGCCCTGCGAGATCTCGATCGCCTCGACGACTTCGAAGGTCTCTTCGATGAGGTATGGCACGAGGGTGCGGTGCGTCTGCTCGCGATCCCACGGGCAGCCGGCTCGAAGGCGCGCCATGATTTCGATCAGATCGTCCCAGGTATAATGCGCGGATTGCGGCGGCAGCGGAACCAGCGGCATCGCGATCGAGGCTGAAAGCGTTGCCCGCGGCACTCCGGGCACGATTTCGGTGGCGACTCCGCGCGCTTGGAGCGCGCGCAGAAGCGGCGGAAGACCGGGAAAGTCGGAGAGCGGATTACCGAGGACGCCGAGACCAATCGCGCCGCCGGCAGGCGCGTCGGCAACGCGCTCGACGAAGCGCTCGATCTCCTCATTGCTTCCACGCACGAGGAGCGCCGGATCGTCGACCATGTCGCGCACGATCTGCACGCCGTTGCGCTCCAAATAGCCGGTCAGGTCCGGCGGCGCCAGCAAAACGATTGCTTTGCCGATTGCCCGCAGCGCATCGAGGCCGCCGATCGTCAGGAGACCCGGATCGCCCGGCCCGAGACCCGCGATGCGAACCAGCACGCTTCTAACTCACGGTGTCGGCGTCGCGACGACCTGCGCATACTTCGGATCGTTGACCACAATCTTCGCATTCTGAAGAAGGCTGCCGACGAAATCCGGGGTGAGGCCCGCGGCAGCTTGAAGGTGCAGCAACGAGGAAATCTCCGGTGTTGCCTCCGCAAGCGTCTCCGGGCGTCCTGCTTTCTGGAATGACGCGCGATGCTGCAGGTAATATTGCTTGACCTGCACCGGCGAAATGTGTACGCCGTAGGCAACCCCGTGGTCGATGATGAGCTGGCGACGCACGAACGCGCGAATGTCGGCATCCGTTGCATGGGGCTTTCCCACGACGGTCGCCCAAGAGAGGTGCGGCGACATCATTTTGATCGCGTCTTCGCGCGCGGCAATCGCGCCGTCGGTGATCGTAATTTTATTGGAGGCTGCGTATTGATCGAGCAGCATATCCGCCTCAAGCCCCATCAGAGCCATTTGCGGATTCGGATTGACTGCGAGACGTTGATTGAGGGCAGCTCGTGTGATCGGCTGGCCGTTGACGGTTGCGACCACGTCGTTCTCCTTGCCTGAGCACGCTCCAAGAAGCGTGCTCAGGAGGAAAACTGCGAGCCCTACGCTCGCGCGCAGGACCGGCGGCATCGTTCTACGTTGACGACGGGGCCGGAGAGGCGGCCGCGCTTGCGGCGCTCGACGGAGCCATCGTCGGCGGTGCGCTCGGCACCGGTGGCGGGGTCGCGAAGAGCCCCGCGAACTGTGGATCGTTCACCGTGATCGCAGCTTTCTGCTGAAGACCTTGCAGGAACGGCTGAATCAGCGGGGCCTCTTGCTGCTGGCGGAGTGTGTCGAGGATCTGCGGCGTCGCACTGGCGATCGTCGCTTTGACGCCCGGCGTCCGCGATTCGACTTGGATGATGTGGTAACCGAAGGGCGATTTGATCGGCGGACTAATTTGGCCGATCGGTGCCGAGAACGCGTACTTGTCGAACGCCGGCACCATTTGACCGCGGCGGAACTCACCGAGATCGCCGCCCTTTTCTTTGCTGCCGGGATCGGTCGAGTACTTCTTCGCGAGATCCGCAAAGCTGTCGGGGTTCGTCTTCAGCTGCGCTTCGAGCTGGTTGGCAAGCGCGATGTTCTGAACCAGAATGTGGCGCGCCTTGACTTGCTCGGGTTTGTCGAACGACGCGTGATTCTTGTTGAAGTAATCCTTGATCTGGGCGGGCGTGATGGTTACGTCCTTGGAGAGCGCTTTGTCCATGACGATCTGCTCGCGCAGAGCTTGACGCACGTCGGTCTCCGTGAGACCGCGCGCCTTGAGCATCTCGTCCCACGAACCGCTCGGGAAGTTCGCCTTGATCTGATTCTCTTTCGCATCGATATCGGCGTCGCTGACCGAAATGTTGTTATTCTTCGCATACTCCTCGATCAGCGTCTCCTGCACGAGCTGCTGCAGGACGGTACGCCCCATGGGGCTGCTTTCGAGGCGTTGATCGAACGTGGACCGGCTGATGGGCTGACCGTTCACCGTCGCGATTGCTCCGCCGCCGGAGCACGCCGCAAGGAACGTGCCCATGAGAAGGCCGGCGAGGCCCACGGTGATGCGTAGGGCTTTCGACATCATTACTCCGTTTAGGAATGGGTTGGAGTGCGTAGTAAGCGGGGCCAGGGGCCCCGCATCACGCGGCCTCGTTCGCGCGGAGCGGAAGAGCTCCTCTATAACGCTTCGAGGAGCGTCCTCAACAGCGGCATCCAAGCGCCGGCTGCCGGAAGGTCGACCAGTACGCGTCCTTCGGCGAAGCGGAAGCGGTTTTTCGTGACCGACTGTAACTTCGGAACGGCCGCCGGATCGAGCCGAAACCCGGTCCCGACCCCCAGCGTCAGGCGCCGTTCGTCGACCACCACCCGGGTCACGTGCTTGCGTAACGCGATCGCACGCAGCTTGGTCAGCTCGACCAGGTTCGCGAGCGGCTTGGGGAAGGGGCCGAAGCGGTCGCGCACGCCCGCGGCGGCTTCCTCGACTTCCTCCTCGCTGCGCGCCTTCGCGAGTTGCTGGTAGACGGCGATCTTCTGTGAGACTTGTCCGATGTAGTCGTTCGGAATGAACGCATCGATCTTCACGTCGATCACCGCTTCTCGGCGATCCTCGAGTGCGGTGGGACCGCCGCGCCGCTCCGCAATCGCCTCGGCGAGTAACTCGCAATACGCGTCGAACCCGACCGAGGCAATGAATCCCGACTGCGCCGAGCCGAGGAGGTTGCCGGCGCCGCGAATCTCGAGATCGCGCATGGCAATCTGCAAGCCCGAACCGAGGTGCGCGAACTCGCGAATCGCCTCGAGGCGTGCCTTCGCTTCCTCAGTGAGCGATTTGTGCCCCTGATAGAGCAAGTAGCAATAGGCTTGATGGTTCGAACGCCCGACTCGGCCGCGCAGTTGATAGAGTTGCGCGAGGCCGAACCGATCGGCATCGTTGACGATCATCGTGTTGACGTTCGGAATGTCGATGCCGTTTTCGATGATCGTCGTCGCGACGAGCACGTCGAGGTCACCGTCGATGAAACGCTGCATGACCGGCTCGATTTCGGCCTCGCGCATCTGGCCGTGACCGACGCCGATGCGCGCGCGCGGAACCAGCTGTTCGAGCGCGTTGCGCACGGCGTAGATCGATTCGATCCGGTTGTGTAAGTAGTAAACTTGGCCGCCCCGGTCGAGCTCGGCCGCGATCGCGCGCTGCACGATTGCATCGCTCGTCGGGACGACGAGCGTCTTGATCGACATACGATTCTTTGGCGCGGTTTGTATGAGGGAGAGGTCGCGGACTCCCATCAGCGACATGTGCAGCGTCCGAGGAATCGGCGTCGCGGATAGCGTCAAAACGTCGACGTTCGCGCGGTACTCTTTGAGGCGTTCCTTGTGCATCACGCCGAAGCGCTGCTCCTCGTCGACGACGATCAGCCCGAGATCGGCGAAAGCGACGTCCTTCTGCAAGAGGCGGTGCGTTCCGATGACGATGTCGACCTTGCCTTCGGCCAAATCGCGAAGGATGCGTTTCTGATCGGCTTTGGGCGTGAAGCGCGAAAGCTCTTCGACGCGTACGGGAAAAGCGCCGAACCGCGCGCCGAACGTGCGGTAGTGCTGATCGGCGAGCAGCGTCGTCGGCACGAGCACCGCGACCTGCTTCTTGTCGGCGATCGCCTTGAACGCAGCCCGCATCGCGACTTCGGTTTTACCGTAACCGACGTCGCCGCAGACCAAACGGTCCATCGGCCGCTCCGACTCCATATCGGACTTCGTCGCGTCGACCGCTTTGCGCTGATCGGGCGTCGGTTCGTAGGCGAAGGCCTCTTCCATCTCGGCTTGCCAGGTGGTGTCGGGACCGAATGCGTAACCGCGCGACATTTCGCGTTCGGCATAGAGTGCCACGAGCTCGTCGGCAATCTTACTCAGCGCCTCGGAGACGCGGGATTTGGTGCGCGCCCAGTCGGCGCCCCCCATTTTTGAGAGACGCGGCGTCTGGCCTTCGGCCGCGGAATACTTTGCAACCTGGTGCATCTGGGTGACGGGCACGAGCATCCGGTCGCTGCCCGAATAGCGAAGATCTAGATAATCCTGGGTTGCGCCGAGAATCGTTTCAGCGCGAAGACCGAGGTATTGACCGATGCCGTGTACCGCGTGCACGACGTAATCGCCGACGCGCAGATCGGCGAGGGTGACCGGCACGCCTTCCTTGACGGCACGCATCTTTACACGTTTTTGGGGCGCCCCGAAGATCTCGCGATCGCCGAGCACCCGCAGCCGAAGACTCGGAACGCGGAAACCCGCTTCGATCGAGCCGTGATCGACGAAGACGCCGCCGTGCGAACCGCCGCCGGTTTCGATTCCGGAAGCGCGCAAGAGATCGATCGTGCGAGAGACCGCGGCGCTCACGATGCAGATCGTCTCGCCGCTCGCGCTCCACTCGCGCATCGCCTCGGCAAAGAGCGCGATCTGCCGGTTGAAATGTTCGACCGGAAGACATTCGAAGACGAACGACTCGAGTATCGCCGGAACCCACTGCAGCGCATGCGCGCCGCCCTCGATCGCGCCCGGTAGCACCAGCGTCGCGAGCTGCGCGATCGCTTCACCGAGCTCGCTCAATGAAGCCGAGTCGACGGCGAGCTCGCTGCGCAGATCGTCGGATGCCGCTTCGTCGCCGAGTACGGTGTGGCGCTCGCGCGCGCGCTCTTCATCGAGGGCGCCGGCCACCGCCGCAATCGTTGCCGGCTCCTCGAGAACCACCGTCGTGTCGCCGGGGAGATAATCGAAAAGCGTCGCGGAGGAGTCGAGCCGGTCATTCCAAGGAGCGACGGCGAGTCTCTCGATCGGACCGCTGCTGCGCTGCGTTTCGATCGAGAACGTCCGCATCGATTCGATCGTATCGCCGAAGAACTCGATGCGGACCGGAGCGTCGGTCGTCGCGGCAAAACAATCGATGATGCCGCCGCGTACTGCATACTCGCCGACCGCACTGACGACGTCGCAGCGCTCGTAACCGAGATCGAAGAGCTTGCGCTGGACGCCTTCGAAGCCGGCCTCCTCGCCGGTTCGCAGGACGAACCGCCGCATTTCGAACTCGGAACGCGGCATGAAGTGCTGTCGCACCGCGGCAATCGGCGCCAAGACGATCCGCGGCTTGGAATCGGCGAGATCGCCGAGCAGCGTCATGCGCGCGCTTCGTTCGGAGGGGCTTTCGATTGCGCCGAGCGCCTCTTCGCGCGAGCGAAGGAGCGCGATGCAATCGCTCCGATCCTCCAGATAGAAGAGCAGATCGGCAAAGGCACGCTCGGCCGAGTCGGGCGTCGGGACGATCACGAGCAGCGTGCCGCCGAGCGCGCGCTGCAGTCCGGCGAGGATCGAAGGTCGTGCCGCGGCGATCGTTTCGTGCAGTGCGTAGGCGCCCGGCTTTCGTCCCGCGAGGCGGCGCAGCGTGCGGAGGCGCTCGGTCGCGCCATTGAGCGACCGGCTCGAAGCGATCAGCGAGCGGAGCAGCGCGGCCGTCTCGCCGGATGGCGGCGCGGCGACGTTCGTTTCAACGGTCATTCGAGTCGCTCATTATAACAGGGCGCCGCGGCAGAAGAACCAAGAGCGGGAGCGCCGCGAGAACGCCGAGTGCGGCGCTCAGCGCCGGCGACGGCGTCGCGACCGCATCGGGGATATAACGCAGCAGCGCGACGAGCGAGAGCAGCATCGCTGCCCCGGCAGCGCGGGATCGCGGCTCCAGCGCCGCCAGCGCGACGAGCCAGGTGCCGTACCAGGGATACGGGTTGGGGACGAGCACCCATGCCGCCAGCCCGAGCCAGATCCAGCCTTCCTTCATCTGCCGCCGGCAGAGCGCGATGCCTCTAATCGCGAGTATGGCGGCGACCGTAGCGGCGACGATCCACGCAAGCACGGGCGAGAGCGGAGCGAACGCGGCCTGCAGCGAGACCTGCGGTGTGTAGGCACCGTGTGGCGCGAGATCGTGAGCGACGCCGCGCAGCAGCGGCAACGAGAATGCCGCCGCGGCGATGATCCCGGCGGCGACGCCGACTCGCGCTCGCCGGTCGACGACGGCGAATGCGATCGCTGCAGCTGCGCCCGGCGGTTTGACGAGCGCCGAGAGCGCCGCGAGCGCGCCGCCGAGTCCAGCCCATCGCCGGCGCGCGAGCGCGAAGCCCGCGAGCACGATCGCCAATGCGCTCGCATCGTTGTGACCTTCGGCCGCGCACCAGATGAGGACCGGATTGAGACCGATCGTTGCCGCCGATCGCAATCGCGTGCCGCGATCTCCGGGAAAGGCGGCGTATGCCAGCGGTATGCAGAGCAAGAACGCCAACGACGCCGTTGCGCGAAATGCGTCGAGAACTGCGAGCATTCCGAGCGGTGCAAAGAGGGTAACGAGCGTGCGCGCGAATGCCACGAAGGCCGGTCCGTAGACGCAGATCGGAAAGGCCGTGACCCACTGCGCCTGCGCCGCGCGCAGGATTGCATCGGAGCTCTGCGGCGCGCGCGAGTACGGATTGAGCCCGATTCGCGCCATTTCGCCGTAGGCAGCATACGCATACACGTCGCTTGAAAAAAGCACCGGCGCGAGCCACGCGATGACCGTTCCCAACGCTGCTGCGAGCAGCACCGCGCTCAGACCGAACGGCTGCGCACGTCGAAGTGCATGCCGGTAACCGAGCATTGCGAGCGCGGCGAGTAGGAGCAACGCGCCGAGCGACGGCCATCCGGCCGCGCCCCAATCGGTTGCGACGAGCAGCGGCTGTGGCGGGGCCGGACTCACATTCCCGCAGCCAGCGTTGCCGCGGCGGTGCCGATGAGAAGCCACCACGGGCCGCCGACTTTCGGATAGAAGACGAGGTAGTCAACGGTTTGATGGAGCGCGAGCGCGATCGTTGCCGCCCATGCGGCCACGGCCCACGGAGAGGCGCCGCGTAGCCACTCGAGCCAACGTCCGCGACGCATGCCGGCGAGAATCGCGACGAGCAGCCCGATCGTCGCGGCAAAGAGCAGCACTCCGCCCTCCGCAAGAGCCTGCAAATACCAACTGTTCGCATGCGTTCGCACGCCGAAGAGGCCGTATGCGGGCAAGAGCAGTTCGAAGTTCCCGGCACCAACGCCGATCAACGGGTGAGCAAGCCACATCCGCCACGCCGCGCTCCAGAGCTCGTCGCGGTTTCCGACGCCGCCGGCATAGGCGCTCGACTCGAGCGAGGCCCGCAAAATATCGGGAGTCCGCGCGTAGATTCCCCACCACAGCGCACCGGCCGCACCGGCGACGAGGCCGGCCAGGGCCGGCTTGAGTGCGGGCCATGCCCGCCGGCCGCCGGCCATCGCAAGCACCGCGGCAACGACTGCGAGCGCGATCCATCCTGCGCGCGAGAAGGTCAGCACGTCGGCACATACCATCAAACCAAGCGCCGCGCCGAGCAGCCGAGAGGGTCGAACGATCGCCCACGCACCCAGTGTCGCAACGGCGATCTCACAGTACGCGCTGAGCTGGTTCGGTCCGTCGAGACTTCCCGCGATGCGCGGAACGATCGCCGGCCCGATGAAGAGTCCCGAGGGCGCGCCCAGAATTTCTTGTGCGAGTGCCGAGATCGCAACGACGATTGCGGCAATCGCGACGGCAGTACGCGGCGGCGCATCGTCGGCATCGAGTGAGTAGCAGAGAAACGCCGCGATGAAGATCGCCGCGTACTCGACGACCTTGAGCGCTTCGCGGATCACGAGTCCACGATGAACGGCGCCGATCGCCGAGAGCGCCGTGGCGGCGAGTAGTAGCCCGAGCGCACCCAGCAAGAGCGGCGCCGGAGGCTTGCGCAAGAACGCGCTGCAGCCGGCATAGGTCGACAGGCCGAGCAAGACCCCCAACACAACGATCTTGGGTAAGGTGATGGTCGTGCCGAAGATTTCGCGAGCGAAGTCGAACGGCATGACGAGAAAGAGCGCCGCCAAGCCATATGCCGGGCGCCGCGCCGTGACGAGCGCGGCGGCGATCGAGGTTGCGGCGAAGAGCGCCGCCGAGAGTGGATCGAGGTGCACCGGCGCGGCGAAGCGATCGACGACCGGATGGTACGTCAAAGCGCTTACGATCGTTCGATGTCGCTGATGAGATAGAGCGGACGGCCTTTGACTTCGTCGTATACGCGTCCGAGGTACTCGCCCAAAATGCCGAGACTCATCAGCTGCACGCCGCCGAGAAAGAGCACCGCGACGATCGTCGAGGCCCAGCCGGGCGTGTACGCCGGCGGGTTCAAGCTGAAGAGCTTAAAGCCGATAACGATCAGGGCGTACACGAAAGCGATCGCGCTGACGATGAAACCCAAGTACGACGCGAACCGCAGCGGTATGTCGGAGAACGAGGTGATTCCGTCCATTGCGAAGCGGATCATCTTGGTGAGCGGATACTTCGTTCCGCCCGAATAGCGCACGTCGCGGTCGTACTCGACCGCGGTTTGATTGAAACCGACCCAGCTCACCATGCCGCGCAGGAAGCGATTGCGCTCGGGCGAGCGGCGCAGTGCCTCCACGACGCGCCGGCTCATCAAGCGAAAGTCACCCGTATCGAGCGGAATGGCGACCTTCGTCAAGCGCTTGATGATGCGGTAGAAGACGCGCGCCGTCAAAACCTTGAACCGGCTCTCACCCGATCGCGTGCGGCGTACGGCATAGACGACGTCGTAGCCCTCGCGCCACTTCCGCAGGAAGGCTTCGATCAGCTCGGGCGGATCTTGCAAGTCGCCGTCCATCAGCACCACCGCGTCGCCGGCCGCGAGCTCGAGCCCCGCCGTTGCTGCGAGTTGGTGTCCAAAGTTGCGGGAGAGGTTGACGAGCACGACGTGCGGGAGCCGCGCCATTTCGCGGCGGACCACGGCCGCAGTATCGTCGGCGCTTCCGTCGTTGACCAAAACGATCTCGTAGTCGAAGTCGGCGCGCAGCCGCTCGACGACGCCGCCGAGTCGCTCGAGCAGCGGTGCGACGTTTGCCGCTTCGTTGTAGAGGGGAACGACGACGCTAAGAACGGGCCGCACAGATTCCTTCATTCCACCAGAGAGTTTTCAACGTATCGATGGCAGAACCACTTCAGGAGCCCTCATGATGATGCGTAACGTCCGCCGGGCCGCATGGATCGCGGCCTCGCTGGCCGCGCTCGCCGGGTGCAGCCACGCCGCCCGCGGCACGAAGCCCTCGATGGCGTCGCCATCGCCGGCGCGCGCTCGCGCTCTTCCCAGCCCCGTTCCGACTCCGTCTCCGGCTGCAACGCCCTCGGCTGCCTCCACCGCCCCGGTCGTCACGCCGTCGGCCGCGCCGGCGTCCGGCGTGGCGAAAAAGGCCGCCGCCCTCTTGCCGCCGCCAAAAAAGATTCCGCGGCTGCCTCCCGACGCGCCACCGCAAATCCTCGAGGTGCAGATCAGCGAGACGGAGGTGCGCCCGGGCGACAGCGTTCAGGGAAACGTCGTCACCAGCAGCAACGTGGCGAGCGTCGAGGCGCGCATCGGCGGTTACGCGGTATCGCTGCGCAAGGTTGCAGTTGGGCGCTTTGCGCTCACCTATAAGGTCGTTGGACTCCCGTGGTTCGTCCACGGGAACTTCACGATGCAAGTCATCGCCCGCAACACTCGCGGAACCGCAGTCGCTCGCGACGTTCCGCTCACGGTTCGCTAACTTCGCTGCGATGCGCGCAAACGCCGTAGCGGCGGCGTGTTCGCTCGCGCTCGCCGCCGCGCTCGGCGCGATCGTGCAGTGGCGATACGCGATTTTCCGCAACGGCGTCGATCTGGGGATTTTTACTCAGGTAATTGCTGCTCTCGGCCACGGGTTTTCGAGCACCGCGGAGGGCGGGACGAACCACCTGCTCGTTCACTGGTCCCCGATCATCGTAACGGGGTGGCCGCTGCTCCGTGCCTTCGGTCCCGTTGGGCTCGAGTATTTTCAGGCAGTCCTGGTAGCTGCAACGCTGCTTCCGGTCTGGGGCTTGGCGCGGGCGAGATTCGGTCAAACCGCGGCATTGGGCATCGTCGCGGTCGCGGCGCTCTATCCGATCTTATGGGCAAACGGCGTCGGCGACTTTCACGAAATGGCGTTCGTGCCGCTGCTTTCGGCGACGTTCGTCTACGCACTGGACCGTCGCCGTTGGACGTTGAGTCTCGTTGCGGCCGTGCTTCTCTGTTGCACGAAGGAAGATCAGTTCGTCGTGCTCGCCTTCAACGGCGTGGTCTTTGCAGCAACGATGCGCGGCGACGTTCGGGCGCGGCGCATCGGATGGACGATTGCCGGCGTGGCAATCGCAATGTCGTTGCTCTACTTCGGACCGATTCGTCACGCACTCAATCCGCACGCACCCTATCTCTCGCTCGGATTTTTCGATTGGAGCGCCGTCGGCGACGGCGGCCATCTCACCGATGCGCTCTGGCGGCGCGCCGCGTATATCTTGATGCTCCTCGCGCCGCTCGCGTTTCTCCCGTGCATCTCTCGGTACGGCGTTTTTCTAATCCCCGGATTGGTCGAGATCTTTGCCTCGAGCCGGCCGGTCACGCTGGCGCCGGGCGCGCATTATAGCGCACTCCTCACGGGCTACGCATTGGCGGGATTTGTCGACGGCGCTTCGCGATTGACCCGACGCAGACCACGACTCGTCCCGGGTATCGTCGCAGCGACGGCCGCGGTATCGATCGGGATCGGCATTTTCGCCAGTCCGATGGAGTATTGGTACTATCTCTACCGGAGGCCCAACGCGCACGACACGCTGCTCGAGCAAACGTTGGCGCGCTTGCCGGCGTGCACCGGCGTCGGAGCCGAAGACGAAATCTTCGCTCACCTCGCTCTCAACCCAAATGCGTCGATCGATTTCGCGGGTCAGCGATGGTTCGTCTACGATGCCACGCACTATTCGCAACGCTGGTACGCAACCGATCGGCCGGCCGTGCGGCACGCGCTGGCACATCACACGTACACGGTCGCGACCGAGCGCGACGGAATCGTCGTGCTCCGCCGCAGCGATCAGGGCGGAGGCGGCCTTGCACCCGGCGGCGGGCAGTTGACCGGCGGTCCGGGCCGTTGGCCTCCCGGCTGCGGCGCCGGTAAGCAGGGGGGAAGATTCGGGAACGGCGCCGGGTTGTAGGGCGTGGGCATGATCTGCGGCTGCACTTGATTGAGTCCGCCGGGCGCGGAATCTTGCCACGCAAAGACGGTGTCGCGTAAGACGCGCACGTCGGCGTCGGTGACGATGAGTTCGCGCGGTGTGCGCGCCAAGCCGTTCTGAGCGATCTCCTGGGTCTGCAGCGAGCCCCGGTTGTAGAGGTAGCGGAAGACGGTACCCGAGTTGAAGCGCCGAGTGATTTTGTAGTGGAGCGCGTCCACGCGGTCCATCGGAATGGCCTGCGCGTTCCATCCGCTTTGATCGGTCGCGATGTAAATCGACGACGTGAACGGCGTATAGGGTGGCACCTGCACGATAAACGTCACCAAGACCGGACGTCCCGAAAAGTGCTGGGTCGCCACTGTGGCTTGCCCGGGCGGCGGTGTCGCCACTGCCTGAAGCAGATCCGGATTGGGAACCGGCGAGGAGAGCGCGACGGCAAAACGAGCCACGTCGGCAAAGCTTCCCTGCGCGGGAAGCGGCGCGCGCGAAAGATCGAGCTCGGTCACGCGTCCGGTCGGATCGAACGTGGCGCGCGCCCAGATCCGCGGACCGGGGTGCAGCGCGGTCGGGCCGCCGCTCTTCGCGTCGCGGATCAGGACGTCTTGCGCGACGTGAAAACCGTCGCCGGTGGTGAAGAAGACGTATCCGTCTTGGTAGGCGAGCAACTGTCCGCTAACCACGATATTCCCCGCCGAGGCCGCGAGCAGCACGATTGCGAGCCACAGGGCCGAGAGCGCGAACGCGACGCGTCTCATATCGGCAGCAGTTGGATCACAAACGTCGGTTGCCAGAACGACGTGCGATAGGGATTGCCGTACCAGTAAAACGTGCGCGAAATGTCGAGCATGGCATGCGAAAGGAGTTTGAAGCGTACGTCTCCGGTGGCGTCGTAGGGAGCCTGACCCAAGTACGACGTGTAGAGTGGCTGGCCGATGATGTTGTTCGGAGGGAGTCCGAAGAGGCCGGGTACCGGGAGCGGAAAGTCGTCGTGGTGGCGCACGAGCAGCGAGAAGTTGAAATCGGGATTCGGAGCATCGTTGATGCCCAGGCTCGTCGTACGCTCCGTGGAGACGCCGCGGAAGGAGGTGAAGCTCAGCGGACAGGTTGACGTATTGACGGGCTCGCACGGCAAATAGCCGCCGTTGATGTAATGATCGCCGACGTTGAGGATTTGATAGCCCACGTACGTATTGAGCGCGCGGTTAAACTGCCGGCTGATGCTGAAGTTCTCGTTGGTCGAACTGATCCAGTGCGGCAGCGAGTTCCACTGGTACTGCTTGTTGAAGCTCGCGTTGAAATAGTAGGTTTCGTACGGGCTCTCGGGCTGGTTGAGTTTGATCGACGGCGTGAACAGGTTGAAGCCGAAGACCGTGTTCCAGATCGTCGTGTAGACCGGGCAGAAATAGACCGGTGGATTCTTCACGCCGTGCTGGTCGGGGCACGGCGCGCCGTACGCCTGGAGACCCGGTGTCGGGATCGGGGCGCCATAGCCGGGGAGACCCTGTAAGTACTGATTTCCGCCGACCGTGTCGTGGTTGAAGCCGTAGCCTTCGTAGATTTGTTCGTAAAGCGGAAGGTTCCCGATTTTGTTCTGAAAGCTCGAAGCGGTTACTTGCAGTTGCGATGGGTGATCGAGGCTGCCGGCAACCGTGTCGTGCGGAACGAGCGCTGCGGGACCGAGCAGGCTATAGTTGGTTAACTGCGAGGAAGCGGTCACATACGAATGCGGCAGGGCATAGGTCGCGTTGATGAACGTCGTCTGTTGTGCCGCCTGCGGTTCGCTAAGCCACTCCTGCTGCGTGTAATATTGGGTGAAGCTCTGAATCTGAAATCGCGAGCCGAGCTTTTCGTAGAGCGCAAGGTTCCACCACTTTTCGGCACGCGTCGCTGGATTGACGGAGAAGATTGCGTACTCGTGGTCGCCGACGATATGCTGCTCGACGGAGAGATAGGTTTTATAGGTTGGATCGTACCGCAAATGGAGCGCCGTCAGCGCGTTGGGACTTCCGGCCATGGTCCACGTCAGATCGGCGCTGGCTCCGGAGAGCGTGTTCTGCGCAAAGTATTGATTCGACGAGAAGTTGACCACGTAGGTACCGAGCGGAATGCCGCTATTGAGAAAGTAGGTGTGCGCGTTGATGAAGCGCACGTAGGTTTTGGAGTCGATGACGGCGCCGGTTCCGGTGATACTCGGGTGTTCGCTCACCGCCGGGAAGTAGAACGCATCGCCGGGCATTTCGCGGCCTTTGGAGGGATGCGCGAGATCGCCGTTGAGAAACGTCCAGCGATCCGGCCCAGTGGTGATCGGCAGAAGATAGATTCGCCGAAAATCCAAAAAATCGGCGATGGCCGCGCCGCTCACGGTCCCGGTTGCGTCGTGCATCGTGACGTGACCCGCGATCATAAAGCGATTGAGTTTCAGATCCATCGAAAATGCGTCGCCCGTGACGGTGAAGCCGTCGCTCGTTCGCACGCGCACGTTCCCGTCGGCTTCGATTAAAAATCGATTGTAATAAAAGTCCAAGCGGGTCGCATTCAAATAGAGCACGGTTCTGGGGGGCGCGGCTGTCGGTGCGGGCGTCGGCGTTGCGGCCCGTGCTGCGGTGGACGCAAGAACGAGCATCAGCGTTGCGAACGCCGCCGAGCAGACGATGCGAGGCACGTCGCAACCTTTTATTCCGGCGTAGCGCCACTCCTATCGCGGGCTTGGTGAGAGTAGGAATCGCATTGTAAAGGGAAGGAGCGAACGGATGAAGCGTGTGGTCGCAATCGTGATCGACTCCGGCGGCGTCGGTGCGCTCGCCGACTTCGAGCACTACGGCGACGCACCGGGAGCCAATACGATTGGTAATCTCTCGCGGCGACTCGGTTCGCTGCATCTGCCGCATCTCGAGCGCTGGGGTCTCGGCCTTCTCACCGAGATCGCGGGCGTTGCACGGGTCGACCGACCGCAGGCGCGCGTCGCGCGCCTGCACGAGCGCAGCTGCGGCAAAGATACGATCACCGGACACTGGGAGATGATGGGCGTGGTGACCGACGTCGCTTTCCCAACCTATCCACACGGATTTCCGCCCGAGATCGTCGCCGAACTGACGCGGATCGCCGGAAAGGCACCGCTGGGGAATAGGACGGCGTCGGGTACCGAGATCATCGAAGAACTCGGGCCCGAGCATCTGGCCGGCGGCCGCCCGATTCTTTATACCTCGGCCGACTCCGTCTTCCAGATCGCGGCACACGAGGAGATCGTGCCGCCGGCGATGCTCTATGAGTGGTGCGCCGGGATGCGCGAGGCGCTGCGGTCTCCTCATAACGTGAACCGGGTCATCGCTCGGCCGTTTGCCGGAAAACCGGGGGCTTTTCGGCGGACGGCGAATCGACGGGACTATGCAATCGAGCCGCCCCCGAATCTGCTCGACGAGCTGCAGACCGGGCATATCGAGGTGCACGCAGTAGGGAAGATTGGCGATATTTACTGTGGACGCGGCATATCGTCGTCTGTTCGCGTTTCCGACAACCGAGACGCAATGGAGCGCACGTACGAGCTATTGGAACGTCTCGATCACGGCTTCATCTTCACGAATCTCAACGACTTCGATTCGAAGTACGGCCATCGCCGCGACGCACGCGGGTATGGGCGCGCGCTCGAAGAACTCGACAGCATGTTGCCGGCTCTCGAAGCTCGGCTGCGTGACGGAGACGAGGTGATTCTGACCGCCGACCATGGATGCGACCCCACTGCGCCGGGCTCCGACCACACCCGCGAGTACGTGCCGTTTCTTCATCTCGGTCCCACCGCCGGCGGCACGCTCGGCGAGATCGAGGGACTCGACGTCGTCGGCCGTACCGTGAAAGAGGCCTTCCTGCGGTGAGGTACTCGAGCGCGCTGCGCATCGCAGTCGCCCCGTCAGGCGTTCGCGCCGTTCCGGAATCGTGGCGCATTGCAAAGCGCGGCATCGACATCGTCGTCGGGAGCTTCTTGCTCGTCGTCTCGGCGCCGTTCGTCGCGGTCGCGGCGCTGGCGATCACGTGCGTCACCGGTGGTACGCCGTTCTTCGCGCAGGAGCGCGTGGGCATGCACGGGCGCCGCTTCAAGATGTTCAAACTGCGCACGATGGTCAACGGGGCGCACGCGATGCGTCAGAGCTTCATGCACCTCAACGAAGTCGACGGTCCGGTCTTCAAGATTCGAAACGACCCACGCCTCCATCCGCTCGGACGCTTCTTGCGCCGCACGAGCATCGACGAGTTTCCGAATCTTATCAACGTCGTGCGTGGTGAGATGTCGCTGGTCGGCCCGCGCCCGGCACTCCCCAGCGAGGTCGAGCATTACGACGCGGTCGCGGATCGCCGGCTGAGCGTTCCGCAGGGCATTACGTGCCTCTGGCAGATCAAAGGCCGCAGCGACGTCTCGTTCGAGCATTGGATGGAGCTCGATAACCGGTACGTCGACGAGTGGACCCCGCTCGGCGACCTCCTGATCGTCGCCAAGACGATCCCTGCCGTCTTACGGAGGGACGGGGCGCATTAGGTCTACGCCGCATCTGCGGGTCGTTCCGGAACATCGCCCGCGCCATCGCTTCTCGATCGCCGGTTCGACGTTCTTCATCATGGGCGCGACCTTCGCATCGACACTACTCGGATTTTTGCGCGAAGTCGCGAGCGCGCGATACTACGGAACGCGCTGGGAGATGGACACCTTTCTCGCGGCGGCGACGATTCCGACGATCCTCTTCGGCGTTTTCAACGGCGCCCTCGTGAGCGCACTCGTGCCGACCTTCTCGGAGTATCTCGCGCGTCGTAAGGAAGAAGAGGCCTGGCGTTTGGCGAGCACCGTGCTCAACATCCTGGCAATCGTCTTGACGACCTGTGCGGTGATCGGGTTCTTCACCGCGCGCTGGTACGTGCCGCTCATCGCCCACGGGTTTCCGGCGCCGCAGATGGGCGTCGCCATCCGGATGACGCGTTGGCTGATGCCGAGCATCGTCGCGGTGAGTCTGAGCGGCGTGCTTTCAGCGATGCTTAACGCGTACCATCGCTTTCGCGCGGCGGCGCTCGTCGGCGTCGCGGTCAACGTCGTAACGATTGCCTGCGTCGTACTGCTCAGCCACAGCATGCAGATCTACGCACTGGTCCTGGGCACGGTCTTGGGCTTGACCGCGCAGATGCTCGTGCAGCTTCCTTCATTTCTCTCGATCGGCAAGTATCGGCTGATCATCGACCTTCACCATCCGGGCTTGGGGAAGATCTGGACGTTGCTTGGTCCGATCATCGTCGGCTCGGCGGCAGGGCAGCTTGCGCTCTTCTTCGATCGTTTTTTCGCCTCGACGCTCGCGCCGGGCTATATCGCCGGCATGAACTACGCGACGAAACTCGTGAATTTTCCCCAGCAAATCTTCGCCGCTGCAATCGCCACGGTGATCTTCCCGCTGCTCGCAGCACAGTTCGCGCGCGAGAACCGGCGCGGCGTCGCCCGCAGCGTCGTCACCGGTCTGCGTCTGGTGAACTTCATCACGATTCCGGCCGTTTGCGCTTTGATCGTTCTCGCGCATCCGATGGTGCAGGCACTCTTTGAGCGCGGAACGTTTCAGGCGAGCGCGACCGATTTAACCGCCTCATTACTTCCGTATGCAGCGATCGGGCTGATCGCACTTGCGGCCAACGTCGTCCTGACGCGCTGTTGCTTTGCCTGTCGGGAGACGCTCTGGCCCGTCACGATCTCCGTCGTGAGCGTTATCGTGAACGTCCTGCTCTCGATGGTCTGGTTGCCGACCCTCGGTGCTCGCGGTCTTCTGCTGGCGAACTCGCTGAGTCAAAGCATGCAAGCGGTACTCTTGTTAGTGGTGATTGCGCGGCTCGTCTCCGGAATCGATTGGGGAACGTTGCTGCTCTCGGCCGGAAAGGTCGTAGTGAGCTCGCTGGCGATGCTCGCGGCGCTGGGGTGGATCGGCGCGCTCGGCGTGACGCCCGAAGCGACGCTCGCCTCCCGCGCGTGGTTCCTCTTCGGGCAGATCGCGATTGGGGGCACGGTCTTCGTAGCGGTCGCACGCATGCTCGGCGTCGAGGAGCTCAATCTCGCGTGGCGCACGATCGTGGCGAAATTCGAGCGGAACCTCGTCAGCCCGCCGGAGAACCGGGAAGCTCCGATCGCGTAGCGCCGGCGCGATTACCGGCGCACCGGCAGGCCAGATTTTTCTCCGGGGCAAACGTTCCAACGCGATGCTGTCGATTCTCATGCCCGCGTACAATGAGGCGAATTCGATTGCCGAGAATGTGTGCGAGACCGCGGAGACGATGCGAGGGCTCGGCATCGACTTCGAGATCGTCGTCATCGACGATGGAAGCCTTGACGGAACGCATACGGCCGCGAGCGCTGCGCTGCGGACGTTCCCCGATTGCGTGCGTGTGGTCCGCTGCAATCGAAACGAAGGAAAGGGCAACGCGCTCATCTGCGGCGCCTCTTACTCGAAGGGCGAATACGTGGCGTTTCTGGATGCCGACATGGATCTTCATCCCGAACAGCTCGAGGGCTTCTTAGCGATCATGGACTCACGCCGCGCCGACGTTGTGATCGGCTCGAAGTTCCATCCGGAATCCAACGTCGAGTACCCGCCGCTTCGCCGCGTTTACAGTCTCTTCTATTACGTGCTCGTGCGCACGCTCTTTGGCCTTCCCGTCCGCGACACGCAGACCGGCATCAAGCTCTTCAAGCGCGAAGTCCTCGACCGCGTGCTCCCGCGAATTTTGGTCAAGCGTTTTGCCTTCGATCTGGAACTGCTCGCGAACGTGCATCACTTCGGCTATCGAATCGCCGAAGCGCCGGTGACGCTGAACTTCCAGCGAGTCTGCAGCCGGCTCCGCTTGGCCGCGGTCTGGAACGTCTTCCTCGACACGCTGGCGATCTTCTATCGCATGCGGATTCTGCGCTATTACGATCGACCCGAGCGGCGTGCGATCCATATCGACCGTCCGGCCGGGTCGCACGAAATCGTCGTCCCCATCATCATCGGAGAGTAGTGGCCGTCGCGGCCACTAGCCAAACCGCCGGCTCTCAAACCGCCCTGGTGCTTTTGTTGCCGGGGCTCGGCGACGCCCTTGCGGCCGGTCCGATTCTGCGCGGCCTGCGCCGTGACGGCTGGACGGTCGATGCGGTCACGATGCATCCGCCCGTCAGCGAGTACCTGCGGGGCCTGGGCGCGGTCCGCGAGATCTTCGAGCTGCCCTTACGGCCGAGTCCCACCGATGCGCTCCGGGCCATCGGCGCGCTGCGCCGCCGCCGTTACCAGACGTGCATTCTTCCCTTTCCGGCAACGCGCTGGCAGTATGCGGCGATCGCTCGCGGCGCGGGCGCAGAGCGGCTGGTGATCCACGAATACGGCGGCGCGGCGAGCGCGATCGCGCGTACGTCGCGCAACGTTCGCGTTCCGCTTCGTGGGGGCCATCGGCTGGCAGAGAATCTCCGGCTTGCGCGCGCGGCCGGGCTCGCGCCGGACCCGGCCGAGCTCGAGTATTGGATTCCCGCCGCGTGGCAATCGGAGCGGCAACCCGGACTGCTGGGTCTCCATCCGGGTTCGATGGCCTATAAAGGAAATGAAGTGAAGCGCTGGCCCTACGAACGCTTCGTTGCCCTCGCGCATGCGCAAGCCTCACGCGGCCGAAGGGTGCGCTTCTTTCTGGGGCCGCACGAAATCAGCGAGGCGCGCCGCGCCGAGGAAGATTTTCGGGAGAGCGAGGGAATCAGCATCATCCGCGAGCCTCTTGTTGAAGCTGCGCGGCGGCTTGCGGAGTGCGAAGTCTTCGTCGGCAACGATGCCGGGTTCAGTCATCTTGCTTCGGGCCTCGGCGTTAAGACGCTCGCACTCTACGGCATGACAAGCGAAATTCGAGGAGCTCCTATCGGACCCGCCATCGCGCTACGCCCGTCGCTCTGTCCGGCGTGCCACGACGAAGGGCTGCGCGGTTTCGAGTGCGTGCGGCGCATCGATTATCGATGCATCCTGCAAGATATCGAGCTCGCGCCGGTGCTCCGGCAAGTCGACGCGCTCTTCGCGTCGGCTGCGGTGTCGCAGCCCATCGCCTTGGAAGGTCCGTATCGGCTCTATGGAAAGGCTTACCCGTGAAAGAGCAGACCGCGCCGCCGAGGGCGCTCGCCGTAGACCGGTCGGTGCCCGCGACGTTGCAGCGCGCGCTCGTACCGGCGCTTTTCGTCGTGCTCGCGTTGCTCGTGACGAGCGGATACGGAAGCGGCATCCAGCTCAACGACGGCCAGGCAGGCCTGCACATCAATCCGCTCGAGTTCTTGGGGCGGCTGCTTCACGCATGGAACCCGCTGCTCGCGATGGGCACGCACACCGGCTTTTGGGTTCCCTACCAGATGCCGTACTCGTGGATTTACGGAATCGCTCAAGTACTGCACGTTCCCCAGGATTTCGCGCAGCACGCTGCGGTCTTTTTCGTCTATCTCGGCTGCCTCTGGTCGATGTATTACTGCCTGCGCAGCGTCGCACCATGGCTCGACGAGATCGCGCGGATCGCCGGTGCGTGCGCCTATCTCTTCAACATGTACGTCGCGCTCAACTCACAGGCACAGATCGTCTGGCTGCTGACGTACGGCGTTCTGCCGGCGATGATCGGAGTGACGGCACGCGCGATTCGGGGTGAGATGAACCTCTGGCGAGCCTCGCTCGCGATCGCGCTCCTGGTTCTTCTCGGCGGCGGGGTCAATCCGCCGCTCGTCGCCATCAACGTCGTGGTGCTCGCGATCTTCATCGTCATCACGGTCGCATTCGACCCCAAGCCCTCCGCGGCGCTGAATCGAACGGCGCCGGTCATGGCCGCGGCTGCGGTCGCAACCATCGCAATCAACCTGTACTGGCTCGTTCCGTTCGTCGACTATTTCCGCGGGGTTTGGCTCAACGGTGTGCTCAGCGAGGCTCCCTCGATGCACAACGCCGCGACCTCGTTTGCCAACGTCTTACGCGGACTCGGCCATTGGGCGACGTTCGTCTCGTTTGCCGGGCGGGCGTACTTCCCGTGGGCTGCCGCCTACGCTTCGGGACTCTTCGGCGCCTTGCTCTGGTTCGTTCCGATCGTCGCATTCGGGGGCGTCGCGTTTCGCCGAAATCAGCGTCCCGCGACACTCTTCTTCCTGATCGTGACGCTCGTCTCGGTGCCGATCGTCGTGGGTTACTATCACGACGCGCTCGGCGACGCGGTGACGACGCCGCTCTACGACCAGTTTTACCGAAACTTCCCCGGCTTTCAGATGTTCCGGTTTTCGTACAAGTGGGTTGCCGGCGTCGAGTTCGGGATCAGCGGTCTCTACGCGCTCGGCGCATTTGCAATGACTACGGCGTTACGCGATTATATCGGCAAGCTCGCGGAGCCGGAGCGACGGAACCGGGCGTGGCTCGTCTCGGCCGCTCAAACCGCCGCGATTGCGCTGCCGATCCTGATCTTCGCTCCGGTGCTGGTCGCCAAAATGAACTACCCGGGGCAATCGCTGCCGTCGTGGGAGTTTCGCGAAAGCGCGCTGGTCGGCTCCGATCAGCGGCAGCGGGTTGCGCTCTTCCCGACGCAGTTTTTGGAGCAGTTCGATTGGGGAAATCCGCAGTTCTACATTGAGGATTCGCTCGTCGATCGCCCGCTGATCTACGGATTGCTGGGCAGCGAGCCGTCGGAAGGAACCGACATGTGGATCCGTCGCGCCTACCGTGCAACACGCGAAGGCCTGCCGCTCTCCGCCGACATGTTCCGCGCGATGGGCGTCAATACGATTCTTCAGCGTGACGACTTCATTCCGGTGATCGACTTTAGCTCGCCGGGCGAATGGCGCTTCAATAGCGCGACGCTGACGCACGACCTGCTGCAGCGGGTTATCAAAGCAACCCCAGTGCGCGCCGACGGTCCACTGCGCGTCTACTCGCTGAGCGGCGCTCTGCCGCTGATCTACGGCGTCACGCATCCGGTCATCAGCACGCTGCCGACCTTCACCGACGCCTACCTCGGCGATCTCAGCGCGATGGCAAAGGGACGCGCCCAGTTCGATCCGCCGACGCGCTCGGCGGACGAGTTTTCAACGACGATGGAGTCGCTCTCGCCGATCCTTCCCGGTTCCACGGAGCAAGTTCGCGATCTCGCGGTGAACGAATCGCTCGCGCGTGGCGTCCGCGTTCACCCGCCTTCGGCCGATACCGCGTGGATGACGAATTTTGTCGTCAAGGCGAGCGGGATCTATTCGATCTTTGCGTTCGATCAGTCATTCCTCTTCGCACGGGCCGCCCCACAGACGCTCGTCGTGGACGGAAAGTATCTCTCGGTCACGGCGCCGGGCGGCTCGTGGACGGGATACGGCAGCATTCCGCTGACCGCAGGGAAACACTGGGTCTCCGATGGCTACCTCGACCCGGATCTCATCGTCGCGATCGTCGGTTCCGACGATCTGCGAGCGTGGGAGAGCCGAATCGTCGCGCTCACGCGCGCGCTGCCGAAAAATCTTATGACGGCGAGTCAGGTCTATGCGCCGGCAACGCGCATCGATGTTCCGGTATCGGGACGGTATCGCATCCACGCGAGCGCGGTCGCTCCATTCGGGCCCGACGGCATGGCTCGCACCGAGGTCCGGCGAGTGAACACCGGCGGAGGTTTTCCCGGTGAGCTCGGAAGCACGCTCCCGTATTTCTTCGGAAGCGGCGCGGTCGCAACGTCGGAACTCTTGATGCCGGCCCAATGGTTTCGCGACGATCCGACCGCCTACCAATGGCAGCGCGGCGATCCGATTTCGTGGTTCCTCTTGTCGCGTCACAGCACGATGCGCGTTTTCGTTCCCGGAACCGCTGCGGTGCGCGCGCGCGTTTCGATGCGGATCAGCCGCTTGCAGGTCGGCGACTCGATGACGGTGAGGGTTGCGGGCGAGCCGGCGCAGAGCATTTCCTTGGCGGGTGAATCCGCGGCGGCACAGGCATACGATACGATCGACCGGCTCGACGGTCCGACGCCGGTCGAACTCCATTTCCCACTCGACCTGCAGGCGGGCTGGAATCAGGTTGCATTCGACTTTCATCCGACGGGCGACGAGCGCGCCGATCTCGGTCAGGACGTCATCTCCGCGGCGGTCGCGCCGGATCTCGAGTTCGAGCGAATCGGTAGGGCGCCGGCACGGCGTGCAACGCTCCGTCCGCTCACGGTCTTTGCCATCGGCCATCCGCGCAGTGGGCTGACGGGCGATCCCGAGCTCGTCGGCTCGGTGTCGGGTGCCGGCGACCTTGGCGCCTCGCTCGCAGTCGCGCTCGTGCATGACGGACGCATCGTCTATCGGCTCTTCCCGCTCGCGCGCAATGGTTCGTTCGACGTGCATTTCTTGCACGCGTTTCCGAACGGTTGGAACGACGCCTCGCAGCGCGTCGCCGGAATCTGGCTCGTATCCGCGGCGCGCCGCGTGAAAGTCAGCGGCGTTTACTACAGCCTCCACGCACTGCCCGGCGTGAACTTGCAACATCCGGGTTCACTCGGAGAACTTCCGCTCTCCGTCGATGGGAGGGCCGCAACCAGCGCACCGGTCGCGCTTTCGCGCGGGTTCCATCGCATCGCCAGCGCCGATCCGCAGCTCAAGATCGGTCTGCTCACGCTCGAGCCGGTGACGCTGCCGCGGACCCAGGATGTGAGTCTCGTGTGGCAGCGGCGCTCGCCGACGGCGATCGACGTGACGGCGCGCGCTAGCGCAACGCCCTTCCTGCTGGTCTTCGATGAGGCGTTCCATCCGGAGTGGAGAGCGACGCTGGACGGCATCGTGCTTCCCCACGTCATCGTCAACGGCGTTGGAAACGGTTGGGTCGTTCCGGCGCTGCCTTCGGGCGGCACGATCGTTTTGACGTTTGCGGGCCAGGCCTATTACGTGATCGCCGGCGCCATTTCGGCGATCGCATTGCTGATCATGATCGTCTTGGTATGGGCGCCCGAACTCTGGCCGATCGAACCGGGGAACCGTTGACGCGTTCGATCGTTCATTGGGTGCTGGGCCGCGCTCTTCGATTCGCGGTCGGCACGTGCGTGGTTGCGCTGATCTTGGCGACGACGCTCGCGGGTGACGGCGCGGAACGCTTCGCGACTACCGCATATCTTGCGGCGATTTTTGCGGCGCTCGCGCTTGCGGTGCAGCGCGCGATTCCCATCACCGATGAGGAGGGCGTGAGTTCGGCTCCCGCTGCGCCATTCCCGACGTTCCTCGCTTACGCGATCGGCATCGCGGTTCTCTTGACGCTCGTCTCGTCGCTCGTTTCGTTGCCCGGGGCCGAATCTTTCGCCCTGGTGGTGGCAGTTGCGTTGGTCGTCGCGTCGGCGCTGGCGCGTTCCGGGGCGCTCGCGGAGTTCCATGCAGCGCTCGTGCGAGGCGGTCTGCTGGTCGCGGCTTCGCGTTACGCCATCGCGATCGGCCTGCTCGCGCTGGTCATCGCGGCATTTGCCGGGGGCGAGGCCTCCGAGAGCATCGTGAGGATTGCTTATCGGTTGGTCCTTCTCGCGACGCTCTTCGTGGCGGCCTCGCTCGTTGCTCAGACGAGTGCCGGTGAGTCGGCGCGCGTCCTCTGGCTTCGCACGACCGCATTCTTCGATCGGGGAATCCTCGTCGCCGCGGTCGCGGCCGTCGCGGCAATGGTCGTTGCGGGGATCCTCCCGGCGCCGTATTCGGAACCATTTGCGGTTGCGGCCTATGCAGCGGCGGCGTGCGCCGCAATCGGCGTAGCCATGGAGTGCCGGCGATTGCGCTCGTAGGAGTCCGTGCGCGACTCCCGTCGGTCGCGGCGGCCGTGCTCTTCGCCGGCTTCGTCGTAGCGAAGGGAGTTCCGACGCTGCGTCACGACTGGACGTGGCCGATCGACCGCACCGCGATCGCCTCGTTTTTCAGCGATGCGATCAACGGGTGGCTCTCGTCGGGCCTTGGAACGCCGAACCCCCATCCGACGACGTATCTGATCGGTGCGCCGATTGCGGCAGCGATGTGGATCGCCGGGCCGCTCGCCGCGCTCGCCCTGCTCGCCGCGATTATCGGCTACGCGAGTATGCGCACCGTCGCCGCAGTCGCTGCCCACTTCGGCGCCGCCGCACCGGCCGGAATTGGCATCGGCTGCTTCGCGCTCTTCAATCCTTGGGTCTACAACGAGGTCGTCGCGGGACATCTGGTGATGGTGCTCGCGTATGCGGGCTTCATCGGTTGCTGCGCGGAGATGCTGCGCGGTCGCGAGGCTTCGTGCGTGCGGCTCGCGCTCTGGATTGCTCTGATCGAATCGCAGCTGCAGTTCTTCATCATCGCGATGCTGGCACTCGTTGCCTTTGCATGCGCAACGCGCAAATGGCTTCCGCCGATCTTTGGGATCGTCTTCGCATTGCCGTCGATCGTCGGACTCGCTGCCGAACGCGCGACGCTCTTGCGCATACCATATAGCGTTGAATGGCAGACGAATCAGTCGGTCTTTCCGGTGCCGCTGCTCGGCCTCGGGGGGTACTTTCCCGGCTATGCGGATCGGCTCGGCATCGCCGCGCCGATCGCCGTCTGGATCGTTCTCGTGCTTGCCATTACCGGCGCGATCCTCGCGCGGCGCTCGCGTGCGGTGATCTGGACGTTCGTCGCGGCGGTCGTCGTCTACGTCGGCGTGCTGGGCGTCCACGGACCCTTTGCGGCTGCCTACGCCTGGGTCGTTCGAAGCGTCCCCGAGAGCGGGGTCTTTCGCGAACTCTACGATTTGACCGGCATCTTTGCCGGTCTGCTCGCCGTACTCGCCTGCGCCGCAACCGCGCGCAATCGTTGGCTTGGCTATGCCGCACTTGCAGCCGGAGTCACCATGCCGATCCTCTGGCTAATTCGGCCGCCGAGCGATCTATGGATCGGCTCGAGTGCGTATCCGCATCCCGTCGTTGCCGCAGCACCCCTCACCCGAGTTGCGCTCCTTCCGGCCTTTCAGCCGCTCGCACTGCGCAACGGCGAGGGCGATGGCGCCGATCCCGACGCGCACGTGTATCCCGGCGGTGTTGCAACGCTCAACGAGTACTTTCCCACGTACCCGGTCGATATGGCGCTCGCGCGCTACGAACAAACGAACGACGATCGAGCGCTGCGCGCGTTGGGAGTGAGCGAAATTCTGCCTCGACCGTGGCTCGTTTCGAAAACGCGCGGTGGAATCGGCCTCGCTGCAACCTCGCTGGAGCCCACTTCGAGCAACGGTGCGACGTCGTCCGCGCGACGACTCGATCGCGTTATGCCGCTGCTCTCGGCCTGCCCTTCGCTGCCGGTCGTTTCACTCGCAACGGAACTCGACGCGTGCGATCTCTTCTTTGGCGACGCCGGCGGTTATGCGCCGCTGCATGCGATTGCCGTGCCGAGCGATTCGATCGATCCGCGCAGCGCCTGGATTGACGCGCGGCTTGCGTTTGCCGAGTATCCCGCGCTCGCGCAGGGAATTGGCGGAGCGCTCACAGAGTCGGCCATTCCGCAAACGGTCGAGCCGAATGCGTGGCTGCTCGCGTACGTGCGAGGCGAACTGCGCGCGGGGGGCCGGATCCTCGCGCGAAGCGGCGGCGCTTTTCAGTGGTATGCGATTCCATCCGGGGTCACGTCGGTGACGTGCGCCGGACTCTGCGAACTCGTCGTGCAAACGTCGCAGCTTCCAAAGATGCCGCTGCGCGGCCCGATCGTCCAAACGCGCGGCTTCGACTTTCGTCGACTTCTACCGTGGCTCTACACGGTCGACGTCGCGACATCGCCGGCGCCGGTTCTGCGGTTCAACGAGCGTTACGATGCCGGATGGCTCGCCCTCGCGGGCGGTCGAGCACTCCGGCACGTTCGCATCGACCATTCGGTAAACGGTTGGTTTCTTGATGCGCCCGCGCAGCGGCTGATTCTCGTGCAGGTCGTCGCACTCGCACAAGCAATTGCAGAGATCGCCGGCGTTCTCTGCGCGATCGGATTGCTGAAGGCGCTCGCTCGCACGCCGACGAAGCGCGCATAAGTGACGATGACGACGCTCGTTCCGTTCGTGGATTTACAGGCACAGTTCCGTGCGCTGCGCGCCGAGATTCTTCCGCGCATCCACAAAGTTATGGAGGATGCGACGTTCATTCTCGGGCCCGACGTTGCTGCGTTCGAGGAGAACTTCGCGGCATACGTCGGCACCGATTACTGCGTCGGCGTCGAATCGGGAACCGCGGCGATTCAATTCGCGCTCGAGGCGCTCGGCATCGGGGCCGGCGATGAGGTGATCGTTCCGGCGAACACGTACATTGCGTCGGCGCTCGCCGTTTCCGCTACCGGCGCGCTGCCCGTACTCGTCGACGTCGATAGCAACTATCTGATCGACCCCGACTTGCTCGACGCCGCGCTGACGCCGCGTACGAAGGCGATCATGCCGGTTCATCTCTACGGTCAGGTCGTGCCGATGGAGCCGATCGTGGATTTCGCGCGGCGCCACGAACTCTTCGTAATCGAAGATGCAGCTCAAGCGCACGGCGCGCGCTGGAACGGTCGCGGTGCGGGGAGTTTCGGCGACGTCGCCGCCTTCAGTTTCTATCCGGGCAAGAATCTCGGGGCGTACGGCGACGGCGGTGCGATCGTGACGTCCGACTCGGCCCTCGCCGAGCGGCTGCGACTCTTGCGCGATTTCGGGCAGCGTAAGAAATACGAGCACCTCATCAAAGGCGGGAACTGCCGCCTCGATTCCATCCAAGCCGCGGTACTCGACGTCAAGCTTCGCCATCTCGATGCATGGAACGACGCACGCCGGCGCCACGCCGCCGCGTACGACGCCCGGCTTTCAAAGATCGGCATCAAGCCGCCGGCGAGCATCGCGAAAGAAGCCCACGTCTACCATCTCTACGTCATCGAGGTCGAGCATCGCGATCGCGTGGCGGCGCTGCTGCGCGAACGCGGCATCGCGACCGGAATTCATTACCCGATACCGATTCATTTACAGGCGGCATACGCCGAGCTTGGACTCGGGCGCGGTGCATTTCCGCGAACCGAGCGCAGCGCCGAACGCCTTCTCTCGCTTCCGATGTTCCCCGAGCTGACCGTCGAGCAGATCGATCTCGTCGCCGACGCGCTCGCGAGCGCGCAGCCGCTCGTCGTCGCGTAGCCGCTTCGCCTCGAGGCGCGCGATGGCGAAGAAGCCGCTCGGCATAGCGGTCGTTGGAGCGGGCTACTGGGGGCCGAATCTCGTCCGCAATTTCTACGCCTCGGAGGAGTGGTCGGTTCGCTGCGTCGTGGAGCGCGACCGCGAGCGGCTCGACCGCCTGCTGCGCCTCTATCCTACGGTTGAAGGCCACCCAAGCATCGAGACCGCGCTCGCCGACCCCCGCGTCGACGCGGTGGCGCTCGCAACTCCGCCGCGCACGCACCACGAGCTCGCCGCGCGCGCGCTCGAAGCCGGCAAGCACGTGCTCGTGGAGAAGCCGCTTGCAGAATCGTTTCGCGACGCACAAGACCTCTGCGATCGGGCCCGGCGTGCGGGGCTGCGTTTGATGACGGACCACACCTTTCTCTACACCGGTTCGGTCGAGAAGCTGCGTGCGCTCCGCGATTCCGGCGAGCTCGGGAGCATCTATTACGTCGACTCGATCCGCGTTAATCTGGGACTCTTCCAACAGAGCAACGTGGTGTGGGACCTGGCGCCGCACGATGTATCGATTCTGAACTACGTTCTCGACGAGCTTCCGGCTTCGGTCGCGCTGCAGCTCGGTGCGTGCGTTCACGCCAAGGTTCCCGACGTCGCCTTCCTCACGATGTGGTATCCGAGCGGATGTCTCGCGCACGTGCATTTGAGCTGGCTCTCGCCGGTAAAACTCCGGCGTACCATGATTTCGGGGAGCCGAAAGATGGCGGTCTGGGACGACGTCGAGCCGACCGAGAAAATCTACGTCTACGACAAGGGCGTGGTGCTCGATCCGTCGAGTTCGACACTGCAGCAGCAGATGGTTTCGTATCGGTTGGGCGACGTGCACGTTCCGCTCGTGGACAATCGCGAAGCGCTCGGAAAACTCATTGCCGATTTTGCCGCGGCGATCGTCGACGATTCGCCAACGCGTTCCGACGGGGCGTTTGGAGCGGGCGTCGTTCGCGTCATCGAGGCGGCCTTGCGGTCGGCGGAGCTCGACGGGGCGAAGGTCGAGGTGTGAACGAGCGAACGCCGATCCGATTTTCGCTGATGCTTCCGACGCTCAACGAAGCGGCGCGGCTTCCGGCAATCCTCGACTCGATTCGCCGTCAAGAGTATCCCGCGTCGCAGATCGAGCTGCTGGTCGCCGACGGCGGATCGACCGACGAGACCGTCGCCATCGCGCAAGCCTTCGGCGCGCGGGTCTTTCACAACCCGATCCGGCGCGCGGAACCCGGCGCCGCAATGCTCTTGGAGAAGGCGACGGGCGACGTCGCGATGTGGCTTGCGGCCGACAACGCGTTCGCAGGGCCTCGTTTCCTCGAGCTCATGGCGCGGCCATTCGCAGATCCGGCGATCCTCGCCGCATTTCCGAGCCTGCTCAGCACGGCGCAAGACGGCGGAACCGCGCGGTATTTCAACGCGTTCAGCGATCCGTTCAATCATTTTATCTACGGCGCGGGTACGTCGCCCGCTTCATACCATCGGACCTATCGCGTCAAGCAACGCGCCGCCGGCTATACCGTCTACGACTTTGCATCGGGACCGCGACCGCTCATCGCGCTGGCGCAAGGATTCACGATTCGGCTTCCTTATGTCAAGCCGCACGGAACCGACGAAGACGACGTCGCGCCGGTCGAGATGCTGCTCGCGCAGGGCGCCAAGATTGCCTACGTCGAGGGGGCGCAGCTCGAGCACCACACCGTCGCAAGTATCGGCGACGCGTTGCGCAAGTTCGGTCCGCGCTTTCGCGAGCGCATGACGAATTCGGAGATTCCGGTTTGGGGACGGCTACGCGCGTCGCGGCGCGCGCAACGGCTACGAGCCTACCTTTGGCCGTTCTATTCGGTGAGCTTCGCTCTGCCTGCGGTCGCCGCCGTCACCGGCTTCGTTCGCGATCGTCGCGCCGAGTGGTTCTACCACCCCTTCGTGAGCGCGGCTTTCGGCTTCGAGTTTTGGCGGCAGGCCGGTATCGTCGCGGCGCAGCGCCTGCAGCGGCGTTCCTAGGCGCAGCGAGCCGTCGCGCTCTTCGAAGACTTCGTTCCAGTAGCGCATCATCGCAAGACCGTCTTTATGACGGCCGACCAAATCGGGTACCGGCCGCCCTTCGATCGTATCGATCAGCAGCGAAGCGAAGTTGATTCCGGCGGCCGTCGTCAATGCGAGCGTTCCCGAGAAGCGCGGGTTCATCTCGATGATCGAGAAGCTGCCGTCGGCGCACAACATGCCTTGAACGTTGGCCGGGCCCGTTAAGCCGCTCTTCTCGACGACGCCGCGCACGATCGACTCGATCTGTGGATGCCGATACGTACGTCCTTTTACCGAAACGCCGGCTTTGATCGCGATGCGCTCGCGCGGAACGGCCGCCACCACCCGTCCCGGAGCGGCGGCGAAGCAGTCGACGGTGAACTCCGTTCCCTCAACGGCGTCTTGGACGATGAGATCGCGCCGGCCGCGTGCCGCCTCGTGCAGCGAGTGCAGGCTCTCGATCCGAGCGGTGCCGACCGATCCCGATCCACGCTGCGGCTTCAGATAGACCGGAAAGCGATCGACGGCGAGGTCCTCGCGGTACGGCTGCGTGCGAGGGCCGGGCACCCCGATCTCGTCGAGGAACGCCGCGAACTCGAGTTTGTCGCCGGTACGCAGCACGATCTCGCGCGACGGGAGCGCGAGACGGCATCCGATCGCATCGAAGAGCGCGCGCGCATCGTCGAGCGGAAGGAACTCGCGCTCGACGATAATCGGCACGAGCAAGTCGATCCGTAGCCGCCGCGCCGCTTGCGCGCATTGCGCGGCAAACTCCGGCGAGCTTCCGGCCGGAAGCGGGACGAATTCGTCGACGAAGGCGCGCGTCGCGTTGAGCGGATCCATGTCGCCGCCCGCGACGAACGTTACGCGTCCATCTTCGCGCAGCGCTTTGATGACGGATTGCGCGGTTACCGTGCCGCAAGCGGTGATCATGACGCGCCGTACCGGCGATCCGTTAGCGGGCATCGTGGGGGTCCCAGCGCGTTTTCAAATCGCGCGGCCCGATGGGGCCGGGGTGACGAAAGATGAAGAAACGGCTATCGGGGCCGACGTAGACGGTTTCGAGCGTGAGCGGATCCTGTCCATAGAAGGCGATCGCGTTCGTCGAGCGGTCGTAAACGGCGCGCCAATGGTAGCCGGACGGAAGATGCGTGTAATCATAATGCGTTGCCGGTCTGCAACAGGTGAGACCAACGAGCGCGCCTGCGGCGAGGCGCGTCAGATTAATATGCGCGAACGTTGCGCAAGCCGGCCGCTTTGAATGCGGCGGCAATCGCATCCGCCTGCGCGCCGGCGTCGGTATAGAGCACGACCGTCCGCCCGTCGGCGACGGCATCGCCGAAGTTATCGACTTCATCGTCGGGCACGTCGAAACCAGCCAGGTAGCGCCGCGTCGGATCGTCGCGATGCACAAAATCGCCGACGCTCGTTCTCCCCGTTCCGCCGAGGCCCGGAACGTCCGTTCCGGTCTCGTCCCAAACGCCGACGCCCTTCGTCATGTCGTCGGCGAGTGAGTTGGAGTCCATCTCTTCGATCACGTCGACGAACTCGAGCTGGCACGGCTCTTCCTCGATGGGGGGCGTCGCGCTGATCGCCTTCACTTTGGCGAGGTCGATTTGCTGCGCCGTGAGCGCGTCCTCAAGCGCCTTGTGATCGGATTCGGGAAAGATACCGACGACCAAACCTGTCACGGAGCGGACTCCTTATTGAAAGTTCTTGAACTTCAGCTTTCGTATAGCCTAATGGCGTGGCCAAGCCGTTCGACGCCTACCCGGATATTCTTTTCGGTTGCGTTGGAAAAGTTGAGCCGCATACCGTCGTGCACGTCGCGTGCCGGATAGAAATTGACGCCCGGAACGAAGACGACCTTCGATTGGGCGGAGATGCGCAGGAGCTCGGTCGTATCGACCTGCGGAACGGTAACCCACAAGAACATTCCGCCTAACGGACGCGTACAGCGTACTCCGGCGGGCATGTGCTCGGCGAGCGCCTCGGACATAACGCCGCAACGGCGAGCGTAGGTCTCTGCGATTCGCCGAATGTGTCCGTCGAATGCGTGCGCGTCGCTCGCGTACTCGTGGAAGACGTACTGCGCAAACGTGCCGCTATGCAGATCGGCGCCTTGTTTTGCGAGCACGATCTTTTCTCGGATCTCGTCGTCCGGAATGACGAGCCATGCGATCCGCATGCCGGGCGCCATGATCTTGCTGCCGGTACCCAAATAAATGATCGGCGCACTCGTCTGGTGCTCGATCAGTGCGGGCAGATCTTCGCCTTCGAATCGCAGCTCGCCGTACGGATCGTCCTCGACGATGGGAAGTCCGAAGTGTTCGCAGACGCGCACGACGATCTCGCGCCGCCCGCGGGAGAGCGTGCGTCCGGTCGGATTTTGAAAGTTGGGAACGAGATAGAGAAATTTCGGAAACGGATCCGCGCGCTCGAGCACGCGCTCGAGCGAACCGGGAATCAAGCCCTCCTCGTCGGTGTCGACCGTGAGATACCGCGTCTGATAGGCGTCGAAGGCTTGAATCGCGCCGAGATACGACGGATCTTCGAGTACGACGTGATCGCCGGGATCGAGAAAAATCTTTCCGATCAAATCGAGACCTTGCTGCGATCCGTTGACGATCGTGACACTCTCGGCATCGAAGCTGCGGCCGAAGCGCCGCGCCAGCCGTTGCGCGACCCACGTGCGCATCTCGGGTATGCCTTCGGTCACGCTGTACTGCAGCGCGGCGGGCCCGAGCCGTTCCATGACGGTGCGGGTCGCATCGGCGATCGCCGTGGTCGGAAAGAGTTCCGGTGCCGGAAGGCCTCCTCCAAAGGAGATGATGTCGGGCTGTTGCGTGACTTTGAGCATCTCGCGTATCGTCGAGGCGCGAAGATGCGCCGTACGCTGCGCGAACTGCGCGGCTCGCGAGATTGTCGTCACCGACGGTTATTTAGGCGGTCGGCATGGGGGGTCCGCTTACGGGTCCGCCGGCGGGGACGGCCGCGGGACCGCCGATGGAGTCTCCGGCAAAGGAGAGCAGCGTCGCTCCCAATCCAATGACGCCGACGAAGATCAGCACGAGGGTGCCGATAACCGGGACGAGCTCGGCGGCGCTGATGAGCGCGATGCCGACGAGCAGGGCGACCAGGGGCGACGGGGTCGTCCCGGGGCTGAGCAGCTCGCAGAGGCGCCGCCCGATCAAGAGCCCGAGCGCAGCCGTGCCGAGGAAGACGCCGGCGAGCAGAAAGACCAGCTCGAGCAAGATGAGCGGAATGAGCAGAATCGTGATTGCCAGCAAGACTGCGAGCGGAACGATGGCGACGCAGCCGAGCACGCCGGCCGTGGCGCTCAGGCCGGGATGGTTCTCCAAGCGATCGAGCACCATCCGCGTGCGTAACGGAAAGATCAAGAAGACAAGGAGCGCGAGCAGATTCCACGAGAGGCGCCAGAGCAGCCGGTGATCGGGAACCAACGGATTGTACGGCGATTCGCTTGGGGCCCATGGAACGACCGCCTGCGTCACTGCTCCGCCGACCTGGTTGATCTGCCCGGTCACGACTCCGCCCGGGCGCGGGTCGTAGGTGCCGCCGACCACGTTGACGTCGCCTTCGACGATGCCGGCGATCGTCGCGTCGCCGAAGATCACGGTGAGATCGCCCTCGACGACTTGACCCGGCTCGACCACGACCGAACCGAAGTACGTTCCGCCGTGGTAGATGGCTTGGGCGTCGGCGAGCGCCGCCGCCGGCAGCGCGAGTGCGGCGAGAACGAATGCTGCGGATGCAGCGAGCCGGACGATCACGAGCGTCCTCCGCGAACGAGATAGAGCGCGATGAGCGGGCGAAAGCGGCGATACCCGTAAAAGAGTGCGCCGATCAGCAGCAGGTCGAGCAAGAGTATTCCGGTCACGGTCGCGGCCGCCAGCGGTGCAGCCGGGGCGATGACCCGTGCGGCCGCACCGAACGCAGCGATGTCGCCACGCACCATCGCCGTTGCGGAAGCGAACAGCTGGCCGGCGGGGGCCCGTAGCGCGACGGCCGCGGTGAGCGCCCACGCGATCCCTAAATAAAGAAGAAGCGCGATACCAAGCGGCGCGCGTCGGGGCGCGCGCGTTCGCGTCGCGTGCGTCGCCGAAACGACCGCGGCGGTAAAGCCCGCGCCGACGCCGGGAGGACGCGCGGTTGCCAGCAACGCGTCGATCACGCGCAGCTCGCCCAATAGCGCCGCGCACGCGGCGCAGGAGTGGACGTGCTCGCCGATCGCGCGAGCGTTGCGCGGGCGCAGCGTCGCTTCGAGATAGGCATCGAGCAGCGGCTCACACGAGGAGCAGCGCATTGATGCCCCCCTTCGATGGTACGCGCAGCCCTTCGACCGCACGAACCTCGCGCTCGCGCATCTTCTTGGTCAGTGCGATCTTCCCGCGATGAATGAGCGTCTTCACGTTGCCCAACGAAAGCCCCAGGGTGCTTGCGATCGTTTGGTACTCCATATTGTCGAAATAACGGAGCGCCAGCACCGCACGCGTGCGCTCGGGAAGTTCGGCGAGTGCCGCCCGCAGCTCGCTTTCGGCCTCTTCGCGCAGCACACCGCCGGCAGGGTCGGAGTGCGGCGAGAGATCCGGAAGGGCCGCCTCGAGCGATTGATCCTGTGGGAGCTCCTGCAATTGCGGAGCACGCAGCGATTTCGCGAGATAGGTTCGTATGACGTTACGGGCAATTTGATAGATCCAGGTCGAGAACTTTCCGAGTTGAGGATTGAAGGTTGCGAGGTGCGCGTAAGCGCGCAGAAACGTCTCCTGCGACAGATCTGCCGTTTCGGACGAGTTGCGTACGGTTGCGCCGATGAAATTGGCGATCCCGCGTTTGTAGCGATCCACGAGCACGCCGAAGACCTCCCGTTCCCCGGAGCGCACCCGATGTACCAGAGCTTCGTCGCTCTGATCATGGAATGCCATCTCCCCTCGATTCGGTTCCTCTGGCGGTGCTTACCTAGGCTCGGCGCCGTTTGTTACAAGGGAGGCAAGCGTCGGATTGCGGGCATCGCGGGGGGAGAGAAGCGGGCGCCCTCCGCGCAGCGGCCACTCGATTCCGATCTCGGGGTCGTCCCACGCAACGGCGAACTCCCGCGTGGGGTCGTAGGGCGCGCTCTGCTTATAGGCGAGAATGGTCCGGTCTTCCAGCGCGAGGAAGCCGTGTAGAAATCCGCGCGGCACGTAGACTTGCTTGCCCTCGGCGGCCGAGAGCGTTCGCCCGAACCATCGGCGATAGGTAACGCTCTCCGTTCGTACGTCGACGATGACGTCAAACGCGCTTCCGCGCACGACGCTGATGAGTTTTGCCATGCGCGCGTCGCCGTGAAGGCCGCGCAGCACGCCTTGGTGCGAAAGCGAAAGATTATCCTGAACGAATGCGTCCTCGATGCCGCCGGCACGATAGCGATCGAGCGAATAGGTTTCCGTGAAGAAACCTCGCTCGTCGTCGAAGACGCGCGGCGTCAGCAGCAACGCTCCGGCGAGAGGTAATTGCTCGATCTCCATGAGAAGCAGTCTACTATGAACGGCAGCGTGAGTCCGCCCGGCACGTTCGTGCTCCGGCGTGGGCTCGAGCGCCTTCGTACCAGCGCGATGCTCAAACAGAGCGCGTTGGTTTTTTCGGCCGGAATGGCGCTCAATCTCTGCAACTTCGTTACCCACGCCGTCGCGAGCCGCGAACTCGGCGTCACCGCGTACGGTGGCCTTTACGCGCTGATCAACGCGGCGTTGATCGCCGCGCTCCCGGCCGCCTTCGTGGGACCGGTCGTCGCGCAGCTCGCCGCGGAGTTTCGCGCGCTGCACGACGACGGACATATGCGCGGTCTCACGCAGGAGGTCGGCGACGGCTTCGCGCGGCTCGGCTTGCTCTATATGGTCGTAGCCGCCTTCGCCGCGATTCCATTTGCGCGCTTTCTCGACGTTCCGGTCTGGTCGGCGCAATTCGTCGGGTTGATCGCCGGCGTTGCGCTCTACTTGAGCGCCTTGCGCGCGATCGCGCAAGGAACGCAGGATTTCGTTGGTTACGCGCTCTCGAACTCGATCGAAGGCGTCGCGAAAGTCTGCGGTATTCTCGCGCTCCTCGCAGTCGGCCTCAAACTCGGCGGCGGAATCGTCGGGTTCTTCATCGGTCCGGTCTTCGCACTCGTCTATCTGGGGATTCGTTTACGCCGCCGGTACGCAAACGTCGAGGCGCGCTCGATTCGCTACGACTGGCGTCGCATTCTCAATGCGGGGGCGGGCTCGGCCTCCGCCATGGTCTCGCTCGCGCTGATCGGTTCCGCCGACGTGGTCTTGGTCAAACACTTCTTCGATCCGCACTCCGCCGGTTTGTACGCGGCAGCCTCGCTCGGCGGAAAGATCCTGCTCTATTTGGTCGGTTTCATCCCCACCGTGCTGCTGCCCCAGGCTGCCGACCGGCACGCGCGCGGCGCGCAGACGCGCGAGGTCCTTGCCGGAAGCTTGCTGATGTTCGGCGTGGTCGCGCTCTGCGGGCTCTTCGTCTTCAATTACTTCGGCGTCGACGTGCTCCACGCGTTGGTTGGACGCGCCTTCGACGCGGCCGCGCCGTTGCTCGTCACCTACGGGCTGGCGATGGTTTTGCTGGCCTTTACCAACGCCTTGACCTCCTATGGCATCGCGACGCACCGCCTCGCTTTCACCGTACCACTCTTCATCTGTACGCTCGGCACGCTCGGCACGATCGTCGCATTTCACCCGTCGCTGCGAATGGTCGTCGAGATCCTCGTCACCGGAAACGCGATTGCGGCGGTGGCCGTCTCGGTCTCGCTCATCGCGCAGCGCAACACGACCGGACGCCGGTCGACGGTGTGAAGCGCGTCCTTCTGATCGGAGGTTCCGGACAGCTCGGGATGGCGATCCGAGAGACGTGGAGCGATTGCGCGATCGTTGCACCGCCGCACGCGCAGCTCGACCTCGCCGACGCTTCAGCCGTGCGCGGCGCGATTGAAACCTTTCGACCCGACGTGCTCGTGAACGCCGCGGCCTTTCACGACGTCGACCGGTGCGAAGACGAACCGGAGCGCGCCTTCGCGATCAACGCGCAGGCGGTCGGCGCAGCGGCGGAGCGTGCCCGCGATTGCGGCGCCGTTTTCGTGACGATCAGCACCGATTACGTCTTCGATGGGGAAACGAGTACTCCGTACGCAGAAGATTGCGAGACGGGTCCGATCTCCGTCTACGGCGCCTCGAAACTTGCCGGCGAGCGTCTCGTCGCGTCGCTGCACTCGCGGGCCTTTGTGGTACGCACGTGCGGTCTCTACGGACCAACGACCGTGCCGCGCGAGCGGCCCTCGTTCGTCGAACGCGTTCTCTCGCAGCCTCATGCGGGCGCGCCTTTGCGCGTGGTCAATGACGTCGTGGCGTCGCCGACGTATGCCGGCGATCTCGCCCGCGCGCTCCGCCGGCTCATCGAGACCGATTCCTACGGCCTCTATCACGCGGCCGGTGCCGGCCCGGTGACCTGGTACGAGTTCGCCCTCGAGGCAATCCGCCAAGCCGGCTCGGCGGTACGAGTCGAGCCGATTCCCGCCTCCGAACGACAGGCTCGCGCCGCGCGCCCGCGCTTCTCGGCGCTGGAGAACGCCAAGCTCGGGCGTTTGGGAATCGCGATGCCCTCGTGGTCCGACGGAATTCGCAGCTATCTTCAAGTAAGATAGAAAGCGACCATGGAACTGCGCATCGATACTAGCTGCGTCGAACGCTGCCGGAGGCTGGCTGCGGCCATCGCCGATCCGGTCGAGGCGTTCATCGCGGCGCATTCGACCGTTGCCGTCGAACGCGCAGTCCTTCGATTGCTCGGCGTCGACGGCATCACGCCTGACGAGGTGCCGCTGCCGAATGCCGTCGTCGATTCGATCGCACGCGACGAGCGCGGCCACGGTGCGGCGATTCCGTTTGGAAAGGCGCTCGCCGAAACCGGGCTCGAGCCGCCGGCGCTCGCAGAAGCACTGACCTCGGGGGGCTGTTCGCTCGAGCAGTTCGTGAACACGCCGGTGAGCGCGGCACGCGGCGCGCTGCGCCCCTACGTCGACGAAGCCCTTGCTCGCATTACCGCCCGGCGCGAGGAGCGGGCCGAACGCATCGCGCGCCTGCCGCAACTCCCGCCCCCACTGCTCTACGTCATCGTCGCGAGCGGCAACATCTACGAAGACCGAACGGCGGCGGTCGCGGCGGCAGAGGCCGGTGCCCAAGTCATCGCGGTGATTCGCTCGACGGGCCAGTCGTTGCTCGACTTCGTTCCCTACGGACCGACGACCGAAGGTTTCGGCGGCACGTACGCGACCCAGGCGAACTTCGCGATCATGCGCGGCGCGCTCGACGAGGTTGGCGAGCGGCTCGGCCGGTACGTGATGCTCACCAACTACGCGAGCGGCCTCTGCATGCCCGAGATCGCCGTCATGGCCGCGCTCGAACGTCTCGACATGCTGCTCAACGATTCGATGTACGGAATTCTCTTCCGCGACATCAATATGAAGCGGACGTTCGTCGATCAGCACTTCAGCCGAATGCTCAACGCCTACTCCGGAATCATCATCAATACCGGCGAAGATAATTATCTGACCACGGCCGACGCCGTCGATCAAGCTCCCGCCGTGCTGGCCTCGCAGTTCATCAACGAGGAGTTCGCGCACCGCGCCGGGCTGCCCGACGCGCAGATCGGCTTGGGCGACGCCTTCGAGATCAATCCCGATCTCGAAGATAGCTTTCTCTATCAAGTCGCGCAGGCGCAACTCGCTCGCGAAATCTTCCCGCAGGCGGCGCTCAAGTACATGCCGCCGACGAAACACATGACCGGCGACGTGTTCAAGGGCCATCTCATCGACGCGATGTTCAACCTGACCTCGGTGATGACGCATCAAAGCATCCATCTCTGCGGGATGCTGACCGAAGCGATTCACACGCCCTTCTTGGGCGACCGGGCGCTCGCGCTCGAGAACGCGCGGTACATCATGAACACCGCACGCCATTTCGGCGACGAGATCGTGTTGCGTCCCGGCGGAACGATCGAGCGCCGCGCGCAGGACGTCTTACGCGGCTGCGAGGCGCTGCTCGAGCGCGTGGCTGCAGCTGGATTGATGCAGGCGATCGAAGCTGCATCGTTTGCCGACGTCTCACGCACGCCGGAGGGCGGTCGGGGCTTCGACGGCGTCTTCGCGCGCGCACACGACTACTACAATCCTTTTGAAGATGCCCTTTCGACTTCGCTTCGCTCCGCTCGGGGTGACAAGGTTATAGCGTGAGTAGAGTTGTTAAGCCGTACGGCGATACGCAGAACGACGGCAAGGTGCAACTCTCGTTCACGTTGCCGGTCGAATGGAGTGAAGCGGCTGATGAAGCGGCTCGGCAGCTCGCCGGGAAAATGGGTTTCTCCGACGTCCAGGTCGTTGACGGGCGCCGGATTGCTTCGGGGTTTTCGTTTTTCGTGCTCTATGCGAGCACGCCGCAGGGGATCGACGTCGAGACGATTCACGCGCCGTCGGCGCAGACGCACGCGATGTCGATGGAGGAGATCGACGCCTTCGTGACCGAGCGGGTCGGCCGCAAGATTCGCGTCGCCGGCGCGTGCATCGGCACCGACGCGCATACCGTCGGGATCGACGCGATTCTCAACATGAAGGGGTATAAGGGCAACTACGGCCTGGAGCGCTACCACTCGTTCGAGACCTTCAACCTCGGGAGCCAGGTCGCGGTGGAAGAGCTGGTGCGGTTTACGCAAGAGAAGCAAATCGACGCCTTGCTGGCGTCACAGGTCGTTACGCAGAAAGGAAGCGACGTCAAGAATTTCACCGCGCTGAGCGAACTGCTCGAAGCGCAAGGAGTGCGCGACCGCGTCGTGCTGATCTGCGGTGGGCCGCGCGTAACGAACCGCCTGGCGAGCGAACTCGGCTATGACGCCGGATTCGGTCGCGGAACGCTGCCCAGCGAAGTCGCTTCTTTCGTCGCGGTCACGCTCGCCGAGCGGCTGCGCCAAGCCGCCCGTTAGCCTCGCACCGTGCCGAAAACCGCGCTCGTTACCGGCATCACGGGTCAAGACGGCTCGTATCTCGCCGAGCTTTTATTGGAGAAGGGCTATCGCGTCGTCGGAATGACGCGCCGGACGAGCACCGAGGTTCACGAACGGATCGAGCATATCGTCGACGACGTCGAGATTCATTCGGGCGACCTTCTCGACCAGAGCTCGATCACGTCGATCGTCGACGAAGTCGCGCCCGACGAAATCTATAACCTCGCCGCGCAATCCTTCGTGCCGGCCTCGTGGAGCCAGCCGGTTTTGACCGGCGAGTTCACGGCACTCGGCGTGACGCGCGTGCTCGAAGCGATTCGTCAGGTAAATCCGGCGATTAGATTCTATCAAGCTTCGAGCTCCGAAATGTTCGGCAAAGTCGTCGAGACGCCGCAGACGGAGAAGACGCCGTTCTATCCGCGCAGTCCGTACGGCGTCGCCAAGGTCTACGGTCACTGGATCACGGTGAACTATCGTGAGTCGTACGGGCTCTACGCCTGCAGCGGAATCTGCTTTAATCACGAAAGCGGCCGTCGAGGGAAAGAATTCGTGACCCGCAAGATCTCCGACGGTGTCGCGCGGATCAAGCTCGGCCTGGCCAAGGAACTGCGCCTCGGCAATCTCGACGCGCATCGCGACTGGGGATTCGCCGGCGATTTCGTGCGCGCGATGTGGCTGATGCTGCAGCAACCCGAGCCCGTCGATTTCGTGATCGCGACGGGAAGATCGCACAGCGTCCGCGATTTCGTCCGAATCGCTTTCGAAGCGGCGGGCCTCGGTTCGTTCGAGCCGTACGTCGTGATCGATCCGCGCTTCGTACGGCCGGCAGAGGTCGACCATCTCATCGGCGACGCAAGCAAAGCAAAGGCGATGCTCGGGTGGGAACCCGAGGTCGATTTCGAGCGCCTCGTGGCGATGATGGTCGAATCGGATATCAAGCGATGCGAGCGCTCGTAACCGGAGCGAGCGGCTTCGTCGGGCGGCATCTGCTCGATGCTTTGCGCCGCGACGGGATCGAAACGCTCGGTTGCGGCGGCCCCAACGACGCCGACCCGGATACGCCGTCGATCGACGTGAACGATCTTGACTCGATGCAATCTGCGCTCGCGACCTTCCGTCCGACGATCGTCTTTCATCTCGCGGCGCAGAGTTTCGTGCCCGACGCGCTGCAGAGACCGGCAGAAACCTACGAAGCAAACGCGATGGGAACGGCGCGGCTCGCACAAGCAGTGCGCCAATACTCCGGACCGGCGCCGCGCATCGTCTTCGCCAGTTCGGCCGAGGTCTACGGTGCGCGCGATCCCGCCGAGTATCCGCTCCGCGAATCGCTCGACCTTCGGCCGCGCAATCCGTACGGCGCGAGCAAGGCCGCCGCGGAAATGTTTCTCGCGAGCGAGGCGCGCAGCTTCGGGGCCGACGTCGTGATCGCGCGCGCCTTCAATCACATCGGTCCGGGACAAAGGGAGCACTTCGCGATCGCCTCCTTTGCCGCACAGCTCGCTCGCATCGCCGCCGGTGCTCCGCCGCAGCTTTTCGTCGGCAATCTCGAGGTTGCTCGGGATTTCCTCGACGTCCGCGATGTGGCGGCCGCCTATATCGCACTCGCGCGCAAGGGCGAGCAAGGAGAAGTCTACAACGTTTGCAGCGGCGCCGCGGTAACGATTCGCGACGTTCTGCGCGAGCTGATCGGGATTGCCCGCGTGCCGGTCGAGGTTCGCGAAGATGCGGTGCGCGTACGCGCGGTCGAAATACCGGTCTCTGTCGGAAATCCGGAGAAGCTGCGCGCGCGAACCGGCTGGGCGCCGCGGATGACGCTCATGCAGTCGCTGCGCGACGTGTACGCGGCGGCGCGCGAACGCGTCGCCGTGGAGGCCCTCTCGTGAGCCTGCAAAAGTTTCTCTTCAAGAACCGAGGGCTGCTGCTGACGCTGCCCGCCGGGATTCTCGCGCTCTGCGGACGTCCGAGCTCGCGCAGCGTCGCGCTCGGTCTGCCGCTCGCGATCGGCGGCGAGCTGCTGCGCTGTTGGGCGGTCGGTTACGCCGGCGCCACCACGCGTCATGATTCGGTGACGGCGCCCGAGCTGATCACGGCCGGTCCATACGGCTTCGTTCGCAACCCGCTCTATCTCGGCAACTTTATGACGGCGACGGGTTATGCGATTGCGTTCACCGGGAAAAATTCATCGCTCGCGCGCGGCGCGCTGATCGGCGGTTCGCTTGGCGTGATGGCCGCGCTCTACGCCGCAATCGTACCGCACGAAGAGGGATTTTTGCGGTCGCAGTTCGGCGAGGCGTTCGATCGGTATTGCGAGCAAGTGCCGCGGATCGTTCCTCAACTCGAGCCGATGCCCGACGGCAACGGCGAATGGCACGCCGAAACCTTGCTGACGGCCGAGAGCAAGACGTTTGCCCTCTTTGGTGCGATGCTCGCGCTCCTCGCAGTGCGCGCGGACCGCGGATAACGCCGCGATGCCGGTACGCCGTCACCTAACCATTGCGCTGATCGCTTCGGGATTCGTCGCGGTCCTGGAGTTCTGGGGCGGTGCGGTTTCGCATAGCTTGGCGCTGACGACCGACGCGGTGCATGTCTGCACCGACGTGCTTGCGCTTGCGCTCGCCTTGCTTGCCGCGATCGGTGCCGCGCGACCAGCCGATCGGCGCCGCACGTTCGGCTACGGTCGCATCGAGGTACTTGGCGCGCTGGTCAACGGAACGCTGTTGCTCGTTGCGACGGTCGCGATCGTCTATGAAGCCGCGCGCCGTTTCGCCAATCCGGTCGAGCCGGGTGCGGCACTGATGGCGACCGTCGCGGCTGCCGGGCTCGTCGTCAACGGCGCCGTCGGTCTGCTCCTGCGTAACGACGGTAAACGGGATCTCAACGTGCGAGCCGTCCTCTTTCACGTTGCCGGGGACGCGCTCGGAGCGGGGGCGGTTATTCTCGGCGGCATAGCGATCGCGTTCACGCGCCTCGCGTGGATCGACCCGCTGCTCTCGCTCTTCGTGGCCGCGATCATCGTGCTCGGCGTCGTGCGCGTTTTACGCGATGCAACCGACGTGCTTCTGGAGAGCGTTCCGAGCGACGTCGACTCGGGAAATCTCGAGCAGCACATCGCAAAGATTCCCGGCGTTGCCGAAGTCCACGATCTGCACGTTTGGTCGATCGGCAGCGGGTCGCGCGCGCTCTCCGCCCACGTGCTCCTCGACGATCGGCGTCTCAGCGAAGCCGCCGAAGTATTGCGCGGGATCACCGAGTGCGCGAAGGCGCACTTCAGCATCGCGCACGTCACCGTGCAATTCGAATGCGAGCGCTGTCCGGTCGCGGTGCCGCATTGAACGACCGCCGGGCCTTCGTTCTCGCGGTACTCGCTGCGATTGCCGGCTGCTCGGGAGGAGGCTCCGGCACGTCGGCAGTTCCGCCGGTGAACGGTTCGCCCGGTCCTCCGCCGCAATCGACGCCGCCGCCGCGCGTGGTGCGCGCGCACATCAAACACGTCGTGATCGTCGTGCAAGAGAATCGCAGCTTCGACAATCTCTTTTTCGGCTTCAAGGGCGCTCAGTACGCTGACTCCGGATACATGCACGATGGCACGAAGGTACCGCTGCGCGAAACCTCGCTCGACGGTCACGACATCGGGCACGCGTGGAGTGACGCGCTCGGCGATTACGACAACGGCAAAATGGACGGTTTCGACTTGAATCGAACGGGGGACGGCAGCCGCGCCGGCACCTACCCCTATCGGTACGTTGACCGGCACGAGATCGAGCCGTACTGGAGCATGGCGCAGCAGTACGCGCTCGCCGACCATATGTTTCCAACGATGCTCGGCGGCAGTTTTACCGCGCACCTCGACCTGATCGCCACGACCGCGAACCTGCAGCCCGGCCTCTCCGAAGTCGACTGGCCACTGCTTATGCCGTGGGGATGCGATGCACCCGGCGGAACGAAGACGTCGCTGCTCGACACGCAACGTGTCGAGCATCTCTCGCAGGGACCCTTTCCGTGCTTCACGCAGTTCGCGACGCTTGCCGACCTCTTGGATGCGGCGCACGTCTCGTGGGGCTACTACGCACCAAAGGTCGGCGGCGGCGACACCGGCGGACGCGTCTGGACGGAGTTCGACGCGATCTCGAAGATTCGTCACGGCCCCGATTGGTCGCGCAACATGATCTCCCCGCCGTCACGCGTGCTCGGCGACGCAACCTCCGGAAATCTTCCCAGCGTCGCGTGGGTCATCCCCGATTGGCGCGACTCCGATCATCCTGGAAGCGGAACGGATGGTCCGTCGTGGGTAACGAGCGTCGTCAACGCGATCGGCGAATCGCCGGATTGGAACTCGACGGCGATCGTCGTGCTCTGGGACGACTGGGGCGGCTGGTACGATAACGTCGTTCCGCCGCAACTCGATTTCCGCGGCTTGGGTATCCGCGTGCCGTGCATCGTGATCTCCGCATACGCACGCAAAGGCTACGTTTCACATACGGAGTACGAGTTCGGAAGCGTTCTGCAGTTCGTTGAGGAGGTGTTCTCGCTGCCGCCGCTCTCGTCGCTTGGACTCGGCAGCGGTTATACCGACCAGCGAGCCTACGCCATGACCGATGTTTTCGATTTCAAGCAGCCGCCGCGCTCGTTCCATCCCATCGCGGCTCCCCGTCCACGAGCGTTTTTTCTCGGAGAAAAACCATCGGACCGAGCGCCCGACGACGAGTAAACCGCAGGGCGCGCCTTGGGCGCCGCGAATCGAGCGACTGCTATGGACATCAACTCGAAAGCCGTTGTCATCGGAATGGCCCGGACGCCGTTCGGTAAACTCGGGGGAGCGCTCGCTCCGCTCACTGCGACGACGCTCGGTGCGGTCGCGCTCACCGGTGCGATCGAACGCTCGAAGATCGACCCGTCGGAGATCGAGCACGTAACGTTCGGCGAGGTTCTGCAGGCCGGCGTCGGGCAGAATCCCGCGCGCCAGGTCGTCTTCAAATCGGGACTCGCCAAAACGGTGACCGCCGATACCGTCAACAAGGTCTGTGCATCGGGCTTGCTCGCGATCGTCAACGCGATGCGTTCGATCAACGCCGGCGCGAACGCCGTCGTTGCGGCCGGCGGCATGGAGTCGATGTCGAACGCACCCTATCTGCTGCGCGATGCGCGTTACGGTTACCGCTTCGGTGACGGAGCGCTCGTCGACGCAATGATTTACGACGGACTCTGGGATCAGTACTTTCCGATGACGATGGCGACTCAGGGAAGCAAAGTCGCAACCGAGCTCGGCCTCACTCGCGAGGAGCAAGATCACTTCGCGTACGAAAGCCATCGTCGCGCCGGCGCGGCGCACGCATCCGGCCATTTCGGCGACGAGATCGTTGCGGTCAAGGTGGCGTCGAAAGCGAAAGACAAGGTCGTCGTCGAGCGCCTTCCCGCACAGGGTCGCGCGCGCGTCCCCGCTGCGGTCGGCGCCGGGCAGGGCATTTGGGAGCACGAGCCGTCCGAAGAGTTTACGCTCGATTACGCAACCTACGCGCCGTTCGTCACCGGCGACGCGCCGCACGTGGTCGTCGATCGCGATGAAGCGGTGCGCGCCGACGCGAGCCTCGAAGCGATGGCGAAGCTCCGGCCGCTCGAACGCAACGGAACGGTGACGGCCGGAAACGCGCCCGGCGTGAACGACGGCGCGGCCGCGATGATCGTCAGCGACTCCGATTACGCGGCGCAGCATGGATACGAACCGCTCGCGACGATCCTCGAGCACGCGACGGTCGCGTGGGACTCGCCGTATATTGCGTTGACGCCGGCGATGGCCTCGCGACAGCTGCTCGATCGGGTGGGACTGCAGCCGAGCGACATCGCTGTCTGGGAGATCAATGAGGCCTTCGCCGCCGTCGCGGTTACCGCGGCTCGTCGGCTCGGGCTCGAAGACGGATTGGTCAACACCTGGGGCGGCGCGGTCGCGATGGGCCATCCGATCGGCGCCTCCGGTGCGCGCATCGCCGCAACCGTCATCAACCAACTTCGCAAGCGCGGGGGCGGTCTCGGAATCGCAGCGATCTGTTCGGGCGGCGGGCAGGGAGATGCCCTCCTCATCCGCGTGGATTAATCGCTGATCACGCAAAGCCGCGGGCAGTTCGAGCTCACCGACGAGCAGCGCGCCATCGGCGCGCTCGCCGCCGAGATCGCTCAGCGCGAGATCGCGCCGCACATCGCGCAATGGGACCGCGAGCACGTCTTTCCGCGCGCGCTCTACACACGCCTGACCGATGCCGGCATCATGGGCATTCTCGTTCCCGAAGCGTACGGAGGCGCGGGCGCCGACTATCTTTCGTATGCGCTGGCAATCGAGGAGCTCGCGCGCGTCGACGCGGGGACCGCGGTGACGCTCTCGGTTCATTCGATGATCTGCTCGGCGATCTGCAGATTGGGGACTTCCGAGCAAAAGCAGCGCTGGCTGCCGCTGCTGGCGAGCGGCGACGTCATCGCCGGTTTCGCGCTGACCGAATCCGATGCGGGCTCGGATGCCGCCGCGCTTCGGGCGACGGCGAAGCCTTCGAACGGCGGCTTCGTGCTGCATGGTCGAAAGCAATGGTGCACCTCGGGAAGCTACGCCGGCGTGATCATGGGAATGTTCCGCACCGGTGATGCCGGCGCGCGCGGCGTCAGCGCCTTTCTCATCGACGCCACGCTCCCGGGAATCACCGTCGAACGCGTGACCGAAAAACTGGGCATTCACACGAGCAATACGGTCGATCTCGCCTTTGACGGCGTCGAAATCGCCGGTGATGCCTTACTCGGTGAAGAGAATTCGGGATTCGGAAATGCGATGACGGCGCTGACTGCGGGGCGGATCGGCATCGCGGCGCAAGCGATCGGCATTCTTGCGGCGTGTTTGGATGAGTCGGTGAAGTTTGCAAAAGAGCGCGTCGCGTTCGGCAAGCCGATCGGCGCCTTCGAAGGCGTGTCGTTCAAAATCGCACAGATGGCGATGGATCTCGACGCGGCGCGCCTGCTCACGTACCGCGCGGCCGCGCTCGCCGACGCCGGCGAGAGCTTCGCGCTCGCTGCGAGCAAGGCGAAACTCTTTGCATCGACCGCCGCGCGCAAGCACGCGGCCGAGGCGCTCCAGATTCACGGCGGCTACGGTTACACGACTGAGTTTGCGGTCGAACGTCATTACCGAGACGCGAAGATCACGGAGATCTACGAAGGGACCTCGGAGATTCAGCAGGTCGTCATCGCCCGTTCCCTGCTGGGCCGGCTCGACTAGCGATGGAAGAGGATCGTTAGAATCGTCGTGATCCACGTGCCGATCACGATGCCGGTCAACCACAGAGATCGCGCGTCGATCTGCGCGAACCGCGGCTCGAGCCGACCGAATCGCCGATCGATCGTCCACTCGATCCCAGTCAAGCGTGCATCGATGCCGTTGAGCCGCAGATCGATCCCAGAAAGGCGGTCGCGGATTTGCTCGTTCACGCCCTCGAGCCGGGCAATGCGCTCTTCCATCGTGCTGCTCATAGGGATTCTATCACGGGCTGCGACGAAAGCCGCAAGGTAAGCCCGACAATCCTGCGCGAACCCCAGGAGCCGCGATGAATCTCATGGAGTATCAGGGCAAGGAGCTCTTCAAGCGTTCGGGCATTGAAGTGCCCCGCAATCACCACGCGCTGACGCCGCACGCCGTTGCCGAGTTTCTCGAAGGAAGAGTCGAGGAATGGGTTGTGAAGGCGCAAGTCTTAATGGGCGGACGCGGTAAGGCCGGTAAGATCAAGATGGCTACGGGTGCGGCACAAGGCCGCGCGGTTGCCGAAGAGATCATGGCGACGCCGATGCCGCCGAACCGGCAGAATCCGGACGGCGAGCCGATTACGTCGCTGCTCGTCGAAGAGCGTCTCGATATCGTCAAGGAGGCGTACGTAGCGATTACGATCGACCGTGCGGCGCGTAAGCCCGTCATCATCGTCAGCCGTTTCGGCGGCATGGAGATCGAGGAGGTGGCGGAGCACCATCCGGAGTCGATCGCCAAATTCTTCGTCGACACCTCGATCGGCTATTCGCCCTTCATCGGGCGCGAGCTCGCATTTGCGGCGCAACTCGATCCGGGATATCGCAAACATCTTCCACCGATCGCCGGCGCGCTCTACGATCTCTTCTTCCGGTATGGCGCGAAACTCGTGGAAATCAATCCGCTCGCGCTCACGAGCGATGGACGGGTGATCGCGTCGGATGCCAAGATCGAGCTCGACGACGATGCGCTCTTCCGCCATCAGGAATTCGAAGAATGGCGCGGTACGCTCCCACTCGACGAAGACGAGCTGCTCGCGGCGAATGCCGGCGTCGGCATTCGAAACTTTCGCCGCTTCCCGGGACGAGTCGGCACGATGGCCAACGGTGCGGGCCTCGCAATGGCCACGATGGACGCGGTGGCGAATGCCGGCGGCCAGGTTGCGGACTTTCTCGACGTCGGCGGCGGTGCAAACGCGCAGCGCGTGCGCAACTGTTACGAGCTGGTCGTCAATAATACCGGGGCCACCGTCTTCTTCGTGAACATCTTCGGCGGTATCACGCGCGGCGACGAGGTTGCCCGCGGCATCGTGCAGGCGTTGGAGCAGACCGCTTCGCGCAAGATTCCACTCGTCATTCGGCTGACGGGTACGAATGAAGAAGAAGGCCGCCGCATTCTCCGCGAGGCCGGAATGACGCCCGTCGAAACGATGGACGAGGGCGCGCGCGAAGCGGTTCGCCTCTCGCAAGGAGCGTAGGGTGTCGATCTTCCTCGATAAGAACAGCAAAGTCATCGTGCAGGGCATCACCGGCGCGGAAGGCTCGTATCATGCCGAGCGCATGCACCGGTACGGCACGAACCTCGTCGGCGGCGTGACGCCCGGTAAAGGCGGCCAAACGACGCCGCAGGGCCTGCCGGTCTTCAACACCGTGCGCGAAGCCGTCGACGCGACGGGCGCGACGCACACCTGCATCTTCGTTCCGCCGCCCTTCGCGGCCGATGCGCTCTACGAAGCCTACGATGCGGGGATCGCGCTTGCGGTCTGCATCACCGAGGGCGTGCCGGTTCACGACACACTTAAGGTCGTCGGGGCCACCTCGGGCATGCGCATCATCGGTCCGAACTGCCCGGGCCTCGTCTCTCCGGGTAAGGCCCTGGTCGGGATCATGCCGGGCCACATTTTTAAGGAGGGAAGCATCGGGGTCGCCTCCCGGTCGGGGACGCTCACCTACGAGGTCGTCGATCTCCTCACCCGGGCCGGACTCGGTCAATCGACCTGCATCGGGGTTGGAGGGGACCCGATCATCGGGACGACCTTCGTGGAGTGCCTGCGCGAGTTCAAGAACGATCCCCAGACCAAGGCGATCGTGCTCTGCGGCGAGATCGGCGGCTCCGACGAGGAGGAGGCGGCGGCCTTCATTGCCGAGCACCTGCCGGAGACCCCCGTGGTTGCCTTCATCGGCGGCCGGAACGCGCCGCCTGGTAAGTCGCTCGGGCACGCCGGAGCGATCATTTCCGGGGCATTTGGGACTCCTCAGAGCAAAATCAAAGCCTTCCGTGAGGCCGGGGTTCCGGTCGCAGAACGCCCCTCCGAGATCCCCGCGATGGTCGGGGAACGGCTCGCCGTCCGGACCTAATTTTCGGCCCGGCATCGCTGCCGGGCAAGGAGAGCGTCAGCGGAGACTTCGCCTTAAGGCTCCCTAAAGGAACCGGCCCTTTCCTGAGCAAATGCTTGGGAACGTGGGTCATCCTGTTTAGCTCCGCGCGGGTCAATTGCGACCCGGGGAGGCAGGGCGGCTCCGCTTTTGATAACTTAAATCGATAGAGGGTACACGAACATGAGTTCACATAGAACCCTCCGTCACGCGGTCACCGCCGCGTCGTTATTGGTGGCGTTCCTGATCCAGGGAACATGGGCACTGGCTGGTGTCACCGGTAACATCGCGGGTACGGTCAAGGACTCGAGTGGCGCACCGATTGCCGGCGTAGCTATACAGGCAGTCGCCGCCTCAGGAGTCCAGACCAGCACGACGGATGCGGGAGGGCATTTCATTATCCTCTCGCTCAACCCTGATACGTACACCATCAATTTAACCAAGAGCGGGTATCAGGATATCTCGTTCCCGGGCGTCACGGTCTTCGCCGACCAAACGCAACAGCTCGCGCTGACCATGAGCAAAACGCTCAAAGTCATCGCGCACGTTACGTCACAGGCCGGCGCTGCGCTGGTGAAATCCGGTATCAGCAGCGACCTTTATCAGGTGAACGCCGCGCAGATCCAGGCCTCGACGGCCGTGGGCGGCGGCGGCAACCTGAACAGCATCTACTCGGCGATCGCGACGACACCGGGTTTGATCGTTGGGACGGGCGGCATGGGCTGGAATCAGCCGGTCGTCATTCACGGCTCGAACCCATTCTTCAGCGGGTTCGAGTACGACGGTATTCCCGTCAACCGTGCCTTTGATAACTACACCTCTTCGACCGGGTCAAGCCTCGGCTTGCAGCAGCTCGAAGTCTACACCGGCGGTGGTCCGTCGGCGATTGCTTCGAACGGTGTCTCCGGTTTCATCAACCAAGTCATCAAAACCGGTACGTTCCCGGGCTACGCCAATATCACGGGCGGCCTTGGGACCAACGCGTTCTACCATCAGTTTGGCGTAGAGGCGGGCGGATCGACTCCGGACCGCAACTTCTCATACTATGTCGGCCTGAGTGGGTACAACCAAGCCTTCCGGTATCTCTCCCAAAACAACGGGGGAGACATCGCAAACTACGGTTCGGCGTTTTCCGACTACTCCGGCGCCGGTGCGATTCCGTTCGTCTTCGGCTTCGGCGGTAACCCGTTCAGCATCGGCGCCTTCGGCGCTTGCGGTGCGAGCAATCTCTCGAATACGGCGACCGAGTATAATCCGTTCTTCGATAAATGGCTCGACCAGCAGTACGGTCTTCCCTCAGGCACCGTCGTGTTCGACAGCTATCTCCACGCGCCGGGCGGCGATAAGGCTCCCGGCTGTTTGACCCCGTTCAACGGGCTGTACGCATTCCAGAACTTCCTCACCGATCGTGAGAACGTGGTCAACCTGCATATGGGAATCCCGCGCCACAATGGTCTGCGCGACGATGTGCAGGTTCTCTGGAGCGCGTCGGCGCTGAAATCGTACTTCTGCTGCTCGTCAAACGACGCAGGCCCCGGAGCGACGAACTTTGGCGTCGCAAAGGTTGGATGGTACGGTTACTCGCCGCAGGGCATCGGAATTTCCGGTCCCTACGTTCCGCATTACACCGACGCCATCACCTACAACCTCCCGTTCGGTTCGCGCGTCGCGAACTGCTCGACCGTTTCCGCATCGGGCGTCTGCACTGCCGGCCTCACGGTCGCGCCAACGCAGATCTACACGCAGCCGAATGCTCCAGAGCATTCGTTCGACGGACCGATTCCTACTAATCTTACCGACCTCACCAACAACGACACCGGCATCGTGAAGATGCAGTACACGCACGCCCTCGATCCGCGGTCGTTCATTCGTGTGTACGCGTACACGTTCTTCTCGGATTGGACCGAAGATGGTCCAAACTCCGGGTCGAGTCCGCTTGCATTCGAGTATCCGTTCACCGGCGTTTCGCCGGACTACGATCTGATCACGCATACCTCCGGCGGTCAGCTGCAGTACACGAATCAGATCAACGACCAGAACCTCCTCCAGTTGACCGGTAACTACACGCAAGCGAACGTCTCGCGTTTCAACAACACCGGGTTCGATGCAGGGGCCTCGCCGATCGGCTACATCTCGGAGAACAACGGCGTCTACTCGTGCTGGGATCCGACGACCGGTGCTCCGTCTTCGAACGGATGCATCAGCGGATATAAGAGCCCAGGCGGTGCAGCGCAAGGCCCGATCGGTTTCGCGCCGGCAGGATCGCCGGCAGCCAAAGCGGGAGCCTACTGGGCAACGCTCTGGAATGGCAACGCCTCCGGTACGTTCAACCTGGTGAAACCGCAGCTCTACAACGTGGCGCTCTCCGATCAGCTGCGCCCGAACGATAAGTGGCTCTTCGACTTGGCGATGCGTTACGACAGCTTCACGTACAACATGCCGTCGGGCTTTAGCCAAGCGCAGAACCCGTTCTACGCGCAGATCATCAACGATTACGTCTGCTACAACTACAACACCGGACAGGTTCTGAACAACCCGCTCGCGGCCGGCGTCCCGCCGCCGCCGACGCCGGTTGAAACAACCGGCGCGTGTCCCGTCGCGGGATACGTCCATCCGGGGACGACGAATAAGCCCTTCACTCTGAACTACCAGAGCTCGTATACCCAGGATTACTGGGAACCGCGCGCTTCGGGCACCTACACGCAATCGCCGGACACGGTCTGGCGCTTCTCGGCGGGCCGGTACGCGGAGCCGCCGATCTCGGCCTCGGTCAACTATCTCTACCGGGGTGGGAGCGGAACGAGCCTGTGGGCAGGCTTCATGAACGCCGGCTTCCTGTCGCCGTTCCACCCGATCCCTGGCATGACGTCGGGACAGTACAGTCTCTCCTACGAACATCACATGTCGGGAACGCAGTGGAGCCTGAAGGTCTCGCCGTTCTACAACACCACGTCGAACTGGGAACAGCAGTCCTTCATCGGCGCCGGATTCGTCACGCAGATCCCGGTTGGCGAGGCGCAATCGTACGGGTCTGAGCTCGCGCTCAACTACGGCGATTTCAGCCGCAACGGCTGGTCGGGTACGCTGGCATTGACCTATACGCAGTCGCAGGTCAAGTTCCAGAACCTGCTCGGACCGAGCCAGATCGAACTGGTGAACCAAGCCATCGCGAACTACAACCAGCTCACCAAAGCGGGCGGCGGTTCGCAATGCTATGGCGGCGCGAACCTCGGTACCGGATCGTTCGGTACGCCGGTTTCGTGTAGCAAGGCCGGCGCAATCTACAACATGTACTACAACAAACCCATGCAGGGCTTACTCGATCCGAACGCCTGGTATCCGCAGGGTCAGTTGGCGCTCGGATTGAGCGGCGTGAACGCCGCACCGGGTTACTACAACACCCCGTGGGTTGCCACGATTCTGGCGAACTGGCGTCACGATAAGCTCGCGATTACCCCGAGCCTTCAGTTCGAGTCGGGTGCTCCCTACGGGGGCCCGCTCGACGTGATCGGCGACGATCCGCGTACCTGCACGAACAATCAGGGCATGGATGGCATTGCCGACAACTCGCACTTCGGTCAGCCCGGAAGCGCCAACTGGTGCGATTACCGGACGATCGTGAGCGCGGAGGCGCAGACGGTCAGCAAGTTCGCTGCACCGGGCTACCTCTACATCCCGAACCCGCAAACGGGATCGTTTGCATCGCTTGGACAGTTCACCCAACCGAACATCATCATCGGTAACCTCCAAGCGACCTACGACGTCTCCCCGCGGATCCGGTTGCAGTTGACCGGCGCCGGCATCTTCCACGCATGTTGGGGAGGAACGGCGGAACCGTGGAACTCGAGCACCGGCTTCCCGGTCGGCGGCGCGGTCTGCGGTTACCTCGCGAACGGGTTCTACACGGCGAATGCCTACAACGGCACGAGCCCCTACGACAAGAGTGCCAATCCGACGCCGATGGCGTGGGAGACGCAGTCGTACTTACCCAAGAGCAACAATACGAGCGGTGGATACTTACCGTTCAATCTCTTCATCACCGCGCAGCTGCGGCTCTAAGAAGAGAACCCGGATCCATCGTGAGAAGGGCCTGCTCCGGCAGGCCCTTCTTCTTTCTCTTTAGAAACCCGAGTCGCGTATAGCAATGCCTAGGCTCGTGCCGGCACTCGTTGCCGCCTTTCTTTCTTCACTCGTCTTTTCGTCGACGTTCGTTGGTGCGTCCGCACGCGGCGTGGCGGCCGCTCTCCCGTCCCCCTTGCCGACGAAGCCGCCCCAGATCTACTACGTCGTTACGCGCCCGATCTGCGCGCAGCTCCAGCACACGATTGCGCCGGCCGTCGGCATGCTGTTGCAGGACGATCAGGACATCGCCAAAAGTCCGCCGATCTTCAACGATTACATTCGCAACGCGTTCTTGAGCTCGAGCTCTTCGTCACCGTACGACTCGACCAACTATAGCTCGGCGGGCCGTGATATGGCGCTGCAACGCATGGAGCAGCTCGTCCCGAGCCTCGCGCAGAACGTCATCGGCGTTCAAAAGATCATCGAGAGCCTCTCCAAGCCGACGGGAGACCCAGCGGACGACGCGCGCCTGAAGGCGATACACGAAGAGCTGCTCAAGGCGGTCGCAATGCAGAGCGTCTCGCTCGATCTGATCAATGGATTCGTCCAGACGCAGCAGCTCGGCGATATCCAGCACGCCGGCGAGGAGTTTCTCTCCTCGATCAATGCCACGGAGACGACCGGGCAGACGACGCCGCCGCCCAACGCGCTCGACCCGTTCTCCGCGACGATGCAAGATCCAAACGCTCCGGGACTTCCGCCGAATCCATACTCCGTCGACGTTGCCGCGATGCCTGGCTTGGCGGTCGGTTATAATCCCGTCTCGCGCGTCGTGAGCGTGCTGGACTCAGTGCGTGAGGAGACGACCGCTCGTGAAAAGGACCTCGCAAACTCCGTCGGCGCCGTGGCGACGCTGTGCGGAGTCAACGTGCAGCACTCTCCGTGAGGTGTCAAACATGAAGAAGCTCCATTTGCTGCTCCCCGTACTGCTCTTCGGTCTTTGTACGACCGGCGCGGCGCATGCCGATTCTAATGCGGCGCCGTCGGCCATGGCGCGGACCCTCGTTTACAGCTTTACATTCAACGCCGCGCAGACGGGCGATATCACCAGCGATCAGACCGGCGTCGCCGCGAAAGCCTCCGGTAACACGCCGAGCGGAGCGGCGGAAGGAGGGTCGTCGGGGACGTACTCCGGCAATCTCAACGACTCCGGACAGATGACCGTCAATATCCAACGGGAGCAGCCCGATCGTGGCCTCGTGCTGACCATCAGCGAGCACGGGTCGAATGGCCGAAATACCGGATCGGCGATGTGCGTCGTCTACGGGAACACGAATATCATCTGCGATCCTAACGCGACGGTGACCAACGAAGAGTTCACGTTGCTGCGTTTTCTCGGGTCCAATTTCATCAACCCGAGCGAGATCGACGAGAAGTCGCATTGGAGAATCCAAACTAGCGATCCGCAGGTCTCTACGGTTGCCGATTATCACATTGCGAGCAACGCCAACGGCATCATGCAGATCACCGAAACACGCGAAGTGACGCAGCACGGGCCGGGCGAGCGTCGCACGAACATTCAAACGAAGATCGGCTACGACTACAACAATTTGGTGCCGACGAGCATCGACGAATATAACGTCGATCGAATCTACGGTGGAACCGAAGCAAACTCAACCTCGACGTTTCAGACGACGCTCAAGCTCGTCTCCGACTCGCTGGCAAAACAGCCATAGCCGTCCACGGCTATCATTGTGAGGATTGTGAGGTCACGATCTTCCCGACGACCACGCGGGCCGAGCTGGCGTGGCTCAAAGATCGCCTGCACGTTGCGCGAGAGGTAGCGCGCCACTCAAGCGGCGGCCTTGACTCTTGGATGATGGAAGGGCTCGCGTTTCTGGACGAGCACCAAGGCCACGCCGTCGTCACAGTATCAAAGCGCCAGGTTTAGGCCGTCCCTCGCCCTTCGCCCTTCGCCCTTCGACTCCGCGGGCTCCGCCCGCTACGCTCAGGATGACAAAAACTACGGCGCTGCGCGCCCAGGCTCGGGATGACAAGACTACGGCGCTGTGCGCCCAGGCTCGGGATGACAAGACTACGGCGCTGCGCGCCCAGGCTCGGGATGACAAGACTGCGGCGCTGTGCGCCCAGGCTCGGGATGACAAGACTACGGCGCTGCGCGCCCAGGCTCGGGATGACAAGACTACGGCGATTTGCGCGGCTAAGAGGACAGAGCTTGCCCTCTTGTCATCCTGAGGTTATCGAAGGAGAGGGATGCGGAGGCGTTCGCCGGGCTGAATCGTGCCCGATTGGATGTGGTTCGCGTCGCTAATGCGGTCGACGATCTCTTGGACGTCGGCGCTCGGGCCCGAATGTGCCGCTGCGATCGCCCAGAGAGAATCGCCGGGCTGAACCGTTACGGTGACGTAGTGCGGCGTTGTCGCGGCGTAGAGCCGGACGCCCGAGAGGGTGGGCAGCGCGACCATCAGCCCAAGGGCAGCCAGCGCAATGGCGGGCATCAGGGTGAATCGTTTCCGTCGACCGATCATGTTCTTCTTATACCCCTCTCGCTGCTCTTTCCAACCCACATGTAGTGCCAAACGCCTGTTCGTCCCCTATATTTTAGCATGTGGCCTTCGCCCCCTGTCAAGGCGTTTCGAACGTATGTTTGCCTTGTGGATGGATTTATGGTAGGGTTGTACCGCCCGCGGGTGCCATACGCTTGGCATTCTCGGTTGGAGGAACATGCGCAAAGAGACGATGGAGAAACCGGCCACGGAACGGCAGCGGCGCATTCTCGAGGTCATCCGGGCCTTTACCACCGAGCACGGTTACCCGCCCTCCGTGCGAGAAATCGGCGAGCTCGTCGGGCTCTCCTCATCTTCGACCATCCACGCCCACCTCAAGGCGCTCGAGCGCCGAGGCTTAATTTCACGCGATCCGACCAAGCCCCGCGCGCTTCGCTCGGGCACCCTGCCGGCCGTTGCCGATGCCGCGGTCATCCCGGTTCTGGGACGCGTTGCGGCCGGCGTGCCGATCACCGCGCAAGAGGACGTCGAGGGCGAGTTCGTTCTTCCCAATGCCTTTGTGCCGCGGGCCTCGGATGCGTTCATGCTGCGCGTCCAGGGCGACTCCATGGTCGAAGCGGCGATCCTCGATGGCGACTTGATCCTCGTTCGGCCGCAGCGGACGGCAGAGAACGGCGAGATCGTCGTGGCAATGCTCGAGGGTGAAGCGACGGTCAAGCGTTTCTACCGCGAACCGGGTCGAATCCGTCTCCAGCCGGAGAATCAGGCGATGGCGCCAATCTACGCGAGCGATGTCGAGATCGTCGGTCGCGTCGAGGCCGTCGTCCGCCGCCTCTAAAGCTTTTCGCCCCTTCGAGGCGCGGGCGGTGCCGATCATGCGCCGCCTCGGCGAGCTTCCTTTTGTTGCTGCGGTGCGCGACGCATTGCCGTGGAGCTTCATCGGTCTCGCGGCTGCCTTTGTGGCGGTTCTTGCGATGCAATTGCGTTCGGGTGCACCGCAGAGCGTTTCGCTCGGGCTGCGCGTCGCTTCGGCGCTGCTGCCGGCCTTCGGCATCATGGCGGCGACGCTCGTCGTCGTGCTGCCCTTGCGGCTCGCACGGACGATGCGGTGCGCTGCGGCCCCGCTTCTTGCCGGAAGCATCGGCGGCTTCGTCCTCGCCCTTCCGAGGCCGTTCGGTCCCAATCCGATAGCGTATCTCCGGCTCCTTGGCCCGTCTGGACTCTTCATCGCGATCCTCACGTGCGGCATCACCGCAGCATGGATCGCGGCGCTGCGCGGACGCTTACCGACGACGCCGGCAGCATATGCCGGAGCGCTCCTCGCGATCGGCACGTTTGCAGCACTCGCGGCGCTCCACGTTTCGCTTGCGGTGGCGATCGCGGCGGCGATGCATCCCATCGCGCGGCTCGGTGACACGTATTTCGCGCTGATCGTCATCGTCGCGATCGAAACGATCCTCTGGACCGCCGGCGTGCACGGGCCGGCGATGCTCGCCGCGATCGTAACGCCGGTCTACCTCACGATGCAGATGCAGAACACGCACGCGTTCACGCTGCACGCTCCGATGCCGTATATCGTCGTGGTCTCGCTCTTTCTCTTCGTTTTTCCGGGGGGAGCGGGTGCGACGCTTCCGCTCGCCGGCCTCCTCGCGTTCTCACGCGTGCCGCGGCTGCGCCGTGTCGGCCGAGCCACCCTGGTGCCCGCGATCTTCAATCTGAACGAACCGCTGCTCTTTGCCGCACCCGTCGTCTTCAATCCGCATCTGGTCTTGCCGTTCGTCATTGCGCCGCTGGTTCTCGCGACGGTTACGTATGCCGCGGTCGCCGTCGGATTCGTTTCGCGCGCGGCTTTTTACGTGCCGTCCTCGATCCCAACCTTCGTCTCGACCTATCTCGCCACGCAAGATCTGCGCGCAATCGCGCTCGCTGCGTTCAACATTGTGCTCGCGACGGCCATTTGGTATCCGTTCGTGCGTGCATACGAGCGTCATGTCGCCGAGGGCAGCGAATGATCGCACTGCTGTGCGAACGCTTCGGCATCGACGGCGACCTGCGCGAAGCCGCCCTCGACGCGTACGCGCGCACGGCCACGTTCGCGTACGATGCGCAGCGTCACGTCGCGGCAACGGTGCTTTCGGCCTTTCTCGAAGAAGGTATCGTCGAGAGCGACCTCGCCGGCTCGACGGGCTACGGATACGACGATCCGGCGCGCGCCCGTTACGAATCGCTGCTGGCGCGCGTTCTCGGCACGGAGCGCGCCCTCGCGCGCCTTTCGATCGTCAGCGGCACGCACGCAATCGTTGCCGCAATGGCCGCCTGCACGCCGCCCGGACGAACGCTGCTCTCGATCTCCGGCCGCCCCTACGACACGCTTCGCAACGCGATCTGCGACGCGCCGGAGGCGCTCGTCTGCCACGGCGTTACGTATCGTGAGGTTGCTCTGGGCGACGACGGCGGCATCGATCTACCGGCGGTCGAGGAGGCGCTGGAGCGGGATCCCGACGCAACCATCTTCATTCAGCGGTCACGCGGGTACGCGCCACGCCGGTCGCTCTTCGTCGCCGAGTGCGAACGGGCGATTGCGCGCGTGAAAGAGGTTGCACCCCACTCCGTCGTGCTCGTCGACAACTGTTACGGCGAACTCGTGGAAGTACGTGAGCCGTCGCACGTGGGTGCCGATCTCATTATGGGTTCGCTCATCAAAAATCTGGGCGGATCGCTTGCACCGGCGGGCGCGTACGTCGCCGGACGCGCCGAGCTCGTCGAACGCGTCGCCGCACGCATCTACGTTCCCGGCCTCGGGTCCGCGCTCGGCCCGACGCTCGGCATGGGCCGGGCGCTCTGCCAGGGACTCTTTCACGCTCCGCTGGTCGTCGAGCAGTCGCTGCGCGGGCTCGACTTCACTGCCGCCCTCTTTGAGGGCCTCGGCTATTGGGTCGATCCGCTGCCGGGAGCGCCGCGCACCGACATCGTGCAGGCGATTCGGCTTGGATCGGACGAAGCGTTGCGCCGCTTCGCGGCGGGATTACAGACGGCGCTCCCCGTGAACGCGCGTTTCCGGCCCGAACCAGGTGCGGTGCCAGGATATGCCGAGCCGGTGATCATGTCGTCGGGGGCCTTCGTCAGCGGAGCGACGATCGAGCTCTCCTGTGATGCGCCCCTGCGAGCGCCCTTCGAGGTCTACGTGCAAGGCGGGGTGAGCGCGGCGCACGCCTATCTCGGCGCGCTGCTCGCGGCGCGCGCGCTGGCCTGAGCCAGGAGGCGCCCGGAGCGCTTAGAGAAGGGCTGGCGGCCATGTACCTGCTCGAAGTGCTGAGCGGTCCGCTCGACGGAAAGACTTGGCCCTTCGAGCGGGAGATTACGATCGGCCGCGACGACGAGCTCGCCGAAGCCTGCTTGGGACTCGACCGTTACGTCTCCAGGCAGCACGCCCGGCTTCAGATCGACTCCGGCTCGATCCGTCTTGTGGACTTGCGCAGCCGCAATGGGACCCGCCTCGCCGGCAAAGCGGTCGATGGAACGGTCGCGCTTCCCGTCGGCGCTCCCTTCGTCGTCGGGCGCACGATCTTGCGGGTGACGCGCGCGTAACGCTTCATGGAGCAGGTTGTTGATATCACGCGCGCGCGTGCGATTTGCGCCGCGTCGCCGCGCCCGCTTGGCTTCGTACCGACGATGGGGGCCCTGCATGCGGGACATCTCGAGCTGGTTGCCTCGGCTCGCATGAAGTGCGCGCAGGTTGCGGCGTCGATCTTCGTCAACCCGCTCCAGTTCGGTCCGAACGAAGATCTCGCGCGGTATCCCCGCGACCTCGACGCGGATGCGCGCAAGCTCGCCGCGGCGGGTGTCGACACGCTCTTTGCGCCAACTGCCGCGACGATGTATCCGCCGGGTTTCACCGCTTCGGTCGACCCCGGACCGGTTGCCGGCGTCTTCGAAGGCGCGGTACGTCCCGGGCACTTTCGCGGGGTCGCGACGGTGATCGCAAAACTGCTGAACATCGTGCAGCCCGACGTTCTCTTCCTCGGGCAGAAGGACGCGCAGCAGGGGGTCATTCTGCGTCGGACGATCGCCGATCTCGATTTCGGCGCGCAGCTCGAGATCGTGCCGACCGTGCGGGAAGCCGACGGCTTGGCGATGTCGAGCCGAAATCGCTACCTCGATTCATCCCAGCGCGCGCAGGCGCCGACGCTCTACCTCGCGCTGCTGGCGATGCGCGAAGCGCTCGAGCGCGGCGAGAACCGGGAGAACGCGATCGCTGGGGGCGTCGCGCGCTTGAGTGCGTCGGCGGTGCTCGATTACCTCGACGTCGTCGACGCGGAGACGTTCGTGCCGCTGGAGCATTTGCGCGCACCGGCTTTCATCATCGGCGCGGCACGCTTTGGTGCGACGCGATTGATCGATAATCTGTGGGTGCGGTAGTGGAGGGCGCACGTATCCTTCTCGGCGTGAGCGGCGGGATCGCGGCATATAAGGCGGCGGCGCTGACGAGCACGCTGGTGCAGCGCGGTGCGATCGTTGACGTGGTGATGACCGCCGAAGCCGAGCGCTTCATTACACCGCTGACGTTTGCCTCGCTCACCGCGCGCCCCGTCTACACGTCGCTCTGGGATGCCCCCGAGCGAATCCCGCACATTCGCCTGGTGCGCGAGGCGGACGTCGCGCTCGTCGCACCGGCGACCGCGAATCTGATCGCCAAACTGGCAGCTGGAATCGCCGACGATCTACTGACGACCGCGCTCCTTGCCGCGCGCATTCCGCGACTCCTCGCGCCGGCGATGAACGAAGCGATGTACGCCGATGCCGCAACGCAGGCAAACCTTGCGGCGCTGCGCGCGCGAGCGTACGAGGTCGTCGATCCCGAGCGCGGTTTTCTTGCCGAGCGCGAGAGCGGTGTCGGCAGACTCGCCACCGAGGATCGATTGATCGAAGCGCTCGAGCGCGCGCTGACGCGGAAGCGCTCGCTGCGCGGTAAACGGGTCGCGATCACCGGAGGACCGACGCGCGAGGCATTCGATCCCGTCCGGTTTTTGAGCAATGCATCGACGGGAGCAACGGCGATCGCGCTTGCGCGCGAAGCCGCGCTGCGTGGCGCCGACGTTACGCTGTTGCTAGGTCCGACGCTGCTCGAGCCGCCGCCGGGCGTTGCGGTCGTGCGGATCACGACTGCAGAAGAGCTCTACGCCGCCGCGCTCGAGCGCGCGGCGGGCGCCGATCTCGTGATTGCAACCGCGGCCGTTGCTGACTGGCGCCCGGCCGATCGTTCCGAGTCAAAGCTCGCCAAAGACGGCAAAGAACTCACCGTTCGGCTCGAACCAAACCCGGACGTGCTGGCCGCGCTCGGCGAGCGAAAGCGCTCGACGTTTTTGGTCGGCTTCGCGGCGGAGACCGGCGAGCACGAAGCGCGCGCGCGAGCGAAGCTGCAGCGCAAACATCTCGACGCGATTGCTGCGAACGTCGTGAGCGGCGAGCGCGGCTTTGGTACCGGTGAGAACTCACTCGTGCTCTTGTGGGGCGAGAACGGACGCCGGGAGCTCGGCACCGCGTCTAAGGACGCGCTCGCAGCGCGCCTACTCGATGCCATTGAGGAACTGATGACATGCTCCTAGCGATCGACGTGGGGAACACCGAGACGAAACTCGGCTGTTTCGCCGAGCGCGAGCTGCGTCAGACGTGGCGCGTGACGACCGAACGACGGCGCACGCCCGACGAGTACGGCGTCTTCTTTACGCAGCTCTTTGCAACGAGCTCCATCGAGCGCCGCGCCATCGATGCGATCGCCATTGCAAGCGTCGTGCCGCAGCTCGACCCCGTGCTCGAATCGGCATGCACGCGTTTCTTTGGCGTGACGCCACATTTCTTGAAGCCGCAGACGCAGCGCCTCATCGAAGTGGTTACTGAAAATCCGTCGGAGGTCGGTGCAGATCTCGTCGCTGCCGCGATCGGTGGATGCGATCGTTTCGGCGCGCCACTCATCATCATCAGCTTCGGAACGGCAACCGTCTTTATTGCGATCTCGCGCGAAGGTACCTATCTGGGCGTCGCAATCGCGCCGGGCATCGCGGTTTCGGTTGACGCGCTGATCGGACGGACCGCAAAACTTCCGCAGGTTGCACTCGAAGCGCCCCGGCACGCCATTGGACGGAATACGGTCGAGGCGCTGCAGAGCGGCATCGTCTACGGATTCACCGGCCAAACCGAGGCAATCGTCGCGCGGTTACGTGCAGAGATGGGCGCCGAGGCACGCGTGGTCGCGACCGGCGGTCTCGCCGAGGTCGTCGCCAAGCAGACGCCCGTGATCGACGCGGTCGATCCCCACCTGAGCCTGGTGGGATTGGAGCTCTTTCACCGTAAAGAGTAATCGCATGGGATTTGCGCCGTTGAGGATCGGTCCGATCGAAGTCTGGCCGCCGCTGATTCTGGCGCCGATGTCCGGCGTGACGAATCGCACGATGCGCGCGCTCTACCGGCCGTTCGGTCTCGGCCTCACGGTCACCGAGTTCGTCTCTTCGAACGCACTCAAGTACGGTAGCCGGCGGACTATGGAGATGATCGACCAGCATGGCCTCGAGAAGCCGGTCTCGACGCAGCTCTGGGGCGACGATCCAAAGACGATGGCGCTCGCCGCGAAGGTCGTGCGCGAGTGCGGCGCCGATATCGTCGACATCAATTTCGGTTGCCCCGCGCCGAAAGTGACGAAGACGAACGGCGGCTCCGCCTGCCTGCGCGATCCCGACCGCTGCGAGGCGATCATGCGCGCCGTCGTCGACGCCGTCGACTGTCCCGTCACGATGAAGATGCGGCTCGGATGGAGTGAGGACGCACTCGTCTACATCGACGTTGCCAGGCGCGCGCAGCATGCCGGCGTGCGTGCGGTGACGCTCCACGCGCGCACCGCGAAGCAGTTTTACCGTGGCGAGGCCGATTGGGAGCACATCGCGCGGCTCAAGGCTGCGGTGGAAATTCCGGTCATCGGCAACGGCGATCTCGACGATCCGCATCGCGCGGTCGAACGTATGCGCGCGAGCGGCGTCGACGCGATTATGCTCGGCCGTGCGACGCTCGGTAATCCATGGCTCATCACCCAGATCCGCGACCTCATGGAAGGTCGCCCGGCGCGGCCGCTGCCCGAGCCCGCAGACCGCCTTCGATTTGCGCTCGTCCATTATCGAACGATGGTCGACGAACTCGGGGAAGCGCGTGCCGTTCCGCAAATGCGCAAGCACGTCGCACTCTACCTGAAAGGGATTCCCGGCGCGGCCGCACTGCGCGAGCGAATCATGCGCATCGACGGCGCCGCCGAAGCGACGCGCGTGATCGAAGAGACGATTGCGCGCTTGGATTCGAAAGCGCTGGTGGCGGCATGAAGAGAAAACGAGGCCGGATTTCTCCAGCCTCGTCTTTCCGTAACTTACCGACTTCAGTACTGACTACACAGCTCAACTGTAGCGCGGGTGACCGGTCCGCGTCAAGATGCATAGTCAGCGCAGTCATCCCTGGCGGGACTCAAACCCGCATCTTCAGTGTAGTCAATACTGTGCTTTATTCGGTTAAGCTACAGGGGCTTCGTTTCCAATCACGCGCTGCACTTGCAGCGGCTAGAGGCATGCGATGATTGAGGAACGGGCCGATCTCTACGGTGCAGCAACGCCGGAGGCGCTCGCTGCAGAGGTTTACGAGAACTACAAAGCGTTCGTCAATCCGCCGCTCGCACGCGTGATGAAGCTCTCGGGTTCGCCGGTCGAGGTGCGCGCGAGCGGATGCACGATCTGGGATCAAACGGGGAAAGCCTATCTCGACTTCGCCGGTGGCTACGGCGTCTTTACGCTCGGCTATTTGCATCCGCGCGTCGTGGGCGCCGTGAAGGCGCAGCTCGAGGAAATTGCGCTCTCGGGCAAGACGATGTTCAACGTGATGCTCGGCCGCGCGGCCCGCCGGCTCGCCGAGCTGGCACCGGGCGACCTGCAAATCTCCTTCTGGTGCAACAGTGGAACCGAAGCGATCGAGGGCGCGATCAAGCTCGCTCGCGCGGCGACCGGCCGCGCGAAGATCGTCGGCACGCACAACGCCTTTCACGGCAAGACGCTCGGCGCGCTCTCGGTGAGCGGGCGCGAGATCTTTCAGACGCCGTTTCGTCCACTCCTCGCCGATTCGTCGAGCGTGCCATTCGGCGAAACGGAGGAACTCGAAGCGGCGCTGCGCGACGCGGCTGCGTTTGTCGTCGAACCGGTGCAAGGCGAGGGAGGCGTACACATTCCGCCGGCTGGGTATCTGCGGAAGGTGCGCGACATCTGCGATACGACCGGAGCGCTCTTCATCGCCGACGAGATCCAAACCGGGTTTGGACGCTGCGGTTACCGCTTCGCCTGCGATCGCGACGACGCGGTTCCCGACGTCATGGCGCTCGCGAAGGGTCTCTCCGGGGGCGTCGTCCCGGTCGGAGCCTTCATCGCGCGCGCTGCGGTCTGGAACCGCGCGTTCGGCAAGGCGCCGCTGCTGCACACCTCGACGTTCGGGGGCAGCGAAATCGCGTGCGCCGCCGCCATCGCGGCGATGGACGTATTGGAAGAAGATGGGCTCGCGCAGCGCGCGCGCGATCGCGGCGCGCAACTCGTGCGGGGCGCGCAGGAGATTGCGGCGCAGTATCCTGCGGTCGTGCGCGACGTGCGCGGATTGGGACTGCTGGTCGGCGTCGAGTTGACGAACGAAGGCTACGGCGGATGGATTATCCCGGAGATGCTCAGGCACGGCGTTACCGCCGCGTGGACGCTCAACGCGCAGCGCGTGATTCGTCTCGAGCCTCCGCTGATCGTGAGCGAAGCGGAGGTCGACCGCGCACTCGAGGCACTGCGCGCCGGTGTGGCGACGGCGTACGAGAAGTTCGGCGAGCTCTGATCGCTTCGCAATGCCGTATGTTGAGTGCAGTATCGTGATCGACGCTCCGGCCCGCCGCGTCTACGAGCTAGCCAAGGATCAAGAGCGGTTTCCGCAGTTCATGCCCGACGTCGAAACCGTGACGGTTCTCGAGCGCCGTGCGGCAAGCGCGATCTCCCGCTGGAAGACGCTCGTTGAGGAAGCGCCGATCGAGTGGACGGAAGAAGACCGCTTCGACGATGCGGCTCTGCGTATCGATTACCAGCTGATCGAAGGCGACCTCGACAAGTTCGAAGGAGCCTGGACGTTCGAGCACCGCGAGGGTGCTACGCACGTCGTTCTCGGTGTGGAGTACGACTTCGGCGTACCGACCCTCGCCGAGCTCATCGGTCCCACGCTGGAGAAGAAGGTGCGCGAGAATAGCGAGATGATGCTGGCAGCGCTCAAACGGGAAGCCGAATCGGAGGCGACGGGATGAACCGCTTTTGCTTCGTGATCCATCCGCTCTCATTTGAGGATATCGCGCGTTACGAGCCCGGAGCGAAGGGCAAAGGCGAGCCGATCATGCGCAAGATCATGGAATGGATGCCGTCGTACGCGGCGGTCCACGTGACGGGTGTGCGCGCACCCGATGGACGGGAGACCGAAGGCTGGTTCGTCGCGGCGCCGCTCTTGCCGCAGCAGATCGTCGAGTTCCCGCGCGAAGAGGTCTACAACCGCGTCGTACGCGCGATCGAGATTGGTGTCGAGCTGGGCGCACAGGTTGCCGGCCTCGGCGCATTTACTGCCGTCGTCGGCGACGCCGGCGTAACGATCAACGAGCGGTCGCCGATTCCGGTGACGACCGGGAACTCGATGACGATCGCCGCGGGGGTTGCAAGCCTCTTTCGCGGCGCGGCCGAGATGGGGGTCGATCCAGCGTCGTCGACGGCAGTCGTGATCGGCGCGACCGGCTCGATTGGAAGTGCCTGCGCTCGACTGATCGCGCCGAACGTGGAGCGACTCATCCTCGTCGCGCGTAACGAGACGCGTTTGCGAAAATTTCACGAAACGATCTCGCCCACGCTCGCGTGTGCGTGCGAGTACACGACCGACGTCGCGAGCGCAGTGCGCCGCGCGCAGCTGATTCTGACCGCGACGACGTCGACGCAAGACGTCATCGAGCCGGAAGATTTGCAGGCCGGCGCGGTCGTCTGCGAGCTCTCGCTGCCCCACGACGTCAGCCGACGCGTCGCGCTGCAGCGTCCCGACGTCCTGGTGATTGAGGGCGGGAATATGATGGTGCCGGGAAATCCGCGCTTCGAGCGTGTCCGCGAACCGGGAAGCGAGTTCGACCTGAATCTTCCCGAACGTACCGCGCTTGCATGCATGAGCGAGACGATGATCCTCGCGTTGGAAGGGCGCCTCGAGCCCTACACGCTCGGACGTGGTATCGAGCTCGCGAAAGTGATCGAGATTCAAGCGATGGCCGATCGCTGCGGCTTCTCACTTGCCGGGATGCGCGCATTCGATGCGGCGATTACGTCTGAGAAGGTCGCGGCAACGCGCGACGCTGCCCTTCGACTCCGCGGCGCCGATCCTGCGCTGGAAGTGACGCCGCAGTGAAACGGATCGTTTCGGTTTCGCTGGGTTCGAGCAGCCGCGATCATGAGGCGCAGGTGAAGTTTATGGGCGAGGAGTTCGACATCGCGCGCATCGGCATGGATGGAAAGCTCGACGCCGCGATCGCCAAGGTGCGCGAGCTCGACGGCACGGTCGACGCGATCGGCCTGGGCGGAATCGACGTCTACCTCTACGCCGGGCGCCATCGCTACGCGCTGCGCGACGGAGTACGGCTACTCGAGGCCGCGAAGCAAACGCCGGTCGTCGACGGCAGCGGCCTGAAGAACACGCTCGAACGAAAGGCCGTGCGCTTCATGCAAGAGGAACTCGGAATCGATCTTGCCGGTCGTCACGTGCTGATGGTGAGCGCGCTCGATCGTTTCGGCATGGCCCAGGCCTTTGTCGACGCGGGTGCCGACGTGCTCTTCGGCGATTTCATCTTTGCGCTCGATAAGGACATGCCGGTTCGCGACCTTCACGAGTTCGAAGTGATGGCCGAGAAGTATTTGCCCGACGCCTGCAAGCTGCCGTTTCAATTCTTCTATCCCACCGGAAAGAAACAAGAGAAGCCGCCGGAGCCGAAGTATCCGCAGTACTACGAGCAGGCTGAGATCATCGCCGGCGACTTCCACTTTATGCGGCAGTTCATGCCCGATCGGCTCGATGGCAAGATCGTCCTGACGAACACCGTGACCCAAGCAAACGTCGACGAGCTGGCTTCGCGTGGGGTCGCGCTGCTGATCACGACGACGCCCGACCTCGCGGGTCGTTCGTTTGGGACCAACGTTTTAGAGGCGGCGCTGTTGGCGTTACTCGGCAAGGCGTGGAACGACGTGGTGCCGGCCGACTACGAACGCTTGCTGCGCGAACTGCAACTCAAACCGCGGGTCATCCGATTTACGTAAGCCCTGGCGGGTCGGAGGGTTACCTCTCGGACGGCCTGGGTAAGACTTCGGTCGTCGAGAGGGGAGAAGGCCTTAGAGCCGCCCCTTCAGAACAACCCGCGCCAGCGTTGGAGAGCGCCGTCAAATGCTGGGGGCTTTCTCTGCGTAGCCGACCCATGAGGACCTAATCGTTGAACGAAAAAGAGATCGTACTGACCGCGGAGGGTCTGGCGAAGTTGGAGCAAGAGCTCGACGAGCTCAAGAGCGTCCATCGTCGCGAGGTCAACGACCGCATTCGCCAAGCCAAAGAGTACGGCGACCTCAGCGAAAATGCGGAGTACGAAGACGCCAAGCAGGAGCAGGCCTTCATCGAAGGCCGCATTCTGAAGCTCGAGGCGATGATTCGCAACGCGCGTCTCATCGACGAATCGGAGTACGTTGCCGACGAAGTACACCTCGGCGCGGTCGTCAAGGTAAAGGACCTCAAGAATAACGATACCTACGAATTCTCGATCGTTGGATCCGCCGAGGCCGATCCGCCGAACCGCCGCATCTCCAACGAGTCCCCGCTGGGAAGCTCGCTGATGGGGCATAAAAAGGGAACGATCGTCGACGTGGCCACGCCGCGCGGGGTGGTGAAATATAAGATCGAATCGATCAAGAGCAACTCGCCGAAGAAGGCAGCAAAGAAGGCCTCGTAGGCCGCAGAGATTCTGTTGGACGAACTCGGTAAGACCGAAGCGGCACTCGTAGCGGCCAGACGTGAGAATCTGGTCGCTTTGCGTTCGCGGGGGAGCGACCCATTCGCCGCCCGCCGCTTCGACGTGGATGCGACGACGGAGGAGCTGCTCGCGCGCTACGGATTCCTCGTCCCCGGGCAAGACGCCAGCGCCGAAGGCTGGAGTCTCGCGGGCCGGATTCTCTCGAAGCGCACGATGGGGAAGACGAGTTTTGCCGACCTCGGCGATCGGACCGGCAAGCTGCAGCTCTATCTGCGCAAAGAGGAAGTCGGCGAGGAGGCGTTCAGCAATTGGGGCGATCTCGATCGCGGCGACTTGATCGGCGTGCGCGGGTACGTCTTCCGCTCGAAGATGGGCGAAATAACGCTTCACGTTACCGCTTTCTCGGTTCTCGGCAAGGCGCTGATGCCGCTTCCCGACAAATGGCACGGCTTGCAGGACGTCGAGAAGCGTTATCGGCAGCGCTACGTCGACCTCATCGTCAACCCCGCCGTCCGCGACACCATGATCCTGCGCAGCCGGCTGATCGCCGAGATGCGCCGCTTCATCGACGGTCGCGGCTTCTACGAAGTCGAGACGCCGACGCTGCTTCACGTCGCCGGCGGCGCCGCGGCGAGGCCGTTCATTACCGAATGCAACGCGCTCGATCAGGCGATGCAGCTGCGCATCGCAACCGAACTGAATCTCAAGCGTCTGATCGTCGGCGGACTCGAGCGGGTCTACGAAATCGGGCGGATCTTTCGCAACGAGGGCATCGACACAACCCACAGTCCCGAGTTCACCATGCTCGAGCTCTACGCGGCCTATTGGGACGTTTCGGACATGATGGAGTTCAACGAAGCACTGATCGCCCATCTCGTTTCGATCGCGACCGGCGGCGACACTGAGCTGCAGTACGGCGACGGATCGATCTCGTTCGCGCGCCCCTTCGCGCAGATCGAATATCTCGAAGCAATGGCGCGCTACAGCGACGGGAAGTATACGCGCGAGCGGCTCTTGGATCCCTTGGATGCACAGATCGTTCTCGAGGAGCTCGAAGTGCCGCCCTCGCCCTCGCACGGACACGCGCTCGACAAAATCTTCGAGCGAGTCGTCGAACCGAATCTCGTGGCGCCGACATTCGTTACGGGATATCCGGTCGTGATCTCACCGCTGGCGAAGCGGCGCGCCGGCGACGATGCCATCGTCGACCGCTACGAGCTCTTCTGCGCGCATATGGAGATCTCGAATGCCTTCACCGAACTCAACGATCCCGACGATCAGCGTGCGCGTTTCATGGCGCAAGTCGCCGAACGCGCGGGGGGAAACGACGAGATTCCGGAACCCGACTGGGATTACGTGCGCGCCCTGGAATACGGCATGCCTCCAACGGCCGGCATCGGCATCGGCGTCGATCGCCTCATCATGCTGCTGACCGGAGAGCGCTCGATCCGCGACGTGACCCTCTTTCCGCTGCAGCGCCAGCACGGTTGAGCGCACGCGATGAGGGCTCGACGAATCGCACCGGTGCTCGTACTTCTCGCCGCGACGTTTACGCCGGCGGCGACGCGAGCCGACCATCACTTCTATTACCTGCAGCCCTCCCAGGTCAACCTAACGGTGATGCTCCCGCCGCCGCCCGACGTTGCGTCGGCGCAGGCGCGCTCGGATGAAGAAGAGGTCGCGGCAGCCGTCGCGGCGCGCAGCCGCTCGCAACTCTTCGAAGCCGAAGAGACCTCGGTTCGAACGGTCTTCTTTTACGAGCCGGCGGTCGGGTCCGGATTTACCGAAGAGCGTCTCCCGGTAACCGCCGCGTTCTTCACGCGCGTCGGTTCCGACGTCAAGGGAGTCATCGACGACGCGAAAGCCTATTGGGGGCGGCCGCGGCCCGATGGCGCGCAGAAGCGCCGGGGTTCGTATCCCAGCGGTCATGCGGCATTTGCGGCCGCGAGTGCGATCGTGCTGGCGCAACTGCTGCCGGCCAAACGCGACGCGATCTTCACGCAAGCGCGCACCTTTGCCGAGAACCGCATCGTCTTGGGCGTGCATTACCCAAGTGATATCGCGTCGGGCTGGACGGCGGGGACGCTCGCCGCATACGTGATGATGCACGACCGCAACTTCCAGCGCGATTACGCAGCCGCGGCGGCGGAATTGCATACGGCGAACCTCTGACGACCCTGCGCCTGACCGTCGAATACGACGGCACCGAGTTTTCAGGCTTCCAATGGCAACCCGACATTCGCACGGTTGCGGGCGTCCTCGAAAACGCGCTTGGACGGCTCTTTGACGAGAACGTAAAAGTGACCGGAGCGGGGCGAACGGACAGCGGTGTCCACGCGACCGGCCAAGTCGTTTCACTGACGACCGCGTCGCGCTTTCCCTTCGACCGCCTACTGCTCGCACTGCGCGGGCTCTTGCCGGAGGATCTCTCCGTGCGCGACGCGACCTGCGTGGAGGAAGGCTTCTCGGCGCGCTTCTCCGCGCGCGAACGAACCTACGTTTATGCGATCTCCAACCGCAGCCGGTGCAGCGCGCTGCTCGCGCGGTACGCCGCGCAGATAATGGTGCCGCTCGACCTCGAGGCCATGCGTGACGGTGCAGCTCACCTGAGCGGCGAGCACGACTTTCGGGCGTTCGCGGCGGCCGGTTCCGAGGATCGAACGATCCGCCGGATTACGCGGCTCGAAATTCAGCCGCAGGGCGAGCTCATCCGCATCGAAGTGCGCGCCGACGGCTTCCTTCGTCACATGGTGCGGACGATCGTTGGAACGCTCGTTGAATGCGGCACCGGACGGCGCGTTCCCGGCGATTTGCCCGCGATTTTAGCCGCGTGCGACCGCGCCGCCGCCGGGGCGACTGCTCCCGCTACGGGACTCTATTTAGCGGGGGTGCGATATGCCTGCGGTTACGACTCCTTTGCCGAACCACCGATTCTCAGCGGCTACGACTCCGTCTCCCACTGAAAGACCTCCGAGAGTGGAACGGCAAAGACGTGCGCGATACGGAACGCCGCCACTAACGACGGCGAGTATTTACCGGCTTCGATCGCGGCAATCGTTTGGCGCGTGACGCCAATGCGTTGGCCGAGTTCGCCTTGCGACATTTCACCATGATGGAATCGAAGGCTGCGGATTCGATTCGAAATCGAACCCTGGGTCACGTCTGGCGGCGATAGCTGCAGACGACGACGCCGTAATGCACGAGCTCCGCGGTGACGATTGTCGCAAGCGCGGCGTTGACGATCGCCCAGCCGCTAAAACTGAACGGCATGACGCAGCCGACGACGATGATGCCGGCGATGAGGACGTAGTAGGCAGCGCTCATCGAGCGTCGCACGATCGCGCTGTCGCGCTCGTCGGGCGGCGTGCGTGCATCGTCGGGGGAGGTGCGGCCCAAATAGAGACGCCCGGCACCGAGCACGAGCACCTGCGCGAGCGCCGCCGCTGCAAAGAGGCCGAGCAGGTTAAGATTCGGCAGACTCGCCTCAGGAAGCCGTCGGCTCGCGACGATCGCAAAATAGGGTCCGAAGGTAATGGCCATCGCGAGCAGCGACAACCAAGCGGTCTTTTCCCGGTACGGCATAGGTAAAGTATATTATACATTATGTCAAATAAAGTCAACATCAAGGCCGGCCGCAGTTTCGGCTGCTTGACGCCGTACGCGCTTTCCCGATAGGATACGTTGGTTGTGCGCACCTACCAGCAAACCACTGCTGAGACGGCGCATCGATGGTATATCGTCGATGCCGCCGGCGAGCGTCTCGGAACGCTCGCGGTTCGGATTGCGCGCGCCCTCTCCGGTAAGCACAAGCCCACCTGGACGCCCCACATCGATGATGGCGACCACGTCATCGTCGTCAACGCCGAGAAGATCGAGCTGGGCGGGAAGAAGTGGAAGCAGAAACTCTACTACCGCCACAGTAACTATCCCGGCGGTCTGAAGGTGCAGACGGCGCAAGAGATCGCCGACAAATATCCCGAGCGCCTGGTCGAGAAGGCCGTGCGCGGCATGCTGCCGACCAATCGCATGCGCGACGTGCAGCTGCGCCGCTTGAACGTTTACACCGGCGCGACCCATCCGCACGAGGCGCAGAACCCCGCGCCGCTCTCATCCGTATCGTAGGAGCATTTTGGACGAATCGATCGACGTCATACAATCCACCGGGCGCCGAAAGCGCGCGGTCGCGAGAGTAAAACTCTCGCTCGGTCAAGGCGTCATCACGGTCAACGGCAAGCCTGCCGAAGAGTATTTTCCGCGTCCCCAGCTCATGCAGATCGTGCGTCAGCCGCTCGAGGCGACGCAGAGCGGCTCGCGCTTCGACGTTCGGGTGAAGGCCGAAGGCGGCGGCGTAACCGGACAAGCCGGCGCCGTCCGGCACGGCATTGCGCGCGCACTGCTCGCGATTGACGAATCGCTCAAAGAGACGTTGCGCAAGAACGGCTTCCTCACGCGCGATCCGCGCGAAAAGGAATCGAAGAAGTACGGGCGCAAGCGCGCCCGCAAGCGATTCCAGTACAGCAAACGCTAAAGACCCTACTGCAGGTTCTCGCGATCGCGCTGGGCGCGATCGCTTTGCTCTGGCAACCGGATGCCGCTTGGATCGAGCGCGCCTACGTCAACGGCGCTTATCCGGGCTGGGAGCATCTTGCGTTTACGATCACTCATCCCGTGCCGTGGTCGCTCGGCGACCTCGCCGCACTCGCCGGGGCCGCGGCGATCGTTTGGCAGATCGTCGTATTCGCACGGCTGCGTAAAAAGCGGCCAAGAGATGCGGGATTGCTGCTGCTCGGCTGTTTCGCCATTGCGGGACTCTACGCGATCTGGTTCGAGCTCAGTTGGGGGTGGAACTACGCCCGCGCGCCGCTCGAAGCGCGCATGCAGTTCGATCCATCGCGCGTGACGATCCGGAATGCGACCGCGCTTCGCGCGCAGGCAATGGCGCATATGAACGCGCTCGCGCCGGCCGCGCACGCGCGGGCCGCGGCGAGCCTCGATCTCGACGGGCTGCGGGCGGCGTGGCTCCCCGCGGTGCAGCGCGCCGGCGACCAATGGACGCCGTCGGTCGGCGATGCGAAACCGACGATTGCCAATCCCTTCATGCTCGCGACGGGAACGAGCGGCTTCATCAATCCGCTCACGTTGAACGTTGCGCTCGCCTCGGATCTCCTTTGGTTCGAGCGCGCCTTCGATCTCGCGCACGAATGGAGCCACGACGCCGCATATGCGCGTGAAGACGAGGCAAACTATCTCGCAATCATTACCTGCTTGCGCTCCGCCGATCCGGTGATGCAGTACTCGGGCTGGCTCGAACTCTTCCTCTACTTGCCGCAGAAGCGGCACTACGCCCACCGCGAGTTCGTCCCGCTCGTCTGGCAAGATTTCGCGGCGCTGCGGAAGCGTGACGCGCGCCACATCAACGTGATGCTCGCGCACTGGACCTGGCGCACCTATAACGTGTACCTCAAGAGCAATCGCATTGCGTCGGGAGTTGAGAACTACGACGAGGTCACGCGGTTGATGCTCGGCGTTCCCCTCGACGCGGAGCGTTTGCCGATTGCGCGATAAAAAATAAGCGGGGACTTGTCGCTGCGAGTCCCCGCTGAACCGGCCGGCTTTCCTCTAGGCGTGCGGCGGCTTTCCGCCGTTGCCGTTTCCGCTCGCCGGCGGCTTGCCGCCGTTTCCGCTCGGCGGCGGCTTGCCGTTGCTCTGCGGATGGCTCGGCGGCTTGCTCTGCATGTTGCTTTGGTGCATCGCGTTTTGGTTATGCATCGCGTTTTGGTTATGCATCGTGTTTTGGTTATGCATCGTGTTTTGATTGTGCGTCGTAGTCGGCTTATGCGGCGGCGGCTGCGACGCGGGTTTGCTCTGCATCGTATTCTTCGGCTTATTTGCCGGTTTGCTTTGATTGGTGTTCGCCGGTTTGCTCTGCATCGTATTGTTTGACTTGTTCGCCGGCTGACTCGCAGTGGTGGGCGCCTTGTTCGAGGCATTCCCGTTGTTGTTCGTCTTGTAGGTCTTTTCCGCGGCCTGCTTGTCGGCGGCGGTCACCGGCGCGTACTTAGGAAGCTGCTTGGGGTCGGCGATCGGCTTTTGGACGGCCGTTACCGGCGGCTTTCCTTTGTTCACGTTCGCATAGAGATTGCGGTCCTGAGCGGCAACCTTGGCCTGCTGGACCTGCGTGGTCGTCGGCGATTTGCCGTACTTGCGCGCGTCGAGCTGGCCTTGCGTCGGCCTGGCGTTCGTTCCACCTTTCCCGCCGTTGAAGCTCACGTTCTTGCAATCTTTGCAGAAGTTGCCGTTGTTCACGACGGTTTTGTTGTAGGTGTTGTGGATGACCGTCCGATTGACGTTCGTGACGGCGGTGTTATACGAGAAGTGGCCGGCGTTCCAGGCGCCGCCGTAGAAGCCGCTGCCCGGATAGCCATAGCCGTAGTTGATTCCGCCGTAGAATCCGACCGAGGCGCCCCAATAGCCGCCGTTCCAGCCGTAGTAACCGTTGTTATATCCCCAGTATCCCGGCGTCCATAAGACGCCGACTGATGGCGGCGCTACCCAGGTGCCCGGCACCCAGTAGTAACCGGCCGATCCCCAGCCCCAATACCCCGGCGTCCACTGATAGTTGGGATATGGTGCCGGCGGCTGCGCGTAGTACGGGATCGGGGGCGGGGGAGACCCAATGGTAAAGCCCACGCCGATGCTGAACTGCGCGGGCGCCGCGAGCGGCATCGCCGCGAAGAGAATGGTTGCAATAATTGCGGAGAGCGATCTTGTGATTTTCACGAATCCTCCTTTTCCGGTGCCATTATAGCCTAGGTGCAACGGCATGTGGGGGGCGCTTGCTAGCGCTTTCACAAGATTCTTACCCTTCAATGAGTGCCTGCTAACTCGATCCTCATCGGCTTCTCACGACATATCCCGTCTATCTCGAGTACGCCTGGCGGCCACTCGCTCCTGATAGCATTCGTGCATGTTTGACGTCGGTGACTCTCTGCGCCCCGCTCTCGACGGTGCGCGAACCCGTCTGCAAGAGGCGGAGACTTCGGTTGCGCGCGCTAACGCCGGAGCAGCTCCGGGCCGGTCGGCGGACGCAGCGATGGCGGCGACCGCGGAGGCGGCGATCTTTACGGAGGCCTTACTCTCGGCGGAGCGCGCGCGTTTTCAAGAGATCAAGGCGGTCGCGAAATGAATATCGAGCTGCTCGATTCGGCTGCGGCTGGAATGGACGCACAGCGTGCCGCGCTTGACGTCGCGGCCCGCAACGTTGCCGCCGCTGAAGCGGCAGGTCCCGATGGCGAGTACCCCAGGATGGTTCCGCTCTTTCGCGTCGCCGAGGATACTGGCGACGCCCGCGTCGAGTTCGCCGGTACGCGCAGCGAGGAGGGGAGAAACGTCGACATCCTCACTGAGATGATCGCCGTGATGAATGCGTCGCGCGCGTATGAGTCCGACGCTTCGGTCTTCGACGTCGGCAAAAGGCTCGCGGAAAAAACGATCGACTTGGAACGGCTATGAGCGTAGAACCGATTCTTCCCGACGCACCCGCGACGGCCGGCAACGTCGCCGACGACGCCGGATTCGCACGGACGCTCGATGCCCTCGGCGACACTCTTGCCGGTGCGACCCGCGCCGAAGACGATTTCGCCTACGGCCGCGGCACGCTCCAGGAGGCCGTGTACGAGCGTGCCAAGGCCGACGTCGCGCTCTCGGTCGCCACGGCAACGGCGCAGCGAATCGTGCAGGCGGTGCAATCCGTCTTGAACATGCAGGTGTAAGAGTGCGCAATTGAACGGCATCGTTCCGTTCCTGGGCCGATGGAATGCGCTGCCGAGAACCGTGCGGCTCGGTGCTGGCGCGGCCTGCTCGATCGTACTCGTTCTCGCAATCTGCGCGACGATCGCCAAGCATTCTGCTCGTGTCGCGCTCTTCGCATCGCCGCTCTATGCCGAGCAACGGGCCGAGGTCGAGGAACGGCTCGCCGCCTGGAGCGTGCCCTTCACGCCCGCGAGCGATAACGTCTCGGTCGATGCCCGCCGGCGTGCCGATTTGCTGCTGCGCCTCTCACTTGCCGGCGTTCCTCGCGCGCATCTCACGAGCACCGGAGAGGCACTCGCGACGATCGGCGTCTTGACGCCGCAGGCGGTGATTGAAGCGCAGACGCGTGCCGGGCTCGCGGGCGATATCGAGTCGGGCTTGCGCGGAATCGACGGCGTCGACGACGCGCGAGTCATCGTCGCGCCCGCTAAAACGGCTGAGTTCGCCGACGAGTCGCGGCACGACGCGAGCGCTTCGGTGCGACTACGCCTCCATCCAGGAGCGCAGCTTTCACGTCAAGCGATCGGCGGCATTCGCGCTTTCGTCGCGGCGAGCGTTCCCGAGCTCGAATCGGCACGCGTGACGATCCTCGACGATCGCGGCGTCGCGCTCGGCGACGACGCGTTGATGAGCGACGATGCGGCCGATCTCCAGCGTTCCCTGCAATCCGCGCTCGACGCCGCATTCGGCGAGGGTGCGGCGATCGTTCGCGTACGAGCGGAGTACGACGCCGCCCGGCGATCTGCACGCGACGTCCGTCGCGCGCCATCGGGCGCCTCGGCGATCGCCGGAACTCGGCGCACCGAGAGTTACGACGGCAACGGCAAACGATACCGTCACGTCGAGGAAGCCAGCGACCGCGGGGACGAAACGCACGAAGCGATCGCGTTGATTTCGCCGGGAGCGTTGCGGCGGCTCTCGAGCGCCGTTTTCATCGATCGTGCGCGCGGGCTGGACCTGACCAAGGTTCGCGCGCTTTCGTCTGCGGCGCTTGGCTACGACGCTCTGCGTGGCGACACGCTCGCGGTTGAAGCCGTCGATTTTCGTCACGAGCTCACCGCTCGCAGAAATCCGTGGTGGCTGCTCTATGGTGCCGTCGTTCCGATTCTTCCCGCCTTGGTCTTGGCCGTTGGGTTCGTTGCGGGCCTCAAATTCGGGTTGCCGCCCGCTGCCGCCGTCGTTCAAATGCTCGTCGAACGCACCATCGTCGAACGGGCGACCAAGAGCGCCGCCGGTTTTCCGCCGGCACGCGTCCGCAGCATGCTGGAGCAAGAGCCGCCGCATGCCGCCGCGGCGATCATCAGCGCACTGCCGGCGGCGACCGCCACGGCGGTACTAGAACTCTATCCGCCGCACGAGCGTGAAGCGATCGTGAACCGGATGCAACGTCGCCATCCTCCCTTGATATCGAATCCGGAAGAGCTCCTACGCCGTGGTTGTTGACGCGTTCGTTCTGCTTGCGGAGTTTCTGCGTCCCGATCCGCCGGAACCGGCGCTCGAGTTCCACGCCGCGCAAGCTGCGGAAGGTCCCTCCGCGGCCGAAATCCTCGAGCTCGACGAAGCGCTGCGCGCAGCGCGGAGATTTCGCGCGGCCCTTGCCGACGCGCTCGATGCCGCGGTACAAGAGCTCTTGCCGATTCTCGCACGCGACGTTCTCGCTCGGGAGCTGCTTCTAAAACCTGCCGATCTGGGCGCGATCGTTGCAGCGGCGCTCGTTCGATGTGCGGGTGAAAACGTTCTTGCGGTGCGCGTGCAGCCGCGCGACCTCGCCGCCCTCGATGGGCTGGAGTTCGAGCGTATTCCCGACGCCTCGTTGGAGCCCGGCGACCTCCGGCTTCACCTACGAAGCGGAACGATCGACTGCACGCTCGCGACCCGCCTCGACCGTGCGCTCTCCGCATGGGTGTAGGCGTCTAGTGGCGCGCGAGCGCCTTGCGTTGGGTACGTGCGCGCTCGGTCGCGCAATCGATGCGTGCGGATCTCCGCTCGATGGCGGGAAGGCGCTTTGCGGCCGCTCCATTTCGCTCGACCTTCACGCCCCCGCACCGGGCGAGCGCGCGCCGGTCACCACCGCCCTCTGGACCGGCGTACGAGTCGTCGATGCTTTGCTCACGATTGGCCGGGGTGCGCGCGTCGGGATTTTCGGAGCACCCGGTGCCGGAAAGACGACCCTCGTCGAGTCGATCGTCGACGGCTGCGCCGCGGATGCCGTCGTCGTCGCGCTCGTCGGCGAGCGCGGCCGCGAAGCGCAGTTGTGGATCGATCGCCGCGACGCGCGTACCACGATCGTCTGCGCGACCAGCGATCGCTCGGCGCCGGAGCGCGTTCGCGCGGCTCGCGTCGCCGTTGCGCACGCCGCTGCGCTGCGCGAGCGGGGATTACACGTTCTCCTGATTCTCGACAGCCTCGCGCGCTTTGCGGCCGCGTTGCGGGAGATCGGGGTCGCCGCCGGCGAGAGCGCGGGCCGCGGCGGATATCCGCCGAGCGTCTATGCCGAAATGGCGCGCCTGCTCGAAGTTGCGGGAGCGCTGCGCGACGGCTCGATTACCGTGGTCGCTACGGTGATCGACGACGGCGACGCGCGCGATCCGGTGAGCGAGGCGGCGCGATCGCCGCTCGACGGGCACATTGCGCTTTCGTCGCGCCTCGCGCAAGCGGGGAGATTCCCCGCCGTCGACGTTCCGGCAAGCGCGAGCCGCACGATGGACGCGGTGGCGCCCGAAAGCCAGGCTCGCGCGGCGGTGCTGGTACGGCGAGCCATTGCAACGCTCGACCGGGTCGACGATGCGCGCGCGTTGGGAATCGCACCGCAGGGTCGATTCGTGCGTGCAGCGATCGCAGCGGAGAGCCGCATCGAAGCATTTCTTCGGCAAGGTCGCGCGGCGTCGCAGTACGACGAAACCTTCGATGAGCTCCGGCGGATCTCCGAACTGCTCGAAGAGGCGGATGAGAGCGTTCGCAACTCGGTAACGTTGCGATGAGCGCTCGCTCATCCGCCACTGCGATGATCGAGCGATGATGACGAATCGGCTCGAAGTCAGCATCTTGGCGGCGCCGCTCGCGGCAATCGACCGGCGTGCGCTCTCGCAAGCCTGGTACTCGGCGCTACGGCTTGCAGCGCAACCCGCGCCGGCCCCGCTCGGTGCGCCGCGGCGGCGCGCGGGCGATGCCTACGGCACGGCGCGCAGATGCGCGCCGCAGCGCGAACCGGCCGCGAAAGCGGGAGCGACTCCGCTGCATCTCGTGCGCAGCAGAGGCGCGGTATCTCACAGCGTACGCGAGGGTGCCGGTTGTTTGCGTCGCGTCTCCCGCGGCGCGCGTCTCGCCGAGCGCATCGAGCGGACCTTTGCCGATCCGCACGCCAACCCAAAACGCGCGACCTTTACCATCGGTCGCGGAAACGCGCGCGTGCACGTCGTGCTTCAGACCAGCGGCGGCCGCACGACTCTGCTCGCGGTCTGCAAGCCTGAGGTTCGGGTTCTTGTTGCGCGAGCGCTCGTTCAGGCGCGCATCGCGCTGGCGGCTCGGGGCGTGGGTATCGAGTTCTGCGCGATTGGAGCCGCCGAATGTTCTTGAATCCGAGTCTTGGTATGGCGCTGGATCGCATCGCCGAGCGTGCGGCTGACGTCCGCCGTGCCTACACGCCTGGTGCGCTGCCTACGCACGACGACGTTGCGACCGCGGCGGCCGTCTCTGACTTCGCACTCGACCCGCTCGCGGTCGTCGCGCCCGACGGGACCTATTTCGTTACCGCCGACGAGCAAGGCCGAAGGTCGTATGCGCGCGACGGCTCCTTTGCATTGCGCGACGGCAGGCTCGTCGACGGCGGCGGCCACCGCATCCTCGGCGTGCGTGCTCCGGGCGGAGCGTTCGAGGAACTCCGCGTCGACCCGGTCGACGAGGCTCTCGGTCGCGTCCGCGACGCCGCCATCGAGCCCGACGGCACCGTTGTCTATCGCCGCGAAGTCGTCGATCCGCGCAGCGGCACAACCGAGTTGCAGCGTGTCGTTTCCGGCCGGATCGCGCTCGCTCGATTCCCCGCAGGCACGCGACTCGCGTCGAGCGACGGCAGCCACGGCAGTGCACCCTCCGGCGCCGACGTTCAAAACGGATTGCCCGGCGACGGGGCGTTTGCATCACTGGTGCCGATGCGACGCGAGCGCAGCCGCATCAATATCGACGAAAGCCTCGTGCGCCTGAAGGAGGCGTATCTTGCATTCGACGCTCTCGCGGCAGCGGAAGCCTCCAAGGCGCACCTTGGCAAAACGGCCATGGATCTGCTCAAATGAAGTCGCTCGGATTCTCGGATCCGTCGGATCGATCGGGGCGACGCCTGAAGCGCGCGCGATTTGAGGCGCGCTCGGCGCTTCCGATCAGCGCGGCATGCGTCGTCGCCAACGGCGTGCGCGAAACGTTGAGCTCGCTGCTCGGCGTGCCGGTTGCGATGCGACTCTTCGCGCCTTCGATACCGTCGCCCCAAGCTTGGCAGGCGATCCTTGAGAACGCGCGCCTCTATCGCGTGCGAGGAAACGTCGCCGATGCCGCGATCGTGCTCAGAGCGACGGATGCCAACGGACTCTCGGCAGCGCTCTTCGGCGAGTCCGGCAGCGTCGCAGCGCAGCGTTCGCTCTCGCCCATCGAGTGTGACGTTTTGGATCGTATGGTCGCGTCGATCGCTGCGAACCTCGGCGCGGTCTGCGGACCCCGCAGCGGGCACACGGTCGAGCGCGTCCCCGCGCTCCCCGGCTTCGTAACGTACTTTGAATTCGCGGTTGACGAACCGGTCGGCGCGAGAATCGGTATCGCGCTCTCACGCGATCCGTCGCACGAGGCACGCGGTTCACTCGAAGTCGGACACCTCGCCCGAATCACCGTGCGAGCGCTTGCGACGATTGAGCTCGGAAACGCGCAAGCCGTGACGATCGCGCGCCTCGCCGTCGGTGCGATGCTTCCGATCGATGCGGCGGCCTTGCACCGTTGCCGGCTGGCAGCGCACGGGCGGCGGCTGGCGCATGGAAGCGCCGGCGTCCGCAGCGGTCGCTATGCATTTCGCGTCGACGCCCTTCGTCACGCGGTCTAAAGCCCGATGGCAAACGAGCCGAGCCGCTTGGAACCGGCCGAGAATATCGGACTGCTCATGCACGTGCCGCTCCGTCTTACCGTCGAACTGGGCGCATGCCGGATGCCCGTTGCCGAGGTTCTCAAACTCGGAACGGGATCGATCGTCGAGCTCGATCGCGCGGTGAGCCACCCGGTCGACCTGCTCGTCAATGATCGTCCGATCGCGCGCGGCGAGATCGTCGCAGTCGAGGAGAGTTTCGGTCTGCGCATCACCGAGCTGCTTCCGTTCTGAGCGCCGCCTTCGTGCCGGCCGCCTTCCTCGGTGCCTCGCGGCAAGGGGGTGTGCCACTCGACTTGCTCGTCAGCCTGACCGCGCTCTCGCTGGCGCCGCTGCTGCTCGTCATGTGCACCTCGTTCGTGCGCATCGTCGTCGTCTTGTCGCTCGTGCGTTCGGCGATCGGCGCCTCGGCGCTTCCGCCGAACGCGGTACTGACGGGCTTGGCGCTCGTGCTGACGTTCGTCGTCATGGGACCGACGGCGCAACGGATCGATCGCGAAGCGGTCGCTCCGTACGCGCGCGGCGCGATCCGGCCCTCGCAGGCGATCGCGCGAGCGATCGATCCCCTCCGATCCTTTATGCTGCGTCAGACTCGCGCAGCAGACATCGCGATCTTCGAACGCGTCGCCCGGCGCCGGCCTGAACCGGCGGCGAGAGCGCCGATCACGGTGGTGGTGCCGGCCTTCGTCGTGGGGGAGCTGCGCAGCGGCTTCGCAATTGGTTTCGCACTCTATCTACCCTTCGTGGCAATCGACTTGGCGGTGGCGGCGATGTTGATGGGTCTTGGAATGATGATGCTCAGCCCGCCCGTCGTCTCATTGCCGGTCAAGCTGCTGCTCTTCGTTATGGTCGACGGCTGGGCGCTGCTCTGCGGAGGCGTTGCCGCGAGCTTCCGATAAGGAGTGCGTTCATGCGCATCAGCGAGGCGCTTGCGACGCACCGCCCGTTCTTCTCGTTCGAGTTCTTTCCGCCGCGGGATGACGAGGGCTCCCGCCGCCTCTTTTCGACGATCGCCGCGCTCCACTCGTTGCGGCCGGCCTTCGTGTCGATTACCTATGGCGCCGGCGGCTCGACAAGAGCCCGCACGGTCGCACTCGCAAAGGAGATCCAGCTGCAGATCGGTCTGACGGTCGTCGCGCACGTAACGTGCATCGGCGCGGACCGAGCCGAACTGCGCGCGCTCTTCGACGACTTGGCGCGCGCCGGAATCGAGAACGTGCTGGCGCTGCGCGGCGATCCGCCTCAGGGGATTCCGTTCGAGCCCTCACCCGGTGGGTTCGCGCATGCGAACGAACTGATTGCGATGCTGCGCCGAAACTACGACTTCTGCATCGGAGCGGCGTGCTATCCCGAAAAGCATCCCGAAGCCGCGTCCATCAACGATGACTTGCTGCATCTGAAAGAAAAGGTTGATGCCGGGGCCGATTTTTTGGTCTCCCAGCTCTTTTTCGACAATGCGAACTTTTTCGAGTTCGAGCGGCGTGCTCGAAGCGCCGGCATCGACCTCCCAATTCTTCCGGGTCTCATGCCGATTACCAACTTCGCGCAAATCGAGCGTTTCGTCGCCATCTGCGGGGCGACGATTCCGCCCAAGCTGCGCGTTGAGATGGAATCGCGAAAAGGAGACGATAAAGCGGTCGAAGATCTGGGCGTCGCCTACGCATCAATGCAAGTGCTCGGCCTTTTACAGGGCGGAGCCCCGGGCATCCACTTTTATACGCTGAATCGCTCGCCGGCGACGAGGGCGATCGTATCCTCACTCTTGGCTGCGAGTGCCTGGCGCCCCGCGTTTGCACATTCGAGCCCAATAACAAGCCGGTAACCTCGGCGTAACGCTGCCCCGCTACCGTTGAGGCGTGGATGTCCTCGACGGCCTGCTGCACGACGCGCTGATCGCGACGGCGACGATTGCGCTCCCGATGCTCGGCGTTGCGGCCATCGTCGGCACGGCAGTCGCCGTCGTTCAGGCAGCGACGCAGGTTCAGGAGCAGACGCTGACGTTGCTTCCCAAAATTCTTGCCGTCGGCCTGATGGTCGCGATCTTTGGCGGCTCCGCGATGCATTTGCTGGCGGCGCTCTTCGATCGCGCGGTCGCGGCGATTCCCACGATCGACACCGGATGGTAACTGGACTGCTCGTCTTTGCGCGCTGCGCCGGCTTTACGTTTCGAGCACCCGGATTCTCGCATCCCAGCCTCCCCGGCCCGCTGCGGGCCGGCTTCGCGCTCGTCCTCGCAATCGCGATTGCCTCCGGGATCGAGCGAGCGCCGCGCGCGATCGATGGAGCGGCGCTCCTCATAGCATTGCTCACCGAGTTTCTACTCGGCGGGGCGATCGGCATGACCGCCTCGCTCGTCTACGACGGGGCCTATGCGGGCGGCCGCGTCGTGGACGACTACGTCGGCGTCAAAGCGATCGCTCCGAGCCTGCAGCTCGTCGCGCCGAGCGGATTCGGGCGCGTTTGGTCGCTCGCGTTCACCGGCGGTTTCTTTCTCTCGGGCGGCTATCGAGCCGTTCTCCTTGGATTCGGCGAGAGCTTCGCGCGCATTCCCGTCGGTGCGCCGATGCACGTGAACGGCTGGCTCGGCTACGCGGCGGCATTCGCGTCCACGATCGTGCTGGTTGCGCTGCAGGTTGCCGCACCGGCGATCGCGCTGGCCTTCGTCGTCCAAATCGCGCTTGGATCCCTGTCGCGCGTGATCCCGCGCTTCGGCAGCTTTACGCTCGCCTTTCCGCTCGCATTCGCAGCGGCGCTCGTGGCGACGGCCGTTGCCGTGCCGGTCGTGGCACAGCGCTTGCCCGCGCCGCTGCTCGACATCCCGTGAGTGACGGCGCCGAAAAGCCGTTCGAAGCGACCGCGCGACGCATTGCCAAGGCGCAGCGCGAAGGCAACGTCGCACGCTCCAGCGAGCTTGCCGCAAATCTTTCGTTCGCAGCCGCCGGCTGCACCGTTGCGGCGATCGCGCCGTCATTCGGTGCGGCGGCTCGCAGCGCGATTGCCGCCGGAGCGTCGGGCCGAGTCTCGCCCGCGAACGCGATGATTCTTGCCGCCGCATTGCTATCGGTCGGCGCCGCCGCTCTTGCCGGCACGTTCGGAAACCTCGTTCAGAACGGCGGTCTCGGCGCGCTCTCGATCGCACTGCGGGCCGAGCGTCTGAACCCCGTCGAGGGCGTGAAGCGGATTCTCTCGCGCGAGACGCTCGCGCACTCGCTGCGCGCTGCGCTGGCGTTCGCGTGCGCCGGAGCGGCGATGGCGCCGTTCATCGCATGGAGTGCGTCGGCCGCCCTGCAAGCGCAATCGCTCGGTGAGGTCACGGCGGCGGTATGGACGGCGTCGCGCGAGGTAGCCATCGCGGCGTGCGCGGTTGGCTTCTGCTTCGCCGTTGCCGAGTATGGCGCGGCGCGACGATCGTGGCTGCGCAAACTGCGGATGAGCTTCGAAGAGCGCAAACGCGAAGTGAAGGAAGAAGAGGGCGACGCGGCCGCACGCGGACGCCGGCGTGCGCTCCATCGTGCGTTGCTGCAGAGCGGAATGCGGCGGCTCAAAGAGGCCGCCTTCGTCGTCGCAAACCCGAATCACGTCGCGGTCGCACTAGAGTATCGTCCTCCGGATATCCCGGTGCCGCGCGTGCTCGTGCGAGCCGCCGGCGACGCCGCGATCCACGTGCGGGCGGTTGCGGCACGTCACGGGATTCCAATCGTCGAGAACGTTCTGCTCGCCCGGGCGCTCTTTCGCGACGGCCGAGCCGGCGAGCCGATTCCGCACGCGCATTACGTCGCGGTCGCCGAGGTCGTAGCGGCCCTGCTTCGAGCAAACGAGCCGGCGTCGTGAACGCCAAGAAACGCGCGGTCTACGCGTTCGCGGCGCTCTTGCTGGCGATCGTCGGGATTCTGATCGTTCCGTTGCCGCCGTGGCTGCTCGACGTGCTCCTCGGGATCAACATTTTCGGATCCGCTCTCGTCCTGCTGCTCTCGGTCACGGTGGAGGATCCGCTCGAGTTCTCGGCCTTCGCGCCGGCCCTGCTCGTTGCGACGCTCTTTCGTCTCTCGCTCGACGTCTCGGCGACGCGATTGATACTCACGGCGGGCGCGCAACCGGATGCGGTCGGCGCGATCATTCCCGCCTTCGGCGCCTTCGTCGTCCACGGAAACTTAGTCGTCGGGCTCATCGTCTTTTCGATTCTGGTGACGATTCAGTTCGTCGTGATTGCGAGCGGCTCGCAACGCGTGGCCGAGGTCGCCGCACGCTTTACCCTCGATGCAATGCCCGGAAAACAGATGGCCATCGACGCCGACGTCCATGCGGGCGTACTCGACGGAGAAGGCGCGCGCCGCAAACGCGAAGCCGTTCAGCGCGAAGCCGACTTTTACGGCGCGATGGACGGGGCGGGAAAGTTCGTCAAGGGCGACGCGATCGCCGCCTTGGTCATCGTCGCGCTGAACCTATGCGGCGGCGTGGTCGTCGGCATCGCCTATCACGGGCTCGCTCCGCTCGACGCACTCAATACGTTCGCGCTGCTCTCCATCGGCAACGCGCTGGTCACCACGCTGCCCGCTTTTCTCATCTCGACTGCGATGGGCATGATGGTCACGCGGGTGGCGTCGGATGGTGCACTCGGGGCGGACCTCGCCTCACAGCTCTTTGCGCGGCCCGACGCCTTGCGCAGCGCCGGGGCCTTGCTGCTCGCGCTCGCACTCGTTCCGGCTTTGCCGCGGCCGCTCTTCGTCGTGCTCGGAGCGGGCGCGTTTGCCGTCGCGCAGGCGGCGCACCGCGAACGCCGGCGGCGCGAAGCGGAGACGCTCGATGCGCGCGAGCGCGCAAAACGTCATGCGATGCGCCGTCCCGAGCTCGCACTCGGACTCGTTGGGGTCGACGCAATCGCCATCGAGATCGGCGCCGACCTCGCGCAACTGCTCGCGCACCCGCTCGCCGATGCCCTACTCGATCGCGTCGGCGAGGTGCGCCGCGCACTCGCCGCCGACATCGGCGTCGTGCTCCCCGGAGTGCGCTTGCGGGACGATCTCGCGCGCGACCCGCGAACCTACGGCATCCGCGTGCGAGACCGGTCGGTGGGATCGGGCCGGCTCGACCTCGAGCGGCTGCTCGCGGTTGCCGACGAAAGTGTGCTCGCGCATTTCAACGCTCCCGTGGAGCGCGAGCCGGTCTACGGATTGCCCGCGGCTTGGATCGATCCGCCGTTGCGCGAGCGCGCCGCTAATGCGGGCGCACTGGTCTTCGATCCGATCTCGGTACTCGGGTCGCACTTAGCAGAGATCGCGCGCACCTACGCTGCGGAACTCGTTGGGCGCCAAGAGCTCCACTCGTTGCTCGAGCACTTGCGCACGACGGTGCCGGCGTTGGTCAAGGAAGTCGGCGGCGATACCTTGCCGTTCGGCGCGCTCCATCGGGCGTTCGGACTGCTCCTGCGCGAAAGCGCGTGGCCGCGCGATCCGATTGCAGTCCTCGAGGCGATGCTGGAGGCGCGGACCGGCGACCCGCAGGAGCTCGCCGAAGCGGCACGCCGTGCGATCGTACCGGATCTCCTTCGGCGCCGCGGCATTGCGCTCTTAGAACCGGTGATCTTCGACGCGCCCTTCGAGCGACGGCTCGCGGACGCGTGGTGCCGCCGCGGTTCCGAAGGTCTCGAACCGGCGACGGCGCTTCGCCTGCGCGCTCGTATTGAATTGTACGCCGCAACGACGCCTCGCGATCGTGCTGCCGTCGTCTGCACCTCCGCGCTCCGTCCGGTGCTCGCCGATTTCTTGCTGCGCTCGGAGATTCGCGTCAACGTCTTCGCGTACGGGGAGTTGCCCAACGAGATCGCACTCGCCCCCGCCGAGGTCATCGCGCAAGAAGAACCGAACGCGCTAGCGTGCACTTAACGACGCTCGACTGGGTCATCGTCGTCGTTTCCTTGGGCGTAAGTTTCGTGCCGGCGATCGTGCTGGCGCGACGCGCCGGCAAGAACATCACCGAATTTTTTGCGGCGGGGCGCGCCGCGCCGTGGTGGCTGATCGGCATCTCACTGGTTGCGACGACCTTCTCGACCGATACGCCGAACCTCGTGACGAATCTCGTGCGCGACGGGGGCGTCGCCGAGAACTGGGTCTGGTGGTCGTTTCTGCTTACCGGCATGGCGACGGTCTTCTTTTACGCGCGCCTCTGGCGGCGTTCGCGCGTGCTCACCGATCTCGAGTTCTACGAGCTGCGCTACGCCGGACGTGCCGCATCGTTCGTGCGCGGTTTCCGCGCGATCTATCTCGGTCTCTTCTTCAACTGCTGGATTATCGCGACGGTCAATCTCGCGCTGGTGAAGATCGCGGGCATCCTCTTCGGTTGGCCGCGCTTCGAAACGCTGGCGATCTCGGTCGCGGTGCCGATCGTCTTTGCCGCAACTGCGGGCCTGTGGGGCGTGATGGTTACCGACCTGATCCAGTTCTGCATCACGATGACCTCGGCGTTCGCCGCCGCCTACTTCGCGATCCACGCGCCGGGTGTCGGCGGGCTGCACGGTCTCGTCGCACACTTCTCGCACGGTAACGGCGCGGCGCTCGCGATCCTACCGAACTTCAACGACTGGCATACGGCGTTGGGCATCTTCGTGATTCCGCTCACCGTCGTCTGGTGGTCGGTCTGGTATCCGGGCGCCGAGCCGGGGGGTGGCAGTTACGTCGCGCAGCGGATGCTCGCTGCAAAGACCGAATCCGACGCGCTCTTCGGCACCTTTCTCTTTCAGGCGATGCACTACGCGCTTCGCCCGTGGCCGTGGATCGTCGTCGCGCTCGCCTCCACGATCGTCTATCCGACCCTGCACGACATTCACGTGCGTTTTCCGGCGGTCGCCCCGAGCCTGATCGGCAACGACATCGCCTATCCCGCAATGCTCGTCTTTCTACCGGCCGGTTTTGCGGGCTTCATGGTCGCCGGTATCTTCGCCGCTTACCGCTCCACCATCGAGACGCATCTGAACTGGGGCACCTCGTATCTGGTGCACGATTTTTATCAGCGCTTCATCCGCCCGCAGTCGACGCAGCGCGAGCTCGTCTTCGCCGGGCGTCTCGTCACCGCGCTGCTCATGATCGTCGGCGTGCTCCTCACGCTCGCACTCGACAATGCGAGGAACGCCTTCAATCTTTTGCTTTCGATCGGCGCGGGGACGGGATTGATCTATCTGCTGCGCTGGTTCTGGTGGCGAATCAACGCGTGGAGTGAGGTGAGCGCGATGCTTGCGTCGTTCGTCGTTTCGATAGCATTCTTCGTCGCCGCGAAGCTCGGCCACAGCGCCGATGCCACGGTCGTGCTCCTGACGACGATTGGCGTCACGACGATCGTGTGGATCGTCGTGACCTTCTGCACCCCGCCGGTCGAGCGCAGCGTGCTCGTGGAATTTTACGCGCGCGTCCGCCCGGCGGGACCGGGATGGGAGCGAATTCGCCGCGAGAACGGGCTCGGCGGCTCGCCCGATTCGATGCCGCTCGCACTCGCCGGCTGGGTGCTCGGCCTAGCATCGGTCTACGGCGCGCTCTTTGCGACCGGCGGATTCGTCTACGGCCGCCCGGTACAGGGCGCGGTTTGGAGCGCCGTCACGGCCGTCGCGGTCGCCGGACTCCTCGGAATCGGGCGTCAGCTCTGGCGCCCCGCGGCAGGCCCGGCGCCGGTTGAAGGCTAAGCTCCACCGGCTCCAATGAACTGGAATAATCTGAAGGCGCCGTTCAAGGCGCTGGTCATCGTCGCGATTTGTGCGCTTTCGATCTGGGCGGTCTGGCCGATCCAGAAGACGATCCATCTCGGCCTCGACTTGCAGGGCGGTGCGCGCCTCCTGCTCCAGCTTTCGCCGACCGCGAGCGTGCCGCGCATCACCACCGAGGTTCAGGCGCAGACCCGCGAGGTGATCGATCGCCGCATCAACGGACTCGGCGTCGCCGAGCCGTCGATCAGCAACGTCGGAACCGACCGGATCCTCGTGGAGCTGCCCGCGGTGAAGAATCCCGACGAAGCGGAGAAACTGCTCAAACAAGCGGCGGTGCTCGAATACAAGATCGTGCCGTTCGACGTCATGCAGAAGGCCGACGCGGCGACTGCCGCACTGCTGCAGCCCAACCTCTCGCCGAAAGACAAGGCCGCGGCCGAACTCTACGTTTCGAAGACTGCTTACGAAAAGAGCGGCGACGTGGTTTACGCCGGCAAAGACCTGAAGGCCGCGCAGGCGAGTTACGCGCAAAACGGCAGCCCGGACATTCTCTTCCAAACGAAGGACCCCGCAAAGTTCGGGAAGCTGACGACGGCAAATCTTCAGAAGCCGCTCGGCATCTTTCTCGACCATCGGTATATCTCGGCGCCAATTATCCAAAGCCCAATTTACGATAACGGCCAGATTACCGGAACCTTCACCGAAGAACAGACGGTCACGCTCGCCAACGAGCTCAACGCCGGCGCCCTCCCGGTGAGCATCAGCATCATCGAGAAGGAGACGATCGGGCCGACGCTCGGAAAGATCGACCTGACGCAGTCGATGCGCGCAGCCGCCCTGGGCCTCGGCCTCGTGTTGATTTTCATGATTCTCGTCTACCGCTTGCCGGGGCTTCTCGCCGACCTGGCGCTCGCAATTTACGTGCTCGTGATGATGGCGATCCTCGCGGTCTCCCACGCGACGCTGACGCTGCCGGGCATCGCAGGCTTCGTGCTCTCGATCGGCATGGCCGTTGACGCCAACGTCTTGATCTTCGAGCGCATCAAAGAGGAGCTCTGGAACGGCAAGACGATGCGCGCCGCGGTGCGCGTCGGATTCCAGCGCGCTTTTTCGGCCGTCTTCGATAGCCACTTCACGACGATCGTCGGCGCCGGCGTGCTCTATTCGCTCGGTACCGGCACCGTCAAAGGCTTTGCATTCACGCTCTTCTGGGGAACCGTCGTCTCGCTGGGGACCGCGGTCTTCATCACGCGGTTCTTCGTCGACGCGCTGGTCGACAACGAGATTCTCACCGCGCCCGAGCTCTACGGCGTGAAGCGTTCCGAGGTCGGAGTTTTCGCCAAGACCGCCGGCTCGAGCGCGGGAGCATAAACGATGCTCTTCCGCCGGCTCAACTGGAACATCGTCGGATGGTACCCCATCGTCTCGTGGATCTCGGGGCTCATCATTGCGCTCGGCATCGGCTCGATGTTCTACCACGGCTTTGCCGGCGGTAACGGTTTTCAGCCCGCGCATATGCTGCGGCTCGGTCTCTCGTTCACCGGCGGTACCGACATTACGGTGCAGTTCACGCAGCCGACGACCGCCGACAAGGTCAAACAAGCGCTCGCAGGGCTGGGTATGACCGAAGAATCGGTCACTACTGCGGGGACCGACGGCAAAGGCTTCGTCATTCAAACGCAGACGGCGTTCGCGAATAACTCGACGCCCGTTTGGGCGGCGCTCAACACCGTAGCGCCCGTCGACCGGGCAGCTTCGCAGATTACCTCGGTCGGACCGTCGCTGGGACGCGAGTATCTCACGAAGGCGCTCTGGGCGCTCATCATCGCGCTCGGAATCCAATTTCTCTACATCGCGTTCCGTTTCGGTTGGAACTATATCTTCGGTTTGGTGACGGTCATCGCGCTGGTGCGCGACGCGTTGATGATGATCGGCATCTACTCTCTGGCCGACCGGCGCGCCGACGACGCCTTTCTCGCCGCCGTGCTTACCGTCATTGGCTACTCGGTCATGGATACGATCGTGATCCTCGACCGAATCCGGGAGAACACCAAGCTGATGGCCGGCGCGCCGTACGCGACGATCGTCAACGAATCGATCAAGCAGACGATGACGCGCTCGTTCAACACGCTGGCGACCGTCGTCATCACCCTCGTCGCATTGCTCGCGCTGGGCGGCGCGAGCTTGAAGAACTTTGCCTTCGCGCTGCTCGTCGGCATCTGCTCGGGCGGATACCACTCGATCTTCTTCTCGGCCCCGCTCGTGCTCGTCTTCCGCAAGCGTCAGCTCGAAGCGGCCGCAAAGCGCCGGCGCGCGGGCCTCTCGGCGGACCGTACCGTTACCACGCGATCGCGCGGCGATTCGGTGGCACTCCAGAACCGCAGCGGCGTCGCGCGCGAGGATATCGTCGCGGCGCGGCGCGAGCGCCGGCAGAAGGCGAAGGTGGCGCGCACCACCGCCCCGGTCACGCCGCAGCGCTATCGCAAGAAACGCGGGGATGCGGTCAGCGGCGTAGCACTCGAGGAGCCATACGCGGGCGACGAAATCTCCGCCGGCGACTCGTACGCCGGCGAAGAGGTGATCGATCCGCTCGACGCGCAGCAATCGGGACTACACGATGCCGCGCTCGAGCAAGGCCACGAAGAGATCGCGCTCAATCTCGACGACCTCCCCTCTCCCGCCGACTCCGAGCGCGACGGCGCAGAGCAGCACGAGCGTCGCGAAGAAGGCCCCGCGCAGTAAGGGACTTCCACCTCCGACCCCGTCGGAGGCCGCGTTTGAGGCCGTTCTAGCGCGTTTCGGGAGTTCGCCCGGCTCCGAAGAGTCGGCTGCGAGTGCGTTTATCGAGCGCGCCTTTGCCAAAAGCGACGAGTATCTTCACGACTCCTACGCAACGATCGGCGACGCACCGCACTTCCACACCAAGCTGGCCGGCGTTTCGTTCGAGGGACGTCAAGACGTTATTGCGGGTCTGCGCACCGGCGCAGCGCTCGAACTGCACCGTCAGCCCGAGAACGCCTACGACGCCAACGCGATCGCCGTTCATTACGGGAATCTCCAGCTGGGTTTCCTCAACAAACGTCTCGCCGTGCACATCGCGCCGGCGATCGATGCCGGCGCGCGGTACTCTGCACGCGTCGCATCCCTGACCGGCTCGGCGCAATCGGATAAACATCGCGGCGTCAATATCTTCGTCGAGCGCGAAAGCGGGCCGGCGATCCACTCACGCGCGCAGCGAGGCGGAACTTCGGCAATCGCTGCGGCGGAGGGCGACGACCTAGAAGAGCGCGTGCGCAGCGCGCTCATTGGGGCGGCGCAGCCGCACGACGCGCAACGCGCAGTGCTCGAGCGCCTCGCGGCCGGAAAGAACACGCTCGCGGTCCTCGGGACCGGCCGCGGCAAGTCGTTCTGCTTTCAGTATTCGGCCGCGCTGCGCGCCTTCGCGGGCAGCGGTAAGACGCTGGTCGTCTACCCACTGCGCGCGCTGGCCAACGATCAATTCGAGGCCCTGCGCCGCACGCTCGATCCGCTCGGTCTGCGCTGCTTTCGCGCGAACGGTTCGATCGAAAGCGCGGAACGGGAAGAGCTCTTCTCCGTTCTGCGCGACGGCGCGTGGGATCTCGTGCTCGCGACGCCGGAGTTTCTCGAGTTTCATCGCGACGCGCTGCGCGGCCCGAGCGCTCCGGCCTTCGCGGTGGTCGACGAGGCCCATCACCTGCACGAATCGCGCCACCGGCCGGCCTACGCACGCTTGAGTGCGACGATCGCGAGCCTCGGCAATCCACAAGTGCTCGCGCTCACCGCGACGGCCGCCGACGAGGCGTTTCGTCGAATCGTTGCGGAGCTGAGCATCGACGCTTGGGTCATCGATCCGACGGTGCGTGAGAATCTGACCGTCGTCGACGCGCGTGAGACGCGCGATAAGAACGCCTACCTGATCGAGCTCTTTGTGAAAGACTCCGAGGGTCAACGCGGCATCGTCTATTGCAACTCGCGCGCCGAAGCGACGAGCGTGGCGCGGCGATTGCGTCGCGAGCTCGGCGACGAGGTGATGTTCTATCACGCGAAGATGCCCAACGGCGACCGCCTCGAAGTCGAGGGCCTTTTTCGCGAAGGCAGTTTGCGCGTCATCGTCGCGACGTCGGCGTTCGGAGAGGGAATCGATCTTCCCGACGTTGCCGATGTCGTGCTCTATCACCTCAACTTCGACTTCGGGGAGTTCAATCAGCAGGCCGGCCGCGCCGGCCGCGACGGCTCCCCGGCGCGCATCCATCTGCTCTATGGAAAACGCGACCGCGGGCTCAACGACTTTCTTATCGACCTCGACGCGCCGCCGCTGCCGCTGCTGCGCGAGCTCTATCGCGGATTACGCGGGCTGGCTCGCGACGGAACCGTGCGCGGAACCGACGCCGATATCGCGGCCACCCTCGATATCGATCGCGTGCGCGACCGCACCGTTGGCGCGGCGCTGCGCATTCTGAGCGACTCGGAGCTCGTCGAGCTCGGCGAGGATGACGACGGGCGTTACATCCGGTTCTTGCCGGTACGCGGGCGAGTCGAGATGGAGCGCAACGAACGCTACGCGGAAGGCGAGGCCACGCGCGAGGCATTCGCGCGTTTCGCCGAAATCGCGCTCGGCGCACCCGCGACGACGCTCGAACGCATCATCAATCGCCCGATCTATCCCTCGGACGTCGCATTGCGCCGGTAGGGGCGCGCGCAATCGCGGCTACGCAAGCACGCTCGTCATCCTCGCTTCGTCGACGGCTCGATAGAAGGCGTTCTCGGTCTCGGTCATACCGGCTGAAGCCCACGGATCGATCTCGCGCTGCGACGTCGGTAGATGAACGGTCGGTCCGACCGCATCGGAGTAGTCGGCGCCCCCGAACGGGTTGAAGCCGGCGCTCTCCCGATGGGCGAGCACGAGGTTGCGCACCGCTGCGCTTGCCTGAAGCGCGTCGCTCTGCAGCCGCTCGTCCAGACGCCCATCGCCGCCGAGCGAATCGTAGAATGCGATGGCGGGACGATCGGCATGCCATGGCAGGCCCCGGCTGCCGTGGAAGCGCACCATGCCGTCGATCGCGCGCGCATCCTCGCGCACCGCGTTACGGACGCTTGGCGTGGCCGCTTCGGCGGCGACGTCATCGTTGAGCCGCTTGATCGCGCGTTCCGCTCTCTGAATTTTCTGCCCGTCGAGATCGAGCACGTCGAAGGCGGCCGCCGGTGTGAAGCCGCCCCCCTCGCCCAGGCCGTATTTGGTCTGCATGACGTCGCGCACCACCGCCTTGGCCATTGTAGCCGGATTGGTTTCGTGCGAGGCAATCGCGTGCGCAACATCGCTTGGGACGCCGGGCGCGAGCATCGTCTCCGGACTCGCCGCAAGATACTGCACGCCGGCGCGCGAGAGCGCATCGGCGAAGCCCATGGGATACTAAACAAAGCCCCTAGCAGTTCCGGTTTTGGTGTCCGTCGATGACTCCAGGGCCTGGGGCGCGTGACTTCGCTACGGTAAGAGCGGTGGGTAGTAGGCCAAACCTTGAGGATAGGAGACGCTTTCAGTCACCATCCTAGAGGATGGATCTACGGTGCGTGGTCGATACTCAAGGACTGCGAACGGATTCGAGTTCGTATATTCAGGCCAGACCGCCACGTAAAGCCAGCCGTTCTTTCCGACCGTAACGGCTAACGGATGATAAAGGCCGTTAAAAGATATTTTTCGGCTAGGCTTGCTCCGTCCGGCCCGATACTCTTCGACATTGCCGGCTGACCTGGAACCTGATAACTGTTCGTTAGTAACATAGAGCGTGCCGTGCGCGTCAACGGCGATGCCCACAGGATATATTACGCCGCTAGTGATGGTTCTCGTTGGAGTTTTGCTCCCTCGTCCGTAGATGGCGACGTTAGGAGAACCTGAGACCGGGCGATTTGCGACGTAGAGGCTCCCGGAATCATCGATTGCGATTCCAACGGGGTAGTCCAAACCATTGGTGATTACCGTGTGTGGTTTTTTCGAGCCATGGAGGTACTCGGTGACATTCGAAGTGCTGATATTTGTAACCCAAAGGTTTCCGTTGCCGTCTATCGCGCAAAAGGCCGGAGTACTTATGCCGTCCTTAATGAACGCGGACGCCTTAGTTTTGCCCAAGGGATACTCGGATATCCAACCCCCATTGCTGACTGGCTGATTTGCCACGTAGAGCGTCCCCTGGCTGTCTATGCAGCCGCCGGAGGGAAAATCGAGGCCGTCTGAGATCGTTGCGAGTGGAGATGGATCTTTAGCGCTGGCATGATACACGGTCACGCCGTTTCCGGAGTCATTCGTCACGTAGAGCAGCGGTTTCGTGACCTTGTACGCGGGCTTCTCCGGCAGCATCCACGATCCGCCGTGCTCGGCGTGCGTGGCGATCGCGCGGCTCTGCGGCATCGCGTTCGGAGTGCCGATCGGCGGCTGCGATCCGCCGCACCCGGCCAGCATTGCCGCTGCTACGCCCACGCTTAGGGCGAATCGACCCGAATCCAAACTCGTCATGCCTTGCTCCTCGATCCGTGAACGGATCAGCGGCTAGGAACGTTCGGGTTCAGCCGGTCAGTTCCACCTCAGCAACCAGGCTCCAAGGACCCAAGCGGCCTCGGCCCAGCGGTCCGTCGCCACATTGCCGATCGGCGGCCCCTCGTCACTGTATAGCTGGCTGCGGTCGAAGCCGCACGCATGTTCCACGATGGCCCTAGTGCCCAGGTTAGTGCGTCCCTGAGTCATCGCAAGCGGAATGATAGGCCTCAGCGATCTGCCGAATCCGATCGACCGTCTCGGCAAGCGGCGCAACCTCGCCTTTGATGATCTTACGCCACCCGCGCTCGGTGATACCAAGGTCCCGCGCTGTCGCCGCCTGCAGAAACGTCGCGAGGTAAGCGATATCGTCGGCCAGATCATCGCGCTCGTACTCAACCGGCTCATCGGGCATTAGCGTAGCGCCCTCGTCACCTGCGAGCCGATCGACCTCCTTACCGATCCGGATCAGGCGCTTTGACTGGAGCGGTAATCGATACAGCAACCCTACGGTATCCGGCCCAGCGGGTTTGCCGTCGGCGTCGGCAGCTTTCGCCTCGGGATGCCGCGCGTAATCACGCACGTATTCGCTCATGCGCATGACGGGGACCGTACCAGCTATGCTGGTGCCGTTCCAATCCAATCGAATCGGATCGCCGGTATGGTAATCGACCCATTGCAGGCGCCTAGACTTCTGTACGTCCTTTTCAAAAGGCGCGATTGGCAAGGGCTCGTTGGGGCCGGTGACGGCGGGCGCAATCGATTGCACGAAGCCGTACGGTTTAATGCGGAAATCGTACGATCGCGTGTTGTTGTGGGGAGCGAGCCGACTCAAGATCGCCGGCGCGCTGATTGGAAACTTGCGCCGCAGCGGTACGTCGAAATCGACCAATGGCTTTGCCCGATGCCGTTGCTTCGGATTCACGTCTAAATGGTTGAGGAGAATCGAGAGCCAGATCCGTCGTGCCAGTTTGGGTGTTGTCTCATTCGACGACCGGCCGATGATCGCACCCAGGGCGCTCTCCGAGGCTTTCACTATCTCAATGCGGTTGCCGGGGTGCCACCGGTACAGCACGTACCGCTTCGCGGAGACGGCAAAGCAACGCAGATCCGTCACGCTGGGATATTCGACCTTGAGCAAATGCGGAACGACCGCCGCATCGTACGGGTTCAGTGCGTCGAACTGGGTGATTATTGCATCGATGGCGCTTTCCGGCACGCTCGGAATTCCATCGGGGCATCCCTGCCCGCAGGTAATCGCCAAGCTATCGGTATCGCAGAACGTAAAGGTGCCGCCACGATCGGTCACCTCGCGTTCGAGCATCGCGAGCATCAAACGCGCCCCGCCGGTGATGAGACTAGCGAGAATCGGATTAGCGAAAGCCCCCGGCCGCTCGTTGTGGACTGTGGGTGCCTCAAACGTAATATCTGCGTAAACGTCGCCCTCGATCGGATCGTCGCCCTTCGGGGGCTTGACGTTGACCTCGGCGTGTATGCCGTAGGCGCCGCTGTTGGCCATTTCTTTGAGCCCCAGCGCGAGCGCTGCGAGATCGTCGTCACTCTTGGATCGGTCCTTTGCGATCTGCTTTTGCTCGACGATGGTCTTGAAGATCGGCCGATTCGACCAGAGCTCGATCGCGTTACGGAATTTCGTGGATCGTGGCCGACGGCGCCCGTCCGGTACGAAGCGGATCGCCCGGCGGATCTTCGGGACTCTTTCGCCTAACAGCACGCCGCCGATTACGTCTGCTAACGTTAACCAGCGCGGCTCCCGCGTCTTCAGCGGCGTAACGGCGATCGTAAACGGCTCGGCGGCGCGCTTGCCATTACGTCCGATCGGCCGGTCTTGTACTTCCTTACGAAACCGCACCGGCAACCTTCGTACACGATAGAGAAGGCCACTGATCTTACAAAAGGCTTGCCCTGGGGTGTTGTAATCTCACCAGCTCAATCACCCTAAGGCCGCCCCCCGCGCCGCACTATCGGCCTCCTGCCCAAAGCCCAAAACCGGAACTGCTAGAGCGTTTGTTTAGTATCCCTCGGCGAAGCCCATCGTGTCCATCAAACACTGATTGGCAACGACGCCGTCGATGCCGCGACCGGCATCTTCGGGATGCTCGTGCGCGTGCAGCGCAACACCGTCGGCAATCGCCTTCGCAATATCGGGCATCGACATGCACGAGCCGTTGCGCGTCTGTAGCCCACCGCCGTCGCCGCCGCCGTGGTCGACCAGATCGATCCACGTCTGCTTCGTTCCGCTCGCTTCGGCATTGTCGAGCGTGCGAGCGACGAACTGCGCCAAATTCGCTTCGTCGCTCATATCGAGACCTCGACCGGTCTGGACGCCGGAGACGTTGCCGCCGGCGATGGTATACTGCTCGGTGTGCAGACGTCCGGAAACGATCGCGTCGTCACCGACGCGCAAATGCGTGGTATCCTCAACGGTGTATTCGATGCGTCCGTCGCGCGCGCTCGTGCGGAGCGCTTGCGCAAGCGTCAGCTCTTGGATCGCGTCGAGGTTGTTGTCACCGTCGCGGTAGATCCCGAACTCGAGCGACCGGCGCGACGGAGCAGCGGTGACGTTCTGCAGCATGTGGCCTCCTGACGTAGTGAACTCACGTGCCTACTGCGTCGAACGGCGCCGATCGCTAGGGGCCGCGTCGCGCGGCTATGCCGGGGGCGCGGTGACTCCGGCGGTAGCGTAGAGGGCGCGGGTGTCGTAGATCACGCCGCTCTTGATCGTCGTCTCGACGCTGCGCAACCGCGCGATCCGATCGACCGGATTGCCGTTCACCACGATCGCATCGGCCAGCTTGCCCGAACGAAGCGATCCGAGGTCGGCGTCCATCTTCATTACCCTCGCCGGCACGATCGTCGCCGCTTGGAGCACCTGCGTCGTCGGCATCCCCGCCTGCGCGTAGAGCTCGAGCTCGTGGACGAGATCGAATCCCGGTAAAATGTCGTCGGTGCCTGCGACGATCCGAATGCCGTTGGTATGGAGCAGCATGACCATGTCGAGGTAGGCTTGTGCCGAAGCCCGATACTTCGCATCGAGGCCCGGACCGAGCGGTAATCCGCCGGTCGTCAGCGTCCGCCGGACCTGTGCCGGAAGCCAATCCGCGATCTCTGCGAATCCCGTCGACGCAACGTCGCCGTTCCGCGTGAGCGTGTCGCTGTAGAAGATTCCGACGGTCGGATCGCTGACGATATCCTTCTCTTTGAGGAGCGCGATAAAGTCGGCGACGGCTTGGCTGCGCAGATCGATGGTGCCCGCGCGCTCCGCGGTTGCAGTCAGTCGAATCGGGGTTTGCGTGCGGTCTTTCGTGTCGGGCATGAAGTTCAAGAAGAGGAAGTTGACGTGTTGAATCTCGTCGTAGCCCTGGCGCACCGCATCTTGCGCGAGCATGCCCGCGGGGATATGTCCGCTGACGCGCATCCCTTGCGCGTGCGCCTCCTTCGCGATAATCGGAACGAGCTTGGGATCCATCGAACTGTAGATCTTGATCTGAACCGCGCCGGTCTTCTTCCAGTCGCCGACCTGCGCGATCGCTTCGGCAGCGGTGCTCGTGGTCGTGCCGATCGGCGCGGTATATTTCCCCGTTCCGTCCATCAAACCGGCGATGATGACGCGCGGTCCGAGGAGCTCGCCGCTCTCGAACTGAGCCTTCATCTTGGCGATGTATTGGGGGTTATTGCCGGGGTCGCGAATCGTCGTGACGCCTTCGGCGAGCAAACGAGGACCAAACTCCGCAAAGAGATGCATATGCATGTTCCACAGCCCCGGTAAGAGCGTCTTACCGGTGCCGTCGATGCGCCGCGCGTCGGCCGGCAGAGTGAGTTCGGCGCCTCCGACCGCCGCGACGCGATCGCCGTGGAAGAGCACGGTGGCATTCGGCACGACGTCTCCGGCCTCCGAGTCGAAGAGCGAAACATTGGTAATCGCGATTGCGGTACCGGCGCGCTGCGGCAGCGTCTGCGCGATTTGCCGACCAAGATCGGTTACGCGCAGCTCTTGCGCTGCGATCAACTGCGGGAGGACCGCGTTCCAGCCGCTGCGGATGACGGCTCCCCACTGACCTCCCGACATGAAGAGTTCGCCGTTCTCATCGAGCCAGAGGTCGGCCGGTGTAAAGTCGAGGCCCGTCGCCTCGTACATCGTCACACGTTTCGTCGCGCCGCCGTTGTTGACGCGCAGCGTCGTGACCGCCGTCACCCTGGTAACGCCGCTCGGCCAGAGATCGAGTTTTGCTTTGGTTGCGCGAAGCGCTGCACGGACTAAGATCGCGCCCTCTTCGGGCGATCCGTCCATGCTGACGTAGAATCGCGGGTTGACGCTCGACTGCGTCTCGTGCTCCGCCGAGTTCTTCCAGGACGCCGTTCCGTTTCGGGCGGTGAATCGCTCGTCGACCGGCACCTTCAAGTAGTTGTATCCGGTGGTGCGAAGCGAGGAGATGAGGCCGGCCGGATCGAGCGCGATCAGGCTGCGCATCTTCGGTCCGCGCCCGCGATCGACGAATTCAAAGCGCACGTCGAGCCTGCCGTCGGGCAATGCCAGCGTCGTTTGGGAGCCCTTCACGACACCCGAGGAGACGTAATCGTAGGCGACGACCGATCCGTAGAGTTTCGCCGCGGCGAAGGCCGGCGCGGCCCAGACCACGGCGGCCGCGGATCCGACGGCGGAGAGCCAATCGCGCCGGCGAATCGGCAGTTCGCCCGCGAGGCACGAGTGAAGATCTCCGCCGAGCGGTAGACCAAAGAGCGTCCCTTGGCGGTGGGAGCGGCACGAACACATTGCGGCACCGGCCTTTCTTGCGGTTCCTTATTCCTACGGCGTGCGCTCTCGGGCGTCAAGGGCTACGAAACGCATATCGGCCCAGACGTACGGCTCGTTATGCTCGGAGGGTCCGTGAAACACCACGCCGTGCCTGGTCTGCACTGCCGAACAAGCGTTCGGAATGTAGCCATGCGTTTAAGGGTAACTAACGCTCCGTGATTGCCGACCACGACGTTATCGTCCTCGGCGCCGGCCTGGCCGGCATGCGCGCGGCCCTCGAGGCCGCCCGTCTCGGCGCGGACGTTGCAATCGTCACGAAAGTGCACCCGATCCGCAGCCATTCGAGCGCGGCGCAGGGCGGTATCAACGCCGCCATCGGAGAGAACGACAGCTGGGAGTCGCACGCCTTCGACACGGTCAAGGGCAGCGATTATCTCGCCGATCAAGACGCCGTCGAAGTCATGTGCCGGGAGGCGCCCCAGGACATCATCGAGTTCGAGCACATGGGCGTCATCTTCTATCGCAACGACGACGGCAAGCTCGGCACTCGCGCCTTCGGCGGCGCTTCACAAGCGCGCACCTATTTCGTCGGCGACATCACCGGTCAAGCACTCTTGGTCACGCTCTACGACCAGATCCTCAAAGCGGGCGTCAAGGTCTACGAAGAGTGGTTTGCCACCAAGCTGTACATGGATGAAGGCGCATGCCGCGGCGCGGTCGCGCTCGAGATGGTTACGGGCGAGCTCCACTTGCTGCGCGCCAAAGCAGTTATCGTCGCGAGCGGCGGCCTGGGCCGGCTCTACGAGCCGAGCACCAACGCGCTGATTTGCACGGGCGACGGCTACTCGCTGGCCTATCGCGCCGGTGCGCCGTTGATGGATATGGCGATGGTCCAATACCATCCGACGACCCTGGCGGGCAGCGGCTTCTTGATGACCGAAGCCGCGCGCGGCGAGGGCGCCTATTTGCTGAACTCGCTCGGCGAGCGCTTCATGAAGAAGTACGCGCCGACCAAGATGGAGCTGGCGGCACGCGACGTCACGTCGCGCGCCGAAGCGACCGAGATCGCCGAAGGCCGCGGTATCGACGGGAACGTCTTGCTCGATCTGCGCCATCTCGGCCCCGACGTGATTCTCAAGAAGTTGCCGCAAATTCACGAGATGGCGCTCGACTATCTCGACATCGACATGATCAAGGAGCCGGTGCCGGTCCGCCCCGGCATGCATTATCAGATGGGCGGCGTCAGAACCGACGTCGAGGGCGCGACTGCAATTGCCGGCCTGTACGCGGCGGGAGAAGTCGCCTGCGTGAGCGTGCACGGTGGAAACCGGCTTGGGGCCAACTCGTTGCTCGACACGATCATCTTCGGCCGGCGCTCGGGCCGCGCATCGGCCGGATATGCGAAAGGCACGCTGCCGAGCAGCGGCGGTGAAGAGTTGCTGCGCTCCGAGCAGCAGCGTCTCGAAGGCCTGCTGGCGCGACCGTACACGGGCGAAACCTGCGCCGGACTCCGCCTAGAGCTGGCGACGATGATGGACGCGAAGGTCGGCCTCTATCGAAGCGACGCGGGTCTGCACGAAGCGCTCGAAGCGTTGCGCGGCTTTCGCAAACGCTACGAAAACGTCGCGGTCGGCGACAAGAGCCGCATCTTCAATCAAGCACTCACGTTCGTCCTCGAGCTCGGCTATCTGCTCGACTGCGGCGAGGCGATCATCCGCGACGCGCTCGTACGAAAAGAGAGCCGCGGCGCGCACACGCATATCGATTACCCCGAACGCAACGACCGCGACTGGCTCAAGCACACGGTGCTCACGCTTCGCCGCGATGGCGAGGAGCCTGAGATCTCGCACGTTCCCGTGACGATCACCCGCTGGCAACCCGAGGTACGCACCTACTAATGCAGTTTACGATCGAAGTCGGACGCTATAATACGGAGGGCCGTTACGCGGATGCGGCCAGACCGGGCGAACCGTTTCCGGCGCCATGGAACGCGTCGCCGGTCCGGCGCTATCAAACCTACACCGTCGACCTTCCCGAGCACGCCGTCGTTTTGGACGCGCTGATCGCGATTCGCGAATACCAGGACCCGTCGCTCGCCGTGCGTTGCGCGTGCCGCAGCGCGATCTGCGGATCGTGCGCGATGTGGATCAATGGCCACGCCAATCTCGCCTGCAAGAGCAAGCTCGCGGCCTTCACCAAAGACGGAAAGACGCGGGTGGAGTCGCCGCCGTCGATGCCGATCATTCGCGATTTGGTCTGCGACATGAAGCCGTTTTGGGATAAGCATTTGGCGGTGCGGCCGTGGCTGGAGAATAAACAGCCGGTGCCACCGCCCAACCAAGAGTACCGCGTTCCTAATGCGGCGATGGAAGAGCTCATTCAAGAGGTGAGCTGTATCAGCTGCGGGGCCTGCGTCATGGATTGCGAGTCGTTCGCCGTCAACCCGGATTTCTTAGGACCGCAGGCGCTCGCGCAGGCCTATCGTTACGTCGGCGATCCGCGCGACGCGCAGACCAAGGAGCGTCTGGGCGAGCTGAGCAAAGAGGGCGGCATCTGGGACTGCACGCACTGCTTCGAGTGCGTCCAGCAGTGCCCCAAGGGCGTCGCGCCGCTCGATCAGATTTTAAAACTGCGCAAGATGGCCGTTGACGCCGGATACACGCACAACGCCGGAACGCGCCACGCCGACGCGTTCGCCGAATCGGTCAGGCACAGCGGCCGGCTCAACGAGCTCACGCTGATGCCCAAATCGACGGGCCTCTTCAACATCGTCGGACAGCTCAAAACGCTGCCGAGCGCGATCAACATGGCGCGCGCGGGGAAGCTGCCGCCGCTCATCCATAAGTCGATCCCAGGAGTCGAGCGTATCAGAAAAATATTCGAGCGCGTCGGAGGACGATTCAAGTGAAGGTTGCGTTCTATCCCGGCTGCGTCTCGAAGGGCGCCTGTCCGGAGCTCTACGTCTCGGCACGGCTCATCGCCGAGCCGCTCGGTCTCGAGCTGCACGAGCTCGAATCGGCACCCTGTACCGGCGCCGGCGTTCTCAGCGAGCAGAATCGCGAACTCGCCGACGCTCTCAACGGCTTGACGCTCGCAATGGCCGAGGCTCAAGGCGCCGATTTGATGACCATCTGCAGCACGTGTCAGGGCGTGCTCTCCGATCACAATTACCATCTCAAACGCGACGAGTCGCGCCGCGAGAAGGCCAACGCGACGATCGCCGACCAAGGGTTCCGTTACGAGGGCAAAGCGACGGTCAAGCATCTGCTGTGGATGCTCTTCGAAGATATCGGAATCGATCGCGTCGCCGCAGCGATCAAACGCAAGCTTACCGGTTTGAAGATCGCGCCATTCTACGGTTGCTACATCCTGCGGCCGAGCGAAGCGCTTGGACTGCGCGAACGTCCGGAGCGAAAGACCTACCTCAACCAGCTCATCGAGCTGCTCGGAGCCGAAGCGGTCGAGTACCGCGGCGCGACCAAGTGCTGCGGATTTCCGATGCTCACTTTCAATCGCGACAAGGCGCTCGCGATGGGCGGCAACCACATCATCGAGGCGAAGGAGAAGGGCGCCGATCTGCTCGTCACGCCTTGTCCGCTCTGCCACCTCAATCTTGACGGACAGCAACCGGACGCCGCGCGCGTGCTCAAGCAAGATATCGGCGTTCCGATTTTCCATCTGCCGCAGCTGCTCGGCCTGGCCTTTGGCTTCGAGCCCGACCAGCTTCGCCTCAACCACCACGTCGTTTCGACAAAGGGCGCGCTGGAAAAAGTCGAACTGAAGGTTTAACCACCTTTTCGTTCGCCATCCATAGAGGAGTCCAACGTGCTACAACCCTCCCCCTCGTCCGCGCGCCGGTTCGGCTGCGCCGTGCTGCTTGGCGCGACAGTCGCCGGCTGTTCGATGAACTCTACCGCAACGACCCCGAGCAATCTACAAGCAGGTACGTCGCCGGCGGCGACGCTTCAGCGTGACAAACTCTTCGCACGCGGTTTCGGTCAGAGCTCCAGCCGCCACGCGTACGCATCCGGCTGGATTGCACCCGACGCGAAGAAGAAAAAGAATAAGCCTCTGATCTACTGGGGAAGCTACGACAGCAATACGATCGACTTTTTTTCGGCAAAGGGCGCCAACCCGCCCGAGAAGGGTCAGATCACAGCGGGTCTCTCGAATCCCGAGCGGCTCGTCGTCGATAAATCGCTGAACGTTTACGCCACGAATTTGGGCAACGACACGATCACCGGGTACAAGCGCGGCGCGACGGCGCCGTTCCTCACGATTAGCGACGGCGTCAACACTCCGACGGGTCTAACGGTCGACGCGGCGGGTACCGTCTACTGCGCAAACGTCGGCAATGATACGATTACCGAGTATCCGAAGGGCAAAACCAAGCCGTCCCTGACGATCGAAGCGTTTGCCGAGTATCTTGCAACCGACACCAAGAAGAACCTGTATGCGGCAGAAGCAAGTGCCGTCTATGAGTTCGCGCCAGGATCGGCAAATGGAACGAACCTTAACCTGAGCATCGGTTCCCCGGGAGCGCTGGCCGTCGACAAACATGGAAATATTATCGTGATCGACGAGTCGACAAACGCGATCGACGTTTTCCCGGCGGGTAAGACGCAGCCGTCGAAAACCATCCAGGTTCCCGCCGGCGATGCGTTTGGGCTCTCGCTTAATAAGAGCGAAAAGTCGGTCTACGTTACCGTCCTCGGCAATAGCGACGATTTCGTGGTGCAGCAGCTACCCTATCCCAAAGGAACGTCGTTGACGACGAAGATCAGCGGCGCGTACGGAGAGTGGCCGATTGCGGCCAGCCCCGACGCCCCATGACCGCGTAGAGTTCTCAACGAATCGGCGCCGCGCCGCGGGTGTGGGCGGCGCCGCCGGGCAGTCGTCGAGCAGTGTCGAGCCGTTGGGGGTGCTGTGTTCCATCACGTACCTGACGAGTTGCGGCTCGCCGGTGGCCTTCTCGGTGGGCGGCGGCTGAAACCGCGTCGGAAAGTTCGGGTCGCGCAGGTTGCGATCGGACCACGGGTTCTCCGCTTCGCTCGAGTAGTACCAAGGATAGTCGAGCAGCATCGACTGCACCGACCCATCGGCGAAGTGTACCGACATGCGGATGTCGACGTAGAATCCGTGCGTTCGCGAATCGAAGTGCGAGCCGTGCGGATCTGAAAACGTCACGTACCCGCAGGGAGGCGTGCCGCTCGCGGCGCCGCTGCCTGCGCCTTGGCTGCCCGAACCGGTACCGGCCCCGCCGCTCGTTCCGCTTCCCGCCGTCGTCGCACTCAACGCCGTACCGCTGGCTGCGACGTCCCAGACCGGCCGGCTCGCTGCCGATCGCAGAGCGGCGTGTTGCACTGGGATCGCTCGATGGAAAGCGGGCGAAGCGCCGGCGCGTGCTTCGGGGAGGTTGTTCCTCACCGGCAGCATCGATATCAATGGCCGCGGCGTCGGCATCGGCGCAGTCGGCGCCGGCAACGGGGTCGAGCGCACGACGATACTCGCCACTTGCGTTCGGCTCACGATCTCTTCGCGAGGTTGCCGCCGAGCGAGCTGTGTTGGCACGAGGCCCGCGGCAACCTCGTGAACGGCGATCGCAATCGCGAACGCAACCGCGAGCCGGCGCTGGTTCGAGGTGCCAAAGAAAACGCCGAGCCGTTCGCTAGGGAAGGGCTCGGCGTTAACGAGGCGGTGCTTACTCAGGGCTGGTGTTGTAAGTCTGTACGTACCACTGCTTGAACTGATCGTAGGTTGGATAGTAGCCGTACTTGTGATAGAACCAGTCTCGATATGCATCTTGCCGGCGCGTCACTTCTTGCTGCTCCGCGCGCTTTTCGCGGACTTTGTGGTTGTAGTTGACGACCAGGGGAACAGAGGCTGCGGCGGCTGCGGTCACGAGGATGATGGTGTTGGTGCTACCCGAACCGTCGGCAAGCGCGGGGCTGGCGATGCTTGCGGCAAGTGCTGCCGTTAGCACGGCTGCTAGGGCTTGCGGTTTCTTCATGTCGTCCTTTCTGCAGGCCATTCGACTCCCCGGCTCCAACCCGGACTTCGTGGAGATCGAAGCCTTCATTCGAGCGATCCCAGATTTTCCGATTCCAGGGATCCTTTTCCGTGACATTACCCCGTTGTTGAAAGATGCGCAAGGCTTTCGGCGCTCGATCGACCTTTTTGTCGACCGATTTCGCGACCGGCATATCGATCACGTCGTGGGGATCGAATCACGCGGATATATCTTCGGAGCCCCCGTTGCCTATGCGATCGGAGCCGGCTTCATCCCCGTTCGTAAGCCGGGAAAGTTACCATTCACGACACTCAGTGAAGAGTACGCATTGGAGTACGGCTCGAACTCGCTGGAGATTCACTCCGACGCGATCGGGCAGGGAGAACGCGTGCTGATCGTCGACGATCTGCTCGCGACCGGAGGAACGGCAGCCGCCACCGGACGACTGCTCGAGCGTCTCGGTGCCCGCGTGGAGGCGTTTGCTTTTTTGATCGAACTCGCCGCGCTGGAAGGGCGCGCGAAGCTCGGCAGTGCCGAAGTCGTTTCGTTCGTTGCGTACTAACCGGGAACGTTCATCCCTCGCCGCCGCCGCGCTGGCGGCGCTGCTGACCGCTATCCCGCCGGTGGGCTCGGCGCGAACGCATGCCACGCCGACGCCCTCGCCCACACCCTCTCCAATTGCCGATCCCGCGGTTACGAACGTCGCGCGCCATCAGTTCGTCCAATGGCAGGCCGGCGTCGTGAACAAGAGCCTCTACGCGCCGCAGGTGCTCGCCCAGCTCAGCGACGCGAAGATCGCCGATACGTCGCACGCGCTGGCGCAGCTCGGTGCACTAACGGACATGGTCTATATGGGACGCTGGGTCAACCCGGACTTCCCGGCCGGCGCGAACGGCTACATCTACCAGATGCGCTGCACCGGCGGAAACGTCTACCTCTGGCTCGCGCTCGATGCCGACGGAAAGATTGCCACGATCTACTTCAAAAATCGGCTCGACGTCGAAACGGTGACCCCCTCCCCCTCCGCGACGCCCAGCCCTCCGGAAAAGGCGTTATAATAGCGGGATACCCATGACCATCGAGCAGCTCATCGAGCGAGTACGGCGCTACGAGCCCTCCGCCGACGCGGAGCGGCTGATGCGCGTCTACGAGCTCGCCGACGCGGCTCATCAAGGGCAGCGGCGTGCCTCAGGCGAGTCCTATATCGAGCATCCGCTGGCCGTCGCGGGGATTCTCGCCGATCTGGAGGTCGATCACCAGACGATCGCCGCGGCGCTGCTGCACGACGTCGTCGAAGACACCTCGATCACGAGCGAACAGGTCACCGAGCAGTTCGGTGAAGAGGTCGCCCGCCTCGTCGAGGGCGTGACGAAGCTCACGCGCATTCCCTATCAGTCGAAGGAAGACGCGCAGGTCGAAAACCTTCGCAAGATGTTCCTGGCGATGGCCAAAGACATTCGCGTCATCATCATCAAGCTCGCCGATCGCCTGCACAACATGCGCACGCTCGCGAGCCTTCCCGACGCGAAACGCCAGGCGATCGCCCGCGAGACGCTCGACATCTACGCTCCAATCGCGCACCGGCTTGGAATCTGGAAGATCAAATGGGAGATCGAGGACGAGTGCTTACGCTATCTCGACCCCGCTTCGTTTGGGGATATAGTGGAGCGCGTGGCCAAGACCCGGCGCGAGCGCGAGGCCGACGTCGATCAATCGATCGCGCGGCTCCGCGACGAATTCAAGGAGCTCAAAATCAACGCCGAGATTCAAGGGCGCCCGAAGCACTTTTATTCGATCTACTCAAAGATCAGCAAGGGACGCGACTTCTCGACGATCTACGACTTGACGGCGATTCGCATCATCGTCGATACGGTGAAGGACTGCTACGCCGCACTGGGCGCGGTACACGCGATGTGGACGCCCCTACCGGGGCGCTTCAAGGATTACATCGCGATGCCGAAACCGAACATGTATCAGTCGCTCCATACGACGGTCGTCGGGCCGAGCGGCGAGCCGCTCGAGATCCAGATTCGCACCTGGGAGATGCATCGCACCAGCGAATACGGCATCGCCGCGCACTGGCGATATAAGGAGGGCGGTAAGGCCGACCAGTTCGAGAACAAGCTTTCGTGGCTGCGCGCTCTGCTCGAGTGGCAGAAGGACATGCGCGACTCGCGCGTCTTCATGGAGAACCTCAAGCTCGATCTCTTCGACTCGCAGGTGTTCGTGTTCTCGCCGCGGGGCGATGTCTACTCGATGCCGGCCGGCGGCACGCCGCTCGATTTCGCGTATCAAGTGCACACCGACGTTGGCAACCATTGCGTCGGCGCGAAGATCAACAGCCGGATCGTTCCGCTCGACTATACGATGCAGAACGGCGACATCTGCGAGATCCTCGTTAACAAGTCGAGCGGGCGCCCATCGCTCGACTGGCTCTCCGTCGTCAAGACGTCGAGTGCCAAACACAAGATCAAGCAGTGGTTCCGCAAGGAACGCCGCGAGGAGAACGTGCTCGCCGGTCAAGAGGCGCTCGAACAGGAGCTCGCACGCGCGGGCCTGCGCACCGACGTCGCGCGAGGGGCGCTCCTCGAGGGGATTGCCTCGCGTCTGAACTATGCGACGCCCACCGATCTATACGCAGCAATCGGCTTCGGCGACGCGTCGGCGCAATCGGTCGTCAATCGCGTTCGCGACGAGCTCAAGCACGACAACGTCGTCGACCTCACGAAGATCGGGCGCAAACCGGTGGCGCGCAAAGCCGTGCGCCGGACGAGCGGGGTGCGCATCGCCGGCGTCGACGACGTGCTCGTGCGCCTCTCGAAGTGCTGCTCGCCGGTTCCCGGCGATCCGATCATCGGCTACGTTACGATCGGGCGCGGCGTCAGCGTGCACCGAGCCGACTGCCCGAACGTGGCATTCATGAATGCAACGCCGGAGCGCATTCTCCAGGCGCAATGGATCGACGACGCCGGTCTCACCCACGGCGTCGATGTCGAAGTGGAGGCCGACGACCGCACGCAGCTGCTGCAAGATATCATGGGCGTCTTCTCCGAGCTCAAGACGCAGGTGAGTTCGGTGAACGCGCGCGTCCGTAAAGACGGCGTCGCGGTCGCGAGTTTGACCGTGCAGATTCGCGATCTCGACCATCTTCACAAACTGCTGACGAAACTCGAGACGCTCAAGAACGTCCGCCGCGTCTACCGCGTCACCAAGCGCGAACGAACGGCGCTGTAGGAGGCGTGTCGAGCGCCCATTTCCTCGTTCCCGCCGCGGCGGCGTTTTTGGCCGGTGCGATGAACAGCGTCGCCGGCGGCGGGAGCTTTCTCTCTTTTCCGGCCTTGCTCTTTGCCGGGATTCCGCCGATTTCGGCAAACGCAACGAATAATGCCGCGATGTGGGTTGGCACGCTCGGTAGCGCGTCGGGCTATCGCGAAGAAGTGCGGACGCATCGCGCACTGCTGCTGCCGGTCATAAGTGCGAGCGTCGCCGGCGCGCTGATCGGTTCGTGCTTGCTGCTCGTGACGCCGCAGGGTCTCTTCGAGCGAATGATTCCGTGGCTGCTGCTCTTCGCGACGGTCATCTTTGCGGCGAGTCCGCTCTTGAAGCGCCGCCCCGGCACGGCGCCGCGCCATGCCCCGTGGCAGATCGCCGTGCAGTTCGGCGTGGCGATATACGGCGGCTATTTCGGCGCCGGCATGGGGATTTTGATGCTAGCCGTTCTCGCCTTTTCGGGCTTACCGAACTTCAACGCGCAAAATGCGATCAAAAACGTGCTCTCCGTCTGCATTAACGGCGTCGCCCTGGTGCCCTTCGTCATTGCGCGCATCGTCGACTGGCGGTTCGCCATTCCGATGGCGGTCATCGCGCTGCTCGGCGGTTACTTCGGCGCGCGGTTCTTCCGGCGCGTGCCCCAATCGCTTTCGCGCGCAATCGTCGTCACGATTGGAACCGTGATGACGATCGTATTCTTCGTGAAGACGTTCGCCTAAATACGGGCGCCGCCGGGCGCAGGCAGTTACTCCGTATCGACGGGAAGGTCCGACGGCGGCTCGTTTCGGAAATGCGAGAGCGGGTACTTCGAGCCGATCGGGGTGAACGGGCGCGGCTGCTGAGTGAAATCGAATGCGTCGTCGAGACTGGCCGCGCGTCCGTCGGTGTAACCGTTTGCCGTCGATCCGATGCTCCCAGCGGGAATGCCGTTAACCTCCTCGATGAATCGAAGGACGCTGCCGTACTCGTACTGCACGTGCGAAACGTAGCCTTTCTTAGCATACGGCGAGATGATGAGGCACGGAACGCGAATGCCGAGACCCCGGTAGTCGAGCTGCGGTGGCGGCGCGTTGTCGTAGAAGCCGCCCCAATCGTCCCACAGAACGATGATGGCGCTGCTCGACCAGTACGAGCTCTCGCCGATCGCATTGACGACCGATGCGACCCACGAAGGCCCCTCGTCGCTGTGATACGTCGGGTGATCGGACTGCGGCCCGGTCGGCGTCACCCAGCTGACCGATGCAAGCTCTCCGCTTGGCACGTCGTTTAAAACCCTCGATTGCGGAGCGATGATATTCGTGTTCCAGTCGGGTCCGTAGCGAACGTACTTGATCGCTTCGAACGGCTCCCAGAAGCCGGAGTCGAGTAAACGCGTCGCATAGAACTTCCACGAAACGCCGGCGGCGTCGAGCACCGGTGCAATCGTATTGAACTGATCGAAGCAGGGAAATCCGCCTCCCCATTGGTGGATCCGGCGATACGGCTTCTCCGCAACGTAGGAGCTCTTCGTTCCCGGCGGCGAGTCGCAATCGTCGGGTGCGGCACTGGGGAAGTTGACCTCGGCGCGACCCGGCAACTTGATGTCATCCGTACCGGCGACGAGCGTTAGGTGCGCGGTGAAGCTGCCGCCGAACTCCGTCGGAAACATTGCGTCGGCGAGAACGTACTGCTGCGCCAGCGTCCAATACGGCTTCGTCTGCCCGTGCTCGATGTACGCGTAGGCCGCGTCCTGGCGTTTACTCACGCCCCAATGCGAGAAGCCGTCCATCTGGCCGCCGTTCCAATCAATCATCGACGATCCCCAATCGTGCTTGAGATCCGGACTTTTTTGAAACGAGACCGGATAGAGAGGAACCGACGTATCGCCGGCCGGGCAGCCCGAAGTCGTCGTCATCCGACGCGGGTTTCCGCCGGGCGCGGGCGACGCACAGCCGGTCATCGGCGCGTTCGCGCCCGGATATCCGGCGAAGAAGCTTTCGAAACTATGATTCTCTTGAACGATCACGATGACGTGTGAGATCTTGCTGCTCGACGTGCCGGACGTGGATTTAGCGGCTGCCGGCGCGCTCGAGAGGCTCGCGACATTCGACCCGCAGCCGGCAGAGCAAACAAGCACGCCAAGTGTGACAAACGCGAGAACGGGCATCGCTTTTGAGAACATCTGAGGGCGCCTGCTTCAAAAATACTGCACCGGGCTCCTATGGATGGGGATTTTGGCGAAGTGCCCGAAATAGGCGACTTTGCCTACTGCCCGCTCGGATTCGGGTGGGCCGCCCGCGCTGAGCGGGTGTCCATAGTACGGGGATTACGACATGAGCGTTTACGAGGTTACCTATATTTTGCGCCCTTCGCTCGAAGAGAGCGACGTCGAGCAGCGCGCGAATGCGATCGCCGAGATCGTGAAGGGTCAAGGCGGCGAGGTGAGCGGTATCGAGCGGCTCGGCAAGAAGCGGCTCGCGTACGAGATCAACGACGTGCGCGAAGGGCATTACGTCGTCATGCAGTTCAAGAGTGAGGCGTCGGTCTCCAAAGAGCTCGAACGTCAACTCAAGCTGCACGAAGACGTCTTGCGTGCGCTGATCGTCCGACTCGACGCGAAGATGCTAACCCACATGGCAGCGCTCGCTGCGGCCACTCCGCCTCCGCCGCCAGCGCAGCCGTAAGACCGAGCAGTCTTTCGGCAACATCTGTGCCATACAGGTGACACTCCGAGGCGATACTTTCGAATTAACGCAAGCGGCGAAAAGAGGGTAAGCAATGGCAGGTTCTTACAATCGCGTCATCCTGGTCGGGAACCTAACCCGCGATCCGGAGATTCGATACACGCAGTCGGGCAAGGGCGTGACGAAGTTCACGCTGGCGGTGAACAATCCGCGCAACAAGGAAGAGACGACCTTCGTTGACATCGTCGCGTGGGACCGGCTCGGCGAAACGTGCAACACCTATTTGAAAAAGGGCTCGAACTGCTTGGTCGAGGGCCGCTTGGTCATTCGCAGCTATGACGACAAAGACGGCAACAAGCGTAAAGCGACCGAGGTCGTAATCGACAACATGCAGATGCTCGGTTCGCCGCGCGACCGAAGCGGGGGAGACGATGGCGGTGCGTCGTTCAACGGCGGCGGCAACGCGGCGCCGCGAGCGGCGGGCTCCGGCGAGGCTTTCGGCGGCGAAGAACTCGAAGACGAGATCCCGTTCTAGCGTCCTTCGACTCCGGTGCTCCGCACCTACGCTCAGGATGACAAGTCCTTCACGAACCACGTAGGGCGTGAACGTCCGCAGGCAAGCGCTCCCGAGCTCTAGCCGAGGCGGCGCTTGAAACTCGTGGCCCCCCCCCGAGGTACGAGGCTACGATGAGACTCATACGGTTGCTGCTCGCGGCGAAAACGGCCATCTTTCGAACGGTCCCCTTGATGCGCGACGCACGTGTTCCGCTGGCGCTTAAACTGACCGCCCTCGTTATCGGCATTTTGGTGATTTCACCGATCGACATCTTCAGCGATATCCCGGTGCTCGGTGCTTTGGACGATGCGGGATTACTGACGCTGTTGTGCGTGTGGTTCGTCAGCCAAGCGGCCAAACACGCCGACATCGTTCCAGCGCGTCCACGCCCGGTTCCCATGCTCGCCGGCGAACGGTAACATCGGCCGCCCGTGGCGGAGCGGCTCGCTGACGCTGCTCGCCATCTTTTTTATTGTTGCAGGCGGCAATCATTTTCTGCACTCCGGCTTCTACGTGCGGATCGTTCCGCCGTGGCTCCCCGCCCGTGCGTTGCTCGTCCAAATCAGCGGCTGCTGCGAAATCCTGGGCGGAATCGGCGTGCTCGTTCCACGCCTTCGAAAGCTCGCCGGCATCGGCCTCATCGCGCTCTTAATCGCAGTATTTCCCGCAAACATTCAAATGGCGGCGCACCCCGAACTCTACGCCGACCTCGGAGGTGCGCAGCTCTTTTATCTCCGGCTTCCGCTCCAGCTCGTCCTCGTCGCGTGGATTTGGTGGACGTGCTTTTAGTTCGCTCGTTCGCGGTAACGATCAACCCGGCAGCGTTGCCGTCTCGACCTTTTGACCGCCGAGAACGACCAGTGCCGGCGCGCGTTCGATGAGTGCGATATCGCGGCTCGGATCGCCGTTGAAGACGACGACGTCGGCACGCTTACCCGGCGCCAGAACGCCGCGATCGTTCGTACCGATGAGCTCGGCAGCATTCGAGGTCGCCGAACGCAGCACGTCCATCGGCCGCATCCCCAGACCAACCATGAGCGCGAAGTCCTTATTGTTTTGGCTGTGCGGAAAGACGCCGGCATCGGTGCCGTAGGCGATCTTCACATTTGCGGCAACGGCTCGGTGCATGCCGGCGTTGCGAAGCTGCGCGGCATACTCGGCCTTCTGGATCGAGGTCTCCGGAACGTGATTGGGATTACCTGGCTGCAGAATTGAGTCGAGCGCCCAAATCGTCGGAACGAGATGCGTTCCGCGTTGGACCATGATCTCGAGCGTCTTCTCGCCGACGCCGGTGCCGTGTTCGACCGAGTGCACGCCGCCGTTGACGGCGATCGCGATGCCCTCGTCGCCGTGCGCGTGAGCCGCGACCTTGCGCCGGAACTTGGTCGATTCTTCGACGACGGCCTGAACTTCGTCGAGATTGAACTGAGGGATGTCCCAAACGTCACCGTAGGAGAGCACGCCACCCGTTGCGAGGATCTTGATCACGTCGACGTGCAGCTTCACGTTTTGCCGCACCAGTTCGCGGAATCCATACGGACCGTACGAAATCGCACCGCCTCGGACGCTCGGGTCTTCCTCAACCCAGCCCGGCACGTCGTTTGAGTCGCCATGACCGCCGGTGATCGAGAGCGCTTGCCCCGCGGCGAAGATCTGCGGCCCGATAATTGCGCCGTTCGCAATCGCATTGCGCACCGCGAGATCGATGCCGGCACCACCGCCGACGTCGCGCAAGGTCGTAAAGCCGTTGCGCAGCATCATCTGCGCGTTGCGAACGCTGTAAATCGTCGCTTCCGGAACGTTGTCGGCCGTGCGGTATTTCGGAAACATCAGCGTGAGATAGTGCGACGGCAAAACGAAATCCGCGACGTGCGTATGGCAGTCGATGAGCCCCGGCATGATCGTGGCATCACCCAGATCAAGAAGGGCCGCTCCCGCGCCTGCATCTCCGGCCGACATTGAAACGATCCGATCGCCGCTGACGACCAGTACTCCGGGCTCGCGCATCGTATGGCCGTCGAAGAGCCGCGCCGCCTTGATCACCATCACGCTTGCCGCTCGTGCGCGCCACGGGATCAGCAACGCAGCCCCGGCGGCGGCGGCACCGGCTATAAAAGCGCGGCGTCCCAACAGGCGAGCGGCCTCGTCGAACACCTTTGGCGAATAGGGAGAGTGCGGGCAGCGGCAATCGTCGTCCATCGAACTAAAACTTCACGCCCCACCGCAGCGGTCCTCGGAACAGGCGCAAAGGAGGGCGAGTCTGCGACCCCTCCCAAGTCTGTCACGTGATGCTGGCGCTCGCGCTCTGTGGGTCGCTGCTCAGCTCGGCTTCAGCCGATGCGAAGGCCGCACAGGTTGCATCCGCGATGACGCCGGACGAGCGTCTGCAGCTCGTGCGCGGCAAATCGGGCGCACCGGTTCGCAACGGCGTTCGCACGGGCGCAATCGGATCGGCAGGGTACGCACCCGGCGTGCCGCGATTGTCCGTTCCGGCGCTCCAAGAGACCGACGCGGGGCTCGGCATCGCCAATCCCAACGGCGTACGCCGGCGCGACGTCGCAACCGCGATGCCATCGGCGCTCTCACTCGCTTCCACGTGGGATCCGCAACTCGCCTATCAGTACGGCGCGACGATCGGCGACGAGGCGTGGCGCAAGGGCTTCAACGTGCTTTTGGGGCCCGGTTTGGACCTTGCGCGCGACCCTCGAAACGGTCGCAACTTCGAGTACTTCGGCGAGGATCCGCTGCTGGCGGGCACGCTAGCGGGAGCCGTGAGCTGTGGCATTGAGGACCAGCACGTGGTCGCCACCCTCAAACACTACGCGTTGAACGATCAGGAGACTGGACGTTCCGTGCTCTCTGCCGATGTTGGCGAGGCCGCCATGCGGGAGAGCGATCTGCTCGCCTTCGAGATCGCGGTCGAGGGCGGCCATCCCGGCGCGGTAATGTGCGCGTATAACCGCGTCAACGGCATATACGCGTGTCAAAACGATCACCTCTTGAACGGCATTCTCAAAACCGAGTGGGGCTTTCCGGGGTGGGTGATGTCGGATTGGGGAGCCGTCCACAGCGCCGATGCGACAGCGAACGGGCTCGATCAAGCATCGGACGGAGAGAGTATCGGCGCGGTTTCGCCGGACCGGCTGCTTGATATGAACCGCCGCATTCTGCGATCGATGCTTTCGGCTGGGCTTTTTGACGAGCCGCCTTCGCAGACGCCGATCGACTATGCCGCGCACGCGATCGTCGCGCTGCACGCTGCCGAGCGTGGGACCGTCGTGCTGAAGAACGACGGAATCCTTCCGCTTGCGCGTTCGCTGCAGCGCGTCGCCGTCATCGGTGGATACGCCGACGCCGGCGTGCTCTCGGGTGGCGGATCTTCGCAGGTTCTGCCGGTCGGCCACGCGGTGCTCGTTCCGCTCGGCGCCGACGGACGCCCTTTTATGTTCTTCGATCGCTCGCCGCCGCTCGCCGCAATTCGTAACCTTGTATCGCACGCTGCGGTGCGTTTTGACGACGGCCGCTATCCAAGCGAAGCGGCCGCTTTGGCGAAGAATGCCGATCTCGCAATCGTTTTTGCCACGCAGTGGACCTCCGAGGGCTTCGACGCTCCCGATCTCTCGCTCCCGAGCGGTCAAGACGCGTTAATTGCGGCGGTCGCCGCGGCGAATCCACGGACCGTCGTCGTGCTCGAAACCGGCGATCCAGTTGCGATGCCGTGGCTCGATCGCGTCGGCGCCGTCGTAGAAGCGTGGTATCCCGGGGAGCGCGGCGGCGAAGCGATTGCCGACGTGCTCTTCGGAAGCGCCGACCCGACAGGCAGGCTGCCGATCACGTTTCCGTCCTCGGAGGCGCAACTCGTTCGTCCCGAACTGCTGGGATCCGACGATCCGCTTGCGACGCGCGAGTTCTCCGTGACCTATTCGGAGGGAAGCGACGTCGGGTACCGGCGCTTCGTCAAATCCGGCATCTCGCCGCTCTTTGCCTTCGGTCACGGACTTTCGTATACGAGTTTCCGGTACGACGACTTGCGTCTGAGCGGCGGCGCGACGCTGACCGCGACTTTTACGGTGACGAATACCGGGGCGCGCACCGGCACCGACACCCCGCAAGTCTATCTCACGCAGATGCCGGGGGCACCGGTGATGCGGCTCATCGGCTGGTCGCAAGTGGCGCTTGCCCCGGGGGCGTCGCGGCGCGTTCACGTCGTCGCCGATGCACGGCTGCTCGCGAACTTCGATTCTTCGCAGGGGAAATGGGTCGTACGCGAGGGGCTTTACCAGGCATCGGTCGGCGCGGCATCGGACGCGTTGACCCTGCGCGCAAGCGCGCCGGTTGCGGGGCAGCTTTTAAGGCCTTAAGTTCCTTGCGGGGCGTCGGCCTCGACGTTGATCGAGAGGTCGACGGTGTTGCCGACGACCAGCGGCCCATAGCTCATGCCCCACTGCGTGCGGTCGATCGTTGTCGTACCGGCGTACGCGATGACCGATCGCCCGCGCGGCGTTTTACCCGAAGCGACGACCTGCGCGCTGAGCGTGATCGAGTGGGTCTGGCCGTGCATCGTCAGATCGCCGGCAATCGTAAAGTTTTTCGGATCGGTCCCCGAGATTTTCGTGCTGACGAATTTGATCGTGGGCGTCGCGGCGACGTTAAAGTAGTGCTCGGACCGCAGGTCGGAGTCACGCATGTCGTTGTGCGTGTCGATTTTCGATGCGTCCAACTCGGCCGATACGGAGAGCGGAATCTGCGATCCCGAATCGAGCTCGACCGAGGCACGCACGATGGGCATCGTACCGATGACCGGGACGATCCCGAAGTGACGCGCGGTAAACTGCGCGGTCGAGTGATTCGGATCGACCGTCCAGGTCTCCGACCCGGCAGCCAGGCTTGCGACCGGGACGAAGAGCGTCGAAGCAAGCAGCAGTAAGGCGTACGCAGTTCTCATGGCGCGACTCCTTCGGTGCGGCGTAGCGTAGCCTTTCTCGGTACGCCGGATTGGGCGGGCAGCCCCTCGATTGTCCCAACGGCTTGTACCATTTGGATAAAGGCCGGCAGCGGCGGCTGCGTAACTTCGCAAGCAATACCACGCCGTACTGTGAGGAGGAGATTCGAGCGACGATGCATTCGACCGATCTGCCCGCCGGCGCCGAGCTGCGCGATTTTCTCATGCTGCCCTACGCCGAGCTCGAGGAGCTCAACTTGCGCGCGAAGGCACAACGTCAGGAGCGCGTGCCGCTGCGCGCGCTGCAGGAGGAGCGCTTGCGCTACCTCGCCGAGGAGCCGCGCATCAAAGCATTGACCGTACTCTTCAGCGACCTTGAGGGTCGCCTGCACATGCTCGATTACGACAAGAAGTTTCTACTGCGTTCTTTCGACAATCTTACCTTCGACGGTTCTTCGATTCGCGGCTTTACGGCGCAGCGCGAAAGCGATCTTCGGCTTTCGCTCGACTGGAGCGCGTTCTACTGGGGCCCTGCCGATATCTTCGGACCCGGAAAAGTCCTGGTCTTCGCCGACGTCTTCGATCGCGAAGGCAAGCCTTTTGCCGGCGATATTCGCGGCGCTCTCAAAAATCTCGCCAACGATTGCTACGCGAAGGAAGGCTACACGCTCAACGCTGCCAACGAGATCGAAGGCTTCCTCTTCCAGGGCCTCGATGCCGAGCGGCGTTACCACGAGACGGGCAAGTTCGAGTACGTCAACACCGGCGGTTATTACCACTCGCTTCCCGGCGATCCGCTGCGTAACTTCATCGACACGGTCGCCGAGGTTCAGCGCGCAATGGGCTTCCAAAACGAGAAAGACCACCCGGAAGTCGCACCTTCGCAGTTCGAAATTAACTACAACTACGGCGAAGTCGTCGCGGCTGCCGATCAAATCCAGCTCTACAAATTGATCTGCCGTCAAGTCGCGACCAAGCTGGGTATGACGGCGAGCTTCTTACCGAAGCCGGTCGTCGGCGTCAACGGCGGCGGCATGCATACAAACGTCTCGGTGAGCAAGAACGGTAAGAATGTCTTCTGGGATCCGAAGGGTCACGATCAGCTCAGCAATTTCGGCTGGAAGTTCGTCGACCGAATTCTCACCCACGGCAACGACATCTGCTTGATGCTCAACGCGAGCGTGAACGCATACCGTCGGCTCGATCCGCACTTTGAGGCGCCCAATCAGATCAAAGCCTCAGCGATCGATCGCGGTTCGATGGTTCGCATTCCGATCGGTAACGAGCGCAGTATGCGCACCGAAGTGCGTTCCGTCGCGCCCGACGCCAATCCGTACATGGTGATGCTCGCCGTCTTCAAGACCGGTCTCGAAGGCACGACGAGCAATCTCAAAAACCTACGCCAAGCCGATCGTTACTTGCCCGATAATATCTACGACGCGCTCAACGCCTTCCGGGAATCGGCGTGGACCGGCAAGCTTCTCGGCGAGGAGGTGAAGCAGCGCTACGCGGACCTCAAACAGGCCAGTGCGGATCGTTGCCCGCGTTTACTCGGCACCTTCGTCAAAGCTCAAGAAGTGATCTACCACCACGAAGTCTACAACCAATATCTTTGGAGTCTCTTCTAACAAGTCGCCCGTAGTAGAGGTCGTCTGAGGGAAAAGGACGTCGAGGCACGTGCCCGCCGAGGGGACTCCGACGCGAGCGCCATTGACACGATGTCAAAACGTTCCTTAGCAGGTGGCGCGAGCGCGGTGTAGCAGGAGCTCAACAGGAAGTTGAGCGACGAGCGACCATCGGCGGGCACGTGCCTCGACATCCTTCGAGGTTCGCCCTTCGCCCTTCGCCCTTCGACTACGCGTGCTTCGCACGCTACGCTCAGGATGACAAGGTTTCGCACGCTACGCTCAGGATGACACCTACTGGAAATGCTGCGCGATATACTCGATCCAGTAGCGGTAGATGTCAGCGATACGAACCGGATCGGTCGGGAAATGACCGTTAATCGGCCACACGCGCAGCGTCGCATCTTTGTGGTTGTCGCGTAGCGCGCGCCAATACATCGACGACGTTGCGAACGGATCGCGATTGTCGCCGACGTCGGAGAGAATGAGCACCGGGGTGGTAACGTCGCGCGCGTAGTAAACCGGTGAAACGCGCCGCCATTCGGGCGCGTTGTTCCCAACGAAGGGCGAACCGTGGAGCAGATCGATGTCGGCGAGGCTGTCGTCGGCGGTGCCGTAATCGGTGATCCAATCGTTGACCGAGGCACCGGAGACGGCGACGCGCCAAAAGTGATACTTCGAGATGAGCCACGCCGTCATGATTCCGCCGTACGACCAACCGCAGACGGCGATTTTAGCAGAATCAACGACGCCGCGTGCGCGGATCGAGTCCACGGCGGCGACGATATCTTTGCCGGGGCCGTCCTCGGGATCGTAGAGAATGGCGCGCTGGTATTTCACTCCGAGATTCGGCGAGCCCCGATAGTTTGGACGCAGCACGAGCCAGCCGCGTGCCGCCATAACCTGCGCCCAGAAATCGAACTCGAGCATCGACGGATCGTCGGGACCGCCGTGAATGAAGACGACGAGCGGATACTTCTGCGAACGCGAGAACCCGGGCGGCAGATAGAGAACGCCGTCCCCCGTCACGCCTATTCTCGTTGGAAACGTTACGCGTTGCGCGGGCACCCATGCGTACGCGGCGAGCGCGGCGTTGAAATCCGTGACTTTCGTCGTGCGCCCATCGGCTGAATATTTGTAGAGCTCGGGGGGCTGGGCTGTCGCGCTTGCGAGCATGACGAGCGTGCCATCGGTGGCGAGCGCGTTGCCGAGCGATGGTGCCGAAGCCCCGCCGGTGGTCGATAGCGGCGTGCCGGGAACGACGTTACCCACGTCGATGCGCGAGCTCTCGCCCTGCAGTGAAAGGCGGTAGAGCGCGTTGGTGGTTCGGTCGGGTGCCGTCACGATTAAACCCTTCGAGTCACGCGACCAGACGAAGTCTGCGACGGGTCGATCGAGCTTTAACGAGATCGGAGTTCCGATTCCGCCGGCCGGAGTCGTCACGTAGAGCTGCGTAAGGCTGACTTGCGGATCGCCGTTGGAGTATTCGTAAGCGATGTGCGTGCCGTCTGGTGAGAAGAGCGGATAGGCCTCCCACATCGAGCGGTCCGTCAATGCGCGAACGCGCTTCGTCGCGACGTCGACGAGTACGGCGCGCGAGTAGTTCTGGTCGTTGCCGATCGCGTTTCGGCAGAGCGTGATCGCGATCGTCTTGCCGTCGGGAGACCATGAGGGCGGCGCGCCGTCGGCGGCGCTCTCGGGGCCGAAGGTGAGCTGCGTCGCCGTGGTATCGCCGAGGGAGACCGTGAAGAGATGCAGCGGTCGCGGAGCCGCTCTCGCGGTGACCGGTTCGGTCGTAAAGAGGAAGCTGTCGCGGAAACGATCGGCGCCGGATTGTCGCGGTTGCGGATCTGCCGCCGTGTAGGCGAGTTCGCTACCGTCCGGCCGCCATGCAAACGCGTCGACGCCGTCCGGATCGTGAGTGGCCACGTGCGCGTCGCCGCCCGCTGCCGGCATCACAAAGAGCTGCGTGCGGGCATCGTCGCCCTTCCCATCGTCGGCCAAGAACGCGAGACTCGACCCGTCGGGCGAGAATGCAGGGTCGGCGAGCCCGGTCCGATTCGAGACCTGCGTCTGCACGGCGCCGTTCGTCAGATCGACGAGTGCGAGCTCGCTGGTGTGCCGGTCCTCGTCCCATTGCGTGCGCCGCACGATGAGCGCGGCGTGCTTGCCGTCCGGCGCGATCGCGGGAGAGTCGAGGAGTACGAGTTGCCGGTAATCGTCTTCGTGGATGAGCGTGAGGGGCGCCGCGGCCAGCAGGGTCCAGGCGCAGGTCACGGCGAGCGCGAGCAGCCGCCGATGCGGCGCGCTCACTCGCCGAAATGCTGTGCGATGTAATCGATCCAATAGTGATAGACGTCAGCGGAGCGCACCGGATCGTGCGGGAAGTGCCCCTCGACCGGCCAGACCCGCAGCGTTGCATCTTTATGATTGTCGCGCAATGCTCGCCAATACATCGACGAGGTTGCGAAGCTATCTCGATTATCGCCGACGTCGGAGAGAATGAGCACCGGGGTCGTCACGTCGCCGACGTAGCTGATCGCCGAGGCGCGGCGCCACTCGATGGCGTTTGCGCCGACGAACGGCGAACCGTGGAAGAGATCGACATCCGAGAGGCTGTCGTCGGCCGTGCCGTAATCGGCGATCCAATCGTTGACGGATGCGCCCGAGACTGCGGCTCTCCAAATGTGGTACTTCGAGATCATCCAGGCGGTCATGATTCCGCCGTACGACCAGCCGCAGACGGCGATGCGCGAAGAATCTACGATGCCTCGCGCGCGTACCGCCTTGACGGCCGCCATGACGTCTTTACCCGGACCCTCTTCGAGATCGTAGAGAACGGCACGCTGATATGCGAGGCCGAGATCGTCGCTGCCGCGGTAGTTCGGTTCGAGGACCAGCCAGCCACGCGCCGCCATGAGTTGGGCAAAGAAGCTGAAACCGAGTGCCGACGAACCCGTCGGTCCCCCGTGAATCATGACGACGAGCGGATAGCGTTTTCCGGGAGTGAACCCGACCGGAAGATAGAGTACGCCGTCGCCGCGCGTGCCGGTCGTGGTCGGGAATGTGATGCGCTCGGCGTCGGCGAGATCGAGACCCGCAATCGCCGCGTTGAAGGTCGTCAGCTTCGTTGTCGTGCCGTCGGGCGCGCGTACGAAGAGTTCGGGAGGCTGCTTCACCGTCGAGCCGACGAAAGCGATCGCTCCGTTCGTCGCGACGGCGTCGGCAATAGGAGAACCGATGACGACGCCGTTGGTATCGAGGCGCTGCGGTGCTCCCCGTAACGGAACGCGATAGAGCGCGACGGTCGTGCGATCCGGTGCAATAGCGTAGAGGCTCGACGAATCGGCCGCCCAGGCGGCTTGCGCGATCGGCCGGTCGATCGTTGCCGAGACGATTGCGCCGCGTCCGCCCGCCGGCGTTGTGACGCAGATCTCGGTGAGATTGATTTGGTTGTCACCCTTGGCGCAGGAGTACGCGATGTGCGTCCCGTCCGGTGAGAATCTCGGGTCGCCTTCCCAGGCGCTGGCGCCCGTGATCGTTCGAACCGTTCGAGTCGCCACGTCGACGAGCGCGACGCGTGAGTAACTTTCATCGTTGAGAATCGCGTTGGGTACGAGCGTGAACGCGATCGTCTTGCCATCGGGCGACCACGAAAGCGTCGACTCGGCCTCTCCGGTCGCAACGCTCTGAGTTCCGGCCGTCAGTTGCGTCGTCGTGCCGTCGTCGAGCGAGACCACGAAGAGATGAACCGGACGCGGCAACTCGTGCGCAACGATCGGCTCGGTCGTAAAAATGAAACTGTCACGGAAACGGTCGGAGCCCGTCCGCTGCGCTTGCGGATCTTCTGCGGCGAAAGCGAATGCGTGCCCGTCGTAACGCCAGGCGAACTGTTCGACGTCAACCTTCCCGCGCGTGACCGCGCGTTCGGCGCCGCCCGCCGCGGGTATGACGAAGATCTGCGAATGGGAATCCTTGCCGGTCCCATCGTCGCCGAGAAACGCGATCTGCGAGCCATCGGGGGAGAAGGCAGCGTCGGAGAGCCCCTCGCGATGCGTCAGGAGCGTCGTCTGCGAGCCGTTCGTTAAATCGACGAGCACGAGATCGTGCGCGCGCTTATCCTCGTTCCACTCGATTCGTGTCACGACGATGACGGCATGCTTGCCGTCCGGCGCGATCGACGGCGCACCGATCGAAACGACTCGCTGAAAATCGGTCTCACCGATCGCACCGCTGCTGCTTGGCGCGCGGGAAACGGCGGTGAAGGCCTTCCAAATGCCCTGTGCGCCGTCAGCGACGAGCATCGCGACGCTCTTGAGGCCACGCTCGCGGAGGCCTTCGAAGACCACGCTCCAGCTCTCGGCGCTCTCACCGAAGGCGTCTTCTAAAGCTAATAGTTCCTTATCGCCATTGGTGTTTACGCCGATGATGGCCAGCATGACCCGGCGTTCGTCTTCCGCGCCGGCATCGAGGTAGTAGGGGTCGGGCCGCAGCGCGATTTCTGCGTTACCGCAGGTCCGTTTCTGCGGCCCGCCCTCCGAACCGGACGTGCGCGTTTCCACGCATCCGGCTCTCCGCGAACTCAAACCGATTGGCTTTCTCGTTGATCCGACTCTTTCGACCACGGTGTCGGGATCCGCTTGGCACGATATCGGTAGCGCGTTACCGCGACCCTTCTCGTGTCAAACATGCTCACCCCGTTCTCGATCGGGCGGTTATCTTCATAATACCGCCGATTGAGGAACTGCACTGTTCTTCCGACATGCCGTTTGCGCAACCATCGAAATATTCGATGCCACGTGAAGTGTTCGAGATACTCGAAGCTGCGTTTGGACACACCGTGCCGAAAGTACGTGCACCAGCCTCGCAAAGCGGGATTAACCCGCTGCAAGAGGTCGGTCAGGGAGTGATTCGCCTCTCGTCTGGTCAGTATTCGCACCTTCTCCAAGATTGCCGCGAGGGCTTTCTTAGACGGATAGGTGTAAACGTACCGTTGGGTCGTTCCTCGTTTGCGCCTCCGCTGAATGCGAAAGCCCAAGAAGTCGAACCCCTCGCCGATGGATGCAATCCTGGTCTTGCTTTCCGAGAGGCGTAAGCCCATCGGCGCTAGGACCGACGCCACTTCTGATCGCAGAGATTCAGCGTCGTCTTTTGAACCTTTGATCATCGCGACGAAATCATCCGCATAGCGGATCAGTCGGTATGATGCAAGGTTCTTCTTACGGCGGGAGATTCGCCGCGAGTTGGCACCATCCGCCTCCCAGTCCTTGGCGAAGTGTTCGTCAAGCACGGAGAGAGCGATATTGGCGAGAATTGATTATTGCGTCGTGACTAGCTGACATCCGACTATTGTTTTTGAGGGCTTATCTCGGCTCCCTGTAAGATGGTGATGGGCCAAAACGCTCTTCTGCCGCGCTTCGAGCTCTCTCGAAAAACTTCGACTCTTCCGATTTACGAAAAGCGACGAGTTCGTCGATTGCCGGTTGCAGACTTGAGGTTTGGAGGTCCGCAACAGAATCCAAGATATCCGAAGATACGCGGAGTTCGTAGCCGGCCACGTAAGCGTCGAGCCGATGCAAGGAATCAATCAGCTTTGGCTGCGTGATGTACATGTACACTTCTCCGTGGCATTCAGGCGGCACAGGCTCCTCGAAGATGGCATCGGGGAGGTAGATCTCGCCGACGTCTTCTTCCAGCAGGGCGAGATTTGGGAGATTGGACAGGTATTGACGCAAGAACGTGAAGAGTTTCAACGCACGGTCGGTCTCGATGTAAAGTAGCCCTTCATGCTGGGCCGCGAAGAGCGCGACCAGCTCGCGATAAGCCTGTTCAGCAATGCGGAGGTACATCACGCATGCACGCGCGTTTTCTCGGGCGGCCGCATCTTCTGCGGCGACATGATCGCGCAGCAGCTCATCGCGTTGCGGAGTGGCAATCTCATGAGCATAGCGAACCGCGCAATTAGTGCCGCGTACCAAGTCGCTTCCTGAGCGATCGTATACCTCGGCTAGCCGATCTACGATTTCGCGTGATACGGCACGAGACGAGCGCTCTAGCTTCGCATAATGGCCCTGGCTGATGCCGATGCGAGCGGCAATCGTACGCTGGTTGAGACGCCGTTCTTTTCTAAGGGTTCGCAGGCGGTCGGCGAATTGCTCCATGACAGTATCCTAGACGACGGCGAGCTGGCATCACCAGACGACTCAAGCTGGCGTCAAGGATGCCTTTCGGGCGGACTGACCGGCGGCTCCTCGCCCGGGACCGATCAACCCTCCACCGAACGCCTGTTCCCCTAACCCAGGCGGTTCCAGGAGATCGAGGTGCGCGGCAGGCACGATGTCGCTGCGGCCAGAGCCGTGCTCGAGCGGCTCGGAACGGGAAGCAGGCCCACGTTCCTGCATGGCTGTGCCGCAACTTCGGAGAACGGCGGGGCCCTTTCTTACGCCGGAGTCAACCGCCAGCCGGCCGCATGGACTCCTTGACGGAGTGGCCTATTGGATGGTCAGGATTCCGAAGCGCCAATCATAACCCAGCGGCGGGGACATCGAGTATCGGCCGCCCATCGCGCCGCGTTCGCGGGGAGGACACTACGGCCGTCGACCATCGCAAAGCGATCTTCATAAGCCATGCCAATCCAGAAGATAATGCGTTCACCCTTTGGCTCGCAGCGAAGCTGTCGTCGCTGGGCTACGAGGTATGGGCTGACGTCATGCGCTTACGAGGCGGCGACGACTGGCAGCGTAAACTCGAGAAGGCGCTACGCGACCTGTCTCTCAAGGTTCTCTTCGTAGGCACCCATGCCGGCGCCCAGAAGCAGGGCGTTCGCAACGAGATTCAGGTCGCACATGATGTGGGCAAGGAAATCGGCGATACGGAGTTCATCATACCGCTTCGCCTGAGGGACTTCCGCGCTCCGTTCCTCATCGTTCACGCTCAATACATCGACTTCGAGCCCGGTTGGGCGCTCGGTCTTTCTGACCTCACGAAAACGCTGGAATCGTACGGCGTACCGCGCGCTTCGGGGGATTCCGGCGCCGTCTGGCGCTCTATTCAACTGGCCAACGCGAAGAGCGTCGTCGGACGGTCGGAGCGTTTGGCATCGAATTGGCTCGAAATCTCCCGCATGCCACCCGAAATACGTCTAGTTCGCCTACATGGCGTCGGCTCACCGCGATCGCTATCGTCGACGAGGGAAGGTCCATGGCCCGCGGTGCCGCACCGCGACGGCTTCCTGTCCTTTGCCGATCCCGATGCCGTGCGAACCCATTTCGGCAAAACGCTCCGCGGCGAAAGCATCGCGCGACGACGAGTCGATCAGTTTCTTGATGACGGTTGGCCAAGCGAAGGCATCGAGCGACGAGACGCAGAGAATGCGTTCGCCGATCTAGCGCGGCAGGGCATCGAGCGATTTTGCATCTCGCGCGGCCTATCCGCGTATGCACTCTCGGCCGGGAGGAACGCATGGTGGGCCAATCTAGACGTTGCTCCTACGAGCAAGATCGTATTTCGCTGGCGGGGAGCCGCCGGTAAACGCTTGATGCAAGGGAAGTCCAACAAGCGGGGCTTCCATTGGCATATCGGCGCATCTTTCGTACCGAGCAGTCATCCGTTCTGGCATGTCAAGGTAATAGAACGACTCATTTTTACCGAGGGCGGCAAGACGCCATTTGCGGATCCTCGCCGTATGCAGCGCCTCCGGAAATCCTTTGCGAAAACATGGCGCAATCCGCGTTGGCGGGACATGATGTACGCGTATCTGTGGTGGCTGTCCAACGGTGGCAGCGAACTGTCGCTCGACATGGGAACGGATCGCGGAGTCGTTCTGCGGTTGCCGCCGTTGAGCTTCCGATCACCGGTGAGCATTCCGAGAGAAGCCGACGCCGCGGAGGTCGGACCCGATGACGATCTCGACGCCGATTGGGATGATGAGGATTACGACGAGATCGTAGAGGAAGCAGATGAATAGGAGCCACTTCGCGACTCATGTGTCCTATTTGCCCGAGCCTCTTCTGGAGTTCGCGATGGGACAGCAGCTTGTGTACCCGCGCGACGGACTGTTCCTCTACGGTCCGGTGGGCGATACTGCAACCCTTCGCTCAATAAACTACGGCGTGATCGGCACGGCCGAAGCGGTGAGGCGATTCCACATCTGGTCGTCTCAGATACGCGGCTTCATCGATGTGCCACCGCGCGGAAGGGCATCGCGGTTGGTCGAACCGCAACATGTCGCATTTCCCGGCTTCGAAGAGGCGTTCGGTGCTGCCTGGCCAGCAATGGCATCCATCGTAATCGACGACGTCGATTCGAAGGAACTCGATCGGGTGCTCCATATCGAGAATCGCCACGAAGCTGTCCGGAAGGCCGTTGATCTCTTCGTGTCGCCGCTCGTCGCTGCGAACAATCGCTTGGAGAATCCGCCGGACGTTTGGTTCGTGGTTATTCCGGACTTCGTATATCATTTGGGTCGCCCGCTCTCGACTGTAAGGAAAATCGACCGCGTTCAAGGGTCCGTAACTGTGACGAAGAGACAGGCTCGCCGCCTCGAGGTTGAACCAACGCTATTCGGAGATGAGGAGCGTGAGGCTGAGGTCTATAAGTACGCTCCAAACTTTCGCCGCCAGCTCAAAGCCAGATTGCTTCGCGACAAAATCGTAACGCAGATCCTCCGCGAGACGACGTTGACGCCAGACGAGTTCAAACGCGACAACGGCTTGCCGTTGCGTCGCCTCGAAGCCCCCGCCACCGTGGCTTGGAATCTCGGGACCGGTACATACTACAAGGCCGGTGGACGCCCTTGGCAACTGGCAAATGTCCGACCCGGAGTCTGTTATGTGGGACTCGTCTACAAACGGATCGAGCTGACGATCGATCAACGATATGCGTGCTGTGCCGCGCAAATGTTCCTCGCTGATGGAGAAGGGGTCGTCTTTCGAGGTGCGCTCGGCCCCTGGTTCAATGCCGATACTAAGCAGTACCACCTAAGCCGTGAGGCAGCTTGCGAGTTGATCAGCATGGTTGTCGGCGAGTACGTGCGCGAATACAAAGCAGCGCCCAAGGAACTCTTCATCCATGCTAAGGCGTCGTTCAGGAACGAAGAATGGGATGGCTTCCGGGAGGGGGCATCCGACGGAACGAACCTCGTAGGAGTCCAGATTCGGCAGACGTTCGACACGAAGTTGTTCAGGAGCGGAAACTATCCCGTGATTCGGGGGACCGTGCTGAATGTAGCTGCCCACGGTGCGTACCTTTGGACGACCGGTTATACTCCACGGCTCGACACATACATGGGGCCGGAGACACCCAATCCGATCTACGTACGCGTGGTAAGAGGGATGTGTCCAATCGAGACCGTGCTGAAGGACATCATGGGGCTGACGAAGATCAACTTCAACTCCTGCGTACACCACGATCACCTGCCCGTGACGATCAAGTTTGCGGACGCGGTGGGTGACGTTCTCGGAGCAGCACCGCAAGACAGCGAACCACGATTACCTTTCAAATTCTACATATGACGACAGCTGCTGAACGCTCTGCAGGCAGGGGAGGCCCACTGATCGTATGTCTGGGTTGGGGTTCTCTTATTTGGAAGCCATGCCAACTTGCGCTGCGCCAGCCTGTGGAATGGTATGAGGATGGCCCTGCTTTGCCTGTCGAATTCGCGCGCAAGTCGTCCGATGGCCGCATTACGCTGGTGCTGCTGACCGAAGGGCCTGCAGCTCAGCTGCTCTGGTCGGTGATGCAGGTGACTAGTGCGGAGGAAGCGCGCCGAAATCTTGCAGCTCGTGAGAAATGCGGTGAGGGATCAATCGGCTACTGGCCATCGGAGGGAGGATGCTTCGAGCATAGCGATCTTATCGGATCGTGGGCGACGTCGAAAGGCATCGTCGGCGTGGTCTGGACGGCACTGCCTCCGAAATTCGATTCGTCACAGAGCCTCGCGAGCGCTAACGAGATCGTATCGTATCTTCGGAACCTGGCCGAGCCTACACTGAGCCTGGCGCGCGAATATGTCCGTAAGACGCCGCCGCAGATACGGACCCCCTATCGCGCGGCGATCGAACGGGAACTTGAATGGACGGCCATCTCTTCCACATGAACTCCCGCCGTCGGCGAACTCGAGATCTGCCCGCTCTGCGATTCGTCGCCGTACGCTCTCGGCTGCCCGCACCCATCCGGACTACGACGCCCGATCACGTCATCTATGCAAGCACCGGCGATCCCGAGGAGCGCGGAGCGATGTAGTACTGGGTTGACTCGACCTTCCCGCAGGCGGCACTCGATGCGGGCGTGCTACTCGAGGATGACGCCTTACGCGAAGGGATTTATTTCCCGGCGGGCGTCGCCATCGGGCCTACGAAGTGGGCGCGACAGGTTGGGGCTCACTACACCGTTCACTACACAGAATCGGCCAAGAGTGGCCTACGATTTATTTGGCCTTCGCAGCCCTATACGCAAAATTGCCAGTACCAGCAAGGATATTTGGAGCTCAGAGGGTAGTGGCGGGGACGCTAGGAGAACCTCCTACACGCTCTCGCCAAGTCAAAATGCTCCCTCCACTTAGTGATTCTCGCCTTATTTTACGCGGGTTTGCGGGGTGACGGTGTTTTCGCTACACCGTTTACTACACAGAATCCTAAGCCTAGGCGCCAC